>CAWKGC010000023.1:0-860733 GCA_963849005.1 uncultured beta proteobacterium | reverse complement strand
CGCCTCGCGCGATTCGCCGCCTGGCGTCTCGAAGTCCGGCGCGTAGAAGGAGAGATAGCCCTTCACGTCCCTGGCACTCCAGGCCGCGGCCCAGGCATTGAGCACGGCGGTGATCGCCGCCTTGCCGTCGCCCGGCGCCCCTGGCGGCGTCGCCTTTGCGGCTGCGGCCGGCTTGTCCGGTTTCGCGGGCGTTTCCGCTTTCGCCGGGGCTTCCACCTTGGCCGGGGCTTCCACCTTGGCCGGGGCGTCCAGCTTCACGGGAGCTTCCGCTTTCGCCGGAGCTTCCGCCTTCGCGGAGGGCTTGCCTGCGTCCGCCTTGGCGGGCTCGGCCTTTGCGGTCGCAGCGGCGGATTTCTGGGCGACGAAAAGATCCTTCACCATCGCGAGCTTCACCTGCGCCGCGGCATTGTTCTTGTCGAGCTGAAGCGCGCGGTCGTAGGCGCGGCTGGCCAATTGCGCATAGACGTCGCCGAGGTTCTCGTGCGCGGTGGCGTAGGACGGGTGCGTGTGGATGGCGAGTTCCAGCGAGGACTTGGCCTTGTCGTAATTGCCCTGGGAAGCGTAGAGGACGGCGAGGTTGTTGTACGGCTCGGGCAGCTCGGGATAGTCCTCGGTGAGGCCCGTGAACACCGCGATCGCCTCGGGAGTCTTCTTCTGTTCGGTGAGGATCAGGCCCTTGAGGAAGCGTGCCTGCGGATCGCGCGGCTGGACGGCGAGGACCGCGTTGATCTTGTCCAATGCCGGCTGGAGCTTGCCCTGCTGGTAGAGGCGCGAGCCTTCCTTCAGGTCGTCAGCGGGCGCGGCCTGCGCAAGGCCAGGGAGGAGGAACAGGGCCGCGAGCAGCGCGGCGCATGAGGAGCGTGACAGCATCGTGTTATAATTCGTTGAAATTCAATGCGAAACCAAATTCTAACCGACTTGCCCCCCCTTCACAATCGCCCTGCGGCACCTGGCCGCCGGGGCAGGGACGCAGCCGCCTTGGGCCTGTTGGGCTGTCCGGCCGCGGTTTCGTTCCTTCCTGCGCACTGCGCAACCGAGATCGCCCGCGTCCTCCGACCGAGCTGTTGACGTTCTTCGCGACAAGCTGACGATACCGCCGCCGCGCACTTCGATGCGCCGGCCACAGCGATCCGACATTTCGAGTCGAACACCATGTCCACTCTTTCGCTCTACAACACGCTGACGCGCCGCAAGGAGGCCTTCGTCCCGATCACGCCCGGCAGGGTCAGCATGTACGTCTGCGGCCCGACGGTCTACGACTTCTTCCACATCGGCAACGCGCGCACCTTCACCGTCTTCGACATGGTGCAGCGCTGGCTGAAGGCCACCGGCTATGCCGTCACCTACGCGCGCAACATCACCGACATCGACGACAAGATCATCGAGCGCGCGAATGCCAACGGCGAGCCGATGGAGTCGCTCACGGCGCGCATGATCGCTGCCATGCACGAGGACTTCGACCGCCTGAACCTCGAGCGGCCGACGGTCGAGCCGCGCGCCACGCGCCATGTCGCGAACATGCTGGCGATGATCGCGGAACTCGAGGCGAAGGGCCTCGCCTACCGCGGCAGCAACGGCGATGTGTACTTCGCCGTGCGCGGGTTCCCCGGGTACGGCAAGCTCTCCCGCAAGAATCCCGGACGACTTGCGGGCGGGAGAGCGCGTGGCCGTGGCCACGGACAAGCGCGACCCGCTCGACTTCGTGCTGTGGAAGGCGGCCAAGCCGAACGAGCCGAGCTGGCCGTCTGTCTTCGGCGCCGGGCGCCCCGGCTGGCACATCGAGTGCTCCGCCATGTGCCGCGCGGAGATCGGCGATCGCCTCGACATCCACGGCGGAGGCTGGGACCTGCAGTTCCCGCACCACGAGAATGAAATCGCGCAAAGCGAGGGCGTGCTCGGCCACCCCTTCGTGAACTACTGGATGCACGCCGCCTTCCTCAACATGGCGAGCGAGAAGATGTCAAAGTCGCTCGGCAACTTCTTCACCGCTCGCGAGGTGCTCGGCAAGCTCGATCCCGTCCAGGGCGGCGAGACGGTGCGGTTCTTCCTGTTGCGCGGCCACTATCGCAGCGAGCTGGGCTACAGCTGGGACCTGCTTGCCGACGCCGGCCAGGCGCTGCGCGGTTTCTATACGGCCATGCGCGAGATCGCGCCGGAGCAAGTCGCGATCGATTGGGCGGATCCGTGGGCGGCGCGCTTCCGCGCGGCGATGGACGACGACTTCGATACGCCGGTCGCATTTGCGTTGCTGCACGAGCTGCGCGGGGAGGTGAACCGCTCGCGATCGGGGCGCCTTGCCGGGATGCTCAAGGCGCTGGGCGGCACCATCGGGCTGCTGCAGCACGACCCCGAGGCCTTCCTCAAGGGCGGGGTCGCGCTCGATGTCGATGCCTTGATCGCGGAGCGCAATGCGGCGCGAAAGGCGAAGGATTTCGCCCGGTCGGATGCGATCCGCAAGCAGCTGGAGGAGGGCGGCGTGGTCCTCGAGGACAAGCCGGGCGGCGCGACCGAATGGCGCCGCAAGTAGCGAAGCTGGAGATGCGTCAAAGGGCCTGAGGGTGCCACGTTCGCTCGCCCGGGAGTCGGGTTACGGGCGGAGCGAACGGGCACCCTCAGGCCCACGAACCATCGGGGCATGCGCCGGGATGCGGCAAATTCGCGTAGTCGCGCGCAGCAGGCTCTCAACTCACCCCGATCGTGCAGGGGCGGGGGACAGTCTCGTCCAGGCCCCCGGAAAATGGGGTCAGGTTACATTTCCGGTCAGGATCGCACAGCGATCCAGCGCTTCCGGAAATGTAACCTGACCCCATTTTCCCCGGACGTGACTGTCTCCCGCCGCCTTTACGAGCCCTTCAAATCAGCGAACGAACTTGCCGTCCTTCGAGATGATCGTCAGGTCGACGTATTTAGAGCCGTTGTGGTTGTCGAGGCCGTAAGCGACCTTGAAGCCGCCGACGTCGTAGGGGTCCATCGTTTCCATCGCCTTGATGAAGCTTTCGCGCGTGAGGTTCTTCCCGGCGCGGCGCAGGCCCTCGACCATCACCTTGGCGGCGATGAAGCCTTCCAGCGAGCCGAAGCCCGGCTCGCCCGCCTTCGCGTCCGCAAGCAGCTTCTGGTATTCCTTGACCACCGGGATCGACGTGTCCCACGGGAAGGGCACGACCTGCGAGATCTGCACGCCCCGGCCCTCGTCCTTGAGTTCGCCTGCAAGCGCCTTGCTTCCAACGAAGGAGACGTTCCAGAACGACGGCGTCTTGCCGGCCTTCTTCATGTCGCGGACGAACGCGGCGACCGACTTGTACGCGCTGATCATCACGATCGCCTGGGGATTGGCCTTGGCGATCTCGGCGACGGCCTTGGAGACATCGACGGTATTGCGCTCGACGGTGCCGAGCGCGGCGATTTCCATGTTGCGCTTCTTCAGCGCGCGCTCCACGCCGGTAAGGCCGGCCTTGCCGTAGGCGTCGTTCTGGTAGAACACCGCGATCCTGGTGATGCTCATCGCCGTCAGGTGCTGCACGATCGCCTCGGTCTCGTCCCAGTAGCTGGCGCGCACATGGAAGATGTTGCGATTGGGCGGGGCGCGCAGGAGTTCCGCGCCCGTGAACGGGCCGACGAAGGGGACCTTGGCCTCGGTGAAGATGGGCATGGAGGCGGCCGCCGTGGGCGTGCCGACATAGCCGAAGAGGGCGAACACTTTCTCGTCGTTGATCAGCTTTTTCGTGTTGGCCGCGGCGCGCTCCGGCTCGTAGCCGTCGTCGAGCGTCTTCAGGACGATCCTGCGGCCGTTCACGCCGCCCTTGGCGTTGACCGAGTCGAAGTAGATCCTCGCACCGGCCTGCATGTCGAGGCCGAGCTGTTGCGCCGGGCCGGTGAGCGCGACGGACTGGCCGAGCACGATGGTGTCCTGGGCCTGCGCGGCAAACGACGCGGCGATGGCGAACCCGGCAAGAATGGCGCGTTTCATGGTCTCTCCGATGGCGGTGGTCCCGCTTGTGGGGCCATCTTAGCCGGTCGCGCAGCCGATGCCAAAGGGCGCCGAGTTGCACCGGTAATCGACCCGCGCCAGTGCCCGGCACGACCGTTTCAGGGCGTGAAGAAATCCCGGACCTTGTCCATGAAGGACTTGGCGCGCGGGTTGTGCCGGTCGCCATCCTTGCGGTTGATTTCGTCGAGTTCGCGCAGCAGGTCTTTCTGCCTTCGGTAAGCCGCACCGGGGTCTCGACCACGACCTCGCACAGCAGGTCGCCGGGATAGCTGGAGTGCACGCCCTTGATGCCCTTGCCTCGCAGGCGCAGCACCTGCCCGGACTGGGTCTCCGCGGGCACCTTGACCTTGGCCTGCCCCTCCAGCGTCGGGATCTCCACTTCGCCGCCGAGGGCCGCGAGGGTGAAGCTGATCGGCATCTCGCAATGCAGGCTGTCGCCTTCGCGCTGGAACACCGCGTGTTCCTTCTGGTGGATCACGACATACAGGTCGCCCGACGGGCCGCCGTTCACGCCGGCCTCGCCCTCGCCGCCGAGGCGGATGCGGTCGCCTTCGTCGACTCCGGCGGGGATCTTCACCGAAAGCGTCTTGTGCTTCTTGACGCGGCCTGCGCCATGGCAGGTCGCGCACGGTTCCGGGATCACCTTCCCGGAGCCGTGGCAGGTCGGGCAGGCTTGCTGGATCGAGAAGAAGCCCTGCGACATGCGCACGGCCCCGCTGCCGCCACAGGTCTGGCAGGTCTTGGCCTGCGTGCCAGGCTTGGCGCCGCTGCCATGGCAGGGCTCGCATTCCTCCATGGTCGGGATGCGGATCTTGGTCTCCGTGCCGCGCGCCGCCTGCTCGAGCGTGACCTCGAGGTTGAAGCGCAGGTCCGCGCCCCGATAGACGTTGGAACGCGTGCGTCCGCCGCCGAAGATGTCGCCGAAGATATCGCCGAAGGCATCGGAAAAGCCGCCCATGCCGGCGCTGTCGCCGCCCATGCCGCCCATCTGCGGGTTCACGCCGGCGTGGCCGTAGGCGTCGTAGGCGCGCCGCTTCTCGGCGTTGGAGAGGATTTCGTAGGCTTCCTTCGCCTCCTTGAACTTCTCCTCGCCGTCCTTGCTGTCCGGATTGCGGTCAGGGTGGTGCTTCATCGCCATCTTGCGATAGGACTTCTTGATGTCCTCGTCGGAAGCGTCGCGATTGAGGCCGAGGATTTCGTAGTAATCGCGTTTCTTCGCCATGGCGTTCTTCTATCGTCAACCTTGACATGCAAAGGGTGAAGGCGGCCTCAAGCCGCCTTCACCCCGTGTTTCGCATCCGTGCCCGTCCCGCTTACGCCGACTTCTTGTCCTTCACTTCGGTGTATTCGGCATCGACCACGTTGCCTTCTTCCTGCTTCGCGGCGCTGGCGTCCGCGCCGCCGGCCGAGGCCGCCTGCGCCTTGGCCTGCTCGGCCGCGTAGACCTTCTCGCCGAGCTTCTGCGCGGCATTGCCGAGCGCCTCGGTCTTCGCCTCGATGGCGGCCTTGTCGCCATCCTTCAGCACGGCCTCGACTTCCTTCAACGCTTCCTCGATCGTCGCCTTCTCGGCGGCGTCGAGCTTGTCGCCGTGCTCGGCGAGTGATTTCTTCACGGTGTGCGCGAGGGTGTCGGCGGCGTTGCGAACGGCGACGAGTTCCAGGACCTTCTTGTCGTCGTCGGCATGCGCTTCCGCATCCTTCACCATGCGCTGGATTTCCTCCTCGGCCAGCCCGGAGTTCGCCTTGATGGTGATCTTGTTTTCCTTGGACGTCGCCTTGTCCTTGGCCGAGACGTGCAGGATGCCGTTGGCGTCGATGTCGAACGTGACTTCGATCTGCGGCATGCCGCGGGGCTTGTCGGGATGCCTTCGAGGTTGAACTGCCCGAGCGACTTGTTGCCCGAGGCGACGTCGCGCTCGCCCTGCAGCACGTGGATGGTCACCGCCGACTGGTTGTCCTCGGCCGTCGAGAACACCTGTTGCGCCTTGGTCGGCACCGTGGTGTTCTTCTGGATCAGCTTGGTCATGACGCCGCCCAGCGTCTCGATGCCCAGCGACAGCGGGGTCACGTCGAGCAGCAGCACGTCCTTCACCTCGCCTTGCAGCACGCCCGCCTGGATCGCGGCGCCGACGGCGACCGCCTCGTCCGGGTTCACGTCGCGGCGCGGCTCCTTGCCGAAGAACTCCTTCACCTTTTCCTGCACCTTGGGCATGCGCGTCATGCCGCCGACCAGGATCACGTCGCCGATGTCCGCCACGCTCACGCCGGAATCCTTGATGGCGGTGCGGCAGGGCGCGATCGTCCTTTCGATCAGGTCGTCGACCAGCGACTCGAACTTCGCGCGCGTGAGCTTGATCGCAAGGTGCTTCGGCCCCGTGGCGTCGGCCGTCACGTAAGGCAGGTTGATCTCGGTCTGCTGCGAGGAGGACAGCTCGATCTTGGCCTTCTCCGCCGCATCCTTGAGGCGCTGCAGCGCCAGCACGTCCTTCGACAGGTCGACGCCCTGTTCCTTCTTGAACTCGGCCACGATGTAGTCGATCACGCGCTGGTCGAAGTCCTCGCCGCCCAGGAACGTATCGCCGTTCGTCGAGAGCACCTCGAACTGGTGCTCGCCGTCCACGTCCGCGATCTCGATGATGGAGATGTCGAAGGTGCCGCCGCCGAGGTCATAGACCGCGATCTTGCGGTCGCCTTCCTTCTTGTCGAGCCCGAACGCGAGTGCGGCCGCGGTGGGCTCGTTGATGATGCGCTTCACTTCGAGGCCGGCGATGCGGCCGGCGTCCTTGGTGGCCTGGCGCTGCGAGTCGTTGAAGTACGCCGGCACCGTGATCACCGCCTCGGTGACGGGTTCGCCCAGGTAGTCCTCGGCGGTCTTCTTCATCTTGCGCAGCACTTCCGCGGAGACTTGCTGCGACGCGATCTTCTTGCCGCGCACTTCCACCCAGGCGTCGCCGTTGTCGGCCTTGACGATCTTGTAGGGCATCATGCCGATGTCCTTCTGCACTTCCTTTTCCTCGAAGCGGCGGCCGATCAGGCGCTTCACCGCGTAAAGCGTGTTCTTGGCGTTGGTGACCGCCTGGCGCTTGGCGGGAGCGCCGACCAGGATCTCGCCGTCGTCCGAATAGGCGACGATCGAGGGCGTGGTGCGCGCGCCTTCGGAGTTCTCGATGACCTTGGGCTTGCCGCCCTCCATGATGGCGACGCACGAGTTGGTGGTGCCGAGGTCGATGCCGATGATCTTTGCCATGGTTTCCTGTCCCTTCCTTGTATTTTCTGGATCCGGCCTCTTGGGCCGTGACGCTGCTTGCTAGCCAAATGGGGTTGTTCGCCCGCTGTTCAAGCTTCCGGTGCCGCTTTCGCCTTCGCCACGATGACCAGCGCAGGGCGCAGCACCCGGTCATGCAGGGTGTAGCCCTTCTGCAGGACGGCCGTGACGGAATTGGGCTCCTGCTCGCTTTCGACCTGGCTGATCGCCTGGTGGCGGTGGGGGTCGAACTTCTGGCCGGCAGGGTCCAGGGACCGGATCGCGAACTTCTCGAATACCGTTTCCAGCTGCCGGGCGGTGAGCTCGACGCCCTGCTTGAATGACTCGATCGAGGTGTTCTCGACGGTCAACGCGGCGTCGAGGCTGTCCTTTACCGCAAGCAACTCCGAGGCGAACGCTTCGGTCGAGTACTTGTGCGCCTTGGTCACGTCCTCCTGCGCGCGCCGGCGGGCGTTGTCCGCCTCGGCCTTGGCGCGCAGCCAGTCTTCCTTCAGGCGCTCGGCCGCGGCGAAGGCATCGGCGAGCTTCGACTCCAGTTCGACGACGCGGATTTCGGGGGAGACTTCGCCCTCCTGCCGGCTTTCGTCCATGCCGGTTGGCAAGCCCGTAGCGCCGCCCACTTGCGGTTCCATATGGATTTACTCCGTTAAACCAATGATTTACAGGTGAAATGGGGGCAATTCCCCCCATTTCAACTCGGCGTGCCCGGACGCCGGGCCGCGCCGGGCTACTTCTTCGCCGAGAAGAGCAGGTAACTGGTGAGCAGCGTGATGATGCTGAACAGGATCGAGCCGATCATCGAAGCCCAGAAGCCGGCGACGTTGAAGCCCGGCACGATGCTGGCGACCAGCCAGAAGAGCAGCGCGTTGATGACGAAGATGAACAGGCCCAGCGTGAGTATCGTGACGGGCAGGGTGAGGATCACGAGGATCGGCCTGAGGATGGCGTTGACCACCCCGAGCACGAGGGCGGCGATCAACGCCGAGATGAAGTCGTCGACCTTGACCCCGTCGTACAAGTAGGTGACGGCGAGCAGGGCGAGGGCATTGATGACGCAGCGCAGGATGAAAAGCACGATGTCGAGTCCTTTGTCGGTTGGCTTGCGGATTCTTCGCTCAGGCCTTGGCGCCAAGGGCGCGGGCCGCCTGCAGCTGGGCCTTGCCGGCCGACTCCGCTGCCTGCGGGTCCCACTCGCGGCTCACCCAGCCCTGGAGGTTTTCCAGCGCGATGATGGTGAGCGCGGTCATGAAGGCCTGCGAGTCGTTGGTCGTGGGAATGTAGTGGAACTCCTTGCCGCCGGCATTACCGTAGGTCTTCCTGCCCTCGATCGCGATCTCTTCCAGCGTCTCGAGGCAGTCGGTGGCGAAGCCAGGGCAGACGACATCGACGCGTCCCGTGCCTTTGCGGCCCAGTTCGGCCAGCGTCTCGGAGGTGTACGGCTTCAACCACTCGGTGCGGCCGAAGCGCGACTGGAAGGTCACCACGGTGCGCTCGTCGTTCCAGCCCAGCTCGGTGGCGATCAGGCGCGCCGACTTGCGGCATTCGCAATGGTAGGGGTCGCCCTTGTCGAGGGCGAAGCGGGGCAGGCCGTGGAAACTGAACAAGAGGCGGTCGGGCCGGCCGTGCTTCATCCAGTAGTCGTTGACGTTCTTCGCGATCGCCTTCACGTACGCCGGATGGTCGTGGAAGTTGCGGACCATGCGTATCGCCGGCACGTTGCGCTGGCGGGCGAGCACGCGGGCGAGTTCGTCGAATGCCGTGGCGGTCGTGCTGGCCGCGTATTGCGGGTAGAGGGGCAGCACCAGCAGGCGATCACAGCCTTTCTTGCGCAGCGCGGCCACGGCCTCCGCGATCGAGGGGTTGCCATAGCGCATTCCCGCGCGCGACTGCGAGCGGGCTCTTCACGCGCTCGCCGAGGAAGCCTTTCAGCAACTGCGCCTGCTTCAGCGTGTAGACCTTGAGCGGCGAGCCGTCCCTGGTCCAGATCAGGGCATATTTCTTCGCGCTCTGCGCCGGCCGCGTGTTGAGGATGAACACGTTCAGGATCAGCCACCACAGGAGCCGCGGGATTTCCACCACGCGCGGGTCGGAGAGGAACTGCTTCAGGTAGCGGCGCACCGCCTTGGGCGTCGGTTCGTCCGGCGTGCCGAGGTTCACCAGCAGCACGCCGGTGCGGGCGACCGTGCCGTGCTCGTAGGGCGGTTCGGGAAGCGCGCTCAATGCTGCGACAACGCAAGGGAGAGCAGCTTGGCGGTCACGTCGACGATCGGGATGACGCGCTCGTAGGCCATGCGCGTGGGGCCGATCACGCCGACGGTGCCGACCACGTGGCCGTCCACCTCGTAGGGCGCGGTGACGATCGAGCACTCGTCGAGCGGGACCAGTTGCGATTCCCCGCCGATGAAGATCTTCACGCCCTGGGCGTTCTCGCTGATCTCGAGCAGCTCCATCAGCTGGGTCTTCCTCTCGAACAGGTCGAAGAGCCGGCGCATCCGGGCCATGTCCGAGGAAAGCTCGTCGACGTCGAGGAGCTTCCTTTCGCCGGAGATCACGACGCCCTCGGATGCCGCCTGCAACTGGCTGCCGGCGTCGATGGCCGCCTGCATGAGGGCGCTGATGTCGTGGTGCAGCTGCGACAGCTCGCTCTTCACGCGCACGCGCACCTGGTCGAACTCCAGCCCGGCGTAGTGCTGGTTGATGAAGTTGGCCGCTTCGACCAGCTGCGAGGGCGAATACGGGTGATCCGTCGTGAGCACGCGGTTCTGCACCTCGCCGTCGGCCGAGACGATGATCAGGAGGACCCGCTTGTCCGACAGCCGGAAGAACTCGACGTGGCGCAGCGCCGCGCCGCGCCGCCGGGGCGTCACCACCACGCCGGCGAAGGAAGTGAGGTCGGAGAGCAGCTGCGATGCGGAGGCCACCATGCGCTGCGGGTTGTCCGGCTGCAGCTGGTCCTCGAGCTGGCGGCGATCCATCCCCTCGAGGGGGCGCACGGTGAGCAGGGTATCGACGAAGAAGCGGTAGCCCTTCTGCGTGGGCACGCGCCCGGAGGAGGTGTGCGGGCTCGCGACGAAACCCATCTCCTCGAGGTCGGCCATGACGTTGCGCACGGTCGCGGGCGACAGCTCGAGCGAGGAAAAACGCGACAGCGCGCGCGAGCCCACCGGTTGCCCGTCGGCGATGTAACGCTCGACCAGCACCTTGAGCAGCGCCTGCGCCCTGTCGTTCAGCATGCGGGTCATTTTACATAAAAGATGTGCTCTAATTCCGGCCATGTCCGAAGCCTTCAAGATCGTGGCCGTGGTGGGCAAGAACGACGCGGCGATCCTCCCGGCCACGCTTGCGGCCCTGTTTCCGGTGCTCCGGGCGAGGAACCTCGTCATCGCCATGGATCCGGAGACGGCGCAGGGCTCGCCCGTGGCCCCGGACCGGGTCCTGCCGCTCGCGGAGCTGGCCGGCCAGGCCGACCTCGTGGTGGTGGTGGGCGGCGACGGCACGCTCCTCAGCTGCGCCCGCCTGATGGCCCCGTACCGAGTGCCGCTGACGGGCATCAATCTCGGCAGGCTGGGCTTCCTAACCGACATACCTGCGAACACTGCGGCCGACATGCTCGGCGCCGTCCTCGATGGCGCCCACAGCGCGGAAAACCGCCTGCTGCTCGCGGCCCACGTGCACCGCGACGGGCAACGCGCGTTCTCCATGCTGGCGATGAACGATGTCGTGGTGAGCCGGGGGGGGATGGGCAGCATGATCGAGTTTGCGGTGGCGGTGGATGGCGAAACGATCTACAGCCTGAGGGCCGACGGGCTGATCGTGGCCACGCCGACCGGCTCGACTGCCTATGCGCTCTCGGCGGGGGGCCGATCCTGCATCCGCAGCTTCCCGCGATCGTGCTGGTGCCGATCTCGCCGCACACGCTTTCCAACCGGCCGATCGCGATCCACAGCGCGTCGCGGGTCGACATCACGGTGGTCCGCGCCGCCGACGCGCTCGTGAACTACGACGTGCAGGGCCACTTCGAGCTGCGCGTGGACGATGTCGTCTCGGTGACGGCGGCGGACTATCCGGTCACGCTGCTGCATCCGCGCGGCTACAGCTATTTCTCGACCTTGCGCAGCAAGCTGCGCTGGAACGACGGCGGCGCGGCCCCAGCCGAGCGCGCCGCCGCGCCGCAACGGCCCTCCTGAGGAAAGCGCCGTGCTCACCGCGCTGTCGATACGCGACTTCGTCATCGTCGAGCGCCTCGACCTCGAGTTTGCCGCCGGCTTCTCGGCGCTCACGGGCGAGACCGGCGCCGGCAAGTCGATCCTGATCGATGCGTTGGCGATCGCGCTGGGCGACCGCGCCGAGCCGACGCTCGTGCGCGCGGGCGCCGAGCGCGCCGAGGTGAGCGCGGAGTTCGACGTGAGCGCTTCGCCGGCCGCGCGCGACTGGCTCGCGGCGAACGAATTTGCCGAGGCGGGCGACGCCTGCCTGTTTCGCCGCACCATCGACTCGGGCGGCCGTTCGCGCGCCTTTCTCAACGGCCGCGCCGCCACTGCGGCGCAGCTGCGCGAACTGGGCGAAATGCTGCTCGACATCCACGGCCAGCACGCGCACCAGCTGCTGCTCAGGCGCGACAACCAGCGCCGCCTCCTCGACTCCTTCGCCGAGGCCGAGGCGCTGGCGGCCGAGGTCGCGCGCGCATTCGGCCGCTGGAAGAACCTCGAGGAACTGCGCCGCAACCGCGAGCAGTCGGCGGAGACATCGGCGCGGGAACGCGAACAGCTGGCCGAGGAAATCCGCGACCTCGAGTCGCTCGGCTTCACCGCGGAATCGTGGCGCGAGCAGCAGGAGGAGCATCGCAGGCTCGCGCATGCGCGCGAGCTGACCGACGCGGCCGAGGGCGGCATCGAGTCCTTGTCCGATGCGCAGGTCTCGGCCGAAGGCCTGCTCGAGGGCGTGCTCGCGACGCTGAAGGATGCGGCCTCGCTCGACCCCAAGCTGGGCGAAGCCTTGCGCGCCGTCGAAAGCGCGCTCATCGACACCCAGGAAGCCGCGCGCGAGCTGCGCCATTACCTGCATGGCCTGGACCTCGATCCGGCGCGGCTGGATGCGCTCGACCGGCGCCTCCACGACGTGCATGGGCTGGCGCGCAGGCTTCGCATCGAGCCGCACGACCTTCCCCCTGCGCTCGACGCGCGGCGCGAGCGCCTGCAGTCGCTCGGCGGCGAAGACTCCCTCGAGGCGCTAAGCGGCAGGAAGGCGAGGCCGAGCAGGCCTATCGCGCCTTTGCCCGGAAGCTGTCGGCGCAAAGGCGCGGGGCCTCCACGCGACTGTCGCCGCGCGTCACCGAATCGATGCAGGCGCTGGCCATGAAGGGCGGCGCGTTCTCGGTTTCCCTCGAGCCGCTGGCGGTTCCCGGCCCGCATGGCCTGGAGTCCGTGGAGTTCCTCGTCACGGCGAATGCCGGGCAGCCGCCGGGGCCGCTGGCCAAGGTGGCCTCGGGCGGCGAGTTGTCGCGCGTCAGCCTGGCGATCCAGGTCCTGATGTCCGGCAGCGCCTCGGTCTCGACCCTGATATTCGACGAAGTCGACGCCGGCATCGGCGGAAGCGTGGCCGAGATCGTCGGCAGGCTGCTCGACCGCCTGGGAAGCGAGCACCAGGTGCTTTGCGTGACGCACCTGCCGCAGGTGGCGGCGTGGGCGCGGCACCAGTTTCGCGTCACCAAGCACGACACGCCCCGCGGCGCGGTCGGCGAGGTCGAGCCGCTGGACGCCGACGGACGCGTCGAGGAGATCGCGCGCATGCTCGGCGGCATGAAGATCACCGAGGCCACGAGGCGGCATGCGGCGGAGATGCTGGGAGCCGCGGCGACAGGCCGCGCCGGGGCGAAAGGCAGGTCGAGCAGCGGCGCGCGCCAGGGCTGATCGCGTTAGGATGCGCAGGGCGGCGGAAAACAACAGGGGAGGGAAGGCCCGGTGGACTCGGAGGGAGGAAAGGCGGCGCTGGTGCTCTCGGGAGGTGGCGCGCGCGCCGCCTACCAGGTCGGCGTGCTGCAGGCCATCCGGGAATTGCTGCCCGATCCGACCGCCAACCCCTTTCCGATCATCTGCGGAACTTCGGCCGGCGGCGTCAACGCTGGATCGCTCGCGTGCAATGCGGGCAACTTCTCGCGACGCCGTGGACGACCTGCTCGAGGTCTGGCGCAACTTCGAGCCGGGGCAGGTCTACCGCGCCGACTTTCCCGGCGTCATCGTCAATTCGGGGCGCTGGCTGTTCGGCTTCTTTTTCGGCGCCTTCCTGAAGTCGCGACGCATCTCCTTGCTGGACAATCGCCCGCTCCACGCGCTGCTCAGGCATCGCCTCGACTTCGAGCGCATCGAGGCGAACATCGCCTCGGGCGCGCTGCACGCGATCTCGATCACCTGCTCGGGCTACACCTCCGGGCAAAGCTGCAGCTTCTTCCAGGGCCATGCCGGGCTCGAGGGCTGGAAGCGCTTCCAGCGGGTCGGCATCCGGTCGAGCATCGGCGCCGAGCACCTGATGGCGTCCGCCGCGATTCCCTTCCTGTTCCCGGCCTACAAGGTGAACCGCGAGTTCTTCGGCGACGGCTCGATGCGGCAGGTCGCGCCCGTGAGCCCCGCGCTGCACCTTGGCGCCGACCGCGTCATCGTGATCGGAACGGCGAAGATCCGCTCGGAGGCGCCGGAGCGCACGCGCGGCGACGTCTATCCTTCGCTAGCGCAGGTGGCCGGCCACGTGATGAACTCGATCTTCCTCGACAGCCTCGCCGTGGACATCGAGCGCATGGAGCGCATCAACAGGACGATCAGCGTGACGCCGCCAGAAAAGCTGCGCGAGATGGGGCTCAGCCTGCACCATGTCGACGTCCTGGTGATCACGCCGTCCGAGGCGCTCGACGCGATCGCGCTCAAGCACATCCGCAGCCTGCCGCCGGCGGTGCGCTTCCTGCTTCGCTCGCTGGGCGCGATGCGCCGCGGCGGCGCCAACCTCGCGAGCTACCTGCTTTTCGAGGAAGGCTATTGCCGGGAACTGATCCAGCTCGGCTACAAGGACGCGCTCGACCGGCGCGACGAGATCGAGGCCTTCCTCGTCGGGTCGATGTGCCCGGTGCCGGGCGCCTTCGCCCGCACTTCGCGCTTCATGGCGCCGGCACATGCGCCGAAGGCGGAGGGCTGAAACGCGATGTCCCGCCCGGTCCGGCACTCTCGCCCCGATTACCGTCACTTCCAGTCGATCACCACGCGCTGGATGGACAACGACGCCTACGGGCACGTGAACAACGTCGTGTACTACTCGTTCTTCGACACCGTCGTGAACACCTATCTCATCGAGCAGGGCGCGCTCGACATCGCCGCGAGCGAGGTGATCGGCTTCGTGGTCGAGACCGGTTGCCACTATTTCGCCCCGCTCGAGTACCCGCGTCCCGTCGAGGCCGGGCTGCGCGTGACGAAGATCGGCCGCTCCAGCGTGCGCTACGAGATCGGGCTCTTCGACGGGGGTTCGGACCAGGTCGCCGCGCAGGGCCATTTCATCCATGTTTACGTCGACCGGAAAACCAACCGGCCGGTATCGCTTCCGGAGCCGCTTCGCGCGGCGCTGGAGCCATTGCTGGTCGAAACCTGAGGAGAAGCAAATGAAATCGATCCGCTTCCTTGCCCTTGCCGCGGTGCTGGCTTCCGCCGCCGCGACCGCCCAGGCGCAATCGCCGGCTCCCGCCGGTGCCGCGCCGCCGGGCATCAAGCGCACCATCCTGCAGCGCACGCCTTCGGAGGACGGCAAGTTCGAGATCGTCCTCGGGCTCGCCGAAATCGCCCCCGGCGGCATGACCGGCCGCCATTCGCATCCGGGTGTCGAGACCGGCATGGTGCTCGAGGGCTCGACAAGCATCGAGATCGACGGCGAGGCGCCGCGCATCATGAAGGCCGGCGACAGTTACGCGATCCCCACGGGCAAGGTGCACAACGCGACGACGGTAGGCAGCGCGCCGACCAAGGTGCTGGCGACCTACGTGGTGGAAAAGGGCAAGCCGCTAGCGATCCCCGCGCCGTAGCGGCGCCGAACCGCCGGCTCAGGCAATCAGGATGCGGCTCGTGAAGCGATTCGCGAGCCAGCCCGCGATCTCCTCGACCTCCTCCATGCACACCGAGTGGGGCATGGGGTACTCGCGCCATTCGATTTTCCAGCCGAGTTCGACCAGCTTGTCGCGTGACGATACGGCGAGCTTCAGCGGCACGACCGGATCCTGCGTGCCATGCGCCATCAGGATCGGCGTGTCGCGATTGGCGGGCGAGGCCTCGGCCGCAAGCGTGTCGGCCAGCGTGAGGTAGGTCGAAAGCGCCATCACGCCGGCCAGCTTCTTCGGGTGGCGCAGCGCCGGCCTGCAGCGCGATCGCGCCGCCCTGCGAGAAGCCCGCGAGCACGATCCTGTCCGGCGGGCACGCCGCGCGACTCCTCGCGCGCGATGAGCGCATTCACCTGCGCCTGCGAGGCGCGGATGCCGCGCTCGTCGGGCAGGCGCGCGATGTCGGTCATCGCGATGTCGTACCAGGCGCGCATCACGTTGCCGCCGTTGATGGTCACCGGCGCGCATCGGCGCGTGCGGGAAGATGAAGCGCAGCGACAGGCCTTCCGGAAGGGGGAGTTCCTTCACGATCGGCACGAAGTCCCAGCCATCGGCGCCCAGGCCGTGCATCCAGATCACCGTGCCTTTCGGTTCCGTGCCGATGGTGACTTCGACTTGCTCCAGTTGCTCCATGGGTCAGGGGACGGCTTTCTGGCGGATCGCCGACTTCGGGCGGAACGCCTTGATGAGGGATTCTTCGGTCTCGAGATACGGGCCGCCGATGAGGTCGATGCAGTAGGGCACGGCGGCGAAGATGCCGTCGAGGGTTTCCTTGATCGCCTTGGGCTGGCCCGGCAGGTTGATGATGAGCGTCGCTCCACGCGTCACCGCGACCTGCCGCGACAGGATCGCGGTCGGCACGTACTTGAGGTTGTTCATGCGCATCGCCTCGCCGAAGCCCGTCGAGCACCTTTTCTGCAACGGCGAGCGTGGCCTCGGGCGTGACGTCGCGCGGTGCGGGCCCCGTGCCGCCTGTCGTCACCACCAGAGCGCAGCCTTGCGCATCGCAAAGTTCGCGCAAGGTCGCCTCGATCCCGGCGCGGTCGTCGGGAATCAGGCGTTTTTCGAAAGTGACCGGGTTCTTCAACGCCGCCGTGAACCACGCTTCCAGCGCGGGCAGGCCTTCGTCGCGGTAGATGCCCTGCGAGGCGCGGTCGCTGGTCGAGACGATGCCGATCTTCACTGCATCGCATCCGGGTTCGCTCATGGCTCGCTCCTCGCCTTGTCCTGCACCAGGCCATTCACGTACTGGAACAACTCGCGGAAGTACTTCGGCGCCCGGCCGGACTGGCGTTCCGCCTTCGCCTGCGCCACCAGCCGCGCGACCTCGCCCGCGTCCGCGGACGGGAACTCGCGGGAAAATCCGGCCATCGCGTCTTCGTTCGCCAGCAACTCCGTGCGCCAACGCTCGGCAAGATGGAACAGCGCCGTGGCCTGCTCCGAAGGCGCGTGGATGGCCTCGACCTGCGCCCGGATCGGCCCGGCGTCGATCAGGCGCATGAGCTTGCCGATGTACTGCATCTGCCGGCGCCGCGCCTCATGCTTGGTGATGGAGCGCGCTTCCGCCACGGCATTGCGCAGTTTCTCGGGCAGTTCGATGCGCGCGAGCTGCTCGGCGGGCAGGACCACCAGCGCCTCGCCCAGGTCCTGCAGCGCATGGCTTTCGCGTTTGCGCCGGGACTTGCTGATAAAATCGTCTTCTTCCACCCGAAGTCCTTCCCGCGTTTCGGCGCGAATCCTACCATGCCCGATTCCCTCCCCGAACGAGAGCGGCTACCCGTCAATCGCGACGACATGGCCGGCCTCGCCACGCTCGCCCTCGCGCATGCGAAGGCGCAAGGCGCGAGCGATGCCGATGTCGAAGTCTCGGCCTCGGTCGGCCAATCGGTCACGGTGCGGCTCGGCGAGGTCGAGACGGTCGAGTACAACCGGGACAAGGGGATGGGAGTCACTGTCTACTTCGGCCTCAAGCGCGGCAACGCTTCGACCTCGGACCTGTCGGCGGAAGCGGTGCGGCGCACGGTGGAGGCGGCCTGCGCCATCGCCCGGCACACGGCGGAAGACAGCGCGGCCGGGTTGCCCGAGCGCGCTCGGCTGTTCAAGGGCGATGCGCCCGACCTCGCATTGAATTTCCCGTGGTCGCCGCCGGTCGAGGAGGCCATTGAAATTGCCCGGCGCATGGAGGCCGCGGCGCTCGCGGTCGACAAGCGCATCGACAATTCCGAAGGCGCGACCGTTTCCGCCCACGAGGCCGACTTCATTTTCGCCAACTCGCTCGGGTTCCTGAACGGCTACCCGACGACGCGCGCGAGCTTGTCGTGCGGCGTGGTCGCTTCCACCGAGCGGGGCATGCAGCGCGACTACTGGTACGACGTGCACCGGGACAAGTCACGCCTGGCAGACCCGGAAACGGTCGGCCGCATTGCCGGCGAACGCGTGTTGCGCAGGCTGGACGCGCGCAAGGTGCCGACCGCCGAGGCGCCTGTCCTCTTCGATGCGACCGTTGCCGGCAGCCTCATCGGGCACTTCGTCTCGGCGGCGAGCGGCAGCAGCCTGTACCGCAAGGCGAGCTTCCTCATGGACAGCCTCGGCAAGCCGATATTCGCCCCGGGCATCACTCTCACGGAAGACCCGTTCCTTCCCGGGGGTCTCGCGAGCGGCGCCTTCGATGCCGAGGGCGTGGCCACCTCTGCGCGCGCCGTGGTCGAGCAAGGCGTTCTCAAGGGCTATTTCCTGGGCACCTATTCCGGGCGCAAGCTCGGCATGGCGTCCACGGGTAACGCGGGCGGCAACCACAACCTCGTCCTTGCCGACGACGGCCTGGGTTTCGCCGCGCTGGTAAAGAAAATGGGTCGCGGGCTCATCGTCACGGAGCTGATGGGGCAGGGCCTGAATTCCGTCACCGGCGATTATTCGCGCGGCGCCGCCGGCTTCTGGGTGGAGGGCGGAGAGATCCGTTTTCCCGTCGAAGAAGTCACGATCGCCGGCAACATGAAGGACGTTTTCCGCTCGATCGTCGCGGTCGGCAACGATGTCCTCGTGCGCGGCTCGAAAGCCACGGGCTCGATCCTGGTCGAGAGCCTGACCATCGCCGGGAACTGAGGCCGCGTCGCTCGCGCGCCCGGGCAGGCAATGTCCGTATCTGGCGGCAGCGGGGTTCTGGTAGGCTATTTCGGCTTGTCGCCCCGCCCGGCGCAACTTTGCCGACAAAACAACCAAACCGCCCAAGAGGAGCCCCAAAGATGCAACGCAGAAAATTCCTGAAGTCCGCCAGCGCCGGCCTGGCTGCCGGATCGCTTGCCGTACCGGCGTTATCGCGCGCGCAGGCTGCCGCCGCACCCGAAGTGAAGTGGCGCCTTGCCTCGAGTTTCCCGAAGAGCCTCGACACCATTTTCGCCGCGGCCGAGACGATCTCCAAGCGCGTTGCCTCCGCGACCGGCGGCAAGTTCCAGATCCAGGTGTTTGCCGGCGGCGAAATCGTTCCCGGCTTGCAGGTGCTCGACGCCGTGCAAGCTGGCACAGTGCAATGCGGGCACACCGCGCCGTACTACTACTTCGGCAAGGACCCGACTTTCGCCTTCTCGACGGCAGTTCCCTTCGGCATGAACGCGCGCCAGCAAAATGCCTGGATGTACTACGGCGGCGGGCTGGAACTCATGCGCGATTTCATGAAGGACTACAACGTCATCAACTTCCCGGCCGGAAACACCGGGGCCCAGATGGGCGGCTGGTTCCGCAAGGAAATCAAGTCGGTCGCGGACCTGAAGGGACTCAAGATGCGCATCGGCGGCTTCGCCGGCGTGGTGATGAGCAAGCTCGGCCTGGTTCCCCAGCAGCTCGCCGCGGGCGACATCTATCCGGCACTTGAAAAAGGCACCATCGACGCGGCCGAATGGGTCGGGCCCTACGACGACGAGAAGCTCGGCTTCAACAAGGTCGCCAAGTACTACTACTACCCGGGTTGGTGGGAAGGCGGGCCCGAGCTCGACCTGTTCGTGAACACCAAGGCCTGGGCTGAACTGCCCAAGGAGTACCAATCGATCCTCGAGGCCGCCTGCTTCGAGGCGAACATTACCATGCTGGCCAAGTACGATGCGGTGAATCCGGCTGCGTTGAAGCGGCTGGTCGCCTCGGGCGTGCAGTTGCGCCCGTTCTCGAAGGACATCCTGAACGCGTGCTACAAGGCCGCCATCGAGGTCTATGCCGAAACCTCGGCGAAGAACCCGAAGTTCAAGAAGGTCTATGACGCGTGGAAGGCGTTCCGCGACGACGAGATCCTCTGGTTCCGCGTGGCCGAAAACAATTTCGACAACTTCATGGCCACGGTGGATCGTCCCCTGGCGCCCCCCGCGGCGAAGAAGTAGCCCGGCCCGGCAAGGAAGAAAGCCCGCGCGAGCGGGCTTTTTTTTCGTCGATGCGCGTCGCCTATTTGCCTGCGGGCTTGTCCGAGGGCGGTGCCCCTGGTTTCGGCCCCTCTTTCCGAGCGCCCTTGGCCGCCGGCTCCGGAGGCGGTGGCTTGGCGCCGAGCGACTTCATCAGGTCGTCGTTGGCGCTGTCTTCCTTCGGCTCGGCAGGTTTCGCCGAGTCGCTCTTGCCGCCAAGCGACTTCATCAGGTCGTCGTTGCCCGCGCCTTCCGCCCTGGCCTCCTCCGCGCTGCCTGCCGCCGGCGGCGCGACCGCCTCGTTGGTGGGGATGTCGATCTGGATCGAATTGGGGTCCACCAGCGGCTTGTCGTCCTTGTAGACCATGACCATCTGCGGGAAGGCGATGACCAGCCCGATCATGATGCACTGGATGACCACGAACGGCACCGCGCCCCAGTAGATCTGCCCGGTGGTGACCGGGGGCGTGAGCCTTTTCGTGAGCTTGTCCACGTACTCCTTTGCCGGGGCGACGCTGCGCAGGTAGAACAGCGCGAAACCGAACGGCGGATGCATGAACGAAGTCTGCATGTTCACGCCGAGCAGCACGCCGAACCAGATGAGGTCGATGCCGAGTTTCTCGGCAACGGGGGCGAGCAGCGGCACGACGATGAAGGCAAGCTCGAAAAAGTCGAGGAAGAACGCGAGCAGGAACACCAGGATGTTGACGACGATGAGGAAGCCCAACTGGCCGCCGGGCAGGTTGAGCAGCAACTCTTCCACCCAGACATGGCCGTTCACGCCGTAGAAAGTGAGGCTGAAGACGCGCGCGCCGACGAGGATGAAGACCACGAAAGAGGTAAGCCGCGCGGTGGAGTCCATCGCCTGGCGCAGCAACTTGAAGTCGATGCGGCGCCGGGCCAGCGCCATGACCAGCGCGCCGGAAGCGCCCATGGCGCCTCCCTCGGTCGGCGTGGCGATGCCCACGAAGATCGTGCCGAGCACGAGGAAGATCAGCGCCAGCGGCGGGATCAGCACGAACGTCACCTGCTCGGCCATCCGCGACAGCAGGCCGAGCTTGAGGAAGCGGTTCACCACCGCGGCGGAAAACGCGATCGCCACGCCGATCGATGCGGAAACCACGATCATCTCATCGAGCGGCGCTGCGCCGGCCTTGTACAGCCGGCCGAGCGTCACGGCGGCCGAAGCGGAAACGATGAACAGGATGCCGAGCGACATCAGGCCCGGCGAGCCGTCGGGTTCCTTGATCGTGCGCGCCTCCGGCGGCAGCGCCGGCACCATCTTCGGCTTGAACACCGCGACCAGGACGATGAAGCCGGCATAGAGTATCGCCAGCACGATGCCGGGGATGAAGGCGCCGGCGTACATGTCGCCCACCGAGCGGCCGAGCTGGTCGGCCATGATGATCAGCACCAGCGAAGGCGGGATGATCTGGGCGAGCGTGCCGGAGGCGGCGATCACGCCCGAGGCGATGCGCCGGTCGTAGCCGTAGCGCAGCATGATCGGCAGCGAGATCAGGCCCATCGAGATCACGGATGCGGCCACCACGCCCGTGGTCGCGGCGAGCAGCGCGCCCACGAAGACCACGGCGAAGGCAAGGCCGCCGCGCAGCGGCCCGAACAATTGCCCGATTGTGTCGAGCAGGTCCTCGGCCATGCCGCTTCGTTCCAGTATCAGCCCCATGAAGGTGAAGAACGGCACCGCGAGCAGGGTGTCGTTGGACATCACCCCCCAGATGCGCTCGGGAAGCGCCTGGAACAGGGCGGGCTGCAGCAGGCCCAGCTCGATGCCGATCAGGCCGAAGATGATGCCGTTGGCGGCCAGCGCGAAAGCGACCGGGTAGCCGAGAAGCAGGAAGACCACCAGGGCGGCGAACATGATCGGCGCCATGTTGTGGATGAGGAAGGCGATCAAGCCTTTTCTCCCCGCTCGCGCAGGATGGCCTCGGCGAGCTCCAGTTCGGCGCTCTTTTCCTGCGGCTTCTCGCTCGGGTCGGGGATGAGTCCCTTCAGGAAGGCGATGCGCTTGATCAGTTCCGAGAGGCCCTGGGCGATGAGCAGCGCGAATCCGACCGGCACCAGCACCCGGGCCGGCCAGATCGGCAGCCCGCCGGCATTCGTCGAGACCTCGTTCATCGTGAACGTGCGGATCGCGATCGGCACCGACAGGTACAGGATCAGGAAGGCCATCGGGAACAGGAACACCACCGTGCCGAAGATGTCGATCCACGCCTGGGCGCGCTTGGAGAAGCGGCCGGTGACGACGTCGATTCGCACATGCTGGTTGTGCAAGAGCGTGTAGCCGGCGCAGAACAGGAAGATCGCCGAGAACAGGTACCACTGCAGCTCCAGCCAGGCGTTGGAGCTGGTGTCGAATGAGTAGCGGATGATCGCGTTGCCGGCGCTGATGAGCACCGCGAGCAGCACCAGCCAGTACGTGAGCTGGCCGACCCAGGTGTTCAGCCAGTCGATGCCCCGGGACAGCTTGAGCAGGAATTGCAAGGCGTTTTCTCCTCCGGTTCGAGGCGGGTTCTCCGCAATCCGCATGCATTCGGCGTCCGCGGCCGGTGCACTTCCGAGGTGATTATAGGCGAAATGCCTGCACTCCAATCCCGGTTCGGAGCCGGTCGCCATGCTAAAATTGATGCCTTTCCAAGAGCATAAAGCGCGCTCCCGAGAATGTTCCCCGATTCCAGCACGATCGCCCAGGTCGACCCCGAGATCTGGCAGGCCTCGCAACAGGAATACCGCCGGCAGGAGGAGGGCATCGAGCTGATCGCCTCCGAGAACTACGCCAGCCCCGCGGTGATGCAGGCGCAGGGAAGCGTGCTGACCAACAAGTACGCCGAGGGCTATCCGGGCAAGCGCTATTACGGCGGCTGCCAGTTCGTCGACGTCGCCGAGGCCTTGGCGATCGAGCGCTTGAAGAAGCTCTTCGGCGCGGGCTACGCCAACGTGCAGCCGCATTCCGGCTCGCAGGCGAACCAGGCGGTGTACACCGCGATGTTGAAGCCCGGCGACCGCATCCTCGGCATGTCGCTCGCCCACGGCGGTCACCTGACCCACGGCGCCAGCGTCAACATTTCCGGCAAGCTCTACCACGCGATCGCGTATGGCCTGAACGCGGCCGAGGAGATCGACTACGACGAAGTGCGCAGGCTCGCCATCGAATTCAACCCGAAGATGATCGTCGCTGGCGCGTCCGCTTACGCACTCGTCATCGACTGGCAGAAATTCCGCGATATCGCGGACGAGGTCGGCGCGCTGTTGCTGGCCGACATGGCGCACTACGCGGGCCTGGTGGCCGCAGGCGTGTACCCGAGCCCGGTGGGCATCGCGGACTTCGTCACCAGCACCACGCACAAGACGCTGCGCGGCCCGCGCGGCGGCTTCATCCTCGCCGCGCCCGAGCACGAGAAGGCGCTCAATTCGGCGATCTTCCCGTCGCTGCAGGGCGGCCCGCTGATGCACGTGATAGCAGCCAAGGCCGTTGCTTTCCACGAGGCGCTGCAGCCGTCGTTCAAGGGCTACCAGTCGCAAGTCATTGCCAATGCCCGGCAGATGGCGACCACGCTCGCCAAGCGCGGCCTGCGGATCGTCTCCGGCCGCACCGATTGCCACATGTTCATGGTCGACTTGCGCGCCAAGAAGATCACCGGCAAGGACGCCGAATCGGCGCTGGGCTCGGCGCACATCACGGTCAACAAGAACTCCATCCCGAACGACCCCGAAAAGCCTTTCGTCACCAGCGGCATTCGCATCGGCTCCCCGGCGATGACCACGCGTGGTTTCAGGGAAGCCGAGGCCGAGCAGGTGGCGAACCTGATCGCCGACGTGCTCGAAGCGCCGGCAGACGCGGCGAGCCTGGCGAAGGCCGGGGCCGCGGTGAACGCGCTTTGCGCGAGGTTTCCGGTCTACGGCCCGGCGATGCACGCCTCGTACGGAATGAAGTGAGGGCGCACAAGTGAAATGCCCGTTCTGCGGCGAAGACGACACCCAGGTCATCGATTCCCGGGTGAGCGAGGATGGCGCGAGCATCCGCCGCCGCCGCCGCTGCCAGGTGTGCAGCAAGCGCTTCACGACCTACGAGACGGCGGAGTTGCGCATGCCGCAGATCGTCAAGACCAACGGCGAGCGCGAGGATTTTTCCCGGGCCAAGCTGAACACGAGTTTCCAGCGCGCGCTGCACAAGCGCCCGGTCACCACCGAGCTCGTCGACGCGGCGATCGAGCGCATCGAGCAGAAGCTGCTGGCGCTGGGCGAGCGCGAGCTCGATTCGCGGCGCATCGGCGAAATGGTGATGGAGGAACTGCGCAAGCTGGACAAGGTCGCCTACATCCGCTTCGCCTCCGTGTACCGCAGCTTCTCCGACGTCGAGGACTTCCGGGACGCGATCCGCGAGGTCCGCGACCGCTGAGGCCATGTTCTCCGCCGTCGATCACGCTTTCATGGCGCGCGCCCTGGCACTGGCCGGCAACGGCCGCGACACCGCCACGCCAAATCCCAGCGTCGGCTGCGTCATCGCCAGGGGCGGGCGCATCATCGGCGAGGGCTGGCATGCCAGGGCCGGCGGCCCCCATGCGGAGGCTGTCGCGCTGGCCGCCTGCAGCGAGTCCCCGGAAGGCGCGACGGCCTATGTCACGCTCGAGCCCTGCAATCACCACGGCCGCACGCCGCCTTGCACGGTGGCGCTGGTCGCCGCGAGGCTTGCGCGAGTGGTCGCGGCAATCGAGGACCCGGATCCGCGGAACAGGGGAGAGGGTCTCAGGCAACTTGCAGCGGCCGGCATCCGCACCGAGGCCGGGCTGATGGCGGCGGAAGCGCGCGAGGCGCACCGCGGCTTCATTGCGCGCGTCTCGCGTGGGCGTCCGTGGATGCGCTTGAAGGTCGCCTCGACCTTCGACGGCCGCACCGCGCTCGCCAACGGCAGGAGCCAGTGGATCACCGGCGAGGCGGCACGGCGCGATGTCCACCGTCTGCGCGCCGAATCCTGCGCCGTGCTCACCGGCATCGGCACGGTGCAGCGGGACAATCCGCGCCTCACCGTGCGCGATGCCGCCTGCACGCGCCAGCCGCTCAAGGCCGTGATCGACAGCCGCCTCGACCTCGCGCCGGGCGCCGCGTTGCTCGAGGGCGGCAACCTGCTGGTGATCACCGTGAGCGACGATGCCGCGAAGCGCCATGCGCTCGAGGCGCTCGGCGCCAAGGTCATCGTGGTCGCGAAGCAGGGAGCCAAGACCGACCTTGCCGCCGCTGCCCAGGCGCTGGGCGCCGAAGGATTGAATGACGTGCTGGTGGAGACCGGCGCGAAGCTCAACGGCTCGCTGCTGCGTGCCGGTGTCATCGACGAAATCATCGCCTACATCGCGCCCTCGCTTTTCGGCGACACGGGCATGGGGCTGTTCGCCCTGCCCGAACTCGCCTCGGTCGAGGACCGCATGCGGCTCACGTTCCGCGAAGTGCGGCAGGTGGGCGAAGACCTGCGCATCACCGCGCGCCTGGCCTGAAGGAAAAGACGGAAATGTTCACCGGACTCGTTGCAGCCACCGGACGCATCGCCAGCTGCGAGGCGCGGGGGTCGGATGTGCGCATGACCATCGAGACCGGCGCGCTCGGGCTCGATCGCGCGGCGATCGGCGAGAGCATCGCGGTGCAGGGGGTTTGCCTCACCGCAGTCGAGCTGTCCGGCAATGCCATCTGCGCCGACGTCTCGCGCGAGACGCTCAAGGTGACGACGGGGCTCGAAGCGGGGCGCGAAGTGAACCTCGAAAGATCGCTCACGCTTGCCGACCGGCTGGGCGGGCACCTGGTGAGCGGGCACGTCGACGGCGTGGGCACGGTGGCGACCTGGCGCGACCTCGGCGGCAGCTGGCTGCTCGAGATCGAGGCGCCGCCGGCGCTGGGAAGGTACATCGCGGCCAAGGGCTCCATCGCGGTCGATGGCGTGAGCCTGACCGTGAATGCAGTCGAGGGAGCCCGGTTTTCCGTGAACATCATCCCGCATACGCGCGCCGTGACCACCTTCCGCAACCTCGCCGCGGGTTCGCGCGTCAATCTCGAAGTCGATATCATTGCAAGATACGTCGAAAGGATGCTGGGCGAACGCGCGCCGCAAGCGTGAGTTCCCCGGCCGATGCCATGACCATGAGCCCCACCCACGACATCATCGAAGAGTTGCGCCACGGCCGCATGGTCGTGCTGGTCGATGCCGAGGACCGCGAGAACGAGGGCGACCTCGTGCTTGCCGCGGACTTCGTCACGCCCGAGGCGATCAATTTCATGGCGCGCTTCGGCCGCGGCCTCGTCTGCCTCACGCTCGACGAGGAGAGGTGCCGGCAATTGAAGCTGCCGCTCATGGTGACGGACAACCGCTCGCCGCACGGCACGGCTTTCACCCTGTCGATCGAGGCCGCCAGCGGAGTGACGACCGGGATATCGGCGGCGGACCGCGCCTGCACGGTGCGCGCTGCCGTTGCCAGGCATGCCAGGCCCGAGGACCTCGTGCAGCCCGGCCACATCTTCCCGGTCATGGCGCAAAAAGGCGGCGTGCTGATGCGCGCCGGGCATACCGAAGCGGGCTGCGACCTGGCCGGCCTCGCCGGACTCACGCCCGCGGCGGTGATCTGCGAAGTGGTCCGCGAGGATGGCGAGATGGCCCGGCTTCCCGACCTCATCGAGTTCGCCCGGACGCACGGGCTGAAGATCGGCACGATCGCGGACCTCATCCGCCACCGCAGCGAGACCGAAACGCTGGTCGAGCGGGTCGCGGAGAAGGCCATCACCACGCCTTACGGCCCGTTCCGCCTGTGCGTCTATCACGACAAGACCGGCGACGAGGCGCATTTCGCGCTGGCGCGCGGCGAGATCTCCGCCGACCGTCCCACGCTCGTCCGCGTGCACGAGCCCTTCAACTCCCTCGACCTGTTCGACTTCGATCCCGGGCGGCACGCCTATGGCGTGCAGGACGCGATGCGCATGGTGGCGCACGCGAAAGAGGGCGTGATCGTCCTGCTGCGGCGCACGGAACGCGGCTCGCAGTTGCTCGAGCGCTATCTGGGCGACGCGCCGAAGGATCGCGGCACGCGAAAATGGGACCCGCGGCTGCACGGCATCGGCGCCCAGATCCTCAAGGACCTCGGCGTGGGCAAGATGCGCGTCCTCGCCAGGCCCAAGCGCATCCCGAGCATGTCCGGCTTCGGGCTGGAAGTCGTCGAATACCTTTCCCCGGACGACATGAAACAGGTGAAGGCGGTATGAACTCGATCGATTCGAATCTCGACGGCACGGGGCTGCGCATCGCCGTCGTCTGGAGCCGCTTCAACGAGGAGATCGTGAAGCTGCTCCTCACCGCCTGCGACCGCGAATTGCTCGAACTCGGCGTGGCCGCCGCCGACATCGATGTGGTGAGCGTACCCGGCGCGCTCGAGATCCCGCTCGCGCTTCAATCGCTCGCGCTCGAGCGGCGCGGGTTCGGCCTCAAGTACGATGCGCTGGTCGCGCTTGGCGCAGTGGTGCGCGGCGAGACCTACCATTTCGAGCTGGTGTCCAACGAGAGCGCGCGCGGCGTGCTCGAGGTGCAGCTGGAAACCGGCGTTCCGGTGGCCAACGGGATACTCACCACCAGCACCGAGGAGCAGGCCCTGGTCCGCGCCCCGGTCAAGGGCGCGGAAGCGGCGAGGGTCGCGGTGGAAATGGCCAACCTGTTGAAGTCGGTGGCGGGGTGAAGTCGCGGCGCCGCGCGCGCGAGCTTGCCATCCAGGGGCTGTACCAGTACCAGTACGCGGGCGGCGACGCCGCGGAAATCATCGATCACCTGAAGGAGCTCGACGGCTTCGACCAGGCCGACGACGAGATGCTCGAGCGCCTGGTCTCGGGAGTGATCCGCGAGATCGAGGCATTGCGCGCGCGCATCCAGCCGCACCTTGCCCGGAGCTGGGAGCAGATGAGCCCGGTGGAAAAGGCGGTCCTGCTGGTCGGCTGTTTCGAATTGATGCATGCGCCGGATGTGCCGTACCGCGTCGTGATCAACGAAGCGATAGAACTCGCCAAGCGTTTCGGCGGCACCGACGGCCACAAGTACGTGAACGGCGTGCTGGACCGCCTCGCGCCCGAGATCCGGCCCGGCGAGAGTCGCGGCAATGACACATTGGCCGGGCAGGATGCCGGCAATTCCGGCAAGTCGCGCCGGGCAATGAAAGGCACAGCCATGGGCACCACTCCCGCTTCCCCCGAATTCGACGTCATCGCCCGCCACTTTGCGCGTCCCGCCCGCAACGCCGTGCTCGGCGTCGGCGACGACTGCGCGCTGGTGCGCGTGTCCAACGGCATGGACCTCGCGGTCTCGACCGACACGATGGTATCGGGCACGCATTTCTTCCCCGACGTCGACCCGGAAACGCTCGGCCACAAGGCGCTCGCCGTGAACCTTTCCGACATGGCGGCCATGGGCGCGATGCCCTATTGGGCCACGCTGGCGCTCACCGTTCCCGAGATCGACCACGACTGGCTGGAAGCGTTCGCCAAGGGCTTCTACGACCTTGCCGACGAGTTCGAGGTGTCGCTCATCGGCGGGGACACCACGCGCGGCCCGCTCACGCTGACCGTGACCATCTTCGGCGAAGTGCCGGCAGGCGCCGCGCTCAAGCGCAGCGGCGCGCGTGTCGGCGAGGACATCTGGGTGTCGGGCATGCTCGGCGATGCCGCACTCGCGGTGGCGCACCGCAACGGCCGCATCGCGCTCGACGAAGACGATTACCGCAATGCGGTCATGCGCCTGTATGAGCCGACGCCGCGCGTGAAGCTCGGACAGGCACTGCGGGGCGTGGCCACTGCCGCAATCGACATTTCCGACGGCCTGGTCGGCGACCTCGGCCATATCTGCGCGCTCTCGGGACTGGGCGCCACCATCGAAACGCCGCTGATCCCGCTGTCGGCGATCGGCAGGCGCCATGTCGCCACCGACGAGGGGCTGCGCGCCGTGCTTGCGGGCGGGGACGATTACGAACTGTGCTTCACCGCGCCCACCAACGCGCGCGAGAGCATGGAAGACCTGGCCGACATGCTCGACGTGCCGCTTACGCGCATCGGCCGCATGCACAAGGGCCGCGGCGTTTCGGTGCTCGGCGCGGACGGCAAGCCGCTGGAGTTGGAACTGCAAGGGTTTGACAATTTCGCGCCAGCCTGACGCAGCTTTCCTCGTTTCGCACCCGGCGCATTTCATCGCGCTGGGGTTCGGCTCGGGGCTCTTCCCGAAGGCGCCCGGCACCGCCGGCACGCTCGCGGCATGGCCGGTCTACTGGCTGCTCGCGCAGTTTATTCCGCCGCTGGCCATCGCTTTCGCCGCCATCCCGATGTTCTTCCTCGGCATCTGGGCGTGCGAGCGCACCGGGCGCGATCTTGGTGCCTCAGACCACGGCGCCATGGTCTGGGACGAGATCGTCGCCGTGCTGCCGCTCTTCGCCCTCACGCATGGGCAGCCGCTGCTGCAGGTGGCGGCGTTCGTGCTGTTCCGCTTGTTCGACATCTGGAAGCCGCCGCCGATCAAGCTGTTCGAGAAGAGCCTGAAGGGCGGGCTGGGCGTGATGTTCGACGACCTCATCGCCGCCTGCTATGCCTACCTCGGGATCATCGCGATCGTCGTCGCGACGCGGGGAGCCGGCGCATGAAGGGGGCCTGGCCGTATCCGCGCATCATCGCCCATCGCGGCGGCGGCTCGCTTGCGCCGGAGAACACGCTCGCCGCGATCCGCTGCGGCCGCGCGCATGGCTTCCGCGCCGTGGAGATCGACGTCAAGCTGGCTGCAGATGGCGTTGCGGTCCTCATGCATGATGCCACGCTCGAGCGCACGACGAACGGCACGGGCGCGGTGAAGGCGCGCACGTGGCCCGAGCTTGCGCGGCTCGACGCAGGAAGCTGGCATTCGCCGGCCTTCCAGGGCGAGCCCGTGGCGGGATTCGAGGCCGTGGCGAAGTTTCTCCGCGAGTCGGGCATGCTCGTGAACGTCGAGATCAAGCCCAATCCGGGCGACGAGGCCGTGACGGGCGCGCGGGTCGCCGAATTGTGCGCGCAGTATTGGCTGGGCGCGGCGGTGCCGCCCTTGCTGTCTTCGTTCTCGGTGGAATCGCTCGTGGCGGCGCAGCGCGCTGAACCGCAGTTGCCCCGCGCCTTGCTCGAGGACGCCCCTGTCCCTGCCGACATCGCGCGCCTCGCGGCGTTGGGCTGCCGATCGCTCAACTGCGATCATGCCCGGATCGATCGCGAGGCCGTCGCGCTGTTCCATGCGGCCGGCTACCGGGTGCTGGCCTACACCGTGAACGATCCGGCGCGCGCGCAGGTGCTTCTCGACTGGGGCATCGACGGCGTGATCACCGACAATCTCGCGGAGTTCGCCGGGCGCTTTCCCGCACTCATCTGAAACCGCGCTTCAGCCGGCGGCCTTCAGCAACGCCTTGGCCTCGCGCCAGAAGTGCGCGGCCCTGGGCTTGCCGGCGGCCTCCTGGATCGGCATGAAGGCCTCGTCGATCAACTGGTCGAGTTCGCCCCGTGTGCGGCACTGGTTGAGCCTGGCTTCCACCGGGCTCGGCGCGCCTGCCATGGCGTCGGCCAGCAGCCAGCGGATCGTGGCCTTCAGTTCCGCCAACAATTTCAGTTCCGGATTGGGTACCAGCGGCAGGGTGGCCGAGAGGCCATCGCCCGGCGCGACCTTCGGCATCGCCGGGGCAACGGGTGCCGCCTTTCGGGCCTGCACGGGAACGGGCGCGGCCGCCGCGCCCGGATCGAGGACGAAACCCCGGGCGAGCAATTCACCCAGTTGTTGCCCGAGCGCTTCGCCCATGGCGCCGGCCTCCGCGATGAGGGCATGGAGCGGCTTTTCGCCGTCCACCCTCACCAGAGCCTGCCGCAACCTGGGGCTGAGGCCGTGGCTGCGGGTCTCGAGTTCGTCGATGCCCTTCGGCGACTTGATGAGGATGTTTTCCGGATTCATTTTCCTGGCTTGCGGGCGGAGGGCGGGCGGATTGTTTCACAGGCAATTGCCGAAGACAAACGACTGTTGCACAACTGACACGTCGGGAAACGAGGAACCGATTTACGTCAAAGACTTTGCAGGCGTACCTGAAGTCCTGCTGCAGGAACAATTGCCAAGTCCCTGATTTCGTGATAAATGTATTTCCTCATGCTGTAATTTTCGTTTCACAATAGGCGCATAGCCTTAAGGCTGTCGGGAAGGGAGTCCGGGTGGCCCGCATCGCGGTTTTCAACCAGAAGGGTGGGGTCGGCAAGACCACCACCGCGCTCAACCTCGCCGCCGCCCTCGCGCGGCAGGGGCTCGAGCCATTGGCGATCGACCTCGACCCGCAGGCGCACTTGTCGGCGATCGGCGGCGCGTCGGTCAACGATGCCGCATCCAGCATCTACGGGTTCTTCCGCGACGGCCGCTCGCTGGCCGACCTGGTCAGGAACTCCCACGGCGGCTGGCGCCTGATCCCTGCGCACCTCGAGCTTTCCAAGGTCGATTCCCAGTTCGGCAAGGGCCCCAATATCCTCAACCGGCTGCGCTTCGGCATCTCGAAGGAGAACCTGAACGGCACGCGCCCGGTGCTGGTCGATTGCTGCCCGCTCCTGGGCGTGCTTTCGCTTTCCGCGATCTTCGCCGCCGACCGGGTCCTGATCCCGGTGTCCGCGGACTACCTTGCGGTCAAGGGCGCAATCCAGGTGGACAAGACGCTCGCCGCGCTCGAGCGCGTGCTCAAGCGGCGCATGGAGCGCCGGTACGTGATCACTCGTTTCGATGCCCGCCGCAAGATGTCGTGGGACATCGTCGAGTCCTTCAAGGCGCGTTTCGGCGCCGACCTGTGCGAAACGCGCATCTCGGAAAACGTCAGCATCGCCGAGGCGCCGTTCAGCGAAATGGATGTCTTCACGCACGCACCCTCGAGCAAGGGCGCGCAGGACTACCAGGCGCTCTACGACGAGCTCGAGCGGACCGGTTTCCTTCAATAGAAAAAGGGGTCAGGAAAACGGGGTCAGAGTACATTTCCGGCCGGATCGCATAGCGATCCTGCGCGAACGGAAATGTACTCTGACCCCGTTTTCCTCAATCTTTCCGGCTCTCGTCGGAGATCAGCGTGATCATCCCTTCGACATCGCTCGCTTCCGACAGCGACGTGCCGTCGATTTCCTTGGCCTCGAGGATGGTGCAGCGATGGTAGATCTGCCTGAGCTTCTTCTCGGCCTCGTCGCGGTCGCGGCCGAGGATGGCGAGGTTTTCCACGACGGAGCCGCCGCGCGTCTGGATGCGAAACCCGAACTTGCGCACGGGGTCGGTCATGGTCGCCTTGTCACGCCGCCTCGGCGGGGCGTGCCTTGAGTTGGGCGTCGAGGTCGCGCAGCGCCGTGCGCAGGCCTTCCTCGATCACCGGGTGGTAGAAGGGCATCTCGAGCATCTTCGCGATGGTCATCTTGTTCTGCACCGCCCATGAAAGCAAATGCGCGATGTGCTCGGCGCGCGGCCCGACCATCTCCGCCCCCAGGAAACGTCCCGATACCAGTTCGCCGTAGACATGGAGCACGCCCCTGTTGGCAAGCATCACCCGCGAGCGGCCCTGGTCTTCGAAGGATACGCGCCCGGTGGCGAAACTTCCCGGCCGCTGCGCGTGCCAGCCGCCGCCGATCACCGCGATCTGCGGGTCGCTGAACACCACGCCGATGCCGGCGCGCCTGAGGCCCGGGCGCGACGTTCGGGAAACGCGCGGCATTCTCGCCCGCGATGCGGCCTTCGTCGGCGGCCTCGTGCAGCAGCGGTATGTCGTTCGCGGCATCCCCCGCGATGAAGATCGCGCTCGTGCCGGCCTGCAGCGTGTGCTTGTCGAAGAGCGGCACGCCCTTGCCGTCGAGTGCGACGCCGGCCCGGTCGATCGCGAGCCGGTCGACGTTGGGCACGCGCCCGGTCGCGACCAGCAGGTAGTCGAAGCGCTCGCTGTGGGAGGCGCCATCCGCCGAGTGCCACTCGACGAGGACTTCGTCGCCCTGGCGTTCGATCCGGCCGGGCCTGGCATCGGGCTCGAGCCGCAGTTCCCGCTTGAACGCCTGCTCGGCGACATCGCGCACTTCGGGATCGGTGATGGGGCCGAGGCGCCCGCCGCGGCCGAGCACGACCACGCGCACGCCGAGGCGATGCAAGGCCTGCCCGAGTTCCAGGCCGATCACGCCGGGACCGAGCACGGCGACCGAGCGCGGCAGGTCCTGCCAGGAGAAGACATCGTCGTTGACGACCAGCCGGTCGCCCAGGCCCTTGAGCGAATCCGGGATCGACGGCCTCGAGCCCGTGGCGATGACGATCGCGCGTGCCTCGACGCGCGTGTGGCCGTCGATCTCCAGCGTGCCGGGATCGAGGAACTTCGCATGGCCGATGAGGCGATCTTCCGGGGATGTCTTGTCGACACCTTCCAGCACGAAGCCCACGAAGCGGTCGCGCTCGCCGCGCACCCGCGCCATCACTTCTCGGCCGTTGACCCGCTTGTGCCCGTCGATGTGCAAGCCGAAGCCGGGCGCGGTATCGATCGCGTGCGAGGCCTCGGCGGCGGCGATCAGCAGCTTGCTCGGCATGCAGCCGACGCGCGCGCAGGTGGTCCCGTAGGGCCCGCCTTCGATGTGGACGGTCCTGGCCCCTGCGGCTTTCGCGGCGCGATACGCGGCGAGGCCGGCGGTGCCGGCGCCGATCACGGCAACATCGGTCTGGATGGTCTTCATCGTTGTGTTCCTGTTCCTATGGGAAAAGGGGGCGGGCCAGGCCCGCCCCCTGGGTCGGATCGCCCGGTTGCTACCTTACGCCGCCTTCCTGAGCTTCGCTGCAAAGTGTGCCGCGAGGTCGTCGGCGCCGCCGATCAGCTTGCCGCCGATGAACACCTGCGGCGCAGGTGCCGCGGCCGGACACGGCGCGGATCGTCGAGAAGGTGATGCCCTTGCCCAAAGCTGACTTCCTCGAACACGACGCCGTTCAGCTTCAGCAGTTCCTTGGCGCGCGCGCAATGCGGGCAGCCGGGCTTGGAGAAGACCACCACCGGCTCGGGCGCCGTCGCCTTCGGGTCGATGTACTTGAGCATGGTGTCGGCATCGGACACTTCGAACGGGTCGCCGTCCTTCAGCGGCTCGATGAACATCTTGTCGATCACGCCGTCCTTCACCAGCATCGAATAGCGCCAGGAGCGCTTGCCGAAACCGATCGCGGACTTGTCGACCAGCAGCCCCATGCCGGTCGCTGAACTCGCCGTTGCCGTCCGGGATGAAGGTGATGTTCGGGCGCGTGCTGGTCCTTCTTCCATTCGCTCATGACGAAGGCGTCGTTGACCGACAGGCAGACGATGTCGTCCACGCCCTTCGCCTTGAACAGTGGGGGCGAGTTCGTTGTAGCGCGGCAGGTGGGTGCTCGAGCAGGTCGGCGTATAGGCGCCGGGCAGCGCGAACACGACCACGGTCCTGCCCTTGAAGAGCTGCTCGGTGGTGACGTCGACCCACTGGTCGTCGATGCGGTTCTTGAATGTCACGGCGGGGACGCGCTGGCCTTCGAGGTTCTTGAACATGGTCTTGCTTCCTTTTGCGGGTTGGTCGATAGGGAACAGACGCAATTGTGGGGCGGCCCGATTGATTGATCCAATTAATTGTCCTTATAATGCCCATAGTCACACCTTATCGAGACCCCGATGACCCTCACCGAACTGAAGTACGTCGTCGCGCTCGCGCAGGAGCTGCACTTCGGCCGCGCCGCGCAGAAGTCCTTCGTCACCCAGCCCACGCTCTCGCTCGCGATCCAGAAGCTCGAGGACGAGCTGGGGCTGCAGCTGTTCGAGCGCAACAAGAACGAGGTGATCGTCACGGAGAAGGGCCTGGAGGTGGTCGAGCAGGCGCGCAAGGTCCTGGACGAGGTCGGCAAGATCCCGGCGATCGCCAAGGGGAGCAGGGACCAGCTTTCCGGCGCGCTCAAGCTCGGCGTCATCCCGACGATCGGGCCCTACCTCCTGCCGGACCTCGTGCCGCTGCTCAGGAAGCGGGCGCCGCGCATGCCGCTGATCATCGAGGAGAACTTCACCGGAAACCTCGCGCCGATGCTGCGCGACGGCGACATCGATGTTGCCATCATCGCGCTGCCCTTCGTGCTGCCGGGCGTGACAACGCTTGTGATGTACGAGGAGCCGTTCAGCGTGGTGGTGCCGGAAGGGCACGCGTGGGCGAAGCGCAAGAGCGTGAAGCCCTCCGAGCTTTCCGGAGAAAACATGCTGGTGCTGAACAGCGGCCATTGCTTTCGCGACCACGTGCTGGAAGCTTGCCCCGGGCAGTCGAACACGGCGTTGCCCGAAGGCCGCTCGGGCAGCTCGCTGGAAACGATCCGCAACATGGTCGCCTCGGGCCTCGGGGTCAGCGTCCTGCCGGCCACTGCCCTGCAGAATCGTTACCTCACCAAGTTGGTCAAGGTGGTGCCGTTCGCAGCACCCGTGCCGTCGCGCAAGGTGGCGATCGCCTGGCGGCAGAGCTTCGGGCGCAAGGCCGCGGTCGAGGTGCTGGCAGAGGCGATCGGGGCGGTGAAGCTGCCGTCGCTGAGGATGGCGAAGGTGGCGTAATGTAGCAGCCGGGCAGCCGACCAAGGCTTCCAGCATCCCCGGGCGGCCGGCACCGGTTCGCCGGCGTGGCCGGCCCCAGGATTCCATCCACGAGGAGGATCGCCATGCGCCGCAAACCCATCGCAGTCGCAGTTGCCGCTGCCATCGCCTTGGCCGCCGCATACCCCATTCTTGCCGCAGACCCGATCGACCCGATCCTGTCGCCCGGCAGCCTGTGCGCGCCCGCGGCAAGCGGGCAGCCCGCGCTGCTGAGGCAACTCATCCTCGCAAAGACGGAGACCCAGCCATTCCAGGCGAAACCCGGCGAGACGCAAAAGCAATCGGGCGCGCCGCCGCTATACCCGGGCCTGGGCAGCGCGAGCTTCCGCATCTCGACCGGCAGCGCCATGGCGCAGCGCTATTTCGACCAGGGACTGCGCCTCACCTACGGCTTCAACCACGCCGAAGCGATTCGCGCATTCAAGGAAGCGCAGCGCCTCGACCCGAACTGCGCCATGTGCTTCTGGGGCGAAGCCTGGGCGCTCGGGCCGAACATCAACGTGCCCATGGCACCTGAATCAGTTGCGCCTGCAGTCGCGGCCGCGGCGCGCGCGAAGCAGCTCGCTTCCGGCGCAAGCGAGAAGGAACGCATGCTGATCGACGCGGTGGTGGCGCGTTACTCGGCCGACCCCAAGGCGGAGCGGGCGGCGCTCGACGCGGCCTTTGCCGCCGGAGTGGAAAGCGCGGTGAAGCGCTTTCCGTCGGACGATACCCTGCAGGTCCTGCATGCAGAGGCGCTGATGGACCTGCAGCCCTGGGATTACTGGGAGGCCGCCGGCGCGAAGCCGAAGGGCCGCGCGCCGGACATCCTGGCCTCGCTGGAAACGGTGCTCAAGCGCAACCCGAGGCATGCGGGTGCGATCCACCTCTACATTCACGCCGTGGAAGCGTCGACGCAGCCGGAGAAGGCATTGCCCTACGCGCGCCGGCTCGGCGCCCTCATGCCCGGGGCGGGACATGTCGTGCACATGCCAGCGCACATCTATTACCGGGTCGGCCTGTACAAGGAATCGCTGGAGACCAACCGCGTCGCGATGAAGGTCGACGAGGACTACTTCAAGGTCTCGGCGAGCGACCCGATCTACAAGGGCGCCTACTATCCGCACAACGTCCATTTCGTGCTGGTATCGGCGTCGATGGGAGGCGACGCAGCGACGGCGCTGAAGGCGGCGTCGCGGCTCGATGAAGTGATCGACACGGATTTCATGAAGGCGGCGCCCCTCCTGCAACCGGTCAAGGTGGCGCCGTACTTCACCCACGTGCTGTTCAGCTCCCCCGAAACCATTCTCGCCATACCCGATCCGGGCAGCGACTTCACCCTCGTGCAGGCGATGTGGCACTACGCGCGCAGCGTCGCGTTCTCGCGCAAGAGGGACTTCGCGGCGAGCGAGAAGGAAATCGCCGCGATGGCGAAGATCGAATCGACCACCGACTACAAGTCGTTCTCCGACTGGGGCATTCCCGCGAAGGAGATCATCGATACCGCGATGCTGGTCGCCAAGGGGCGCCTGGCCGAAGGGCGGGGCGATCTTGCCGCCGCGGCCAGGGCTTACGAGGATGCGATCTTCGTCGAGGACTCGCTCTCCTATACCGAACCGCCCTACTGGTATTACCCGATCCGCCAGTCGCTGGGCTCGGTCCTGCTCCGGCAGGGCAAGCTCGACGAGGCGGAAAAGGCTTTCCGGGAGTCGCTCGCGCGCGTGCGCAACAACGGCTGGTCGCTCTACGGGCTGACCAAGGTCTACGAGAAGCGTGGCGACAAGAAGTCGCTTGCGGCAGCGAAGGCCAAGTACGACCATGCGTGGTTCGGCCCGAAGGCGGGCCCGGACCTGTCCTCGCTTTGACGCGATGAGGGGATTAGCGCGCATCGTGGCGGCGGCGCCCGCGATGCTCGCTTTGGCGGGATGCGTCGTTTCCCCTGTCGCCGAAAACTGCCGCGCGCAGGTCGAATACCGCCTGTATTTCGGCGCCGACACGCCGGCAGGGGAGGTGTCTGCCGTCGCTTGGTCGGCATTCGTCGAGGGATCGCTCGCGCCACGCTTTCCCGAGGGACTTACCATTTATCAAGCCCGCGGCCAGTGGCGCGATCCGCGCGGGCGCGTCCTTGGAGAAGAAACGCGCGTTGTCGAGGTGCTTCGCGATGGCGACGCGGCGGACGAGGCCAACGTGACCACGGTGGCGCGCGAATACCGCGAGCAGTTCCGTCAGGAGTCCGTCCTCGTCACGCGCAAGCCTGTGCAAAGCTGCTACTAAGGGAGTAGGCTTTCCAAAGACCGCGGGAGATACCGTGGCGCTCGGGACCATCCCGAAAGGAAAGCATCATGGCGCGCATCGCAACCGGGGCGGCACTGCTGCTCCTATCGCTGGTCGTCCGTGCGGCTCCGGTCGACATCGTCGAGTTCTACAATCCCGACCTCGACCATTACTTCATCACCATGGAAGGCGGCGAGGCGACGATCGTCGACTCGGGCGTTGTCGGGAGATGGTTCCGCACCGGCGAATACTTCGAAGGCTGGGCGACCCAGGCCGAGGCGCCCGCGGGCGCGATTCCCGTCTATCGCTTCTACGCCTTCACGCAGAACTCGCACTTCTACACTTCGTCGGCGACCGAGAAGGACTATCTCGTTTCGTTGAATCCGTACGCGGACCGCGACAAGGGCTGGCTCCTCGAGGGGATCGCCTTTTACATCGCGGGTGCGCCGACCGCGGCCGCGAAAGCGTCGTGCAGCGGCCAGATGCGCACCGTGCAGCGCGCCTACAACAACGGCTTCGGGCGCAACGGCTCCAATCATCGCTACTTCATGAATCCGGAGGTGGGCGAGGCGATGCGCCTGAAGGGCTGGACGCCGGAAGGCGCGGTGATCTGCTACAAGAGCACCTCGCGATTGCGTGTCCAGCCAAAGCCGATCACTTGCGGCGTGGGCGAGTCCTGCAACGGCGTGATCGCGACCGCGATCGGCGGTGGCACCGGCGCGTTCGGCACGGCTGTCCCGTACGTATTCACCGCGCCTGCAGCGATCGCAGGGCTCGCGGTGAACAGCAGTTCGACCGGCGTCAGCGTTGCGGGCGTTCCCGCAACTGCGGGCGTCTTCCAGGCGCAGGTCAGCGTGAGGGACAACGTGGGCGGTCTGGCAAGCGCAATGGCAACGGTGCGTATCGAGGCGGCGCCGAGCTTGTGGTTGCAGACGGCCGGGCTCGTAAGCTGTTCCCAGGGCGAGGCGTGCAACATCTTGCGGGTCGCGCAAGCATCCGGCGGGCGCGGCAGCCCGTTTGCGTTCCAGGCCACCGGACTGCCGGCAGGGCTGGCATTGCAAGGCGATGCGACGTTCGCCAACCTGTTCGGCACGCCGACGCAGCAGGGTGTGTTCAATGCCGTCGTTACTGCGGTCGATCGGCTTGGCGTCGAGCGCGCCAACCAGGCCCTGGTCGTCAGCGTGAGTGCGGCATTGACGCTGGTGACGACCAACGGCAATTGCGTCGTCAACCAGCCGTGCTCCATTGCGATCGCGGCCGCGGCCGGGGGCAACCAGGGATTCCCGGGCGAGTCGCCCTATTCCTTCTATCACGATCCCGCGACCTCTCTCCCGCCGCCGGGAATGATCATCGGGCAAAGCGACGGTGTGCTGAGCGGCACGCCTTCCGTGGCCGGCGCCTACACGTTCGGGGTCTGCGCCTACGACCGCGCCAACCGCTTCAGGTGCTCGCCAGTGACGGTCGCCGTGGCCGGCGATGCACCGCCCCCGACGACACCGACGGGAACGATCAAGTGGACCATCGGCGACCAGTGCAACAATGGCGCGCGGGTCGACTACAAGTTCTACGACAGGGCCAACGGCTGGGTCTGGCCGAGCGCGACTTCCCACTATTACATCAGCTACAACCAGTCCAACAGCCACACCCTGGGCTGCTTCACCGGGTCCCAGGTCTGCCTCGGGGCGTCGTCGGGCTCGTCCTCGTGGGGCGTGGGTTTTGGCGGCGGCGGGGGTTGCAGCAATTGCTGCGGCACCTGCGACGGGAGGACCTACAGCTACTCGTTCGGTTGCGCATCCTCGCCGCCTCCATCGGGGGGGCCGAGCTATTACGCCAACTGGAGTTGCGGGAGCAGCAGCCAATGCGCCGCTGCCATGGGCGGGTCCGCCGGATCCAAGGGACCATTCTGTTCAGTGTCTTCGTGCCAGGCTTGGGGCGGCACGTACATACCTGCCGGGTACTCGTGCTCCACGCAGCCCACCTATACGCCGGATCCCGGCGGGTCGCAGTGTTACAACTTCCCATGAACTTGATCGCAACTCGCGCAGGCCTGCTACCCAGGGAGCAGGCTGAACCAAGGTCGCGGCACGTGCCTCGGCGATGGGAATCGTCACGAAAGGAAAGCATCATGGCGCGCATCGCAACCGGGGCGGCAGTGCTGCTCCTATCGCTGGTCGTCCGTGCGGCTCCGGTCGACATCGTCGAGTTCTACAATCCCGACCTCGACCATTACTTCATCACCATGGAAGGCGGCGAGGCGACGATCGTCGACTCGGGCGTCTCGGGACGATGGCTCCGTACCGGCGAATACTTCGAAGGCTGGGCGACCCAGGCCGAGGCGCCTGCGGGAGCGATTCCCGTCTATCGCTTCTATGCGTTCACGCAGAATTCGCATTTCTATACTTCTTCGGTCACGGAGAAGGATTACCTCGTATCCCTGAACCCGAACTCGGATCACGACAAGGGCTGGATTCTCGAGGGCATTGCCTTTTACATCGCCGGCGCGCCGAGCGCGGCTGCGAAATCGTCTTGCAATGTCCAAATGCGGACGGTGCAGCGCGCCTACAACAACGGTTTCGGGCGCAACGGCTCGAACCATCGCTACTTCATGAATCCGGCGGTGGGCGAGGCAATGCGCCTGAGGGGCTGGACGCCCGAAGGCACCGTAATTTGCTACAAGGACACGGGCCGCTTGCGCTTCGTGCCGAGCCCGGCCACCTGCGCCGTGGGTGTGCAGTGCAATGCCGTGATCGGCAAAGCGATAGGCGGCGGAAACGGCGCGTTCGGCGCGGCCGTTCCCTATAGCTTCCAGATTGCGAACCTCGCCTTTGCCGGGCTGAACATCAGTCTCGGCCAGGGCGGCGTGAGCGTCTCCGGCATCGCGAGGACCGCGGGGGTCTTCACTTCGGAGGCGTCGGTCACCGACAACGCTGGCGGCATGGCGTTCGGAACGGTCACGCTTCGCGTCGAGGCGGCACCGAAGGTCTGGCTGCAGACAGCGGGGTACGTTACCTGTTACCAGGGCGAAGCGTGCAACATCGTTCGCGTGGCACAGGCTTCGGGCGGACGTGGAATTCCCTTCGTGTTCCAGGCGGCCGGACTTCCCGCCGGGCTCGCATTGCAGTCCGACGTCACCTTTGCGAATCTCGTCGGCACCCCGGGAGCGCAGGGGGTATCGAACGTCGTCATCACGGCGATCGATGCCCTCAATGTCGAAAGGGCCGCGCAGGTCCTGATCGTCAGCGTGAGCCCGGCATTGACCATCAATGTGAATGGCGGCACTTGCGTAGTCAACCAGCCCTGCGAAATTGCGGTTGCGACGGCCTCGGGAGGAAACTCGGGATTCCCGGGCGACTTCCCCTATTCCTACTACCATGACCCGGCCACGCCGCTTCCGCCACCGGGGATGACGATAGACCAGCACGGCGGGCTTTCCGGAACACCCTCTGCGGAAGGCCCCTATACCTTCGGCGTGTGCGCGTACGATCGCGCCAATCACTACAGGTGCGGGTCCACGACGGTGAGTGTCACGGCGTCGGGTGGCGGCGGCGGAGGTGGTGCCGGAGGCGGAGGCGGAGGCGGTGGCGGCGGTGGTGGCGGCGGCGGAGGTGGAGGTGGGGTGGTGGTGGCACGCCTACGACTTGCCAAGGCAGCTACAGCGGGACGGCGTATTTGCAATCCTACGGTTGCACCAATAATTGGAGCTTCGGCGGCAGCATCACGATCACGGGCGCCGACTTCAACACACCCGGCCCGGTCAACGCGCAAGTCACGCTTTCGAATATCGCCGACATGTTCCAGGGAGCGCCCGGCTACTGCACGCCGACCAACGCGCGTGCGGCCACAGGTGCATTCGTCGGTTCGATGAACTCCAGCATGATGGGATCGGGCACGCTCTCGCTATTCCAGGATCATGGCGTGAGCTTCTCCGTAGTCAGCCCCAACAGGGTGGTCGGCCAGTTCTCGGGAGGGGACTTCAGCGGCGAATTCCAATGCACCTACTGACAATCCGGGTCCGATAGTTCAGGCGAGGTCCCTGGCGAGGGCGTTGCGGATCTCCGCGGGAACGGGGGCGAGTTCGGCCGTGCAGTTCGGGTGGCTCACGCCGCGGCGATCGTGCCCGGTCGTGCGCATCGCCGACTGATTCCGCAGAAAGCCAGTCCATCCTGCCAGACCTCATGCCAGCGGCGAGAGGGTCCTGAGGCGCCTTAGCCGCTGAAAATGCACCACCTGTATCCCGCGCCCATCGCGGGACTGGCAGCCTCTGTTCGCTAGTTGACTGGCGCGCTTTTGCCTTCGAAATCGCCGTCAAACCGACGCTGCAGCTTCGCGACGACTCCCACATCCTTCAATATCAGCCCGACACCCCGATTTCGTGTCGCTGAATCCGGTGAAAGGCTGATCGACCCCAGATAGGCGGATTTCCTGTCCACAATCGCGCTGCGAGCATGCATATAGGGCGTTTGGAAACTTTCCGGGCCGCGAGTCACGTGAACGGCCACGCCGGCGGCGTTCAGCTTGCGCAAAGAGTTCAGCTGAAGCGCCTGAATATCCTGAGTACCACCATTGACGAGTTCAGGGGCGATCAGACGAACCTTCACACCTCTTGACGCCGCAGCGGCCAGTTCAGCCTCCAGGGTCGGGTCGCCCATGAGCTCCGAAGTGACATCGAGGCTTTTCTTGGCGCCTTGAAACAATGTCACCAGTTTTTGGGTGGCGTTGATCGGTGCCACAAGAAGATCGGGACTCGTGAAAACCGAGACAGGGTTGTACGCTGAAAAGGCTCGCCCCGGCGGCGCCGAATACAGCCAGTCATTTTCGAAGAGGCGGGAAAGATCCTTCAATACTTCGGGGGAACGATCGCCGTACACGAAATCCCGGTATTGGTTGAAAGTTGCTGTGTCCAGACACGCGGAACCCAACAGAAAATAACTATCATCGATCAGGATGATTTTTGGAAAACTGCGCGGAAAAACCGGATTGCTGACGTGAAGCTGAGCCGACGGCCCCTGAAGATACTCGGCAAGATTGCTCCGTTCGGCAGCCAGCGCTGCGTATTTTCCGTTATCAACGATAGCCCGAACCCGAACCCCGCGGACAATCGCCTGCTTCAAGCCCTGCAAGATTTCCGGGTCGTCCAGGACGCAAATATGGATTCTGATTTGACTTCGCGCAGCCTTGAAGGCCTCAAGATAAATATCTCGCCCATCCTCCGGCAAAATATTCAATGTGGTTGGATAAATCGAATTTCCCGAGTTCAACGTATTCGATAAAAGTCCCTGCGCTGATCTTGTATTTCTTGATACGTCTGCCGCATCGGCCATCGTAAACACTGTCAGCGCAACGACACAGGAAACCAATCTCGCGGCAAGTGATCGGAAATGCTGTCGTTTCATCGAGGGAAAGAAATGCACCGACTTTTCAAGCAATTGTGATGCTTCAAGCTATTGAATCAAGATCTGGCAGAAAACTGCCAGCCAAAGTGTGCTGAGCTCCCGTGCGACGCGCACCCATCCGGAAACGTCGCCGGTAAAGCCGGAAAAAGAGCGACAGCCCGGCGACGGCCCATATCAGCGGGAAAGGAACCTCCCATCAAACGACTTTCACCAACTGCATCATTCCGATGTCTTCGTGAACAAGCACGTGGCAATGGAGCACAAATCGTCCCTTGAAATCAACGAAACGCTGACGGACCGTGACACTCCCCATGGCCGGGATGTCCACGGTGTCCAGCCAGACCGGCTCGGTCAAGGGGAACCCGTTGAGTTGTCCGGTGGAGGTCGCGATAACCTGAAACGGATTGATATGAATATGGTGGGAGTGGATAGCCATGCCGGTATTTTGCAACGTCCATTCCACGACAGCGTTGAGGGGAATGGTCTGGTTGACGACGTCCGGGTCGAAGCGGACGCCGTTGATAGTGAAATTTGCCGCGCCCTGTCCTCCGACGATCGGGCCACCGCTATTCGACATTGCGTAGACGAGGGTTCGCGACTCGGTCACTTCACCTGACAAAATGGTCGGTAACTGGGCCGGTGTGGTCAGGCGCGTCGGCAGCGTCATGTTCTGATTGGCCCCGGCGACGTCGATCCAGGCCAGCGTGGCTTCCGGATTCGGGCCCCCGCCACCATTGGTAAAGGCACTCTTCTTGAACTGGAACGAGCCTTCGGCATCAAACCGCAGGATGATGTCGGCACGGTTGCCTGGCCCGAGGGTCAAACTGCTCAGGGTCTTTGCCAGTGGTAACGTGATGCCGTCCAACGAAATGAGGGTCATCACGCCGCCGCCCACCGAAAGCGGCATGGTGTTTCGGGCGCTCGCATTGAGCACCCGCAACCGCACGGTCCGGCCCGGGGCGACCTTCAGGCGTGGTTGGTACTTTCCGTTAACCAGGAAAAACGAATCCTTGCTGTTGAAAGGGCTTGGGGAGGTGTAGTCGGGGACCTGATAGAGGGATGGCGGTGACGTCGGCGGGCTGGACACCAGTCCCTCGAGATTGATTTCTCCAATCACGAAGTCGAGATCGGTGGCTGCAGCCACCGCCGCGTCATTGTCCACCTCGCCTTCAACGATCAGCAGTCCGGCCATTCCGCTGAACAGGTGCATAGCCGTCGCCCCGTGTTTGTGGGCGTGATACCAGAATGTCCCAGCCGGATGGTTGGTCGGAATGTCGTAGGTGTAAGTGAAGGAATCGCCCGGCATCAATGAAAGCAGCACATTGTCCTGATCCGGCGAGACATGCAATCCGTGCGTGTGAAGATTGATGGAATTGAAATGATGCGGCGTGTTGTGGTCGGGCGGGACCGGGTCGGAATTGGGCGGCAGTCTGTTGTTGAGCACAATAACGAGCCGGTCCCCTGGCTTGACTCTGAGCGTTGTGCCACCGAGAAAGCCATTCCACGTCCGGAGCCTGGTATTCGTGTTCCCTATTGGCGTCTGCACGATGCTTTCGGCGTAGCCCACATTGAATACAGTAGAAAGCAGGCCATTGACTGATCGCAAGACGGGTGGTTGAACAAGTTCGGCGGGTGCGACAGGATCATCAATATTGTCATTGGAACCGCAGCCAAAAAGACCCGTCGTACCGATTGCGGTCGCGGCAACGAGGCTGCCTTGAATGAACTGGCGACGGTCGAGCTTTACATCCATCATCTGTTGTTTTCTTTCTTGTTGAATTGCCCCGTTCTTCCTGGGGGCTGGATATTAAAATGAGAACGATTTTTCGTTCATCGGAGCGAGCCAAAAAAATTCTGCGAATACGACAAGGACACCAATAGCAGGCACTCGGTTCGCTCTTTCAGCCGACTGCTCGATTCCCCTGTCCGGAAATAGTGCTCAAATTCTACTTCAAGTCCGAAGACATCAGGTCGCATTTGATGTCGGGGTTACGGGATGAGACAGATTGGTGTAGCCGGTTGGACTGGCCTGTTTGACGAATTGCTTGATGGCAAGTCGTCCAGCAAGTTTGCGGCGGCCGTCTGGACAGCCTCGCTGGGACGGCTCATCCTCGCTTTGACGCGATGAGGGGAATCGCGCGCATTGTGGCGGAGCTGCCCTGAGACCTGCCGGGGAAGGTCTCGAACCGCATCATCAACGAAGTGCGGGGCATCAATCGCGTCGTCTACGACGTCCCGGGGAAGCCGCCTGCGACGATCGAGTGGGAGTAGGGGGGGCGTTCCTGGCTTGATGCACGCTCGACGGGCGATCAAATGCGTCGATCGCTGCTTGCGTGCCTGAGCATCCTTTGTTCAACGCCCTTGCCGCGCCGGTCGTTGACTTGCGTTCGCCTTTTGCGTCACCCGCCCGCGCGCCGCCGCGCTTACCGGCGCGACCGCTGCCTCTCTTCCAGGCAGCCTGATACTCAAGGCGAGAACGGTTCTGCCACGGGGCCGACGATCTCGCGCGGCCTGCGCTTTCGTGTGGCGGTCAGAGTGCGTCGAAATCGGCCAAAACGGCTCGACGCAGAGACCGACGAACCCGCGCGAGCGGGGAGCATTCACCAAACACCACGCGTTTTGCCGCTTCCCGGCCCGGTGATACAGTCGCGCATGAAGAAAAGGCGGTTTGAATTTCCTGTGCGCCAGTTCACAGACAATGAAGTAGTCCAAAGCCCTACAATCCCGCTGACCAGGCGATGGCAGGGCGAGTCCGGCCTTGTTTATTCAGCCGTCTCGATTGAACCGATCAAGGGTTCCGTGGAGCAACTGCGTTAGTGGGTATCAAGCTATTGGAGGTTTGATTTGCTGAAGACTGTCTTGAGGCGCATTCGTCGTATCGCAAGGCCGGTTGCATCACCTCAACTCAAGGACGTGGATCGCGATGCGCTCGGCAATGGCCTTGCGCGTGAGGTTCATGTGGCCGGGGAACCACTGAATGCTCATGCTGCTGTCCTGGCCGCGACGACCTTCTGGTCAATGGGGCAACCGGCGCGCGCGGGGGGCTTGCTGCGTGCCGGGCTTTGGATCAAAACAGCATTACAACTTGTTTCGACATCAGGGCGCCGCTCTCGGGCACGCCACACGCCTGAGGAGCCCCGCCACATGCCCCACCTTCGCTGCGGGTTGCCCCATGCCAGACAGCGTCCGTCTGTGCATGCCATCGTGTACGCCGCCCTGTGCGCGAGCCTGCTGACGGGCTTCCTGTCGGGCTGCGACAGCACAGCCACCGCCACGACCACCACCACGCTGCGCATCAAACACGACACGCGGGCCGTGCCTGCGCTGGAAGCCGGCCAGGCGCACTACTCCACCTTCAGCGGCACAGACGCCACGGGCGAGAAGGTGTACGGCCCCGTGACCCAACCTTTCGCCAGCGAACATGTGCTGGCGGATGTGCCCACCACCGTGACGCAGCTGCATGTGGACCATCGCCACGCCTCGGGTCAGCGCCTGGGCGAGGCCCGCGTGGTGGTGCAGGAGGTGTCGCCCGGCGCCCCGCTCACGGCGGTGGCCGCGCCGCCGCCGAACGCTGTGGCGGTGGAGATCGTCAACGACACCGGCAACACCGGCGGTGACGCAAGCATGTACCTGATGTTCGACACGCCAAAGACGCCCGCGGCCGGTGCTGTCAGCGGCATCACGCTGTTGGGCAACTCGGGCGGCAGCGAGGCCAATGGCCAGAGCGCCGCGCTCAGCTCGCTTCCCAAAATCGGCACCACCGTGTCCCCCTACACCGGTGTCACGCGCACGGTGTACGGCTTCACCGTGAACAGCGTGGATTCAGGCCGGCTCACGTTTTCGTATGGCTCGCCGATGGCCATCGTCAAGGGCGCCTCGCCCACAGCCACCAGCCCGGTGCGCTACGACAAGATGGAGATCACCTTCAAGGACGGCGCGGGCGGCGGCAACCTCACCGCGATTGATTTCCACGGCATTCCGTTGAAGGTGGAAGTGACGCACGCGGGGGACGACTCGCCCGATCCGCTGCAGACCAAATCGTTCCACGCCTCCATGCCCACGCTGCTGGGCATGCTCAGCGCCATGGGCGCGCCAAGGGGTAAGGACATGACCTCCGCTTTCATCGACACCACCGGCACGGGCACGTTCGCCTACACGCCGGGCGGCACGGATTTCAGCGGCTTCACACGCATCCTCTCGCCGAACACACTTGCGGCCAGCCCGGGCAAGGGCGGATCGCCCGCGCCATACCCCAGTTTTTCCGGCTACCTGAAATCACTGGTGGGCAAGACCTACCGCGTCAACGGCGCGCAGTACGGCGGCTACGGCTACAACGCCACCTTCTCCAGCGACGGCGCGGGCGGCTACCGCGTGGTGTGCACGGGCACGGTGAACACGGCGCAGGCGCTGCCGGCAAATTCCATTGTGCCGCCGCTGCCCGGGCCGGCGGCCAACGCCACGGTGACGATCAACCTGCCAGCCGGACAGATGGACTTTTTCATCTACGCCACGGTGGCCAACCAGTCGTCTTACAGCATCGCGGGCTACCCCTTCGCGGCCGGCGTGAGCACACTGCCGGGCACTACCACCCCAGCCACCTATTCGATCCAGGACACGGTGAACGCGGCCAACGCCAGCGCCTACGGTGCGCTGGTGGGCGACATCCAGGCGGCGCTGAACTTCGGCTACCTGGGCGGGCGGTTTGATGCCGGCACCATCACCCCGGGCGCGGTGCAGGACATCAGCACCTACTACGCCTCCGTCATGCTGCCCTACGCCTACCCGTATGGCGGCGCGCGCGTCAGCAACGACGGCTACTACAACCCTTACGCGGGCCTGTTCTATTACATGTCCGACGCCTACGGCCATCCGTTCAGCGACCGCGTGGCCGCGGCCAGCCCGCTGTACGCGCTGCGCCCGGGCGACACGGTGCGCATCACCATCCTCAACGACAACCGGCTGGACACCCCACTGGCCAGCGTCACCAGCGAGGGCACCGGCACCATGACCGTGACCTGGCCCACGGTGTCCGGCGCCACCGGCTACACGGTAGCGACCAGCCCCGCGGGCACAGGCACGCCCTGCACACCATCGACCAGCGGTGGCCAGCAGACCTGCACCATCACCGGGCTGAGCCAGGGCACCTCGTACCTGGTGTCCGTCACGGCCAATGGCAAAAGCGCGAGCGGCGCAGCCATCAGCTCTGGCGTGCTGCCCATCCAGGGCCTGACGACGGGCAGCGGACCGGGCGCAGGCAGCGGGCCCTACAACATGCAGGTGGGTGTGAATCTGCCCAATGCGCCGGTCATCCCGGGCATGCAGGCGTACGTGAACGGCCAGCTGGCCAGCGGCGGCACCTCGCAGGCCACGGTGAACGCCGTCAGCGGCCAGAACGTCATGGGCATGCAGATCCGCGATGCGAGCAACAACCTTGCCTGGTCCGGCAGCTATTTCGTCACCGTCACGCCCAGCGGCACCGCGACCTACAACGTCAGCCAGATCAAGCTGCAGTACGGCATGACAGCCCTCACCGCCGCCGGCCCGCCGCGCACGCCACCCTACAGCAACGGCGGCGGGCTGGTGATCGGCACACCGTTCACGCCCAAACCGTATTACCAGTACTTTCCGGTGGTGTTGCCTTAGATTCGCTCCGAATCGTCTTGAGACCCATGATCTGCCGGCCGGACCGCGCAGCGGCAGGTCCGCTGAGTCCGTTGCCGGCAATCGAGTGAGCGAGTGCGCCGCACGAGGGCGCTTTGAAAGGCCTGATCGACCATGACCCGAATTCCTGCATTGCTGCTGGCCTTTTTCTCGGCGCTGGTGTTGAGCGCCTGTTCTTCCGACTCCGGTGGCGAACAAGCCTGCCCTGCAGAGTACTGGGTGGCCACCAATGGCGACGACGCGGCCAGCGGCAGCCGCGCCAACCCGTTCCGCACGCTTGAGCGGGCGCGCCTGGCGGTGCGCGCCGATGCCCGACGCGGGCAATGCACGATTGAGGTCCATGTCCGGTCTGGAACCTATGTGCTGGCGAGCACCCTGACCCTGGATGCCGGCGATTCCGGCTCTGCCAGCGCACCGGTGGTGTATCGGGCGGCGCAGGGTGACAGCGGGCCGGTGGTGTTGTCCGGCGGGCTGTCGGTCAGCGACTTCACCTGCGCCGGTGCCGACTGCGTGGCGCCGGTTTCCGGCCTGCCCCCAGGCGCCAGGCCCCGCCAGTTGTATGTGGACGGCCGGCGGGCAGTTCGCGCGCGCTCCAACCCGGGCACCGCCGTCAACCTGGACTATGCCCGCGTGCCGAACGGGTATCGGGGCCCCGAACTCGCCCACCCGGAACTGGTGGAAGCGGTGACGATGACGCAGTGGAAGATGATGCGTTGCCCGGTCGCCGCCTATACCGGCGGCACGCTGGTGATGACGCAGACCTGCTGGGACAACGCAAACAGTTTTCCCATTCCCTGGAACTTCCAGTTGCTGAGTTGGCTGGAGAACGCGCCTGAATTCCTGACCGAGCCCAACATGTGGTTTTACGACCCCTACGCCGGTACGCTGCGCTACCGCTCCGCCACGGGCCGCGCACCCGGTGTCGCGATTTTTCCAGTGCTGGAGACCTTGCTGTCGGTGCAGGGGGAGCCCGGGAATGTGGTCACCGGCGTGGTGTTCCGTGGGCTGAGCTTCGCCCATGCGGCGTGGAATGGCCCGAACCAGGCCGACGGCTATGTCGCCGACCAGAGCGGGCAGTTGTTGCGCGGTGGCGGCTACACATTCAGCCCCATCGGCCACCAAAAGGTGGTTTACGCAACGCCGGGAAACGTTCAGGTGAGCCACGCCAGCGGCATAGTCTTCGAAGGAAACCGCTTCGAGCATCTGGGCGGCGTCGGCTTGATGCTGGGCCCGGGCGCGCAGCAAACGCAAGTGGTGGGCAACCGTTTTGAAGACATTGCATCGGCCGCAATCCAGATCGGCGGCGTAGCCGAGTCGGACGCGCGCGCACAACCGCAAGCGCGCACCAGCGGGACACTCATCGAGGCCAACGAGATTCGCCACACCGGCCAGGACTATTACGATACAGCGGGCATCTTCGTGGGCTTCACCACGGGCACGACGATCCAGCACAACACGCTGAGCAACATGCCCTGGAGCGCGATCTCGATCGGCTGGGGCTGGGGCCTGTTCGACCTTGGCGGATTCCCCGGGCTGCCGCACGCCGCGCCGGGCGATTGGGGCGCGCACACCACGCCGACGGTGGCCAGCCGCAACCGCATCGTGAGCAACCGATTCACTGCGTTCCTGGAAAAGCTCTGGGACGGCGGCGCCATCTACACCAACGGCGCCCAGGGCACCAGCATGGAAGACGGCCTGCTGATTCAGCTCAATGTGGCGCAATCCAAACGGCCGGCGGCGGGTTCCAACATCTACTACACCGATGGCGGCAGCCGGTTTGTGACGCTCGACCGAAACGTCTCGCTGGACAACCCGGTGGGGACCGTGGATCTCGGGCCCTGCCTGACCGGTTCGTCTTTTCCGGGAGGCCTGTGCCTGGCGACCGGCGTGGTTCCGTATGGGGCCGACATGGGCGGCTGTCTGCCGGTGGGCGACATGGCCTACGTCGGAAACTATTTTTTCAACACGGTCGACTTCTTTGGTCCCCAGTTGTGCCAGAACCCGTACATTCCACCCGCGCCGGTCAACATGAGCTTCTCCGGAAACGTGCCGGTGCGCAGCGCCGACGACGTGCCGGCCTGGATCCTGCAACAGGCCGGGCGGCAGTGACGGTGCCCGCTTCATGAGCAGTCGCCCCTGGGCGGAGTCCGACGCCTGACCAATCGACGAGGGCATCGCCTTCCTGCGCGGCCGCGAAGCCGACTGGGCCACGCCCGACAATGGATTCGCGTTCCACAACTGGTGGCACCTCGCGCTGTTCCGCCTCGACCGCGCCGAGTACAGCGGGGAGTATTCACCAAACGCCACGCGATATACCGCTTCCCGGCCGGGTGATACAGTCGCGCATGGAAATATGGCGGAGTGGGTATCAAGCTATTGGGGGTTTGATTTGCTGAAGACTGTCTTGAGGCGCATTCGTCGTATTGCAAGGCCGGTTGCATCACCTCCAATCAAGGATGTGGACCGTGATGCGCTGGCTACCATGGATTTCGTGAAGTCATTCACCATGACACCCGCTCCTCGCCAATTCGCATTGATCGAGGCCGTTCGCCACATCGAGAAATCCGGCATTCCCGGGGCATTCGTCGAGTGTGGTGTTTGGCGCGGGGGATCTGCGATGGCGATTGCCAGGACGCTGATGCAGCTCAACGACACGTCAAGAGATATCCATTTGTTCGACACCTTCGATGGAATGACTCCTCCAGAGGATGTCGACAGGAAGTATGACGGGCGGAGTGCCGAAACGATGATGACGCAGTATGCGGACAAAGAGACGGGCAAGTGGTTCTGCATACCGGAGAGCGAGGTTCGGGAGAACATGCGTACCACTGGATATCCAATGGAACGAGTCAAATTTGTTGCGGGCAAGGTCGAGGACACGTTGCCCGCCGCATCTCCCCCCTGCATTGCCCTTCTCAGGCTCGATACTGATTGGTACCGCTCAACACTTCATGAGTTGGAGTGCCTCTACCCGAACCTGGCACCCGGGGGAGTCCTGGTCATTGATGACTATGGCTACTTCCAAGGCGCGAAGAAGGCTGTTGACGAGTATGTCGAGCGCAACAACCTGAAGCTTTTCCTGTGCCGAGTTGACGATTCATGCCGCATTGCTGTCAAGAACTCATGACCGTGCATCCACATGCCCTGATGGCTGCGACACGCGTCGTCATCTCGGATCTGGAGAATCCGGTCAGCGAGTAGCGCGAACGCTTCATGCAGGAATCGGTCCTGTCGACGCGCAAGGCTGCGCGCGCCTGCTCCCGGCTCAGGCGAGATCCTTCGCGAGCGCGTTGCGGATCTCCGCGGGAACGGGGGCGAGTTCGGCGCTGTAGCTCGGGTGGCTCACGCCGATGGCGAGCCCGACGCCGTATTTCAGCGCCGCGGCCATGTCCTCGGTGAGCTCGAAGCGCAGGAAGTGCACCGAGGAGGTCTTCTCCTCGTTCTCGCGCTCGAGGTCCTCGTCGGCGATCGCGAACACCTTCGGCGACCCCTCGACGCGCATCCACGCCATGTCCTCGATGCCCTTCATCCTGGCGAGCGCGACCTTGCGCTCGGCGGCGTCCTCGTACTCGATCAGCATCGTCGCCTTGAAGTTGCGGCCGTCGGGCACCATCGGGTTGTAGGCGTCGAGCTCGTCCTGGATGCCGGCCTCCTCGAAGATCTTCTCGATGCGCAGCATCTCCTGCACCTGGTAGCGCATGGTGAGCTCGTCCTCGAAGAGCAGCGTGACGTGCTCTCCCAGGTGGACCGAGCGCGACTTCTTGTGCGCGATCACCCGGGCGCGGAATTCCTTGCGCGCCTTGGCATAGGCTTCCAGGGTCATCAGGGATTCTCTGGCAATCTTGGGCATGGTCGTATTCATGAAGGTTGTTTTTTTTGGAACCGCAGATGAACCTGTCCTCTTCGTCATTCCGGGCACGACCCGGAATCCAGGAAAGGCGTTGGAACCGCCGATGAACGCCGATGAACGCCGATGGTCCGGGAAAGCCCGGGCAACAGCAAGTCAGTCAGGCAGCCCATAAGCCCTGCGCAGCAGGGTCAGCGGGTGGGCGAGTTTCGCCTTGCCCTTGTTCTCCCCGAGGCCCTGCTCGATGTGGTGGCCGGCGAGCTGGCAATCGGAACTGAACCAGTCGGGCTCGAACTCGGCGACCTGCCGGAACACGGGCCTGCCGATCTTGAGCGCGGTGGCGTGGAATTCCTTTTTCACGCCCCAGGTGCCGGAGTGGCCCGAGCAGCGCTCGATGGTGTTCACCTGCGTGCCGGGAACCATTTCCAGCGCCTCGCGCGTCTTCTGCCCCACGTTCTGCACCCGCGAGTGGCAGGGGATGTGGTACGAGACCTTGCCGAGCTCCGCCTTGAAGTCGGTCCTGAGCAGCCCGTCCTTCTGCCTGAGCACGAAGTACTCGAAGGGGTCGAACATCGCCTCCTTGACTGCCTGCACGTCGGCCTCTCCCGGGTACATCAGCGGCAATTCCTGCTTGAACATCAGCGTGCATGACGGGATCGGCGTGAGGATGGCGTAGCCTTCGCGCGCGAGCTTCGCCAGCGCCGGGATATTCTTCTCCTTGCTCGCCGCCACGCTCTCCAGGTCGCCCGCCTCGAGCTTGGGCATGCCGCAGCACGCCTCCTTTTCCACGAGCACGTAGGGGATCTCGTTGTGGTCGAGGATCTTCACGAGGTCGTGGCCGATGCCCGGCTCGTTGTAGTTCACGTAGCAGGTGGAGTAGATCGCCACCTTGCCCGGCGTGCGCTCGCCGTCCTTCGCGACATGCGGCGGGCTCTTCGCCGCGTGGGAGCGGAACTTCTTCGAGGTGAATTCAGGGAGCCACGCGGTCTTGTCGACGCCGATCGCCTTCTCGGCGAGCGAGCGCATCGCCGGGGACTTCGCCGCGGCGTTGACGAACTGCACCACCACCGGAATCGTTGCGAGCTTGCCGTTGCGGTCCGTCGACGAGAGCTGATTGTCGCGGAACTGCGTTGCGGTGCCCTTCCTGAACTGCACGGCCTTGGCCCGCAGCATCAGGTGCGGGAAATCGACGTTCCAGGCGTGCGGCGGAACGTACGGGCATTTGGTCATGTAGCAGACGTCGCACAGGTAGCACTGGTCGACCACTTTCCAGTAGCTCTCCTTCGCCACGCCATCGACTTCCATCGTCGGGCTTTCGTCGACGAGGTCGAAGAGCACCGGGAAGGAATTGCACAGGCTCACGCAGCGGCGGCAGCCGTGGCAGATGTCGAACACCCGCTCCATTTCCTTCTGCACCGACGCCTCGTTGTAGAAGTCGGGATTCTTCCAGTCGAGCGGATGGCGGGTCGGTGCTTCGAGGCTGCCTTCTCGGGTGCTCATGGTGTCGGGTACCGGAATGGTGTCGCGCGCAGGAAAAAGGGCGGGGCGGCGGGGCGACGACCCCAGTCCACCGCCGCCCCGGGGGTCAGGTCCTCAGTCCGCCAGCGCGTCGAGCGCCTTCTGGAAGCGGTTGGCGTGCGAGCGCTCGGCCTTGGCGAGCGTCTCGAACCAGTCGGCGATCTCCTCGAACTTCTCGTCGCGCGCCGATTTCGCCATGCCCGGGTACATGTCGGTGTACTCGTGCGTCTCGCCGGCGACCGCCGCCTTCAGGTTCTGGCGGGAGCTTCCGATCGGCAGGTCCGTCGCAGGGTCGCCCACGGTCGCGAGGTAGTCGAGGTGGCCGTGCGCATGGCCCGTCTCGCCCTCGGCAGTGGAGCGGAACAGCGCGGCGACGTCGTTCTGGCCTTCGATGTCGGCCTTGTTCGCGAAATAGAGATAGCGGCGGTTGGCCTGCGACTCGCCCGCGAAGGCGGCCTTCAGGTTGTCATGCGTCTTGGTGCCCTTGAGGTTTGCCACGGTGTCCTCCTGACGGTTGATGAAGATTAAACAGCGATGCCCGCAGGCATGCGCAAGAGTAGCGAGCGCGCGAGGCAATCGTCCAATAGATTGTTCCGATGCGCCCGATTGGGGCTGCCTATCGCGCCCGGAGGCGTCCGAGCGCAGCGGCAAATCGATCACGGACGCCATCCTGCGCGGCATGGTACCGATCCTTGACTATACGCCGCCCGGAGACGAACACGTCACGGACGCGATTCGCGTTTCCGGAGAACATTGCCACGGCAAGCTGGGTCGGCGCCGCAAGGCCGGTGAAGTCGGTCTCGTCGCCGTCGAGGACCACGAGATCGGCGCGGGTGCCGGCCGAAATCCGGCCGGCATTGCGCTTCAGCGCCCGTGCCCCGCCCGCCGCCGCGGCGCCCCAGAGGTTGCTCGCCACTTCGGGCGCGTCGCTGCGCGCGGAGACGTTGCGCGTGAGGGTGACCAGCCGCTGGCTGTATTCCAGCTGGCGCAATTCCTCGAAGGGGCTCACCGAGACGTGGCTGTCGCCGCCGATCGCCCACAAGCCATCGGCTGCGAACCAGTCGCCAAAGGGAAAGATGCCGTCGCCGAGGTTGGCCTCGGTCATCGGGCACAGGCCGGCGGTGGCGCCGGCATCGATCACTCGGTCGCGCTCGGCCGCGGTGATGTGGGTCGAGTGGATGAAGCACCAGCGCCGGTCCACCGGCGCGATCTCGCAGATCCATTCGATCGGCGTCACGCCGTGCGTGGCGCGGCATTCCGCGACTTCGCCGACCTGCTCGCTCGCATGCATGTGGATCGGCGCAGTGGCATCGATGCCATCCATCGCCGACACCGCCTCCTGGAGCATCAGCGCATCCACCGCTCGCACCGAATGCGGCGCGATGCCGAAGCGCAGGTCCGGCACGTTCGCGTAGCCGCGCACGAGGTCGCCGGTGAGGCGCGCGATCGATTCGGCGGTTCCGGCAAAACGGCGTTGCGCGGCGCCGAGCGGCTTGTGCCCGAAGCCGCCGTAGGCGTAGAGCACCGGCAGGTGGGTAAGCGCGATGCCGGCATGGCGCGCCGCAGCGATGATGCGATGCGAAAGCTCGGCCGGGTCGGCGTAGGGTGAGCCGTCGGGTTGGTGGTGCAGGTAGTGGAACTCGGCTACCGAGGTGTACCCGTGCCTGAGCATCTCGACATAGAGGAAGGCCGCGATCGCCTCGACGTCCTCCGGCGACAGGGCGAGGACCAGCTTGTACATCTCCTCCCGCCAAGTCCAGAAAGTGTCGGTGGGGTGCCCGCGCGTTTCCGCGAGGCCGGCCATCGCGCGCTGGAACGCGTGCGAGTGGATGTTGGGCATGCCGGGGATCACCGGGCCCGAGGCCGCTTCCGCGCCCTGGCGTTCGCCGCCGGGCTGCACGAGCGTGATCTCGCCCGCGGCATTCCAGGCGATCAGGACGTCGCGCGCCCAGCCGTTGGGAAGCAGTGCATCGCGGGCAAAGAGCGACTGGGTCATGGCGCCGGTATCATAGCAAGCATGTGGGACACGCTTTTCACCAACGGCCGGCTGGCGACGATGCGCGGCGGCCGCTACGGGACGATCGAGGGCGGCGCGATCGGCGTGCGCGACGGCCGCATCGAGTGGATCGGGGCGGCGGCTGCGGCGCCGGGAAGTGCGATCACGGTGCGCGACCTCGGCGGCGCCTGGGTGACGCCCGGCCTGGTCGACTGCCATACGCACCTCGTCTACGCCGGCAATCGCGCCACCGAGTTCGAGATGCGGCTGAACGGCGCGAGCTACGAGGAAATCGCGCTCGCCGGGGGCGGCGTGCTCTCCACGATGAACGCCACGCGCGCGGCAACCGAAGAGCAGCTCGCGCGCGAAACCCGCGTGCGGCTGATGGCCCTGATGTCGGAGGGCGTGACCACGGTCGAGATCAAGTCCGGCTACGGGCTGGAGACGAGGAGCGAGCTGAAGTGCCTGCGGGCGGCGCGCTCGCTCGCGGTCGGCGTGGACATTCGCACGACCTTCCTCGGCGCGCATGCCGTGCCGCCGGAGTTCAAGGGCGACGCCGACGGTTACATCGACCTCGTTTGCAACGAGATGATTCCGCGCGTGGCGGCCGAGGGGCTCGCGGACGCGGTCGATGCGTTCTGCGAAGGCATCGGCTTCACGCCGGCGCAGGTGCGCCGCGTGTTCGAGGCGGCGCGCAAGTACAGGCTGCGGGTGAAACTGCACGCCGACCAGTTGTCCAACCTGCGCGGCGCTGCGCTCGCGGCGGAGTTTCGCGCGCTGTCCGCCGATCACCTCGAATACACCGACGAGGCCGGCGTGTTCGCGATGGGCAACGCGGGCACGGTTGCCGTCCTCCTCCCGGGCGCCTACTACACGCTGCGCGAGAAGCAGCTGCCGCCTGTGGAGGTGCTGCGAAAGCACGGCGTGCCGATGGCAGTGGCGACCGACAGCAATCCCGGGACATCGCCCACGACGTCGCTCACCGCGATGATGAACATGGCCTGCACGCTGTTCCGCCTGACGCCCGAGGAGGCGCTCGCGGGGGTGACCTGCCACGCCGCAAGGGCGCTCGGGCTGGAAGACCGCGGCACGCTCGAAGTGGGCAGGCGGGCCGACCTGGCGGTCTGGGACATCTCGGAGCCCGCCGACCTGTGCCACCGCATCGGCGGCACGCGTGCCCGCTATGCGGTCTTTGCCGGCGGCGTGCGCGCCTGAGCGCGGGCCCAGTCGAGCGCGATCCCCAGTTGTTCTTTCAACAAGGGGCGAATCCGCGCCGCAAGGTCCTCGCGAAACGTGAAGGGCGACTTCTCGTCCATGTAGGTCGCCTGCGCCATTTCCATCTGCACCGCGTGGATGCTTTCGGCCGGCCGACCATAGCGGCGCGTGATGTGCCCGCCCTTGAACCGGCCGTCCAGGACGGAGCGCCACGCACGGTGGCCGCCCAGGGCGGAATCGAGCCGGCCTGCCAGAGCGCTCGCGCATGAGGTCCCGCCGCAAGTGCCAAGATTGAAGTCGGCCAGGCGTCCCTCGAAAAAACGCGGCGCGACCGAGACGATCGAGTGCGCGTCCCACAGCACCGCGACCCCGTGTTCCTGCCGGACGCGCGCGAGCTCGCCGGCCAGCCTGCGGTGATAGGGGGCCCAGTGGCGGTCGACGCGGGCGCGGATGGCCTCGGGGGCCGGCGCGCGGCCGGCGAGGTAGATCGGCTCCTTGCCGAAGGTGTCGATGGGGCAGAGCGACGTCGTGTCCTTGCCGGGGTAAAGATTGGCGTCGTCCGGCGGGCGGTTCAGGTCCACCACGTAGCGCGAATGCGTCGCGACGATCACGCTGGCGCCGAGTTCCCCGAGGAAATCGTAGAGACGCGGCAGGTGCCAGTCGGTATCGGCGCGCAGCAGCGCTGCGTCGGTCATGTCGCGGGAAAGCGAAGGCGGGATCCACGTGCCGCTGTGCGGCATCGAGACCACCAGCGGCACGCTGCCTTGCCGGAATCGATAGGGCGGGACCGAGCGCTCGCCGAAAATCACTTGAACGAGGGCAGGTCGAGCGCGTTCCTGCGCGCGCATTCGGCCGCGATCTCGTAGCCCGCGTCCGCATGGCGCACCACGCCGATCGCCGGATCGTTCCACAGGACGCGCGCGAGCCTTTTCGCCGCGGCAGGCGTGCCGTCTGCCACGATCACCACGCCCGCGTGCTGCGAGTAGCCCATGCCGACGCCGCCGCCGTGGTGGATCGATACCCAGGTGGCGCCGCCCGAGGTTGACAGGAGCGCATTGAGCAAGGGCCAGTCGGACACCGCGTCCGAGCCATCGAGCATCGCCTCGGTCTCTCGATTGGGGCTTGCGACCGAACCGGTATCGAGGTGGTCGCGCCCGATCACGATCGGCGCCTTCAGCTCTCCGCTGGCGACCATCTCGTTGAAGGCGAGCCCGGCGAGGTGGCGCTGCCCCAGCCCCAGCCAGCAGATGCGCGCCGGCAGGCCCTGGAACCGGATGCGCTCGCGCGCCATGTCCATCCAGCGATTGAGCGGCGCGTCGCCGGGAAAGAGTTGCTTCACCTTGGCGTCGGTGCGGTAGATGTCCTCCGGGTCGCCCGAGAGCGCAACCCAGCGGAACGGCCCCTTGCCCTCGCAGAAGAGCGGGCGGATGTAGGCGGGCACGAAGCCGGGGAAGTCGAAGGCATCGTCGACCCCCATGTCCTTGGCGACCTGCCGAATGTTGTTGCCGTAGTCGACCGTGGGCACGCCGCGGCGGTGGAATTCCAGCATCGCGCGCACGTGGTGCACGATCGATTGCTTCGCGGCGCTTTCGATCGACGCGGGGTCGTCCTTCTGCGCCGCGATCCAGCGCTCCACCGTCCAGCCCGATGGTAGGTAGCCGTTGACGAGGTCGTGCGCGGAGGTCTGGTCGGTGACGAGGTCGGGGCGCACGTTTCGCTTCACCAGTTCCGGGAAGAGGTCGGCGGCGTTGCCGAGCAGGCCGATGGAGACCGCTTCCCTGCTTTCGCAGGCAGCGCGCACCATCTCCAGCGCTTCGTCGAGGTTGGCCGCCTGCTTGTCGAGGTAGCCGGTGCGAAGCCGCATGTCGATGCGCGACTGCCGGCATTCGATCGCGAGCATCGAGGCGCCGGCCATGGTGGCGGCCAGCGGCTGCGCGCCGCCCATCCCGCCCAGGCCTGCGGTGAGTATCCAGCGGCCGGCCGCGACGCCGCCGTAGTGCTGGCGGATGGCCTCGACGAAGGTCTCGTAGGTTCCCTGCACGATGCCCTGCGAGCCGATGTAGATCCAGGAGCCCGCGGTCATCTGGCCGTACATCATCAGGCCCTTGCGGTCGAGCTCGTTGAAGTGGTCCCACGTCGCCCATTTCGGCACGAGGTTGGAGTTCGCGATCAGCACCCGCGGCGCGTCGGCGTGGGTCTTGAACACCGCGACCGGCTTGCCCGACTGCACCAGCAGCGACTCGTCGTCGCCAAGGCGCTTCAAGGTCGCGAGGATGGCGTCGAACGCTTCCCAATTGCGCGCGGCGCGGCCGATGCCGCCGTACACCACCAATTCGGCGGGGTTCTCCGCGACCTCGGGGTCGAGGTTGTTCTGCAGCATTCGGAATGCCGCCTCGGTGAGCCAGCTTCGGCACGAGAGGGTGCTGCCGCGCGGGGAGCGGATGATTCGCGAGGTGTCGCCGATGCGAAGGTGGGTCATGGGGGCAGGGCGGGCGCCCGTTACTTCATGTTCGACTCGACCACCCGCGCGGCCTTGGCGGAATCGATTTCATTGGCGTTCTGCGCGCGCGCGAAAGTGACGGAGACGAGCATCTTGCCCTTGCGGAACATCATCAGCTTGTTTGGCTGCAGCCAGAAGGCCTGGTCGCCCAGGGCCTCCACCGGCTTCGCCTTCGCGCGATAGATCTTCTCGTTGTTCTCGCGTTCGTATTGCAGTTCGTTCATGGCCGCGTACTGCACTTCACGGATGCTGATGACGAGAACGGCAGCCTGCTTGCCGTCGTTGTAGGCGCAGGAGGAAGGATTGCCGGATTTCTGCGGGACGACCTTGGTCGCGGCGCCATCGGCGATCAGGTTCACGTCCTGCAAGGACATGAGGCTGCAGGCTTCGGGCGGTGCGCCGAGCGTCGCGAGCGGCGCGACCGCGGCCAATGCTGCAAGAAGGCGGTGACAAGGCAGGCGCATTGATTGTTCCTTGGTGTCTGAATGGTATCCAGCGCCATTTTACCTCCCGCGGCCGGCCGCGCGCTTGCTGCCCGGCAATGGCGCGGCGGCAGCTACCGCGCCCGCGGGCCGCCAGCATCCGGCCCGCCTTCCTCCTCCATCTGCGCGGTGAGGGCCAGCCGGGCGTACTCCCGCGCATGGAAGGCCGGCAGGGCATTGCGCCGCGCGATCTCGCGCATTTCCTGCGCCGGGTCGATGCCGAGGGCGTCGAGCGTCGGGCGCAGCGAACCCTGCCGCACCGGCAGCGTGTGCGTCACGCAGACCTGGTCGAGTATCGCGGTCTTGTATTCCGGCCACGGCAGCAGGTGCGACCACAGGCCGCCCAGCCCCCAGCCGGAGACGCTTTCCGCGAACGTGTGCTGCACTGCGTCGAGGGCGCGCTGCGAGAACGTCGGGCACATCGACTCGACGTAGTTGGTGTAGCGGAGCAGGCATCCGGGCTGCGGTTGCGTGATCGCGTAGCTCACGTGGCCGAGCACCGCGGGCTGCGCGAGGTCGAGCTCGTACCAGACGCAGGCCTGGAACAGCCGGTTCCACGTATCCACCGTCGCATCGAGGTCGTCGCAGGCGAGCGCGATCCGGTCGTACTGCGCGAAGAACCCCCGGTTCTCGGAAAAGATCGCGTCGTGCGCCGGCCAGCGCGGGCCGGTCATCGCGTGGTAGATCTCGCCGTCGCCCTTGAAGCGGCCGGGCGTGGCGCCGAAGTAGGAGACCAGCAGGTCGAAATTGCGCGCCGCGCCGCCGCCCAGCCAGCGCTGGTGCAGCGATGCGTCGCCGGCGCGGACGATCAGGAGATGGCGGCGCATGCCTTGCCGGCCTCGAAGCCGCGCGCGAGCGCTTCGTCGGAGTTGATGTAGGCCCACTCGCCGAATCGGCCGACGGTGGCGATGCCACGCTCCGCCAGCCAGCGACGCGCCTCGTCGACGATCGCGGCGCGATCGTGCGTGGGCACGGGGTAGCCCAGCGCGAGGCGGACCACGCGGGCGCGCGTGACGCGCTCGCGGCTGGCGAGGAGCCCTATGGCGATGAGCCCTTCGATGGTGTTCGCGATGAGCTTGTCGTCACCGTCGCGCGCCGCGGCTCCGGCCCCGGAGACCTCCACCTCGATGCCGTGGCGCGGCAGGGCGCGCAGGGAATCCGATGAATTGTGGTTCAGCACGACCTTGTGTCCCGCGATCCCATCTCCGGGACAATAGACGCGTTGCACCGGCGTGTCGAGGCGCGAGTCGAGCGCGAGGAGGACGAGCGAGATCGGCAGCGCGACCAGCCGCTGCAAATTTTCCCGCAGCGTTGCCGGCGCGCCGGGCACCAGGCCGACGAGGACGGGAAGCGGCAGCGTCGAGACAATCCGCTGCCATGGCAGCGCCGTGCCGTCGGCAAGCTCGATGCGCCGCCCGGCAGGGTCGATGCGCACCACGCGCTGCCGGTAGCGCACGTCGGGCAGCCGCTTCGCCAGCGCGCGGAAGATTTCGCCGAAGCCGCCCTCGGCAGGATAGGCCACGGTCGTCTCCGCCTGCAACGGCGTGCGCTTCTCCCCGCTGGCGAGGAAATGCTCGCTGCTTCCCGCGGGCGCCGCCACGCGCTCCGCAGTCCAGTCGGCCGCGAGCCTGCCGAGGTTCGGGCCCCAGAGCTTCTCGTTGTAGGGGAAAAGGAAATGCCGGGCAATCCCGGCGCCGAATCGTTGCTCGATGTGCTCCGCGAAATTCGCGGCCGCCGCGGTCGTACGCAGCGTGGCAAGCCCGGCCCGGCATTGCTCCACCAGTGCTGCGTCACGGTGCGAGGCGAAGTGCTTCTGGAAGGGATACCTCACCCAGTCGCCTGCGACGTGGCACCACGCCTGCCGCACCTGCTCCTGCATGGGAAGCGCTTCGAAGACCAGCTTGCGCACCGCCGGGTGCGGCGTGTGGAAGGAATGCCCGCCGAGGTCGAAGATGGCGCCTTCCATCTCGAGGGTCGCGGCGAGCCCGCCGGGGCCATCGCCTTGCTCCAACACGATCGCGTCCCGGCCGAGCGCCAGTGCGGCGCCGATCCCGGCCGGCCCTGCACCGATCACGATCGTCGTGGCGCCCGCCGGTCCTGCCCGCGCGTCGCTCACCTGAGCGGATCGTGCTCGGGGAAGATGTACACGCCTTGGTGGGCGTTGGCGATGACGTCCGCATGGTCGGCCACGTGCACCATCACGTGGACGTGCGGGAATCCGCGGAAGTTCCAGACCAGCGAAGGGCCTTCGAGGCGCCAGTTGTCCCAGAGCGGCGCGCTCATGCGGCCGTCGCGGGAATACATCACGTGCAGCGCGGGGAGCCCGCCCTGCTTCTCGATGCAGGCGAGCACGCTGGCGCGGTCCTCGGCGCGAAACGGCTCGATGAGCGCGCCCACCAGCCGGGAGAGGCTCTCGTACTGAGCAGCGTTGAAAGTGCTTGCCGAGATACCTGGCCGCTCGCTGCGAAAGCCGATGGCGTTCTCCTGCGGCAGGTGGTCGACCTCGGCCGCCTCGCGCTGGCCGGCATCGAGCGCGTCGTAAAGGCGGCCTGCCTCGACCGCCTGGCACCAGAAGACGTTGCCCGGATGACGCGGCCGCTCGAAGAAGCCGCGCACCGCGTGCGCGTAGAAGATCGGGCCCCCGAAGGCCATGCCCTCGTCGCGGTGCGCGTTGGCGCGCAAGGTGAGGTGGCGCCCGCAGAAGACCATTTGCAGCCGGCCGCCGGCGGCATCCTCGAACAGCGCGATGCTCTGGTTCGTGCCCCAGGCATGGCCCTTGGTGTCGTCGCGAAGCATCTTCAGGAAGCGTGCCAGCCAGCCGGGGTCGAGCAGGCCCTTGAACACTTCCTGGATGAGATGGCGCTGCTCGCCGGTGAAGAAATCGCTGCTCACGCAAGGCCGGGTGACCTGCCAATGGTTGGCGACGAAGCTGCGCAGCAGCCCGCGCGCGCCATCGACGTGGTCCCAGTCGAAACAGATTTCGTCGCGCTGTTGCGCCGCGAGGCTCGCGTGCAGGGACCGCACCAGCGTGGCGACGTCCGCGGCCGGCGGGTCGTCCTCCGGCGCGGCTTGGTCCGCTTCGCCGGGCAGGGGCGCGGTCGTCATGCGGCGAACGGGCCCGGGCCGAAGGCGCCGGACTGCACCAGGGCCTTCGCCGCCTCGATGTCGGGGGCGAAAAAGCGGTCGTCGTCCAGGTGCGGCGCCGCCGAGCGAATCAGCGCGTGCGCCCTTTCGAGCGGCGCGGAGCTGCGCTTGGGGCGGCGAAAGTCGATGCCCTGCGCCGCGGCGAGCAGTTCGATCGCGACGATTCCCGCGGTGTTGTCGGCCATGTCGGTGAGGCGCCGCGCGGCGAAGGTCGCCATCGAGACGTGGTCCTCCTGGTTGGCCGAGGTCGGCAGCGAGTCCACGCTGGCCGGATGCGCCAGCGACTTGTTCTCGCTCGCGAGCGCGGCGGCCGTGACGTGCGCGATCATGAAGCCGGAGTTGACCCCGCTGTGCGCGGCGAGGAAGGGGGGCAGGCCGCTGATGCTGGCATCGACGAGCATCGCGATGCGCCTCTCGGAGAGCGCGCCGATCTCGGCGATGGCCAGCGCCAGCTGATCGGCCGCGAGCGCCACCGGCTCGGCGTGGAAGTTGCCCCCGGAAAGCGCCTCGCCGGTATCGGCGAATACCAGCGGGTTGTCGGTGACGCCGTTGGCCTCGATGAGCAGCGTTGCCGCCGCCGCGCGCATGACGTCGAGGCACGCTCCCATCACCTGCGGCTGGCAGCGCAGGCTGTAGGGGTCCTGCACCTTGTCGTCGCCCACGAGGTGCGAGGCGCGGATCTCGCTGCCTTCGAGCAGCTTGCGGTAGGTGGCGGCCGCATCGATCTGCCCGGGCTGGCCGCGCAATGCGTGGATGCGGGCGTCGAAGGGCGTGTCGCTGCCCATCGCCGCGTCCACCGACATGGCGCCCGCGATCATGGCCGCCTCGAAAACGTCCCCGGCCTGGAAGAGGCCGGAGAGCGCCAATGCCGTGGACACCTGCGTGCCGTTGAGGAGCGCCAGGCCTTCCTTGGCGGCGAGCCTGACCGGCTGGAGCCCGGCGATGCGCAGCCCATCGGCTGCCGGCATGCGCTTGCCGCCGTGGCGCACGTCGCCGATTCCCATCATCGCGGCCGTCATGTGGGCCAGCGGGGCGAGGTCGCCCGAGGCGCCCACCGAGCCCTTCGACGGGATGCACGGGAAGACGCCGGCATTGAGCAGCTTGAGCATCGCGTCGATCACTTCGGGACGCACGCCGGAGTAGCCGCGCGCGAGGCTGGCGATCTTGAGCGCCATCACCAGGCGCACGATGTCGTCGGAAAGCAGGGGGCCGATGCCCACCGAGTGCGAGAGGACGAGGTTGCGCTGCAGGGCTTCCAGCTCGCCCGCGGCGATCTGCGTCTGCGCGAGCTTGCCGAAGCCGGTATTGATGCCGTACGCGGGCTTGCCTTCCTTGACGATCGCCGCGACCGTCGCGGCGCTCGCGGCGAGCCGGTCGCGGCTGGACGCTTCGAGCGTCACGCTCGAAGGCGCGCGCAGGTATTGCGCCAGGGCGGGGAGGGTGAGCTTGCCGGGGATGAGGTGCATTGGGGTCAGGGACGCAATTTGGGGTCAGAGACGTAATACTCGCCGAAATCGGGGTTGGAGACTTAATTCTTCCCCTGAAGTCCCGGCCATCGGCCGGAATGCGAAAGTATTACGTCTCTGACCCCAAATTGCGTCTCTGACCCCAATTCTCCGCCCATTCGAAGGTGAAATGGACGACGAGGGCAAAGGCGGCGGCGGGGATGGCGCCGGCGAGCAGCGCCTGGTTGTCGTTCAGCGCGAGGCCCTGCGCGATGCGTTCGCCGAAGCCGCCGGCGCCGATGAAGGCGGCGATCGTCGCGGTGCCGACATTGATGACGGCGGAGGTCTTCACGCCGGCGAGGATGGTCGGCGCGGCAAGCGGGAGCTCGACGTGGCGCAGGATGTCGCCGCGCGTGAGCCCGAGGGCCAGCCCCGCGTCCTTGAGGCCTTGCCGCACTTCGCCCAGCCCCGCGTGGGTGTTGCGCACGATCGGCAGCAGCGCGTAGAGAAAAAGCGCGATCAGCGCCGGCCACAGCCCGATCGATCCGGTCAGCGGGATCAGGAACGCCAGCAGCGCGAGCGAAGGAATCGTCTGCACCAGCCCCGTTGTGACCAGCACCGGCTGCGCCAGCCATTTCACTTTTGCGGCGGCAATGCCAAGGGGAACGCCGGCCAGGATCGCGGCCGCGAGCGAGCCGAACACGAGCCCGGCGTGCTCGGCGAGCAGGCGCGGGAAGTCCGGCGCGAAGATCGCATCCCAGAGGCTGCGTCTCGTCGCCTTTGCGTCCGGCGCGAAGAACTCCGCCGCGGCCGCGGAGAAAGAGACCTTGTCGAGTTCCGCGCGGCCATTCAGCCGGATCATCGCCTGCGTGTCGATGCGCGCCTTGCAGTTTCGCCAGCGCGGCGAATGCGGCGGGGTGCTTCACCGGCGCGTCGAGGCGATGCAGCAACACGGCGTCGTAGCGCGGGAAGAACTTGCGCTCGTCCTCGAGCACGACGACGCCATGGCGCGCGATCTTGGCATCGGTGGAGTAAAGGTCGATCGCGTCCACCTCGCGCGCGGCAAGCGCCTCGTAGGCGATGCCGTGGTCGATGCCGCGCGGCGACGCCTGCGGCAGGGCGTAAGCGGCCTTCAATCCCGGCCAGCCGTCGCGGCGGCCGAGGAATTCGTGCGAGAAACCGAATCGCAGGTCGGGATGGCGCGCGAGGTCGGCGATCGATTTGATGTCGCGCTTTTCCGCGACATCCTTCGCGACCCCGATCGCGTAACTGTTGGAAAAGCCGAGCGGGATGCTCGCGGCGAGGCCAAGCGGCGCGAGCCTTGCATTCAGCGCGGCAAGATCGAGGTCCTCCTCGGTCTTCAGGATCTCGCGCGAGATCGTGCCGGTGTACTCCGGGTAAACGTCGATTGCGCCGGAGGCGAGCGCTTCCTTGAGGATCGCGGTGTTGCCGAGGCCCTGTCGAAGTTCGGTGCGCGCGCCACCGCGTTGCGCCTGCTGTGCGAGGAGTTCGCCGAGCACATAGGATTCGGTGAAGCGCTTGGAGCCGACCTTCAGCGCCGCTTCGTCTCCGGCGCAGGCGAGCCCGGCGGCAAGTGACAACGCCAGTGCGGCAAGGCGCCTCACCCCTTGCGGACGACGAAATAGAGGAAGGCGAGGAGCGCCGCGATGGCGGCGACGGCGATGATCCGGGTCAGGCCGCGTTTCGCCGCAGGCGCCGCGGCGACGGGAACCGACTTGCCATGCAGCCGCGCCAATTCAGCGCCGAAGGCGACGAAGAAATCGTCGGCCATCTTGCGCGCGGCGCCGTCGATGAGGCGCTGGCCGACCTGCGCCATGCGGCCCCCGACCTGCGCCTTGACCGAATACCTGAGCTCGGTTTCCTCGCCGTCGGGCACCAGCTCGACCTGCGCGCTGCCCTTGCCGAAACCGGCCGGACCGCCCTGCCCGTCGAACTGGATCGTGTAGCTCTTCGGCGCCACCACGTCGGAGAGCGTGAGACGGCCCTTGAACTTCGCCTTCACGGGGCCGACCGCCGCCGTCATCGCCACCGTGTACTCGGTGTCGGAAATTTTCTCGACGGCCTCGCAGCCGGGGATCGCGGCCTTCAGGATCTGCGCATCGTTCAGCGCGGCCCACGCGGTGGCCTGGTCGACGGGGAGGCGCTGGCTGCTTGAGAGTTCCATGGTCATGCGGCCCGGGCGAGCTTGCGTTGGACGGGGTTCGCGAGCGCGGCGACCAGCGCGGCGAGCGAGTCGATATTGTGCACCTGGCGGAAGTCGTCGACGAAGGGCAGCATGGCGCGGATGCCGGAGGCGCGCGGCTCGAAGCCTTCGTAGCGCAGCAGCGGGTTCAGCCACACCACCCGGCGCGCCGCGCGGTGCAGGCGCGCCATTTCCTCGCCGAGCGCGCCGCCTTCCTCGCGATCGAGCCCGTCGGAGACCAGCAGCACGCAGGCGTTCTGCGCCAGCAGCCGGCGCGACCAGCGGAAGTTGAACTCGCGCAGGCAGGCGCCGATGCGGGTGCCGCCCGACCAGTCGGGCACGGCATCGGATACGGCGGCGAGCGCGGCGTCGACATCGCGGTGGCGCAGCTGGCGCGTGACGTTGGTGAGCCGCGTGCCGAAGAGCAGCACGCTGACCTGCTCGCGGTCGAGCGTGAGCGCATGGACGAAGTGCAGGAACATGCGCGTGTAGCGATGCATCGAGCCGGAAATGTCGGCCAGCACCACCAGCGGCGGCGGCCGGTCGCGGCGGGTGCGGCGTTCCAGCCGCGACCAGTCGCCGCTTCGCGCGCTCTTGCGCAGCGTGGCGCGCAGGTCGACAAGCCGGCCTTCGCGCGAGGAGTCGAAGCGGCGCGTGGCGATCTCGGGAAGCGGCAGGCGCAACGCCGACACGAGCTTTTTCGCGGCACGCCACTCGTCGACGCTCATCTGCTCGAAGTCGAGGCGCCGCAGCCGTTCCTCCTCGGAGAAGGTGAGGGTGGCATCGAGCTCGATCTTCTGCTCGCCTTCCGGCTCGGGCGGCCGCTCCCCGGGCGAGGCCAGCAGCGCCTCGGCGACGCGCTTGCTCACCTCGGGCTGCTTCGCCGGCGTGCGGCCCTGCACCTTGGGCAGCAGCAGGCTCATCATCTTCTCGAGCAATTGCGGGTCGCGCCAGAACACCGCGAAGGCCTGGTCGAACACGGGCTGCTGTTCATGGCGCGTGAGGAACAGGGCCGAGAGCACCGCATGCCAGTCCTCGCGGCGCTCGATGCCGGCATGCGCGAGCGCGTCGACGGCGTCGAGCACGCGGCCCGGGCCGATCGGCAGCCCCGCCACGCGCAGCGCGCGCGCGAAGTGCATCACGTTCTCGGCGAGGCGGCCCTTCACGGCGTCAGGCGGCCAGCCGCGACTTCACTTCCTGCAGGATGGCTGCGGCCTCCGAGCCCTCGACGCGGGCGATGTCGTCCTGGTACTTGAGCAGCACGCCGAGGGTGGAGTCGATGGTCGCGGGGTCGAGCGCGATCGCATCGAGCGCCATGAGCGCGCGCGTCCAGTCGATGGTCTCGGCCACGCCCGGCGCCTTGAAGAGGTCCATCCCGCGCAGCCGCTGCACGAAGGCGACGACTTCCCGCGAAAGCTTCTCCGCGGCTTCGGGCGCGCGCGCATGCAGGATGGCGAGTTCGCGCGAGGCATCGGGATAGTCCACCCAGTGGTACAGGCAGCGGCGCTTGATCGCATCGTGGATCTCGCGCGTGCGGTTGGAGGTGATGACGATGGTCGGCGGCGTGGCCGCCTTGATCGTGCCGAGTTCGGGAATGGTCACCTGGAAATCCGAGAGCACTTCCAGCAGGTAGGCCTCGAAGGGCTCGTCGGCACGGTCGAGTTCGTCGATCAGCAGCACGGGCGGCGAGCCCTTGGCGGAAGCCTCGAGCGAGAGCAGGATCGGCCGCTTGATCAGGTACTCGGCGGAGAAGATGTCGTGCTCGAGGTCGCGGTCCGCGGCGCGGCCTCCCGCCTCGGCGAGCCGGATCGCCATCATCTGGCGCTGCACGTTCCATTCGTACACGGCGCTCGCGATGTCCAGCCCCTCGTAGCACTGCAGGCGGATCAGCGGCCTGCCCAGGCCCGCGGCGAGCACCTTGGCCACTTCGGTCTTGCCGACGCCCGCCTCGCCCTCGAGGAAGAGCGGCCGCTCCATGCGCAGCGCGAGGAACACCGCGGTGGCGAGCCGCCGCTCGGCGACGTAGCCGGCGCCCGCGAGGAGTTCCTGCGTGGCCTCGATGGAAGCGGGCGCGGCCATGCCTTCGGCTACTTCGCCGCGGCGATGGCGCGCCCGGCAATCACCGTGATGAGGTGCGACCGGTATTCGGCGCTCGCGTGGATGTCGGCGTTGAGGGCGCTTGCCGGGACATGCAGCGACTTGATCGCGTCCGCCGACCAGTTCTTCGCCAGCGCCTCTTCCATCTTGTGCGCGCGGAACACGCCGCGGCTGCCCGAGCCGGTGACCGCGATGCGAACGCCCGCCGGCCCCTTGCTCACGAACACGCCGACCAGCGCGAATCGCGAGGCCGGGTTCCTGAACTTCACGTAGGCGCTCTTCTCGGGGATCGGGAAGCTCACCGCCATGATCAGTTCGCCGGGCTCGAGCGCAGTCTCGTACATGCCCTTGAAATAATCGTCGGCGGCGATCTTGCGCTTGTTGGTGCGCACGGTGGCGCCGAGCCCGAGGAGCGCGGCCGGGTAGCAGGCCGACGGGTCGTTGTGCGCGATCGAGCCGCCGAGCGTGCCCGCGTTGCGCACCTGCCGGTCGCCGATGCCGCCGGCGAGCGCGGCCAGCGCGGGGATCTTCGCCAGCACGTCCTTCGATTCCGCGACGGCGACATGGCGCGTCATTGCGCCGATCACGAGCGCATCGCCTTCCATGCAGATGCCGGCAAGCTCCGCGATCCCGGCGAGGTCGACGAGGTCGGTGGGCGAGGCGAGGCGCAGCTTCATCGTCGCGAGCAGCGACTGGCCGCCGGCGAGGAACTTCGCGTCTTCCTTGCCCGCGACTGCCTTGGCGGCCTCAGCCGCGTTTGCTGCCTTGTGGTACTGGAATGTCTGCATGCTCATGCTCCCAGATAATGGGGTCAGGTTACATTTCCCGAATAACGGGGTCAGGTTACATTTTCAGCGAAATGTAACCTGACCCCGTTTCTGTTCAGGCCTTTTGCAGCGCGCGCCAGACACGCTCGGGCGTGGCGGGCATCTCGAGGTCCTTCACGCCGAGCGCGTCGCACATCGCGTTCATGACCGCCGCGGGGGCGCCGATGGCACCCGCCTCGCCGCAGCCCTTCACGCCGAGCGGGTTGTGCGTGCACGCCGTCACGCGCGTGTCGACCTTGAAGTTCGGCAGGTCGTCGGCGCGCGGCATCGCGTAGTCCATGTAGGTCGCGGTGAGGAGTTGCCCGCTTTCCTTGTCGTACACGCAGCCTTCGAGCAGCGCCTGCCCGATGCCCTGCGCAAGACCCCCGTGCACCTGTCCCTCGACGATCATCGGGTTGATGATGTTGCCGAAGTCGTCGCACGCGGTGAAGGCGATGATCTTCGTTTGCCCTGTCTCGGGATCGACCTCGACTTCGCAGATGTGCGTGCCTGCGGGATACGTGAAGTTGGTCGGGTCGTAGAACGCAGTCTCGTCCAGCCCCGGCTCCAGCTTGTCGAGCGGATAGTTGTGCGGCACGTAGGCCGTCAGCGCGACGGAAGCGAAGGGCACGTTCTTGTCGGTGCCGACCACGCTGAACTTGCCGTCCTTGAACTCCACGTCGGCGTCCGACACCTCCATCAGGTGCGCGGCGATCTTGCGGCCCTTGGCGACGATCTTGTCGAGCGCCTTGACGATGGCCGTGCCGCCCACCGCGATCGAGCGCGAGCCGTAGGTGCCCATGCCGAAGGGGATGCGCCCGGTGTCGCCGTGCACGATCTCGACGTCGTCCACGCCGATGCCCAGGCGGTCGGCGACCACTTGCGCGAAGGTCGTCTCGTGCCCCTGCCCATGGCTGTGCGAGCCGGTGAACACCGTCACCTTGCCGGTGGGATGCACGCGCACTTCGCCCGCTTCGTAGAGCCCGGCACGCGCGCCCAGCGCCCCGGCGATGTTCGAAGGCGCCAGGCCGCAGGCCTCGATGTAGGACGCGTAGCCCAGTCCGCGCAGCTTGCCGCGCTTGGCCGCCTCGGCCTTGCGTGCCGGGAAGCCCGCCACGTCCGCGGTGCGGATCGCGCCTTCGAGCGTCGCGTCGTAGTCGCCGATGTCGTAGGTGAGCGCGACCGGGGTGGCGTAGGGGAACTTGCGGATGAAGTTGCGGCGGCGAATCTCGTCCTGCGCGATCTTCATCTCGGTCGCGGCCGTGGCAACCAGCCTCTCGACGACATAGGTCGCCTCGGGGCGTCCCGCGCCGCGGTAGGCGTCGACCGGCGCGGTATTGGTGAAGACCGCCGTCACGGTGGCGTGGATCGCGGGCGTCGTGTACTGGCCCGCGAGCAGCGTCGCGTAGAGGATGGTCGGGATGCAGGACGCGAAGGTCGAGAGGTAGGAGCCCATCGCGGCATGCGTGTTCACGCGCATGGCGAGGAACTTGCCGTCCTTGTCGAGTGCGAGCTCCGCCTTGGTGAAGTGGTCGCGTCCGTGCGCGTCCGAGAGGAACGCCTCGGTGCGGTCCGACGTCCACTTGATCGGGCGGCCGACGTGCTTCGACGCCCAGACGCACACCGTCTCCTCGCCGTAGACGTAGATCTTGGAGCCGAAGCCGCCGCCGACGTCGGGCGCGATCACCCGCACCTTGTGCTCGGGGAGCCCGAGCACGAACGCCGTCATCAGCAGCCTTTCGACGTGCGGGTTCTGGCTGGTGCAGTAGAGCGTGTAGGAGTCGTCGGCGCGCGTCCACGAAGCGTTGCACGCGCGCGGCTCGATCGCGTTGGGGATGAGCCGGTTGTTGATGAATTCCAGCGTCGTGACGTGCGCGGCCCTGGCGAAGCCGGCATCGACCGCCGCCTTGTCGCCGAGCTCCCAGACGTAGCAGGTGTTGCCGGGCGCGTCGTCGTGGACGTTGGGTGCACCGGGCTTGATCGCGCTGCGCACATCGACCACGGCGGGAAGGACTTCGTAGTCCACGTTGATCAGCTCTACCGCGTCGCGCGCCTGCAGGTTGGACTCGGCGATCACGATCGCGACCTGGTCGCCGACGAAACGCACCTTGCCCTGCGCCAGGATCGGGTGCTTCGGCTCCTTCATCGGCTTGCCGTCGCTGCCCGTGATGAGCCAGCCGCAGGGCAGGCCGCCGACCGCGTCCGGGATGTCCTTGCCGGTGAAGATCGCGACCACGCCGGGCGCCTTCTTCGCGGCCGCGGTGTCGATCGACTTGATCCTCGCGTGCGCGTGCGGCGAGCGCAGGAACGCGGCATAGGTCTGGTTGGGCAGCACGATGTCGTCGGTGTACTGCCCGGCGCCTGTGAGGAAGCGCGCGTCTTCCTTGCGCTCGATGCGGGCTCCGATGTTTTTCTGCACGGTCATGTCGGTCATTTGGATCTCCTCAATTCGACTTTGGAACCGCCGATCAAAAGCAAAAGCGGATTAACCGCCGATGGACGCCGATGGACGCCGATGAGTCCAACGGAATAGTTGTGTTTGGGTTCCTGCAAGCAGAGGGCGCCGGCGCCATGGGCACGATCACGACAAATCCCTTGCTCATCGGCGTCCATCGGCGTCCATCGGCGGTTCAATTGCCTTTGCCGGAATGTCATTTCATTTCAGCGAGGCCGGCTTTCACCGACTTCACGATGTTGTGGTACCCGGTGCAGCGGCAGATGTTGCCGTCGAGCGCCTCGCGGATCTGCTCGTCCGAGGGGTTCTTCACCTTGCCGGCAAGCTCGATCGCGGACATCACCATGCCGGGCGTGCAGTAGCCGCACTGCAGGCCGTGGTTCTGCCTGAAGGCGGCCTGCATGGGGTGCAGCGTGCCGCTGGAGAGCCCTTCGATGGTGGTGATCTTCGCGCCCTGCGCCTGCGCTGCCAGCAGGTTGCAGCATTTCACCGCCTTGCCGTCCATCAGGATCGTGCACGCGCCGCATTGGGCCGTGTCGCAGCCGATGTGGGTGCCGGTGAGCTGCAGGGACTCGCGGATGAAGCTGGAAAGCAGGGTGCGCGTCTCGACTTCGCGGGTGACGGCCTTGCCGTTCACCGTCATGCTGACGGAAATGCCCATCGATGCCTCCTCCAAGGGGAAATTCGGGAACCGGGGATTGTTCTTGTGGGGTGGTGCCTGGACGCGCTTAGTCTAATCCAAACGCGCGCCGCAATCTTGACGCGGTGCGGCAAATGAGCGGCCAGCCCGCCGGCGACCTGGAGTAAGCTTCGGCCTTCGCATTTTTGCCCATCGGAGTCCCCATGTCCTCATCGCTTTTCGCTACCCTCGGCCGCTGGTTCGGCAGGTTCTGGAGCCTGCTCGACTCCACGCGCCGCGTGACCCTGAACCTCCTGCTTGCTGCTGGTGGTGATCGCGCTGGTGGTCGCCGCCATCAAGCGCGGCCCGTCCGCCATCGAGGAGTCCACGGCGCTGGTGCTCGACCTGAAGGGAACGATCGTCGAGCAGCGTGCAGGCGGATTGCGTGAAACGGCGCTCGGGATGGCGACCGGGCAGGATGATCCGAACACGCAATTGCGCGACGTGATTGCGGTGCTCGACGCGGCCGCGAAGGACGCGAAGATCGCGCGCGCGGTGTTGATGCTCGACGACCTGAATGGCGCGGGGCTGCCGGTCCTGCGCGAGGTCGCCGCGGCGCTCGAGCGCTTCAAGGCCGCCGGCAAGCCCGTTGTGGCGTGGGGCTCGGACTACGACCAGCGGCAGTACTACCTCGCGGCGCACGCCAGCGAAGTGCTGCTCGATCCGATGGGCTACGTGCTCATCGACGGATACGGGCGTTTGCGCAATTACTACAAGGACGCGCTCGACAAGCTCGGGATCAAGGTGAACATCCTGCGCGTGGGCAAGTTCAAGAGTTTCGGCGAGCCTTATTTCCTCAACGGGCCGTCGGACGCGGCGAAGGAAGCCGAGGGCGTCCTCTTCAACGGGCTCTGGACTACATACGTCGAAGGCGTCGAGAAGGCGCGCAAGGCGCCCGCGCAGTTCGTCATGGGCTACGTGAACGAGATGCCGGAAAGGCTCGCCGCGGCCGGGAACGACCCGGGGAAAACGGCGCTCGACTCGAAGCTCGTCGATGGCCTGAAGACCCGCGACCAGCTGCGGCAGATGATGATCGAGCGCGGCGCCAAGGACAAGGAAGGCAAGACCTTCCGGCAAGTGTCGTTCGACGCCTACCGGGCCCGCCTCAAGCCCGCGACCGGGGGCGACGCCGTCGGCGTGATCGTTGCCGAAGGCGAGATCGTCGAAGGCAAGGCGCCTGCCGGCACCGTGGGCGGGCTTTCGACGGCCGCGCTGGTGCGCAAGGCGCGCGAGGACGAAAAAATCAAGGCAATCGTGCTGCGCGTCAATTCGCCCGGCGGCAGCGCATTCGGCTCCGAACTGGTGAGGCGCGAACTCGAACTCGCGCGCGCCGCCGGCAAGCCGGTCGTCATCTCGATGGGCAATCTCGCGGCCTCCGGCGGCTACTGGATCTCGATGTCGTCCGACGAAATCATGGCGGACCCCGCGACGATCACCGGCTCGATCGGCGTGTTCGGGCTGCTGCCCACGGCCGACAAGGCGCTCGACAAGATCGGCGTCCACGCGGCGGGCACGACCACGACGTGGCTGGGCAACGCGGGCGACCCGCGGCTGCCGTTCAACCCGCGGTTCGGGAACCTCGTCCAGCAGGGCGTCAATCACATCTACACCGAGTTCACCTCTCTGGCGGCGAAGGCGCGCAAGACCACGCCGGAGAAGATCGACGAGGTCGGGCAGGGCCGCGTGTGGTCGGGCGCGCAGGCAAAGGAACGCGGGCTGGTCGATACGCTGGGCGGCTACAGCGATGCGCTCAAGTCCGCGGCAAAGCGCGGCAAGCTCGGGGACGACAAGGGCGAAGGGTTCCGCGTGGCCTACATCGAGGCCGAGCCCGCTCCGCTGCAGCGCGTGATCGAGATGTTCGGCGGCGCGGCGCGCATGCTTGCCGGGCGATTCGATGTCCAGCTGGTTCCGGCGGGGGTGCCGGCAAAGGCGGCGAACGAGGTGCAGGCGGATGTCGCCTGGCTCGCGAAGGTCGCCGATGAAGGCAAGCCGTTCACCGCAGTCGTGCATTGCCTTTGCCAGGCGCCTTGAGAGGGCCGCGCAGCCTGTCGCCCATGCGCGCTCCGGCAAATGTCGGGTGCCGCAAACCGGAGTGAATGCCTTGGACGATTCAGCCGATCATCCCGAAGCGCCGATCCTGGATCGGCTGCGCAGCCTCGGCATCGATTACCTGCGCATCGACCATCCGGCCGTCTTCACCGCCGACGAGGCGCGCGCGAAGGTCCCTCCCATGCCCGGCGCGAAGGCGAAGAACCTGCTCGTGCAGGACAGGTCCGGCGAGCAGGTGTTCATGGTCACCGTGCCCTACGACAAATCGGTGGACCTGAAGGCGCTCGCCGCGGCGCTCGGGACGCGCAAGCTGAGCTTCGTCTCCGCGGAGTCCATGCAGGAACTGATCGGCGTCACTCCGGGCGCGGTCAGCCTGCTCGGGTTGATCAACGACAAGGGCTGCAAGGTGCTGACCGGTCATCGACCGGGTGACCTGGGAGAGCGAGGCGCTGCAGTGCCATCCCCTGGTCAACACCGCCACGCTCTCGATCCGCATGGCGGACGTCGCGCGCCTGTTCGAGGCCACCGGGCATGCGCCGATGGTGATCGACGTGCCGGCGCGCGACGTGCTTACTTGACCGGCACGGCCCCCTTGTTGAACATGTAGAGGATCGCGGCGCGCATCTCCGCGTCGGTGGCGTCGGCCATGCCACCGCGTGCCGGCATGCCGCCGTGACCGTGGATCGCCGAGGCGACCACGGCGTCGAGGCCCCGGCTCATCCGCGGCGTCCATGCGGCGCGGTCGCCGATCTTCGGGCGCGCCGCCCACGCCGGTGCCGTGGCACTTGATGCATTGCGCATTGACGACCTGCTCGCCGGTGCGCGCGACGGGCTTCGCCGCCTTGTCCGTGGGCTCGGTCCAGTTGCCGCCGGACTGGTTGACCATGTAGGTGATGGCGCGGCTGATCTCGAGGTCGCTCACTTTCAGGGTCGCGCCATGCGGAGGCATTTTCCGGATGCCTTCGATGGCGTGCTTGGTCAGGCTCGTCGAGGCCTTGCGAAGCGCGTGGCGCCCACGCCTTCTTGTCCCCGATTTTCGGCGCGCCGTCCAGGCCGGTGGCGTGGCAGGCGAAGCACGTCGAGTCCACGACTTCCTTGCCGGTGCGCTCCGGCTTGGGCTTGGCCGGCGTTTGCGCCGCGAGCGGCAGCGCCAATGCGGCCAACGCCATCAACATGAATGCGGAATCGCGTCGCCATCCTTGTCTTTCCGAACATGGATCCCTCGCTTTCACGGCCATGCGCCCGGTTGGGCGGTTGCGGCCTGTTGGAGAAAGGCTGCTCCGCTTGCGGCCTTGTGCTTTGATCCATGTCAAAAGGTGCTGCCCCGGAAAAACAAAAGGCCCGCTGCAGTGGCGGTCCCCTCGACGCGCGGCAGCCTGGATTCGCCGGACTGCGGGCTAGAGAATTTTCTTGAAACAGCCGGCCGTAGCCGTGCACAAGGGAGGGATCGATGCCCGCCAGCCGCAGCGCGCCCCACAGCGAGACGGCAATCGAGTCGAGCAGGAAGATGCCGAGTTTCCGCCTCCAGCGCATTGGCCAGCGATGCGCCGTCGAGGTTGGTGCAGAGCACCACGATCGCTTCCGGGGCTGCGCTCGCCACCTCGCGAATCATCTCCTCGATCGCGGCACTGCCCATCAGCGCAAAGTCGAAGTTCACGCGGATCCCGGCGTGGCGCTCGGCGACGCATTCGTATCCCTCGCGCGCGAAGTTCGCGACGATCGCGGCCTGCACGTCGTCGGTGTAGGGCGTGACCAGGCCGAACCGGCGTATGTTGGCGAGCCTGAAGATCTCGGCCAGCGCAAGGACGGCGCTGCTCGCGCGGATGCCGGTGCGCGACTCGATGGCGCTGCACAACGACCGATCGCGCTCGAAGCCCAGCCAGCCGGCCGAAGTGCCGTTCCAGCAGATGGCATCGCAATGGGCATCGGCCAGCAGGTCGGCCGCCGCCAGCATCGGCGACTGGTCGAACTGGCCCTGGGCGCGCTCGCCCAGGCCGATCTCGGTGACGCGGAAGCGGCCGAAATGCGCGGTCACGTCCGGAAGCCCGGCGAGCATGCGCGAAGTCACCGGTTCCAGCATCGTGTTGGAGGAGGGGGTCAGCATGCCGAGCCGCACCCGCCGGGCGGGCGCTGCGCCTGCCGTCACGACAGCGCCTCCTGGAGGTCGACGGGAGTGTCCTCGCTGACCGACAGTTCCAGGCCTTCCTCGACGTGGTTGAGGTGCTCGATCATCAATTGCGACAATCGCTTGCCGTCGCCGATCGCCAGTGCATTGACGATGGCGGCGTGCTCGTCGCCAAGACAATGCGGCATCGAGGGCTTGTCGTACAGGGCGATGATCAGGCAGGTCAGCGTGGCCAGCTCGCGCATGGTGCGCGCAAGCAAGGCATTGCCGGCCATCTCGGCGAGCAGGATATGGAATTCCCCGGACATGCGCACGATCGCGCGCACGTCGTTGGCCTCGCGCGCATGCCGCTCCGCATTCACATGCTGCCGCAGGCGGGTGACCAGCGCGCGGCGGTTCGGCTTCTGCAGCAGCCATTGCACGATTGCCGGTTCGACGACGCGGCGCGCCTCGAAGACATCGCGCGCCTGCTGGATGGTCGGCTTGGCCACGAATGCGCCCCGGTTGGGTTCGAGGTGCACCACGCCGTCACGCGCCAGCCGCGGCAATACCTGGCGGATTCGCGCGCGGCTCACGCCGAAGATCCCCGCCAGCCGGTCCTCGCCAAGCTTGGTGCCGGGCGGCAGGCGGTGCTCGAAGATCGCCGCCATCACGCGCTCGTGGATCGCGTCCTCGCTGGGCGGCTTCGCGGCTCGGCGTGGCGTCGGGGTCGGCCTGCTGCGGCGCGGGTTATTGACACGGGCGTTCATTGTTGTACACAATCCTAAGAACATTGGCGCCAAAAGTAAATCACTTTGTGGCCTGATTGTCAGGTGGCGTTCCCGGTCGCTTGCCCGGGAGCGGCGGATGCGGGGCAGGGGTCGGACCGAACAGGAGATGGGCAGCCGCCGTGAGTCACGACTTTGACCTTGTAGTCCGCGATGCCGTGGTCGTGACCGCCGCGGACACCCAGCGCTGCGACATCGGCGTGCGCGGAGGGCGCATCGCGGCCCTGGCGGACCGGCTCGGCGGGGCGGCCCGCGAAATCGATGCGGCGGGCCGCGTGGTCACCCCCGGCGGAGTCGACGCGCACTGCCACCTTGACCAGCCGATGCCGCCGCCCGCGCGCATGGCCGACGATTTCGATACCGGCACGCGCGCGGCTGCCTGCGGGGGCACGACCACCGTGATCCCGTTTGCGGCGCAGCAGAAGGGGCATTCGCTGCAGGCTGCCGTGGACGACTACCACCGGCGCGCCGACGGCCGGTCCCATGTCGACTACGCATTCCACCTGATCGTGAGCGATCCCACGCCCGAGGTGCTGGGTGCAGAGCTGCCGGCATTGATTGCCGCCGGCTACACGTCGTTCAAGATCTACATGACGTATGACGACCTCAAGCTCGACGACGGGCAGATACTGGACGTCCTCGAAGTGGCGCGCCGCCACGGCGCGATGGCCATGATCCACGCGGAAAACGCCGACTGCATCGAGTGGCTGACGCGGCGCCTCGAGGTGGCGGGCCGTGTCGCGCCGCGCTTCCATGCGAACTCGCGGCCGATGCTGGTCGAGCGCGAGGCGACGCACCGGGCGATTTCCCTTTCGCAGCTGGTCGACGTGCCGATCCTGATCGTGCATGTGTCGGGCCGCGAAGCCGTGGAGCAGATCCGGTGGGCGCGGGGACTGGGCCTGAATGTCTTCGCGGAGACCTGCCCGCAGTACCTGTTCCTGACCGCGGATGACCTCGGCACCGACGACAGCTATGGCGGCGCGCGCTGTGTCTGCAGCCCGCCGCCCCGCGACAAGGCGAACCAGGAGGTGATCTGGAACGGCCTGGGCGACGGCCTGTTCACGGTGTTCTCCTCCGACCACGCGCCGTTCAAGTACGACAGCCCGGCCGGCAAGAAGCCGGGCGGCAAGGAAGTCGCCTTTCGCCATATCCCGAACGGCATTCCCGGGATCGAAACGCGCCTGCCGCTGCTTTATTCGGAGGGCGTGCTCGGCGGGCGGATCACCGCAAACAGGTTTGTCGAGCTGACCTCCACGAATCCGGCCAAGGCCTATGGGCTGCATCCGCGCAAGGGCGCGATTGCGGTGGGGGCGGATGCCGACCTGGTCGTCTGGGACGAGCGCGACTTCGTGCTCGACAACGCGATGCTGCATCATGCGGTCGACTACACGCCGTACGCGGGGATGAAGCTGCGCGCCTGGCCCGGCTTGACGATTTCACGCGGCGAAGTGGTCTGGGACGGCGTGGCGTTCCATGGCCGCGCCGGCCGCGGACAGTTCCTGAAGTGCGGCAGGCCGTCGCTGTTGCCGGATGCGACCGGGCACGCCGTCGTGAAGCCGCTGCCGAAGAATGTCCCGACGTTCATTGCATCGATGTATGCCATCCTTGTCCTTTGCATGCTGGTTCCGCAGGTGGCCGGGGCGCCTTCGCGCGCGCCCGGCTGCTGATCGTCCATTCGCCGTCCAACAGGAGTCCACGATGTCGCTCAAACTTTCCCCTGCGCTTTCACTTTCCGCCTTGCTGGTTGCCGGATTGCTGCTCGAGCGCGCCCGCCGGCGCGCAAGAGAAGATCAAGTTCAAGGTCATCGGCCAGCCGCTGGCCACGGGGCTCATCCAGAAGAACAAGGAACAGCCGTTCTTCGAGACGCTCGCGGCCAAGACGGGGCTGCCCATCGAGATCGAATACAAGCCGATCGACACGCTCGGCATCAAGGACACCGAGCAACTGCGCGTCATGAAGGCGGGGCTGTTCGAGATGGCCTCGCTGCGCATGTCGCAGAACTCCCGCGACGAGCCCACCATCCTCGGCCTCGACCTCGTCGGCCTGAACCCCGACTACAAGACCGGGCGCGCGGTGGCGAATGCCTACACCGACATCCTCGATGCCCGGCTGCAAAAGCAGTTCGGCGTGAAGCTCCTCGGCGTGTGGCCGTTCGGGCCGCAGGTCCTGTTCTGCAAGAAGCCCATCGCCAGCCTGGCCGACGTCAAGGGCCTGAAGGTGCGCACCTACGACCAGAACCTCGCGAAATTCATCGAGTCGCTCGGCGGCACGCCGGTGCCGATCGCCTTTGCCGAGACGCACCAGTCCTTGTCGCTGGGCGTGGTCGACTGCGCCATCACCGGGCCCAGTTCGGCCAACTCCGCCGGCTGGCCCGAGGTCACCACCCACTACCTGCCGATCGGCATGCAGATCGCCCTGAACGGCTATGGCGTCTCGCTCGATGCGTGGAAGAAACTCAAGCCCGACCAGCAGGCCAAGCTGAAGGCGGCGTTCGATGCCCTGATCGAGGACATCTGGAAGTATTCCGAAGAACTGTTCATCGATGCGTCGAACTGCAACGTCGGCAAGGAACCGTGCACGACGGGCAAGAAATTCAACCATGGTCAACGTGCCGGTCAGCGCGGCGGACCTGGCGATCGTGAAGAAGGCGGTGCGCGACATCTCCTTCCCGGCCTGGGCCGAGGTCTGCGACAAGTCCAACCCGGGCTGCTCCGCGCAGTGGAAGAAGGCGGTCGGCCCGATCATCGGCTTCAACTGAGCAGCGCGGCGGGGCGGCACGGCCGCCTCGCCCGTCCGTCCCACTATCCCGGGGGTTCGCATGAAGCGACTCGAATCGGTTCTGGCCAACATCTTCGGCGCGATCTTCCTGGTCCTGTCGCTGGTCGTGACGGTGGAGACGCTGTCGCGGAAGGTCTTCAATTACTCGATCCAGGGCGCCGACGAGCTCGGCGGGTATGCGCTGGCGATCGGCTCCACGCTCGCCTTCTGCCTGGCGCTCGGCGGGCGCAACCACATTCGCGTCGATGTGTTTCATGAAATGTTTTCCCGCCGCGCGAAGGCGGTGCTCAACTGGCTGGCGATCGTCGGGCTGGCCGCCGCGGGAATCCTCTTCGTCGTCGTCTCCCTGCGCGTGCTGCGCGAGAGCGTCGAATACGGCAGCACGGCGCAGACGCCGTGGGCCACGCCGCTGATCTATCCGCAGGCCCTGTGGTACCTGGGATTGCTGATGTTCATGCTGCTCGCGGTGGGGTTTGCCGCGCGCGCGACCTGGCTGCTGTTCAAGGGCCGCATCGACGAGCTGAACGAGGAGTTCCACCCGAAGAGCACGAAAGAGGAGCTGAAGGACGAACTCGACGATCTCGCGCATGCGCAGCGGCGCGCCGGGGGAAACGCGATGATCGCCGCCACCATCATCGCCTTCTTCATCATGATCGGGCTGATGCTCATCGGCATGCCGATCGCGGTGTCGATGCTGGTGGTCGGCGTGGGCGGCGGCGTGCTGGCCTACGGCATGCCGTTCCTCAACTCGATGGCGACGGTCATCTGGGGCGTGGGCAACGAAAACCTGCTGACCTCGATCCCGCTCTTCATCCTGCTCGGCGAATTGCTCCTGCGCAGCGGCATCGCCGACCGCATGTACATCGCGCTGTCCGCGTGGCTGGCGCGCCTGCCGGGCGGGCTGCTGCACACCAACATCGGCTGCTGCGCGCTGTTCGCGGCGACGTCCGGTTCATCGGTCGCGACGGCCGCCACGATCGGCACGGTGGCCTTGCCCACGCTGCACCAGCGCGGCTATTCGATGCGCGATTCGCTCGGCTCGCTCGCGGCGGGAGGCACGCTCGGCATCCTGATCCCGCCCAGCGTCAACATGATCGTGTACGGCTCGCTCACCAACAACTCGATCGGCAAGCTCTTCATCGCCGGGATCATCCCGGGCCTGCTGCTGACGCTGTGCTTCATGGCCTTCATCTACATCAAGGCCGTGACGGGCGGCGGGTCGGCGCGGCAGGAAGCGCTCGTGCCGCTTCCCGAGCGCGTGCGCCTCCTGGTCAACCTCGTGCCGCCGCTGATCGTGTTCGGCGTCGTCATGGGCAGCCTCTACTTCGGCATCGCCACCACCACCGAGTCGGCGGCCCTCGGCGTCGTGATCGCGCTGGGCTTCGTCTGGCACAGCGGCAAGCTCTCGCTCGACCTCCTGAAGAATTGCTTCCAGCAGACGGCGCGCATCAGCGGCATGATCCTGCTGATCATCACTGCCGCGTTCATCCTGAACCTGACCATCAGCCTCACAGGCGTCGCGGACGTGATGACCAAGTGGGTGATCTCGCTCGGGCTCTCCGCCACCACGATGCTGCTCGCGCTGATCGTGTTCTACCTGATCCTCGGCATGTTCATGGATGTGCTGTCGATGCAGGTGGCGACGATCCCGCTCACCTATCCGATCGTCACCGCGCTCGGCGTCGACCCGATCTGGTTCGGCATCTTCATCGTGCTGATGTGCGAGCTGGGGCTGATCACGCCGCCCGTAGGCATGAACCTGTTCGTCGTGCACGGGATCCGCCCCGACAAGGGCGGCATCGAGGACGCGATCTGGGGCGCGCTGCCCTATGCGTCGATCATGATCCTGTTCACCATCTTCCTCATGTTCGTGCCCCAGGTCGCGCTGTGGCTGCCGGCCAAGATGTAGCCGGGCCGGGCGCGATGAAGGAAGCCTGGCGACTGTCGGCGGCGGAACTCGCGGCCGCGTATGCGCGCGGCGATACCGACCCGGTCGCGGTATTCGACGCGATCTCCGCGCGCATCGACGCGCTGAATCCGGCGCTCAACGCAGTCATCGCACGCAATGCGCAGGCGCGCGACATGGCGGTGGCCAGCGCGCAACGCATCGCGCGCAGGGAAGCGCGAGGCCCGCTTGATGGCGTGCCGGTCACGATCAAGGACAGCATTCTCGTCGCGGGCCTGCCCTGCACCTGGGGCAGCCGGCTGTACCGGGATTTCACGCCAGGCGAGGACGAACTTCCCGTCGCCCGCTTGCGCGCCGCGGGCGCCGTCATCGTGGGCAAGACCAACGTGCCGGAGTTCACGCTCGAGGGCTACACCAGCAACCTGCTGTTCGGGACGACGCGCAACCCCTGGGACACGCGCTTGACGCCCGGCGGTTCCTCGGGCGGTGCGGTCGCGGCCGTCGCCGCGGGACTCGGCCCGCTCGCCTTCGGCACCGACGGCGGCGGCTCGATCAGGCGGCCGGTGAGCCACACGGGGCTCGCGGGGCTCAAGACTTCGATCGGCCGCGTGGCGCGCGGGCCCAGCCTGCCGCAGATCCTCCTCGACCTCGAGACGATCGGCCCGATTGCGCGCACGGTCGGCGATCTTGCGCTGGCGATGCGCGTGATTGGCAAAATCGACCCGCGCGACCGGCGTTCTCTGCAAGCGGCGGATCCGCGCCCGGCCGGGAGCCCGCTGCGGATGCGCTATGTGCGGCGCTTCGGCGACGCGCCGGTCGACCCGTCGATTCTTGCGAGCACGGATGCGGCGGCGCGCGCGATCGCGGCGCTTGGAGTCGAAGTGGATGAAGGCCCGCTGCCTTTCGATGTGTCGCCCGTCACCGGGATGTGGCCGATCCTCGGGCAGGTCGGCGCGGCGTTCGTCGTCGGCCTGCATCAGGGGCGCTCGGGCGAAGTCGGGCCGCGCCTGCGCGAGTTGGCAGAGAGCGGGATGGAGGTTCCGGCAACGCGGTACCTCGCTGCCATCGAGGCGCTCGACGCGTTTCGTCGCACCGTCACTGCGGCATTCGGCGATATCGACCTGATCATGACCCCGTCGGCCGCCGCGCTGCCATGGCCCGCCGAAGAGCCGTTTCCTCCGACCATCGACGGCCAGGCGGTCGGGCCGCGCGGCCACGCGGTGTATACGGCCTGGGTCAACGCGTGCGGGCATCCCGCGCTCGCGCTGCCTTCTGCGCCGGCGCCGAACGGGCTGCCGATCGGGTTCCAGCTCGTCGGGCGTTTCGGCGCCGACGACCTGCTGCTCGAAATCGGCGGCCGTTTCGAGGAGGCGCAGCCCTGGCGCGACCGCTGGCCCGCGCTGGCAACGGGAATCGCGTGAACCCGGATCGCATCGAGGCTCTTGCGCGGCAGCTCGTTTCCGCGCGACGCGAATCGAAACCTGCCGTCATCGACAGCGCAAATGTTCCGCTGGATGCGATCGAGGCCTATGCGGTGCAGGAGCGGGTATCGGCGCTGCTCTACGGCGGGCAACGCGCGACGGCCTGGAAAGTCGGCGCGCCCGGCATGTCGGTCGAGCCGACGGCGTCCCCGATTCGCGCGCCGCTGGTGCTCCAAAGCCCGGCACGCTACGAACTCCCGGCGCTGTCAGGGCTGTCCATCGAGGCCGAGGTCGCGTTCCGCGTCGGCCGCGACGTAATGGATGCCAACGCCGATCCCGCGAGCGTGTTCGACAGGATGCTGGTGGCGATCGAGGTATGCGATTCGCGCATTGCCGATCCGGCGCGCGCGGGGGCGTGGTTGAAGCTCGCCGACTTCCAGGTGAATGCAGCCCTCGTGCTCGGCTCGGGCCGCGATGACTGGGCCGATTTCGATCTTTCATCGCAGCGCTGCGTGGTCACCTGCGATGGCGCTGTCGTGTTCGATCGCCGCTCGGGGCATTCATTGGGCGATCCGCGCTGCCTGCTGCCCTGGTTCCTTGCGCACGCTTCGGCACGCGACGGGTTGCGCGCCGGTGATGTCGTGACTACCGGCACTTGGTGCGGCATGGTGCCGGTGCAGCCGGGGGTGGCGATCGAAGTCAGCTTTGACGGTATTGGCGTCGCTCAGGTGACTTTCGCTGCGATGGTGACTCACTTCGGTAACGAGATCGCGAAAACCGGCATTCAAGAATGATCCGGGAAATCCAGGCGGCTCATCGCAAGCCGCTCCGAAATCATGAATGGATTGTGGATCTCAGGGCAGGTCAGTCTGACAGACTAGTTCCACGGCCCGCCACGAACGCGTTGTCAGGCATCATGCCGTCTCCGAAACAGGCATCGCCCGCAAGGAGAAATGTGCTTTTCGACTCGTCCTTGCGCAATGAGCTTCTCAAGCGCGCACAGAATATCGTTGGTCGAACGTTTCTCATCCTTCGGCAACCACCATTGGCTGATGCCCTCGATGGTGTCCGCCGCTTTCGGATTGCGACTGAGGTACTCGGAAATTGCTTTCGCGATCTGCGTAAGCCCCCCTTGCTCGGTGTCGCGAGCTGTCATGCTGTCTCGCAGTCGTTATCAATCGAAAGTAAATAATAACGCGGCAGGCTTTCAAGCGTCATCAACCAGCCACCTGCGCGACTCCTCGTCGGAGTCCTCTTTTGCCACCCCCACCTGCCGATTGAAGTTTCCCCTTGGGCTAGCAGGCGAGGTGCAATTGAAAGAGAAACGCCCACCTCGAGGGCGGGCGTTTCTCCAGGCAAATAGCCGTTACTTGAGTTGCAGTCCGGCTGGTCAGAGACCGGACGTCAATTGATGCCGCCGACGGCGAGCAGCGTGAGCACCGCAGAACTCACGCCGATGCCGTAGTCATAAAGGGGCGGGGGGCCATTTGCCACGTCCACCGTCCCCCAACACACCATCTTCACGTCGACGCCAAGGGACCCGGCCGTAACCGGCGCCGGCACGGAGATCGAGACGCCGGTCGCGGACGTGGCGTTGCCGGAGGCGTCCTTGCCCGTGCGCCAGCTCACGTCGCGGCGCGTGCCGGGCAGGTCGCTGTACGGCGCCCCGAGAAACGCGGGGAACGCCAGCGCCTGCAGCTTGCAGTGGTAGTCGAACCAAAGCGCACCAAACGTATCGAGTTGAGCATCGACGCGCGCGAGGAACGAGCCGGGGCTTGTGATGGACTTGTTGACGATGGTACGAGCATTCGCCTCGCCGACCGAAGCGATCGAGCCAAACCCTGGGAGCAAAGTGGCGACGTACAACTGGGCGGCTGGTCCTTGTGGTCCTTGAGGCCCTTGCGGACCGGTGGTTCCCGTCGCGCCTGTGGCTCCTGTTACACCCGTGGCCCCGGTGGCGCCAGCCGCACCTGTCAAACCAATGGGGCCGATGGGTCCTTGCGCGCCAGTCGCCCCTGCAGGTCCAGTCAGGCCCGTTGGACCTGCGGGTCCAGCCGGACCAGTCGCACCGGTGTCGCCCTTTGTACCCGCTGCGCCTGCTTGACCGGTTGCACCCGGCGCACCCTGTGGGCCTTGAATACCTTGGTCGCCCTTGGGACCTTGGGGTCCGATGGCGCCAATGGTCAGATCGTACTGATCCGAGTTATCCGAACTTCTCTTGTATGGGTCCTCGTTATCTTTCCTGGACACGGCCAGCCGATAGTCACCGGCACCCGGCAGGGTTGTGAAGCTGCAAACGATCGCAGTTTCTGTCGGCTTCGGCAGCTGGCACAGGCTCGAGATATCGTTTCCCGGAATCTCGCCGAGGAAGACGCGGACACTGTCCTTGTCCTTCGGAGTGAACCCTTGCCCGAATATCGTGATGGTATTGGCGCCAACGTCCACGCCTTGTATCACAAGAGCGGTGGTCGCCCACCCCAAGCCACTCGACATGCCGAGCATGCTAAATACTGCAAGCGACATCACCGTGCGGTTCAATCGGCGTTTCGTATTCGCTTGCTCCACCTCGATGGTCAGTTCTCCGACGATCGACTTGTGTACCGCGGTCAGGAATGTTGGCGACATTTCAATTCTCCCGATGTGAGGTGTGAACTGCCAATGGCTCGTGTGGCGAGCGAGGGTCAGTTGGTTCGGGCTCTCGCAATCGCGTCCTTGCAATTGCGTAAACGGAAACAAGAGCCGGAAGACGCCAGATTCGCCAGACCCAGCAAATCAAGACTTGCAAACCGGGGGTGCGATGGGTCGTCAAGAAGACGGCCATAGGGGGTTCGCAGGGGCGCCCGTAAGCGGCTGGACGCTACTTGTCGGGATCCCGCCACGTCTGCCAGGAACTCGCCGGGGCCAAAGGGCGCGATGCGACCCCAGACCGGGAAGTCGGTCATTTGGAGAACTGCATACCGAGATTGCGCATGCGCAAAATTAACCGGACTAGACGTGTTCTCGAGGCACTTTTCCGTAGGATTTCCGTACAAAAGAAAATGGGCTGCGCCAACAAGGCGCAGCCCATCGAATTGGTTGGTGGGCGGTATTGGTTTCGAACCAACGACCCCTGCCGTGTGAAGGCAGTGCTCTACCACTGAGCTAACCGCCCAACCGACGCGCATTTTACCGAAATTCCCCGCTCCATGCCCGTGCTGCCCGGCGCAAGCCCGTAAAATGGGGGTTTCGCCTTCGGGAACACCATGGTCCGCACCCGTTTCGCACCGAGCCCCACCGGAATGCTCCACATCGGAGGCGCCCGCACGGCACTCTTCTGCTGGGCGTACGCGCGCCGCCACGGCGGCAAGTTCATCCTGAGGATCGAGGACACCGACCAGGAACGCTCCACGCTGGAAAACGAGAAGGCGATCGTCGAGTCGATGACGTGGCTCGACCTCGCGTGGGACGAGGGCCCGTACTACCAGATGCAGCGCCTCGCGCGTTATCGCGAGGCCGCCGACCAATTGCTGAAGGCGGGGCTTGCCTACCCCTGCTATTGCAGCAAGGAAGAGCTCGACGCGATGCGTGAAGCGCAGACCGCGCGAGGCGAAAAGCCGCGCTACGACCGCCGCTGGCGCGATTCGAAGGAAACGCCGCCCGCGGGCCGCGAGCCGGTGATCCGCTTCAAGAACCCGCTCGAAGGCGACGTGACGTGGGACGACGCGGTGAAGGGGCCGATCTCGGTCTCCAACACCGAGCTCGACGACCTCGTGCTCCTGCGCGGCGACGGCGTGCCGACCTACAACTTCGGCGTGGTCATCGACGACATCGACATGGCGATCACGCACGTCATCCGCGGCGACGACCACGTCAACAACACGCCGCGCCAGATCAACCTCTACCGCGCGTTGGGCTCGGCGCTGCCGGTGTTCGCCCACGTGCCGATGATCCTCGGCCCCGACGGGCAGAAGCTCTCCAAGCGCCACGGCGCGGTGAGCGTGATGCAGTACAAGCTCGACGGCTATTTGCCCGAGGCGGTCGTGAACTACCTCGCGCGGCTGGGCTGGTCGCATGGCGACGCGGAGATGTTCTCGCGCGAGCAGCTGGTGCAGTGGTTCGACCTCGCGCACATCAGCAAGTCGGCGGCGCGCTTCGACTTCGAGAAGCTGAAGTGGCTGAACGGCGAATACCTGAAGGCCTACTCCGACAACGCGCTGGTGGACGCGCTCGCGAAGGACAAGCCCGGTCTCGTGCGCGCGATCGCCGACGTGCTGGACCCGGTGGCGATGACGGCGGCGGGGCGTTCCAAGTTCCAGCTCACTACGGACGTTGAGCATTTCCTCGCGGCAATGGCCACGCCTTCGCATCCGGACCCGGCGGCGGCGGAGAAGCACCTAGGCGAGCCGGGCAGGGCGATGCTGGCGAAGTTGCTCCCCAGGCTCGCGGCCTGCGACTGGAAACCCGAAGCGATCGGCGCGGCGGCAAAGGGCCTGATCGCCGAGGAGAAAGTGAAGCCGCCGCTGGTGATGATGCCGCTCAGGCTGGCGCTCACGGGACTCGAGCACACGCCGGCGATCGATGCCATCGCCGCAGCGCTGAAGAAGGACGTTGCGCTGGCGCGGCTGGAACGCGCGATCCGCGCACCCGCAGCGTGAAAATCAGTTTCCTCGGCGCCGCGCGCGAAGTCACGGGGTCGTGCTACGTGGTGGAAACGGACGGCTGCCGCTTCCTGGTCGATTGCGGCCTGTTCCAGGGCGGGCGAGACGCGCCGCGCAAGAACCTCGACGCGCTTGCCTTCGATCCGGCGCCGATCGATTTCGTGCTCGTCACGCACTCCCACCTCGACCACTGCGGTTTGCTGCCGAGGCTGGTGGCGAAAGGATGCCGCGCACCGGTGTACGCGACCAAGGCGACGGCGGACCTGATGCCGGTGATGCTGATGGACAGCGCGCACATCCAGGAGAAGGAAGCGGCGTGGTCGGCCAGGCACCCGCAGCGGGGACGGCCCGCTTTCGAGCCGCTCTATGGCGTCGCCGATGTCGAGGACCTGATGCGCCAGGTGAGCGGCCTGCCCTTCGACATCGAGTTCAGCCCGCACGCCGATGTGCACGTGCGCTTCCGCCACGCCGGCCACATCCTCGGCGCGGCCATCATCGAGGTGCGCGCGGGCAAGGGCCGCGGCGAACGCAAGCTGGTGTTCTCCGGCGACCTCGGCCAGCCGATGCGGCCGCTGATGCGCGAGGCGGCGGTGATCGAGTCGGCCGACGTGCTGCTCGTGGAATCGACCTACGGCAACCGGCTGCACAAGGACGCGGACGCGACGGCGGAGGAACTCGTTGCCGCCATCGACGAGACCTTGCACCGCAAGCACGGCAACCTTATCGTGCCGGCCTTCGCGCTTGGACGCACGCAGGACCTGCTGGCGATGCTCTACGACCTCGCGAAGGCGCGCCGCATCGGCGACCTGCACGTCTTCGTCGACTCCCCGCTCGCCAAGGCGGCCACCGATGTCACGCTCGCGCACGTCGAGTCGCTGGACCCGCGCACGCGGCCTTTCATCGAGGCGATGCGCCACCGCAAGCTGCCGTTCTCGCTGCACTTCACCGAGTCCGTCGAGGACTCGATGGCGATCAACATGGTGCGCTCGGGCGCCATCATCATCGCGGCCAGCGGCATGTGCGATGCCGGGCGCATCAAGCACCACCTGAAGTACAACCTCGGCCGCAAGGAGTGCGGGATCCTTTTCACCGGATTCCAGGCCGCGGGCACGCTGGGCCGGCGCATCGTCGATGGCGCGCGCAATGTCACGCTGTTCGGCGAGCCGGTGCCGGTGAAGGCGCGGGTCTATACGCTCGGCGGGCTCTCTGCGCATGCCGACCAGGCGGCGCTGCTCGGCTGGCTGCGCGGTTTCCGGAAGGCGCCGTCGCGGACTTTCGTCGTGCACGGCGAGGAAGCGACCGCGCTCGCATTCGGCGCGGCGATCACGGAGCAGCTTGGCTGGAACGTGACGGTGCCCGGTCCAGGCGAAACGATCGAGATTGCGGGCTAGGCTGAGCGCTTCTTCCGCGCAGGCGGGTGCGCCGCCCCGAGTTGAACTCGTCGCTCATCTCGTTGACCATGCGCCGCGTGGTCGTCACGAAGACAAAGGGCAGCACGGCATGGATGCCGGCCGCCGTCGCGGCGATACCGAGGCGGACGCAAATGCGCGAGGCGGCAAGCGCATGGCCGAGGTAGGTCTCGCCGATGGAATGCGGGTGCTCGGTGAAGGGGTTTTTCATGGCGGCGGTCTCGGGTTTTTCGGCAGCTTCGGGCGCCGGGCCGGATGCCCGACGCATTGAATTCAACCGACATTTTGCAAGAAATCGCCGAAATCGGTATAATTCTCCGCTCGGTTGGGGGTATAGCTCAGCTGGGAGAGCGCTTGCATGGCATGCAAGAGGTCATCGGTTCGATCCCGTTTACCTCCACCAATCGGTTTTGATGTAAGTCCCCATCGTCTAGAGGCCTAGGACACCGCCCTTTCACGGCGATAACCCGAGTTCGAATCTCGGTGGGGACGCCAGTAAACAGGAAGGCCGCCCAATCGGGCGGCCTTTTGTTTTTCACGCGCCTGCATCAGATCAAGCCACCGCGTCCAGGGAATGGCTATGCTGTCGCTTCGAATGATCCCGCACCCACTGGGACGCCATGTCCAGTTCCCTGCACACTTTGTCGACTGACCCGAAGCCCGGGGCGCCGCAAGGCCTCGCGCTCTGGAGCCTCGGTTTTCGCCCGTTCTATCTCCTCGCCAGTTCGTTTGCGTCGCTTTCGATCCTCGCCTGGGCGGCGCAATACACGGGGCTCCTGCCGATGGCCTACGTGCAGGGCCCGGGCTGGCACGGCCACGAGATGCTCGTCGGTTTCGTCACTGCAGTGATCGCGGGATTCCTGTTGACGGCGGTGCCCAACTGGACCGGCCAGCCGACCCCCAAGGGAGGCGCGCTGGCGGCGCTGGCATTGCTGTGGCTGCTTGGAAGGGTATTGGTCCTGACGCCCTTTGCCACGGCGTCGATGATCGTGAACGCCGCCTTCCCCGTGGCGATCGCGATCTCGATCGCCATCCCGCTGTGGCGCAGCGACAACCGCCGCAATTATTTCTTCGTGGCTCTCCTCACCGCGATGGGGGGCGTCATCCTCGCGGTGCATCTCGCGCTGGGCGGGACGATCGTGTTCCCGGCGCGCGCGGGCCTCATGGTCGGGCTCGACCTCGTGCTCTTCGTCATGGCGGTGGTGGGCGGTCGCGTGATCCCGATGTTCACCAACAACGGCGTGCCGGGCGCGGGCGCCACGCGCCTGCCGCTGGTCGAAAAGTTCGCGCTCGGTTCGCTTCTCGCATTGCTCGCCGCGGACGTTTTTCGCATCGGCCCGGTCGTGCCGATCATCCTCGGCATCGCCGCCGCCGCCCATCTTGCGCGGCTGCTGTTCTGGCGTCCCTGGCGCACGCTGGGCAATCCGCTGGTGTGGATACTCCATGCCGCCTACGCGTGGATCGTCGTGCATCTCGTCCTGCGCATGCTGGCGGCGCTGGGACTCGTGCCCGAATCGGTCGCCATCCACGCGCTGACGATCGGCGCGATCGGCGGGCTCACGCTCGGCATGATGACGCGCACCGCGCGAGGCCACACGGGGCGCTCATTGCAGGCCGACCGATTCGAGGTCGCTGCATTCGTGCTGGTGCAGCTTGCGGCGCTTGCGCGCGTTCTTGGCGCGTTGTTCGCGCCGGGGGCTTATGCCGAGAGCGTCGCGCTATCGAGCCTGCTGTGGTCGGCCGCGTACGGGATTTATGCCGTTCGCTACTGGCCGATCCTCACGCGCTCGAGGCTCGACGGCAAGCCGGGCTGAAAAAAAGGGCTGCCGACCGGCAGCCCTTTTCACTGTTGCCCTCTTTTCCTACTGGCGAACCCAATGGCCGAGGCCCGCGGCGGAATGCGTCGCGGCAAGGCCGTAGCGGGAGAACTGCGAAACCACGGTCCCGCAGATATTGCCGTAGTCGGGCCCGAGCCCGGCAGATGCCGGGGCGAAGTCGTAGGTATAGGCGAAGTTGAACTTGAAGCTGCCCGAAACGCCGTCGAGCGGATACCACGAGCCCACGGTGCCCGCTCCCGCGCAGTTGTACTCCTGGTGCACGCACACCGTGCCGGTGACCGCCTCGCAGACTTCGCGGCCCTGGCAAGCGTAGTCGCCGACGCGGCAAAAGACTTCCACGTTGGGGTGCCCTTCGACGACGATCGAAAGCGGCGTGCCGCCGATGCCCTTGCAGACGATATTCCCGCCGGCGTCGAAGCCGGTCACGAATTGCCCGGTTGGGCACATCTGTCCGGCGAGCGCGAGGTTGCCGGCAATGCCTTGCGGACCCTGCTCCCCGGTCGCTCCGGTGTCGCCCTTCGGCCCCTGGATGCCCGCCGTCCCTGCCGCGCCGGCCGCGCCGGTATCGCCTTTCGGGCCTTGTGCGCCGGCTGCTCCGGTGTCGCCCTTCGCGCCTTGCGGGCCGATCGGGCCAATGGGACCGGCTACGCCTTGCGGGCCGATCGGGCCAACGGCACCAGTTGCACCTTGCGGACCGATGGCACCTTGCGGGCCGATCGCACCTTGCGGGCCGATCGCACCTTGCGCTCCCGCAGCGCCGGTATCGCCCTTGGCGCCTTGCGGTCCTGCGACTCCCGGATCGCCCTTGGGCCCCTGCGCTCCCGCCGCGCCCGGCTGTCCTTCCGGCCCCTGCGGACCGGACGGACCTTGTGGGCCCGACGGACCCTGCGCTCCCGGCAGCCCCGAGGGACCTTGCGGGCCTGACGGCCCTTGCGCACCCGGCAATCCGGAAGGCCCTTGCGGACCCGACGGTCCCTGCGCCCCTGGCACTCCGGCGGGCCCCTGCGCGCCTGCCGCCCCCGGCATTCCGGCCGGCCCTTGCGCGCCAGTTGCTCCCGGCAACCCGGCCGGGCCCTGCGCACCAGGCGTTCCTGCATCGCCCTTGGGGCCAGGCGGCCCGGCAGGCCCGGTGGCGCCGATCGTGACGATGAATTCGGCGTCGATGTCGTCGTCTTCGCTGCTCTTCTTCTTGCCGAAGGAAATGGCGAGGACGTAGTTTCCGCCGCCCAACCCGGGGGGCAGGGTGGCGACGATCTGGTTGGGCGTCTGGGAGACGATGGGCAGCGGCGGAAGGGATCCGAGGGTGACTTTCGCCAGGCCTCGCGAGAACTTGTTTCCGCTGATCGTGAGCGTCGTGGCGGTCGCCGACGCGTAGAGGATCTCCGCCTTGGAATCGGCCCACGCTGGCTGCGCAGCCAGCGCCGTGGCGAAGCCCAGGACAATGAGGCACGCGCCGACAAAATTTCCCTTTGGAATCATGAGGAACTCCCCTGTGCGCTGATGCGTGGCTGGTGGCGGCCCGGTGGGCCGGGCCTGCATTGCGGACGCCTGTTCGACGGCAACGGCGTTGGGGTCTGGCGAAACCTGTCGAAGGGCCACGTCCGAAGCGCAGTTTACCTTGCCGCCGGCGGCGCTTGGTGCCCTGTTTTCTGCGTTTCGTCGCCACGCCCCTTGCCTTGCCGCCCCCGGTTGTCGTTCACTGTCGCCTGCCCGGACTCCCTCCCACAAGGAAAACCATGCTCTCCCTCAGCGGCGTCACCCACGTCTATCCCAACGGCACCAAGGCGCTCGAAGGCGCGACGCTCGAGATCCCGAAAGGCATGTTCGGGCTGCTCGGCCCCAACGGCGCCGGCAAGTCCACGCTGATGCGCTGCATCGCGACGCTGCAGACGCCGTCTGCGGGGACGATCCGCTTCGGCGACATCGACGTGATCAAGGACCCGGAGAAGCTGCGCGCGACGCTGGGCTACCTGCCGCAGGACTTCGGCGTCTATCCGCGCGTGTCGGCGTGGGACCTGCTCGACCACCTCGCGGTGCTGAAGGGCATCGCGCGCGCCGGGGAGCGCAAGGACACGCTCGAGTCGCTGTTGCAGCAGGTCAATCTCTGGGACGTGCGCAAGAAGGCGGTCGCCGGTTTTTCCGGCGGCATGCGCCAGCGCTTCGGCATCGCCCAGGCGCTGATCGGCAAGCCGCAGCTCATCATCGTCGACGAGCCGACCGCGGGCCTCGACCCGGAGGAGCGCAACCGCTTCAACAACCTGCTCTCCGAGATCGGCGAGAACGTGGTGGTGATCCTTTCCACCCACATCGTCGACGACGTGACGGACCTGTGCTCGCGCATGGCGATCATCGTCGCGGGGAAGATCGTGCAGGTGGGCGCGCCTTCGCAATTGCTTTCCGCGCTCGACGGCAAGGTCTGGCGGCGCGCCATCGACAAGCACCAGCTCGCCGACTATCGCGGCCGCATGGAAGTGATCTCGACCCGGTTGCGCGGCGGGCAGACGGTGATCCACGTCATCGCCGATGCGGCGCCCGAGCCGGGCTTCGAGCCGGTGGAAGGCGCGCTGGAAGACCTGTACTTCGCCACGCTCTCGAAGAGCCGCCGCGAACAACCCGTCGCCGCCTGAGGAGACCGCGATGCTGACCCGGATCGCCGCCTTCGAGGCGCGCTACCAGTTGCGCTCGCCGCTCTTCTTCGTCGGCTTCGCGCTTTTCTTCCTCCTTACCTTCGGCTCGGTCACGATCGACCAGATCCAGATCGGCGGCCGCGGCAACGTGAACGTCAATTCCCCGTTCGCGATCCTGCAGACGGTCGGCATCATGAACCTGTTCGGCCTGTTCGTGATCACGGCCTTCGTCGCCAACGTGGTGATCCGCGACGACGAGACCGGTTTCGCGCCGATCCTGCGCGCCACCCGGGTCACCAAGTTCGATTACCTCGTCGGCCGCTTCCTCGGCGCGATGGCGATCGCCTTCCTCGTGATGGCCAGCGTCCCCCTGGCGATCTTCATCGGGTCGCTCATGCCCTGGCTCGACCAGGAGAAGCTGGGGCCGTTCGTCGCCAACCATTATCTGTATGCGTTGTTCGTCTACAGCCTGCCGAGCCTGCTGGTGATGGGCGCGCTGTTCTTCGCGCTCGCGACCGCGACCCGCTCGATGATGTGGACCTATGTCGGCGTCGTGGCCTTCCTCGTGCTTTTCATCACCACGCGCGTGCTGCTGCGCGACCCCGAGTTCGACACAGTGGCGTCGCTTTCGGACCCGTTCGCGCTGAGCGCCCTGAACCGGGTGACGAAGTACTGGACGGCCACCGAGCGCAACACGATCGTCCCCGCGATCGAAGGCGTGATGCTCTACAACCGCCTCATCTGGCTGGGACTCGCGGCCGCGTTCTTCGCCGTCGCCTATGCCGTGTTCCGCTTCGAGGCGAAGGGCATCAAGGCGAGCTCCGCGAAGGAAGCGAAGCGCGCGGCAGCCGACCTGCCGCCGCCCGCGAAGCCGCTCGCGTCCCCCGTCACCGACGGCAGCGCCAGCTGGCCGCAGCTCAAGGCGCTCACGCGCCTTCGACCTGCGTTTCGTGTTCAAGAGCCCGGCATTCTTCGTGCTGCTCGCGGTCGGCGTGTTCAACTCCTTCGGCGGGATGTCCGGCACGGTGGAGTTCCGCGGCACGGTGTACTTCCCGGTGACGCGCGTCATGGTGCAGACGCTCGTGGGCGCCTTCAGCATCATCCCGATCATCATCGCCATCTACTACGCGGGCGAACTGGTGTGGCGCGACCGGGAGCGGCGCATCCACGAGATCGTCGATGCGACCGTGGCGCCGGACTGGGCGTTCATGGTGCCCAAGGTGCTCGCCATCACGCTGGTGCTGCTGGCCTGCTACGTGGTGGCGGTGCTCACCGCGATCCTGTTCCAGTTGTCTCATGGTTACACGGCCGTGCAGCCGATGGCCTACCTGCTGTGGTTCGTGCTGCCCGGGCTCATCGGCAGCGTCCTGCTGGCCGCGCTTGCGGTATTCGTGCAGGCGCTGGTGCCCAACAAGTACCTCGGCTGGGCGGTGATGCTGGTGTACGTCGTCGCGACGGTCACGCTCAACACCATCGGCTTCGAGCACAACCTCTACAACTACGGCGGCAATTCGCCGGTGCCGCTGTCGGACATGAACGGCATGGGGCGCTTCTGGATCGGCCGCGCGTGGTTCGACGCCTACTGGCTGGCCTTCGCGCTGATCCTGCTGGTGGTCTCGCACCTGCTGTGGCGGCGCGGCGCGGAGACGCGGCTGGCGCCGCGCCTGCAGCGCCTGGCGCATCGCCTGCACGGCACGCCCGGCCGCGTCATCGCGGGCGCGGCAGTGGCGTGGGCCGGCATCGGCGGCTGGATCTTCTACAACACCAACATCCTCAACGAGTACCGCACCACGCCCCAGGTGGAGGAGCGCACCGCCGAGTACGAGAAGGCGCTGCTTGCCTACGAGAAGGTGGAGCAGCCGCGCATCACCGACGTGAAGCTCGCGGTCGACCTCTACCCGTCGCAGGCGCGGGCGCTCACCAAGGGCAGCTATCTCATCGAGAACCGCAGCGGCGCGCCGCTCAAGGAAGTGCACGTGCGCTGGGCGCCGCCCGCGAAGATGGAGATGCTCGAGGTCGAGGGCGCGAAGCTCGGCAAGGAGTACAAGGACTTCGACTACCGGATCTACACCTTCGACGTGCCGATGCAGCCGGGCGAGAAGCGCACGATCCGCTTTGCCACGCGGCTCGAGGAGCGCGGGTTTCCCAACAACAATCCGCTCACCCGCATCGTCGGCAACGGCACCTTCGTCAACAACATGGAGGTGGCGCCGTTGCTGGGCATGGGCAAGCGACGCGCTGCTGCAGGACCGCGCCAAGCGCCGGAAGCACGGCCTGCCGCCCGAACTGCGCCCGCCGAAGCTCGAGGACGAGGCGGCGCTCGCGCACACCTACCTGCGCCGCGACAGCGACTGGGTGACGGCCGAGATCACGGTCTCGACCGAGGCCGACCAGATGCCGCTTGCGCCGGGATACACGGTGAGCGACACGACGAAGGATGGCCGCCGCACGCTGGTGACGAAGACCGAGGCGCCGATCCAGAACTTCTTCTCCATGCAGTCGGCCCGCTATGACGTCAAGAAGGCCACGCACACGCCGAAGGGCGGGGAGCCCGTGGAACTCGCCGTGTACTACCACCCGGCGCACGAGCACAACGTGCAGCGCATGCTCGACGCGATGAAGGCTTCGCTGGACGTCTACGGCGAGCGCTTCTCGCCCTACCAGTTCCGCCAGGCGCGCATCCTGGAATTCCCGGCGTACGCGAACTTCGCGCAGGCCTTCGCCAACACCATGCCGTACTCGGAGGGGATCGGCTTCATCCAGAACCATCCCGGACGACCGCAACGACGAGAAGATCGACCTCGTCACCTACGTCACCGCGCACGAGATGGGCCACCAGTGGTGGGCGCACCAGGTGATCGGCGCGGAGAAGCAGGGCATGACCATGCTCTCGGAGAGCTTCGCGCAGTATTCGGCGCTGCTGGTGATGGAGAAGCTCTACGGCAAGGAAGGCATCCGCAAGTTCCTGAAGGGCGAGCTGGACAGGTACCTGCGCAGCCGCGGCGGCGAGGTCATCGAGGAGCTGCCGCTGGTGAGGGTGGAAAACCAGGACTACATCCATTACCAGAAAGGCGCGCTGGTGATGTACTGGCTGAAGGAGGCGGTCGGCGAGGAGGTGGTCAACAGCGCGTTGCGCAAGCTCCTCGCGCAATACGCCTTCAAGGGCGCGCCCTATCCCTCGTCGTCGGATTTCGTGCGGATCCTGCGCGCCGAGGCGGGGCCGCAGCACGAGCAGCTGATCACCGACCTTTTCGAGAAGATCACCCTCTACGACATGAAGGCCACGGATGCGAAGGCGAAGAAGCGTGCCGACGGCAAGTACGACGTGAGCTTCGTGGTCGAAGGGCGCAAGCTCCATGCCGACGGCAAGGGCAAGGAGACCGAAGCGCCGCTCGACGAGCCATTCGACGTCGGCGCGTTCACGGCCGAGCCAGGCAAGAAAGGCTACAAGCGCGAGTCCGTGCTGCTGATGGAACGGCGCCCGATGAAGACCGGCAAGCAGGAGGTGACGATGGTGGTCGACCAGCTTCCGCAGTTCGTCGGCGTCGACCCGTACAACAAGCGCGTCGACCGCAACTCCGACGACAACCTGGTCCGGGTGGAGGCCAATTAGGGGGAGGGAAGGCGGCGCGATTCGCGCGGCGATGAACTTCGGGGCGGCCGGAGTTGACCAACCGCCAGGCAGGCATTTCGGGATATTCCGGAAATGCCTTGACAAAGCAAAGACTTGGAATTGCTTCTTAGTCCATTTTCCGTATAATCGACCCATGCACTCAGCGATCCGCCTACTGCTGCCGCTCGCGCTCCTGGCTTCGGGAGGCCTCTTTGCGACCGCGGCCCGCGCCGACATCTACGGTTTCACCGACGAGAATGGCGTAAAGCATTTCACCAACATGCCGAGCCTCGACCCGCGCTACAAGTTCATCCGCGGGGAGGGCAACAAGGCGAGGCCGCAGTCTGCCGCCCCGGCCTACATGCCTTCGGAAGCGGACATCCTCAAGTATTCCGGGATCATCGATACGGCAAGCCGTACCCACGGTGTCGACAAGTCGCTCGTGCACGCGGTCATACAAGCGGAGTCGGGCTACAACCCGGCCGCGGTTTCGCGCAAGGGCGCAACGGGGCTGATGCAATTGATGCCCGACACCGCCCGGCGTTACGGCGTGGCCAATGCGTTCGATCCGGTGGACAACATCCACGGGGGCGTGAGGTACCTGAAGGACCTGCTGGCGATGTTCAACGGCAACATCCAGTTGGCGCTTGCGGGCTACAACGCCGGCGAGAACGCCGTGATCCGCGCGGGAAACCAGATCCCGCCCTATCCCGAGACCGTGGCCTACGTGCCGAAGGTCATCGACTTCTACCGCCGCCACGCCGCTCGCAAGGGCTGAGTCGGCCTGTCCGAAGCGGGCGCGGGTGACGCGAGTCCCGCGAAGCGATCCCCGCCAGAGCGACATCCCCGAAGTAGCGATCCCCGGCGAAGCCCTCCCTTTCGACCCGGCGCCATTACGGTTGCTGCGACCGAGTTGCCGCCCTCGTGAATCGGGCGACTCTTCTGTAGCGACGATTCAATTGATGGGAGGGACGCGCCTCTCGAAAGGGAGGGCTCCGCCGAGGCTCGCGTGGACATCGCTGCGCGAGGCGCGAAGCGCCGTCTCCTTACGCGCAGGCGGGGGCGGGGCGGTTCCCTTCGAGAGGCGCGACACTCACGCCAAGCATGGCGGTGCTGCATAAGGACGCCCGATCTGACGAGGGCGTCGGCGCGGTCGTGAACACCATCATGGCGCCGGGTCGAGGGGAACCCCCCGCCACCGCCACCCATTCGCCGGGTCGAAGGGAACCACCCCGTCACCGCCACCAATTCGCCGGGTCGAAAGGGAGGGCTTCGCCGGGGATCGCTACTTCGGGGGAGGTCGCTCTGGCGGGGATCGCTACTTCGGGGCTCGTCTCTCCGTGGCCGCTTTGCAGGCCACCGCGCTCGCGCGAAAAGGGGCCGGCTAATCCGACGCCGGCTGCGCGACGCCCATCTCGCGCCGCTGCTCCTCGAGCCTCTGGTCGAAGGTCTTGTGCCTGCTCGCGAGGAGCGAGTAGGCGGTCGGCACGATGAAGAGCGTGAGCAGCGTGCCCAGCAGCATGCCGCCGACGATCACCCAGCCGATCTGCTGCCGCGATTCCGACCCCGCGCCGGTGGCGATCGCCAGCGGCACGGCGCCCAGCACCATCGCGCCGGTGGTCATCAGGATCGGGCGCAGGCGCCTGATCGCGGCCTCGATGACCGCTTCCTTCACGTCCAGGCCCCTGGCCTGCATCTGGTTGGAGAACTCCACGATCAGGATGCCGTGCTTCGTGATCAGGCCCACCAGCGTGATGAGCCCGATCTGGGTGTAGATGTTGAGCGTGCCGCCCGAAAGCTTGAGCGCGATGAGGGCGCCCGTCATCGACAGCGGCACCGTGAGCATGATGATGAACGGGTCGATGAAGCTCTCGAACTGCGCGGCGAGCACGAGGTAGATGAAGGCGAGCGCCAGCATGAAGACGAAATAGATGTCGGCCGCGGAATCGCGGAACTCCCTCGACTGGCCGGCCGCGAGGTCGGTCTGCGCGGTCGGCGGCAGCACCTTCTGCGCGGTCGCCTGCATGAAGGCGATCGCCTCGCCCAGCGTGTAGCCGTTCGTGAGGTTGGCCGAGACCGTCACCGAGCGCAGGCGCTGGAAGTGGTTGAGGCTCTTCGGCGCGACCCCTTCGCGCACCGAGAGCAGGTTGGAGAGCTGGATCATCTCGTCGCCCTTGCCGCGCACGTACAGGCCGGAAATGTCCGATGGCGACGTGCGGTCCTTCGGCTCCACCTGAACGATCACCGTGTACTGCTCGCCGTCCCTCTTGAAGCGCGTCACCTCGCGGCCTCCCAGCATCGTTTCCAGCGTGCGGCCGACCGCCTCGACGCTCACGCCGACGTTCGACACCTTGTCGCGGTTGACCGAGACCTTCAACTCCGGCGCGTTCAGCTTGAGGTCGGAGTCGATGTTGGTGAGCCCGGGATTCTTCGACATCTCCGTGATCATCAGGTCCGAGTAGCGCTGCAACTCCGGGAAGGGCACCTGCGAGAGGATCACGAATTCCAGCGGCTTGGAGCGCGGGCTCTGGCCGAGCGAAGGCGGGTTGGTGGGGAAGGCGTTCACCCCGGCCAGCCCGCGGAACTTGGGCAGCATTTCGGAGGCGATTTCCATCTGGCTGCGTTTGCGTTCGTTCCAGGGCTTGAGCCGGAGGATGCCGATGCCGTCGGCCACCGTCGGGAAGCCGGCATTGCCGAACATCGAGTCGCGTTCCGGCACGCCCATATAGAACTGCTCGATCTGCTGCACGTAGCGCGCAGTGGCGCTGACGGTGGAACCCTCGGGCCCCGAGAGGATGCCGAAGATCACGCCGCGGTCCTCAAGCGGCGTGAGTTCCGAGCGCATCGAGAGCGCCACCAGCACCAGGACCGCGATCGTCACCGCGTAAGCGCCGACCACCGACAGGCGGTGGCGAAGAACGAACGTGAGCGCGCGGCGATAGCGCTCGGTCATCGCGTCGAACAGGTGCTCGGTCCAGTTGAAAAGCGGGCTGTGCTTCACTTCGTGGCGCAGGAGCTGCGAGCACATCATCGGCGACAGGGTCAGCGCGACGAAGCCCGAGATCAGCACTGCGCCCGCGAGCGCCAGCGCGAATTCGGAGAAGAGCTTGCCGGTGCGGCCGGTGGCAAAGGCGAGCGGGGCGTACACGGCGGCGAGCGTGAGCGTCATCGCGATCACCGCGAAGCCGATCTCGCGCGCGCCGACGATCGCGGCATCCAGCGGCGGCTTGCCTTCCTCGATGTGGCGGTAGATGTTCTCGAGCACGACGATGGCGTCGTCGACGACCAGGCCGATGGCGAGCACCATCGCCAGCAGCGTGAGCGTGTTGATGGTGAAGCCGAAGGCGTAGATCAGCACGCAGGAGCCGACCAGCGCCACCGGGATGGTCACCAGCGGGATGAGCGTCGCGCGGATATTGCGCAGGAACAGGAAGATCACGAGGGCCACCAGCAGCGTGGCCTCGAGAATGGTCCTGAAAACCGCCCGGATCGATTCCTGGATGAACACCGAGGTGTCGTAGGAAATGGCGAACTTCATCCCCTCGGGAAGGTTCCGCTCGATTTCCTTCGCCTCCTTGCGCAGCGCGAGCGAGAGTTCCAGCGGGTTGGCAGTGGACTGCTTGATGAGTCCCATGCCGACCGCAGGGGTGGCGTTGAAGCGCTGCACGGCGCGCTCGTCGACCGGGCCGATCTCGGCGCGCCCGATGTCGCGGATGCGCACCGGGTAGCCGGCCACTTCGCGCACCACGATCGCGCCGAACTCCTCGGGGCGTTGCAGGTCGGTCTGCGAAAGGACCGAGAACTCGCGGTTGCGGCTCTCGATGCGGCCGGCGGGAATCTCGACGTTCTGCTTCCGGAGCGCGTCCTCGACGTCCTGTGTGGTCAACTTGTAGGCGGCGAGCTTGGCGGGGTCGAGCCAGATGCGCATCGACACCTTGCGCTCGCCGAAGATGCGCACGTCCGCCGCCCCGGGAAGCACCAGCAGGCGCGGCTTCACGTAGCGGTTCACGTAGTCCGAGATCTCGAGCTGCGTGTGCTTCTCGCTGTACATCGCGAGCCACATGATCGGCGTGGAATCGGCCTCGACCTTTGCGATGACCGGCTCGTCGACCTCGTCGGGGAGCTTCGCCCGCACGCGGGCGACCTTGTCGCGCACTTCCGCGGCGGCCGAGTCCGGGTCGCGCGAAAGCCGGAAGCGGACGTTGATCTGGCTCTTCTCCGACCGGCTCTGCGATGTGATCACGTCCACGCCTTCGATGCCGGAGATCGAGTCCTCGAGGATCTTGGTGACCTGGGACTCGATCACGTCCGGGCTTGCGCCCTTGTAGAAGGTCTCGACGCTCACCACCGGCTCGTCGATCTTCGGATACTCGCGCACCGACAGGCGCTGGTAGGAAATGAGGCCGAGCAGGAGGACCGACAGGGAAAGCACGGTGGCGAACACCGGGCGGCGGATGCAGACCTCCGGGAGCATCATGACGCGCCACCCGTCTTGCCGGACTTCGGCGCAACAGTGCCGGCAGCCTTTGGCGCTTCCGGCGGCTCCGCGGCTGCGCGCACGCTGACGCCCTCGCGCACCTTGAACTGGCCCGCGGTGATCACGGTGTCCGTGGCGGCGAGCCCCCGCACCACTTCCACCAGCCCCTCGCGGCGTTGCCCGAGTTCGACCTTGACGCGCTGCGCCTTGCCGTCGACCACGCGGAAGATGAAGAACTCGTCCCCGGAAGGCACGACCGCTTGCTCGGGCACCGTCATGGCCTCGGCGTTCTCCTTCGTGAAGAGCCGGACGCGCGCGAATTGCCCGGGCCGCAGCTTGCCGGCGTCGTTCCTCAACTGCGCGCGGATCACGATGGACCGGCCGGCGGCATCGAGCAGCGGGTTGATCGCGAATATCCTGCCCTCGAAGACCTGGCCGGGCATGGCCTCCAGCGAGATCTGCAACGCCTGTCCCGCCTGGACCTGCGAGAGATAGATTTCGGGGACGCGGAAATCGACCTTGAGCGGATCGATCTGCTCGAGGTTGACCATGTCCTGGCCTTCCTTGACGAAGTCGCCGATGCTCACCAGCCTGAGCCCAAGGACACCCGTGAATGGTGCCTTGATCTCCGTCTTGTCCAGCCTCGCGGTCGTGAGTTCGGCGTCGGCCTGCGCCACTTTCAGGTTGTTTTCCGACTCGTCCAGCGCCTGGCCGCTGATGAAGCCCTTGTTGCGCAGGTCGACCGCGCGCTCGTATTTCGATTTCGACAGCGTCAGGTTGGCCTTGGCGCGCTCGTGGTCTGCGCGCTGCACGGAGCTGTCGAGGCGGAACAGGGGCTGGCCCTTGGCGACGGTCTGGCCTTCGCGGAACAGGATCTCCGAAACGCGGCCGGCGATCTCGGGACGGACCACGATCGATTCTTCGGAACGCAGGCTGCCGACCGCGGTGATGCCCTGCGGAAGCGCGCGCACGGCAACCCTGATCGTCTCGACGGCGATGCCGGGAACCTGCGCGCCATTGCTGCCTGGTTTCGATGACGCCGCCTGGTCCGGCTTGGTCGCCCGCTCCTCGCTGCGCTGCGAGCCGGCCCAATACGAAATCCCGCCGAAAGCGGCGAGCGAAACGACGGCGGTGGCGATGACGAGGGACTTTTTCATTCGGTTTGTGCGCAAGGCAAGACGCCGATTATCCTTCCAAAGGAGGTGGCGAAACAAATGCGCAGGTCAATATGCTCCGCCACGCCATTCCCGTTGACAGGGTCGGCGGCGATGCGTTCGGTTCCTGGGGGTCAGGCGGGGATGTCGGGGACCAGCGACCTCTCCAGCTGGGCAATGAGGTCCTTGAGGTGGAGCTTGCGCTTCTTCAGCCTTTGCAACTGCAGTTCATCGTGCACGGGGTTCAGCGCGAGGGCTTCGATGGCCCGGTCGAGATCTCGGTGTTCAAGTCCCAACTCGCTGATTCGCTGCCTTATTTCCTCTGACGACTCCGCAATCACCGGCATGGCTCCTCCTTGGCTCTTCGGCCCAATATACTCCGCTCGCCTTGAATTTCAACGCTGCAGCGCGGCGCGCGCGCCTCCGGCCGCCTGCCTTGCGCCTGCCCTGAAATAGTAGTGAAATACGGCTCGAGAGGGCGCCGGCCAAGGTTCCCCAGGGGGAGGTCCATGAATTTCAGGCGCAGCGAGTTCGACGTCACCAACCGGATCAATACCACCGACCCGGTATGCGTGAAGCGCGAGTTGTCGCGCATCTACAAGGCGCAGTACTCGCGCCCTGCGCCCGAGAGCCTGTTGCGCGCGTTCGACGACGTGGTGCACCTCTACAATGGCGAGTTCCCGGGCTACGGGAAGTGCGACACGCTGTACCACGACCTGCAGCACATCATGGAAGTCTCGCTCGCGATGGCCCGGTTGATGGACGGCTACGAGCGCGGCCGCGCGGATTCGCCCGCGCTGGGCGAAAAGCTCTTCCAGCTGGGCGTCATCTGCGCGCTCTACCACGACTGCGGCTACATCCGCCGCACCGGCGACAAGAAGCACCGCAACGGAGCTGAATACACGGTCATCCATGTCACGCGCGGCGCGCAGTTCCTGCGCAAGTACCTTCCCACCATCGGCATGGGCGAATACGCCGATGTTGCCGGGCAGGTCGTCCACTTCACCGGCTACGAGCGCCCGGTCGCGACCATCCGCTTGCCGAACCCGATCTACAGGCTGCTCGGAAGCCTGCTCGGCTCCGCCGACATCATCGCGCAGATGTCGGACCGCTGTTACCTCGAGAAATGCCGCGACCGGCTGTATCCGGAATTCGTCGCGGGAGGCATCACGCGCAAGCAGACGGGCAATGGCGAGGTCGTGGTGTTCGCGTCTGCCGAGGACCTCGTGCGCAAGACCCCCGCGTTCTACCAGACGGCCTCGAAGCGCCTCGATGGGGACCTGGGCGGCATGTATCGGTACGCCAAGCAGCACTTCGGCGGCAACAACCTCTACCTCGACGCGGTGAAGCAGAACGTGCGTTTCGCCGAACGCTTCGCCGAGACCGGCCACATGGGCCTGCGCCGCCATTTGCCGATCAGCGTCGAGTGAAATCGAGGTCGTTCCACTGGTAGAGGCGCTGCGGCGCCTTTTTCATTTCTTGCCGTGCCATCCCTGGGGGGACCAAATGTCCAAGGCAACGCGTTCCGCAGTTCTCGCCTCGTTGTTCGCTGTTGTCGCGATGTCCTTCGGCAGCGCTGCGGCGCTGGCGCAAGCTTGGCCCAACAAGACGATCAAGCTGATCGTGCCCTTTCCGCCCGGCGGCGGGACCGATGCCTTCGCGCGTCCGCTGGCGGCAAAACTCTCTTCGCTGCTCGGCCAGCAGGTCGTGGTCGACAACCGCGGCGGGGCAGGCGGCACGCTGGGCGCGGATATCGCGGCGAAATCCGCCCCGGACGGCTATACGTTCCTGCTCGGCGCCGTCCATCACACCGTCGCGGTGAGCGTGTACAAGTCCTTGCCCTACAACCTGGAAAAGGACTTGGTGCCGATCACCGGCGTGGCCTACGTTCCCGACGTGCTGGTAGTGAACAACAAGCTGCCGGTGACCACGGTCAAGGAACTGGTCGCGTATTCGAAGGCCAACCCGGGCAAGCTAAATTATGGCTCCTCGGGCAACGGCACGACCCGCCACCTCGCGGGCGAAATCTTCAACAATCTCACGGGGACGTCGATCGTGCATGTCCCGTACAAGGGCTCGGGGCCGGCGATGGCGGGGCTCCTCGGCGGCGAGATCCAGATGATCTTCGAGGGCCTCGGGAGCGCCGCTTCCTACATCACCGCCGGGCAGATCCGCGCGCTCGCGGTCACGTCGCCGCAACGCTCACCGTCGTTCCCGAACATCCCGACCATGGCCGAGGCGGGCGTGCCCGGGTTCGAATCAATGTCGTGGTACGGGATGTGGGCGCCCGCCGGTACGCCGACGGAAATCCTCCAGCGCATGCACGCCGAGATCAACAAGGCGCTTGCATCCCCCGAGATCAAGGAAGCCTGGTTCCGGCAGGGCGCCGTTGCCGGCGGCGAACCCGCGGCGCAGTTCGCGAAGTTCATCCGCGACGAAACCGAGAAGTGGGGCAAGCAGGTGCGCGCGGCGAAGATCACCATCGATTGAGGCTGGCGGCGCCGCGAGGGAATGGCGCCCCGAAGACGAATCGAACGTCCGACCTGCCCCTTAGGAGGGGGCTGCTCTATCCACTGAGCTACCGGGGCCCTGCTGGCCGCGAATTATCTCATGCCCGCCGCCGCGCCCCGGCTCCCTACGCGATGGCCGCGACGGAAGGCAGCCCGGCAAGCGCCATGGCGAGTTCGCCCTCGTCGTAATCGAGGTCCTTCAATTTGCCGCCGAAGTAGTCGATGTAGGCCTGCATGTCGAAGTGGCCGTGGCCGCACAGGTTGAAGAGGATGGTGCGCGGGATGCCCTCTTCGCGGCAGCGCAGCGCCTCGTCGATCGCCCCTCGCACCGCGTGGTTGGCCTCGGGGGCCGGCACGATGCCTTCGCAGCGCGCGAACTGCACGCCCGCCTCGAAGGTCTTCGACTGGTGGTAGGCCACCGCCTCGATCAGGCCGAGTTCCTTCAGGTGGCTCACCAGCGGCGCCATGCCATGGTAGCGAAGCCCTCCCGCATGGAAGCCCGGCGGCGTGAATGTCGAGCCCAGCGTGTGCATCCTGGTGAGCGGCGTGAGGTGCGCCGTGTCGCCGAAGTCATAGGCGTACTTGCCGCGCGTGAGGCTGGGGCATGCCGCGGGCTCGACCGCGACGATGCGCACTTTCCTGCCGCCGCGAAGCTGCGCGCCGAGGAAGGGGAAGACGATGCCGGCGAAGTTCGATCCGCCGCCCGTGCAGCCGACGATGATGTCGGGATAGTCGTCCGCCATCTCGAACTGGGCGATCGCCTCCTGCCCGATCACGGTCTGGTGCAGCAGCACGTGGTTCAGGACGCTGCCGAGCGCGTACTTGGTGTCGTCACGCTGCGCGGCAACTTCAACCGCTTCCGAGATCGCGATGCCGAGGCTGCCCGGGTGGTCGGCGCGCTGGGCGAGGACCGCGCGGCCCGACTGGGTCTTGTTCGAAGGGGAGGCGACGCAGGTCGCGCCGTAGGTTTCCATCAGCGCGCGCCGGTAGGGCTTCTGGTCGTAGGAGACGCGCACCATGAAGATCTCGACTTCCAGCCCGAACAGGCAGCCGGCGAAGGCGAGCGAAGAGCCCCACTGGCCCGCACCGGTCTCGGTGCAAAGGCGCTTCACGCCCGCTTCCCTGTTGTAGAACGCCTGCGCCACCGCGGTGTTGGGCTTGTGGCTGCCGGCCGGGGAGACCCCTTCGTACTTGTAGTAGATCTTCGCCGGGGTCTTCAACGCGGCTTCCAGGCCGCGTGCGCGGTAAAGCGGCGTCGGGCGCCAGAGGCGATAGGCGTCGCGGACGGGGCCGGGGATCTCGATCTCGCGCTCGGTCGAGACTTCCTGCGCGATCAGCGCCATCGGGAACAGCGGCGCAAGGTCGTCGGGCCCGATCGGCTTGAGCGTCCCCGGGTGCAGCACCGGCGGCAGCGGCTTCGGCAGGTCGGCCGCGATGTTGTACCAGTTGCGCGGAATGCGGGATTCGTCGAGGACGTACTTGATCGATTCGGACATGGTCGAAGCTCCGGGCGTCGTGAAAGGGTAGCGCCAGTCTATCCCGCGGTCGCAGCATCGCTTTTTGATGTAGCGCAGGGAATCCCTGCCGGCTCACTCGTACTTGAACCCCGCGCGCTTGTTGGCGAAGAGCCGGCGGTTCCACTGCAGCCCGAACACCAGGAAGATCAGCAGCCAGCCGGGCGAAGTGAACCACTCCTTGTCGGCCTGCGGCAGCTTCGTCTCGACGCCGAGCACGCGGTTGCGGTCGGCGACGTCCAGCCCGACCTTTTCCGCAGCGCTGTCGAAGGCGACGTCGGCGACCATGGTCTTGCCGTCCTTTTCCTCCATCACCACGCCGGCGGCGGCGATGCCCTGCTCGGGCCTGATGCCCTTGGCCATCGGAAGGAGGAATGTGCGTTCCTGCACCTTGCCTTTCTTGTCGTCCACCTCGACGCGCAGGCGGATGTTCTCGCCGGGCCTGACGGTCTTCAGCACTTCCGCGATCTTCGCCGGCGGCTGCAGTTCGAAGGGTGGATAGAAGCGGTCGCGGATCAGGTCCGGGCGCAGCAGCGCGAGCGTGGCCGCGGCGAGCAGCACCGATTCGTACCACTTGCTTTGCACCACCATCCAGCCCTGCGTCGAGCAGGCGAAGACCAGGCAGGCCACCGTCGCCGAGAACACCACCCACGTGAAGTGCGCCGGGCCGCCGATGTTGATCATCAGGAGCTCGGTGTTGAAGACAAACATGAACGGCAGGATGGCCGTGCGCAGCTCGTAGATGAATGCCTGGATGCCGGTCTTCAGCGGGTCGGCGCCGGAGAGCCCGGCCGCGGCAAAGGCCGCGAGCGCCACCGGTGGCGTGGCGTCGGCCATGATGCCGAAATAGAAGACGAACAGGTGCACCGCGATCAACGGCACCTCCAGCCCGTGCGAACCGGCCAGCTTCACGATCACCGGGGCGAGCAACGTCGACACGACGATGTAGTTGGCCGTCGTCGGCAGCCCCATCCCGAGCACCAGCGACAGCACCGCGGTGAGCAGCAGCGCCAGCATCAGCGAGCCGAGCGACAGCACCTCGACCACTTCGGCCAGCACCTGGCCGATGCCGGTGAGCGAAACGCTGCCGACGATGATGCCCGCCGTGGCGGTCGCGATCGCCACCCCGAGCATGTTGCGCGCGCCCAGTTGCAGGCTCACGTAAAGGTCGTTCGCGCCTCGCTTCCACTCGCCCGCGGAAGGGAGCTTGCGGAACAACGCGATCAACGGGCGCTGCGTGACGAGCATGGCGATCATCACCGCGCAGGCATAGAACGCGGCCAGCCCGGGCGACTGGTCGAGCACCATCAGGCACCACACCAGCACGAAGATCGGCAGGATGTAGAACAGCCCCGCCAGCACCGTCGGCCGGGTGGACGGCAACTCGTCCAGTGCCTCGGTAAGCTCGCCCGAGGCGTCCGGGTAGCGCGCGGAAATCCAGATGCCTGCAACATAAGCGGCGAAAACCAGCGCGCCCACCACGAGGCTGCCCAGCTGCTCGCCGAACACGCCCGGGATCCACGCCGTCAGCCAGAACGCGAGCTGGATGACGATGGTGAACCCGGCGATCGCGAAGATCCAGTTGAAGAGCTTGGTGCGAAATGGCGACGGCGGGCGCTTGAGCCCCTTCATGCCCAGCTTCACCGCTTCCAGGTGCACGATCCACATCAGCGACACGTAGGCGAGGATGGCGGGCAGGAAGGCGTGCTTGATGATGTCGGTGTACGGCAGGTTCACGTACTCGACCATCAGGAACGCGGCCGCGCCCATCACCGGCGGCATGATCTGGCCGTTGGACGACGAGGCCACTTCGATCGCGCCCGCCTTCACCGGCGAGTAGCCGACGCGCTTCATCAGCATGATGGTGACGTTGCCGCCGGTGAGCACGTTGGCGACCGACGAGCCCGAGATCAGGCCGTTCAGCCCCGAGGAAAGCACCGAGGCCTTGGCCGGGCCGCCGCGCAGGTGGCCCATCAGCGCGAAGGCGACGCGCGTCATCCAGTTGCCCGCGCCGGCCTGGTCGAGCATCGCGCCGAACAGCACGTAGAGGAAGACGAACTCGGCCGAGACACCGAGGGCCACGCCGAACACGCCTTCCGTGGTCAGCCAGATCTGCGAGGCCGCGCGCCCGAGGGAAGCGCCCTTGTGAGAAATCATTTCCGGCATGTAAGGCCCGGCGAACATGTAGATGATGAACACGATCGCCATCACCGTCATCGGCCAGCCGAGGCAGCGGCGCGTGGCCTCGAGCAGCAGCAGCACGCCGACGACCGTCACCCCGATGTCGATCGGCGTAGGCGAGCCGGGCCGCTTGCCGAGCTCGGCGGCGAATACGTAGATGTAGGCCGCGCACGAAGCGGCGACGATCGCGAACAGCCAGTCGTAGGCGGGCACATGGCCGCGCGGGCTGGACTTGCCGCGCGGGTAGAGCATGTAGACGAGGAAGAATGCGGCTGCGAGGTGGATCGAGCGCTGCCCGGTGGAGTTGATGACGCCCCAGCCGAACGAATAGGGAAGCGGCGAGGCAATCCACAGCTGGAACAGGGACCACACCACGGCCACGTTCACGACGATCGCGCCGACCGGGCCCGTGAGCCTGCGGCCGCCGGACTCCTTTTCCTCGACCTCTTCGAGCAGCCGCGCCTTCTCCTCGGCACTCAGCAATTTTTCTTCTGCCACGTCGCGCCCCCCCCGTGTCGCAAAAACAAAACGGGCGCCCGCTGTGCGAGCGCCCGCTTGATGGCGTGCAGGAAGCCCTGCGCTCCCGCTACTTCATCAGGCCCTTTTCCTTGTAGTACTGGATCGCGCCCGGATGGAACGGGGCGGAGTTGCCGGTGAGCATCTCGGGCGCCGTCAGGCCTTCCAGCGCCGGGTGCAGCTTCTTCAGGTCGGCGAGGTTGTCGAACACCGCCTTCACGATCGCGTAGGCCGCCTTGTCGGAGAGCTTCGACGAGGTGACGATCGTGGCGCGCGGGCCGAAGGTCTTCACGTCCGCATCGGTGCCCGTGTACATCTTGCCGGGGATGACCGCTGCCGGGTAGAAGGGGAAGCTCTTGATCAGCTTGTCGACCGCCGGACCGGTGACCTGCACGAGGTTCGAGGCGCAGGTGGTGGAAGCTTCCTTGATCGAGGCATTGGGGTGGCCGACCACGTAGGTGAAGGCGTCGATCTTGTTGTCGCAAAGCGCCGCCGCCATTTCCGCGGGCTTCAGGTCGGTGACGAGCTTGAAGGTGGCGTTGGTCCAGCCGGACTCCTTCATCAGCAGTTCGGTCACCGAGCGCGTCCCCGATCCCGGGTCGCCGGTGTTGACGCGCTTGCCCTTGAGGTCGTCCCAGTTCTTGACGTTGGCGTCCTTGCGTGCGACCACGGTGAAGGGCTCCGCGTGCATCGAGAACAGCGCGCGCAGGTCCGTCACGGGCTTGCCGGCGAACTTGTCCTCGCCCTTGATCGCGTAGTACTGCGTGTCGGACTGCGCGACGCCGACGTCGAGGTCGCCCGCGGCGATGGCATTGATGTTGAACACCGAGCCGCCGGTGGACTCCACCGTGCAGCGCAGCCCATGGTCCTTGCGGCCCTGGTTCACGAGGCGGCAGATGGCGCCGCCGACCGGGTAGTACACGCCGGTGATGCCGCCGGTGCCGAGCGTGACGTAGTTGTCCGCGGCCGTGACCGGCGCGGTAAATGCGGCGGCGACGAGGCCGGCCGTGAATGCGATGCTTGCCTTGAACTTCATGCGGGCTCCTGGGGATGATTGTCGGGACGCTCGGGGTGCGTCGGTGGGCTAGTGTGTCATGGCAACGGGCTTGATTCAAGGTTCGGGGACGCCGTGAAGGAGATCGGCCGCCTGTTAAACTGCCGGCCAATTCAACACCGGAGCCTTGGGTGGAAATCGTCCTGTTCCTGCTGCTGGGCTTTGCGGTCGGCTTCATCGTGTGGATCAACGTGGCGCAGTCGGGCAAGGCGCCCGAGCGCGGGGCCGTGGCGCCGGCATTCGATCTCGAGGCAAGCGACGGCGGGCGGCATTCGCTGGCCTCGCTCGCGGGCAAGCGGGTGGTGCTTTTCTTCTTCCCGCAGGACGACACGCCCGAGTGCATCGCCGCGATCACGCGGCTGCGGGACGCCCACGGCGCCATTGCCGCCACGTCGACAACGCTGCTGGCCATCGGCGTGGGATCCCGCGACGCGGCGGGCAAGTACGCTGCGCAGCACGCCCTCAATTTCCCGCTGCTTGCTGACACCGACGGCAAGGCCGCGCGGCGCTACGGTGCGCTGATCAACACCGGGTTCGCGAAGTTCGCGCGAAAGCTGGTCGTGATCGTCAATCCCGCCGGCCGCGTCGAGCGCACCTATCGCGATATCGAAATCGACACACCCGGCCATATCGAGGCCCTGCTTGGGGCGCTCGGCCCCGATGGGCTATAATTCGCCGCTGTTTCGAGGAGAGGTGGCAGAGTGGTCGATCGCGTCAGACTCGAAATCTGAAGTACCCTCCGGGGTACCGTGGGTTCGAATCCCACCCTCTCCGCCAGTTGAAGACGAAGAGCCGGCCGCGAGCCGGCTTTTTTCATGCGCGCAGCCGCGAGGAGCCTGCCATGGACGTGGTCACGATCGCCTTCCTGAAGACCGTGCTGGTGTTCGTGCTCGCGCTGGTGCCGATCCTCAATCCGCCGGGACTCGCGCCGATCTTCCTCGCGATGACGGGCAGCGCCAGCGAGGAGGTGCGTGCCGACATGGCGCGCCGCGTCGCCACCAACGCGTTCGTGATGCTGGTGCTGTGCATGGTGGTCGGCTCGCACGTGCTCGAGTTCTTCGGCCTGTCGCTGCCCGTGGTGCGGGTCGGCGGCGGCCTGCTGGTGATCGCGTCCGCCTGGAAGCTCCTCAACACCGACGACCCGCGCAGCGGGCACATGCCCGCTGAAAAGGCCGACTGGACCGCCAGGCAGGGCGCCGAAAGGGCGTTCTTCCCTCTCACCTTCCCGCTGCTGGTGGGACCGGGCTCGATCGCCATTGCCATCACGCTCGGCACCGGGCTGGTCGAGGGGAGGTCGGTGTCGTTCATGCAGGCCGCGGCCGCCTTCCTCGGCGTGGCGCTGGTCGCGGCGCTGGTGTTCGTCTGCCTGCGTTACGCCTCCCGCATCGTGAGCCTGCTCGGGGATACCGGAACGCTGGTGTTCCTGCGCCTGTCGTCGTTCATCCTGCTGTGCATCGGCGTGGGCATCTTCTGGGACGGCGTCTCGGAGTTGCTGGCGCCGTGGAGGCCCGCCGCTGCACGATAGGACCCGCGACAAGCCCCGTTCCGGGCCAGAAGTGTGTCTCTTTCCGACACCCGAGAAAATCCGTCTTTTCCCTCTGAAAACGGGACTCGGTTACAGCTGAAATGTTGCCGTTTGTCGGCTTTTTCAGGCCGCTTGCCCCTTTCTGCCCCCCGCAGACCACCTTTCATCGGGCCGAATCGCTCCTCAGACCCGACTCGAATATGATTTTGCAGCGGTTTGAAAAGAAACAGGAAAAGCGTTTCGTTTGCTGGATTCGGCCAAATTCCGCCTTGGGCTTGCAACCGGGATTTGTGCGGCACGCCACATATTTTACAAGTCCTTGAAATGAATGTATCTTTCCGTTTCAAGGCAGCGCCCAACTTGATCGCTTCAAGACCCAATTGCGGGGATGTGAGATTTTTCATACACGAAAACAACAAAACGCCGTGACAATTGTTCGCATCGTGGCAGCAAGCACCTGCCATCCGACTCCAGCACCGGGACGTAGCGAATGAAAACACGCGATTCCAATGCCGTTTCCAGAGGAGATTTCGCCATGAAGTCCATCGCGCGCGCAGCATGCGCGGCGACGCTTTGCGCGTTCGCCACGCTCGCCTTCGCCCAATCGCCCGGTCCGCTCACCACGACGCTCGACGCCCGCAAGGTCATTGCGGGCGCCGACGGCAAGGAGTCCTTCGAGGCCGCCACGGTCGTGAAGCCCGGGGACGTGATCGAGTACGTCGCCAGCTACCGCAACAACGGCAAGCAGCCGCTCGCGAAACTCGAAGCGACGCTGCCGATCCCTGCGAACACGGAATTCATCGCCGCCTCCGCGAAGCCTGCCAATGCGCAGGCGAGCGTCGATGGCCAGGCGTTCCTGCCGATGCCGCTCAAGCGCAAGGTGCGCGCGGCCGACGGCAAGGAAACCGAGCAAGTGGTGCCCACCCGCGAATACCGCTGGCTGCGTTGGTATCCCGACGCGCTTGGCGGGGAAAAGACGCTCAGTTTCAGCGCCCGCGTAAGGGTGATCGACGACCGACCCCCGAGTGAGCAGGGGACCAAGGGGGGCGGAAAATGAATGGCACCTGACAGAGCAAGAATCGATCGGCCGAGAGCCGATCTTGTCGTTTTTGGAGCACCGATTTCGAACGCAACAGCTGTACCAAACAGGAGACAAAAATGAACCGACAATCGACCCCCAGGAGCTGGCATGAAGCCCTCCGCGGCGCGTTGCTTGCGACCTTCCTGCTCCTCGCCGGCGTGATCTTCACGCTTGCGACGCAGGTGGCGCACGCGGCACCCGCGGCAGGCACCGTGATCGGCAACCAGGCGACGGCGTCCTACCAGGATGCCGGCGGGACCGCGCGCAGCGCGACGTCCAACCTGGTGCAAACGACGGTTTCGCAGGTAAAGAGCTACACGCTCACGGCACCCGGTGCAGCCACCGTGTCGCCGGGGCAGACGGTCTACTACCCGCATACCATCACCAACACCGGCAACGGCACGGACACCTACGCGCTCGACCCGCCGGTATCGTCGAACTTCGCCGCCACCGGCACGCCGCACAGCGGGATGGTGTATTACATCGACGCCGACGGCAACGGTGTTCCCGACAACTTCACGCCCATCACGACCTCGGGCCCGATCGCGGCGAACGGCCTGTTCCGTTTCGTCGTCGCGGGCACGGTGCCGGCGGGCGCTGCGGCCGGCAACACGGCGACGATCACGGTCTCGGTTACCGACACGGTGCCGACGACCCAGACGAACATCGACACCACCACGGTCGCGAACTCGTCGATCCAGGTGACCAAGGCGATGTCGGCGGCGAGCGGTCCTTCGCCGTTCACGCCGATCACGGTGACGCTGTCGTACACCAACTCGGGCACGCTCGCGGCGACCAACGTCGAATTGCGTGACTTGATTCCGGCAGGCATGACCTACATCGCCGGTACGGGAAGGTGGAGCGTGTCGGGCGCCACGGCCCTGACCGATGCTATCGGCGGCGACTCCGCGGGCATTGCCTACGACTTCGGCGCTACGGTGGCCGGACGCGTGACGGCGATCGTCGCGACGGTGAACGCCGGCGTCTCGGGCACGTTGACCTTCCAGGTCGGCGTCAACGCCGGACTCCCGCCGCAGGTGATCAGCAACACCGCGACGTTCCTCACCGCGACGCAAGCAGTGGCGAACACCAACACCGCCTCGTACACGGTGCTGCAGACCGCGGGCGTGGTCGCGAGCGACAACCCGCTGCAGGCCGGGGACCTCGTGATCGACGACGTCGTCACCGTGCCGCTGGCGAGCCCGGGCGCGACGATCGTCTTCAACAACCGCATCACCAACACCGGCAACGGCACGGACTCGTTCGACATCGTGCTGACGGGGCAGGCCAACTGGCCGGCGGGAACGACGTTCTCGCTGTTCCAGTCCGACGGCGTCACCTCGCTGATCGACACCAACGGCAACGGCACCCCGGACACGGGACCGGTGGCCGCGGGCGCGACCTACACGGTCGTCGTGCGCGTCACGCTGCCTGCGGTGGTGGGGGCCTTGCCCGCCGCGCCGTACAACCTGACCAAGACCGCGACCTCGCGCTTCAACCCGGCGGTGAGCGACACGGTGACGGACAGGCTGGTGGCGATAGCGGCCAACACGGTGGACGTGACCAACAACACCGCGCGCGCCGACTCGCTCCCGGCAGGTACGGCCGTCGTCGGCAACGCCGCGACGACGGGCTTCGGCACGACGGGTGCGGCGGTCATCACGACCAACGCGGTCACGCCGAACCCGGCCAGCACGACGGTCACGCGCTTCCAGGTGTACGTGAACAACACGAGCACGATTTCCGACTCGTACACGATGGCGGCTGCACCCGTGCCGGCTGGCTGGACGGTGGTGTTCCGTGCCGACGGCGGAGTGGGCAACTGCTCGACCGTGGGCGCGGCATTGCCCAACACCGGCACCATCAACGCCGGCGCCAACCGACTGGTGTGCGCGGAAGTCACCGTGCCCACCACCGTAAGCGGGCAGGCGGCAGCGGGCAACTACGACCTGACGATCAGCGCCACCTCCGCGGTCAACCCGGCGGTGACGGACTCCAAGGTCGATCGCGTCACGGTCAATGCGCTGCACAACGTCACCCTCACGCCGAACAACACGCAGCAGACCTTCCCCGGCGGGTCGGTGACGTACAGCCACACCATCAGCAACACCGGCAACGTGAACGAGACCATCACTTACGCGGGGGCCTGCCTTACCGACAGCCGCTCCGCGCAGGGCTGGACCTCGGCCGCGTACATCGATGACGGTTCCGGCACGCTCGTGATCGGCACCGACACGCTGATCGTCTGCGGCACCACGACCGACACGCTGAACGTCGGCCAGTCGAAGACGATCTTCGTGCGCGTGTTCGCCCCGGGCAGCGCGGTAGGGGCAGACCCGGCCAACGTGACGACGCTCACCGCGACGTACAACGGTGTTCTTTCGACCACGTTCGCGACCGACTCGACGACGGTGACCGACGGGCTGACGCTGGTGAAGGAGCAGGCGACGGTCGCCTGCGCCGCGGCAGGACCGCATGGCGGCTACACGCCCGCCGCGATCCCGCCCGGTGCCGGCACCGCGCCAGGCCAGTGCATCGCGTATCGCATCATCGCGACGAACTCGACTGCCGCGAACATCAACCTTGTCGTGATCAACGACATCGTTCCGGCCAACACGACGATGCGCTACTCGTGTTCGGGCAACGGGCTGGCAACACCGTCCGTGACCGTCGGTGCGATCGGGGGTTCGACACCGGCCAACGGCCTCACCGGAACCGTATCGGCGAACGTCGGGACGCTCACCTCGACGCAATCGGCGACGCTGTTCTTCTGCGTGCGCATCGATCCTTGATGCGCCGCACCCCGGGCGCCTCACCTCCCTGAGGCGCCCGGGATTCCGGGGAGAAGCGGGAAACCGCTTTTCTCCCCGTTTTTGCAGCGGCTTCGGCAGAGGCCGCCGCAAAAACGGGAAGGACGAGGCGGAGCAGATGAAACGCACGACGGCACTTTGCAACCGGATCCGACACGCGCTCGCCGCGTGCGCGGGCGCGGTCGCGCTGCTCGTCGCCGCAATGCTGCCCGCGCTCGCCGGCCCGCCGCCGGGAACCGTGATCACCAACCAGGCATCCAGCACCTCGCTGGTCGCGGGCCTGCCGAGCAACGCGAATTCCAACACGGTGCAGTTCACGGTCGGCGGCGGCGCGGTGGTCAACTATTCCGCGGTCCTCCAGTCGAGCGGTTCGAAGAACGCGAACCCCGGCGACACGGTGCTCTTCCCGCATTCGCTCACCAACACCGGGTTGCTCGCCGACACCTACACGCTCGCGGCGGCGGACAACGGCGGCAATTTCACCCTCGGCTCGATCACGCTGCTGCCCGATGCCAACGGCGACGGCGTCCCCGATTCGCTGGTGCCGATCGCCGCGCCCGTGGCGCTCGCCCCGGGGCAGGTGTTCCGGTTCGTGGTGAGCATGGTGGTGCCGGCGACTGCGGGAAACAGGCAGTCCGGCACGGTGCGGGTGACGGCAACGCCGGTCGCCGGGCCCCCGGTCACGCCCAACATCGACACGGTGTCCGTTGCCGGGCCGCAAGGCGTGGCGGACTGCGGCACCGTCAACAAGTACATCAGGCCGGCGCTCGGGCCGTCGCCCGGCGGGCCCGTCACCATCGAGCTGGCCTACAACAGCTGCAACCAGGCGCGCAGCCGCGTCGAGGTCAGGGACCACCTTCCGCCCGGGTTCAAATACGTTCCGGGAAGCGCGCGCTTCAGCGGCGCGCCCGGTGTGGCGCTCACCGACGGCGTGGTCGGCACCGACCGCCAGGGCAGCGGGGCGATCACGGTGGACTACAACTTCAACGTGAGCGAAGCCGGCACGGTCACCTACAACGCCTACGATCTCCCGCTGCAAAGCAACGGCGGCGTGTTCTTCGACGTCACCGTCGATCCCGGCCTCGCGACGGGCACGGTCATCCCGAACTTCGCGACGTACGCATTCTTCAACAGCGCCGGCCAGCGCGGCTACACGCTGGAATCCAACACCGCCACCTACACGGTCACAGGTACGGTCGACCTCAAGCTCGAAGGCGAGGTCATCCCGGTGGCCACGCCCGGCACGACCATCTCCTTCAACAACCTGCTCACCAACCTCGGCACGCTCACCGACAGCTTCAACGTCACGATGTCCGCGTCGACCTTCCCGGCGGGCACGCCGATCGCGCTGTTCAAGGCCGACGGCGTGACGCCGCTCGCCGACACCAACGGCGACGGCATCCCCGATACCGGACCGGTGGCGCCGGGCGCGAGCTACAAGATCGTCGTCAAGGTGTCGATCCCCTCGACCGCCGCGCCGGCGCAGTACTCGGTGCTGAAGACCGCGCGCTCGGTGACCGCGCCTTCGCGCTCGGCCACCGCCGTGGACCAGGTGAACACGCTTGCCAAGTCGTGCAAGGTGACGATGCTTCCCGACAATACCGGCAAGACCGGCTATGGCCGCGACATCACCTACACGCATTTCCTCGTGAACGAGGGCAACTGCGTCGAAAACGTGGTCGCGCCCGCGGACTGGCTCACCGACTCGACGCCGGATTGGCGCAGCCAGGTCTATCGCGACAACGAGTCCGCGGGCGCGGTGTCCCTGCCGGGCGTGATCGACACCTCCGACACGCCGGTCGTCCCGGGCTGGACCGCCAGCCTCGCGCCCGGCCAGTCGATCCGCTTCCTGGTTCGCGTGATGGCGCCGCCGGCGCCGCCCAAGTCCGCGGCCAAGGCGATCGTCGCCAGCGATACCACCGTGTTCTCGCTCGACAGCACCGGCGGCGGGCGCCTCAAGGTCACCGACATCACGATCATCGACGACAAGGGCGGAGAGGGCGGCGAAAACGTCCTCGTCAACTACCGCAACCCGAATTACACCGTGCCGAGCATCTGGGGGGTGATCGGATCCAACCTCTACCTGCGCGCCGACGCGTCCGCCTGCAATGCCGATCCCGGCGTGGCCGAACAGCGCACCGTCGTGCTGGTCGGCTCGAACGGCGACCGCGAGGAATTCACCGCGGTCGAGACCGGCCCCAATACCGGCATCTTCCAGGTCGCGGGCATTCCGGTGCGCAACCCGCCGGTGGTGCCCGGCTCGGGGACGATCGAGGGCGTGCCGGGCGACATCTTCACCGCCGACGTGCTCGGTTGCGGGCGGCGCATCTCCACTATCGTGACGCTGGTCAATCCCACGGGCGTGGTCTTCGACAGCGCCAACAACCTGCCGGTCGCGTCCGCCAGCGTGCGCCTCGTCACCGCATCCGGCGGCCAGTGCAGCAACACGCTCGCACCGATCGCCTCGGCCAATCCCGTGGTCACCGGCGCCGACGGCCGCTTCAGCTTCCCGCAGGTCGCCCCGGGCAGCTACTGCCTGCTGGTCACCACGCCGAACGGCTACACCTTCGCCTCCACCGTGCCGGTGAACCAGTTGCCGCCGGGACGCATCATCAACGCGAGCGGGCCGACTTCGGGCGGCTCGTACGGCGGCACGTTCGCGATGGGACCCTCGACGGGCGCGATCGTGTTCGACATCCCGGTCGATCCGGCGCCGCTCTCCGGCCTGTTCATCCAGAAGAGCGCCTCGCGCTCGTCGGTGGAGATCGGCGAATTCGTCAACTACACCGTGACGGTGCGCAACGCGAGCGGCACCGCGCTCGACCGTGCCCCGGTGCTGGTGAAGGACGACCTGCCCGCAGGCTTCGCGTACGTGCCTGGCAGCGCGACCAGCGGCGGCAAGCCGATCGCCGACCCGCTCGGCAGGCGCGGGCCGCAGATCGTCTTCGACATCGGCACGCTCGCCGTGGGCGCGCAGGCCTCGCTCACCTACCGCGTGCGCGTCGGGCCCGGCGCATTGCAGGGCGACGGCACCAACCGCGTGCGCGCCACGTATCGCGCCAGCAACGCGATCACGGAGTCGAACGTCGCCACCGCGACCGTGACCGTGACGGGAGGTGTGTTCAGCGACCGCGGCTTCATCCTCGGCAAGGTGTTCCTCGACTGCAACGCCAACCGTGCGCAGGACCCGGGCGAGGCGGGCGTGCCGGGCGTGCGCCTCCTGCTCGAGGACGGCACCAGCGTCATCACCGATGGCGAAGGCAAATACAGCTTCTACGGCATCATCAACCGCACCCACGTGCTGAAGCTCGACCGCACCACCATCCCGGCCGGCGCCGTGCTCGGCACCACCACGTTCCGCAACATGGGCGACGCCGGCAGCCTGTTCGTGGACCTGAAGGCGGGCGAGCTGCTGCAGGCCGATTTCGCGATCACGTCGTGCGGCGACGCCATCCTCGCCGACGTCAAGGCGCGCCGCGATTTCTTCGCCACCACCGCCGGGGAGATCGACCTGCTGGTCGGCCAGAGGCTTGCGACCGAAGCCGTGGTGATCAGCGACCCGAAGGCGCTGCCGGCAAGCGGCACGCTCGGCGCGCAGTTCGCGCCCCCTGGCGGCGCGTCCGGTGCGTCCGGCATCACTGGGGCCGCGGGCGCCCAGGCGATCGGGGCGCAAGGACCCGCGCAACCGGGATTCCAGCAAGTGGCGCCGATGCCGCAGTTCGGCACGACCCGCGTGCGCGCGGACCAGCCGGCCTCCCCGGGCTTCTCGATGGCCGCCGTGGCGCCGCCCGCGATCCCGCTGGAAGAACTCCTGCCCTCGCTCAGCAATGAACTCGGCTTCGTCGGCCTGAAGAACGGCGAGACCTTGCCCTACGCGCAGTCCACCGTTCGCGTGAAGGGGCAGGCAGGCTCCACGTTCAAGCTCTTCGCCAATGGCGTCGAGGTCCCGCAAAGCCGCGTCGGCAAGCGTTCGCAGCTCGCCGACAAGCAGGTGCAGGCCTGGGAGTACATCGGCATCGAGTTGAAGCCCGGCGAAAACATCTTCGAGGTGAAGCAGTTCGATTCCTTCGGCAACCAGCGCGGCGCTGAGACGATCACGGTGATCGCGCCCGACAAGCTCGGCCGCCTCGTGCTCGAGGTTCCCCCAGGCACGGTCGCGGATGGCCGCACGCCGGCGAAGATCGTGGTGCGGCTCACCGACTTGAAGGGCGTGCCGGTGACCTCGCGCACGCCCGTCACGCTCGATGCAAGCGCCGGCACGTGGACCAACGAGGACGCCGACCCGCGCGAACCCGGCCTGCAGGTGATGGTGGAAAACGGCCGCGGCGAGTTCGGCCTCGTGCCGCCGTCCTCGCCGGGCCCGATCACGGTGCGTGCCTGGAGCGGCCCGTTCAAGGAAGAGGCGCGCCTCGATGCGCTGCCCGAGCTGCGCCCGATGATCGCCGCCGGCGTGGTCGAGGGCGTGATCAACCTGAGGAACCTGAATCCCAAGGCGCTGGTGCCGGCGCGCAAGGCCGACGGCTTCGAGCAGGAACTCGAGCGCTTCTCGCGCACCTCCAGCGACGGCAAGACCGAGGCCGGCGCGCGCCTGGCGTTCTTCCTCAAGGGCAAGGTGAAGGGCGAGTACCTCCTCACCGCGGCCTACGATTCCGACAAGCCGACCCGCGAGCGGCTCTTCCGCGACATCCAGCCCGACGAGTTCTACCCGATCTATGGCGACAGCGGCGTGCGTTCTTTCGACGCGCAGTCGACCGCGCGCTTCTACGTGCGCGTCGACAAGGACCGCAGCTACCTCCTGTACGGCGACTACAACACGCAGGCCTACTCGGACGCGCGCAAGCTCTCCAGCTACAGCCGCTCGCTCACGGGCGGCTACTGGCACTACGAGAACGAGAACATCGTGGCCAACGTGTTCGCCGCCAAGGACGCCACCAAGCAGGTCATCGACGAGATCCGCGCCAACGGCACCTCGGGCCCCTACGCGCTGTCGAGCGGGACCGCGCGAGTGAACAGCGAAAAGGTCGAGATCCTGGTGCGCGACGTGAACCAGAGCTCGCTGGTGATCTCGGCCGTGCCGCAGACGCGCTTCTACGACTACGAGTTCGAGCCGCTCACCGGGCGCCTGCTGATGAAGGCGCCGGTGCCTTCGGTGGACGCGCGCCTGAACCCGGTGTTCATCCGCGTCACCTACGAGGCGGACACGGGCGGCGCCGACTTCTGGATCGCCGGCGGCGACGCGCAGTTCCGCATCACCAACCGCATCGAGGTCGGCGCGAGCTATGCCGAAGACCAGAACCCGGCCGCTCCCTTCAAGCTGGCGGGCGCGAGCCTCACCGTGCGCCTGACCGAGAAGGCCACGCTGTGGGCGGAAGTCGCGCAGACCGACGCCCCGCTCACCACCGGCAAGGGCGGCGCGCAGCGGATCGAGATCCGCCAGGACGGCGACAATTTCAAGGCGCAGGCGTTCGCCGCGCGCACCGACGTGGAGTTCAACAACCCCGGCGCCTACATCGGGCAGGGGCGCAGCGAAGCGGGCCTGCGCACTTCGCTGAAGATCTCGGAAGACACCACCCTGCGCGCCGAGGCGCTGCACACCGGCAACATCGCCGACGACTCGACGCGCGACGGCGTGCTCGCCACTGTCGAGCATAACTTCGGCAACCGCGTGAGCGGCGAGCTCGGCGTGCGCTACGCGCATGACCGCGGCACCGGCTCTCCCGTGCCGCCCGTGCAGGGCACGCCCATTCCCGACACGGCGAAGACGCCCTCGGAAATCACCACGGTGCGCGGGCGCCTCGCGGTCGGCGTGCCGGGCTTCGACAACGCCAGCGTTTACGGCGAGGGGGAGGTCGACGTGACCGACACCAGCCGCCACCTCTTCGCCGTCGGCGGCGAGTACACGATGGCCAACCGCAGCCGCGTCTACGGCCGCTACGAGTTCGTCAACTCGGTGACCGGCCCCTACGGGCTGGCCAACGGTCAGAAGCAGAATGCGACGGTGCTCGGCGTCGATACCGAGTACATGCAGGACGGGCGGCTCTTCAGCGAATACCGCATCCGCGATGCGATCGCCGGCGGCGACACCGAGGCTGCGATCGGGCTTCGCAACCTGTGGACGCTCGGGCAGGGCGTGCGGCTGGGCACCAGCTTCGAGCATGTGTACGCGATCTCGGGCTCCGGGCAGAACGAGAACACCGCGGTGGCGCTCGGCCTCGAGTACACCGCCAACCCGCTCTGGAAGGGCACCACGCGGCTGGAGTACAGCAACACGGTGAGCACCGAGGGCTGGCTCTTCACCGTCGGGCTTGCCGCGCGCCTCACGCCTGCATGGACGATGCTCGCGCGCAACGTCTGGTCGCTGCAGTCGAACAAGTCCGACGACGGCGAGCGCATGCTCGACCGCCTGCAGGCCGGCGTCGCCTGGCGCGACATCGAGACCAACCAGTTCAACGCGCTCGGCCGCGTCGAGGCTCGCGAGGAAAGGGACACCAGCGCGCCCGGCCTGCAACTGCGCCGCAGCACGCAACTGGTGTCGATCAACGGCAACTGGCAGCCGCGGCCGCCGTTCCTCGTTTCCGGCCGCTACGCCGCGAAATGGGTCAACGACAAGAGCGAGGGGCTATCGGCCAGGTACCGCGCGCAGCTGGTGTCGGCGCGCGCCACCTGGGAGTTCATGCCGCGCTGGGATGTCGGCGTCGTCACCAGCGCGCTGTTCGGCAACAGCTATGGCAACCGACTGTACGGCGTGGGCCTCGAGGTCGGCTACATGGTCACCACCAACCTGTGGGTGTCGGCGGGCTACAACTTCTTCGGCTTCAAGGACGAGGACCTTGCCAACGGCGACAACACCAGCAAGGGCGCGTTCGTGAGGCTGCGCTACAAGTTCGACGAGGAACTCTTCGACACGCTCGGAGGCGCCGCGGACAGGGTCTACAACGGCCAGAGCGCCGCGAAATGAGCGCGAACAAGGATAATGGGCGCCAGGTGAGAGAAAAGAACGACACGATTGCCGGTTCCTTGCGCGGCGGATGGCTGCGCGCAGCGCGGACCCTGTTCGCCTGCGCGGCGCTGTTCGCGCTCGCCGGCCACGCGTTCGCGCAGATCTGCCCGACGCCGCCCACGGCGACCACCTACGTCCCGCCGATCAACACCTACTACCCCGGAACCGGGGCCTCGGTCGCCGCAGGCTCGACCAGCGTGCCGGTCGGGGCGATCGATGCCCGCGGCGCGCTGGTGCCGATCGCCGCCGGGGACGTGCTGCTCGTGATCCAGATGCAGGGCGCCGACATCAATCCGTCCAACAACAACCGCTACGGCGACGGGCAGGGCGACGGCGGCATCGGCTACACCACGACCGGCGACTATGCGGGCGGAGCGATAGCGAACGCCAACCTGATCGCCGGCCAGTACGAATACGCGGTGGCCTCCGGCCCGGTTGGCGGGGGCAACGTCCCGATCTTCGGCTCGCTCGCCAACAACTATTCGACTCGCGCGCAGAACACCTCGCAGGGGCGCGCCGCGTACCAGGTGCTGCGCGTGCCGCAGTACGCCAGCCTCTCCCTCGGGACCAACATCAACGGCACGCCATGGAACGGCACGACCGGCGGCGTGGTCGCGCTCGACGTCGCGGGCAACCTGAATTTTGCCGGCGGCACAATCGATGTGTCGGGGCGCGGCTTCCGCGGCGGCGGCGCATTCGGCGGCGCCGCTTTCACCAACGCGCAGTTCAACTACGTCGCGGTCACCAACGCCGTGGCCCCGGGCGGCGGGGTGAAGGGCGAGGGCATCGCCGGCACGCCGGCACGCACCTTCAACCCGCTCCTCAACGCGATCTCGGTCGACAGCGGCGTGCAGGGCTATCCCGGCGGCGACTACGCACGCGGCGCGCCGGGCAACGGCGGCGGCGGCTCCAACCAGCACAACGCGGGCGGCGGCGGCGGCGGCAACGGCGGGCGCGGCGGCAGCGGCGGCCGCAGCTGGAACCAGAACAACAACAACTATTCCGGCGAGGATGTCGGCGGCTTCGGCGGCGCTGCGATCGTCAGCACGACGCGCCTCGTGATGGGCGGCGGCGGCGGTTCGGCGGACATCAACAACCAGTGCGCAGGCGTGTACTGCGCGACCGCCAACGGCGGGCCCGGCGGCGGCATGGTGCTGCTGCGGGCCGGCACGCTGACCGGTTTCGGCACGATCAACGCACGCGGCTTCGACGCGCCCGACGGCGTGCTGAATGCGACCGACGGCGCGGGCGCCGGCGGCGCGGGCGGCACGGTCCAGATCTCGCTTGCTTCCGGCACCGTTTCCTCGGCCGTCACCATCGACGTGCGCGGCGGCAAGGGCGGCAACAACTCGATGGGCGGGGTGAACGAGATCGACGGGCCCGGCGGCGGCGGCGCTGGCGGGCGCATCCTCTCGACCTCCGGCAGCGGCAACGCACTGGTTTCCGGCGGCGCGAACGGCATCATCTTCAATACCACCAACCCGGCCAACGGGACGGGCGCGGGCGCCACCCCGGGCGGCAGCGGCACGATAGCCACGATTGCCGCAGGAAGCATTCCCGGCACGCCACCGCCATCGGCGTGCCTGCCCACGCTCACCGTCACCAAGACCACCTCGACGCCAGTGCTCCTTCCCGGCCAGGCGCAGGCGACCTACACGATCACGGTGACCAACACCGGCACGGGCGCGGCGAAAGGCGTGGTCTTCACCGACGTGCCGACGCCGCCGTTCGTGAACTCGACCGTCGCGCCCACCGTGGTGCTGTCCAACGGGGCGACGCGCCCGGTGGTGCGCTCCGCTTCTCCGGCACCTCGAGCCTGATCTTCGGCACCTTCGACGTTCCCGGCACGCCGACGCCGCCTGCAGGCGGCGGCGCGGTCTCGGTCACCTTCACCACGGACATCGGCGCGGCCACGCCCGGCCTGTACAACAACTCGGCCTCCGTCACCTTCGTCGACCCCACCACCCCGGTGGCCGGGGCCACCGCCACGCCGGGCGGCACGTACGCCACCGGCGCGCCGGTCGCGGGCTCGAACTTCAACGGCGCGACCAACAGCACCGACGACGTCCTCGTCCTCGGCGGCCCTGTGGTCACCAAGTCGTTCGCCGCGCCTTCGATCGCCGCCGGCGGCACCACCACGCTCACGGTCACCATCGCCAACCCCAACCCGACGCTCACGATGTCGGCAGTCACGCTGCTCGACAACTTCCCGTCCGGCCTGTCGGTCGCGGCAACGCCTGCATTCACGCAAACGCCGGGCGGCTGCGCCGGCACGATCGCCGCGGGCAACACCGCGGGAGACACGCGCATCCAGACCTCCGCCGCAACGCTCGCGGGCGGGGCGAGCTGCCAGATCACCGTCTCCGTCACCAGCAACACGGCCGGGCCGGTCAACAACATCGTCCCGACGGCGAACTCGACCGGCGTCGTCTCCGGAAATACGCTTGCCAGCCCGAGCGATGCCAGCGCAGCGCTCAACGTCATCGCCCCGCCCATCATCACCAAGGCCTTCACCCCGGCCAACATCCAGGTCGGCAACCAGTCCACGCTGACGATCACTGTCGCCAATCCGCCGGGCAACACCGTGCCGCTCACCGGCGTGGCCTTCACCGACGCCTACCCTGGCGCCATCACCAACGTCGCCGCGGGCTCGGCTGCGTTCACTGCGGCAAGCACGGCGGCGGGGTGCCTGGGCACGATCACCAGTCCCAACGGGCCTTCCAGCGTCAACTTGAGCGCCGGCACGATTCCCGTGAACACGTCTTGCGTGATCACCGTCGCCGTGACGCGCGCCTCGGCGAGCCCCGCGGGCGGCGACCAGAACACCACGAGTGCGGTCACCGCCACCGGAACCATCGCGCTCACCGGCAACACGGCGCGCGATACGCTTACCGCCGCCGGCGGCACCCTCGCGCCCACGCTCACGAAATCCTTCGGCGCCACGCTGCTCGCCTCGGGCGGCAGCACCACGCTCACGCTGGCGATCCAGAACCCGAACGCGGCCGCGCTCACGGTGCAGTCGTTCGCCGACAATTTCCCGGCGGGCATGACGCTCTTCAACGCCACCGTCGTCGCCAATACCTGCGCGCTGACGATAGTGAACCAGGTCGGCGCCGCGCTCGCCGCGGGCAACACCGGCATCCAGCTCACCGGCGGCTCGCTGCCGGCCAACGGCACCTGCACCGTGACGCTGAACGTGACCAGCGCCACGCTGGGCGCGGCGACCAACACGACCGGCTCGCTCAACACCCTGACGTCGCCGGCCTCGAACATCGCCTCGGCGAGCCTCACCGTGGTGGCCGCGCCGACCGTGGCGAAGAGCTTCACGCCGGCCACGATCTACGCCGGCGGCGTGTCGCGGCTGACGATCCGCCTTGCCAACCCGGCGGGCAATGTCGTGCCGCATACCGGCGTCTCGTTCACCGATGCGTTCCCCGCCGGCATGTCGGTCGCGGCCACCCCGAACCTCGTCAATGCCTGCGGCGGCATCGTCACTTCGGGTTCCGTCGCCGGCAACACGTCGCTTGCGGTCAATTCCGCGATCATCCCGGTCAACGCCGCCTGCGAGATCTCGGTCAACGTCACCAGCACCACGCTCGGCCCGGGGCTGAACTCCACGGGAACGGTCGCCACCGCGAGCGGAGCGAACGGCGCCGCGGCCAGCGCGACGCTGACCGTGGACGGCAACATCCTGCCGCCGTTGATCGAGAAGAGCTTCTCGCCCACGCGCATCAACGCCGGCGGCACCACGACGCTGCGCCTGTTCCTCACCAACCCCAACCAGCTGGTCACGCTCACCGGCGTCGGCGTCACCGACACTTTCCCGGCGGGCATGACGGTCGCCGCGGCGCCGCCTGGCGCCGTGAGCGGCGTCGTGTCCACCTTCAACCCGTGCGGGCTCGCCTTCACGGGCGGCGTCTCCCCGAACAACTTCATCAACGTCACCGGCGCGACGCTGCAGCCCAACCAGACCTGCGCGATCCGCGTCACCGTCACCAGCGCGACGGTCGGCACGTCCCTCAACACCACGGGCAGCGTCTCGGCCACCGGCCCGGTCGCGCTCACCGGCGACACCGGCAGCGCCGTGCTGTTCGTGCAGAGCCTGATCCCGCCCGTGCTTTCCAAGAGCTTCTCGCCGTCGCAGATCGCTTCCACGGGGCGCACCACGCTCACCCTCGCCGTGCAGAACGCGAACCCGTCGGACAACCTCGACGGCATCGCCTTCACCGACAACCTCGCGGCGAACCCGGGCCTGGTCGTGGCCAACCCGCCCAACCTGGTCAATCCCTGCAACCTCACGGTGACGGGCGCCACGGCCGGCAGCACGAGCGTTGCGGTCACCAGCGGCACGGTCGCGGCCAACAGCACTTGCGGCGTCTCCGTCGATGTCACTTACACCGGCGCCTCCGGCAACGTCACCAACACCACGACGACGGTCACTTCCACCAGCAGCGCCGCGGGCAATGCCGCCACCGGGCGTGCTGACGGTCGTCACGCCCCTGCCGCCGATCATCGCCAAGACCTTCGCGCCGCAGCAGATCGCGCCGGGCGGGCAGGCGACGCTCGCGATCGTGGTGCAGAACCCGAACACGACTTTCGCGCTCACCGGCGTGTCGTTCACGGACAACTTCCCCGCGGGCCTGGCCAGCGTCACGGTCGGCGCGGTCGCGGCGGTCGGCGCGGGCTGCGTCGGCAGCGCGACGGCGGTCGCAGGGCCCCCGGGCAGCCTCACGCTCGCGCCGGGCGCCGGCACCATTCCCGCCGGCGGCAGTTGCACCTGGACGGTGACGGTGACCAAGGCCGCGTCCGGGCCGGTCGTGAACACCACCGGCGCGGTGCTGGCCACGGGACCCGCGGCGCTCACCGGCAACGTGTCGAGCGCGACGCTGGGCGTGGGCACCATCCTGCCGCCGTCGGTGCGCAAGTTCTTCGAGCCAGACAACACGACGCGCAACGCGGTCTCGGCGCTGACTTTCGTCTTCAGCAACCCGAACGAAGGCACGTCGCTCAGCGGCATCGCGATGAACGACACCTTCCCCGCGGGCGTGGTGGTCGCGGCCACGCCGGGCGTGGCCTCGGGCGTCATCTCCCCGACCAACACCTGCGGCTTCACCTTCACCAACACCGCGGCCGGGACCCTGGTTGCCAACGACCTCGGCATCTTCGTTACCGCCGCCGGCAGCACCATCCCGGCGAAGAGCACCTGCACACTGACGGTCAACGTGCGCAGCGCGACCGCGGGCAGCTACACCAATACCTCCGGCACGGTGTCCTCGACCAACGGCGGCATAGGCAACGTCGCCTCGGCGGTCTTCACGGTCGGCGAGTACCTGCCGCTGCGCATCGACGCTGCCTTCGCGCCCTCGGCAATCGCGGTGAGCGGCGCCACCGTGCTCACCTTCACGATCACCAACCCGAACGCGAACACCGCGCTCACGGGCGTCGCGTTCACCACCGGCGCGATCGGCAACGGCATCGTCGTCGCGCCCGGCGGGCCGGGGCTGGTGAACCCCTGCGGCCTGACGGTGGTCGACAACGGCGGTGGGGCGCTCGTGGCCGGCGACGCCGGCATCCAGGTGACGGGGGGCACGATTCCCGCCGGCGGCAGTTGCACGGTCAGCGTCAACATGACCGACACGACCGCGGGCACCAACAGCGTCACCTCCAACAACATCACCTCGAGCGGCCCGGTGGCCCTTACCGGAAACCGCGCCGTGGTATTCCTCGCCACGGGCGCGGCCAACCAGCCGCTGGTGCTTTCCAAGGCGTTCCTGCCCGAGGTAGTCACGGTCGGCGGCCTGTCCACGCTCACCTTCACGATCACCAATCCCAATGCCGCCGTGGCCGCGGTCACCAGCGTCACCGATGCCTTCCCCGCCGGCATCCTGATCGCCGCCGTGCCCAACGTCGCCTCCGCCACGGTCTCGGCGTCCAACACCTGCGGCCTGACCTTCACCGGCGGCGCGGCGGGCAACAACAACATCAACGTCACCGCCGGGAACATCCCGGCGACCGGCAGCTGCACGCTGTCGGTGAACGTGGTCGCCGACGGCACCGCGACGGGGCGCCTGCAGAACACGACCGGGGCGGTCACCGCCACGGGGCTCGCCAACGGCAACACGGCCCGCGCGGTGCTGACCGTCAATCCTGCGTTGCCGCCGTTCGTGAAGAAGTCCTTCGTGCCATCGGAAGTGGTGGCCGGCGGCGTGACCCGGATGCTGATCGAGGTGAGCAACCCCAACCCGCAGATCGGCCTCACCGGCATCGCGATGAACGACAACCTCGCGACCGGCGGCCTGCAGGTGGCGCCGGTGACCAATTTCGCGAGCGACCCGGCGGGCGCCTGCACCGGGCTCACGATGGCGCCGGCAGTTCCCCTCGCCGGCCAGACCACGTTCAACTTCACCGGCCTCGCAGTCGGCGCGGGCGTGGGTTCGTGCACGATCGGCATCGATGTCGTGCGCACCGGGGGCGGGGCGGGCAAGCAGACCAATACCACCGGGAACGTCACCGCCACGGGGCCCACCGCGCTCACCGGCAACGCGGCGAGCGCGACAGTCACCTTCCTCGCCGGCACGGAAGTGCTGCCGCCGCGCATCGCCAAGGATTTCTCGCCGACCGTGATGGTGGTGAACGGCGTTTCCACGCTCACGATCACGCTCACCAACCCGAACCAGGTGACCCTCACCACCGTCACCTTCAACGATACCTTCCCGGGCACGATGGTGGTCGCCAATCCGCCCAACCTGTTCAACGAGTGCAACCTGACGCTCGCGACCGGCGCGACGGCGGGCAACAACTCGGTGAGCATCGTCGCGGGCGCCGCGCAGGCGCTGCTGCCCGGGGCGAGCTGCCGCGTCCGCGTCAACGTCACCGCGACGGCGGCGGCAAACCTCGTCAATACCACGGGCGCGGTCGCCGCGACCGGGCCTGCGGCGGTCACGGGCAACTCCGCCAGCGCGCAACTCGCGGTGCAAAGCCTTGCGCCGCCGGTGCTCGCGAAGAACTTCTCTCCGTCGTCGATCCTGCCGGGCGCGACGTCCGCGATGACCTTCACGATCATCAACCCGAACGCGTCGGCGGTGCTTACAGGCGTGAATTTCACCGACGCCTTCCCGGCGGGCCTCGTCGTCGCAGCTGCGCCGGGCGTGACCTCGGGCATCGTTTCCGCCACGAACAGCTGCGGCCTGACTTTCACCGGCGGCTTCGGCGGGCAACAACAACATCAACGTCACCAACGCGATAGCCAACCAGGTGCCGGCGAGCGGCGTCTGCACGCTGACGGTCAACGTTACCAAGGCCACCGGCGGCTCGGTGACCAACACCACCGGCGCGGTCGCCGCCACGGGCCCGGCGGCGGTGACCGGGAACGCGGCTTCCGCGGGCCTCGACATCGCCATCCAGCCGCCGCAGATCACCAAGTCCTTCAATCCGCGCGCGATCGTGCAGACCACGGGCGTGAGCCAGATGACGCTCACGCTCACCAACCTGAACCTCACCACGGCGCTCACGCAAGTGACGTTCACCGATACCTTCCCGGCCGGGCTGCAGGTTGCCGCGGCGCCGGGCGCCGTGTCGGCGGTCACCAGCGCGAACAACACCTGCGGGCTGGCCTTCACCGGCGGGCTCGCAACCAACACTTCGGTCAGCATCACCGCCGGCAACAACCAGTCGCTCCCGGCGGGGACGACCTGCACGCTGGTGTTCAACGTCACCAGCGGCACGCTCGGCGTCGCCACCAACACCACGACGACCATTTCCTCCCTCAACGGCGGCACGGGCAACGCCGGCAGCGATTCCTACCGCGTCGTATCCTCGCTGATCGCGCCCTCCGTGGCGAAGTCGTTCGCGCCCGCGACCATCAGTTCCGGCGGCGTGAGCGAAATGGTGCTCGCCTTCCAGAACCTCAACAGCGGCACCTCTCTCGGCGGCATCGCGATGACCGACGGTCCCTTCCCGGGCGCGATGACGATTGCGGCAACGCCGGGCGTGGCGAGCGGGGTGGTATCGGCCACCAACACCTGCGGCTTCACCTTCACCGGCGGCACGGCGGGCGCCACCAGCATCAACGTCACCGGCGGCAGCATCCCCGCGGGCGGCACCTGCACGCTGCGGGTCAACGTCACCACCACCACGCAGGGCGTGTCCACCAACACCACCGGCAACGTCACCACGACGACAGCCGGCGCGCCGGCGGGCCTGCCCTCGAGCGCGACGCTGACGGTCAATTCCGCCGTCTCGCCGCAGGTGCTGACCAAGCAGATCTCGCCTTCGACGATCGCCGTCAACGGCACGGCGCAACTGCGCATCACCATCCGCAACCCGAACCTGAACACGCCGATCACCAACCTGGCGATGACCGACAACTTCCCGCCGGGGGTCGTCGTGGCGGGCGTGCCGTCGTTCTCGAATACCTGCGGCGGCAACATCACGGCGGGCAATACCGCCAACGACGCCTCGATCGTCCTCAACAGCGGCGTGCTCACCGCGGGCGCCACCTGCGTGATCGAGACCAACATCACCAGCGCTGCCGCCGGCGTGTACCCGAACACCGTCACCTCGAACAGCTCGAGCGCGGGTTCCGGCACCAATCCCAATGCGTCGCTGACGGTGGTCGCGCCCGCGCTCACCAAGACATTCACCGGCGTGGGCTCGACCATCGACCCGGGCGGGACCACCACGCTCACCTTCACCATCACCAACGGCGCCGGCAACCCGCTTGCCACCGGCATCAACTTCACCGACACGCTGCCCGGTTCGATCCTGGTCGCCGCCACGCCGAACGTCCAGACCAACTGCCCGGCGGGCGGGGCGCAGGGCGCGCCCGGGTTCACCGTGACCGCCACCGGGGGCACCGGGGTGATCACCGCCACCGGCGCCTCGCTCAACAACGGCGTGGCCTCGTGCACGATCTCGGTTGATGTCACGTCCTCGGTCGTCAACACCAATTGCGGCGCGTTCCCGGCCAGCCACACCAACAGCGGCGCGAACCTGAACACGCTTGCCAACGTCGGCATCGCAGGCGTGACGCAGCAGTGCCTGACGGTGCGCCCGCTGCCGACGCTGACCAAGGCGTTCGGCACCGGCAGCATCGGCCTGAACGGCACGACCACGCTTGCCTTCACCATCGACAACACCGCCGCGGGCGCGGCGAACCGGACCGGGCTTGCGTTCACCGACGCGCTGCCTGCCGGGCTGCAGGTGGCCAATCCGCCGGCCGCCACCACCAGCGCAGGTTGCCTGCTGCCGACGCTCACCGGGACGGCCAACGCCTCGACTGCCATCGGCGCGTCCACCGTCAACGTGAACGCCGGCACGAGCTGCCTCATCACATTCACCGTCACCGGCACGACGCTCGGCGCAAAGACCAACAATGCCGCGTCGATAACGACGATCACGGGCATGAACAACGGCGTGACGCCGCAAGTGCTGACGGTGCTGGCGGTGCCGACCGTGGCGAAGTCCTTCGGCGCGGCGTCGATCGCCTCCGGCGGCACGACTTCGATGACGATCACGCTGTCGAACTCGAACGCGGTGGCGATCACGGGCGCGGCCTTCACCGACGTGTTCCCGGTGGCGCCGGGCGCGATGACGCTGGCCAACGTCACCACCACCAACACCTGCGGCGGCGCGCTCACCGACAGCGGCGGCGGGGCGCTCAACATCGGCGACGTCGGCATCCAGCTTTCCGGCGGCACGATACCCGCGGGCGGATCGTGCCTGGTCACGGTCAACGTCACCGCGGCCACCGCGGGCACGTATACGAACAACCTCGCCATCGGAGCGGTGACCAGCACCAACGCGGGCTCGAACGCCGTGGCGGCGAGCGCGAACCTCATCGTGACGGCGCCCGCGACCATCGCCAAGGCCTTCGCGCCGGCGTCGATCGCCGCCGACGGCACGTCCACCATCACCTTCACCCTCGCCAACTCCAATACCATCGCGCTCACCGGCGCAGGCTTCACCGACACGCTGGTGAACATGGCGATCAACGCGGCCGGTGCTGCCGGCGGCACCTGCGCCGGCGCGGGCTCCAACAACTTCGCCGCGGCGCAGACGGCGCTCACCTTCACGGGACTCACGATCCCGGCCAGCGGCAATTGCACGGTGACCGTGGTCGTGACGAGCGACATCCCGGGCGCCAACAACAACACTACTTCCGGCGTCTCGTCGGCCCAGGCCGGGACGGGAGCGGTCTCCAACACGGCAGTCCTCACCGTCACCGCCGCCACGCCGACGATCGCCAAGGCCTTCGCGCCGGCGTCGATCGCGGCCGACGGCACCTCGACCATCACCTTCACGCTGGCCAACACCAACGGCATCGCGCTCACCGGCGCAGGCTTCACCGACACGCTCGCCAACATGGCGATCAACGCGGCGGGTGCCGCGGGCGGCACTTGTGTCGGCGCGGGCTCCAACAACTTCGCCGCGGCGCAGACGGCGCTCACCTTCACCGGCCTCACCATCCCGGCCAACGGCAATTGCACCGTGACAGTTGTCGTGACGAGTGACATCCCGGGCGCCAACAACAACACCACCTCCGGCGTCTCGTCGGCACAGGCCGCGACCGGCGCGGTCTCCAACACGGCTGTCCTCACTGTCACCGCCGCCACGCCGACGATCGCCAAGGCCTTCGCGCCGGCGTCGATCGCGGCCGACGGCACTTCCACGGTGACGTTGACGATCACGAACACCAACGGCGTGGCGCTCACCGGCGCCGGCTTCACCGACACGCTCGCCAACATGCGCATCAACGCCGCCGGCGCGGCCGGCGGCACGTGCGTGGGCGCCGCGGGCAACATCTTCGCCGCGGGCCAGACGGCGCTGGTGGTGACGGGGCTCACCATCCCGGCGAACAACTCGTGCACCTTTACCTTCGTCGTCACGAGCGACACGCCGGGGGTGAATCCGAACGCGACCTCCGGGGTCTCGAGCACCCAGGCGGCGACGGGCGCCGTGTCGAACACCGCGAACCTGACGGTGACCGCCGCGACGCCGACGATCGCCAAGGCGTTCGCGCCGGCGTCGATCGCCGCCGACGGCACCTCCACCATCACCTTCACGCTCGCCAACACGAACGGCATCGCGCTCACCGGCGCGGGCTTCACCGACACGCTCGCCAACATGGCGATCAACGCGGCCGGCGCTGCCGGCGGCACCTGCGCGGGCGCCGCGACCAACAACTTCGCCGCGGCGCAGACGGCGCTCACCTTCACGGGCCTCACGATCCCGGCCAACGGCAACTGCACGGTGACCGTGGTGGTGACGAGCGACATCGTCGGCGTGAATCCGAACACGACTACCGGCGTGACCAGCGCCCAGGCGGCGATCGGCGCGGCGTCGAACACCGCGAACCTCACCGTGACTTCGGTCGCGCCGACGATCGCCAAGGCCTTCGCGCCGGCGACGATCGCGGCCGACGGCACCACCACCGTGACCTTGACGATCACCAACACCAACGGCGTGGCGCTCACCGGCGCCGGCTTCACCGACACGCTCGCCAACATGCGCATCAACGCGGCCGGTGCCGCGGGCGGCACGTGCGCGGGCGCCGCAAGCAACGTCTTCGCCGCGGGCCAGACGGCACTGGTCGTGACCGGGCTCACGATCCCGGCGAACGGCTCGTGCACCTTTACCTTCGTCGTCACGAGCGACATCGCCGGGCGTGAATCCGAACGCGACCTCCGGGCGTCTCGAGCACGCAGGCGGCGACGGGCGCGGTGTCGAACACCGCGAACCTGACGGTCACCGCCGCGACGCCGACGATCGCCAAGGCGTTCGCGCCGGCGTCGATCGCGGCCGACGGCACCTCGACCATCACATTTACGCTCGCCAACACCAACGGCATCGCGCTCACCGGCGCGGGCTTCACCGACACGCTCGCCAACATGGCGATCAACGCGGCCGGTGCCGCCGGCGGCACCTGCGCGGGCGCCGCGACCAACACTTCGCCGCGGCGCAGACGGCGCTCACCTTCACCGGCCTCACGATCCCGGCCAACGGCAATTGCACGGTGACCGTCGTCGTGACGAGCGACATCGTCGGCGTGAATCCGAACACGACGACCGGCGTGACCAGCGCCCAGGCGGCGATCGGCGCGGCATCGAACACGGCGAACCTGACGGTGACTGCGGTCGTGCCGACGATCGCCAAGGCTTTCGCGCCGGCGACGATCGCGGCCGACGGCACCTCGACCATCACCTTCACGCTCGCCAACACCAACGGCATCGCGCTCACCGGCGCGGGCTTCACCGACACGCTTGCGAACATGGCGATCAACGCGGCCGGCGCCGCCGGCGGCACCTGCGTCGGGCGCGGCGACCAACTCTTCGCCGCGGCGCAGACGGCGCTCACCTTCACCGGCCTCACGATCCCGGCCAACGGCAATTGCACGGTGACCTTCGTGGTGACCAGCGACATCGTCGGCGTGAACCCGAACACGACCACCGGCGTGACCAGCGCCCAGGCGGCGATCGGCGCGGCGTCGAACACCGCGAACCTCACGGTCACTGCAGTCGTGCCGACGATCGCCAAGGCCTTCGCGCCGGCGACGATCGCGGCCGATGGCACCTCGACCGTGACGTTGACGATCACGAACACCAACGGCGTGGCGCTCACCGGCGCGGGTTCACCGACACGCTCGCCAACATGTCGCATCAACGCGCGGGTGCCGCGGGCGGCACCTGCGTGGGCGCTGCAGGCAACGTCTTCGCCGCCGGCCAGACGGCGCTGATCTTTACCGGCCTCACGATCCCGGCCAACGGCACCTGCACGGTGACCTTCGTCGTCACCAGCGACGTTGCCGGCGTGAACCCGAACACGACCTCCGGCGTGTCCAGCGCCCAGGCGGCGACGGGGGCGGCTTCGAACACCGCGAACCTCACCGTCACTGCGGCGGTGCCGACGATCGCCAAGGCCTTCGCGCCGGCGACGATCGCCGCCGACGGCACCTCGACCATCACATTTACCCTCGCCAACACCAACGGCATCGCGCTCACCGGCGCGGGCTTCACCGACACGCTTGCGAACATGGCGATCAACGCGGCCGGTGCTGCCGGCGGCACCTGCGCGGGCGCCGCGACCAATATCTTCGCCGCGGCGCAAACGGCGCTCACCTTCACGGGACTCACCATCCCGGCCAACGGCAATTGCACCGTGACCGTAGTGGTGACCAGCGACATGCCGGCGCCAACCCGAACACGACGACTCGGCGTGACCAGCGCCGAGGCTGCGATCGGCGCGGTCTCCAACACCGCGAACCTGACGGTGACTGCGGCAACGCCGACGATCGCCAAGGCCTTCGCGCCGGCGTCCATCAGCTACGGCGGGACGAGCACCATCACCTTCACGCTGGCCAACACCAACGGCATCGCGCTCACCGGCGCGGGCTTCACCGACACGCTGGCCAACATGGCGATCAACGCGGCCGGCGCCGCCGGCGGCACCTGCGTCGGTGCCGCGGGCCCAACATCTTCGCCGCGGCGCAGACGGCGCTCACCTTTACCGGCCTCACGATCCCGGCCAACGGCAACTGCACGGTCACCGTGGTCGTGACCAGCATCGTGCCCGGCATCAACCCCAACTCCACGAGCGGCGTCTCCTCCAACGAAGCGGCAACGGGCGCCGTGTCGAACACCGCCAACCTCACGGTGACCGCGGTGGCGCCGACCATCGCCAAGGCCTTCGCGCCCGCGACCATTGCATCCGGCGGCGTATCCACGCTCACGGTCACCATCAGCAATGCGAACGGCGCGCCCATCACCGTCGGCAAGCGTCACCGATACCTTCCCGGTCACGCCGGGCACGGGCCTGGTGCGCGCCGGACGCCGGCGACATCGACCACGTGCGCCTCGGGCGTCGTCAGCTCGACCGCGGGCTCCGTCACGCTCACCGGCGGCACGGTGCCGGCCTCGGGAAGCTGCACCTTCCAGATCGATGTCACCGCGGCCACGGCCGGCAGTTACGCCAACACGATCGCTATCGGCGCGCTCACCACCAACGTCGGCTCGAACGCCGCCGCGGCGAACGCCACGCTCACGGTCACGCCGGTGGCGAACCTCGCGGTCGTGAAGAGCGGCCCCGCGACGATCGCCAGCGGCGCGCCGATCGCCTACTCGATCGTCGTCTCCAACGCCGGGCCCGATGCGGCCAATGCGGCGAGCTTCGCCGACACCGTTCCCGCCGCGGTCACCGGCGTCGGCGCGAGCTGCGGCACGCCGACCGGCGGCGCAGTGTGCGGCGCGGTCAACGTCGCCGGCAACGCGGTCACCAGCACCATCACCACGCTGCCCTCCGGCGGCTCGGTCACCTTCACGATCAACGGCACCGCGCCGGGCGTGGGCTCGTTCACCAACACCGCGACGATCACGCCCCCCGGCGGCGTGACGGATCCGGTGCCGGGCAACAACACGTCGAGCGTGCTGACCGCAGTGCAGGCACCGGACCTCACCATCGCGAAGACGCATGCGGGCAACTTCACCGTCGGGGTGAACGGCGTCTACACGATCACGGTCTCGAATGCGGCAGGCTCGCTGCCCACCAGCGGCACCATCACCGTGGTCGACACGCTGCCCGCGGGGCTCACCTACGTTTCCGGCACCGGCACCTCGTGGGCCTGCGGCAACGCCGGCCAGGTGGTGACGTGCACGTCGAATGCGGTGATCGGCGCGGGCGCGGTGTCGGCCAACCCGATCACGCTCACCGTTTCCGTCGGCCCGACGGCGGTGCCTTCGGTGCTGAACATCGTCACGGTTTCGGGCGGAGGCGAGCCTGCTGCCAACAACGCGAACAACACCGGCAGCGACAACACGCTCGTGGTGCTGGCCGCGGTCAACGTCTTCCTCACCGATGGCGCGCACAGCGGGGCGCCGGGGACGACCTTGTTCTACCCGCACACCTTCATCGCGGGCCTGGCCGGGAACGTCGGCTTCTCGACCTCCAACGTGGCGGTGCCCGCCGTGCCGGGATGGACGCAGCTCATTTACCGCGACACCAATTGCAACGGCGTGCTCGATCCGGCCGAGGGCGTGACGCCGCTCGCAGGCACGGTCGCGGTGGTGCCCGGCGACGTGGTTTGCATCATCGTCAAGGACAACATCCCCGGCTCCGCCCCGGTCGGGCGCCATCAACACCATCACCGTGACCGCGACCTTCAACGGCACGACGACCTACACTCGCCAGGACGTCACCACCGTGGGTGCGGCGGCGCCACCGGGCTTGCGCTCGCGAAGGGCGTGCGCAACGTGACCCTCGGCGGCGCGAGCGGCACCAGCAATACCGCGCGCCCCAACGATATCCTCGAGTACACGGTGACCTACACCAACAACTCGTCGAGCACGGTGTCGACGATCGTGGTGAACGACTCGACGCCGGCGTTCACGACCTTCCAGTCGGCCGCTTGCGGTGCGCTCCCGCCCGGCATCAGCGCCTGCGTGGTGAGCACGCAGCCCGCGGTGAACGGCACCGGCGCGATCGCATGGACGCTGACCGGCTCATTGCTTTCCGGGGGAAGTGGTACCGTCCTGTTTACCGTCCGGGTCAATCCATAAATAGCGCCGCCGGCAAGGCACCGGCGGCGCACCGAAAACTGTTGCGGGAATGGCAGGGAGGCTTGATGCGCACCGAGGTCGATCCCATCCCGTTCGAGGGCCCCGAGCCCATGGGGCGGATCGTGCGCATCGTGCTGGTATCGGTGGCGATCGCGCTGCTGGTCTCCTCGATCCACAACGTGATCCTCGGCAATCGCACCATTGGCACCGTGCTGGCGATCGCGGCGATCATCTCCGTCACCGCATTTGCCTTCGCACGGGCCGGGCTCAACGAATCCGCGATCGCGCTGCTGTCGGGAATCTTGATCGTCACGGTGACGCTGGCGCTCGCGATCAGCCAGGACGGCGTGCACAACCCGGCGATCATGGCCTACGCGGGCACCATCGTCATCGTCAGCCTGCTCCTGTCGCGGCCGATGTTTGCGTCTCTCGCGATTGCCGCGATCGTGGCCGCATGCGGGCTGATAGTGCTCGAGATCTTCGGCGTGATCACCAATCGCCTGTCGAAGTTCACCACATGGTCCACGTTCACCGATACGCTGGTCGTCCTCGCCGCGAGCGCGGTGCTGTCCCGGCTGGTGGCGGAGGCGCTCTTCGAGAGCATTCGAGCCAGCCGCCACGCCGCGCGCCACGATGCCCTGACCGGGCTGCCGAACCGGCGCCGTTTCCAGGAACGCGTGGCGGAATTGCTGCGCGAGGCCAAGGCGAAGAAGGCGCACGCTGCGGTCCTGCTGGTCGACCTCGACCGCTTCAAGAAGGTGAACGAGGCGCTCGGCCACGAGACCGGCGACCGGCTGCTGAAGGCGGTGGCCGCAGCACTCGTGGAGCGGGCCGGCGCGCACGCCCTCGTGACAAGGTTGGGGGGCGACGAATTCGTGATCCTGCTCGGGCCGGTCGATTCGCCTGCGACGGCGGGGGAGACCGCGGCCCGCGTGGTCGAGATCTTCCGCACGCCCTTCAAGATCGGCGAGCGCGAAATCGTCATCACCGCCTGCGTCGGCGTTTCCGTGTACCCGCGCGACGGCGACACCAGCCCGGCTCTCTTCGCGCGTGCCGACGCGGCGCTGCGCGAGGCCAAGCGCCGCGGCACCGACATGTGGATCGCGTACGAGGAGCGCATCGGCATGCAGAGCGCGGCGCTGATGCGCATCGAGACCGAGGTGCGCGAGGCGCTCGCCGACGGGCGGCTCTTCCTGCAGTACCAGCCGATCGTCGCCGCGCACACCAGGCACGTCGCCGGCTTCGAGGCGCTGGTGCGGCTGCGCTCCGCCACGGGGCAGTCGCTGCTGCCGTCGTCCTTCATCCACGTCGCCGAGGAGACGGGGCTCATCATCCAGCTGGGCGCGTGGGTCCTCGACCGCGTCTGCCGCCAGCTGGCGATCTGGCGCGAGATGGGGGTCGCCGTGCCGGTGTCGGTGAATGTCTCGTCGCTGCAGCTGATGGCAGGCGGCTTCGACACGATCCTGGAGGAGGCGATCCGCAAGCACGACATCTCGGCCGACATGCTCACGCTCGAACTCACGGAGAGCGGGCTGATGGAGTCCTCGAACGATCCTTCGGTGGAGTTCGCGAAATTGAAGCGCCACGGCGTGCAACTTTCGATCGACGATTTCGGCACGGGGTACTCGTCGCTGAGCTACCTGCGCCGCTTTCCGGTCGATTACCTCAAGATCGACCGCGCGTTCCTGCGTGAAGTGCCGGCGCACGAGCAGTCCTGCGCGCTGTTCTCGGCGATCGTGCAGCTCGCGCACAGCCTCGGCCTGCCCGCGGTGGCCGAGGGCGTGCAGAGCGAGGAGCAGCTTGCCTTCGTGGAAATGGCCGGCGTGAACCTGATGCAGGGCTTCGCGGTCGGCATGCCCCTGCCCGAAGAGGAGGCGACGCTGCTGCTTGCGGGCAAGCTTCCCGGCGGCGCGCTGGCGGGCTGACGGGCCCGCCGTCCAACGTGGCACCCCTTCGAACTCCCGTTCCCTCGTGAGCTCGCCCCGGCTGACAGGTGCGGTGATGGTCGTCGCCGCGTCGATCGCGTTTTCCACCAAGGCGGTCATCATCAAGCTCGCCTACCGCCACGGCGTCGATGCCGTGACGCTGCTGGCGATGCGCATGCTGCTCGCCGCGCCGTTCTTCGCGCTGCTGGCGTTCTGGGTGGCGCGCCACGGCGAAGGCGCGGCAGTGGGCGCGCGCGATGCCCGTGCCATCGTCGGCCTGGGCATCATCGGCTATTACCTCGCGAGCCTGTTCGACTTCTTCGGGCTGCAGTACATCACCGCGGCGCTCGAGCGGCTGGTGCTGTTCGTCTATCCCACGATCGTGGTGCTGATCTCGGCCATCTGGCTGGGCCGGCGCATCACGGCGCGCGATGTCTTCGCGCTGGTCGTGACTTATGCGGGCGTGGCGCTGGTGTTCGTGAACGACCTCGCCACGCAGCAGGGCAACGTGGTGCTGGGCACCTTGTGGGTGCTGCTCTCCGCCGTGTGCTACGCGTCCTACCTCGTGATGAGCGGGCAACTGGTGATGCGCATCGGCAGCGTGAGGCTGGCCTGCTACGCGGGGCTGGTCTCCTCGGTGGCGGTGGTGCTGCATTTCCTCGTGGTGCGCGATGCCGTGGTCCTGCTGCAGCAACCGCCTGCCGTGTGGTGGCTGTCGCTCCTGATGGCGACCGTCGCGACCGTCTTCCCGGTGGTGATGATGACCGACGGCATCCGGCGCATCGGGTCCAGCCATGCCTCGATGCTGGGGGCGATCGGGCCGGTATCGACGATCGCGCTGGGGGCGGTCTTCCTCGGCGAGCCGATCACCGTCATCCAGCTGGCCGGGGCCGCGCTCGTGCTGATCGGGGTGCTGGCGATCAGCCTGCACAAGCCGGCGGCAAAGCCGATCGTGCAAGTAGCCCCGGCGGATTGAACGAAGCACTTGATCGGGCGTGGGGGTGCCACGGCCGGCGCCCGGGAGTCGGGTAACGGTCGCTCGGCCGAGGCACCCTCACGCCCCGGGGACAGCGGGGCGTGCGCCGGGATGCAGTGATTTCGCTTTGCCGCGTGCAGCAGGCTCTGCGCACACCCCGATCGTGCGGGGGCGGGAGGCAGCCTCGTCCAGGCCCGCGGGGAAATGGGGTCAGGTTACATTTTCGGCAGATCAGGGTCGCTGCGCGATCCTGGCCGGAAATGTAACCTGACCCCATTTCCCCGACGTGACTGCCTCCCGCCCCATGCAGGATTCACCCCCGACTCCCGGCCATCTGGTTCGCGCTTGAGTTGGAGCAAAGTCGACCTGCTTGCGCGGGCTATAATTTCGCTTTCTCGTCCCCCTTCCAACCGGAGATTCCACCATGAAGAAGCCCATGCGCGTCGCCGTAACCGGCGCCGCAGGCCAGATCGGCTACAGCATCCTGTTTCGCATCGCCAGCGGCCAGATGCTCGGCAGCGACCAACCGGTCATCCTGCAACTGCTCGAGATCACGCCGTCGCTGCCCGCGCTGAGGGGCGTGGTGATGGAACTCGACGACTGCGCCTTCCCGCTGCTCGCCGGCGTGGTGCAGACCGACGATCCCATGGTCGCCTTCAAGGACGTGGAGATCGCGGTGCTGGTCGGCGCCCGCCCGCGCTCGAAGGGCATGGAGAGGAAGGACCTGCTGGAAGCCAACGGCGCGATCTTCACCGTGCAGGGCAGGGCGCTCGACGCCGTGGCCAGCCGCAACGTGAAGGTGCTGGTCGTAGGCAATCCGGCGAATACCAACGCCTATATCGCCATGAGCTCCGCCAAGGGCCTGCCGCGCAGCTGCTTCACGGCAATGCTGCGGCTCGACCACAACCGCGCCCAGTCGCAGCTCGCGGCGAAGCTCGGCAAGCCGGTGGACTCGTTCGAAAAACTGGTCGTATGGGGCAACCATTCCCCGACGATGTACCCGGACATCCGCTTCGCCACCACGGGCGGCGCGCCGGTCAAGCCGATGGTCGACGAGGCGTGGTATCGCGACACCTTCATTTCGTCCGTCGGCAAGCGCGGCGCGGCGATCATCGAGGCGCGCGGCCTGTCTTCCGCGGCGTCGGCGGCCAATGCCGCCATCGACCACATGCGCGACTGGGTGCAGGGATCGAACGGCAAGTGGGTGACGATGGGCGTGCCTTCCGACGGCAGCTACGGCATTCCCGAGGGCATCATCTACGGCGTTCCGTGCATCACCGCGAACGGCAAGTACGAAGTCGTGAAGGGCCTCGAGATCGACGACTTCTCGCGCAGCCGCATGGACCTGACCCTCAAGGAACTCGAGGAAGAGCGCGCCGGGGTGGCGCATCTGCTCAAGTAGCCGGCCGGCAGCGCTTGCCGATCGCGCGGGGCCCGGGGCATCTTGTCCACGGGCCCTGCGTGGCGCAGAATCGATCCAGTACCTGAGAACCGGCGCCGGGCGTCGCGGTCTCAAGGTAATCGGGGTTCGCCCCTCATGAAGGAGCCAGCCATGAAGAGCATTTCCGCCACTGCCATCGTTTCCGCCGCGATCCTGGGCGGCTGCGCGTCACTTGCGCCGAGTGCCTCGGTGGAAGATTCAGGTTCGTGCAAGCTCGGGCCGGGCACCATGACCAGCATCACGGGCGTGCAGAAGTTGAAGCCGGTGAACAGCCTCGACCAGGCCTATGCCCAGATGCAACTGGGCTCGAGCAACTTCCGTTTCGGCCAGTTGATCGCCAGGGGCCCGGTCAACAACCTCACGGAGAACGTCATGCAGGGTTGCGTCCTCGAGGCATCGAGCGAAGCAAGCTAGCCGTCCTTTCCCGCATTCCGCGAACGCCGGCCGGGCCAGTCCCGGCCGGCGTTTTCATTTCAGTCGCCGGCGAACTCCTCGGCAATGCTCTCGACGACCGTTTCGTGCGGCCGGGGGATCTCGCGCATCCGGGCAAGCGGCGAGGCCCAGGCGACCAGCGGCGCCAGGGCAAGCGCGCCGAAGCCGGCCAGCAGCATCGTCGCGCGCAGGCCCCAGTGTTCCGCGATCCAGCCCCCGGCCACGCCGCCCAACGGCGCTGTCGCCACCGTGAGGCAGATCATGGTCGCCGTGACGCGCCCGAGCAGCCGGTCGGGCGTGACGGCCTGCCGCAGCGTGAGGTAGTTGATGAAGAACAGCATCGCCGTGAAGTCGAGGATGAACAGCCCCAGCCCGAAGAGGGCGGACGCCTGCCAGGGCGAACCGCCGGCGAGCCCCATCACCACCCACGCCACTCCCGTGCCGGCCATCCCGAAGAGCATCGTCGGGCCGAAGCCGAAGCGCGCATTGCAAGGCGCGACGGCCCCTGCCGCGGCGAGCGAGCCCACGCCGGCCAGCATGAACAGCGCGCCGACATGCCCCGCCGAGAAGCCGAGCTCGCGCACGGCGAACAGCACGACGATGGCGATGAAGGCGTGGCGGAATATCTGCCACACGGCGAGCGCCCAGGCCAGCGCGCGCAGCGTCGGGTTGCGCCAGATCGCCTTCAGCCCCTCGACGATTTCAGCGCGCACGTCGCTCCCCGAGTGCTTCGGCGCATCGGTGGCCGCCGGAGGTATGCCCCTCAGCAACGCCGCCGAGACGAAGAACGCGCAGGCATCGGCCAGGATGGCGAAGGGCGCCGTCAGCCACTGGATCAGGATCCCGGCCATGTCCCGGGCCGACCAGTTGCGCCGCCGAATCCGAGATGCCGATCTTGGCGTTCGCCTCGACCAGCCGTTCGCGGCCGACGCGCTCGGTCATGAACACCTGGTAGGCGGGCCAGCCGAGCACCGTGCCCAGGCCGACGAGGAAGCCCGCGACATAGAGCACCGGCATCGACAGCCAGCCGAGCCACGCGCACACCGGCACGGCGGCGAGTGCGAGCCCGCGGCCGATGTCGGCCCAGATGATGATCGGCAGCTTCCTGAAGCGGTCGATGACGACCCCGGCGAACAGCCCGAAGAGCGGAAAGGGCAAGGCCTCCATCGCCACCAGCAGGCCCACTTCCAGCGGCGAGGCGTTCAGGAGCAGGGCGGCCGTCAGCGGCAGCGCCAGGAACGTGATCTGGCCGCCGAAATGCGTGATCGTGAGCGAGCTCCACAGCTTAAGGAACACGCGATCGCGCCACAGGCCATCGAGCCAGCGCGCGGGATTGAAAAATGATTTCATGTTGTTGTTCTCCGCCTTGTGGGCGGTTCTCCTTGTTGCGGCGCGCCGTTTGGGCGTGCCGGTGCCGCTGGGTGAAAAAGCGGGAACGGAAGGAGTGGTGCTGCTCTGGGGTCCGGCCCTTCCCGCCTCGTGCTTCCGGCGGGGGGTCAACCCGACGGGATCAGTCTTGTCCGGAACGCGCCATGAAGGCGCCCTTGGCCGGATCGACTCGCACTGCGCGCGGAAGCCCTGCGGTGACGACGCAAAGCACCCCCGCGCGCGGTGCGCGGCGAATGGAAATTTGCTTGTCGTGAAGTCGCATGGGGCTGCTCGTATTGGTGATCGGGGTGCGTCTGGACGGCATTATAAGCGCACCCCGATGGTTTCGTCACGCGGCCCTGGAGACCAGTTCGCGCAGCACGAACGGCAGGATGCCGCCGTTGAGGTAATAGTCCACCTCGATCGGCGTGTCGATGCGCAGCAGCACCTTCACTTCCTTGCGTCGTGCCGTCGGTGCGGTGGATCACGAGCGTCACATCCATCTGCGGCTTGATGCCGCCCTCGATTCCCGTGACGTCGAAGGTCTCGTCGCCCTTGATGCCGAGCGACTCCCAGCTGTCGGTGCCCTTGAACTGGCAGGGCAGCACGCCCATGCCGACCAGGTTGGAGCGGTGGATGCGCTCGAAGCTGCGCACGATCACGGCCTTCACGCCCAGCAACTGCGTGCCCTTGGCCGCCCAGTCGCGCGACGACCCGGTGCCGTATTCCTCGCCGCCGAACACGACCGTCGGCGTTCCCTGCGCGATGTACTTCATCGCCGCGTCGTAGATCGCCATCTGCTCGCCGCCCGGTTGGAAGAGCGTCACGCCGCCCTCGACGCGCGAGCCGTCCGCCTTGGCGGGCAGCATCAGGTTCTTGATGCGCACGTTGGCGAAGGTGCCGCGCATCATCACTTCGTGGTTGCCGCGGCGCGCGCCGTAGGAGTTGAAGTCGGGCTTCAGCACGCCGTTGGCGATCAGGTACTTGCCCGGCGGGCGAGGTGTCCTTGATCGCGCCCGCGGGCGAGATGTGGTCGGTGGTGACGGAGTCGCCGAAGACGCCGAGCGCCCGCGCGCCCTTCACGTCGGCGGCCTTGTTGGTGCCCATGCCGAAACCGGCGAAGAACGGGCGGCTCCGCGATGTAGGTGGACTTGGGCCAGTCGTAGACCTGCCCCGAGGCGGAGGGCACGTCTGCCCACAGCGGGTTGTCCTTGGTGAAGTCGCCGTAGAGCGCGCGGAACACCTTCGGGTCCTGCGCGTATTTCAGCAGCGCGTGCACTTCGGCGCTGGTGGGCCAGATGTCCTTCAGCATCACCGGGCCGTCCTTGCCGATCCCGACCGGCTCGTGCTCGAGGTCCTTCAGCACGGTGCCCGGCGATCGCGTAGGCCACCACCAGCGGCGGCGAGGCGAGGAAGTTCGCGCGGATGTTGGCGTGGATGCGCGCCTCGAAATTGCGGTTGCCCGAGAGCACCGCCGCGCAGACGAGGTCGTTGGCCACGATCGACTGCTCGATCGGTTCGGCGAGCGGACCGGCGTTGCCGATGCACGTCGTGCAGCCGTAGCCGGCGAGATAGAAGCCGACCTTCTCGAGGTAGGGCATGAGGCCCGAGGCCTGCAGGTATTCGGTGACCACGCGCGATCCGGGGGCGAGCGAGGTCTTGATGTGCGGCGCCACCTTGAGGCCCTTTTCGACGGCCTTCTTGGCGAGCAGGCCGGCTGCGATCAGCACGCTCGGGTTCGAGGTATTGGTGCACGAGGTGATCGCCGCGATCAGCACGTCGCCGGTGCCGAGGTCGACGCCGCTCGAGGTCTTGAAGCGCTTGCCGAGGTCCTCTGCCTTCTTCGAAAAACCATTCTCGGCAGCCGGCTTGGAGTAAAGGCTGGTGAAGGTCGATTTCAGGTTGCCCAGCTCGATGCGGTCCTGCGGACGCTTCGGGCCCGCGACGCTCGGCCGAACCGAGTCGAGGTCGAGCGAGAGCGCCTGCGTGTAGTCGCATTCGCCTGCGAGCGGGATGCCGTACAGGCCCTGCGCCTTGTAGTACGCGGCGCACTTGTCGAGTTCGTCGTCGGTGCGGCCGCCCGCCTTGAAATAGGCCATGGTGGCGTCGTCCACGGGGAAGAAGCCCATGGTCGCGCCGTACTCCGGCGCCATGTTGGCAATCGTCGCGCGGTCGGGCACGGCGAGCGTGCGCGCGCCTTCGCCGAAGAACTCCACGAACTTGCCGACCACCTTCGCCTTGCGCAGCATTTCCGTGACGGTGAGCACGAGGTCGGTCGCGGTCACGCCTTCGCGCACCTTGCCGGTGAGGTTCACGCCGACCACGTCGGGGGTGAGGAAATACACCGGCTGGCCGAGCATTCCCGCTTCCGCCTCGATGCCGCCCACGCCCCAGCCGACCACGCCGACGCCGTTGATCATGGTCGTGTGGAGTCGGTGCCGACCAGCGTGTCCGGATAGAGCATGCCGCCCTTGTCGAAGACGCCGCGGGCGAGGTATTCGAGGTTCACCTGGTGCACGATGCCGATGCCCGGGGGCACGACCTTGAAGGTGTCGAAGGCCTGCATGCCCCATTTCATGAACTGGTAGCGCTCGCTGTTCCTCGAGAATTCCAGCTTCATGTTGAGGTCGAGCGCATCCTTGTTGCCGTAGTGGTCGATCTGCACGGAGTGGTCGACGACGAGGTCCACCGGCACCAGCGGCTCGATCAGCTTGGCGTTCTTGCCCATCCTGGCCGCCACGTTGCGCATTGCGGCGAGGTCGGCAAGCAGGGGCACGCCGGTGAAGTCCTGCAGCACGATGCGCGCGACGACGAACGGGATCTCGTCGGTGCGCTCGCCCTTGGGCGCCCAGTTGGCGAGCTGCTTCACGTGCTCCTCGCTCACCTTCTTGCCGTCGCAATTGCGCAGCACCGATTCGAGCACGATGCGGATCGACACCGGCAGGCGCGAGACCTTGCCCACGCCCGCTTTCTCCAGCGCCGGCAGCGAGTAGTATTCGGCCGTCCTGCCGGAGGCCAGGGTGAGGGTCTTCAGGGTGTCGAACAGGTTGTGCTTCATCATTTCTTCTCCGTGGAAACCGTGCGGACCTGCACGTCGTAGATGAGTCCCTTGTCGTCGCGGCACAGGCCGCCGCCGGTGCCTTGCGCCGAGCCGACGAAATCGCAGCGCAGGCCCTGGCCGTCGGGGCTGCGCAGCAGGGCATTGGCCTTGCCGCCATTGGGGTTGTCCACCGAGATGAGGCCGCCTCCCGCCCCGCCCCAGCGCCCGCCGCCCCAGCCGCCGCCCCAGCCCACGCCGCCGCTGACATAGCCGGTCGTGGTTGCCGGCGTGGTCTGCAGCCAGTTGCCGGTGTAGGTGGTGCCTTCGATGGTCACGGTCATCGTGCCTTCGCCGCTGTTCGAATCCGTGGCGGTGCCGTAATAGAGCTTGCCGCTGTCGCGCGGCATCAGCGTGAGTTGGTAGTTCGTGGCGCAACCGCCCAGGACCAGCGCGAATGCTGCCGCCGCGATGGAAAATGCCTTCATTGCGTCTCTCCGTTGCCGGCGCGGGCGCATGTCGCTCTCGCCGGCTGTTTCCTCCCCTTCAGGGATGCTCCCTTGCACCATCCTACTTGCATTCTCCGATGCGCTTGCCTTGTATGTTCACGGTCACCGGCTTCGGGCCCATCTGCGCATTCGTCATGACGAGAGTGAAGTCGAACGCGTCTGCCGCCAGCTTGCCATTGGCCTGCACCGTCGACTTCCTGCCGTCCTCGACGCACTCGAGCCGGTATGACACCTGGCCCGGCGCGCGCTTCAGGTCGAGCACCTTGCATTGGGTGTCCTTCTCGATGCCCAGCTTGGTCAGGCCGTCGTCGAATTCCTTCTTGCTGATGCAGTCCTCGTCGACCATCGGCTTGCCGGCCATGCCCGGCATGTCCGACTTCATCGTCGAGCGGTACTTGCCGGGGCGCGGGTCCTGCGCCATCGCGGCCGTGGCCACGGCGCAGAGGAAGCCGATGCAAAGCGCTTTTCCAGTGACTTCATCGCTGCCAATTCTCCTCTCTGTCAAACTGCCTGTCATCCCGGCGGGAATCAGTGATTCTCTGAACAGCGAGGATTCCGTCGCGGTCGACAACGCCGCGGATGCGACCATACGCGAGTCAAATCACCATCAGGTCAACGAACTCGTTGACCGGCATCGCTTCCAGCTTTTTCGGATCGAGCGCCACGTCGAGGATCGCCTTCTGCTGCTTCTCCGGGAAACGGCGCGCGAGGTTGGTCCTGAACTTCTCGACCAGCACCGGCATGCCTTCCTTGCGCCGCCGCTTGTGGCCGATAGGGTACTCGACGACGATTTCCTTCATCTTCTTGCCGTCGAGGAATTCCACCGTCAGCGCATTGGCGATCGAGCGCTTGGCCGGGTCATGGTAATCGCGGGTGAAGTTCTTGTCCTCGACGCACACGATGCGGTCGCGCAGCCTGTCGATGCGCGCATCCTTGGCGACGGAATCCTCGTAGTCGCCGGCCGTGAGGCGGCCGAACAGGATCGGCACGGCCACCATGTACTGGATGCAGTGGTCGCGGTCGGCCGGATTCGCGAGCGGGCCCTTCTTGTCGATGATGCGGATGCACGCCTCGTGGGTGCGGATGGTGATCTGCTTGATGTCCTCGGGCTTCCTGCCCAGTTTCTTCAGCTCGCCATGGATCGTCATCGCCGCTCTCCACCGCGGTCTGCGAGTGGAATTCCGCCGGGAACGAGATCTTGAACAGCACGTTCTCCATCACGTAGCTGCCGTAAGGACGCTGGAACTTGAAGGGCTTGCCCTTGAAGAGCACGTCGTAGAAGCCCCAGGTCTTGGCCGACAGCACCGACGGATAGCCCATCTCGCCGGTCTTCGCGATGAGGGCCAGGCGCACGGCGCGGCTGGTGGCATCACCCGCCGCCCAGGACTTGCGCGACCCGGTGTTGGGCGAATGGCGGTAGGTGCGCAGGCTCTGGCCGTCGACCCAGGCGAGCGAGACCGCGTTGATGATCTCGTCCCTGTCGAGCCCGAGCATCGCGGCGACCACCGCGGTGGAGGCGACCTTCACGAGCACGACGTGGTCGAGCCCCACCTTGTTGAAGCTGTTCTCGAGCGCGATGCAGCCCTGGATCTCGTGGGCCTTGATCATCGCGGTGAGGACGTCCTTCATCACGAGCGGCGCCTTGCCTTGCGCGACGGCGTTGCGCGAAAGCCAGTCGGCGGTGGCGAGGATGCCGCCCAGGTTGTCCGACGGGTGGCCCCATTCCGCTGCGAGCCAGGTGTCGTTGAAGTCGAGCCAGCGGATCATCGCTCCGATGTTGAAGGCGGCCTGCACGGGATCCAGCTGGTAAGGCGTGCCGGGCACCTTGGCGCCGTTGGGCACCACGGTGCCCGGGACGATCGGCCCGAGCAGTTTGGTGCAGGCGGGGTACTCCAGCGCCTCGAAGCCGCAGCCGAGCGTGTCGATCAAACAGTAGCGCGCGGTCTCGTAGGCTTCCTTGCTGCTGATCCTGAACTTGCCGGCGTAGTCGGCGATGTCGGTGAGGACCTTGTCGGGTTTCGGTCTTACATTCGAGATGTGTGCTGACACTTTTCTTTTTCCTTGCAGGGTTAAGGCAAAAGCATTGGAACCGCCGATGGACGCCGATGGACGCCGATAAAAGCAAGGCAGTGGGCTTGGTTCGGCAGTGGCCCGGGCCATTCGCCGAACCCACCCACTATCCTGGTTTTATCGGCGTTCATCGGCGTTCATCGGCGGTTAATCATCATGCGTCCCTCGGATGCACGACACGCGATTCGGCACGGAGGATAGGCGCAAGCCGCGAAATCGCGCCGGTGATCTCCGAGCGCTCGGCGATCATCGCGTTGAAGTCCACGTCGCACGCGGCGACGGGGCGCGCGTAGTCGTTGATCTCCTCGCAGAGCGCGACGCGCCGGGCCTCCAGCAGCGCCACGCATTCGGCGAGCGATACCGGCGGGTGCGCGGAGCCCATTACTTGCGCTCCGCGATCGGCACGAACTTGAGGTCGTCGGGCCCGGTGTAGTTGGCAGATGGCCGGATGATCTTGCCGTCGATCCTCTGCTCGATCACGTGCGCGCTCCAGCCGGAGGTGCGCGAGATCACGAACAGCGGCGTGAACATCGCGGTCGGCACGCCCATCATGTGGTAGCTGGTGGCGCTGAACCAGTCGAGGTTCGGGAACATCTTCTTCTCGCGCCACATGACCTCTTCTATGCGCGCCGAGATGTCGAAGAGCTTCATGTTGTTCGCGTCCTTCGAGAGCCTCCGCGCGACTTCCTTGATCACCTTGTTGCGCGGGTCCGAGATCGTGTAGACGGGGTGGCCGAAGCCGATGATCACCTGCTTTTCCGACACGCGCCTGACGATGTCCGCCTCGGCGGCGTCGGCGTCGTCGTAGCGTCCGATGGTGTCGAAGGCGAACTCGTTGGCGCCGCCGTGCTTCGGGCCCTTCAGCGCGCCGATGGCGGCCGTGATCGCCGAGTACATGTCGGAGCCGGTTCCGGCGACCACGCGCGCCGTGAATGTCGAAGCATTGAACTCGTGCTCGGCATAGAGGATCAGCGAGGTGTGCATCGCGCGCACCCAGAGCTCGCTCGGCTTCCTGCCGTGCAGCAGGTGCAGGAAGTGGCCGCCGATCGAGTCGTCGTCGGTCTCGACCTCGATGCGCCGGCCGGAGTGCGAGAAGTGGTACCAGTAGAGCAGCATCGAGCCGAAGGACGCCATCATGCGGTCGGCGATGTCGCGCGACGGTGCCAGCTTGTGGTCTTCGCCCTCGGGCAACACGGAGCCGAGCGCCGAGCAGCCGGTGCGCAGCACATCCATCGGGTGGGTGTTGGCCGGGATGCACTCGAGGATGTCCTGCACGCCCGCGGGAATGCCGCGCAGCGCCTTCAGCTTCGCCTTGTAGGCGACCAGTTCGGAGGCGTTGGGCAGCTTGCCGTGCACCAGCAGGTGGGCGACTTCCTCGAACTCGCACTTCTCGGCGATGTCGAGGATGTCGTAGCCGCAGTAGTGCAGGTCGTTGCCGGTGAGCCCGACCGTGCACAGCGCGGTATTGCCGGCGGTCACGCCGGAAAGCGCGACTGATTTCTTGGGTTTGGGGGTGACGGCGACAGCGGCTTCGCTCATGGTGGCTCCTTTACTTGCCTTTCGCGAACAGACCATCGAGCTTCTGTTCGAAGGCGTGGTATCCAAGGTACTTGTAGAGGTCGTTGCGGGTCTGCATCGTGTCGACCACGTTCTTCTGCGTCCCGTCGTTGCGCAGGTGCGTGTAGACGTTGAGCGCGGCCTGGTTCATCGCGCGGAACGCCGAGAGGGGATAGAGCGCGATCGCGACGTTGGCGCCGGCGAGTTCCTCGACGGTGAAGAGCGGCGTGGCGCCGAATTCCGTGATGTTGGCCAGTATCGGCACCTTCACCGCGTCGGCGAACTTCCGGTACATCGAGCAGTTCGGTGATTGCTTCGGGGAAGATCATGTCGGCGCCGGCTTCCACGCAGGCGCAGGCGCGGTCGATGGCCGCCTGCAGCCCCTCGACGGCGAGTGCGTCGGTGCGCGCCATGATCACGAAGTCCGCGTCGGTCTTGGCATCCACCGCGGCCTTGATGCGGTCGACCATCTCGTCCTGGCTCACCAGTTCCTTGTTCGGGCGGTGGCCGCAGCGCTTGGCGCCGACCTGGTCCTCGATGTGCATCGCCGCCGCGCCGAACTTGATGAGCGACCGCGTGGTGCGCGCGACGTTGAAGGCGCTCGCGCCGAAGCCGGTGTCGACGTCCACCAGCAGCGGCAGGTCGCAGACGTCGGTGATGCGGCGGATGTCGGTGAGCACGTCGTCGAGGTTGGAGATGCCCAGGTCGGGAACTGCCCAGCGAGCCCGCGGCCACGCCGCCGCCGGACAGGTAGATCGCCTTGAAGCCGGCGGCCTTGGCGAGCGTGCGCGTGGTAGGCGTTGATCGCGCCCAGGACCTGCAGCGGCTTTTCTTCCTTGATGGCGGCGCGGAATCTCGCGCCTGGGGAGAGTGTGGTCATCGCTTCGCTTTCAAGAAAACCGGGTCAGAGTACATTTTCCCAATAACGGGGTCAGAGTACATTTCGCCGAAAATGTACTCTGACCCGTTTTCATTCAGAAGAATGCCTTGGCGGCTGCGTCGGGGATCGCGACGCCGGTGACGCGCGCCTTCTTCAGAAGCTCCCAGAAATAGCGGTAGGTCGCGCGGTCGTGCAATTCGCCTTCGTACTGGATCGGGCCCCAGTTCACCTTCTGCGCCGCAAGCAGGATGGCGGCCGCGTCGTGCACTTCGGTGTTGTCGGGCTTCATCGCATCGACGATCGGCTGGATCTGCGGCGGGTGGATGCTCCACATGCGCAGGAAGCCGAACTCGTTGCGCGCGCGCCACGCGTCGCGGAACACGTTGTACGGGTTCTTGAGGTCCAGGCAGACGTTGTGCGCCGGCACCACGCCGTTGGCGAGCGACGCTGCGACCACTTCGGCCTTGGCGCGCGCGATCAGCTTGTGCTCGAACTGGCCGGGCGAGCGCATGGCGGACGCAGGCACCGCGCCATGGTGGCCGCTCACGAAATCCATCAGGCCGAAGTCGAGCAACTGCACGTTCGGCAGGCCCGCGATCTTGTACGCATCGTGCAGCGCGCCGTGGGTCTCGACCAGCACGTGGATCGGGATCTCGCGCTTCGACCCGGCCTTCTTCGTCGCCGCGCGGACGTAGTCGATCATCTCCTCGACCTGCGCCGGCCGTGGTCGATTTCGGGATGGTGATGTAGGCGAGCACCGCGCCCGCGCCGCCGACCAGGATGTCGATGTCCTTCTTCCAGTGCGGATGCGTGTAGTCGTGGATGCGCGCGCCCGCCATCTTGTGGACGTTCAACGGCGAGTTCAGCACCCGCACGATCATTTCCGCGTGCGCCTTCTCCTTGCCGGTCTCGGCGCCGTCCTCGCAGTCGCAGGTGATGTCGAAGATCGGGCCCGAGCTTGGCCTGCAGCTCGAGCGCCTTGGTGATCAGCTTCTCGCTGCCGGCGAAGTGCTCGCAGGCGGCGAGGATCGGGAACGGCTTTTCGCCGGAGAAAAGCGCCTTGTCGGGATGGGTCGGGGCGGCCATGGAATTCCTTCGGGGGAGCGGTATCTTGGTCCGTCAGCGGCGGGGCAGGAGCACCGTGTAATCGAGGTCGAGCACGACGTCGGGATGCTTCGCGCCCTGCGGCCGGCGTTTGCAGCGTCGGCAAGCGCGATGTTCTTCACGCCGAGGAGCCGCAAGCGCAGCGCACCCACGTCCGGCGCGCCCGGGCACTTCCCAGCGCTCGAGCACGATGCTGCGCGCGTAGATCGTGTCGCCGGCGAAGCTCGGGTTGGTGTGCGCGCCGCCGTTGATCGCGGCGATCGCGAAGGCGTTCTCGAGGCCGTCGTGCGAGAGCGCGCGCGCCAGGCTGATGATGTGGCCGCCGTAGATCAGGCGCTTGCCGAACTGGTTGGACTTCGCGGCGAAGGCGTCGAAATGGATGCGCGCGGTGTTCTGGTAGAGGCGCGTGGCGAGCATGTGCTCGGCTTCTTCGAGCGTCGCGCCGCCGGGATGGTCGAGCGATTCGCCCGGCGCGTAGTCGTCCCAGAGCCGCGTGCCGCCTGTGGCCACCGTCGAGAGCTTGCGCGCGTCGATCGTCGGCGGGAATTTTCAGGTCCGCCGCGGGAACGAAAGCCGGAAGCGCCGGGACATGCGCGGGCTGCGCGGGCGCGGCGGGGTTGCGCTTGGCGACCATCACCCAGCGCGCCCAGCTGAGGACTTCGCGGCCGTGCTGGTTCATACGCGCGCGAGCCGACGTAGACCACGCCGCTCTTGCCGTTGGAGTTTTCCTTCACGCCGATGACCTCGGTCTGCGCGGTGAGCGTGTCGCCGGCATAGACCGGCTCGAGGAAGCGCAGGCCCGCATAGCCGAGGTTGGCGATCGCGTTGTACGAGATGTCGTGCACCGTCTTGCCGAAGGCGATGTGGAAGACCAGCAGGTCGTCCACCGGGCACGAAGGGTGGCCGAGCGCGCGGGCGACCGGCTCCGCGCAGTGCACCGGCTGGCGCGCGCCGGTCAGCGCGATGTAAAGCGCGCAGTCGCCTGCGGTGATGGTGCGCGGCGTGGCATGGGCGTAGCCGCTGCCCGACGGCAAAATCCTCGAAGAACCACCCGTCGGCGGGGCGCGTGCCCGTCGCGACGGGCCTGTCGTTCACTGGCCGGCCTCGAGCTTCTTGATCATGTCGTCCAGCGCGAGCAGGCGCTTGGCGGCCTGCAAGTGGTGCTTTTCGACGAGACGCCCGTTCACGACCACCGTGCCGCGGCCATCCTTGTGCGCCTTGTCGAGCGCCTCGATCACTTCCATCGCCTGCACGAGGTCGTGCGGCTTGGGCGTGAAGGCGTCGTTGCAGTAGGGCAGCTGGAACGGGTGCACCAGCGACTTGCCGTCGAACCCGAGGTCGCGCGCGAGGCGGCAGGCGTATTCGAATGACTGCATGTCCTTCAGGTCGGTGGAAATGCCGTCGACCACCGAGCGGTCGAAGGCGCGCGCCGCGAGCAGCACGCGCGACAGGCTGTAGTGGAGCGCCACGCGGTCCGGCGTGCGCCGCGCGTGCAACTGGTTGATCAGGTCGGAGGTCGCCATCACGATGCAGGCGATGCGGTCCGAGGCGGACGCGATCTCCTCGGCGCGCAGCACCGCGACCGGGCTTTCGATCATCACCATGATCGGCAGGTGCGTGCCGCCCGCGGCATCGAGCACGGCAAGCGCCTCCAGCACGTCGGCCTTCGATTCGACGTTGGGGAAGAGCACCGCGTCGGCGCCGACCGTGGCAACTGCCTTGACGTCATCGTGGCCCCAGGGCGAGTCGAGGTCGTTCACGCGCACCACGACTTCGCGGCGGCCGTAGCCGCCGGCCAGCACGCTTTCCACCACGTTCTTGCGCGACTCGAGCTTGGCATCGACGAGGATCGGGTCGCCCAGGTCGAGGATCACGGAATCGACCTTGAGCGTGCGCGCCTTGTTCAGGTAACGCATGCTGCAACCGGGGACGTAGAGCATCGAGCGGCGTGGGCGGTAGAACTGCGTCATCTTCTTCTAAACCCCTGATTCAGCTTGGGAAAAAATGGGAAGGGCCGCGCAAGGCGAGTCGTGCTGCTGTGCAACATCCTACGCCCCCGATTCCGCCGGTGTCAATTTATTCTTGTATCTTATATAAGACATGATTTCGAGGCGCCCGCCGCGGCCTGCGTGCTAACATTCCCTCGCCCATGATCAAGCCCTTTGCCGCGCCGGCGTTCCGCCCGCTCTACGAGCAGATCAAGATCCTGCTCACGCAAAGCCTGATCGCCGGCGAGTGGAAGCCGGGCGAGGCGATCCCTTCGGAAATGGAACTCGCGCAGCGCTTCCGCGTGAGCCAGGGCACGGTGAGGAAGGCCATCGACGCGCTTGCCTCCGAGCACATCCTGGTGCGCCGCCAGGGCAAGGGGACCTTCGTCGCCTCGCACGCCGAGCCGCAATACCAGTACCGCTTCCTGCGCGTGCTGCCCGATTCCGGCGAGAAGCTGCACCCGCAGAACAAGCTGCTCGAACTGAAGAAGGGGCGGGCCAGCGCGGAGGTCGCGCGCGCGCTGCAGCTGAAGACCGGCGCGCCCGTGCACGTCATCCGGCGGGTGCTCTTTTTCGCCGGCAAGGCCCTGATCCTCGACGAGATCGTCCTTTCCGCTGCCGCCTTTCCGGGGCTCACTGTTGCAAAGCTGGAGGAATTCCGCGGCTCGATGTATTCCTTCTACGAATCCGTCTACGGCCTGCGCATGATCCGGGCAGAGGAGCGCCTGCGCGCGGTGGCCGCGGACGCTGGCACCGCCGCGCACCTCGATGTCGCCAAGGGGACGCCGCTGCTTTGCGTGGACCGCATCGCATTCACCTACGGCGACCGTCCGGTGGAGTGGCGGCGCGGCCTTTGCCGCACCGATGGCTATTCCTATACAAACGAGTTGAGCTGAAGTTCACCAGGGGATTCGCACGATCGTTCTATTTTCGTGCAAATCCCCCCCTTCTGGTGCAAGATTCCCGTTCTTGAGCAATATCAGGAACCGGCAATGACCACCGCGCAGAAGACCCGACCCGCGCAGTACGCGAGGCCCAAGTATTACGACCTCAACCTCGCGCACCTGCCCCTGCCCGGGCTGCTGTCGATCTTCCACCGCATCTCCGGCGTCATCCTTTTTTTCCCCCTCATTCCCCTCGGCCTGTACATCCTCCAGGACTGCCTCGGCTCGCCGGCCGGCTACCTGTACTGGAAATCCGTCTTCGCCTTGACCGGCATGAAGGTCCTGCTCCTGGGTGCAGTCTGGCTCTTCGCGCACCATTTCTTCGCCGGGCTGCGCTACCTCGCGCTCGACGTGCACATCGGCATCGGCAAACCGGCAGCCAACGCCTCGGCAAGGCTGGTGTTCGCGCTGGGGATCATCGCCACGGCGCTCGTGGCATGGAGGCTCTGGTGAGCGGCTACCGCAAGAACCCGGTCGGCGCCCACTACGGGCTCCTCGACTGGCTGCTGCAGCGCCTCACCGCAGTGGTGATGGCGGTCTTCACTGTGGCGGTTGCCGTCTGCCTGCTCGTGAATGCGCCCGCGAGCCACGAAGATTTGCGCGCGCTTTTGGGCGGCAGCTTGCTGCGCGTAGCGACGATGCTCTTCCTGCTGGCACTTTTCTACCATGCATGGGTCGGAGTCAGGGACATCATCATGGACTACATCAAGTCCGCGGCGCTGCGCCTCGGCCTGCAAACGCTGGTCGGCGTGGCGCTGGTGTTCTACGCCATCTGGTCGGTCGCTATTCTCTGGGGCAGGTAGCCATGGCGCTTTCGGTAAGGAAGTTCGATGCGGTGATCGTCGGCGCAGGCGGCTCGGGGCTGCGCGCGGCGCTGGAACTGTCCAACGCGGGCATGAAGGTCGCGGTGCTCTCCAAGGTGTTCCCGACGCGCTCGCACACGGTGGCGGCGCAGGGCGGGGTCGGGGCGTCGCTGGGCAACATGGGCGAGGACAGCTGGCTGTGGCACATGTACGACACGATCAAGGGCTCCGACTACCTCGGCGACCAGGACGCGATCGAGTTCATGTGCCGCATGGCGCCGGAAGTGGTGATCGAGCTCGAGCATTTCGGCATGCCGTTCGACCGCAACGACGACGGCACGATCTACCAGCGGCCCTTCGGCGGGCATTCGCAGAACTTCGGCGAGAAGCCGGTGCAGCGCTCCTGCTGCGCGGCGGACCGCACGGGGCACGCGATGCTGCACACGCTCTACCAGCGCAACGTGCTCGCGAGGACGCAGTTCTTCGTCGAGTGGATGGCGCTCGACCTCATCCGCGACGCCGAAGGCAACGTGCTCGGCGTGACCGCGCTGGAAATGGAGACCGGCGACACGGTGATCTTCCAGGGCAAGGCGACGCTCTTCGCCACGGGCGGGGCGGGGCGCATCTACTCGGCCTCGACCAACGCCTATATCAACACCGGGCGACGGGCTGGGCATGGCGGCGCGCGCCGGCATCCCGCTGGAAGACATGGAGTTCTGGCAGTTCCACCCGACCGGGGTGGCGGGCGCGGGCGTGCTCATCACCGAAGGCGTGCGCGGCGAGGGCGGCTACCTGCTGAACAAGAACGGCGAACGCTTCATGGAGCGTTACGCGCCGACGATGAAAGACCTTGCCAGCCGCGACGTGGTGTCGCGCGCCATGGCCACCGAGATCAAGGACGGCCGCGGCTGCGGCGAGCACGGCGATTACCTGATGCTGAAGCTCGATCACCTCGGGCTCGAGACGATCGAGAAGCGCCTGCCGGGCATCCGCGAGATCGCGAAGAAGTTCGCCAACGTCGACCCCGTCAAGGACCCGATCCCGGTGGTGCCCACCTGCCACTACCAGATGGGCGGCATCCCCACCAATTACTCGGGCGAGGTGGTCGTGCCCAAGGGCGGCAATCCGTCGGCCCCGGTGCAGGGGTTCTATGCCGCCGGCGAATGCGGCTGCGCTTCCATCCACGGCGCCAACCGGCTCGGCACCAATTCGCTCACCGACCTGCTGGTGATGGGCAAGAGTTCCGGCATGAGCATGGTCTCCTTCATCAAGGCGCAGGCCGCGGCGCTGCCTCCGTTGCCGAAGGACGCGGGCGATTATTCGATGGCGCGCCTGAATCGCCTCGAGACGCAGAAAGACGGCGAGGACGTCACCGAAGTGCGCGCCGAGATCCAGCGCACCATGCAGGCGCACTGCGGCGTGTTCCGCTTCCCTGACCTGCTCACCGAAGGCGTGAAGAAGATCCGCGCGGTGTCGGAGCGTGCCACCCGCACGATGATCAAGGACAAGAGCCGCGTCTTCAACACCGCGCGCATCGAGGCGCTCGAACTCGACAACCTCGCCGAGACCGCGCGTGCCGCGCTGGTGTCGGCCGACGGGCGCCACGAGACCCGCGGCGCGCACGACCGCGCCGACTTCCATTCCCGCGACGACAAGAACTGGCTCAAGCATTCGCTCTGGTACAAGGAGGGCGACCGCCTCGACTACAAGGCGGTGAACCTGAAGCCGCTCACCATCGAGTCCTTCGAACCCAAGGCGAGGGTGTACTGACATGAAATTCTCGATCGAGCGCTTCGACCCGGAGAAGGACGCCAAGCCGTACTTCCAGGACTACGACGTGCAGCCCGGGCCGGCCGACCGGATGCTGCTGGACATGCTGATCCGCATCAAGTCGATCGACGATTCGCTCAGCCTGCGCCGCTCCTGCCGCGAGGGCGTGTGCGGCTCGGACGCGATGAACATCAACGGCAAGAACGGCGCTGGCCTGCATCACCCCGGTGTCGGAATTGAAGGAACCGGTCGTCATCCGCCCGCTGCCGGGACTGCCGATCATCCGCGACCTGATCGTCGACATGACGGCGTTCTTCAACCAGTACCACTCGGTGACCCCTTACGTCATCGACGACAATCCGATGCCGGAGAAGGAGCGCCTGCAAAGCCCGGAGCAGCGCGCCGAGCTCGACGGCCTCTACGAATGCATCCTGTGCGCCTGCTGCTCGACGTCTGCCCGTCGTTCTGGTGGAACCCGGACAAGTTCGTCGGCCCCGCGGGACTTTTGAACGCCTACCGCTTCATTGCCGACAGCCGCGACCAGGCGACCAATGAACGGCTGGACAACCTCGAGGATCCCTACAGGTTGTTCCGCTGCCACACGATCATGAATTGCGTCGACGTCTGCCCGAAGGGGCTCAATCCGACGCTGGCCATCGGAAAGATCAAGGAAATGATGGTGAGGAGGGCGGTCTAGATCGGGAACGGTGTTGGAGCGGACGCATCGGCGCCGCTCAACACCGGCGAGCGGAAGGCACGAGACATGGACGACCGGGAGACCGAGAGGCTGCGCTGGCGTTCCCGCCGGGGGCTGCTCGAGCTGGACCTGGTGTTTGAACGGTTTTTCGAAGGTGAATTCAAGCGACTGGATGAAGCGGGCCTCCGGAAGCTCGATGCGCTGCTGAAGCTGCCCGACAACGACCTGCTGGACATGGTAATGGGGCGCACGCCCTGCGAGGACGCAGATCTCGCACCGCTGGTGCGCATGCTGCAACTGGCCTGAACGGCCGCACAAGGGAAACGCACATGGACGCCAAAAGCAAAGCCACGCTTGCCCTCGACGGAGGCAAGCCGATCGAATTCCCGGTTTACGGGGGGACCATCGGGCCGGACGTGATCGACATACGCAAGCTCTACGGGCAGACCGGGATGTTCACCTACGACCCGGGCTTCCTGTCCACGGCGAGCTGCAGCTCGTCGATCACCTACATCGACGGCGACGAGGGCGTGCTGCTGTATCGCGGCTATCCCATCGAGCAACTCGCGACCAATTGCGATTTCCTCGAGGTCTGCTACCTCCTGCTCAAGGGCGAGCTGCCCAACGCGCAGCAGAAGAAGGAATTCGACTTCACGGTGACGCGGCACACCATGGTGCACGAGCAGATCGCGCGCCTGTTCTCCGGTTTCCGCCGCGACGCGCACCCGATGGCGGTGATGGTGGGCGTGGTGGGCGCGCTGTCGGCGTTCTACCACGACTCGCTCGACATCACCAACGCGGAGCACCGCGAGGTCTCGGCCTTCCGCTTGATCGCGAAGCTGCCGACGATCGCCGCGATGGCCTACAAGTACAACATGGGCCAGCCCTTCATGTACCCGAAGAACTCGCTCTCCTACACGGGCAACTTCATGCGCATGATGTTCGGCGTGCCCGCCGAGGAGTACCAGTCGAACGAGGTGCTGGTGCGCGCGCTCGACCGGATCCTCATCCTGCACGCCGACCACGAGCAGAACGCGTCCACGTCCACCGTGCGCCTCGCCGGATCGTCCGGCGCCAACCCCTTTGCCTGCATCGCCTCGGGGATCGCCTGCCTGTGGGGCCCGGCGCACGGCGGCGCCAACGAGGCGGCGTTGAACATGCTTACCGACATCCAGAAGAATGGCGGCGTGGAGAAGATCGGCGAGTTCGTGGCCAAGGTGAAGGACAAGAACTCCGGCGTGAAGCTGATGGGCTTCGGCCACCGCGTGTACAAGAACTACGATCCGCGCGCCAAGCTCATGCAGGAGACCTGCCGCGAGGTGCTCGACGAACTCGGCCTGCACAACGACCCGCTCTTCAAGCTGTCGATGGCGCTGGAGAAGATCGCGCTGGAAGACGAGTACTTCGTCAGCCGCAAGCTTTATCCCAACGTGGACTTCTACTCGGGCATCGTGCAGCGCGCGCTCGGCATCCCGACCTCGATGTTCACGTGCATCTTCTCGCTTGCCCGCACCGTGGGCTGGATCGCGCAATGGAACGAGATGATCTCGGACCCCGAGCAGAAGATCGGCCGCCCGCGCCAGCTCTACCAGGGCGCGAAGAAGCGCGACGTCGTGCCGATGGCCAGGCGCGCCTGAAAGCGAGGTATTCATGTCGAGCGTGATGCGGGAATTCGAAACGTCGTCATACCTGTCGGGCGGCAATGCCGCGTTCGTCGAGGAGCTCTACGAGCGCTACATCGCCGACCCCGCCTCGGTGGCGCCGGAATGGCGCGCGCGGTTCGACGCCTGGCAGGCCGGCACGGCCCGCGACGTCGCGCACGGCCCGGTGATCGACGCATTCGCGCGGCAAGCGCGGCAGGGCGCGCGCGCGGCAGGCCCGATGGCGGGAGAAGACGAGAAGCAGACGCGGGTCCTCCAGTTCATCCGCGCGCACCGCACCACGGGCTCGCGCTATTCGCAGCTCGATCCCCTGAACCGGATGGACAAGTCGCCGGTGCCGGAGCTCGAACTCGAGTATTACGGCCTGCGCGAGGAAGACCTCGGCCGCGAGTTCCTGGCCGGGTCGTGGGCGAACCGCCGCGACCGCATGACGCTCAGGGAAATCGTGGCCGCTGTGAGGAGGACTTATTGCGGCACGATCGGCATCGAGTACATGTACATGTCGTCGATGGAGGAGAAGCGCTGGATCCGCGACCGCTTCGAGGGGACGCTGTCCACGCCGAAGCTCTCCGCGGACGAGAAGCGCTTCCTGCTCGACCGGATCACGGCCTCCGAGACGCTCGAGCGCTACCTGCATACCCGCTACGTCGGCCAGAAGCGCTTCTCGGGGGAGGGCGGCGAAAGCCTCACCCCGATGCTCGACATCATCATCGAGGAGGGCGGGGCCGCCGGCCTGAAGGAAGTCGTGATCGGCATGGCCCACCGCGGCAGGCTGGGCGTCCTCGTGAACAACCTCGGCAAGATCCCCGCCGACCTCTTTTCGGAATTCGAGGGCAAGAAGGCCACCGCGCTCTCGTCGGGCGACGTGAAGTACCACCAGGGCTTCTCGTCGGACATCCAGACGGCCGGCGGCGCGGTCCACCTGACGCTGTCGTTCAACCCTTCGCACCTCGAGATCGTGAACCCGGTGGTCGAGGGTTCGGTGCGCGCGCGCCAGCACCGCCGCGGCGACCACAACGGCGGGCAGGTCCTGCCGCTCCTGATCCATGGCGATGCCGCTTTTGCGGGGCAGGGCGTGGTGATGGAGACCATGGCGCTTTCGCAGACGCGCGGCTACCGCACCGGCGGCACGATCCACATCGTCGTGAACAACCAGATCGGCTTCACCACCTCGGACACGCGCGACAGCCGCTCGTCGCTTTATTGCACGGGGATCGCGAAGATGATCGAGGCGCCGGTCTTCCACGTGAACGGCGACGACCCCGAGGCGGTCGCGATGGTGGCGAGGATCGCGCTCGACTACCGCATGAAGTTCCGCAAGGACGTCGTGATCGACATGGTGTGCTTCCGCCGGCTCGGGCACAACGAGCAGGACGAACCGTTCGTCACCCAGCCCTTGATGTACAAGCGCATTGCCCAGCATCCGGGCACGCGCAAGCTCTACGCCGACAAGCTGGAGAAGGAAGGCGTCATCGCCCCGGGACAGGCCGATGAGCTGGTGACGAGCCTGCGCGCCGCGCTCGACGCGGGCAAGCCGATCAATCCGAAGATCCTTTACGGGCTCAGGCCCGCGCTCGCGGTCGACTGGGCGCCCTACATGGACGTCGAGTGGCGGCGCCCCGCCGTCACTGCCGTGCCGGTGGCCAAGCTCAAGGTCCTGTCGAGGCTGCTCACCAGCATTCCGGCGGATTTCAAGCTGCACCCGACGGTGGAACGCCTGCTCGCGGCCCGCCGCGAAATGGGCGAAGGCAAGATCGCGCTGGACTGGGGCATGGCCGAGAACCTGGCCTACGCGGCCCTGGTCGACGAGGGCCATCCGGTGCGCCTGTCAGGGCAGGACAGCGGCCGCGGCACCTTCGCCCACCGCCACGCCGTGCTCCACGACCAGAACCGCGAGCGGTGGGACTCGGGCGCCTACCTTCCCCTGCAGCACATTCGCCAGGGGCAGGCCAACTTCCTCGTGATCGACTCCTTGCTCTCCGAGGAAGCGGTGCTCGGCTTCGAGTACGGCTACGCTTCGGCGCACCCCTTCGAGCTGGTGATCTGGGAGGCGCAATTCGGCGACTTCGCCAACGGCGCGCAGGTCGTGATCGACCAGTTCATCGCTTCCGGCGAGGCGAAGTGGGGCCGGTTGTGCGGGCTGACGATGATGCTGCCCCACGGCTACGAGGGCCAGGGCCCCGAGCACTCCTCGGCGCGCCTGGAGCGCTACCTCCAGCTGTGCGCGGAGCACAACATCCAGGTGGTCGTTCCCTCCACGCCCGCGCAGCTGTTCCACATGCTGCGCCGCCAGGTGATCCGGCCGCTGAGGAAACCGCTCATCGTCATGATGCCCAAGAGCCTGCTGCGCAAGAAGGAGGCCTCGTCGCCTCTCGAGGACCTTGCCAGGGGCGGCTTCCAGTGCGTGATCGGCGACCCCGAGAAGCCCGCGCCAAAGAAGGTGAAGCGGGTGGTCTTCTGTTCCGGCAAGGTCTACTACGACATCGCCGCGGAGCGCGCCCGGAGGGGCATCGAAGACGTCGCGCTGGTGCGCATCGAGCAGCTCTATCCCTTCCCGCACGAGGAGTTCGCCGAGCAGATCGCGCTCTATCCGAACGCGAAATCCGTGGTGTGGATGCAGGAGGAGCCCGGCAACCAGGGCGCATGGCACCGCATCCAGCACTACCTTGCCCGCCACCTTGGCGGCGACCAGGTGCTGTCCTATGCCGGGCGCGCATCGGCGGCCTCGCCCGCGGCGGGCTACCTGAGCCTGCACAACGAGCAGCAAAGGCAGCTGGTCGAAGCGGCGCTCACGTGGGATGCGAGCGGCAAGAAGGCGGCGGCCTGAGGTCGCGCGAGCCGGACAAAAAGGAAAAACCATGCAAGTTGAAGTGAAGGTCCCGCAGCTTTCGGAATCCGTCTCGGAGGCGACGCTCGTCACCTGGCACAAGAAGGTCGGCGAAGCGGTGAAGCGCGACGAGAACCTGATCGACATCGAGACCGACAAGGTGGTCCTCGAGACACCTTCGCCGTCCGACGGCGTGCTGGTGAAGATCGTGGCTGCCGACGGCGCCTCGGTCGCCAGCGGCGACGTGCTCGCGGTCATCGATACCGAGGCGAAGGGCTCGGTTGCGGCCGCGCCGCCGCCTGCCGCCCTGCCGCCCGCCGCTCCCGCCGTTGCCGCGCCTGCCGCGGCGTCCGGCGCGAAAGCTGCGTCTCCGGCGGCCGCCAAGATCGCTGCCGAGAAAGGCCTCGACACCGCAAGCGTTGCGGGCACCGGCCGCGACGGCCGCGTGACCAAGCAGGACGTGGTCGGCGCGCCGGCGACGCCTGCGCCCGCGGCGGCGAAACCTGCCGCCCCGAAAGCAGGCATTCCGCAGGGCGCCCGCGCCGAGCAGCGCGTGCCGATGACGCGGCTGCGCCAGCGCATCGCCGAGCGGCTGGTGCAATCGCAATCGACCGCCGCCATCCTCACCACCTTCAACGAGGTCAACATGGCCCCGGTGATGGACCTGCGCAACCGGTACAAGGACCGCTTCGAGAAGGAGCACGGCGTGAAGCTCGGCTTCATGTCGTTCTTCGTCAAGGCCGCGCTTCACGGGCTGCGCAAGTACCCGGTCGTCAACGCCTCGATCGACGGCACCGACATCGTCTACCACGGCTATTACGACATCGGCATCGCGGTCGGCTCGCCGCGCGGGCTGGTGGTGCCGATCCTGCGCGACGCCGACCTGATGTCGATCGCCGACATCGAGAAGGCGATCGCGGAATTCGGCGTGAAGGCGAAGGACGGCAAGCTCACCATCGAGGAACTCACCGGCGGCACGTTCTCGATCTCCAACGGCGGCGTGTTCGGCTCGATGCTCTCGACGCCGATCATCAACCCGCCGCAAAGCGCGATCCTGGGCGTGCATGCCACGCGCGAGCGCCCCGTCGTCGAGAACGGCCAGGTCGTCATCCGGCCGATCAATTACCTCGCGATGTCCTACGACCATCGCATCATCGACGGGCGCGAAGCGGTGCTCGCCGCTCGTGGCGATGAAAGAGGCGCTCGAAGATCCCGCGCGCCTGTTGCTAGACCTCTGACTTGGCGCGCAAGCGATGGAAGCCGGCAAGGCTCGCCCGACAGGCGCTTGCCTTCGTGCTATCGGGGCTCCTGCTGGGCTTCCTGATCGTCTATTTCGAGCGCCTGCTCGGCTTGTACGTGCCGAAGCATTTCGCGGTCTCGGTCGGCGTCGGCCTTTCTTTCGCCATCGTCCTGTGGCTCCTGCGGCTGGCGAAGCACCCGCCGATGTTCATCGGGAAAGTCCCGCCGCTCGCCGCGGGCCTGTGCGCCGGCATCGGCGTGCACCTCTCGCGGCTCTGGCTGCATTGATCGCCCCTTAACGGAAAGCACTTCCATGCCCTCACAATTCGACGTCCTCATCATCGGTGCCGGCCCCGGCGGGTACATCGCCGCGGTGCGCGCCGCGCAGCTGGGCTTCAAGACCGCGTGCATCGAAGGCTGGAGGAACCCCGCGGGCGAACTTGCGCTCGGGGGCACCTGCCTCAACGTCGGCTGCATTCCTTCCAAGGCGCTGCTCGCATCGTCGGAGGAATTCGAGAAAGTCTCCCACGGCCTCGAGGCCCACGGCATCGCCGTTTCCGGGCGCGAAGTTCGACCTGGGCAAGATGCAGGCGCGCAAGGACGCCATCGTCACCAAGATGACCAAGGGCATCGAATACCTGTTCAAGAAGAACAAGGTCACGTGGCTGCAGGGATTCGGCAAGTTCATCTCGGCAGGCGACCTGTACACCGTGGAGGTGGCCAACGGCGAGAAGAAGGAGCAAGTGCAGGCGAAGCACGTGATCGTCGCGACCGGCTCGAAGGCGCGCCACCTGCCGGGCATCGTCGTGGACAACAAGGACATCTGCGACAACGAAGGCGCGCTGGCGCTCGGCGCGGTCCCGAAGCGCCTCGGCGTGATCGGCGCCGGCGTGATCGGGCTGGAGCTGGGCAGCGTCTGGCGGCGCCTGGGCTCGGAAGTGACGATCCTCGAGGCGCTGCCGGCCTTCCTCGGCGCCTGCGACGACGCCATCGCGAAGGAGGCCTGGAAGGTCTTCACCAAGGGGCAGGGCCTGGCCATCAAGCTGGGCGTGAAGATCGAGAAAGTGACGACGAAGAAGACCGGCATCACGGTGGACTACACCGACGACAAGGGCCTCGCGCAGAAGCTCGAGTGCGACAAGCTCGTGGTCTCGGTGGGCCGCGTGCCCAACACCGACGGTCTCGGCGCGCTCACGGTGGGCCTGAAGGTGAGCGATCGCGGCTTCATCGAGGTTGACGACCATTGCCGCACCAACCTCCCCAACGTCTGGGCGATCGGCGACGTGGTGCGCGGCCCCATGCTCGCGCACAAGTCCGAGGATGAGGGCGTGATGGTCGCCGAACTCATCGCCGGGCAGAAGCCGCACATCGACTACAACTGCATCCCGTGGATCATCTACACCTCGCCCGAGATCGCGTGGGTGGGCCGGACGGAGCAGCAGTTGAAGGCCGAGGGCCGCGCGGTGAAGACCGGCCAGTTCCCGTTCTCGATCAACGGCCGCGCGCTGGGCACCGGTGCCACGCAGGGCTTCGTGAAGGTGATTGCCGATGCGGCCACCGACGAGGTGCTGGGCGTGCACATCATCCACGAGCACGCTTCCGACCTCATCCAGGAAGGCGTGACGACGATGGAGTTCAAGGGCTCCTCCGAGGACATCGCGCGCATCTGCCATGGCCACCCGACCCTTTCCGAGGTCATGCGCGAGGCCGCTCTCTCCGTCGACAAGCGTTCCCTCAATAGCTGACGAAAAGCAGTTTGGAACCGCCGATGAACGCCGATGAACGCCGATAAAAGCAAGGGCAAGACGTTCTTGGTTCAAGGCTTCGTAGTGGCGGTCGCAGCCATCCACACATAGGGTTTTCATCGGCGTTCATCGGCGTTCATCGGCGGTTCCATTGCTTTTTCTTTTCCAGGCCTGAATGGAAAACGCCGACGAACTGGACATCCTGACGGCCGGGGAAGAGGAGGCGGAAGAGCCGACGGAGTTCTCCGGCCCGCTGGAGTGGTTCTGGCACTTCAGCCAGCGCGGCGATTACCAGTCCGACGGCGCGCAATTGCACGTGCTGGAAAACCTCGAGCGACTGTTCGGCGAACTCGAGCAGTACCGCCTCTACCGCCAGGGGAAGATCAACCGCCTGGTCACCAACCTCGGCGCGGGAAGGAAGCCGCCGCGCGGCATCTACATCTGGGGCGGCGTCGGGCGCGGCAAGTCGCTCATGATGGACGCCTTCTTCAAGGTGTCGCGCCACCGGCGCAAGCGCCGCGTGCACTTCCACGAGTTCATGCGCGAGATCCACGGCCGGATGCGCGCGCTTTCGGGAAACGAGGACCCGCTGGACCTGATCTCGTCGGAGATCGCGCGCGAGCTGCGCCTGCTCTGCTTCGACGAGTTCCACGTCTCCGACATCGCCGACGCGATGATCCTCGGCCGCTTGCTCGAGCTCATGATCGCCAAGGGCGTGGTGCTGGTGATGACCTCGAACTACCGCCCCGACGACCTTTATCCCAACGGCCTGCAGCGCGCGCGTTTCCTGCCCGCGATCGAAATCCTCAAGCGCGACCTCGACGTGCTCGAGCTCGCGGGCAGCACCGACCACCGCCGCCGCATCCTCGAGGGACTCAAGGTGTATCACGTGCCGCTCGGCGAGCGCGCGGACCGCGAGCTCGCCCGCGCCTTCGATGCGATGTCCAAGGCCAGCTACGCCGAGGACGGGGCGCTGGGCGTCGGCGGTCGCGAGATCCGTTTCCGGCGCCGCGCCAAGGGCGTGATCTGGTTCGCGTTCGACGAGCTTTGCGTCGAGGCGCGCTCGCAGGTCGACTACCTCGAGATCGCAAGCGCGTACCACACCGTGCTGGTGTCGGGCATCCCGGTGCTCGCGCCGCAGCACACCGACGTGATCCGGCGCCTGACGTGGATGATCGACGTCTTCTACGACCGGCACGTGCGCCTGATCGTGTCGGCGGCCGCGCAGCCCGAGGAGCTCATCGCCGAGACGCAGGAGGCGCACGGCCCGTCGCTCACGGTGCGCAAGGAGTTCGGCCGCACCGCGAGCCGCATGCGGGAGATGCAATCGCGCGACTACTTTTCGCGGAAGCATGCGTCCACCGCCGATCCCGCCTTGCTGAATATTCCGGTTCAGAGCTGAAATATTTACGGAAACGCGATGGAACCGCCGATGAACGCCGATGAACGCCGATAAATACCATGGTAAGTAGGTGGCTTCGATGTCACCACGAAGCCTTCGTAATCAGCGACCTTCTTGCCTTTGCATTTATCGGCGTTCATCGGCGTTCATCGGCGGTTCCATCGCCTTTCTTGAATACCGCGGCAGCCGTCATTCCGGCAGGAAACGGAATCCAGTTGATTTGACCTGACAACCCAAGTGAGAGAGCCATGTTCAAAGCCCTGCTGCTGGAAAAGGACGAAACCGGATTCAAGGCGAGCGTCACCGACATCGACGAGGCGAGGCTGCCGCCCGAAGGCGACGTCACGATCCGCGTCGACTACTCGACGCTCAACTACAAGGACGGGCTCGCCATCGCCAACAAGGCGCCGGTGGTGCGCAAGTGGCCGATGGTGGCGGGGATCGACGGCGCCGGCACGGTGGAAGCAAGCGACCATCCGTCATGGAAGCCGGGCGACCGCGTGGTGCATACCGGCTGGGGCGTAGGCGAGACGCATTGGGGGTGCCTCGCGCAGAAGGCCAGGCTCAAGGGCGACTGGCTGGTGGCGCTGCCAGAGGGCCTGGGCGCGAAGCAGGCGATGGCGATCGGCACCGCCGGGTTCACCGCGATGCTCTGCGCCATGTCGCTCGAGCGGCTTGGCGTCACCAGGGACAAGGGCGAGATCCTCGTCACCGGGGCCGCGGGCGGCGTCGGCAGCATCGCGATCGCGATCCTTGCCGGCTGGGGCTTCCGGGTCGTTGCATCGACGGGGCGAGGGAGCGAGGCCGATTGGCTGAAATCGCTCGGCGCCGCCGAGGTGATCGACCGCAACGAGCTCGCGCAACCAGGCAAGCCCTTGCAGAAGGAACGCTGGGCGGGCGTGGTGGACACGGTCGGCAGCCACACGCTCGCCAATGCCTGCGCGCAGGCGAAATACGGCGGGGTGGTCGCCGCCTGCGGGCTGGCGCAGGGCATGGACCTGCCGTCGAGCGTCGCGCCCTTCATCCTGCGTGGCGTCACGCTGGCCGGCATAGACAGTGTCATGGCGCCGCTCGCCCTGCGCCGCGAAGCCTGGCTGAAGCTCGCGCGCGACCTCGACCGCGCCAAGCTGGACGCCATCACCACCACCATCGGGCTGCGCGAGGCGATCGCGCGCGCGCCCGAGATCCTGGCCGGAAAGGTGCGCGGCCGCATCGTCGTGGACGTGAATGCCTGAACGGGCGCCCGCGCCCGCCCGGTCGTTTGAGATGGATCAAACCGGGCCGACGATGGCGAGGCTAGACTCCGAAAATGCGCCCGGACGGCGGCCGCCGCCGGACGCAAGAAAAAAACCGACTGAAACGGAGGGGGAGAGATGAGCACCTACAAGGCTTTTTACCAAAGGTCGATCGACGACCCGTCAGGGTTCTGGGCGGAACAGGCGCAACTGGTGGACTGGCACAAGCCCTTCACCAAGGTGCTCGACTACTCCAAGCCGCCGTTCCGCTCGTGGTTCGTGGGCGGCGAGACCAACCTCTGCCACAACGCGCTGGATCGCCACCTTGCGACGCGCGGAGACCAGCTCGCGCTGGTATGGATCTCCACCGAAGAGGACAAGGAGCGCCGCTTCACCTACAAGGAACTGCACGCCGAGGTGAACCGCTTCGCCGCGACGCTGAAGGAGCTCGGCGTCGGCAAGGGCGACCGCGTGCTGATCTACATGCCGATGACGCCGGAGGCGGTGTTCGCGATGCTCGCCACCACGCGCATCGGCGCGATCCATTCGGTGGTGTTCGGCGGCTTCGCGGCGGCATCGCTTGCCGCGCGCATCGACGATGCGCAGCCCAAGGTGATGGTCACGAGCGACGCCGGCTCGCGCGTGGGCAAGGTCATTCCGCTGAAGCCCCTCGTCGACGAATCGATCCGCCTCGCGGAAAAGCCGCCGAAGCATGTCGTGATCTGCAATCGCGGCCTCGACAAGGCGATGACGATGGTCGCCGGGCGCGACCTCGACTACGCGGTGCTGCGCGCGAAGCACATGAATGCCAGCGTCCCGGTGCAGTGGCTGGAGTCGAACGAGAGCTCGTACATCCTCTATACCAGCGGCACGACAGGCAAGCCCAAGGGCGTGCTGCGCGACACCGGCGGCTACGCGGTGGCGCTTGCCGCGTCGATGCGCCACATCTATTGCTCCAAGCCGGGAGACGCCTACTTCTGCACCTCCGACATCGGCTGGGTGGTCGGGCACTCGTACATCGTCTACGGGCCGCTCATCAACGGCTCGACCACGATCATGTACGACGGCGTGCCGATGCGCCCCGATGCGGGCGTGTGGTGGAAGATCGTGCAGGACTGGAAGGTGACCTCGATGTTCTCCTCGCCGACCGCGATCCGGGTGCTGAAGAAGCACGACCCGGCGTTCATGAAGAAGTACGACACCTCCACGCTCAAGTTCCTGTTCCTCGCGGGCGAGCCGCTCGACGAACCGACATCGCGCTGGGTGTCGGACGCGCTCGGCAGCGCGGTCGTCGACAACTACTGGCAGACCGAGACCGGCTGGCCGATCCTCACCGCGTGCCCGGGAGTCGAGGACACGCCGCGCAAGGTCGGCTCGCCTTCCTTCGCCGCCTACGGCTATCGCATCAAGCTGAAGCACGAGGAGACCGGCGTGGAAGTCGGCGCCGACGAGAAGGGCGTGCTGACCATCGTGCCGCCGCTGCCCCCGGGGGGAATGACCACGATCTGGGGCGACGACGAGCGCTTCGTGAAGACCTATTTCGGCACCTTCAAGGACGAGATGGTGTACTCGACCTTCGACTGGGCGACCCGCGACAAGGACGGCTACTACTTCGTGCTCGGCCGAACCGATGACGTGATCAACGTCGCCGGCCACCGGCTCGGCACGCGCGAGATCGAGGAGGCGGTGCAGGCGCACGCGGGAATCGCCGAGGTCGCGGTCGTGGGCATGGCCGACAAGCTGAAGGGCCAGGTGCCGATCGCGTTCGCCGTGCTGAAGGACGCTTCGAAATCGTCGACGCCGGAACTCGCCGCCGCGCTCGAGAAGGAAGTGATGGCAACGGTGGACCGCGAGATCGGCGCCATCGCCCGGCCTTCGCGGGTGCATTTCGTGACCGTGCTGCCGAAGACACGCTCGGGCAAGCTGCTGCGCCGTTCTATCCAGGCGATCTGCGAGGGCCGCGATCCGGGCGACCTCACGACGATCGAGGACCCGGGTGCGCTGGAGCAGATCGTCCGCGCGATGAAGGCGTGACCCGGCCGGTCCTGCCCGACCTGCTGGCGCCGGGGCTGAAGCTGGTGTTCTGCGGCACGGCGCCCAGCCGTGCCTCGGCGCAGGCTTCGGCCTACTACGCGCGGCCGGGAAATCGCTTCTGGCCGGCGCTGCACGCCGTCGGCCTCACGCCGCGCCGTTTCCTTCCCGCCGAGTATCCGCAGCTGCTGGCGCTTGGCATCGGGCTCACCGACCTCGCCAAGCACCACTCGGGAAACGACGACGAGTTGCCTGATGACGCTTTCGATGTGCCCGCTCTTCGCAGGAAACTCGCGCGCTACGCGCCGGCGATGGTGGCGTTCACCAGCAAGAACGCGGCGCAGGCATTTTTCGGGCGTCCCGTGACCTACGGGTCGCAGGAAGAAGAAATGGGCGCGACGCGCTTCTTCGTGCTCACGTCGCCTTCGGGACAGGCGGCACGGTTCTGGGACATCGGGTGCTGGCGGGAACTTGCCGGCTGCATGCAGGCCTAGAAATCCCAGCGATAGCCCAGGTAGTACAGGTGCCGCGAGGTGTCGTCGTCGATCAGCGCCCCGGTGGTCTGGCTCCTCTCGAAGGTGTACTCGGATTCGAGCAGGACTTTCTCCCACACCCGGTAACTCACCTTTAGCGCGCCGGTGGTGCGCACCAGCTGGATGCCGGCGTTGTCGCGCTGCCGGTACCACTTCAAGGACGGCTCCACCAGCCAGCGCTCGGCGAACTGCAGGCGGCTGTTGGCGAACGTCGACCACGCCCTGTTGGTCGAGCCCGTCAGGTAGCTCGCGCTGAGTATGGTGACGTCGTTCAGGTCGAATAGCCCGGTGCCGATCGCCTGCGCGGAGTAGGTGTAGATGTTGCCGGTCTGCGCCACGGCGGCAAGGTCGCCGAACGCAGGCGTGCCGGTGAGGCTCGAAACGCGGACATCGCCGCCCAGTTGCCACTGCTTCGTGAACTGGTGCGTGACGCTCGCGAGGAACACTTTCGAGATCGGGGTGAGCAGGTCGGCGATCGCCAGCACGCCTGTCTCGCCCTGCGCATCGAGCAGCTCGCGGAAGCTCATCGTGCTCACCGAAGAGAGCAGGGCGTTGGACACCTGCAGTGGCGGCGTGCGGCGATAGTCGGCGAGGAGGTTGAAATTGGTCCCGGAAGCGGTCTGCAGCGTCGCCTGGAACATGCCGATGTTCACTGCCTTGGCGCGCGTGTCGTAATCGACGAGCGCATACACGGTCTGCCCGTTGTCGTTGTAGCGCGCCTCGCCGCCGAGCGCGAAGCGGTCGGTCACGCCCTGCAGGCGCTGCTCGATGGCGAACACGTTGCCGCTCCAGCGCCCGCCGAGATTGTCGCCCTCCACGAAGACGCCGTAGAAGACCGGCTTCAGGCCCGGAAGCGTCTCGACGGGCTTGCCGCCGACGATATTCAGGCGCAGCTGCGGCGCGAATCCGTAGTTGAAGAGCCCGCCGTCGAAACGGCCGAGAACGCCGCCGCTGGTGGCCGATTGCCTGCCGACCCGCGCCAGTGCCGGCGTGACGTTGCCTTTCACCTCGCCGAACAGCGCCGTGAGGCGGTTCTCGTTCTCCTGCGACTTGAGGAAGCTGGTCGTCTGGGTGTCGCGGAACACCAGCCGAGAGTCCACCGTGTCGTTCCGGTAGCGGGCGTTCGCGTCGATGTTGGTCACCAGCGCCGACTGGTCCCTGGACGCGAGGGACGACGTGTCGATGGTCGTGGCATTGGTCGCGGGCGTCACGGTGACGATCTGCGTCTGGGACTGCGAGTTCCCGCCGTAGTAGTACTGTGACAGGCTCCCCCACACCATCTTCAACGCGGGCCTGGCGCCGGGCCCGGGTGCAGCGCCTGGAGCGGGCCTGGTCGCCATGTCGGCAAGCCGCTTGCGCACGCGCGCGGCTCCTTCGGAGTCCGGATAGAGCTTGAGAAACAGGTCGTACTCGGCCCGGGCCTTGGCGGTCTCGCCCATGCGCTCGCGGGCGACACCGATGATCTCCTGCGCTTCCTGCGAAGCGGCGTTCGGCGGGAGGTTGAGCAACTGGTTCAACTCCGCGACCGCCTGCTCGTTGTTGCCGGCCTCGACCGCGGCGCGCGCGCGCGCGAGCATTTCGCTGCCCTGCCTGTCGAGATCTGTCGTGCCGGCGGCCGGAGCGGTGGGCAGCGGCAGCGCTGCCACCGGTGGCGCGGCAGGGGCGGGGGCGGGCTTGAATCCCTTCGGCAGCGGCACGAGGATCTGCATGCTGCGGTTGTCGGCGCCGGGACGCAGCCGCGCATCGACCGGGCTGGAGAATTTCACGTCGATGCGCCGCACCGCGGTCTGCGGCTGCAGCGGATAGGTGACGGTAAATCGCGGCACGAGGTCGGAGGGCGGCGACCTGCGGAACTCCTCCAGGGTGCGGCCGGTGTTCTCCTCGCCGCCGGTGATCTGGAAATAGACCTGCAGCAGGTCGTTCTTCGGGCTCATCGCCGTGCGCAGGAACTGCACGCGCACGCCGAAGCGCACCGTGATTACGGCGTTGCCATCCTGCGCGCGCACCTCGATGTCTTCGAGCACCTGGCCGAATGCCGGCGCCATGAACGCGAGGCCCCCGAGCATGACCATCCTGGCGAGGGTCTTCGCGAATCTTTCCAATTCCATCGTGCTGGCCTTTCCATGGCGGGTGTTGGGTAAGTGGCTTGTTCCTGGCGCTTCAGAAACCGCCGCCGGTCGCCCGGTGCTGGCCGGTGCGCGATTTCGCTACGGTGGTCATGCTGGCGTTGGTGTACAGGTGGCAACTCCCGGAGCAGTCCTTCAGCTCTGCGACGGTGTAGAGCAATTTCGGCGTATCGACCTTCTTGTGCGCATCCGGCTTGAAGGTCCCCGCATGGCATCCCGCGCAGTCGGGCTTGTACGCGGCGAACTTCCACGCGATCACCTCGTTGGAGGTGGTGTGGCAGCTCGCGCAGGTGACGCCGGCGTTGTGCGCCTTGTAGAACGCCGACTTGTGCGAGTACGCGGTGACCGGCGTCCATGCCGTCGTTCGGTGGCAGGCATCGCAGGATTGGGCGGTGACGAAGTGTCCCGAGGGCTTGCCCTTGGCCGACGACCCGTTATGGCAATTGGCGCAGGTGCCCGGCGTCACCCCTGTGTGCGAAAACGTCGCCGGGATCCATGCGGTCGTTCGATGGCAGCTGTCGCATGAAAGCGTGGTCGGCAAATGCGTGGCCGTCTTGCCTTTGGTGCTCGAGCCGTTGTGGCAGGTCGCGCAGCTGCCTGGTGTCACGCCGGTATGCGAGAACGTTGCCGGGATCCACCCAGTGGTGCGATGGCAGGAATCGCAAGCGAGCGTCGTGGGCACGTGCGTTGCGGGCTTGCCTTTGGCGCTCGAGCCGTTGTGGCAGGTCGCGCAAGACCCGGGCGTCACGCCGGTATGCGAGAACGTTGCCGGGATCCAGCCGGTGGTGCGATGGCAGGAGTCGCACGCGAGCGTCGTGGGCACGTGCGTTGCGGGCTTGCCTTTGGCGCTCGAGCCGTTGTGGCAGGTCGCGCAGCTGCCTGGTGTCACGCCGGTGTGCGAGAACGTTGCCGGGATCCACCCAGTGGTGCGATGGCAGGAATCGCAAGCGAGCGTCGTGGGCACGTGCGTTGCGGGCTTGCCCTTGGCGCTCGAGCCGTTGTGGCAGGTGGCGCAAGACCCGGGCGTCACGCCGGTATGCGAGAACGTTGCCGGGATCCAGCCGGTGGTGCGATGGCAGGAATCGCACGCGAGCGTCGTGGGCACGTGCGTTGCGGGCTTGCCCTTGGCGCTCGAGCCGTTGTGGCAGGTCGCGCAACACCCGGTGTCACGCCGGTATGCGAGAACGTTGCCGGGATCCAGCCGGTGGTGCGATGGCAGGAATCGCACGCGAGCGTCGTGGGCACGTGCGTTGCGGGCTTGCCCTTGGCGCTCGAGCCGTTGTGGCAGGTCGCGCAAGACCCGGGCGTCACGCCGGTATGCGAGAACGTTGCCGGGATCCAGCCGGTGGTGCGATGGCAGGAATCGCACGACGCGCGTCGTGGGCACGTGCGTTGCCGGCTTGCCCTTGGCCGCAGTGCCGTTGTGGCAGGTCGCGCAGCTGCCTGGTGTCACACCGGTTGCGAGAACGTTGCCGGGATCCAGCCAGTGGTGCGATGGCAGGAATCGCACGACGCGGTCGTGGGAACGTGCGTGCCGGTCTTGCCCTTGGCAGCTTGTGCCGTTGTGGCAGGTCGCACAGGTGCCAGGAGTCACACCGGTATGCGAGAACGTCGCCGGGATCCAGCCAGTGGTGCGATGGCAGGAATCGCACGACGCGGTCGTGGGAACGTGCGTGCCGGCTTGCCCTTGGCACTCGTGCCGTTGTGGCACGTCGCACAGGTGCCAGGAGAATACGCCGGTATGCGAGAACGTCGCCGGGATCCAGCCAGTAGTGCGATGGCAGGAATCGCACGACGCGGTCGTGGGAACGTGCGTGCCCGTCTTGCCCTTGGCACTTGTGCCGTTGTGGCACGTCGCACAGGTGCCAGGAGAAATACCCGAATGCGAGAACGTCGCCGGGATCCAGCCGGTAGTGCGATGGCAGGAATCGCACGACGCGGTCGTGGGAACGTGCGTACCCGTCTTGCCCTTGGCACTTGTGCCGTTGTGGCAGGTCGCACAGGTGCCAGGAGAAATACCCGAATGCGAGAACGTCGCCGGGATCCAGCCGGTAGTGCGATGGCAGGAATCGCACGACGCGGTCGTGGGAACGTGCGTACCCGTCTTGCCCTTGGCGCTTGTGCCGTTGTGGCAGGTCGCACAGGTGCCAGGAGAAATACGCCGAATGCGAGAACGTCGCCGGGAACCCAACCCGTGGTGCGGTGGCACGAATCGCACGATGCGCTCGTTGGAACGTGCGTGGCAGCCTTGCCGCGCGCTTTCGTGCCGTTGTGGCACGTGGCGCAGGTGCCGGCGGTGACGCCGGCATGCGAGAACGTGGCGGGAATCCAGCCGGTGGTGCGGTGACAAGTGTCGCAGGAGGCCGTGGTCGGTACGTGCGTGCCCGGCTTTCCTGCGGCGTTGGTGCCGTTGTGACAGCTGGCGCAGGTTCCTGGCGTCACGCCGGCGTGCGAGAACGTAGCCGGGACCCAGCCGTTGGTACGGTGGCAGGCGTCGCAGGAGGCCGCGGTCGGCACGTGGGTTGCGGGCTTGCCCTTGGCGCTCGAGCCGTTATGGCAGGACGCGCACGTCCCGGGCGTGACATCGGCGTGCGAGAAGGTCGCCGGGATCCAGCCCGCGGTGCGATGGCAGGAATCGCATGCAGCAGAGGTGACCACGTGGGCGGCCGGCTTGCCGCGCGAACTCGAGCCGTTATGGCAGGACGCGCACGAGCCCGGCGATACGCTGCCATGGTTGAAGCGGGCAGGGGTCCATCCGGTCGGGCGGTGGCAGGAGTCGCACGATCCGGAGGTGGGGATGTGGTTGCCGGGCTTGCCGGACGCGGTGACGGCGTTGTGGCAGCTCGTGCAGGTGCCCGCCGTGACGCCGAGGTGGTTGAAGCGCGCGCCGGCAAATCTCAGCGTGCCGTGGCAGGACTCGCATCCGGCGTTCACCGGGATATGGCTGGAGGACATCGTCACGCTCGACAGGCGGGCGCCCTGCATGTGGCAGCTGTTGCAATCGCGCGGCGTGCCCTTGAACACGCCCTTCTGGTGGCAGGTCTCGCATTTCGCCTGGGTGTGCGCGCCGGTGAGAGGGAAGCCCGTGGCCGTGTGGTTGAAGTCCTTGCCGCGCATTCCCTGCGCGAGGCTCAGGCTCGAGACGGCCAGCGCGACGATCAGCAGCAGTGCCAGCGCGAAGGCCAGCAGCACGATGCGCGGCGAAAACTCGGTCAGTCTTCTCATGGCGCTTTCCCTCGGGTTGCGCCCGCCCGGATCTCGGTCCAGCGGGCGGTCACGTGGCAGCGTTCGCATTGGCGGCCGAACTGCCCTTCATGGACGTCGTCCTGCGAATGGCAGGCGGCGCACTGGGTGGGAAGCTTCGGATCGGCGTGCGTTCCGGGAACGTGGCAAGCCGCGCAGGCGAGCGGCCTGTGGGCGCCGTCCAGCGGGTAGCGCGCCTTGCGCGCGTGGTCGAAGTCCCATGACTTCCAGTCGCGTGCGTTGTGGCAGGTCTCGCATTTCACGCCCAGCGAGCGCTTGTGCCTGTCGTCCTTCGCGTGGCAGGAAAGGCAATCGGACTTCGCGTCCTTGTAGGCGAGCGAGGTGTGGCAGGCCTTGCACTCCACGGCGATGTGCCGGCCGACCAGCGGGAAGCGCGTCCTGCCATGGTCGAAGCCGACGATGCGCTTCCAGGAATCCTCCACATGGCAGCGCTCGCACTGCTCGGCGAGCTGGCCCTTGTGCTTGTCGTCCTTGCGGTGGCAGCCGATGCACGTCGTGGCCGCCTTGTCCCTGTAAAGGTCCCCGGCATGGCAGGCATCGCACTTCGTCCTGCGGTGCACGCCGCGGAGCGGGTATTTCGTGTCGCGGTCGTGGCTGAAGCGGATGTGCGTCCACTTCGTGTCGGCGTGGCAGGTCTCGCACTTCTCGCCGTAGCGCGCCTTGTGGGTGTCGTCCTTGCGGTGGCAGGAGAGGCACGCGGTGGGCGTGTCCTTGAAGCTCGCCTGGTTGCGGTGGCAGGCCTTGCATTCGCGGTCGGCGTGGCCGCCGGTGAGCGCGAATTTCGTCTTCGAATGGTCGAATTTCGCCTCTTTCCAGGACCTCTCGTTGTGGCAGTCGCCGCACTTGGGGCCGAGCGTGTTGTCGTGCTTGTCTTCCTTGCGGTGGCATGAGACGCAGGCGCCGTCGAGCTTCTCGAGCTTGTCGCGCTGCGCGACGCCGGTATGGCAGGACTCGCATTTCGCGCTGCGGTGCCGCTGGTGCAGCGCAAACCGGGTGTCGCGGTCGTGGTCGAACGTCGAGGCCTTCCAGTCGGCGGCGCCGTGGCAGGACTCGCACTTCTCGCCGAGGTGTCCCTTGTGCTTGTCGTCCTTTCGGTGGCAGCCGATGCAGGCGACGGGCGTCTTTTCGTACGAGTTGTCCTTGTGGCACGCGGCGCACGTGGCCTTCAGGTGCTTGTCGAGGAGCCTGAAGCGGGTCTTGTCGTGGTCGAAGCGCGCCTCCTTCCAGTTCGCCTCCGAGTGGCAATCGGCGCAGCGCGGGCCGAGCGCGCCCTTGTGCTTGTCGTCCTTGCGGTGGCATTCGAAGCAGGCGCCGGGAGCGTCGCGGAATTTCCTCGCGGGCAGGTGGCATGCCTCGCACTTCACCTTGGCGTGCGCATCCCTGAGAGCGAAGTCGGTTTGCGCATGCTTGAACGTGTTCTGGTCGAACGCCGCCACATTGGCGTCGCGCCCCTTGTGGTCGGTGTGGCAGGTACGGCAGGCGTCGCGCTTGATGCGCCCGTGCATGCCGCGTTGCTGGGCGAGGTCGTTCGCGACCGGCTTGTGGCAGTCGAGGCAGAGCTTGTCCTGCGCCGCCTTGTCGAACGGCGCATGGCACTTCGAGCATGCCGCCTCGGTCTTCGCGTGTCCCGAGATCACGGGGCCGGGCATCAGGACGCCCTCGATCGATTGCGCGCGCGCGGGCAGGCCGGGCGCGAGCAGCAGCGCCGGCAATGCCAGGACGAGCGACAGCCGCAGGAGTTGTCCAAGCCTGGCCCCCACATTCAATACAGGTGCACGGCGACGACGTGGGCGATCGCGGAAAGCACCAGCATGTAGATGAGCGGCACGTGCAGGATGTGCCAGAGCGAGAACAGGCGTTTCCAGGCGCTGAACTGCGCGATGCGAAGCGTGTTCTCGATGCGGGAGTCGATCAGTTTCGCGCCCTTGCGCAGCCGGCGCGTCTCGGTCTCGTAGTCCCAGAAGTGCACGATCGCCGCGCACTCCAACCCGGACTTCAGCGCCTTCCGGGCATCGCGCGCAGCGCGGCGCGCGTAAAGGCCGAGGGTGAACATGCGAAGGGGATTGGCGAGGCCGCGCGCGGCCGCGAGATCGGCGCGCCCGGCAAATTCGCCGAGCAGCGGCTCCACGTCGGGCACAAGTACCATCCACGAGCGGACCATCTCGGTGTGCACGCCGGCCTTCGCGCGCAGTTCCTCGAGCGTGATCTGGTGGCCGTAAAGGCCGTGGTGCAGGCGGCTGTAGATATAGCGGCCGGCGATGCCGCTGGAGGCGACCAGCACCATGCTCCAGAAGGCGACAGAGGCATTGAGCGAGCCCAGCTGGAATTTCGAATGCAGGATGATCAACAGCGGGCCGCATATTCCCAGGACCATGTGCATGCGGAACCAGTGCCGCTGCGGGCCGAGGGCTGCGAAGCGGTGCAGGCGTTTTCTCAGCGGGTAGAGGAAGAGCAGCAGCATGAGCGTGCCGCCAGCCACCCCGAGCCCGTAGCCGAGGTCGTCTCCCGGCTTCCAGCGGCCGTATCGCGCGAGGATCGCGACCATCGCGATGACAGCGAAGGCGGCCGGGATCGCTAGGCGGGAGTGGTGTTCGGCGGCGCGCGGCGCGACCGGGGAATGGCGTGATAAGGCTGTGTCGTTCGGCATGGCGGCGTCTCGCGAGGCAGTTCGGGTTCGAGCGCCGCGCGACGGACCCTTGCCCTTTCGGGGCCGCCGCAGTACCTGCAATTGTTATTGTTGTGGTGTTGTTGTTATTCTGAACAGAGTGGGAAAAAATCCCACAACCAGACCTTACCCTTCCGCGAAACGGCCAGTCAAGCATCCGGGCGTCGTGAAATGGCGACAAACGGCACCTTTCTGCATGCCGGCGCAAAAAATGGCGCAAGAAGAATGCAAACTCTCGACATGACGCCTTATTTGATCTACCTGTTTCCCCTGCTCCTGGTCTTCTGGATCTACCTGCGCAGGCACCGCCGCGACGAGCGCGATCACCGCGTGCGCCTGCGTGAGGCCACCGAGGCGGGGCTCACCGAGCCGCCGTCGCTGCACCCGGTGATCGACCCTGCGGCCTGCTGCGGCTCCGGAACCTGCGTGCGCGCCTGCCCCGAGCAGGCGCTCGGCATCATCGACGGCAAGGCGCAACTCACCAATCCGGCTGCGTGCATCGGGCACGGCGCATGCGAGGCTGCGTGCCCGGTGAAGGCGATCAAGCTGGTGTTCGGCACCGAACGGCGCGGCATGGACATCCCGCTGGTGAAGCCGAACTTCGAGACCAACGTGGATGGCCTGTTCATCGCCGGGGAACTCGGCGGCATGGGGCTCATCCGCAAGGCGGCGGAGCAGGGCAAGCAGGCTATTGCCTCGATCGCGCAGTCGAAGGCGCGGGAAGGCCTGCTGGATGTCCTGATCGTCGGCGCGGGGCCGGCGGGCCTCGCCGCGGGGCTGGGCGCGGTCGAGCGCCGCATGCGCTACGCCATCGTCGAGCAGGAATCCGGGCTGGGCGGGACGATCTTCCACTACCCACGCAACAAGATCGCGATGACGGCGCCGATGAAGCTGCCGATCATTGGAAAGGTGCGCTTCAGCGAGGTAAGCAAAGAGGCGCTGCTCGCGTTCTGGGACGATGTGGTGCGCCGCTCGGGGCTCGAAATCAGGTTCGGCGAGCGGGTCGAGCGCGTGGAGCGCAAGGATGGCGCCTTTGTCGTCGCGACGACCGCAGGGAGCTATCGCGCCCGCGCCGTGCTGCTCGCAATTGGCAGGCGCGGTTCGCCGCGCAAGCTTGGCGTGCCTGGCGAGGAACTGCCGAAGGTCGTCTACCGGCTCGTCGATCCCGAGCAGTATCGCGGGCAGGCGGTGCTGGTCGTCGGCGGCGGCGACAGCGCGATCGAGGCCGCGCTCGGCTGCTCGGAGCAGCCGGGAACCACGGTCGCGCTTTCCTATCGCGGCGAGGCATTCGGCCGGGTCAAGGCCGCGAACCGCACGCGCCTCGACGCGGCGGTGAAGGGCGGGCGGGTGCGCGTGCTGCTGGAGTCGAACGTGCGCGGCATCGATGCGCGCACCGTCACGCTCGAGCGCAAGGGCAAGGTCGAGAGCGTGGCCAATGATGCCGTGATCGTGAACGCGGGCGGCGTCCTGCCGACCGAATTCCTGCGTTCGCTCGGCGTGCAGATCGACACCAAGCACGGCACTGCCTGACCGGGCAGGGCTGTTCCCGGGCGCGCCTGTCGCCTAGTCGTCGATCTCGAGCTTGCGCGCCTTCAGCACGCCGGCCGAGACCGGGCCCGTCGCGTGAACCTTGAGTCCATTCGCGAGCTTTGCGGCGCTGCCGCCCTCGAAGGCCGCCGTGCTTGCGTCCACGACCTGTCCGGTGACCTTGAAGTTCGCGACCGAAACGAAGTTCGTGATGTAGCCCTCGACTTCCACTTCCTGCGCGGCGGCCGTCTTGACCTCTATGCTGGCCGCATTCAGGATTCCCGACGCGATCGTTCCCTTGACGCTTACCCGCACGCCATTGGCGAGGCTCGCCTCGCTGCCGTTGCTGTAGGCCGTCTGGGCGCTCGCCGCGATGCGCTGTCCGTTGACCGTGAAGCTCGCCGGCGAGGCGAAGTTCGCGATCAGCCCTTCCGTGGACACCGTCGGCGTGACCTCGACGGGCTTGATGGTCACCAGCGCCGCATTGAGGATGCCGGAGCGGAGCGTCCCTTCGGCGCTCACGCGCCTGCCGTTGGCGAGGTCGGCCGCGACGCCGCCGACGTAGATTGTGGCCTGCCCGGTGCTGACGGCCTGGCCGTTGACGCGGAAGGATTGCGCCGAGACGAAGTCGGTGATGCTTCCCTCGACAGTGAGGCGGGTCTCCTCGGCAGGCATGGTGTCCTTGAACTCCACCCGCGCTGCGACGAGGATTCCGCCGGAAACGTTGCCTTTCACCTGCACGACGCGGCCGTTGGCGAGAGCCGAGGCGGTGCCGTTGGCTATCGTTGCGCGCGTGGCGTCCACCAGTTGCCCGCGCACCTTGAAATTCGCGGGCGAAAGGAAATCGGTGATCGGCCCTTCGAGTTCGGCCGACGCGTCCGAACTCGCCGAGCGCAGCGATACCTTGGTCGCGTTCAGCACGTTGCCCGCCAGGGTTCCCTCGACCTCGACGCGGCGCCCGTTGGCAAGGTCGGCGGCAGTCCCGTTCTCGAAGCCTGCCGCGGTGGCGTTCACCTGCTGGTTGCCCACGCTGAAAGTCGCGGCCGAAACGAAACCGCTGACGTAGCCTTCGATCTCGAGGCGCGTGCCGGAAGCCGGGGCCGCCGGGGCGCGAACGCGCACCACGGTTGCGGTGAGCATTCCTCCCGCCGGCGGCTGCTTGGCGGTCACCTTCACGCCCAGCCCGGCGGAGAGGCCGCCCGCGGGGAAGTCGATCCGCGTGGCCGTTGCATAGTTCACCGTGAGGGCGCCCAGCCGGAACGTCGTCGCCGCGGGCGCGGAGACCTCGCCTTCGACTTCGAACATCGTGCTGCCGGCCGCGAAGGGCGGCCTGCGTTCGATCCTCGTCGCGGCGATCACGCCGGCGCTCGCGTCCTTCAGGCCGCTGATTTGCACGATATCGCCAGGCGCGATGGCGGGGAGTCCCGAAAAGCCCTCGAGGACGGTGCTCGCGTCTGCGCGCACGCGTTGCTCGAGCACGACGAGCGTGCCCGCCGCGGCATCGATCGCCGAGACCGGCCCCTCCACCGCCAGCACCGCGCGAATGGTCTCCGCCCGGCCGGCAAGGCTGGCCGCGTCGATCGTGCCCCGCACTTCGACCACCATGCCCAGGCGCAACTCGCTCACCGAGCGATCGGGCACGTCGTTGATGGTCACGCTCGCCCCGGTGTCGTCGAAGCGGGTGCCGTTGACGATGACGCTGCCGAATCCCGAGATGGGCCCGGCGGCAATGCCGCCGGTGCCGCCGCTGCCGACTCCGGCAACGATTTCGCCGCCGCCACCGCACGAGGAAATCAGGGCGGCGGCGAGAAGCGCGGCGAAGGGGCGAATGAAGTCAATTGTCATGGTGTTCTCCGTAGGGCCCGGCCTGGAGGCATTCAGGTCGTCCGTTTGCGCCGGGTCGTCCCGGCGTTGCTGGTTGGCGCCTTGCGGGTGCTGGCTCTTGCTGCGGGCTTCGCTCTTGCGGCGTCCTCGCTCTTTTTTTCCGAATAGAAGTAGATGCCGAATCGCATGCGGTGGCCGGTGTCGCCGCGTTTCGCGTCCCGCTCGTCGAGGCGGGTGGCCAGGGGCACCACGCCGCGCACGAGCTTCTGCCATTCGGCTTTCACCGCTCCTTCGAGTTCCGCGACCGAGGCTTCGCTCAGGTCGTCTGCGAAGACGCCCTGCTCGAGGAAGGTGGGCTCGCGGCCGAGCAGGTTCGCGACGGCGGCGGCGAGGTGGTCGTGCGCGTTGCGGCTGAAGAAGTAGAGCATTTCCTGCGAGCCGGGCGGCGGCACGAAGGCGCGCTGGTTCAGCACCACGCGGTCCTTCGCGTCGACCGTCACCATGCCCAGCCGGAGCAGTTCCTCCAGGAGGGCGCGCGATCGCACGTCCTTGCTCACCGCGGTCGCGAGATGCTCGAAGGAGCGCTTGCCCCCGGCGCTCGCGAGCCGGGGCAGGGCCAGCGGCCGGCGGCGCGAATCCAGGAAGCGCTTGTCGCTGATCCAGCGTGTGAACACCTCGGAGGCAAGCGAGGTTTCGCGACCGATTGCAGCCCCCGCCACCCCTTCGGCGCGGAAGCGGCGCACGTCCTTGCGATGGATGCCGGAAATGAGGCTGATGCGGCTGTCGGTCTGCGGGGCCTCGCCTGGTGCGAGTTCCCAGCTCGCCACCTCGAAATAGAGCTCCTTCAGCAGCGGCGTGAGCGCCGTGTAGGTCATGCCTCGCGCGAGCAGCAGCCGGATCAACGGGCGCAGCAGGTCGCGCAGGGCCTGGTCGAGGGCGGGGGGAGACGTGGGAAGTTTTCCCATTCAGGGATTATAACCACGGCCCGAGCGGCAGCGGGGGCTGCCGCGCAAAAGAAAAGGCCCGGCGCGAGGCCGGGCCCGGTTGAACTCCCGTGCCCCCTACTTCTGGCAGGCGCCGAGGTACTTGGCCTCGAAGTTGGTGGTCGTGTTCATCTTCTGGCCTTCCCGGCTCATGACCATCTTCGTGGTGCCCTTGTAGCCGTCCGGGACGAAGGTGATCACGCTGTCGGCCTCCATCGCGTGCTGGCCCTTGCAGACCATCTTGTAGGTGGCGGTGTTGCCCGACATCTTGAAGTCCTTCACCTCGCAGTTCTGCGCGGCCTTCCCGTCGCGGCCCTTGTTGAACGCGCCGCCCTTCTCCACGTCCTCGGCCGTCACGCAATGCTGGTTCGAGAACGACTGCTTGCCCATCCCCGCAGGCATGCCCGGCATCTGACCCATGTCCATTTCCATCTTGTAGTCGTACATGCCGGGCTTGATCTTGCCCTTCATCGCAGAGAAGGGGTTGCTCTGGGCGATCGAAGCGCTGGAGGCGAATGCCATCGCGATGGCGGAGGCGAGGATGAGCGTTTTCATGGGTCGGGTTCTTTCGCGGCAGGGGTAAATGCGCGCAGGATACACCGAATTGCGCAGGCGACCCCGGGCGAGCGGCTAAAATGCCCGCATGGCGCGCGACCTCGATCTTCCCTACGACAAGCACGACGGCTGCGCAGCGCGCTATGGCTGGTTCGAGGCCCTGCGAGGGCTTGGCTGGGCGGTGTTCCTCGACAGCGGCGACCATGCCCGGACCCATGCGCGCTTCGACATTCTCGCCGCCGCGCCCGAGGCCACGCTTGTCACGCGGGCAGGATTGAGCGAGGTGGTGCGCGGGGGCGTTCGCGAAGCGTCGAGGGAAGATCCTTTCGAGGTCGTGCGGCGCCTGGCGCGCCTGCCCGCGCAGCCGGTCTCGCCGCTTCCATTCGCGGGCGGCCTCATCGGTTATTTCGGCTACGAGCTCGGAAGGCGAAGCGCGGGACTGGAAGAGGACAAGCCCGGCGCCCGCGCGCTCATGCCCGAACTTGCCGCCGGGCTCTACCCCTGGGCGATCGTCATCGACCACCAGGAACAGCGCGCGACGCTTGCGTCGCTCGATTCCTTCAGCGAGTCGGAGGCATCGGCCATCCGCGACCGCGTGCTCGGTGCCACTTGCGAAAGCCCGGCGCGCTTTCGCGTGCTCGGCGACATCGCCTCCAGCCTCGAGCGTGCGCAGTACCTGCCCAGGGCGCAGCGGGTGCTCGACTACATCCGCGCCGGGGACTGCTACCAGGTGAACCTCACGCGGGAATTCAGCGTTGCCTGCGAGGGCGACCCGTGGGCGCTCTACCGCGAATTGCATCTGGCGAACCCGGCGCCGATGGGCGCCTTCCTCGAATATCCTTTCGGCACGGTGCTCTCCAGCTCGCCCGAGCGCTTCGTGACTGCGCAGGGCAGGGACGTGGTGACGCGGCCGATCAAGGGCACGCGGCGGCGCGCGAGCGACCCGGCGGCAGACCGGGCGATCGCCGCGGAACTGCTCGCAAGCGAGAAGGACCGCGCCGAGAACGTGATGATCGTCGATCTCCTGAGGAACGACCTCGGCCGCGTCTGCGTGCCGGGGTCGGTGGCGGTGCCGCAGCTGTGCGCGCTGGAGAGCTTTCCCAACGTGCACCACCTCGTGAGCACCGTGACCGGGCGGCTGGCCGGGGGACGCGACGCGCTGGACCTGCTCGAAGCCTGCTTTCCGGGCGGCTCCATCACCGGCGCGCCGAAGAAGCGCGCGATGCAGATCATCGACGAGCTCGAGCCGCACCGCCGCGAGGTGTACTGCGGCGCGATAGGGTATCTTTCGGCGGCCGGCCGCATGGACATGAACATCCCGATCCGCACCACGATTTGCGTGGGCAAGGAGTTGCGTTTCCACGCCGGGGGCGGCATCGTCGCGGACTCCTCGCCTGAAAGCGAATATGCCGAAACCGAGACCAAGATCAATTTCATCCGCCGGGTGCTCTCGGCCTTCACTTCCAACGTGACGCATCCGGAAAAGGCGGCCTTGCGCCGCGAACTCCAGGCACAACGCGAGGCGCTTGGCGCGGAAGCGCGCACGGCCATCGCGCGGGAACTTGCCGGGAGGCTCTTCGCGCTGCCCGAATACGCGGCCGCGCGCACCGTGCTGCTGACCATGAGCTTCGGTGCCGAATGGGACACGCGCCCGGTCGCCGAGCGCGTGCTCGCCGACGGCAAGACGCTGGTGATCCCGCGCGTCATCAAGGAGCCGCGCCGCCTCGAGCTGCATGCGGTGAAGGACCTGTCCGCGGACCTCGTGCCGGGCGTGTGGGGCATCGAGGAGCCCGAACCATCGCGATGCCCGGTGGTGCTGTTCGGTGACACCGACCTCGCCCTGGTTCCGGCACTCGCATGCGACCATGCCGGCTTCCGGCTGGGATATGGCGCGGGCTATTTCGACCGCCTGCTTTCACGGGCGGCGCGCCAGGCCGTATTGCGTGACCGCCGTGCCGGACGCCTTGTTCGTCGCGGACCTTCCGCACGAGGCGCACGACGTGGCGGTCGATTGCGTCCTGACCGAACGCCGCATCCATCCCATTCACCTGCAAGGAACGAAATGACAGCCAGGATCATCGACGGCAAGGCGATCGCGGCAGCGTATCGCGCCGAATGCAAGGTCAGGGTCGACCGCCTCGCGCTCGAAGGCGTGCGTCCGGGGCTGGCGGTGGTGCTGGTCGGCGGCGACCCGGCGTCCCAGGTCTATGTGCGCAACAAGGCCAGGGCGTGCGAGGAGGCCGGCATCCATTCCGAGGTGCACCGTCTCCCCGAGGACATCCCGCAGGCCGACCTGCTGGCCTTCATTGCGCGGCTCAATGCCGAACGCGCGCTGCACGGCATCCTCGTCCAGCTGCCCTTGCCGCGCCATATCGACAATCGCGCCGTGATCGAGGCCATCGACCCGGCCAAGGACGTCGACGGCTTCCATCTTTCGAACATCGGCCGGCTCGTGGTCGGCAACGCGCTCTATCCGCCGTGCACGCCGTTTGGCGTGATGAAGATGCTCGAGCACGAGGGCATCAAGGCGGAAGGGGCGGACGCGGTGATCGTCGGCCGCAGCCTCATCGTCGGCAAGCCCATGGCGTTCCTGCTGATCGATGCCGGCGCCACGGTGACGGTGTGCCACTCGAAGACGCGCGACCTCGCCGGGCATTGCAAGCGCGCGGACATCCTCGTGGCGGCGGTCGGCCGCGCGAGGATGATCGGCGCGGATTGGGTCAAGCCGGGAGCCACCGTGATCGACGTCGGCATCAACCGCCTTCCCGACGGCACGCTCGCGGGCGACGTCGACTTCGAGCGGTGCGCAAGGTTGCGGGCGCGATCACGCCGGTTCCCGGCGGCGTGGGCCCCATGACGATCGCGATGCTGCTGGGCAACACCGTTCGCGCAGCCGAGGTGGCGGCAGGGCGCGCTTCTTCCCTGCGCGAGACGCGCATCGCCTGAGCCCGCGAGGTAGGATAGCGGCAATCGACCAAGGCTCCCGTTGCCCCGACTCCCGAGAACGCCATGACACAAGCCAATCAATCCGGCATGGAAAAGAACGCGGCCAATTACGCGGTCATGACACCGGTGTCCTTCCTGGCGAAGGCCGCGGCGGTGTTTCCCGATCGCATCGCCGTCATCCATGGCGAGCGCCGCCTGGCATGGCGCGAAGTCTATGAACGCAGCCGCAGGCTCGCCTCCGCGCTCGAGAAGCGCGGCATCCGGCGCGGCGACACCGTGGCCGCGATGCTGCCCAATGTCCCGGCCATGGTCGAGCTGCATTTCGCGCCCGCGATGATCGGCGCGGTACTGAACACGCTCAATACGCGGCTCGACCCGGAGACGATCGCCTTCATGCTCGACCACGGCGAGGCGAAGGTGCTGTTCACCGACCGCGAGTTTTCCGCGCTCGTCGAGCCGGCGCTGAAGCTCGCGAAGTCAAGGCCCCTGGTGATCGACGTCGACGACGTCACTCCACGAGGGCGGCAAGTTCCTCGGCTCGATCGAGTACGAGGCCTTGCTTGCCGAAGGCGACGCGAATTTCGCATGGCGCTTCCCCGACGACGAGTGGGACGCGATCGCGCTCAACTACACCTCGGGCACCACCGGCAACCCGAAGGGCGTGGTCTACCATTACCGCGGCGCCTACCTGAACGCGATCAACAACATCCTCGACTGGTCGATGCCCAAGCACGCGGTCTACCTCTGGACGCTGCCGATGTTCCACTGCAACGGCTGGTGCTTCAACTGGACCATGGCGGCTGCCGCCGGCACCAACGTCTGCCTGCGCAAGGTGGAGGCGAAGGCGATCCTCGACCTGATCCGCGCGCACCGCGTCACGCACTACTGCGGCGCGCCGATCGTGCACAGCATGTTGCTCAATGCGCCCGCCGAGGCGAAGCAGGGCATCTCGCACGACGTGCATTGCCTCGTGGCCGCGGCGCCGCCGCCCGCGGCGGTGATCGAAGGCATGGGCAAGATGGGATTCGACATCACCCACGTCTACGGCCTGACCGAAACCTATGGCCCCGCGGCGGTATGCGCCAAGCATCCGGAGTGGGACTCGCTGCCGCTGGAAGAGCAGGTGAAGCTCAACGGCCGGCAGGGCGTGGCCTATTTGCTGGAAGAGGGCATGGACGTGATCGACCCGGACACCATGCAGCCGGTCCCGCGCGACGGCGAGACCATGGGCGAGATCATGTTTCGCGGCAACATCACCATGAAGGGCTACCTGAAGAACCCGCAGGCCACCGAGGAAGCGTTCGCGGGCGGCTGGTTCCATACCGGCGACCTGGCGGTGATGCAGCCCGACGGCTACGTCAAGATCAAGGACCGCTCCAAGGACGTGATCATCTCCGGCGGCGAGAACATCTCTTCGCAGGAAGTCGAGGATGTGCTCTACCGGCATCCCGCGGTGATGACGGCGGCAGTCGTGGCCTTCCCGGACGCGAAATGGGGCGAGGTTCCCTGCGCCTTCATCGAATTGAAGGACGGCGCGACGGCGAACGAGGCCGAGGTCATCGATTTCTGCCGCGAGCGCATGGCGCGGTTCAAGGTGCCGAAAAAAATCGTCTTCGGACCGGTGCCCAAGACCTCCACCGGCAAGATCCAGAAATTCCTCCTGCGCGAGCGTGCGAAAAGCACTGCCGCGATCGAATAGATGCGCGAAAACTCGGTCCGCTGCCTCGGTCCCCACGGTTTCCACCGCATGCGCTGGACGGAGTGGGGTGACGCCGCCAATCCGCGCGTGCTGGCCTGCGTGCACGGGCTTACCCGCTGCGGGCGCGATTTCGATTTCCTCGCCTCGCGGCTCTCCGACACCTACCGCGTGGTCTGCCCCGACGTGGCCGGGCGCGGCAAGAGCGACTGGCTGGCGGTGAAGGCCGACTACACCTACGCGACCTATCTCGCCGACATGAACACGATGCTTGCCGCCATCGGCGCCGAGCAGGTCGACTGGGTCGGCACCTCGATGGGCGGCCTCATCGGCATGCTGCTCGCGGCACTCCCCGGCACTCCCGTGCGCAAGCTCGTCATGAACGACGTCGGGCCGCTGGTGCCCAGGGCCGCGCTGGAGCGCATCGGTGCGTACCTCGGCGTGTCACCCGTCTTCGACTCGCTCGAGATGCTGGAGATGGCGATGCGCAGCGTCAGCCCCTTCGGCCAGCTTACCGCCGAGCAATGGCGCCACCTCGCGGTGCACGTGTCGAAGCAGGAGCCCGACGGCCGCTGGCGCTTTCGCTACGACCCGGGAATCGCCGAGGTCTTCAAGGAAGCTTCGGTGGCAGACGTCGACCTGTTCGCGTTCTGGAATTCGGTCGCCATCCCGGTGCTGGCGATGCGCGGCGAGCAATCCGACCTGCTCACGCCGGAACTGTATTCGCGCATGCTCGCGCGCCCGGGCACCAGCGGGCACGTGGTGCCCGACACCGGGCACGCGCCGATGCTGATGGACGAAGCGCAGGTCGGCGTGATCCGCAACTTCCTCGCGACCTGAAGCGATGGCGAGCACGCGCCCGGCCTGCGATGTGGTGATCGTGGGTGCCGGCCACAACGGCCTCACCTGCGCCTGTTACCTTGCCGCCGCCGGCCTCGAGGTGCGCATCGTGGAGCGCCGCGGCGTGGTCGGCGGCGCCGCCGTCACCGAGGAATTCCATCCCGGGTTCCGCAACTCCACGGCGAGCTACACCGTGAGCCTGCTGCATCCGCGCGTGATCCGCGACCTGCGGCTCAAGGAGCACGGGCTCACGATCGTCGAGCGGCCGTTCGGCAACTTCCTGCCGCTCGATGGCGGCGAATCGATCAAGGTCGGCGGCTCGCTCGAGGCGACGCAGCGCGAGGTGGCGCGCTTTTCCGCGGCCGATGCCGGGCGCCTGCCGGCCTACTACGCGATGCTCGACCGCGTTGCCGCGGTGCTCAAGGACCTCCTGCTGGAAACGCCGCCGAACGTCGCGCCGGGACTCAAGAACCTGTTCGCGGCGTGGAAGAGCGGGCGCAGGCTAAGCGCGCTTGCGCCGCCGGCCAGGCGCGAAGTGCTGGATCTCTTCACGATGTCCGCGGGCGACCTGCTCGACCGCTGGTTCGAGTCGGTGCCGATCAAGGCCTGCTTCGGCTTCGATTCCGTGGTCGGCAATTTCGCAAGCCCGTACTCCGGCGGCTCGGCCTACGTGCTTCTCCATCACGTCTTCGGCGAGGTCAACGGCAAGCCCGGCATCTGGGGCCATGCGCTCGGCGGCATGGGCGCGATCACGCAGGCCATGGCGCGGGAGGCCGAATCGCGCGGCGTGCGGATCGACGTAGGCTGCGCCCGTGGCGCAGGTGCGCATCGACGCCTCGGGCAAGGCGTGCGGCGTGGTGCTCGAGGACGGCACCGAGATCGGCGCGCGTGCCGTGGTCGCCAACGTCAATCCGCGATTGCTGTTCGGCAAGCTTCTCGCCGATGCCGGGGAGCAGTGGCGCGATCGCGTCGCGCCTTTCGAGAACTACGCCTGCGAGTCGGCGACCTTGCGCATGAACGTCGCGCTGTCCGGAGCTTCCCGATTTCACCTGCCAGCCGGGCAAAGGGCCGCACCTGAGCTCCGGGATCATCATGGCGCCGTCGCTCGCCTACATGGACCGCGCGTATGTCGAGGCGCGCGAGCAGGGCTGGTCACCGGCGCCGATCGTCGAGATGCTGATCCCGAGCACGGTGGACGCGAGCCTTGCGCCGCAGGGCAGGCACGTCGCCAGTCTCTTCTGCCAGCATTTCCGCTACCGGTTGCCCGAGGGCCGCAGCTGGGACGACGAACGCGAGCAGGCCGCCGACCGCGTGATCGAGACGGTCGACGCGGCACGCGCCGAACTTCAAGGCGAGCGTCCTCGGGCCGCAAGATCCTCACGCCGCTGGACCTCGAGCGCGATTTCGGGCTCATCGGCGGCGACATCTTCCACGGCAAGCTTTCGCTCAACCAGTTGTTCAGCGCGCGTCCTGTGCTCGGCCATGCCGACTACCGGATGCCGTTCCCGGGACTCTACCTGTGCGGCTCGGGTGCGCATCCCGGGGGAGGGGTCACGGGCGTCCCGGGCCACAACGCCGCGCGGGAAGTGGTCAAGGACCTCGGCCGGCGCCGGAAAACAACGTAATTTTCCGCATTTCGCGTCATGCGCAAGCCGCAGCCGCCGGAATCCGACCGGCCTATCGTCCGCGGATGGTCATTCGCGACTCAGGACTTCCAGTTCGGCGACCGTTTGGCGAGGAACGCGTCCACGCCCTCGATCGCGACGGGATCGGCCATGTTGCAGGCGATCGTCCGCGACGCATCCGCATAAGCGTCGGAAATGCCGGCCTCGAGTTGCCGGTAGAACAGCGCCTTGCCCAATGCCAGCACCGAGCGCGGCTTGGACTTGAGGTAATTGGCGAGTTCCTGCGCGGACTCCAGCATTTGCGATGCCGGCGCCACGCGATTGAGCAGTCCCCATTCGAGCGCCGTTGCGGCATCGATGAATTCCCCGGTGAAGAGCATTTCCGCGGCGCGTTTGCGCGAGAGGTTGCGCGACAGCGGCACTGCCGGCGTCGAGCAGAACAGGCCGAGGTTGACGCCGGAGACGGCAAAGCGGGCATGGTCCGCGCTCACCGCGAGGTCGCACTGCGCCACCAGCTGGCAGCCCGCCGCGGTGGTCAGCCCGTTCACCGCGGCGATGACCGGCACCGGCAAGCGCACGATCTGCAGCATGATTTCGCTGCAGCGGGCGAACAACGCGGCGATCTGCGATTCGTCATCGCGCGTCCGCATCTCCTTGAGGTCGTGCCCGGCGCAAAACGCGGTGCCGGCCCCGTGATGATCACCACCCGGACCGCATTCGTCGGGGGCGATGGCGTCGAGCTCACGGCCGAGGGCATCGAGAAGTTCCGCCGAGAGCGCGTTGTATTGGCGAGGTCGATTGAGGGTCAGGGTGACCACGCCGTCGCTGTCATTCCGAGCAAGGCAGGGGGGGCAGACTGTAATGCGCCGTGCGCAGGTCGGTCGTTCATGTCCAGTTTCCTCCACGAGAATCCGTTTCCATTTTTGTGAAGTATTGCATTGAACCGGACCGGCATGGGGACGTAGGCTGGCGCAATCGGCGATTGCGTCGTTGCCAAGCGCGTGGCGGGGAATAGTATCGGGTGGTCGCTCCGAATTGGTGGAAAAGCCTTGTGTTTCAGGCGGTAACGACCGAACCTGAACGGGACTGACAGATATTCCGGCACTTTCACGAGAAGGCAGGTCTGCCATGAACAAGGGCGCACAGATCCTGCTTCGGGTGTTTTGCATTGCCTGGGCTTGCGGCGCGGTGTCCGTATGGGCCGATCCGCAGGTGATCGAGAAGGCGAGGCGCCTTCTGGCCGAAGGCAACCCGAAACAGGCATACATGGACTTGATCGCGATCCAGGCCAAGTCCGCGGGCAATGTCGAATACGACTACCTCCTCGGCGTCGCAGCGCTCGATAGCGGCAAGTTCGAGGACGCCATCATCGCCTTTGAGCGGGTGCTCGCCGTCAACCCGCAACACGCCGGCGCGCAAATGGACCTGTCACGGGCCTATTACGCGACCGGCTCCTTCGACCTCGCCGAAGCCGGCTTCCTCAAGCTGAAGGCCAGCAATCCTCCGCCGGCGGCCGCACGTTGCGATCGACCGTTACCTCATTGCGATCGAGGACCGGAAGCGCCAGAACACCGCCAGCTGGACGGCTATGGCGAGCTGGGCATCGGCTACGACAGCAACATCACCGGCGTGCCGACAGGATTTCGGCGCGGCGGCCCAGCAGTCCTTCGGCATCCCCGGCGTCGATGCGACCGGCAACGCGATCAAGCGCGCCGCGTCCTTCGCCTATGGCGATTCGGCGGCGAATACAACCATCCGCTCAGCGGGGCTTCAGCCTGTTCGGCGGCGGCGACTTGCGCGGCCGGGCCTACTACCAGGAATCCGATTTCAACCCCGTGCAGGCGGACGCCTGGGCGGGGATTGCGCTCGTTGACGGCCCGCACCAGTGGCGCGGCTCGGTCGGCTACCTGTATTACGACCAGCAGGGCGCCGCGACGGGCGACCCGCAGCCCACCAACGAGCGCCGTGATGCCAATGCCGTGCTCAACTGGCGCTACAACGTCGACCCGCAGACCCAATGGGGCTGGGATTGCAGTACCACCAGTTGCGCTTCCCGACCAACGACATCGAGGACTTCAACCAGTGGCTTCCTCTCGGCGACGTACCAGAAGTCGTATCGCGACCGAGGGGACGCCGATGCTGTACCTACGATCTTCGTCGCCGACGACGAGGCGACCAACACGCTTCCCGACAGCGTCACGGTCAAGGGCAAGAACCTCGCGGGGTGCGCCCTACTACCAAACTCGGTTTCACAGAAGTTGCTCGGCTTCGGTTCGCTCGGTTTCATCTACCGCAAGGACAAGGACGACTACGCGCGTTCCACCGCTGTAAGCAGCGGGCGCGACCAGTTCGGCGAGGCCTCCATCGGGCTCATCTGGCAGTTCCAGAAGACGCTGCGCGGTGCGCGCGATCTACCTGTACACGCAGAACAACTCGAATATCGCCATCTACGACTACAACCGCAGCGAAGTGGTGACCGCCGTCCGCTGCGACCTCAACTGACGGGAGATGCACATGGCCAGGCTCAACAGGATCACCTCGCTGCTCGTCGCGGCGGGGCTGTGCTCTTCCGGCGTGGCCTGGGCGGCCAGCGGCCAGTTCACTTTCGTCGTCGGCGAGGTGCGCTGCAGAAGGCCAGCGGCCAGCGCATTGCGGCGCGCGCGGGCATCGACGTCGATCCGGGCGACACGATCGTCAGCGGCGCCAACGGCATGGCGCAGCTCACCATGATCGACAATGCGCGCCTTCGGTGCGGCCGAACACCACGTTCCGCATCGAGAATTACCCGACTCGGGCCGATTCCGATGAGGGCGCACTGCTCAACCTCGTGCGCGGCACGCTGCGCACCTTCACCGGCCTGATCGCTTGCGCAACAAGGACAAGTTCACGATGAAGACGAGGGTCGCCACGGTCGGCATCCGCGGCTCCGGAAACATCCTCTATGCCTGTTCTTCCGACCCCGGGGGCAGTGCGATCCGAGCGTGACCGGGCAGGGCACCGGGACGGGCGGCGATTTCACCGTCAACCACACGATCGAAGGCAACCACTCGATCGCCAACCTGCTCGACGGGCCGCCCGGGCTGCCCCCGCAACAAGGCGGGGCCGACGACCCTCATTACCGGCCCCGGGCAGACCGCGCTGGTGCAGGGACAGCAGCCGCGAAAGTTCATCCCGACGCCCCAGTTCATCGCCGACTCCGCGAACCTCATGGCCAGCGCGCCGAAGAGCGGCGAGGCGCCGCTTCGGACCCGAACCGCGCGATTTCGGCCCCGGCGACGCGGCGATGGAATCGACAACGAACGAGACGGCAACGTGACGGCCGGCGGCAATGGCTTGGGCTTCCCGATCATCGATGCCAGCGGCAACCTTGTCTACGGACCCGGCCAACCTCACGATTCTCATCGTCGGCAGCGGCGGGCCGTTCATCGGCCAGTCCACGCAGGAGGCCTGGTGCTCGATGGCATCGCGCTGCGCGGTACACGGCCTATGCGGGCACGCAGAGCAACATCCGGCCTACGATCATCGGCGGGACCTCTCGCAATGTCCAGACTTACGCGGCCGGCCCGACTACCGTGACCCTCGGGCGCTGGGAAAACGCCTCGCTCGGCATCTTCGGCGCCAATTCCGCAGTCCCGGTCCCCGGCAGCATCCATTGGGCCTATGCGGACTCGGGCTTCCCGACCTATCTTTCCGATGTGCTGACCGGCACGGTGAGTTACACGCTCGCCGCCGCCACCAGGCCCACCAACCAGCTGAACACCGTGGGCGCGCTGGCAGCGCGACGCTGAACGTGAACTTCACCAACCGGACGCTCAATGCGGCGCTCGGGATCACGTTGCCGGCGGCGAACAAGGTTCAGGAGGGAGCTGGAACCTCGATGCGGCGCCAATGTGCCGTTCGGCTTGAATGCTTCTACGCTTCCACCGGCGGGCGGCTCGTCATCACCAACGGCACGGGCCAGGTTCGGCCACCAATGCGGCCTTTCCGGCAGCCTCGAGGGCAGCTTCATCGGCTCTTCGCTGCAAGGCGCTTTCCTTGGCTACGGGTTTTCAACGACCAGACTTCCGCAACGTTTCGAACAACAATACTCGTCTCGGCGTGGCCGGCTTCACCGGACCCGCCCAGAATGGCGCCGCGCCTTCAGGGATGGCCTGTCTCCGACCCTTACGCCAGCCTCGGCAACGCCGATTTGTGAGGAGCTATGCGACGGTCAACCGGCCCGAAGAAGTGACCGCCAACGCCGCCGGCGCCGCTCCGCATTTGCGGCCCGTACGTGTCGCTTGGCGGGCATGCCCAGTATGCCCAGGGCACCGCGACGGTCGCGCAGTCGGGCGCCGACCCGAAACCGGCATGGTCTGGGGCCGCTGGTCGGGAGGCGTGGCGACGGTCGCGCGAACGGCCAGGTGCAGAACCTCAACCTCGCCAATTCCAGCCTGCATTACATCTTTTCCGGCGCGCAGAGCGGCCCCGTCGCCTTGCCGCTCACCGGGCACCGCTGTGTACGACGTGATCGGTTCGACCAGCCCGACCGATGCCTCAGGGCATGTCGGCACGCTCGGATCGGCCACGCTGAACGCCAACTTCACCAACCGCACCGTCGATTCGACGATCAACGTCGCGATCAACGGGCAGACCTGGAATGGCTCGGCGGCGACGTGCCGATCTACCGCGACCAGTACTTCTCCGCGTACAGCGGCGGTGGCATCCCTGGCACGCCGAACCCCGCGCAGTTCAACATCACCTGCACGCCCAACTGCGGCGCAGGCGCGCGCGGCAGCCTCGATGGCTTCTTCGCGGGCCGACCGGACAGCGTGCCGGCGTGATGTACAACATGGGCGGCGTGGCGGGCGCGATCGCGTTCGGGCGTCGCGGCGGCGGCTAGGTCGCGGAACCTTCCGGCGATGCGCGTCATCTTCTGCAACGAGCTGGGCGAGGGCACGGGGCACTTCGCCCCGTATCTCTCCTTGCTCGATGCGCTCGCGCAGCGCGGCTGGCAGGTCTCGATCGCCGCGCGCAATCCCGCCGAGGCTGCGCCGGCGTCCCACCAACGCGGCTTCACGCTGTTCCAGGCGCCGATCAGCACGACGGCGTTTGCCGGCCTCGACAGCGCGTCCTTCAGTTACACCGAGATCCTGCATCATTTCGGCTACGCCCATGAAGCAACGCTGCGCGGGCTTTACCTGGCGTGGAAAAACCTCCTTTCGCTGGCGCGGCCCGACCTGGTGCTCGCGAACGCGGCGCCGACCGCGCACCTGGCGGCACAGTCGCTTGGCATCCCGGTGCTGGCCGTGGGCTCCGGCTTCAACTGCCCCCCGGCGGTCGATCCCTTGCCCCTGATTCGCGACTGGCAACCGGGCATAGAGGCGCGCATCGACGCGTCCGAGAACCTGGCGCGTCGCACCGTCGATGCCGTGCTCGAAGGTTTCGGGGATTCCCGGCCCAACGCATGGAAGGGGATCTACGACGTGCCGTCGCTGCTGTGCACCTTGCCGGAACTGGACCATTTCCCTGCCCGTGGGCCGGGCGCGCACTATATCGGCATGCTGCCCACGTCGGGCGCGGCCACCTTGCCGGCCGACGGGCCTGCCTGCGACGTATTCGTCTATTTTCGTGTGAACCAGTTCATAGAACCGTTGCTCGCCGACCTGCGAAAATCAGGTCTCCGTACCACGGTCTATTGTGCCGACATGAGCCAGGCTGATCGCACGCGGTGGCGCAGCGCCGGGCTCGACATGCTCGACCGCCCCGCCAACCTTGGCGCAATCCTTCCGCAATGCCGGTTGGTGGTGAACTATGCCGGTCACAACCTCACAGCGGAAACGCTGCTTGCCGGAAAACCCCTGCTTCTGCTGCCTGTCCACCTCGAGCAGGACCTGACTGCGCAAAGCGTGGTGAGGCTCGGCGCCGGACTTTCTGTGCGGCCCGGAGAGCGCACCCCCCGATTTCGCCGCCTGCTCGAGCGCCTGCTCGGGGAGGCGGCATTCACCGATGCGGCGGCGGCCTTTGCAACCCGCTACCGTGACTGGACTGCGGAACGCGCGCTTGGCGAAGCGCTGACCGCTTGCGATGAAACCGTCGCGTCTGCCACCCCTCGCCTGCGAGTCGTCCAATGAAAACTTCCCTGCCTGCATTTTCGTTCGATCGCGAACCGTTCCGCCTGCGTTCCGAGATGGTTGCCGCGCTCGCCGCCATCGGCCTGTGCGGCCTGAATGCGGTCGTTCCAGCGTATGCGACGCCGCCGGCCGCGATGCCGCGCGCCATCGCGGTGCAAGTCGGGATCCCTGGCGGGGCGATAGGCAATCCCGGGGGCGGGGCCGGCGTGATTGTCGATGGCAGCCGCGTTGCTGCACGGACCTGGGCCGGAACGGCAAAGGCTGCCGCAGCCGCACCCGGGATCGTATTCAACCCCTCTCCGCTCAACATGACGCCCTACGGCGGCATTCCCGTCGGCAGCTCCGAGTCGTATTACGGGATGGCAGTCACCAACACGATCGTCGGCCTGAATCAGACAATCACCGGCATCTCGACCACTGGCGACTTCGGGTTCTCCGGGGGCTGCAATGTCAACACCGTTCTGAACAGCTATGGCGGATCGTGCTACGTCGACTTGACGTTCAATCCCGTGATGGGGGGCCTGCGCACCGGCCAGCTGATTGTCACGACGGACGCGCCCGGCACGTTTGCCGTGGACCTTTCCGGACTCGCCCTCGATGTTCCGGCGCCGGTCGTCCGGGCCTTCCCGTCCCGCGTCGTATTCGGACCGCAGGGCGTCGGCACGACGAGCGCTTCGCAGTTCGTGGAAATCACGAACGACGGCGATGACTATTTGTACTTCGACAATTTCCAGACGATCGGCGACTTCGCGGTCGTTTCCAACTACTACGGCTACGGCTACGCCGCGCCGGTGGACGGCCCGAAGATCGCTTACTCGCGCCTCGGCGGTTGCCGTTCGTCGCTGGCCGTCGGGTCGACCTGCGTGGCCGAGGTCACGTTCACGCCCACCGCGGTCGGCGAGCGCAATGGCTCGCTCTATGTCCGGAGCTACATTTACGACTACGCCTACGGCGACTACTTCTACAAGACAACGCGGGTAGGGCTCGTCGGCACGGGCGAGGGCGTCCCGGTGCGGCCGCTCTCCACGCCGGGCACGATCAGCTTCCCGGAGCAGTATTTCGGGACGCAAAGCGAGCCGATCGATTTCACGATCACGAACACCGGGCCGGATCCGCTGGAAATCCTGGAAATCGTGCCGACGGGAGACTTCAGCGCCACGGACGATTGCGCGGTCCTGGCACCGGGCGAGAGTTGCAGGGTCGACACCCGTTTCCGTCCTGGCGCCGTAGGCTTCATTTCCGGGCAGGCAGTAATCCGCACGCTTCCCGACACCGGCGAGTATGTCGTCAACCTGATCGGCAACGGGATCTCCAATCCCTTCCCGGTCCTGCTCCTTTCGAAAGGTGCGATCGGCTACGGGAACAGCCTGATGGGCGTGGCGAACTCGGTGCCTGTCACGCTTACCAGCGCCGGGCAGGTGCCTCTCAACCTCAACAAGTTCTACAGCCTGGGCGATTTCTTCCAGACCAACGATTGCCCCGCGGTCCTGGCTCCGGGCCTGAAGTGCACCATCAACATCGGCTTCCTGCCCAGCGTGCTTGGCCCGCGCCGCGGCGAGGTGGGCATCGAAAGCAACGCCTTCGGCTCGCCGTCGGTAGTCAACCTGACAGGAACGGCCTGCAAGTTCTTCGCGGTCGCCGGGAGCCGCATCCGCACCTTGCAATGCCTGCCGGGAGGGTTCTGAGGCACGGAACACCGATGGTGAAGTAGCCTGGTCGGAAAGCGGGCCCGCGCGCGGGACCTGCCGCGGGGGCGCCACAGGACCGGCGCCCCTTTTCTTTTGCGCGACAGCTTGCCCGAGGGCGAGCCCATGGGCTAGGATTGCCGCTCGGCCGGCAGCGAACAAATCAAGAAGAACCCACCGCTGCAGCGGCGTCACGCAAATCCCGGAATGAACGGCGAAATCCTCCTCGAAACCCGCGGACTGACCAAGGAATTCAAGGGCTTCGTCGCCGTCGACCGCGTCGATCTCAAGGTTCGCCGCGGCTCCATCCATGCCCTGATCGGCCCCAATGGGGCGGGCAAGACCACGGTCTTCAACCTGCTCACAAAGTTCCTGCCTCCGACGTCGGGCACGATCCTCTTCAAGGGCGACGACATCACGCGCGATAATCCGGCGGATGTCGCCAGGCGCGGCATCATCCGCTCGTTCCAGATTTCCGCGGTATTCCCGAACATCACCGTTCTGGAGAACGTGCGCCTGGCACTGCAGCGCGCGCTCGGCACGAGCTTCCATTTCTGGAAGTCGGTGCGCACCTTGAAAGCCCTTGATGCGCGCGCGATGGATCTTCTCGAAAGGGTCGACCTGGCCCGCTTCGCGCGAAACACGGCAGGCGAGCTGGCCTATGGCCGCAAGCGCTCGCTGGAGATTGCCACGACGCTCGCGATGGAGCCGGAGTTGATGTTGCTGGACGAGCCCACTGCCGGCATGGGCCACGAGGACGTGGACCGCGTGAAGAACCTCATCAAGGAAGTCGCAAAGGGCCGCACGGTCTTGATGGTGGAGCACAACATGAGCGTGGTGTCGGGCATCTCCGACACCATCACGGTGCTTTCGCGCGGATCGATCCTGGCCGAAGGCGACTATGAAAAGGTCTCGGCGGACGCGCAGGTGATCGAGGCCTACATGGGCACGGAAACCGCGGCGGGCGGACATGGCTGAAGAAGTCCTGCGCGTCAAGGACCTCCACGCCTGGTACGGCGAATCGCATATCCTGCACGGGGTCGATTTTGCCGTGCGCAAGGGCGAAGTGGTCACCCTGCTGGGACGCAACGGCGCGGGGCGCACCAGCACGCTCAAGTCGATCCTCGGGCTTACCGGGCGGCGCACCGGGTCGATCGTCGTGAACGGGGTGGAGACGATCGGCTTTCCCACGCATCGCATAGCGCACCTGGGGATCGGCTATTGCCCGGAGGAGCGCGGCATTTTTTCCACGCTGTCGGTGGAGGAGAACCTCATGCTCCCGCCGCAGGTGCAGGAGGGCGGCATGAGCGTGGACGAGATCTACGCGATGTTCCCGAACCTCAAGGAACGGCGCAAGACCGCGCAGGGCACCAAGCTCTCCGGCGGCGAGCAGCAGATGCTCGCGATGGCGCGCATCCTGCGCACCGGCGCCCACCTGCTCTTGCTCGACGAGATCACCGAGGGGCTGGCGCCGGTGATCGTGCAAGCTCTCGGCCGCATCATCCTCAAGCTGAAGGAGCGCGGCTTCACCATCGTGCTGGTGGAGCAGAATTTCCGTTTTGCCGCGCCTTTGGCGGACCGGCATTACGTCATGGAACATGGGAAAATGGCCGAGACGTTCGCGGCGGCCGAACTGGAATCGAAGACCGCGATGCTGCATGAATACCTGGGTGTCTGAACCAGGCCAACCACTGGAGGAGTATCGAAATGAAGTTCAAGCGCAAACTCATCGCTGCCGCAGCCGCACTGGCGCTTTCCGCCGGCGCCGCGCACGCGCAGATTTCGGGGAATGTCGTCAAGATCGGCATCCTCAACGACCAGTCGAGCCTCTACGCCGACCTCTCGGGCCAGGGCTCGGTGATCGCCGCGAAAATGGCGATCGAGGACTACAAGGCCGCGAACAAGGGCTTTGCGACACCGGTGGAAGTGATCTTCGCCGACCACCAGAACAAGGCCGACGTTGGCTCGCAGATCGCCAACAAGTGGTATGACTCGGAGGGCGTGGACGTCATCGTCGACACGCCGAACTCCGGCGTGGCGCTGGCCGTGAACCAGATCACCAAGGACAAGGGCAAGGCCTTCCTCGTGTCCGGGGCGGCCACCGCCGACCTGAGCGGCAAGGCCTGCACGCCCAACACCATCCACTGGACCTACGACACCTGGATGCTTGCCAACGGCACCGGCAAGGCGATCGTGAAGACTGGCGGCGACACCTGGTTTTTCCTCACTGCGGACTACGCCTTCGGCCATGCGCTCGAGCGCGACACCGAGGCGGTGGTGCTCAAGAACGGCGGCAAGGTGCTCGGCAAGGTGCGCGCGCCGCTCAACACGCAGGACTTCTCTTCCTTCCTGCTGCAGGCGCAGGCTTCCAAGGCCAAGATCGTCGGGCTCGCGAACGCGGGTGGCGACACGACCAACTCCATCAAGCAGGCCTCCGAGTTCGGCATCGTCAAGGGCGGCCAGAACCTCGCCGGCCTGCTGGTGTTCCTTACCGACATCCATGCGCTCGGGCTGGAAAAGGCGCAGGGCCTGATCTTCACCGAGACCTTCTACTGGGACCTGAACGACCAGACGCGCGCCTTCAGCAAGCGCTTCGCCGCGGCCAACGGCGGCAAGTACCCGACGATGGTACAGGCGGGCGTGTATTCCGCCGTGCTCCATTACCTGAAGGCCGTGGCGGCGCTGAAGAGCGATGACGGCACGAAGGTGATCGCGGAGATGAAGAAGCTGCCGACCGACGACCCGCTTTTCGGCAAGGGCATCGTGCGCGCCGACGGCCGCAAGATCCATCCGGCCTATCTTGTCGAGGTAAAGAAACCGTCCGAGTCGAAAGGCCCTTACGACTACTACAAGATCCGCGCGACGATTCCGGCGGACGAGGCTTTCCGTCCGATGGACCAGGGCGATTGTCCGCTCGTCGCAAAAAAATAGGATGAATGACGGAAGGTCGCGAATGCGACCTTCCGTCATTCCCGCGTAAGCGGGAATCCAGTCACTGGACACCCGCTTGCGCGGGGGTGACGAGAGAAAATGACCGAGATTTTTGGCGTTCCGACGCAGGCCCTGTTCGGCCAGTTGTTGATCGGATTGATCAACGGGTCGTTCTACGCGCTCCTGTCGCTGGGGCTCGCCGTGATCTTCGGCCTGCTCAACATCATCAATTTCTCGCACGGCGCCCAGTACATGATGGGCGCCTTCTGCGCCTATTTCCTCGCCAACAGGCTGGGCCTGGGCTACTGGTGGGCGCTCATCCTCGTGCCGCTGATCATCGGGGCGTTCGGGGTGGTGATCGAGCGGCTCATGATCTCGCGGCTCTACAAGTTCGACCACCTCTACGGCCTGCTCCTCACCTTCGGCCTCGCGCTCATCATCCAGGGCCTGTTCCGCAACGAGTTCGGCTCGGCCGGGCTTCCGTATGCGATGCCTGAGCAACTCACCGGGGGACGCAACCTCGGCTTCATGTTCCTGCCCAATTACCGGGCCTGGGTCATCATCGCCTCGCTCGTGGTCTGCCTCGGCACCTGGTTCGTGATCGAGCGCACCAAGCTCGGCTCCTACCTGCGCGCGGCGACCGAGAACCCGACGATGGTGCAGGCCTTCGGCGTCAACGTGCCGCGCATGATCACGCTCACCTACGGGTTCGGCGTGGCGCTCGCCGGGCTCGCCGGCGTGTTCGCGGCCCCGATCTACCAGGTCAGCCCGCAGATGGGCGCGGACCTGATCATCGTCGTCTTCGCGGTGGTCGTGATCGGCGGCATGGGGTCGATACTCGGCTCTGTCATCACCGGCTTTGGCCTCGGCGTGGTCGAAGGCCTCACCAAGGTGTTCTATCCCGAGGCCTCCAATACCGTGATCTTCGTCATCATGGCCATCGTCCTGATGATCCGCCCGCAAGGGCTGTTCGGGCAGAGGTAGCCATGAGCGACGACTACGTCCCGCAAGCCGCAAGCAGCGAGCAGTCCGAGCTGCGCTACCACCGCATCGCCTTCGTGGTGATGATGGCGCTCCTCATTGTCGCCCCGGCCGTGGTCTACCCTGTGTTCCTGATGAAGGCGCTGTGCTTCGCGCTCTTCGCCTGCGCGTTCAACCTGCTGATCGGCTTCGGGGGGCTGCTGTCCTTCGGGCATGCGATGTTCCTCGGCACTGCCGGCTACGCCTGCGCCCACGCCGCGAAGATCTGGGGCTTGCCGCCCGAGCTGGCGATCCTGTTCGGCACGCTTGCCGCGACCGTGCTCGGCTTCTTCGCCGGGCTGCTCGCGATCCGGCGCCAGGGCATCTATTTCGCGATGATCACGCTGGCGCTGGCGCAGATGGTGTTCTTCTTCTTCCTGCAGATGCCCTTCACCGGCGGCGAGGACGGGCTGCAGTCGGTGCCGCGCGGCAAGTTCCTCGGGTTGCTCGACCTGTCGAACACGACCGTGCTCTATTTCGTGGTTCTGGCGATCTTCACGGCCGGTTTCCTGTTCATCTACCGCATCATCCATTCGCCTTTCGGCCAGGTGCTGAAGGCGATCCGCGAGAACGAGCCGCGCGCAATCTCGCTCGGCTATCGCACGGACCACTTCAAGCTGGTTGCCTTCGTGCTGTCGGCGGGCCTCGCGGGACTCGCGGGCGCCACCAAGGCGATCGTCTTCCAACTCGCCTCGCTTACCGACGTGCATTGGACGATGTCGGGCGAAGTGGTGCTGATGACGCTGCTCGGCGGGCTGGGCACGATCTTCGGCCCGGTGGTCGGCGCCTTCGTCATCATCACGATGGAAAGCTACCTCGCCGAACTCGGGTCCTGGGTCACCGTCGTGCAGGGCGTGATCTTCGTCTTCTGCGTGCTCGCTTTCCGAAGCGGCATCATCGGCGTGCTCGAGGCCTGGCTGAAGCGCCGCCGCGGTTCCTGAAAGCGCATCGCCGCCTCCCCGTGCCGGGGGGCGAGGCGGGGACTTGCTGCGGTATAATTCAAACGCTCGTTTGACCCCGCAATCCCGCCCCCGGAAGCCATGAAAATCCTCGTTCCCGTAAAACGGGTCGTTGACTACAACGTCAAGATCCGCGTCAAGGCCGACGCCACCGGCGTCGAACTCGCCAACGTCAAGATGTCCATGAACCCCTTCGACGAGATCGGCGTCGAGGAGGCGATCAAGCTGAAGGAGGCAGGAAAGGCCACCGAGGTGATCGCGGTTTCCGCGGGCACCGCGGCCTGCCAGGAGACGCTGCGCACGGCGCTGGCGATGGGCGCAGACCGCGCCATCCTCGTCGAGACCGATGCCGAATTGCAGCCGCTCGCGGTGGCCAAGCTCCTGAAGGCGCTGGTCGACAAGGAAGGCCCGCAACTGGTGCTGCTCGGCAAGCAGGCGATCGACGACGATGCCAACCAGACCGGCCAGATGCTGGCTGCGCTGCTCGACTGGCCGCAGGCGACCTTCGCCTCGAAGCTCACGATCGAAGGCAGCGCGGTCGACGGTGATCCGCGAGATCGACGGCGGGCTGGAGACGGTCAGCATGGCGCTGCCCGCGATCGTCACCGTGGACCTGCGCATGAACACGCCGCGCTACGCGACGCTGCCCAACATCATGAAGGCGAAGAAGAAGCCGCTCGATGTCGTGAAGCCCGCCGACCTCGGCGTGGACGTGACGCCGCGATTGAAGACCCTCAAGGTCGTCGAGCCGCCCAAGCGCAAGGGCGGCGTGATGGTGAAGGACGTGGCCGAGCTGGTCGCCAAGCTCAAGAACGAAGCGAAGGTGATCTGACATGGCCATCCTCCTCATTGCAGAACACGAAAACGGCAAGCTCAAGGCGGGCGCCGCCAACGCCGTCACGGCGGCCTCGAAAATCGGCGGCGACCTGCATGTGCTGGTTGCGGGCCACAATTGCGCCGCCGCAGGCGCAGCGGCCGCGAAGCTCGCGGGCGTGACCAAAGTCCTCGTCGCCGATGCCGCCCACTACGCCGGCGGCCTCCCGGAGAGCATCGCGGCGCTGGTGCTCGGCCTCGCGAAGGACTATTCGCATGTGATGACCGCGGCCACCGCGTTCGGCAAGAACTTCATGCCGCGCGTGGCGGCCAAGCTCGACGTCGCGCAGGTGTCCGAGATCACCGCAGTCGAATCGCCCGACACCTTCGTGCGCCCGATCTACGCCGGCAATGCTTTCGCCACCGTGCAATCCGGCGATGCGATCAAGGTCATCACCGTGCGCTCCACCGGCTTCGATGCCGCCGCCGAGACGGGCAACGCGCCGGTCGAAACGATTGCAGCCGCCGCGGACCCGGGCAAGTCGAAGCTCATCAGCCAGGAACTCACCAGGAGCGAGCGCCCGGAACTGGCCTCGGCCAAGCGCATCGTTTCCGGCGGGCGCGGGCTCGCGAGCGGCGAGAACTTCAAGATGCTCGAAGCGTTGGCCGACAAGCTGAACGCGGCCATCGGCGCCTCTCGCGCCGCGGTCGATGCCGGCTTCGTGCCCAACGACTACCAGGTCGGCCAGACCGGCAAGATCGTCGCACCCGAGCTCTACGTCGCGGTCGGCATCTCCGGCGCCATCCAGCACCTCGCGGGAATGAAGGACAGCAAGGTGATCGTCGCGATCAACAAGGACCCCGAGGCGCCGATCTTCCAGGTCGCCGATTACGGGCTGGTGGGCGACCTGTTCCAGATCGTCCCGGAACTCACCGCCGCCCTCTGACAAGAAAACACCATGAGCGAATACGTCGCGCCCCTGAAGGACATGCAGTTCGTGCTGAAGCACCTGGTCGGCCTGGGCGAGGTCGCCAAGCTCCCCGGTTGCGAGGAGATGAGCGAGGACATCGTCGATGCCGTCCTCGAGGAGGCGGGCAAGCTCGCCACCGGCGTGCTCTCGCCGCTCAACCGCAGCGGCGACTTGCAGGGCGCGAAATGGAAGGACGGCGTGGTGACGATGCCGGCCGGGTTCAAGGAGGCGTACCACCAGTTCGTGGAAGCGGGCTGGGGCAACATCGGCGCGCCGCCCGAATTCGGCGGGCAGGGGCTGCCGCACATGCTTGGCACGGCGGTGGAGGAGATGTGGGGCTCGGCCAACATGGCGTTCAAGCTTTGCCCGATGCTCACGCACGGCGCGGTGGAAGCGCTGAACCACGTCGGCTCCGACGCACTCAAGAAGAAATTCCTGCCGGGCATGGTCTCGGGCAAGTGGACCGGCACCATGAACCTGACCGAGCCGCAGGCGGGCAGCGACCTGTCGCTGGTGCGCACCAAGGCCATCCCGCAGGCCGACGGCTCGTTCCGCCTCTCGGGCCAGAAGATCTTCATCACCTACGGCGAGCACGACTACACCGAGAACATCATCCACATGGTGCTCGGCCGCATCGAAGGCGCGCCCGAGGGCGTGAAGGGCATCTCGCTCTTCCTCGTGCCGAAGGTCATGGTCAATGCCGATGGCTCGCTGGGCGCGAGGAACGACGTGAAGTGCGCGTCGATCGAGCACAAGATGGGCATCCACGCGAGCCCCACCGCCGTGATGATCTATGGCGAGAAGGAGGGCGCCGTCGGTTATCTCGTCGGCGAGGCCAACCGCGGGCTGGAGTTCATGTTCATCATGATGAACGCGGCGCGGCTGGGCGTGGGGCTGGAAGGCGTCGCGATTTCCGAGCGTGCCTACCAGCGCGCGGTGGGCTGGGCGCGCGAGCGCATGCAGGGCAAGCCGATCGGCGGCGACAAGGGCGTCAGGACCGCGCCCATCATCCAGCACCCGGACGTGAAGCGGATGCTGCTGACGATGAAGGGCTACACGGAAGCGGCGCGAGCGCTGATCTACTGGACCTCGGCGCTGCTCGACATCGCCAAGCTGCATCCCGACGAGTCGGTGCGCAAGCACAACCAGGCGCTGGTCGACCTGATGATCCCGGTGGTGAAGGGCTGGTCCACCGAGGTCGGCATCGACAGCGCGTCGCTCGGCGTGCAGGTGCACGGCGGCATGGGCTTCATCGAGGAGACCGGTGCCGCGCAGCACCTTCGCGACGCGCGCATCACCACGATCTACGAGGGCACCACGGGCATCCAGGCCAACGACCTCGTCGGCCGCAAGGTCGGGCGCGAAGGCGGCGTGACCGTGCGCGCGCTGATGGCGGAGATGGGCAAGGTGCCGGCGGCGCTCGCCGCGAGCAGCGACGTGAACCTGCGCCAGATCGGCGAGGCGCTCGCGCGCTCGCTCGCCCACCTGCGCGATGCCACCGACTGGATCGTCACCGTGTTTCCCGCGCGGCCCGCGGCGGTCGCGGCGGGCTCCGTGTATTACCTGAAGCTGATGGGCGTCACCTGCGGCATGTGGATGATGGCGCGCTCGGCCCAGATCGCCACGGCGCAACTTGCGGCAGGCGAGGGCGACCCCGGCTTCCTGCGCGCCAAGATCCAGACCGCGCGCTTCTTCGGCGACCACATCGCCGCGCAGTCCGCGAGCCTTGCGGCGACGGTGCTGCACGGCGCCGACAGCGTGCTTGCCGTCGACGAGGCGCTGCTCTAGAAAAGGCCTTTCCCGCTAGAACCCGAAGCCTGCCAGGGTCGCGATTCCCAGCACGGCGAAGATCGCCGCGGCGATCTTGCGGATCAGCGCCACAGGCAGCTTGAGCGCTGCGGCGCTGCCGAGGAAGACCACCGGCACGTTCGCGGCGAGCATGCCGAGCGTCGTGCCGATGACCACCTGCACCAGCGACTCGTACTTCGCCGCCAGCATCACGGTGGCGACCTGCGTCTTGTCGCCCATCTCGGCAAGGAAAAACGCGATCGTGGTGACCGCGAAAACGCCCCAGCGACCCTTGATGCCTGCCTCGTCCTCTTCCAGCTTGTCGGGCTTCAGCGCCCAGAGCGCCACGGCGATGAAGGACAGCCCGAGGATCCAGCGCAGCCATTCCGGCGAGAGCGTCGCCCTGACCCAGGCGCCCACGAGGCCCGCAAGCGCGTGATTGGCGATCGTGGCAACGAAGATGCCGAGGATGATCGGCACCGGCCGGCGAAAGCGCGCGGCAAGCAGCAACGCGAGCAATTGCGTCTTGTCGCCGATTTCGCCGAGGGCGACGACCAGCGTCGAGACGAGGAGGGCTTCCATGTTCTTGTTTTCGGGATCGGGCCGGAGCAGCCGATCGCATGATATCGCGATCTTCCCGCGGGCGTTGCCGCGTTGCCCGCCGGTGCCGCGGGATTCAGGCCTGCTCGGACGGGATCGCCGGCGCCGCGGTGCTCGCGAGATAGACCACGGCGGAGCGCCTGGTGCGCTTCGCTTCCTGCTTGGCCATGTACATCGCGCGGTCGGCGGTGGCGAGCAGCCCGGCCTGTCCCGAGCCGAACTGGTACTGCGCGACGCCGCAGGCCATCGTCAGCGCGAAGACGCGGCCGTCCGGAAGTTGGCAGGGGTTGGCTTCGAGCGCCTCGACGATGCGGTCCACCACGATCCTCAGCGCCCGGTTCTTGTGCAGGCCGACGATGAACTCGTCCCCGCCCCAGCGCGACACCCAGTCGCCGCGGCGCGTGCTCAGCTGCAGCACCGCGCTGATCTGGGCGAGGCAGGCGTCGCCGGCGCTGTGGCCGCTGGTGTCGTTGACCACCTTGAAGTCGTTCACGTCGAAGAACGCGATGTGGAAGGTCTCGAGGCTGCGTTCGGCGCGGGCGACCTCCTCGGCCAGGCGCTTCTCCCCGGCGCGGCGATTGTAGAGCCCGGTCAGGTCGTCGGTGTCCGAGACACGCTCCAGCCGGTCGATGGTCCCGGCGAGCTGCGTGAGGGTGTAATCGGTGCCTTCGAGCAGGCGGCCGGCCTGGTCGGGAAAGTCGGAGGGCAGGTCCGGGAGGTTGCGGCCGTCGAGGTATCCCCGCATCGCCTCGGCGGTGAGGTCGATCGGGGTGAGCAGCTCGCGCAGCAGCCACAGCGTGCCGAGGTAGCCAACCACGGTCGCCAGCAGCGTCGCGGCGAAGAGCGGATAGAGTTCCAGGATGTCCTTGCGCGAGAACATCATGTAGACCACGAAGCTGGTCACCGGCACCATCATCCCTATCAGGGCCGCGACGGCGAACTTGCGCACGTAGCTCGCGCGCAGCATCGGCAGGCGGTTGAAGGCGCGATAGATGCCGAGCCGCCCAAGCACCGACTGCCCGCTGCGGAATTTGTCGACCATGGTCAGCTCCCCCGGGCCGGCGTTTCGCCGACGGGATTGCGCAGCACGCCGATGCCCTCGATTTCGGTCTCGAGGAGGTCGCCCGGCTTCAGCCACTCCGGCGGCGTGCGGGCATAGCCGACGCCCGATGGCGTGCCGGTGGAGATGATGTCGCCGGGCTCGAGCGTCATGCCCAGCGACAGCTCGCGGATGAGGCGCGGAATCCTGAAGTACATGAAGCGGGTGCGCGAGTGCTGCTTGGTCACGCCGTTGACGCGGCAGTGCACTTCGAGGTCGTCGGGCGAGAGGCTGTCCGCGGTGACGATCCACGGGCCCATCGGGCAGGTGCCGTCGAGGCTCTTGCCCTTGAACCACTGGCCGCCGTGGCGGCGCTGCACGTCGCGCCAGGTGACGTCGTTCACCACCGTGTAGCCGAAGACATGCGCCATCGCCGCCGCCTCGGTAATGTTCTTGCCGCCCTTGCCGATGACCACGCCCAGCTCGACCTCCCAGTCGAGCTGCGTGGAAACGGTCGCGTCGAAGGGAATGCTGCCCGTCGGCCCGTTCACGGTGGACGGGACCTTGGTGAAGAACACCGGGTGCTCGGGCAGGACGCGGTCGTCCTTGAGCGTCTTCGCGCCTTCCTGGAAGTGCTCCAGGTAGTTCCAGCCCACGCAGAAGATGTTCCTGGCCGGGCGCGGGATCGGCGCTTCCAGCCGCACGTCGAGGAGGCTGAGCGCCCGGGTGCGCGGCTCCCGGGCGATTTCATCGAGTGCGGCGCGCACTGCCGGGCCGCCGCGAATGATGCCCAGCATCGAGCGCAGGTCGATCTCGGGGGCGAGCGATCGCGCCTGCGCCTCCGCGGCGAGGTCGTGCAGGTCCGCGTCGCCCGAAACCAGGGCAGGACGGGGAGCGCCGCCGGAAAGCGGCGAAAATGTCGCCAGTCTCATGCCTCGGAGAATGCGCCGATGGCGGGCGCGAATCTGTGAACTGGTTCACACATTCCCGGACTCGCAGCGCCGATCGCTTCCCTGCCGGACGGCGGGAAGGCGGGAGAGTACGGCGTGCAGTATCTCAAGCTGCCCGGGCCCGCGCTGTGAACCAGTTCACAGTGCCGCCAGCGGATGCGCGCCCGCGGGCCACCGGTCGCGGAAGAAGGCTTGGACGGCCTCGGGCTTCACGTCCGCGAGCCGGGCAGGGCTCCAGTGCGGCTGGTTGTCCTTGTCGACGATCAGCGCCCGGATGCCCTCGAGGAAGTCGCCCTGCTCGAAGCAGGTATTCACCATGCCGAGCTCCATGCGGAAGCAGTCGGCGAGCGCCATGCCGCGGCCGCGCCGGAGCTGCTCGAGGGCCACGCACAGCATCGTCGGCGAGCATTTGCCCAGCCTTTCCAGCGTGGCTTTCGCCCAATCGGCATACGCCTCGCGGCTCTCCGCGCCAAGCGAGTCGAGGATCGCCGCGACCGTGGGCTTGCCGAAATGCAGGTCGATGGCGGGACCGAGCGAGCGCAACCGCCCTCCGGGAGGCATTTCCGCGCGCGAGGCGAGGCGCTTCGCGAATGGCGACCCTCGGATCGGGCCGGCCTGCGGCTTCCGCGACCACCGCATCGAGGCCCGCGATGGCCGCGGGCGGCAGGTAGAGGTCCGCCAGGCCCGCCTCGATGCAGTCGGCCGCCTTGATCGGCGCGCCGCAAAGCCCCAGCCAGGTGCCGGCCTCCCCGGGCTGCCGCGTCAGGAACCAGCTTCCGCCGACATCGGGAAACAGGCCGATGCCGGTCTCGGGCATTGCCATGCGCGTGCGGTCGCCGACGATGCGCACCGTGGCGCCTTGCGCGATGCCCATGCCGCCGCCCATGACGATGCCGTCCATGAGGGCGACGCAAGGCTTGGGATAGCGATGGATGCGGAAGTCGAGGGCGTACTCGACCTCGAAATAGCGCCCGTTGTGCTGCGTGCCCGACTTCGCGCCGTCGTAGAGCGCGCGGATGTCGCCTCCCGCGCAGAAGGCCTTCTCGCCGGCGCCACGCATGACCACGGCGCGCACCGCGTCATCGTTCTCCCACTCGTCGAGCCAGTCGGAGAGGCCGACCAGCATGTCGAAGGACAGGGCATTGAGCGCAGCCGGGCGGTTCAGCGTGACGTGGGCAACGCCGTCCGCGATCCGGGCGAGGAGGTCCCCGCCGGCGGCTTGCATCGTTGCCATGGGCGCTACTTGTTCTTCCAGCCGGGCTTGCGCTTCTCGAGGAAGGCCGCAACCCCTTCAACCTGGTCCTCGTACTCGAACAGATCCATGAAGCGCTCCCGTTCGAGCGACAGCCCGCCGCGCCGGGGGATGCCGTTGCGGGCGTTGTGGATGAGCGTCTTGCAGTACTCGACCGCGCGCGGGCTGAGTTCCGCCACGCGGTGCGCCATCGCGGTTGCCGCTTCCAGGGCCTTGCCCTGTTCCACGACTTCCTCGACCAGGCCGATTCGCAGCGCGTCGTCGGCCTTGACCTGCTCGCCGGTGAGGATGATGCGCTTGGCCCAGCCTTCGCCGACCAGCCACGGCAGGTTCTGCGTGCCGCAGCCGGCAGGCAGCAGGCCCACCTTCGGTTCCGGCAGCGCCAGCACCGCGTGCGCCTCGGCGATGCGCATGTCGCAGGCCAGCGCGCATTCCATCCCGCCGCCCATCGCGTAGCCGTTGATCGCGGCGATCGTCACGAAGCGCGCGTTCATCAGCGCCTCGAAGGCGGCGCCGAAACAGGCGATGAAGTGGCGCGCGAACACCTTGTCGCCCTGGAACTTCTTCAGGTCCGCGCCCGCGGAGAAGAACTTCCCGCCCGCGCCGGTGATCACCGCCGCATAGATGTCGCGGTTGGCGTTCAGCTCGCCGACGAGGTTCTCCAGCGCCTTGAGGCCGTCCGGCGTCCAGGTATTGGCAGGCGGATTGTTGATGGTGATGAAGCAGGTGTGGCCTTCTATCCGGTGTTCAATCATTGTGGTTTCATTGCGAGTGGGTTTTGGAACCGCCGATGAACGCCGATGAACGCCGATAAAAGCGTGATAGTGGGTGGCTACGACAACCTCTGTCGTTTCCCGTACAAAACCCGATCAATCCCTTGGTTTTATCGGCGTTCATCGGCGTTCATCGGCGGTTAATTCAGCCCCCAAACCCATCCGCGCTTGCGTCAAGCCTTGAGGTACTGCTTGATGATGCTGGAAAAATCGAGCCCGCCATGGCCGTCGCAGGAGTGCTTCTGGTAGAGCTGCTGCGCGAGCGCGCCGAGGATTGCAGGCTGCTTCGCGACCTTGGCCGCGTCGGTCACCAGCGTCAGGTCCTTCAGCATCAGGTCGGCGCCGAAGCCGCCGGTGTAGCCGCGCGAGGCGGGGACGTTCTCCAGCACGCCGGGATAAGGGTTGTAGGTATCGGAACTCCAGCAGCGCCCGCTCGAGGTGTTGACGATGCCGGCGAACACCTTCGGGTCCATGCCGAGCTTCGCGGCGAGGCTCATGCCCTCGGCGGTGGCGATCATCTCGATGGCGAGCATCATGTTGTTGCAGATCTTCGCCACCTGCCCGTTGCCCGCGCCGCCGCAGTGGACGATGTTCTTGCCCATGCAGGCGAGCACCGGCTTGGCCGCCTCGAAGTCCCGGGTGTCGCCGCCGACCATGAAGGTGAGCGTGCCGGCCTCGGCGCCGCCCACGCCTCCGGAGACCGGCGCATCGACCATCGCATTGCCGTGCGCTTTCGCGTCCATGGCAACGTCTCGCGAGGTGAGCGGGTCGATGGTCGAGGAGTCGATCAGCATCACGCCGGGCTTCACGCCTTTCAGCACGCCGTACTCGCCGGTATAGACGCTCCTCACGTGCGGCGAAGAGGGCAGCATGGTGATGACGAGTTCCACGCCCTTGGCGCAATCCGCGGGTGAGGTCGCCGCCTCGCAGCCCAGGTCGGCGAGCTTCTTCAGCAACTCCGGCACCACGTCGTAGACCTTGAGCGCGTGGCCGTTCTTGAGGAGGTTGCGGCACATGGGGTTGCCCATGTGGCCCAGCCCGATGAATCCGATCTTCATGGAAAGCTCTTTTACTTGAGGCTGATGGTCGTGTTGACGGCGCCCGCCACGGTGGAATCATCGAACCAGCGCGCGGTCACCGTCTTCACCTGCGTGTAGAACTGGACCACCTGCTTGCCGTAGGGGCCGAGGTCGCCGAGCTTCGAGCCGCGCGAGCCGGTGAAGCTGAAGTACGGGACCGGCACCGGGATGGGCACGTTGATGCCGACCTGGCCGACGTCGATCTCGTACTGGAACTTGCGCGCCGCCGCGCCCGATTGCGTGAAGACCCCCGTGCCGTTGCCGAAGGGGTTGGCGTTGACGAAGGCGATCGCCTCGTCGAGCGTGTCCACGCTGACGATGACGAGCACCGGGCCGAAGATCTCCTCGTTGTAGATGCGCATGCTGGTCTTCACGCCGGAGAAGATCGTGGGGCCGATGAAGTTGCCGTCCGGGTAGCCCGGCACCTTCACGCTGCGCCCGTCGAGGTCGAGCTTCGCGCCCTCCTTGACGCCGGCATCGATCAATTCGGTCACGCGCTTGAACGCGGCCTTCGACACCACGGGGCCCAGGTCCGCGCCCGGTTCGGTGCCGCCGTTGATCTTGAGCGTCTTCGCCTTCTCGACGATGTCGGGGATCCAGCCGTTGGCCTTGCCCACCAGCACCGCGACGCTGGTGGCCATGCAGCGCTGCCCCGCCGCGCCGAAGCCCGCGCCGACCAGCGCATTCAGCGTCTGCTCCTTGTTCGCATCCGGCAGCACCACCGCATGGTTCTTCGCGCCCATCATGCATTGCGCGCGCTTGCCGTGGGTGGAGGCGAGGTTGTAGACGTGCGTGCCGACGTGGGTCGAGCCGACGAAGGAGACCGCCTTGATTTCCGGGTGCGTGCAAAGCGCATCGACCGCCTCCTTGCCGCCGTGGATGACGTTCAGCACGCCGGGCGGCACGCCTGCTTCCATGGCGAGCCCGGCCAGCAGCATCGGCGTCATCGGGTCCTGCTCCGAGGGCTTCAGCACGAAGGTGTTGCCGGTGACGATCGCCATCGGGAACATCCACAGCGGGATCATCGCCGGGAAGTTGAAAGGGGTGATGCCGGCGCACACGCCGATCGGCTGGCGGATCGAATACACGTCCACGCCGCCGGCGACCTGCTCGAGGTGCTCGCCCATCTGGATCGAGCCGATCGAGCAGGCGTGCTCGACGACCTCGAGGCCGCGGAAGACGTCGCCCTCGGCGTCCGGCAGCGTCTTGCCCTGTTCGGCAGTGAGGCAGGCCGCGAGCTTCTTCATGTCGCGGCGGATCAGCTCCTGGAGCTTCAGCATGATGCGCATGCGCGCGCCTACCGGGGTGTGCTTCCAGGTCTTGTACGCCTCGGCAGCGGCGGCGATGGCCGCGTCGATCTCGGCGCGGGTGGCGAAAGGCACGCGCGCGATCACCTGCTGGGTCGCCGGGTTGACGACATCCTTCCACTCCGTCGTCTTCGATTCGACGAACTGGCCGTTGACCAGGAGCTTGACGGTGGGGGCGGTTTGGGCGACGGCTTGGGGATTGGCGGCCATGGTATTTTTTCCTCGTGGTTGGTCCTGAATCGTCATTCCGGCGTACACATCGTCATTCCCGCGAAAGCGGGAATCCAGCGGCTTTCATGAAGTGCACTGGATTCCGGGTCAAGCCCGGAATGACGACGCATTCGCGGGAATGACGAAGCACGAAAAATTATACGCCTTCGCGTCAGGTGCCCGGAAGGCGATAGCCGGCCAGTTGCTGGCGCAGCGTCAGCTTGGAAAGCTTGCCCGTGGCCGTGTGGGGGAGGGTCTCGACGAACAGGACGTCGTCGGGCAGCCACCACTTCGCGACCTTGTCGGCGAGGAAGGCGAGCATCGCGTCCTTGTCGACCTCCTGCCCGGGCTTCTTCACGACCAACAGCAACGGGCGCTCGTCCCATTTCGGGTGCTTCACGCCGATCACCGCAGCCTCCTGGACGGCCGGGTGGGCGACCGCCGCGTTCTCCAGGTCGATCGAGCTGATCCACTCGCCGCCGGACTTGATCACGTCCTTGGAGCGGTCGGTGATCTGGATGTAGCCGTCCTCGTCGACGGTGGCGACGTCGCCGGTCGGAAACCAGCCGTCGCGCAGGACATCGCCGCCCGCGCCCTTGTAGTAGCTTTCGATCACGCAGTAGCCCTGCACGACGAGGTCGCCGAAGGCTTTGCCGTCGTGCGGCAGTGCGGTTCCATTGTCGTCGACGATCTCGAGGTCCACTCCGAACAGCGGGCGTCCCTGCTTGCGGCGCAGCATGTCGCGCGCCGCGCGATCCATCCCGGCGTGCTTCAGCTTGAAGCGGTTGGCGGTGCCCAGCGGCGACATCTCCGTCATCCCCCACGCATGCAGCACGTCGACGCCGTAGCGCTCCCCGAACGCGGTGATCATCGCCGGCGGCGCGGCGGACCCCCCGATCACGATGCGGTTCACGGTCGAGAGCTTGAGCGACTTGGCGTCCAGGTACTGCAGCAGCGCCAGCCAGACGGTCGGCACGCCTGCGGTGAGCGTGACCTTTTCCGACTCGAACAGCTCGTGCAGGCTGGCGCCGTCGAGGTTGGGGCCGGGCATCACCAGCTTGGCGCCCGTCATCGCGCAGGCATAAGGGATGCCCCAGGCGTTCACGTGGAAGAGCGGCACCACCGGCAGGACGACGTCGGTCGCCGAGAGGCTCAGCCCGTCTGGCATGCACACCGAGTACGTGTGCAGCATCGTCGAGCGGTGCGAGTAGAGCGCGCCCTTGGGGTTGCCCGTTGTGCCCGAGGTGTAGCAAAGGCAAGCGGCCGTGCGTTCGTCGAACTCGGGCCACTCGAGTTCGTCGGACTGGGCGGCGAGAAGGTCTTCGAAGCACAGGAGCTTGAGGCTGCTTTCCGGCATGTGCTCGCGATCGGTCATCGCGATCCAGCCCTTCACGCCCTTGCACAGCGGCGCGACGCCCTCGATCAGCTTGAGAAAGGTGAGGTCGAAGAGCACATACGCGTCGTCGGCGTCGTTGATGATCCACGTCACCTGCTCGGGGAAGAGGCGCGGGTTGATGGTGTGCGTGATCGCGCCGATGCCGGAGATCGCGTAATAGGCCTCGAAGTGGCGGAAGTTGTTCCATGCGAGCGTGGCCACGCGCGTGCCGACGTCGACGCCGAGCGCCTTGAGCGCGTTGGCGAGCCGGCGCGAGCGCCCGTGCGCTTCCCGGTAGGTGTAGCGGTGGATGCCGCCCTCGGTCTTGCGCGAGACGATTTCCGTGTCCCCGTGCCAGCGGTCGGCATGGCGGATCAGGGAGGAGGTCAGCAGCGGCTTCGACATCATCTGGCCCAGCATGGTGTTCTCCTCGGTCCTAGGCGGGTTCTTCGAATGCGAACAGCACGGCATCGGCCGGCACCAGTTCATTCTCGGCAAACGCGACGCGCGCGATAACGCCATCGCGGGGGCTGGCAATGGTGTGCTCCATCTTCATCGCTTCCATGATCAGGAGCGCCTGCCCCTTCTTCACGCTCGCGCCGGCGGCGACCATGAGCTTCACGATGCGGCCTGGCATGAGCGCCGTGAGCCGCCCGTCGTCGCCGGTGTCCGCGGATTCGTAATGGAAGGGATCGACCAGCGCGAGGTCGGCGCGCGTGGTGTCGGACACGGCGCACAGCCGGCGGCCGTGGCGCACCACCCGCACGTGGCGCATGTTGCCGTCGATGGCGAGCGCGAGCCGGTCGCCTTCGGACGGGCCGATCTGCACGTCGTGCGCGCCGCCCGGGAGGATCACGTGAAGTCCCGCGGGGCGCGTCACGATTCGCACCTTGATGTCTTCGCCGCCGGCCGTGCGCAGTTCCACCTGCCTCACCGACGGCTGGTTCAGGCGCCATCCGGCGGTGTCGTCCCACGGCGATGCGCCCCGGGCGCCGCCGGCATCGTCCCGCACCACGCGGACCGCCGCGCCGATGAGCAGCAGGTCCTCGGCGCCGCGGTCGGTCGCGAACAGGGCGTCGCGGTGCGTGGCGATGAAGCCGGTGTCGGTGAGGCCCGCGAGGAAGGCAGGATGGCGCGCGACCGATTGCAGGAAGCCGAGGTTGGTGGTGACGCCGACGATCGCCGTCGCTGCGAGCGCATCCTGCAGGCGCCGCGCGGCCTCCGGCCGGTCGCTGCCCCAGACGACGAGCTTGGCGATCATCGGGTCGTAGTACACGCCGATCTCGTCGCCTTCGCGCACGCCGGTGTCAAGCCGCACGTCGTCATGCCGTTCCGGCTGGGCAAAGCGCTCGCACCGTGCCGGTCTCGGGAAGGAACTGGTTGGCGGGATTCTCGGCGCACAGGCGCACCTCGATCGCGTGCCCCCCATGCACGATCTCGCGTTGCGTGAGGGGAAGTTCCTCCCCGGCCGCAACCCGCAGCTGCCATTCGACCAGGTCCTCGCCGGTGATCATCTCGGTCACCGGGTGCTCGACCTGCAGCCGGGTGTTCATCTCCATGAAGTAGAACTGGCGGTCGGCGCCGACGATGAACTCCACCGTGCCGGCGCCGCGATAGGCGATCGCGCGCGCGGCCGCCACGGCCGCGTCGCCCATGCGGCTCGCGCAGTTCGTCGTCGAGGAAGGGCGAGGGCGTCTCCTCGAGGATCTTCTGGTGGCGCCGCTGGATCGAGCATTCGCGCTCGAAGAGGTGCACGCAGTTGCCGTGGCTGTCGCCGAAGACCTGGAACTCGATGTGGCGCGGGCCCGCGACGATAGCGCTCGACCAGCACGCGGTCGTCGCCGAAGGCGCTCTTCGCCTCGCGCTGCGCGGCGGCGAGTTGCGCGACGAAATCGGCGTCGCGCTCGACGAGCCGCATGCCCTTGCCGCCGCCGCCCGCGACCGCCTTGATCAGCACCGGGTAGCCGATCTTCTGCGCCTGCTCGCGCAGGTACGGCGTCTCCTGGCTCTCGCCGTGATAGCCCGGGACCACCGGCACGCCGGCCGCCTCCATCAGCGCCTTGGCGCGGTCCTTGAGCCCCATCTTGCGCGATCGCCTCGGGCGTGGGACCGATGAAGACGAGGCCCGCCGCCTCGACCGCGCGGGCGAACTCCTCGTTCTCCGAGAGGAAGCCGTAGCCGGGGTGGATCGCCTGCGCGCCGGTGGCCCGCGCCGCCGGCGATCAGCTTGTCGCCGCGCAGGTAGGAATCGGCCGGGCGCGCGCCGCCGATCGCGATCGCCTCGTCGGCCTGCTCGACGTGCAGCGCATGCGCGTCGATGTCGGAATGCACCGCCACCGTTTCGACCGCGAGCCTGCGGCACGTGCGGATGACGCGGCAGGCGATCTCGCCGCGGTTGGCGATGAGGATCTTGCGAAACATCAGGCCTCTTTCGGCACCCAGCGCGGCTTGCGCTTTTCAAGGAAGGCGCCGAGGCCCTCGCGTCCCTCGTCCGATGCGCGCAGCCGGGCGATGCGTTGCGCCGTATCGGCGATCATCGCCGCGTCGACCGGGCGTGAGGAGACCGCGCGGACCAGGTCCTTGGCCTCGCCTTGCGCGAGCGGGCCGCATTCGAGCAGGGCGTCGACGATGAGGCCGATCTTCTCGTCGAGTTCGTCCTCGGACGCGGCGAGATCGGACAGCAGCCCCATGCGATAGGCCTCCGCGCTGTCGAACTTCTCCGCGCTCAGGAAGTAGCGCCGCGCCGCGCGCGCGCCGATGGCCGCCACGACGTAGGGCGAGATCGTCGCCGGGACGATGCCGAACTTCACTTCGGTCAGCGCGAAAGTGGCCGGCAGGAGGCCCGACCGCCATGTCGCAGCAGGCGACCAGGCCCACGCCGCCGCCGAAGGCCGCGCCCTGCACGCGCGCGATCACGGGCTTCGGCAGCGAGTCGAGCGTGCGCAGCATCTCGCCCAGCGCCTCGGCGTCGCGCAGGTTTTCTTCCTTCGAGTAGCCCGCCATGCGCTTCATCCATGCGATGTCGGCGCCGGAGCAGAAGCTCTTGCCCGTCGCGGAGAGCACGACGAGGCGCACGCCGGCGTCGCTGCCCATTGCGCGGAAGGCGCCCGTCAGCTCGGCGATGACGCCGTCGTCGAGCGCATTGTGGCGCTCGGGATTCGTCAGGGTGACGAGGCCCACCGGGCCCTGGTGCTCGATCGCGATCTTGCCCACGGCTCACATCCTGAAGACGCCGAAGTCCGTCGGCTCGGGCTCGGCGTTCAATCGCGGCGGAAAGGCCGAGCGCCAGCACCCTGCGCGTATCGGCGGGGTCGATCACGCCGTCGTCCCAGAGGCGCGCGGTGGCGTAGTAGGGGTTGCCCTGCTGCTCGTACTGCTCGCGGATCGGCGCCTTGAAGGCCTCTTCCTCTTCCTTCGTCCACTTGCCGCCCTTCAGCTCGATCGCGTCGCGCTTGACGGTGGCCAGCACCGCGGCGGCCTGCTCGCCGCCCATCACCGAGATGCGCGCGTTCGGCCACGTCCACAGGAAGCGCGGGTTGAAGGCGCGCCCGCACATGCCGTAATTGCCGGCGCCGAAAGAGCCGCCGAGGATCAGGGTCAGCTTGGGCACCTTCGCGCACGACACCGCGGTCACCATCTTGGCGCCGTCCTTGGCGATGCCGGCGTTCTCGTATTTCTTCCCGACCATGAAGCCGGTGATGTTCTGCAGGAACAGGAGCGGGATGCCGCGCTGGCAGGCGAGCTCGATGAAGTGCGCGCCCTTCAACGCCGATTCGGAAAAGAGGATCCCGTTGTTGGCGAGGATGGCGACGGGGTGCCCGTGCAGGTGCGCGAAACCCGTCACCAGCGTCGAGCCGTAGAGCGCCTTGAATTCGTGGAAGTCGGAATCGTCGACGAGGCGCGCGATGATCTCGCGCACGTCGAAGGGCTGGCGCGGGTCCTTCGGCACGATGCCGTAGAGTTCCTCGGCGGCGTAGCGCGGTTCGCGCGAGGGCTGCAGCGTCGGCTGCGCGGGCTTCGCGCGGTTCAGGTGCCGCACGATCTCGCGCGCGATCGAAAGCGCATGCCGGTCGTCTTCGGCAAGGTGGTCGGTGACGCCGGAGGTGCGGGAGTGGACGTCGCCGCCGCCGAGTTCCTCGGCGGTGACCACTTCGCCGGTCGCGGCCTTCACCAGCGGCGGGCCGCCGAGGAAGATGGTCGCCTGGTCCTTGACGATGATCGACTCGTCGCACATTGCCGGCACGTAGGCGCCGCCCGCGGTGCACGAGCCCATCACCACCGCGATCTGCGGGATGCCCGCGGCCGAGAGCTGCGCCTGGTTGTAGAAGATGCGGCCGAAGTGCTCCTTGTCCGGGAACACCTCGTCCTGCAGCGGCAGGAAGGCGCCGCCGGAATCCACGAGATACACGCAGGGCAGCGCGTTCTGGCCGGCGATCTCCTGCGCGCGCAGGTGCTTCTTCACGGTGATCGGGTAATAGGTGCCGCCCTTGACGGTCGCGTCGTTGGCGACGATCACGACTTCCTGCCCTTCGACGCGGCCGATGCCGGTGATGATGCCGGCACTCGGCGCGTCGTCGCCGTACATGCCGGTGGCGGCGAGTTGCGAGAACTCGAGGAAGGGCGAACCGGGATCGAGAAGGGCACGCACGCGTTCGCGCGGCAGCAACTTGCCGCGCGCGACGTGCTTCTTCTGCGCTTCCGGCCCGCCGCCTTGCTCGACCCGGGCCGCGCGCTCGCGCAGTTCCGCGGTGAGCGCGCGCAGGTGGTCGGCATTGGCCTTGAATGCGGGCGAGGAGGGGTCGAGCTTCGAGCGGATCGCGGGCATGGGTCAGTTCGCCGGGTCGAGGTCGGGACGGAAGAGCACCAGCAACACGAGCGAGGCGGCGCACGACACCAGCAGCACGGACACCACGCCCGAGGCGAGATAGGCGAGGAAGCCGACCAGCATCGGCAGGTCGCACAGCGCCACGCCGATGGCCAGCGCCGTCATCGCGCTGCCTTGCGTGAGGGCATCGGACTTGCCTTGCCGCCATTCCATTCCCAGGCGCGCCAGCCGCTCCCGATAGCGGGAACGGAAAAGCAGGGCGGGGACGACGAGGAGGGCGACCACCAGCGGCGCGTAGTTCATTCGCTCGATCAGCGCCGGTTCGACGGCGCCGGCGCTGTCGGCAAACAGGAAATAGCCGACGACGGCGAGGAGGGGGGGCGTGGCCAGCTGCGCGATCCAGAGCGGCGTGAACGGATTGTCCTGCGTGGGGGGCGTGCTCATTCCGCGAGGCCGCGCGCGATCAGCATGCGCTGCACTTCGCTCGTGCCTTCATAGATCTGCGTGATGCGGGCGTCGCGGTAGTGGCGCTCGACCGGGTAGTCCTCGAGGTAGCCGTAGCCGCCGTGGATCTGGATCGCCTTGGAGCACACCCATTCGGCGAGCTCGGAGGCGTAGAGCTTGGCCTGGGACGCTTCCGACAGGCAGGGCAGTCCCTCGTCGCGCATGCGCGCGGCGTGCAGGATGAGCAGCCGCGCGGCGTTCAGCCGCGTGTGCATGTCGGCCAGCATGTTGGCGATCGACTGGTGCTCGATGATCTTCTTGCCGAACTGGGTGCGCTCCCTGGAATACGCGAGCGCGGCCTCGAACGCCGCGCGGGCGATGCCGAGCGCCTGCGAGGCGATGCCGATGCGGCCGCCCTCGAGGTTGGAAAGCGCGATCGCGAGCCCCTTGCCGCGCGGGCCGAGCAGGTTCTCCGCGGGGATCGCGCAGGACTCGAGCGCAATGGCGCAGGTGTCGGAAGCGCGGATTCCCATCTTCTTCTCGGTGCGCTGCACGTTGAAGCCGGGCGCGTCGGTCGGGACGATGAAGGCCGAGAGGCCCTTCTTGCCGAGTTCGGGGTCCGTTACCGCGAAGACGATGGCCACTGCGGCGCGCTTGCCGTTGGTGACGAACTGCTTGTTGCCGTCGAGCACCCACTTGCCGTCCTTGAGCACGGCGCGGGTCTTGAGGTTGTTGGCCTCGCTGCCGGCCTGCGGTTCGGTCAGGCAGAACGCGCCGATCTTCCTTCCGGAGGCCAGGTCGGGGAGCCACGACTTCTTCTGCGCTTCGCTGCCCCAGGCGAGGATCGGCCCGCAGCCCACCGAGTTGTGCACGCTCATGAGGCCCGAGGTGGCCGCGCAGCCGACGGCGATCTCCTCGATCGCGATCGCGTAGGAGGTGTAGTCGCTGAAGGTGCCGCCCCATTCCTCGGGCACCACCATGCCCAGCAGCCCGAGCGCGCCCATCTGCGCCACGATTTCGTCGGGGATCCAGCCTTCCTTGTCCCAGCGGCCGGCGTGGGGGGCGAGTTGCTCGCGCGCGAAGTCGCGCGCCATGTCGCGGATCATCCGCTGTTCTTCGGTGAGAAAATCGGTCTGCGTGCGGGTCAGCATGTCTTGTTCCGGGCGCCGGCTACTTCGAGGCGTCTTCTGATTTCTTCACCACGTCGTCGACCTTCTGGCTCAACTCCTTGCCCATGTCCTTCGACTTGTTGAGCATCTCGACTTCCTGCTTGTAGATCACCGCGCCTTCGTGCTGCTTGCCTTGCGCGGTGTCCTTGTACTTCTGCTCGCAGCCGGTGGCCGCGGCGGAACAGGCGATCAGGAAGCATGCGGTGGAAACGGGACCGGGTCGCAGCAGCATGTCAGTTCACCTCGATGGCAAATGCGGTGGCTTCACCGCCGCCGATGCAAAGCGCGGCGATGCCTTTTTTCAGGCCGCGCTTCTTGAGCGCGTAGATCAGCGTCGTGATGATGCGCGCGCCCGTGGCGCCGATGGGGTGCCCCAGCGCGCAGGCGCCGCCGTTGACGTTGACCTTGTCGTGGGCGATGCCGACGTCCTTCATGGCGGCCATGGTCACCACCGCGAAGGCCTCGTTCACTTCGAAGAGGTCGACGTCGGAGACCTTCCAGCCGGTCTTCGCGAGCACCTTCTTGATGGCATCGACGGGCGCCGTGGTGAACCACTCGGGCTCCCGCGCGCTCGAAGCGTAGCCGACGATCTTCGCAAGCGCCTTCGCGCCGCGCTTCTTCGCCTCGCTTTCGGTCATCAGGACGAGCGCTGCGGCGCCGTCCGAGATCGACGACGACGTGGCCGCCGTGACGAGGCCGTCCTTGTTGAAGGCCGGGCGCAGCGTCGCGATCTTCTCGACGTTGACGGTGAAAGGCGTCTCGTCGTCCTTGACCACTTCATCGCCCTTGCGGCCGGCGACGGTGACCGGCGCGATCTCGTCGGCGAACGCGCCCGACTTCGAGGCGTCGACCGCGCGCCGGGTGGACTCGCGCGCGTAGTCGTCCATGTTCTCGCGGGTGAAGCCGTACTTCTCCGCGGTCTTGTCGGCGAAGTGCCCCATCGGCTTGCCGTCGTACGCGTTCTCCAGCCCGTCGAAGGCCATGTGGTCGAGCACTTTCTGGTGCCCGTACCGGTAGCCTGCGCGCGCCTTGGGAAGCAGGAAGGGCGCGTTGGTCATCGACTCCATGCCGCCTGCGACCACCACCGTCGCCTGGCCCGCCGACAGTTCGTCGGCGGCCATCATCGCCGCCTTCATGCCAGAGCCGCACATCTTGTTGACCGTGGTGCAGGGCGTCGCCTTGTCGAGCCCGGCGCCGAGCGCCGCCTGCCGGGCAGGCGCCTGCCCCTGTCCCGCGGGCAGCACGCAGCCGAAGATCAGGTCGTCGACCTCGGCGGACTTGACGCCCGCCTGCTCAAGCGCGGCCCGGATCGCCACGGCGCCCAGCTGCGCAGCCGAGACGGAGGCGAACTTGCCCTGCATCGCGCCGATGGGCGTGCGCTTGGCGCCGACGATGACGATTGCCTCGGCCATCTCAGAGCCTTTCGAAGATGCCGGCGATTCCCTGGCCACCGCCGATGCACATGGTGACCAGCGCATAGCGGCCGCCGGTCCGGTGCAGCTCGTTGATCGCCTTCACCGTGAGGATCACGCCGGTGGCGCCGATCGGGTGGCCGAGCGCGATCGCGCCGCCGTTCGGGTTCAGTTTCGCGCTGTCGAATTTCAGGTCGCGCGCAACGGCACAGGCCTGCGCGGCGAACGCTTCGTTCGACTCGATGACGTCCATCTGGTCGATTTTCATGCCGGCCTTGGCGAGCGCGTTGTTGACGGCGTTCACCGGCCCGATGCCCATGAACTTCGGATCGACGCCGGCGTGGCCGTAGGCGACCAGGCGCGCTATCGGCTTGAGCCCCTTCTTCTCGGCGGCGGCACGTTCCATCATCACCACGGCGGCGGCGCCATCATTGATGCCCGAGGCATTGCCGGCGGTGACCGAGCCGTCTTTCTGGAACACCGCACGCAGCTTGGCGAGGGATTCCATGGTGGTGTCGGCCTTGCCGTGCTCGTCGGTGTCGAAGATCGTCACGCCCTTGCGGGTCTTCAGTTCCACCGGGACGATCTGGCTCTTGAAGTGCCCGGCGGCGATCGCCTTCGCGGCGCGCTGCTGGCTTTGCACCGAGAGCGCGTCCTGGTCCTCGCGCGTGATGCCCCACTTGGCCGCGATGTTCTCCGCGGTAATGCCCATGTGCACCGTGTCGAAAGGATCGGTGAGCGCGCCCACCATCATGTCGAGCGCCTTGGATTCGCCCATGCGCGCCCCCCAGCGCAGTCCCGGCATGAGGTAGCCGCCGCGGCTCATCGATTCGGCGCCCGCGCCGACGGTGCAGTCGTTGTCGCCAAGCAGGATCTGCTGCGCGGCGGAGACGATGGCCTGGAAGCCCGAGCCGCACAGGCGGTTCACGGTGAGTGCCGGGGTGCCGTGCGGGAGGCCGGCGCCGACGGCGGCCACGCGCGAGACGTACATGTCGCGCGGCTCGCCGTGGATCACGTTGCCAAGCACCACGTGGCCCACGTCCTCGGGCGCCACGCCGGCGCGCTTGACCGCCTCGCGGATCACGAGGGCGCCGAGCTCGGACGGGGCCATGTCCTTCAGGCTTCCGCCATAGGTGCCGATAGCGGTGCGCACACCGCTCAACAGGACGACTTCTCTTGCCATGGTGATCTCTCCTAGAGGTTTGGGTCGGATTGCAGGGTTCGGCTTCAGGCGCTTTCTTCGAACAGCTCGCGCCCGATCAGCATGCGGCGGATTTCATTGGTGCCGGCGCCGATGTCGTAGAGCTTGGCATCGCGCAGCAGGCGCCCGGCGGGGTATTCGTTGACGTAGCCGTTGCCGCCCAGCACCTGGATTGCCTCGAGCGCGACGTGCACGGCGCTCTCGGAGGAAAACAGCAGGCAGGCGGCGGCGTCCTTGCGCACGGCGCGGCCGCGGCCCTGGTCGAGCGCGGCGGCGACGCGATAGCCGAAGGCGCGCGAGGCCTGCAGCTTCGTGTACATGTCGGCGAGCTTGCCCTGCATCAGTTCGAAGGTGCCGATGGCCTGCCCGAACTGCTTGCGCTCATGGACGTAGGGGAGGCACAAGTCCATGGCGCTTTGCATGATGCCGATCGGCCCGCCCGACAGCACGGTGCGTTCGGTGTCGAGGCCGCGCATCAGGACTCTCGCGCCGCCGTTCACCTCTCCGAGCACATTCTCGGCGGGGATCTCGCAATCCTCGAACACCAGTTCGCAGGTGTTGGAGCCGCGCATGCCCAGCTTGTCGAGCTTCTGCGCCGTGCGGAAGCCCTTCATGCCCTTTTCGACGATGAAGGCGGTGCAGGCCTTCGAGCCCCGGTCCTTTTCCGCGGTGCGCATGTACACGACGAGCGTGTCGGCTTCCGGGCCGTTGGTGATCCACATCTTGTTGCCGTTGGCGACCCAGCGCTCGCCCTTTTTCTCCGCCTTGCAGGACATCGAGCCGATGACGTCCGACCCCGCGCCCGGCTCGCTCATCGCGAGCGCGCCGACGTGCTCTCCCGAGCAGAGTCTCGGCAGGTACTTGCGGCGTTGCGCCTCGCTGCCGTTGAGATAGAGGTTGTTCACGCACAGGTTGGAATGCGCGCCGTAGGAAAGCCCGACCGACGCCGAGGCGCGGGAGACTTCCTCCACCGCCACGATGTGCGCCAGGTAGCCCAGCCCGGTGCCGCCGTATTCCTCTGGAACGGTCATGCCCAGCAGCCCGAGTTCGCCAAGCTTCGCCCACATGTCCGCGGGGAACTCGTTGTCCCGGTCGATTGCCGCGGCCCGCGGCGCCAGGTCTGCGTCGCACATCCGCTTCACCGTGTCGCGGAGCGCGTCGAAGTCCTCGGTGAGGTGCGTGTCGAACTGCATGGAGCGGGCCTCTCTCGTCGAGCGCCGGGCGCCTCTGGGCGGGCATCGCGGCGGGGTTCCCATTATCGCCCATCCTGCGGAATTTCGCGCTTTGGCTTCCGGGGAATAGGTGGCGGTGGCGGGGGGTTCCCTTCGACCCGGCGAAATGGAATGGGGGGCGGGGGCGAGGCGGTTCCCTTCGACCCGGCGAATTGGTGGCGGTGGCAGGGCGGTTCCCTTCGACCCGGCGAATGGTTGGCGGGGGCGGGGGATTCCCCTCGACCCGGCGCCATGACGGAATTCAAGACCGCGCTGACGCCCTCGTCAGATCGGGCGTCCTTATGCAGCACCGCCGAGCTTGGCGTGAGTGCCGCGCCTCTCGAAGGGAACCGCCCCGCCCCCGCCTGCGCGTAAGGAGACGGCGCTTCGCGCCTCGCGCAGCGATGTCCACGCGAGCCTCGGCGGAGCCCTCCCTTTTGAGAGGCGCATCGTCACCGACAATCACCGCGACGCTGCATGAAAGACGCCCGATCCACGAGGGCGTCAACTCGGTCTCAACAATCGCTCAGGCGCCGGGTCGAAAGGGAGGGCTCCACCGGGGATCGCCACTTCGCGGACTTCGCTCGGGCCGGGATCGCCCCCGGAGATGCACGAGCGTCCGTGACGGGTCTATCATCGCGAAGTCTGGCAACCGGAACCCCCACATGCTCGTCAATTGCGTCGCCTACCAGGACGGCAAGAAGCTCGCCGACATCACCAAGGAGCAGATCAGCGACTACGTCGAGAGGAAGGATTGCTTCGTCTGGGTCGCCCTGTACGAGCCGCCGCCCGAGGAACTCAGGGAGATGCAGGTGGAGTTCGGCCTGCACGAGCTGGCGGTCGAGGACGCGAGCCACGGCCACCAGCGGCCCAAGATCGAGGAATACGGCGACTCCTTGTTCACGGTGCTCAAGACTGTCGAAATGAAGGACGGCGACGTGAGCGTCGGCGAAGTCGTGATTTTCGTTGGCGTCAATTACGTGCTGTCGGTGCGCACGCGCACCAAGCAGGGCTTCCAGAGCGTGCGCGCGCGCTGCGAGAAGGAGCCGCACCTGCTCAGGCACGGCTCCGCTTTCGTGCTGTACGCCCTGATGGATACGGTCGTGGACTGGTACTTCCCCGTGGTCGATGCCCTGGAGTCGGAGCTCGAGACGATCGAGGAGCGGGTCTTCAAGCAGGGCACCGCGCGCTCCAACATCGAGGCGCTCTACGGCCTGAAGCAGAAATTGATGACGGTGCGCCACGCCGTCGAGCCGCTGATCGAGGCCACCGGGAAGCTCTACGGCGGCCGCGTGCCGCAGATATGCACCGGGATGCAGGAGTATTTCCGCGATGTCCACGACCACCTGGCTCGCATCAACACGACCATCGAGGGCATCCGCGAGATGCAGGCCACCGCGATCCAGGTGAACCTCGGCATGATCAACCTGAACGAGACCGAGGTGACCAAGAAGCTTGCCGAGCTGGGCGGCGATCATCGCGGTGCCGACCATGATCGCCGGGATCTACGGCATGAACTTCAAGCACATGCCGGAGCTGGAATGGGAATTGGGCTATCCGGTCGCAGTGTTCGCCATGGTTGCCTTCGACGCCGTCCTGTACGCCTGGTTCAAGAAGACCCGGTGGTTGTGAACGCGATCGTGCCGGGCGTTCGCCAATTCCAGGCCCGATGCCTCACCGCACGCTGAACGGCGAAGAGTAGGGCCGCCCGAACGCGATCCCGCCGGTGACGACCTGCACGGGCTTGAGCCAGACCTTGCCGGCGCGCTTGTTGTTGCGCGTGTCGACGAACTCGACCGGGCCTTCGACCACCTCGAGCATCGTGACATCCCCGGGCGCGCCCACCTGCAGCGTGCCCATCTTCGGCATCTTGTCGATGACGCGGGCCGGCGCGATGGTCGCCATCGCCACCACCTGGTCGAGCGTGAAGCCCATGTTGAGGAACTTGCTCATCACCCAGGTGAGGTAGGGCATGCCCGGCGTGTTGCCGGAGAAGACGTGGATGTCGGAGGAGATCGTGTCGGGCCCCGCGCCCTGGGCGATCGCCGCCTCGGCGACCGTGTAGTCGAAGCTGCCGCCGCCGTGGCCGATGTCGAAGATCACGCCGCGCTTCTTCGCCTCGAGCGCCGCGGGCAGGAGCTTGCCTTCCTGGACGATGTTGGTGAACTTGCCGGCGTTGTTGGGCGCGCCGGAGTAGCAATGCGTGAGGACATCCCTCGGGCGCAGTGTGTCGAGGATCTGCGACATCAGCGGCACCGACTCGACGCCGCCGATGTGGCACATGATCTTCATGTTCGGCCCCACCATCTCGCAGGCCTTGATCGCGCGCTTGAGCGGCTCGATGCCGTGCTGCGCGATCACGTTCTCCGACATGCGGACTTTCACGCCGATGACGATGTCGGCGTTCTCGGCAAGCGCGCGCGCGGCGATCTCCGGCTGCGCATAGTCGATGTTGAAGAGTTCCGGCACCGGGAAGCCCGCCAGGCCGATGTTGGCGATGTGCACGAAGGCATACAGGCGCGTGCGCGCCTGCGGGACGATGAAGCGACGGAACGCGGCGATGTTGTTCGCGCCCGCGTCGCCCGCTGAAATCGCGGTCGTCTGTCCCTGGTAGGGCACCAGTTCGTCGGCGGGGATGCCGATCGCCGAGCCGTACGGAAAGACGTGCGAGTGCAGGTCGATGAGGCCCGGGGTGACCAGCCGTCCCGAGGCGTTCAGCACCTTCAATGCGCGCTCCGCCGGGATGTTCGGCGCCACCATCTCGATCACGCCGTTGCGGATGCCGATGTCGCGCACCCCGCGCAACGACTGGCTCGGGTCGAGCACGTCGCCGCCCTTGATCAGGATGTCGAACTTGTCGTTGGGGCCCATGGCGGCGCGAACGGCAGCGGGCAGGGTCGCAATGGAAGCAGCGGCGCCAAGGCCGAGCAGCATGCGGCGGCGAGTGATGGCTTTGTTCATTTTGTCTCCTCCGGTGATTGTTCTTGGTTTCGCAGGAGATTACTCCAACGTGCTCATGACGTCATTTCGATGCGGCACAAACCTCCCGAACGCACCCGCGCAACCAGCGGTGCGCCTGGTCCGCCTCCAGCCGCGGGTGCCAGAGCAATGAAACGGTGAACGCCGCGACGGTGACCGGCAGGGGAAAGCTGTGCATCCCGGCGCGCAGGTTCCCGGTGTGCCGTTCGGGAACGCTGGCGATGAGGTCGGATCCCCTCGCGAGAGCCACCGCAGTGGCGAATCCGCTGACGATCGTGACGATCTCCCGCTTCAGCCCGAGCGCATCGAGGGCTTCGTCGATCGCTTCGCGGTCGTGGCCCTGCCGCGAGACGACGATGTGCCGGCCGGCAGCATAACGCGCGGGCGTGATCCTGCCCTTGCCAAGCGGATGCCCCATGCGCACGACCCCGATGAGGCGATCGCGGAACAAGGCCTGCGCCCGGAGTTCCGGCGCCGTGGTCGCCTCCATGACGCCGGTTTCCAGGTCGACGGCGCCTTCACGAAGGGGCGTGCTGTCCTTGTCCGGCTTCTGCACGAAGCGCAGCCGCACGCCGGGCGCTTCCTCGCTGACGCGGGCGACAAGGCCCGGGCCGAAATTCTCGACAAAGCCTTCGCTCGTCCTGAGCGTGAACGTCCGCACGAGTTGCTTGAGCTTGAGTTTCTCGGCGGGCCGCAGGACGGCTCTTCCCGTCCTGCACGAGCTGACCGACGCTCTCGCGAAGCTCGAGCGCCCGCGGCGTGGGAACAAGGCCCCGCCCGGCCCTGACGAGCAGCGGATCGCCGGTCGTCTCGCGCAATCGCGCAAGCGCCCGGCTCATTGCGGAAGGGCTGAGGCGCAACCGGCGGGCCGCACCGGCAACGCTGCCTTCGGCGAGCAATACATCGAGGGTGACGAGCAAGTTGAGGTCAGGGGTCGACATGGCTCGAAGATAGCGCAGTTTGGCCGTGAGATGGCGTCAAATGCACGTATAAAGTGCAACTGCTGCGCCTTCCGCCATGTCAGCTGCGGCCCTAAAGTGACGGTCATGAACTCGATCACGGCAAGGCAAGAGGCAATACCGGCAGCAACTGCAGGGCAGGCACCTTCGGTTCGATGGGCGCTCGCCAGCCTTTCGCTGTCGATGCTGCTGTCCTCGCTTGGCACCAGCATCGCCAATGTCGGACTGCCGACCTTGGCACAGGCGTTCGACGCCTCCTTCCAGCAGGTCCAATGGGTTGTCCTGGCCTATCTCCTCGCGATCACAACGCTGATCGTGAGCGTCGGACGGCTCGGTGACATCATCGGCCGCCGACGGCTGCTGCTGGCGGGGATCTTCCTCTTCACCCTTGCCTCGATCGTGTGCGGCATTTCGCCCGCACTCTGGCTGCTGATTGCCGCCCGGGCGGTGCAAGGGCATCGGCGCCGCCATCATGATGGCCCTCACCATGGCGTTTGTCGGGGAGACGGTTCCGAAGGCAAGGACCGGCAGCGCCATGGGCCTGCTCGGGACGATGTCCGCGATCGGCACCGCCCTCGGCCCGTCGCTCGGCGGCATCCTGATCGCCGGACTCGGCTGGCGGGCGATCTTCCTCGTCACCGCGCCATTGGGCATCATTGCCTTCCTTCTCGCGCACCGATACCTGCCCGCAGATCGCCAGGAGCCGAAGGCTGGTCGCGCCGGCTTCGACAATGCCGGGCACGCTGCTGCTTGCCGCTGACGCTTGCGGCCTACGCGCTTGCCATGACGCTCGGGCGCGGCACCTTCGGCCCGCACAATGTGGCGCTGCTGTCCGCTGCCGTCCTCGGAGCCAGCCTCTTCGTGTTCGTCGAGTCGAGGGCCGCCTCGCCGCTGATCCGATTGGCGATGTTCCGCGACCGGCGCTGTGCGCGAGCCTCGCCATGAGCGCGCTCGTCTCGACAGTGATGATGGCGACGCTGGTGGTCGGCCCGTTCTATCTCTCGCGCGCGCTCGGGCTTGAGGCAGTTCTTGTCGGGCTCTCCTTGTCGGCTGGCCCGCTTGCCGCCGCATTGGCCGGCGTGCCCGCCGGCCGCATGGCGGACCGCTTTGGCGCACATCGCATGACCCTTGTCGGACTTCTCGGGATGGTGGCCGGTACCGGGGCGCTGTTCCTGCTGCCCGCGACGCTGGGCATTCCCGGCTACATCGCCCCGATCATCGTCACCACAGTCGGCTATGCGCTGTTCCAGGCCGCCAACAACACCGCCGTCATGACTGGTGTCGGCCCGGCTCAGCGGGGCGTGATCTCCGGCATGCTCAACCTGTCGCGCAATCTCGGGCTCGTCACCGGTGCCTCCGTCATGGGCGCCGTATTCGCGCTCGCGGCAGGGACGATCGACATCACGGCGGCGCGTCCCGAAGTGTTGCCTTCGGGATGCGCTCACGTTCTTCGGTCGCCGGAATCCTGGTCCTCGCCGCCTTGCCATTTCGGTCGAAGTCGCGTCCCGGATCGAGTCCGGGAAGTCGTTGAACTACGACGGTGATCTTCGCCGCCTTCACGACCTCTTTCCAGCGCGCGAATCCGTCTCATCTGCTTCGAGAATTCCTCCGGGGTATTGCCGACCGGCTCGATGCCCAGCGCGGCGTAGCGCTCCTTTACCGCATCGCTCTTCAGCACTGCGGCAATCTCGCGCTGCAGCTTGTCGATGATCGCCTTGGGCGTGCCCGCGGGCGCGAGGATGCCGACCCACGACACCGCCTCGAATCCGGGCAGCCCGCTTTCGATGAAGGTCGGCACGTCGGGCAGCGCCGCGGAGCGCTTCGGGCTGGGCACGCCGAGCGGAGTGAGCTTGCCTGCCTTCACGTGCTGCTGCGCGGTGGCGATCGCGGTGAAGACCAGCGGGATCTGCCCGCCCAGCACGTCGGTGATCGCCTGCCCGCCACCCTTGTACGGCACGTGCACGAGATCGATGCCGGTGCGCAGTTTCAGCAGTTCGCCTGCGAGGTGAGGCGTGCCGCCGGTGCCCGAGGTTCCGTAGGGCCATGGCGCCGGCTTCGCTTTCGCCATCGCGATGAACTCCTTCAGGTTCTTCGCCGGGACCGAAGGATGCGCGACCAGCAGCAACGCGGCGTCGCCCAGCTTGGTCACCGGCGCGAAGTCCTTCAGCGTGTCGAAGGGCATCTTCGGGAAGACGTGCGGGTTGATCACCATTGTCCCGTCGAATCCCAGCACGAGCGTGTAGCCGTCGGGCGGGGATTGCGCCACCTGCGCGGAACCGATGTTGCCGCTCGCCCCCGGGCGGTTCTCGACGATCACCGGCTGCCCCAGCCTCGTGCCGAGCGCGTCGGCGATGACGCGCGCGCTGTTGTCCGTCACGCCGCCCGGCGCGAAGGGGACGATGATCTTCACCGGCTTGGTCGGGCCATTCCTGCGCGAGCGCGGATGCGGCGAGCACAAGTCCCAACGCTGCGGCTGCCGCGCGCAATGCGATGTTCTTCATTTTCATCTTCCGTTGCCTTTGCGTTTCAGCGATCGACGAGCGCCATCTGGCCCTCGCCGTAACGCGCGCCCGCCGCTGCGCCCGGCTGCAGCGCGGCGTCCAGCCGCGCGATGTCGGCCGCGCCCAGTTCCAGGCTCGCCGCGGCAATGTTCTCCTCCAGGTACACGCGGCGCTTCGTGCCCGGGATGGGAACGATGTCGTCGCCGCGCTGCAGCAGCCACGCGAGCGACACCTGCGCGGGTGTGGCGCCGTGCGCGCTCGCGATTTCCCGCACGGCAGAGGCAGCGCGCATGTTCGCGTCATAGTTCGCGCCCTGGTAGCGCGGGTCGTTCTTGCGGAAGTCTCCGTCGGGATAATCCTCCGCGCGCTTCGCCGTGCCGGTGAGAAAGCCGCGGCCGAGCGGGCTGAAGGGCACCAGCCCGATGCCGAGTTCGCGCAGAACCGGGATGATGTCGGCCTCGAGGTTCCTCTCCCACAGGGAATACTCGCTTTGCAGCGCGGACACCGGCGTCACGGCGTGGGCGCGGCGGATGTTCTTCACGCCCGCTTCCGAAAGGCCGAAGTAACGCACCTTGCCCGCGCGGATCAGGTCGCCCACGGCGCCCGCGACGTCCTCGATCGGGACCTCGGGGTCTACGCGGTGCTGGTAGAAGAGGTCGATGCAGTCGATGCCCAGGCGCTTGAGGCTGGCATCGGCGACCTCCCTGATGTGCGCAGGGCGGCTGTCCAGCCCGAGGCGCGCCTTGTCGCCGATCTTCCAGCCGAACTTGGTGGCGACCGCGACCTTTTCACGGCGGCCCTTCAATGCGCGCCCGAGAAGTTCCTCGTTGATGAAGGGGCCGTACACCTCGGCGGTATCGAAGAAGGTCACGCCGAGCTCGAGCGCGCGGTGGATCGTGGCGATCGACTCGACGTCGTCCGCGGCGCCATACGACTGGCTCATGCCCATGCAGCCCAGCCCCAGCTCCGACACTTCGAGTCCCTGCCGTCCCAGCTTTCGTTTCGTCAGCATGCGTTGCCCGATTCCCATGGAGTTGGGCGCGGTGTCGCCGCGCCGTGAGTCGAGCCCGTAGCATAGCGCGCCTCGACCTTCACGACGATGCGATCGCCGGTGAGCGATCCCCGCCCGGGCGGAGTGCACGAAGTGGCGATCCCCGTCCGGGCGGAGAGCGCGAAGTGGCGATCCCCGGCGAAGCCCTCCCTTTCGACCCGGCGCCGGTGCGTTGGCTGATACCGAGTTGACGCCCTCGTGGATCGGGCGTCTTTCATGCAGCGTCGCAGTGATTGTCGGTGACGATGCGCCTCTCAAAAGGGAGGGCTCCACCGAGGCTCGCATTGGCATCGCTGCGCGAGGCGCGAAGCGCCTTCTCCTTACGCTCAGGCGGGGGCGGGGCGGTTCCCTTTGAGAGGCGCATCGCCGATGCAATTCTTCGCGATGCTGCATTCAGCCGGCCGATCCACGAGGCCGGCAGCGCGGTACAAAGAATCATGTCGGCGCCGGGTCAAAGGGAACCGCCTCGCCACCGCCACCCATTCGCCGGGTTGAAGGGAACCGCCTCGCCACCGCCACCAATTCGCAAGGCCGCGGCATCGCACCGAGGCATAATGGCACCCACGCCCACCGAAATTGCATAGTTCATCGGGGAACCGCCATGCCCGCCACGCCCGTCGCTTCGGACGAACGCATCACCTACCGCGCCTGCCACCTGTGCGAAGCGCTGTGCGGCATCGAGATCCACACCCGCGGCGACGAGATCACCAGCGTCCACGGCGACAAGGCGGACACCTTCGGCCGCGGCCACATCTGCCCCAAGGCGGTGGCGCTGATCGACCTGCAGAAGGACCCGGACCGCCTCCTCGGGCCTGTGCGCCGCGTCGGGAACGAATGGAAGCCGATCGGCTGGGACGAGGCCTTTGAACTCGTTGGCAGCACGCTCGCGCGCATCCAGCGCGAGCACGGCGCGAATGCGCTCGGCCTCTACTTCGGCAATCCCAACGCGCACCATGTCGCGAGTGCCACGCACCTGTCGAGCTTCGTCCGCGCGCTGCAGACGCGGCAGCGTTTCTCGGCCACTTCGGTTGACCAGTTGCCGCACCACGTCGTGTCGCACGCGATGTACGGGCACATGTTCATGCTGCCGATACCGGACATCGACCATACCGCTTACTGGCTGATCCTCGGCGGCAATCCGCTGGCCTCCAACGGCAGCATGATGTCGGCGCCGGACGTCGCCAAGCGCCTGAAGGCAATCCGCGAGCGCGGCGGCAAGGTCATCGTGATCGACCCGTGCCGCACCGAGACGGCGGACGTCGCCACGCGCCACCATTTCATCCGGCCGGGCACGGATGCCGCGTTCCTGCTGGCGCTCGTGAATGCGCTGCTCGACCTCGGGCCGCCGAAGATCGGGCGATACGAAGGCAAGCTCGCCGGACTCGATGCGGCGCTCGCAGCGATCCGGCCCTTCGGCGTCGAGCGCGCCGCGGCGGCGACCGGCATCCCGGCGGAAGCGATCCGCGCCATTGCCGCAGAACTTCGCGCTGCGGCGTCTGCGGTCGTGTATGGCCGCATCGGCGTTTCGATCCAGCCATTCGGCACGGTGTGCCAGTGGCTGATCCAGTTGCTGAACATCCTCACCGGCAACCTCGACGCGCCCGGCGGCGCGATGCCGACCCAGCCCGCGATCCCGATGACCGGTCCCGGCACCCGTCCCGGCGGCCCGGGCCGCGTGAAGAGCCGCGTCTCCGGAAGGCCGGGTTTCGGCGGCGAGCTTCCGGTGGTGGCGCTGGCGGAGGAAATCGAGACGCCGGGCGACGGGCAGATCCGCGCGCATGCTTACCGTCGCCGGCAACCCGGTTTCGTCAACGCCGAACGGGCGGCGCCTGGACCGCGCGCTTGCCGGCCTCGAGTTCATGGTCTCGATCGACATCTTCGTGAACGAGACCACGCGCCACGCGAACGTGATCCTGCCGCCGGCATCGATGCTCTCGCACGACAACTACGACGTCGTCTTCAACGCGCTTGCGATCCGCAACGTCGCGCGCTGGAACCCGCCGGTGTTCGCCAAGCCCGAAGGCGCCCGCTTCGACTGGGAAATCCTGAATGGTGTCGCTGCCGCGTTATGCGAAGGCGGCGGGCACCGAGTTCAAGCCCTTGCCCGAGCCCATGAAGCTGATCGAGATGGGGCTTCGCGCCGGACCGCATGCCGCGACGGTTTCAATGGAGAAGCTCAAGGCGGCGCCGCACGGCCTCGACCTCGGTCCCCTTGCGCCTTCGCTGCTGCAGCGCCTCGAGACGGCGGACGGCATGATCGCTTGCGCGCCGGAGGCCTTCGTCGCCGACCTCGCGCGCGTCGAGTCGGAATTGCTCGGCAAGGCGCCTGCCGAGGGCCTGCGGCTGGTCGGCCGACGCCACCTGCGCAGCAACAACTCGTGGATGCACAACGCGCATCGCCTCACCAAGGGCCCGCGCCGCGACCACCTGCTGGATCCATCCCGACGATGCCGTCGCGCGCAGCATCACGGAAGGCTGCCAGGTAGCGCTCGCCTCGCGTGTCGGCGAGGTCAGCGTGACGGCGATGCTGACGGATCGCGTGATGCAAGGCACCGTGTGCCTGCCGCACGGCTTCGGGCAGGGGCGGGACGGCGTGAAGCTCGCGCTGGCCTCGGCACTCGCGGGCGCGAGCTACAACGATGTCGCGGACGACATGGCGATCGACGTTCTCTCGGGCAATGCCGCGCTCAGCGCACTTCCGGTCACCGTGAGAAGGGCGGGATGAAGAGCCTCTGGGACGACAAGGACGCGGCGGCAAGCGGGGGCGACCTCGGCATGCGCTGCTACACGTCCCGGCTGCTGGGGCGCGACAAGACGCTGGTGCTGCACGGCGGCGGCAACACATCGGTCAAGGTGACGGAGAAGAACGTCCTGGGCGAGATGGAGGAGCTGCTCTACGTGAAGGGCAGCGGCTGGGACCTGGAGACGATCGAGGAGGCGGGCTTTGCGCCGGTGCGGCTCGCGCACCTGAAGCGCCTCGCGCAATTGCCATCGCTTGCCGACCCGCAGATGGTCAACGAGATGGCCACGCACACCACGCGCGCCTCCGCGCCCGCGCCCTCGGTGGAAGCGATCCTGCACGCGATCCTGCCATACAAGTACGTCGATCACACCCACGCCGATGCGGTGCTGGCGATCACCAACACGGCGGATGGCGAAAGCCGCATCCGCGAGATCTACGGCGACCTCGTGGTCGTGATTCCCTACGTGATGCCCGGCTTCGACCTCGCGCGGCTGTGCGCTGAGCAATTCCCGAAGCAATCGGGCGCGAACACCATCGGCATGGTGCTGATGAACCACGGCATCTTCTCCTTCGGCGCGACGGCGAAGGAGTCCTATGAACGGATGATCGCGCTGGTCGATCGCGCCGAGGCGTACCTGCAGCGCAAGAAGGCGTGGGAGATTCCCGTGCCGGCGCAGGCAGGAAAGCGGGGACTCGTCCCGCGACATCGCAACGCTGCGGAAGGCGATCGCGGAGGTCGCGGGCTTTCCTGTCGTGGTATCGCGCCATGCCGACGCGGCCAGCCTCGCGTTTTGCCGCAGGCCCGATGTCGCGGCCATCGCGACGCGGGGACCGGCAACGCCGGACCACAGCATCCGCACCAAGTGCATCCCGATGGTGGGACGCGACGTGAAGGCCTATGCCGCGGCCTACGGGAAATACTTCGCCGCGCAGGAGCCCGCCGGCGAAGGAACGCAAGACGATGCTCGATCCCGCGCCGCGCCTGCTGCTCGATGCGGAACTGGGCATGTGCGCGGTCGGCAGGACGGCGAAGGACGCGGCGATCGTCGCCGAGATCTATTCGCACACCATGGAAATCATCGCGCGGGCCGAGATGCTCGGCGGCTGGCGCGCGCTGCCGGAGAAGGACCTCTTCGATGTCGAGTACTGGGACCTCGAGCAGGCGAAGCTGCGCAAGGCCGGCAAGCTGCCGGCGTTCGCGGGCGAAGTGGCGCTCGTGACGGGCGCGGCCTCGGGCATCGGCAAGGCCTGCGTCGATTCGCTGCTCGCGCGCGGCGCCGCAGTGGTCGGCCTCGACCTCAAGCCGGAGATCGCGACGGTCCGCAAGCGCGCGGATTTCCTCGGCATCGCCTGCGATGTCACCGTCGAGGCACAGCTCGCATCGGCGCTGGAAAGGGCGGTCGACTGCTTCGGCGGCCTCGACATGCTGGTTCTCAACGCCGGGATCTTTCCCGGCGGCTGCCGCATCGATGCGCTCGCCACCGATGCCTGGCGCCGCGTGATGCAGGTCAACCTCGACGCGAACTTCGTGCTGATGCGCGAGTGCCATCCTTTGCTCAAGCTCGCGCCGCGCGGCGGCCGGGTCGTCGTGATCGGGTCGAAGAACGTGCCCGCGCCCGGCCCGGGTGCCGCCGCCTACTCGGCCTCGAAGGCGGCGCTGAACCAGCTCGCGCGCGTCGCGGCGCTGGAGTGGGGCGCCGACGGCATCCGCGTCAATTCGCTGCATCCCAACGCGGTCTTCGATACCGGCATCTGGACCGATGAAGTGCTTGCGTCCCGCGCGGCGCATTACGGAATGAGCGTCGCGGACTACAAGAAGAACAACGTGCTTCGCACCGAGGTCACCAGCGGCGATGTCGCGGAGCTGGCGGCCGAGATGTGCGGGCCGCTGTTCGCGAAGACCACCGGCGCCCAGTTGCCTGTCGATGGGGGCAATGACCGCGTCATTTAGCCTTGCTGCGGGAGGCGTCGTGAATTTCGGATGTTGAATTTGTAACCGCCGATGAACGCCGATGAACGCCGATAAAACCGTGATGGTGGGTGGCTGCTCTTACGACCCTGCCCACAGAATCAAACCCGATCCTGTGTTTTCGGCGTTCATCGGCGTTCATCGGCGTTCATCGGCGGTTCCAATAAAATGGAACGGAGTGAAAGAAATCAATGAAAACTAGAGCCGCAGTGGCATGGGGCGCAGGCAAGCCCCTGGCGATCGAAACGGTCGACCTCGAAGGACCGAAGGCGGGCGAAGTGCTGGTGGAGCTGAAAGCCACGGGGATTTGCCACACCGACGAATTCACGCGCTCCGGCGCCGACCCCGAAGGGCTCTTTCCGGCGATCCTCGGCCACGAGGGCGCGGGGATCGTCGTCGACGTCGGCGCGGGAGTGACGACGCTGAAGAAGGGCGACCACGTCATCCCGCTCTACACGCCGGAATGCCGGCAGTGCAAGTCGTGCCTGTCGCGCAAGACCAACCTGTGCACCGCGATCCGCGCCACGCAGGGCAAGGGCGTGATGCCCGACGGCACCAGCCGCTTCTCCATCGCCGGCAAGCCCGTGCACCACTACATGGGCTGCTCGACGTTCTCCAACTTCACCGTGCTCCCGGAAATCGCGCTGGCGAAGATCCGCGAGGACGCGCCTTTCGACAAGGTCTGCTACATCGGCTGCGGCGTGACCACCGGGATCGGCGCGGTGATCAACACGGCGAAGGTGGAGGCGGGGGCCAACGTCGTGGTGTTCGGACTCGGCGGCATCGGGCTGAACGTCATCCAGGGCGCGCGCATGGTCGGCGCCAACAGGATCATCGGCGTGGACCTGAACGACGCCCGCAGGCCGATCGCCGAGAAGTTCGGCATGACGCACTTCGTGAACCCGAAGGAGGTTGGCGGGGACCTGGTCGCTCATCTCGTGGAACTTACCGATGGCGGCGCCGACTACAGCTTCGAGTGCGTCGGCAACGTGGAGCTGATGCGCCAGGCGCTGGAATGCTGCCATCGCGGCTGGGGCGTGTCGGTGATCATCGGTGTCGCCGGCGCCGGGCAGGAGATCAGGACGCGCCCGTTCCAGCTGGTCACCGGGCGCACGTGGAAAGGCACGGCATTCGGCGGCGCGCGCGGCCGCACCGACGTGCCGAAGATCGTCGACTGGTACATGGACGGCAAGATCGACATCGATTCGCTGATCACGCACGTCATGCCGCTCGAGGACATCAACAAGGGCTTCGACCTGATGCATGCCGGGGAATCGATCCGCAGCGTCGTGGTGTACTGATGGCCGCGATCGAGACCGTCACCGAGCAGGCGTGCTTCGGTGGCGTGCAGGGTTTTTACCGCCATCAATCGACCGCGTGCGCGAGCCCGATGCGCTTTTCCGTCTATCGCCCGCCTGAAGCGGCGCACGGCAAGGTGCCGGTGCTCTACTACCTCGCGGGTCTGACCTGCACCGAGGAGACCTTCATGGTGAAGGCGGGCGCCCAACGCCTCGCCGCCAAGCTCGGCCTCATGCTGGTGGCGCCCGACACCAGCCCGCGCGAGCCGCGCTTTCCCGGCGATGACGAGAACTGGGACTTCGGCCTCGGCGCGGGCTTCTACGTCGATGCGACCGAAGCGCCGTGGAGTGCCAACTACCGCATGTACAGCTACGTCACGGAAGAACTCCCGGCACTGGTTGGCGGGCACTTTGCGGCGGACGTTTCGCGCCAGGGGATCTTCGGGCATTCGATGGGCGGTCACGGCGCATTGGTCTGCGCGCTGCGCAACCCGGAGCGTTTCCGCTCGGTCTCGGCCTTCGCGCCCGTCGCCGCGCCCACGCAGGTGCCGTGGGGGAAGAAGGCCTTCTCGGGCTACCTGGGCGCGGACACGGCGGCGTGGAAGCAATACGACGCCACCGAACTCGCGGCGACCTCGGCCTTCAAGGGTGAGGTGCTGATCGACCAGGGCGATGACGACAAGTTTCTCGCCGAGCAATTGCAGCCGGAGAAGTTCGTCCGCGCCTGCGAAGGCACCGGCATCGCCGCGAAGTTGCGCAGGCACCGCGGCTACGACCACAGCTACTGGTTCATCTCGAGCTTCGTCGCCGATCACCTGCGGCACCACGCAAGGCTGCTCGGGAACTAGCCTTCGACTTGCGGCAACTCGTCGGCAAGGAGTTCCAGCGCGGACCTGAGCAGGGAATCGTAGCGGGCCTTGTCGCGCGCGGCCTTCTCCGGCGTCCACTCGTAGAACCCACGCCCGCTCTTGATGCCGAGGTGGCCGGCGGCAACGTGCTCGCGCAGCAATCGCGAAGGCTCCTTGTTGGCGGCGATCTCCGGATAGATCGTCGTGGCTGCCGCGCAGTGCACGTCCAGCCCGGCGTAGTCGCGCTGTCGGATCGGGCCGACGGCGAGGAAGCGCAGGCCGAAGCTGAAGCGCACGGCGAGGTCGATGTCCTCGGCTGAGGCGACGCCGGATTCGACCAGCGCGAAGGCCTCGCGGCACAGCGCATGCTGCAGCCGGTTGGCGAGGAAGCCCGGCACGTCCTTCTTCACTTTCACCGGTACCTTGCCGGTGAAACGCATGAACGCGCACAACTCGTCGGCGCGCGCCGGGTCGCTGGCATCCGAGCACACGACTTCCACCAGCGGCACCCACTGCGCGGGCATGAAATAGTGCAGGCCGAACATCCTTTCGCGGGTCGGCAGGCCTTCGCCGATCCTGCCGATGGGAAGGGCAGAGCTGTTGCTGGTCAGCAGCGCGTCGGGGCGGGCGCGACGGACGAGGTCGGCGAACAGGGCGCGCTTGATATCGAGGCGCTCCGGGATGGCTTCGATCACGGCATCGACATCCGCCCAGGGGATCGGGTCCGGCGTGGCGTGAATCGAGATCAGGTCAAGCCGCCCGGGGCAGCCGAATTCCGCCATTCCCGCGGCGCACAGGGCGGGAAGCGCCGCTCGCCGGGCGGCGTCGGGCTCGACCAAGTGCGTCCGGCAGCCGGCGCGGGCGAGGGTTAGGGCGATGTCGATGCCCATCGTGCCGCCGCCGATGACGGCGGTGGTCTTCTTCAGGTCCATGGGGACTCCTCCTTTCCCGATTGTAGCGAGGGAAGGCTACCCGTATGCTTGTGGTTTTCACGGCAAGGGAGAAAACCCATGAACGGCAAGCTCGTCCTGATCGTGGCATTGGGCCTGGTGGCCACGCCGGCCCTGGCGAAGAAGGACTGCGAGGAACTCAAGAACGAGATCAAGGAGACGATCGAGAAGAAGGGCGCCAACACGTACACGCTGAAGATCGTCAAGACCGGAGAGGAGCAGGACTTGAAGGTCGTCGGCAGCTGCGACGGCGGCGCGAAGAAGATCGTCTACAAGCGCGACGCCGGCGACAAGCCGAAGAAGGGATGAGCTTGCGCGCCTGCCTTGCGCTGGGGGGGCTGGCGCTCGCCGCGGCGTTATCCGCCGGCGCCGACGAGCCCGCCCTCAAGTCGTTCGATCTTGCCATCGAGCACGGCCTCGTTCCCGTCGGCCAGCGCGCGATGCGTGTCAGCAAGGGCAACCGCGTGCGGCTGCGCATCACCAGCGACGAGGCGGGCGAGGTGCAACTGCCCGGCTACTCGCTCGACACGAAACTCGTGCCGGGCAAGGCGGCGAGCCTCACCTTCATCGCCAACGCCACGGGGCGCTATCCGCTTTTCTGGCAGGCGGCCACGGAGGCGCCGGGCAAGCCCGCGAATCCGAACGCCGTGCCGCTGGCCACGCTCGAAGTCAAACTGCGCTGATCCGGGAGCAACCGAAGTGAAGAAAGCCATCCTGCAGACCACCATCGCCGGGAGCCTGCCCAAGCCGTCGTGGCTCGCCGAGCCGGTCACCTTGTGGGCACCCTGGAAACTCGAAGGCGAGGCGCTGGCCGAAGGCAAGCGCGACGCCGTGCGCCTGGTGCTGCGCGCGCAGGAGAGCGCCGGGCATCGACATCTGCAGCGACGGCGAGCAGACGCGGCGCCATTTCGTGACGACCTTCCTCGAGCATCTCGAGGGCGTCGATTTCGCCAACAAGAAGACCGTGCGCATCCGCAACCGCTACGACGCCGACGTGCCGATGGTGGTCGGCCCGGTAGCGCGAAAGCGCCCGGTGTTCGTCGAGGACGCGCGCTTCCTCAAGTCGGAGGCGAAGAACAGGGTGAAGTTCACCCTGCCCGGGCCGATGACCATGGTCGACACGCTCTACGACGCGCACTACAAGAGCCGCGAGAAGCTGGCGTGGGAGTTCGCGAAGATCCTGAACGAGGAGGCGCGCGAGATCGCCGCCATCGGAGTCGACGTGATCCAGTTCGACGAGCCGGCCTTCAACGTGTACTTCGACGAGGTGCGCGACTGGGGCGTGAAGACGCTGGAGCGCGCGGCCGAAGGCCTCACCTGCACGACCGCGGTGCACATCTGCTACGGCTACGGCATCAAGGCCAACAACGACTGGAAGCAGACGCTGGGAGCCGAATGGCGCCAGTACGAGATCACCTTCCCGCTGCTCGGCGAATCGAAAATCGACCAGGTCTCGCTCGAATGCCACAACTCGCACGTGCCGATCGAACTGATCGGGCTGCTCAAGGGCAAGGACGTGCTGGTCGGCTCGATCGACGTGGCGAGCGAGAAATCGAGACGCCCGAGGAAGTCGCGGCAACGATCCGCAAGGCGCTGGAATACGTTGCGCCGGAGAAGCTCTATCCCTGCACCAACTGCGGCATGGTGCCGCTCGCGCGCGAAGTCGCGGCAGGCAAGCTGCGCGCCCTCGGCGCAGGCGCCGCGATAGTCCGCAAGGAACTGGGGTCAGAGACGTAATACTCGCGCAATCGCTGCATCGAAGCATGTCATCCTGGAACCGGGCGCGGATACTCGAGGATCTTCGCCACGCTGCGCTCGAAGCGGTCGCGCCGGGCGAGCAGTTTTTCCTGTCGCGGCGATACCAGCAGGTAGTGGCGCGCGTGCAGCAGGCGGTCGTGCGCCTCGATGCACGCCGTGCCGTTGGTGACCCAGAGGGCGGGATCGATGCGGCGCAGGTCGAAGGCGCCGGAATAGCTGCGCAGCGTCTTCCTCCCGCGCTTGTTGAAGTACTCGTGGAAATAGGACATCGCGAGTTCGCGAAGGCTGCGGTAAATCGGGTCGCGGTAACGCAGCGGCGCGCCGTTGGTCTTGGAAATCGCGCCCCAGCAGCCGCCGCGGCGGAAGAGCGCGATGACGTGGGGATAATCGCTCCAGTCGCAGTCGAGGTGCATCACCAGCGGCGGATCGCCGTGCACCCAAAGCGCCGCGGCGGCGAGGAAAGCGCCCTCGATGCAATGCGCGCGGCGTTGCTTCAGCACTTCGCGCACCGAGAGCACGGTCTCGCCGCCGATCTCGTGATTGACGGTCATGGCGTTGAGGAAGGCCTGGATCTTCTGCGGCGTGGCAAGGCGGCGCAGCACGGCAAATTCGCCCCGCACCAGTCCCAGGTCCCCGGGACGGGCTATCCTGCGCGTTCGCAATCGTGCGAAATTGGTGGCCACGTCAGGCCATGATAGGGGAGGGGATCGCAGAATGCACCTGAACATCCGTTTCGCGCCGGTCCTGCTGGCGGTGCTTGCGGCATCGCTGGCCTTCGCACAGGAATTCCCGACGCGGCCGATCAAGATCGTCGTGCCGTTCTCGCCGGGCGGCGCGGTGGACGGTCCGACGCGCGTGATCGCGCAGGAGTTGTCGAAGCGGGTCGGGCAGGGCGTCATCGTCGAGAACCGGCCGGGCGCGGGGGCCACCATCGGCGCCGACGTGGTCGCCAAGTCGCCGCCAGACGGCTACACGCTGCTGCTCGCCTCGCAGACCAACGCGATCAGCGCGACGCTCTATTCCAACCTTCCCTACGATTCGCTCGGCGACTTCGCCCCGATCACGCTGATCGGGCGCGAGCCGGGGGTCGTGGTGGTTCATCCGTCGCTGCCGGTGAAGTCGATTGCCGAACTGATCGCGTACGTGAAGGACAACCCGGGCAAGGTGGACTACGCCTCTTCCGGAAACGGAAGCGGCCAGCACCTGTTCGCGGCGATGTTCCTTTCCATGGCCGGCATCAAGATGACGCACATTCCCTATCGCGGCAGCGGGCAGGCGACCACCGACCTTCTCTCCGGCGTGGTCAAGGTCTCGATCCCGGGCTCTGGCCGGCATGCTCGGCCACATCCGCGCCGGGAAGCTGCGCGCGCTCGCCGTGACCGGCACGGCGCGCTCGCCGCAATTGCCCGATGTGCCGACGCTCGCGGAGGCGGGAGTGCCTGGCTACTCGGCCTATGTCTGGCTGGGCTTCATGGCGCCGAAAGGCACGCCGCCGGCCATCGTGGAGCGCCTGAATCGCGAGTTGCTGGCCACGCTCGCCACTGCCGAGGTGAAGAACTACATGGCGGGCGCGTCGATCGAGCCGATCGGCTCGACGCCTGCCGAGTTCGAGGCCTTCTTCAGGGAAGAGCGCGACCGCTGGGCGAGGATCATCAAGGAAACCGGCGCCAAGGTCGATTGACCGGCGCCCTCACGCAAAGGAACGGGAATGAACGATCGATCGGCGAAGGTCACCGGGGTGGAGCACTGGACGAACAAGGGCGACGTGCGGCTTTTCCTGTGGGAGAAATTCGTCGGTTCGCCCGAGGGCAAGCCCGCGGTGCTGTTCGTGCATGGCTCGTCGATGGCTTCGCAGCCGACCTTCGACCTCGTCGTGCCCGGGCGCCCCGATTCCTCGGTGATGGACTGGTTCGCCGAGCGCGGCTTCACCTGCTGGTGCGTGGACATGGAGGGCTACGGTCGCTCGGACAAGAAGCGCGACATCACCTGCGATATTTCCAACGGCGCCGATGACCTCGCTGCCGCCACCGACTACATCGCGAAGACGCGCGGCATCAAGAGCTTCCTTACCTACGGCATCTCGTCAGGCGCGCTGCGCGCGGGGCTCTTCGCCCAGCGCCATCCGGAGCGCGTGGCGCGCCTCGCGCTCGACGCCTTCGTCTGGACCGGGGAGGGCAGCCCGACTCTCGAAGCGCGCCGGAAGAAACTTCCCGAGTTCCTCAAGTCGAAGCGCCGGCCGATCGACCGCGCCTTCGTCTATTCGATCTTCGAGCGCGACCATCCGGAGTGCGCCGAAAAGCGCGTGGTCGACGCCTTCGCCGACGCCATCCTCGCGCTCGACGACTCGATGCCCAACGGCACCTACATCGACATGTGCTCGAAGCTGCCGGTGCTGGACCCGGAGAAGATCACGGTCCCGACCATCGTCCTGCGCGGCCAGTTCGACGGCATCGCCGGGCTCGACGACCTGATCGCATTCTTCAAGAAGCTGCCCAATCCCGACAAGCAGTTTTCCATCATGTCGGGCATCTCGCACGCGAGCTTCCAGCAGAAGAATTACCTGATGGTCTACCACATCCTGCATGCGTACTTCACCCAGCCGGCGCCTGCCTACACTTCGTCGGCGGCGCACTGCTGACATGTGGCGGTGCGTCGGTTGGCGGCGCGATATCCCAAGGCGAGGGACCGAAGCGAAGGAAGTTCTGGTGGCGCCGCCGGGTTTGCCATTTCCATTATCTCTGCATCCTGGAAAATCAGAATGCGGATCAAGCAATTGGCGTTGACCCGGATTTGTTAGGCTGACAGACTGGATGCGTTATTCTTCACTTTCAATGGATATTTCTAGTTAGATGTCATCCGATGAGGGTGCCTTTGGACGCGCGGAATTGAGAAGCACCTGACAGATCTTCGCCGCGATTACGTCGAGGCGCTTCAAGCAGCGCCTCAGTATCGCGAAGCAGCGCATCAACAATCCCGAGCACGATCCGAATCGCCTCATTGGCTATGTTTCAGCCGCCGAGGGTTTTCGCCCGGTCACTGTGCATGCATCTGCGAGGCCGAACAACAGGAGCTCTCCGCGGTTTATCCAGAGTACGAAGGCGTGGGCCTCAAGCGCTGATTGGTGAATACCTCTCAGCGAAAGCCTGTGGTACACCGCGCGACCTCGCTGGCGATAACACGATGGAATCTTCGGATACGCTGTCGGCCATTCGAAATCTGTTGGCCACGTAGTGCACGTACGTTGGCCAAGACCGATCGCCGGGCCTAATTGATGCTTGTCGAAAGGCGTGCAAACCTTGGCCAAGGCCGAAGGATTGAATGCGGATGACTCTAACAACGCGTTCGAGCGGACCGTGAGTCATCGTGGCCACCCCGTGCTCGCAATGGAATGCGCGCTCGCCGGGGTGCAATGGCCGTGCCCGTCAACTGAGCTACATCGTTAGGCAGCTTCGATACGCTACGGGCATGACTACTGCCTGGCCAGATGTTCGGTCGACGGCACGCGGAAAGAAGCGGGCAATATGCGGCTAGGCGACTGTCATAACTTCCATGACTTCCGGGAACTGGCCAGGCGCCGGCTGCCAGGTCCGATCTTCGACTACATCGACGGAGGGGCGGACGATGAGGTGACTTATCGCAGGAATACGGCAAGCTTCGAGCGCTGCGACCTTGTACCCGGTGTCCTGCGCGGAGTGGCAAGCCGTCGATCTATCCGTGACCGTAATGGGTCAGAAGCTTGCCGTGCCCTTCTATTGCTCTCCGACCGCCCTTCAACGCCTGTTCCACCATCAAGGCGAACGCGCGGTCGCGGCTGCCGCATCGAAGTACGGGACGATGTTCGGCGTATCGTCGCTCGGCACAGTCAGCCTGGAGGAGTTGCGCAAGGCCTACTCGACGCCACAGATGTATCAGTTCTATTTTCACAAGGACCGCGGACTCAATCGCGCCATGCTTCAACGCGCCAAGGACGCGGGTGTCGAGGTCATGATGCTGACCGTGGACAGCATCACCGGCGGAAACCGCGAGCGGGACCTGCGCACCGGCTTTTCGATTCCGTTCAGGCTTACGCTCGGCGGAATGCTTCAATTCGCGCTCAAGCCGATGTGGGGCCTGAATTATGTGACCCACGAACGTTTCAGCCTGCCCCAGCTGGACAAGCACGTCGACATGGGCGGGGATGCCATGTCGATCGGGCGCTACTTCACCGAGATGCTGGATCCTTCCATGAACTGGAGCGATGTGGCCGAGATGGTCCGGCGACTGGAACGGGCAGTTCTGCCTGAAGGGCGTCATGTCGGTGGAAGATGCGAAGCGTGCCGCGGAGATCGGCTGCACGGCGTTGTACTGTCAAATCACGGCGGTCGGCAGCTGGATGGCTCGCGCTCGGCGTTCGATCAGTTGGCGGAAATCGTCGATGCCGTGGGTGACCGCTTGGACGTGATGATGGATGGCGGGATCCAGCGCGGAACGCACGTTCTGAAAGCCCTTTCCCTCGGCGCCAAAGCGGTGGGCGCTCGGACGCTATCTATCTTTTCCCTCTGGCGGCCGCGGGCCAAGCTGGTGTCGAGCGGGCCCTGGGCCTCATGCGGGCGGAGATCGAGCGCGGGATGAAGCTGATGGGGTGCGCCTCGATCAGCCAGCTCTCGCGCGACAATCTGCGGTTCAGGTAGTTAGCGTATATCCATTGGGTACCATTGCTGCCTAACCCATCAATCCAGTACGGACGGGCCATGAGCGCCGAGCCATCGCATACTTTGTGCGGGCCCGCGGCTGATTTCAGACGTTAGGCCTTTCGAGGCGGCGTTGTGGAAACCATGACCATGTGGCGCATTCTATTGAGTCGTATTGGTGTAATCCAAAGGAGGGAGTTCGATGACTAGAACGTTCTTTGCGATTGTGGGCCTGCTCTTCGCCGCGTCAATCTTCGCCGTGGTGACGCCTGCGGAGGCGCAGTCCAAACAGGGTGATAAGCCGCTCGCCACGCGAGAACTCGATGTCGAGGGAATCGTCGCAGAGGTGATCGAGTCGAACCGGAAAGACGGCGTGCTGACAGTGCGAGTCCGTTTTCGCAATAACGGAGAAAAACCGGCGAAGCTCTCGTTGGTGGATGCGCAGGGCTACATACACACCTATGTGGTTTCGGGCAATACAAAATATCCTGTGCTTAAAGATGACAGGGGAAACCAGGTAGCGACTCCACGGGACGGCGGCGGCTGGCTTGAGCCAACGATCAAGCCAAAAGCGACCTGGAACTGGTGGGGCAAGTTTCCGGCGCCGCCCGCTGATCGCAAGACCTACTCGCTTTATCTCAAAGTCGGCCCGCCGATCGACAATATCCCCATAGTGGACCAGCCATGAGCGATGGCTTGGCTTAGGCGGCCTTGGCGCGGTGTGTCGCTCATCGGCGGACCGCGCTATTGAAAGGCCTGACCGCACAGTCGATAGGGACGCGCGCAAGAGCAGCGCGCGCCCCTCACCGTAAACGTTAGGCGTCCCGAAGATCGGCGATGAAACTACGCTTTTCAATCCCCGCTACGATCGTCGCCACCGTCTATGTTGTCGGTGCGGGCTGGCTCGTGGCGCAGGAGAGCGTTGGCCACGGCTGCATGGGCTGGTGCTTCATGATCGCGGCTTTTCCCGAATCACTGCTCCTCCGTTGCCAGCTCGCCGATTGATCGGGCCTCGCGACCAATCGTAAGACCGCGGGCCAGCCCTTCAGTTCGATGACACAGATCTCGTTGCGTTGTCGCCGGGTCAATGGACCACAAACGGACTTCGGCCGGCTTTCAGGCAAGGAGCATCAACGCCCCGCTGAAAAGATAGACCACGCCGATCGCCATCACCGTCCAGCGCGTCCACTTGCGGAACGACGCGTCGTCCATCTTCTCCAGCACGAAGCGCGAGAACGTCGTGCCGACGAATGCGAGCGCCACCATCATCGCCGCCATGGGCACGCTGACGTTGCTGGTCGTGGCAACGATGCCGCCGAAATAGACGATCTTGATGGTGTGCCCCGCGCTTTGCGAGGCCGCCTTGGTGGCGACCACCGCATGGCGGCCCATCTTCGAGCGGACGAAGAACACGTCGAGGATCGGGCCCGAGACGCCGGCGATGAGCTGCAGCACGGTGCAGATCACGCCGCAGGCAACCGGATGCCCGCGCCTTTCCACGTTCAAGTGGAGGCTCTCGGGGAGCACCAGCGCGACGAAAGGCGTGAGGCCCAAGACGATCAGCACGACTGCCTTGCCGGCCACCAGCCGGATCAGGGTAAATGCCGCCACCGCCGCCAGCGCGCCGTAAAGATAGCCGCGAAACACCGGCCAGTCGATGTGCCGGCGCCACAACCACGCGCGCCAGCCGTTCGAGGCGAGCTGCGTGAAGCCGTGCAGCATCATCGCCGCGGGAACCGGCACCACCGCGAGCAGGATGCCCATCAGGATCATGCCCCCGGCCATGCCGAGGATGCCGGAAATGAACGAGGTGACGAGCGAGGAGACCGCGAGGATCGCGAAGAGGGCGGCAGTGGACATGGCGACCCGCCATGATAATGGGGTCAGAGTACATTTGCCCGGAAACGGGGTCAGGTTGCATTTCCGCCGAAATGTACTCTGACCCCGTTATTTCCCGCATGGGAGAATCGCGCATGCGCATCGTCATCACCAGCTGGGGCTCGTACGGGGATGTCTATCCCTACCTCGGCCTGGCGCTGGCGCTGAAGGCGCGCGGGCACGAGCCGGTCCTGGCCATGCCCGGCTACTACCGCGAGATGGTCGAGGGCGCGGGCATTGCCTTCCATGCGGTGCGGCCCGACATCGACCCCGACGACAAGGCGTGGGTCGCGGCGCTCATGGACCCCGTCGAGGGGGCGGAAAGGCTTCTTCGCGAAGTCATCGTGCCGCACGTGCGGGAGGCCTACGACGATCTCGAGGCGGCGATCGACGGCGCCGACCTGCTGGTGAGCCATCCGGTGACGTTTGCCGCGCCGCTGCTCGCGGAGAAGCGCGGCCTGCGCTGGGCTTCGACGAACCTCGCGCCGATGGTATTCTTCTCCGCGCACGAGATGCCGGTGCTGCCCCTGGCGCCGCGAACGGTGCACCTCGGCAAGCTGGGGAAATGGGTGCCGCGCCTCGTGGTCCGGCTCGCGCACCGCATCACCGCGGGATGGTTCGCCCCCGTGCATGCCCTGCGCCGGGAACTGGGGCTGCCGCCGGGCGGCCACCCGCTCTTCGAGGAACAGTATTCGCCGTGGCTCACGCTCGCGCTGTTCTCGAAGGAGATCGGCGCGCCGCAGCCGGACTGGCCGGCCAATACCGAGACCACGGGCTTCGTCTTCTACAACGGCCCCGATGCGCTTTCGCCGGAATTGCAGGCGTTCCTCGCCGCGGGGCCGGCGCCGATTGTCTTCACGCTCGGCACCTCTGCCGTCCTTGCGGCGGGAAGCTTCTACCACGAGAGCGCGAAGGCGCTGGCATTGCTCGGCATGCGCGGCGTGCTGCTGGTGGGCCCCGACCCCGCCAACCTGCCGCCGTCATTGCCCGAAGGCGTGATTGCCGTCGAGATGGCGCCGCACCAGTTGCTGTTTCCGCACGCGGCGGCCGTGGTGCACCAGGGCGGCATCGGCACCACGTCGCAGGCGATGCGCGCGGGCAAGCCGACGCTGGTGGTCCCGCATGCGCACGACCAGCCCGACAACGCCTGGCGCGTGAAGCAGCGCGGCATCTCGTTAACGCTTTTCCCGAAGCGCTACCGCGCCGAACGCGTTGCGGCCATGTTGAGGGAGCTGCTTGGCGATCCGGGCTACGCCGGGCGCGCTTCGGTCATCGGCGAGAGGCTTCGCGAAGAAGACGGCGTCGCGCGCGCTTGCGAGGCGCTGGAGGGAATAGGGGGAGAGAAACCGGGGTAAAAGAACCGGGGTCAGATCCCAAACGCAATTATTCCAGCGATCTGACCCAGCGCCGGACGAATAAACGGGGTCAGTCCCAACGAAAAAACCGGCATCTGACCCCTCAGCCTCAGCCGAGCCTGCCGTCCTCGGCCAGCCGGCGGATGTGGCCGATGACGTCGATATCGGCGGCGACGTAGGCCTGCTCCATCACCTTGCGGTATTCCCGCGGCACCGGGTCCTGGCCCTGCGGCAAGGTCTCGTACACGAAGCGCACGTAGAGTTCGCCGGGCTGCGGTTCCTCGATGGTCACGGTGCGCGTCCCCGCCGGCACTTCGGGCGAGGCCTCGGAGCGGTAGTGGATCTGCGCGTTGGGACGGAACGTGACGGTGTCCCGGACCGGCACGCGGCCGAAGCGAAGCTCGCGCTTGAGGCCGTCGGCGGTGCGTGCGCGATCGTGCAATTGTCGAGACCGAGCACGAAGGGCACCGGGTCTTCGGCATGCATCTTGAGCCCCGCCCAGAGTTGGTCGCGGGTGAGCGGGTCGATCAGGGGATTGAACGGGTCGTTGATTTCGACGAGGTGCTCGAACTTCATCTTGCGTCAGGCGCAGGCCACCGCGCCGCTTTTCTCCAGCGCCTTGATCTCCTTGTCGCTGTAGCCGAGCGACAGCAGCACCACGCGCGTGTGCTGGCCGAGGAGCGGGGCGGCGCTGCGCACCGAGCCGGGCGTCTCCGAGAACTTGATCGGCAGCCCGAGCGTCTTCACCTTGCCGGCCTTCGGGTGCTTCACCTCGACCACCATCTCGCGCGCCTCGACCTGCGGGTCGACGAGCATCTCGCCGATCTTGTTGATGGGGCCCACCGGGACGCCGGAGGCCTCGAGGTTCAGTATCCAGTCGGCCGAGGTGCGCGTCTTCGTGCGCGCCGCGATCAGTTCCGCGAGTTCCTGCTTGTGCGCCATGCGGTCGGAGTTGGTCTTGAAGCGCGGGTCATGGACCAGCTTGGGCAGGCCGATCACGGTGGCGATGCGTTCCCAGTTGGCCTGGTTGGCGCCGCCGATGTTGATCCAGCCGTCCTTGGTCGGGAAGGCCTGGTAGGGAGCGGTGAGGATGTGGCCGGAGCCCGAGGGTTCGGGATTCACGCCGGTGGCGAGGTAGATCGCCGATTGCCAGTAGGTCTGCTGGATCGCCGCTTCCATGAGCGAGGTGTCGACCATCTGCCCCTTGCCGGTCGTCGCGCGGCTGACCAGTGCGGAGACCACGCCGAGGGCCGCGAGGATGCCGGCGTTGATGTCGGCGATCGGCGAACCGGACTTCACCGGCTCGCCGCCCGGGTTGCCCGGTGACGCTCATCAGTCCGGAGAAGCCCTGCGCGATGAGGTCGAAGCCGCCCTTGTCGGCGTAGGGCCCGCTGCGGCCGTAGCCCGAGACCACGCAGTAGATGAGGCGCGGATTGAGTTCCTTCAGCACGTCCCAGCCCAGGCCGAGCTTCTCCAGCGTGCCCATGCGGTAATTCTCGGTGACCACATCGGCGTCCGCGAGCAGGCGCTTGACCACTTCCAGCCCGCCCTCGACCTTGAGGTTGACCGCGATGCCGAGCTTGTTGCGGTTGAGCATCATGAACGCGGCCGACTCGCCGTTGATCGACGGCTGGCTGTAGCTGCGCGTGTCGTCGCCGCCCGGGCAGCTTCTCGACCTTGATCACGTCCGCGCCCATGTCGGCGAGCAGCATGCCGCAGGTGGGGCCGGCCATGATCTGCGCCAGCTCGACGACCTTGATGCCCTTCAATGGGCCCACGGTATTCCTTGGCGAAACGGGGTCAGGTTACATTTCCGCGAAAATGTAACCTGACCCCATTATTGACGAAATGTAACCTGACCCCGTTTTCATTTTCCCTTGAACTCCGGTTTCGCCTTGGCGAGGAAGGCCTGGTAGCCGATGCGGAAGTCCTCGGTGGCGTAGCAGGCGAAGCCTTCCTCGATCTCGGCGGCCGTGAGCGGCGAGGGGTCGCGCAAGCGCCGCGCGAAGCGCTTGTGCCAGCGCGCGACCAGCGGCGCGCCGTCGGCGATGCGCTGCGCGGTTGCCTTCGCTTCCGCGGCCACCTGGTCGTCGGGCACCACGCGCGTCACCAGCCCCTTGTCCTTCGCTTCGGCTGCGTCGAACACGCGGCCCTCGAGCAGGATCTCCAGCGCCACGGCCTCGCCCGCAAGGCCGACCAGGGCGGCGATCTCCGAATACGCCATCACCAAACCCAGCCGGTTGATCGGCACGCCGAAGCGGCTCGACTCGCCGCAGATGCGGATGTCGGCCAGCCCCGCGATCTCGAGCCCGCCGCCCACGCAGATGCCGTGGATCTGCGCGACCACCGGGTGCCGGCAGTTGCCGATCGCCTCGATCGTGCGCGTCATCACCTTGCCGTAGGCGCGCGCCTGCTCGACGTTGGAGCGCTCGTGCTCGAATTCCGAGATGTCGTTGCCGGGCGCAAAAGCCTTCTCGCCTGCGCCGCGCAGCAGGATGCAGCGCAGCGTGTCGTCGGCATCGAGATCGAGGAACACGTCGCCCAGGCGCGTCCACATCGACTTGGTGAGCGCATTCAGCTTTTCCGGCCGGTTGAGAACGACAGTGGCGATGTTGCCTTCGCGTTCGACGAGGATGGTGTCTGGCATGAAGTCCTAGCGGTAGAAATGGCTGACCAGGCCCAGCGTGACGACCGGCACGTAGGTGACGAGGAGAAGTGTGGCGAGGAGCACGCCGATGAATGGGATGTTCGCCCGGGTCACGTCCCAGACGCTCTCCTTCGCGATCGAGCAGGTGAGCAGCAGGACGCTCGCCACGGGCGGCGTCTGCTGGCCGATGGCGAGGTTGAGCGTCACGATCACGCCGAAATGGACCGGATCGATCCCCGCCGCGATCACCGCCGGCATCACGATCGGAACCACCAGGACGATGGCGGCCGCCGAGTGCAGGAACATCCCGATGATGAGGAAGAAGACATTGAGGATCGCGAGAATGGCCCACTTCTCGCTCGTGATCGAGAGCATCGTCGCGGCGATCCGTTGCGGAAGCTGGACCTCCGTGAGATAGAGGCCGAGCAGGGCCGAGGCCGCTACCAACAGCATCACCGTGCCGGTCTGCACCGTCCCGTCGATGATCGCCTCGCGCAGCCGCGCCCAGTCGAGCTCGCGATAGACCAGGCCGCCGACGAGCAGGGCCGCGACGACGGCGAGCGCCGCGCCTTCGGTCGCCGTGACCACGCCGCCGAAGATGCCGCCGAGGATGATGATCGGCAGCGTGAGCGCCCAGAACGCCTTCTTGAAGGCGCGCCAGAGCTTGCCCCACTGGAAGATCTCCTCCACCGGCCAGTTGTACTTGACCGCGTACCAGTAGCACAGGCCCATGAAGCCGAATGCGGCGAGGAGGCCGGGCACGATGCCCGCGACGAACATCTGCACCACCGAAGTGCCCGCCATGACCGCGTAGAGGATCATCGGGATCGACGGCGGGATGATGATCGCGAGCGTGGCCGTGGAGGAGGTCACCGCGGCCGTGAACGGGCCCGGGTAACCGCGCTTCTTCATCGCCGGCATGATGATGGACGCGGTGGCGGCCACGCCTGCGACGGCCGACCCCGAGATCTCCGCGAAGAACATGTGGCTGAGCACGTTCACCTGGGCGAGCGCGCCCCGCATCCACCCGACCAGCGCCTGGCAGAAGTCGATCAACCGGTGCGAGATTCCCGTGGTGTTCATGATCGCGGCGGCGAGGATGAAGAGCGGGATCGCGATCAGCGGAAAGCTGGTCGCGCCCTGGTAGAGCGCCAGCGGCACGTTGGGCAGGCTCGCGACACCCTGGGTGGCAAGCATCGCCGCGACCGAGGCGATGCAAAGCGCCACCGCGATCGGGACATTGATCAGCACCAGCGCGACCACGCAGGCGAAGACGAGGAAGCCGATCATGCGGGCTCCCGCTCGCGACGCGCATCGCGCAGTATCTCGGGAAACACCAGCAGCTGGCCCACCACGAACAGGACGGCGCCGATCGGGACCGCCGAGATCGCGTAGGCCACCGAGACTGCCGGGAGCGAGACAAGCCGGTCCGAAGCGAGGATATCGAGGACCGAATAACCCACCCAGGCGAGCAGCACGAAGAAGGCCATGGTGCACAGTTGCGCGAGGACGGCGGCGGCGACCCGCAGGCTTGGCGGCAACATCGCCACGATCTCCGGCACGCCCATGTGCGCGTGCTTGAGGACCGCCAGCGCCGAGCCGTAGAACGTCACCCAGGCGAGGAGAATCGTCGCGACCTCGTCATACCAGACGAGCGAGTGGCCGGAATAGCGGAAGATCACGCCCGCCGTCACCTCGGCGGCGAGCGCGACCATGAGCACGATGCAGATCCACTCCAGGAAGCGCTCGTATCCCCGGCGGAACGACGCGAGATTCATCCCTACTTGCCGAGGGCTATGGCGCGGTCGATGACCTCCTGGGAACCCGCGACCTCCTTGGCGAACTCGTCATACACCGGCTTCGAGGCCGCGATGAACGCGTCCTTGTTGGGTGTGTTCACCTGCACGCCGGCAGCCTTGATCTTGGCCAGCAGGTCCTCGTCGTCCCTGGCGGCGCGCTCGTACACGAAGGCCTGCGTTTCCTTCGCGGTGTCCTCGAGGATCTTGCGCACGTCGGCGGGCAGCGCGGCCCACTTCTTCGTGCCTACCGTCACGTAGGCCGGCGTATAGACGTGGCCCGTGATCGTGAGGTACTTCTGCACCTCCTGGAACTTGGCGCTGTAGATCTGCGTGTACGGGTTCTCCTGGCCGTCCATCACGCCGGTCTGGAGCGCCGTGAACACCTCCGAGAACTTCATCGGCGAGGGGTTCGCCCCGTAGGCCTGGAACATCTTCACGCGCCACTTGCCCTCGGGCACGCGCAGCTTGATGCCCTGCAGGTCCGCGGGGGTATTGATGGGGCGCTTGGAGTTGGTGATGTGGCGATAGCCGTTCTCCCAGACCGCGATCACCTTGAGGCCCTTCTTCTCGGCCTCGGGCTCGATCTTCGGCCAGAAGACCTCCTTCTCGATCTTCGCCATGTGGGCGCGGTCCTTCACCAGGTAGGGCATCTCGAAGACACCGAAGAGATCCGCCTCGGAGGACATCACGGTGGAGGGCAGGGCCATGTCCACGGTGCCCAGCTTCAGCTTCTGCAGCAGCTCCTTGTCGCCGCCCAGCTGGCTCGAGCCGAACACGACGACCTTGGCCTTGCTGCCGAGCTTGGCGTTGGCGCGCTTGGCGTACTCGTCGGCAGAGACGGCGAAGAGCGAGCCGGGCTCGCCCACGTGGCCGAACTTGATTTCCAGCTGGGCGAGCGCCGGGGCGGCGCAGAGGGCGGCAAGGGCGCCGATCAGGGCGGTGCGGATCTTCATGGGACTCCTCCGGGTTGGTGTCTATGGGCGGCTTTCCTGCCGCTGCGTCGTGAGTCTAGCCGCCTTTTACTCCCGTGAGAATTGACCCGGGTCAGCCGAGCAGGAACAATGGCGAGCTTCACCCGAAACCCGCCCGATGACCGACCCGACGACCGCAGCCGTCCGCAGCCAGTACGAGGCCCTGCCTTACCCGGCGCGCAGCCCCGAGGACGAGCGCGGCGAGTTGCTGCGCACCTGGCTGGACGACCTGCCGATGATCTCGCACTACGGCTATGGCGGCGCGCAGCCCTTCGACAAGGGGTTCAGGGTGCTGGTGGCGGGCGGCGGCACGGGCGACGGCACGCTTTTCCTCGCCGACCAGCTGCGCCACACCAATGCCGAGGTCGTGCACCTCGACCTTTCGTCGGCAAGCATCGCGGTCGCCCAGGCGCGCGCCGAAGTTCGGGGGCTGAAGAACATCCGCTGGGTGCGCGAGTCGCTCCTCGAATTGCCGCGGCTGGGCCTCGGGACGTTCGACTACATCAACTGCGCCGGCGTGCTGCACCACCTCGACGACCCGGATGCCGGGCTGAAGTCGCTGCTGGGCGTGCTCAAGGACGACGGCGTGCTCGGGATCATGGTGTATGCGCTGTACGGGCGCACCGGGGTGTACCAGATGCAGTCGCTGATGCGGCTGGTGAACGAGGACGCGCCCGATCCCGGCGAGGGCCTCGCGCGCACCAAGGCGATGCTCTCGGCGCTGCCGCGGTCCAATTGGTTCAAGCGCGGCGAGGACCTCTACAGCGACCACCGCGCCGGGGACGCCGGCATCTACGACCTCCTGCTGCACTCGCGCGACCGCGCCTACACGGTGGGCGAGCTCTACGACTGGATCGAGGGCGCGAACAAGTTGCACATGACGCTCACCGACGTGCAGCGGGGCAGGGCCGCGTACCTGCCGCACCTGCTGATGGGGCCGAAGCCGCCGGCCGTCCTGCACCGGATCCGGCAATTGCCCCTGCGCCGGCAATACGAGATCGGCGAGCTCTTCAGCGGAAGCGTGCAGACGCATTCCTTCTTCGCCACGCGCCAGCCCGGCCGCGTCGCGCGATATGGCGACCCGGGGCTGGTGCCGTTCTTCTATCACGAGCCGGTCACCGGGCCCGACATCGCGCGGCTCTTCAAGTCCCACCAGGGGCGGCCCTTCGTCCTCGACCACGCCCACACCGGCGTCGCGGTCACGGTCACGCAGGGGCGCTGGCGCCGCTCGGTGCTCGAGCACATCGACGGGCGCCGCAGCTGGGCAGAGGTGTTCGAGCGCGTGCGCGCGGAACCCGCGCTGAAATCCGCCGCCCCGACCGACGAGGCGTTGTTCGAGGACTTCCGCGAGATCCATGACATCCTCAATGCCATCGAGCGCCTGCTGCTGCGCCGGCCCCCTTCCAACTGACAAGAGGCGAATTGTTCCAAATGGATGCTGCAACCAGCCCCGTCCTGTTTGCCACCTCGCTCGCCGGTGGCCTGTTTTTCGGCATGTTGTTCTTCGTCGAAGTCGGGCGGCGCGTCGGCGTGCGGCGGCAGGCCAGCGACGAGGCCGGCACCGGCGCCGTCGACGGCGCGGTGTTCGCTTTGTTCGGGCTGCTCGTCGCCTTCACCTTTTCTGGCGCGGTGACGCGCTTCGATGTGCGGCGCGACCTGATCACCAAGGAGGCAAACGCCATCGGCACGGCCTGGCTGCGGCTCGACATGTTGCCCGCCGAATCGCAGCCGCCATTGAGGAAGCTCTTCCGCGACTACCTCGATGCGCGGCTGTCGACCTACCGCGATGTGTCGCAGCGAGGCACGACCATGGCCGAGTACGATCGCAGCATCGCCATCCAGAACGAGATCTGGGTGCTGGCGGTCTCGGCCAGCAAGGCAGCGCCGTCGCCCGCCACCGCCACCCTGGTGCTGCCGGCGCTCAACGACATGATCGACATCACCACGACGCGCCTGATGGCCTCCCGCACCCATCCGCCGACGGTGATTTTCGCCCTGCTGTTCGTGCTGGCACTGGGCTGCTCTTTCCTGGCTGGTGTCGGCATGGCGAAAAGCGGCCGCCGAAACTGGCTGCACATGACGGCATTCGCCGCGATCACCGCAGTGACCGTGTACGTGATCCTCGACGTCGAGTTCCCGCGACTGGGGCTGGTCCGCGTCGATGCCGCCGACCGGGTGCTCGTCGAGCTTCGCCAGAGCATGAAATAGGAGGGGACATGGAAGAAGAACACGAAACTTCGGGAGAAGCGATCGACCACGAGATCGTCTCGCACATATTCACGATCTCGGCGGCGATGGTTGGCGTGTGCCTCACCGCGATCGGGTTGATCAGGATCATCATCAACCAGCAGGGCATCGCCACTTTCGCCGACGACCTGCTGGCGTTCAACGCCTTCCTGTTCGTGTCTTGCTGCGTTGGCTCGTACTGGTCGTTCAAGACCCGGCACGTGCGACGCCGCGGCAAACTGGAAACGTATGTCGAGAGCGCCTTCCTGATCGGGCTCGCTCTGACGGTGGTGGCCTGCGCCCTGATCGTCTACGGGATCTCCTAGCAGCGATGTCCGCCGCCGCCATCGTCCCCAGCGCCCGACGCGATGCCGCCGTCATCGGCACCGTCGGCTTTGCGCACGGCACGTCGCACTTCTTCCACATGATGATCCCGCCGCTCTACCCGTGGCTGATGCCGGAGTTCGGGCTGGGCTATGCGGAGGTGGGGGCGCTGATGACGGCGTTCTTCGTCGTCTCTGGCATCGGGCAGGCGTTCGCGGGATTCGCGGTGGACCGCTTCGGCGCGCACCGCGTGCTGGCTTCGGGGCTGGCCGTGCTCACTTTGTCAGGGCTGTTGCTGTCAGCGGCAGCCAACGTGCCCATGCTGTTCGCGGCGGCGATCGTGGCTGGCCTGGGCAACAGCGTCTTCCATCCCGCCGATTTCGCGCTGCTCAACCATCGCGTGTCGGTGCCGCGACTGGGGCACGCGTTTTCCGTGCACGGGATCTCCGGGAACCTCGGCTGGGCATCGGGCGCGGCGCTGATGACGGCGGTGGCCGCAGTTGCCGGCTGGCGCGGGGCGGCGTTGTCGGCGGCGCTGGTCGGGCTGGTCGCGCTGGCATTGCTGTTCGCCGCGCGCGGGGCCGTCCGCGACGAGCCTTCCGCCACGAAGAGTGGGGACGAGGGGGCCGTGAAGGAAGGCACCTTTGCCTTCCTCGGCACGCCGCTGGCCTGGTACGCGTTCGCGTTCTTCCTGCTCTCGACGCTGGCCTACGGCGCGCTGCAGAATTTCGCGCCCTCGCTGTTTCGTTCCATCTACGGGCTGTCGCTGGCGCTGGCCACGTCGGCATTGACGGCCTATCTCATCGGTGGTGCCCTCGGCATGGCGCTGGGCGGCTTTTTCGCCACCGGCACCGACCGCCAGGAAAAGACCGTCGCGGCCGCATTCCTCGGGGCGGCGTTGATGGCCTGCGTGCTCGCGAGCGGCGCGATCGCCCCGGCGATGGTGGTGGTGGCGATGGCGGCGATGGGATTCGGTGTCGGCTTCGCGGGGCCCTCGCGCGATATGCTGGTGCGGCTGGCCACCCAGGCCGAGCTCGGCCCGAATGCCTTCGGGCGCGTGTACGGCTTCGTCTATTCCGGCCTCGACGTGGGGCTCGCGACCGCGCCGCTGGTGTTCGGCATCCTCCTCGACCGCGGCCAGCCCAACGCGGTCCTCTGGGCGGTCGCGGCATCGCAGTGCCTCGCGATCGTCGCCGCCTTTGCCATCGGCTCCCGCAGGAAACGCAAATAACGGGGTCAGAGTACATTTCCCCGAAAACGGGGTCAGAGTACATTTTCTTGCGGGATGTCACCTTTGCCCGAGGGTCTCGCGTTAGGGGTTCATGCCCCGCCAAACCAGAATCGACATCCCCGGCCTGCCCCAGCACGTCATCGCCCGGGGCAATAACCGGCAAGCCTGCTTTTTTACCGACGTCGATCGGGCGACCTACCTCCACTACCTGCTGGTGGCCGCGCGCAGCCACGAATGCGCCGTACACGCCTATGTCCTCATGGGCAATCATGTTCACTTGCTTGTGACCGGGTCCCGGCAGGGATCGGTCGGTCGGCTGATGCAATCGATCGGCCGTCGCTATGTGCGCGCCTTGAACAATGTGCTTGGCCGCACCGGGACGCTCTTCGAAGGCCGTTATCGCGCGAGCCCGGTCGAGAGCCACGCCTATTTTCTTGCGTGCATGCGCTACATCGAGCTGAACCCGGTGCGCGCGGGGATGGTCGACGATCCCGCCGGCTACCGCTGGTCCAGCCATCGCTTCAATATCGGCATGGAGCCTTCGTCGCTGCTGGTTGCGCACCCCGAGTACCTGCAACTCGGGATCGACCTCGTGACTCGGGCGGCGGCATATCGGGCGCTTTTCGAGTGCCCGCTGCCCGTCGCGGAGATCGACTTGATTCGCGAGCATGTGAACAAGGGCCGCGTCCTCGGCATGCCCGAGTTCCAGGAATCGCTGGAAACGCAACTGGACCGGTGCGTCAAGGTCCGTCCGGCAGGTCGTCCCGCGAGGCAGGCAGAAATGTACTCTGACCCCGTTTTCGATGAAATGTACTCTGACCCCGTTTAGCAGGACATTCCGCAGGCGAAGCCGGAGGACCACGCCCACTGGAAGTTGAAGCCGCCGAGGTGACCGGTGACGTCGACCACTTCGCCGATGAAGTAGAGCCCGCGCACGGTGGCCGCTTCCATGGTCTTCGACGACAGCCCGCGCGTGTCGACGCCGCCGAGCGTCACTTCCGCCTTGTTGTAGCCGAGCGTGCCCGACGGATGCACTTCCCAGTCGTGCAGGTCGTGCACGGCCCGGGCGACCGCCTTGTCCGACATTTGTGCGATGGGCACGCCCAGCCCGTGCGCCTCGCCCCATTGCTGCGCGAAGCGCTTCGGCAGGATTTCGGCGAGGAGGTTGCTCGCATGGGCGCGCTCGCGCCGCCGCGCACCCAGCCAGTCGCGCGCATGGATTGCCGGCAGCAGGTTCACGTGGATGCGCTCGGTGGGCGGCCCGTCCTGCCAATACGAAGACACCTGCAGGATCGCCGGGCCCGAAAGGCCGCGATGCGTGAACAGCAGGTTCTCGCGAAAGCGCCCGTCGCCGCAGCTCACTTCGGCGTCGATCGAGATGCCCGCGAGATCGCCGTACTTCTCCAGCTCTTCGGGCGCGAAGCTGAGCGGCACCAGCGCAGGCTTCGGCGGCACGACCTTGAGCCCGAACTGCTCGGCGACGCGGTAGCCGAAGGGCGTGGCGCCGATCTTGGGCACCGTGAGGCCGCCGGTGGCGATCACCAGCGATGCGGCGTGCATGTCGCCCTGGTCGGTGGCGATGCGGAAGCGCTCCCCCGTGTGCCCGATGGAGGCGACGGCGCAAGGCTGGTGCCACGCGACGCGGCCGCGGTCGCATTCGTCCTTGAGCATGGCGATGATCTGCGTGGCGCTGTCGTCGCAGAAGAGCTGCCCGAGCGTCTTCTCGTGCCACGCGATATGGTGCCGGTTGACCAGTGATATGAAATCGCGCGGCGTGTAGCGGGCCAGCGCCGAGCGGCAGAAGTGCGGGTTCTTCGAAAGGAAGTTCTCCGGCTTCGCGTGCAGGTTGGTGAAGTTGCAGCGGCCGCCCCCGGAAATGCGGATCTTCTCGCCCAGCCTGGGATAGTGGTCGATGAGCACCACGCGCCGGCCGCGTTGCCCGGCCTGCGCCGCGCACATCATCCCGGCAGCGCCTGCGCCGATGACGACGACGTCGGCGACGGTCACTTGCGCCGCCTCGCGGGGCAGGTGACGAGGTGGTCGTCGACCATGCCGGTGGCCTGCATGAAGGCGTACATGATGGTCGATCCCACGAAGGTGAACCCGCGCTTTTTCAGGTCCTTCGAGAAGGCGTCGGATTCTGGCGTCGAGGCGGGCACGTCGCCCATCGAAGTGCGCCTGCCGTCGATGGGCCGGCCCGCGACGAAGCGCCACGCGTAGGCGTCGAAACTGCCGAACTCCTCCTGCACCGCGAGGAACGCCTTCGCGTTCTTCACCGTGCCCTCGACCTTGAGGCGGTTCCTCACGATGCCAGCGTCCTTGAGCAGGCCCTCGACCTTGCGCCGGTCGAAGCGGGCGACTTTCGCGGGATCGAACTGCGCGAAGAGCCTGCGGTAATTCTCGCGCTTGGCGAGGATGGTCGACCACGACAATCCCGCCTGCGCGCCCTCGAGCACGAGGAACTCGAAGAACACGCGGTCGTCGTGCACCGGCACGCCCCATTCCCTGTCGTGGTATTCGATGTACTGCGCGCTGCCCAGGCACCACGGGCAGCGCAGGTCCTTGTCAGGCATGGCGCGGCTTTCCTTGTCGCAGGTTCATGAAGGGCAGCTCGACGTAACGGTACGACGCCCACGCGAGCGGCACGACCACGGCGAGGTAGAGGGGAAAGGCGAGATACGGCGGCGCGAGGGGCAGGTACAGGTTGAACAGGATCAGCACAGGCAGATGGTAGAGGTACAGGGAGTAACTCACACGCCCGACGAAGGCGAGCGGCTTGAAGCCAAGTGCCGCCACGGCCCAGCCGAGGCGCAACGACACCGAGGCCCACACCGCGATGCCCATGAGCGCCGGCGTGAGCAGCCAGGTGATCTCGCCCAGCACCCTGGAGCCGTCGACGAGCACGGCGCCCAGCGCAACGGGCGCGGCAAGGAGCACGGCGCTCGAGGCGAGGGGGCGCGGCGCCGAACCCGGCGCATCGCGCCGGAGCAGCCACGCGCGCCCGGCCAGCATGCCGATGGCGAAGTGCGCGAGGTACCCGGGAAATTGCGTTGCGAGGAAATGGCGGCCGGAGGCCTCCGTCAGGTTCCACATGCGTCCCAGCCAGACGTAGGCATCGACGAGGCCCTGCATGCCATGGGCGGAGCGCTCGTGCCAGAGCAGGGCGATTGCCGCCATCGCACCTGCCGTCGTCCAGGGCCGCCGCGCGAACAGCGGCGCCAGCAGCGGCAGCAGCAAGTAGTACTGCACCTCGAGCGTGAGCGTCCAGAGCGCGCCGTTCAGGTTGAGCGAGGCCGAGGTGAGCGGCGTGGTGTACTGCAGGAACGCGAGGTGCGCGAGCAGGTTGCCGGCGAGCACGTAGGCATCCTTGCGCCAGTAGCCGAAGCCCTGCACCAGCGGCAGGACCACGAGGAACAGGAAGACCAGTTGCACGTAGTACGCCGGCACGATGCGCAGCACGCGGCGGCGGTAGAACTCGCGCGCCGACGGAGAGGGCCTGCCATCCGCGGCGTGCTTCAACCAGGGCAGCACGAGCAGGAAACCGGTGATGAGGAAGAACAGGTCGACGCCGAGGTAGCCGCTGCGCGCCGCAAGCTCCAGCACGGGAGACGACTTCAGCAGGTCCACGAGCGCGTCGGCATGCCTGCCCTCGCGCAGCACCAGCCAGTGGAACAGAACCACCATTCCCACCGCGATGCCGCGCAAGCCGTCGATCCCGGCGACGCTGCCGACCTCGGCCCGCACGCCCTCCCCGAAAAAGCTGTTTCGGGCCGGAGCTGAAATACTTTGCTGGCCGGGGGCCGCGGCCTGCATCAGAACCTCAGGGGGCCGGCGTAGCCGGTGAGCTCGAGGTAGCCCGCGCCCTTGCGGCCCGCCGGGCCGGTGACCGACACCGCGCCTTCCCAGTACACCGTGCCGGTGGAGGCGCGCGAATCGAGTTCCTGGTCGGGCATCCATGGCTCGACCTGCCACGCGCTTGCGCCAAGCGTGAGGGTCATGGCAACCGGATACTCGGCATTGGTGCGAGGGGAGCGCCACCGGCGCAGCGGACGGAACGCCACCTCTGCCTGGGAGTAGGTGCGAACGCGGCCGTCGGCCTCGCGCACGAGGGCGGAGGCCCACAGGGGCTCGCCCTTGCCGTCCCGCAAGCGGAAGGCCATCAGCGCGCCGCCGTCGTCGAGGTTCGCGCCGATCCAGTCCCAGCCGACGGCACCCTGCGCCAGGAGCTCGCTCGACCATTCGTGATCGAGCCATGCGCGGCCCTTCATTTCGCGCGCCTTGCCGTCGATCACGAGCCGCCCTCGCACCGCAAGTTGCGGCTGGCTGTAGTAGTAGCTGGCGTGGCGCGCGTCGGGACCCTTGCGGCTGAAGCCGCGCTCGCCCTGCAGCAGCACCGGCTGTGTGGGCGTCATGCGCAGCGTGAGCGAGAAACCGTCGGCGGGAATTTCGGCGACATAGTCCTCGCCGTCGCGCGCGAGGCGCCATCGCCCGATGCTCACGTCGGTGTCGCCGATCTTCGCCGTGGCCAGCCCGAACCCTTCACGCGCGGCGCGCTGGTCGTGCAGGAGGCCGCCGCGCGACGGATCGGCGATCGCCGCGTGCGCCATCAGCAGTTGCTTGGGCGCGAAGCGGCTCTCGGAGCCATCCGCCTCGGCGTTGCGCAGGCGGAAGAAAGTCACCTGGAAGCCGGTCGGCTTCGCGGCGCCGTCCTCGAGCTGCCCGGTGACGTACCACCACTCGATGCGGTGCCCGGGATGCGCGCCGTGATCGGCGGGAAAGGCGAGCGCGGTGCCCGGCATGACCGGATCGTATGTCGCGCCGATCGCGGGCACGGCGAGCGCCAGCACAAACGCGGCGAAGCTACGCATCGTCGCGCACCGCATTCACCGCCGGCCGTTGCAACGCGATGCGGCCGCTGGCGAGCGCGCTTGCGGAGGCGAGGGCGACGATGGCCACGCCGAGCGCCGCAAGCGAAGCCCACGGCATGTGCAACTCCATTCCCCAGTGGAACGACTGGCGGTTGACGACGTGGATCAGCACGAGGCTGATGGCGAAGCCGCCGAAAAGCCCGAGCAGCGCGCCGACCAGTCCGGCGGCAGCGCCTTCGATCGCGAGCACGGCGGCGAGCTCGCGCACCCGGACGCCGAGGTGGCGCAGCATGCCGAACTCGCGCCGCCTTGCCCACGCGAGCGCGGCGAAACTCGACGAGATGCCGGCGAGGCCGACGAGGATGCCGACCGCCTCGAGCGCGTAGGTCGCGGCGAAGGTGCGGTCGAAGATCGCCATCGACAGCCGGTGCACCTGTTGCGCGTCGCCGAACGTCACCGGTGCGTCGGAGGGGAGCGCGGCGCGGATCGCCGCAATTGCGCGAGGCGGTGTAACGCCATCGGCAAGGAAGAAGGCGGCGTCGTTGGCGATGCGGTCGCCGGTGAGTTCCCGGTATCGTTCCAGCGGAATCAGCACCGTGCCGAAACTGCGCGCGTAATCACGGAAGACGCCGCCGACGGTCGCCTCGACGCTTCGTCCCGCCAGCGGCAGCGCGATGCGTTCGCCTGCCTTCCAGCCGTAGAGGTCGACGGCGGCCTCCGAGACCCAAACCGTGGTGCCGCCTCCGGTGGGCAAGACCGCGTCCTTGGCGCCGAAACCGCGCAGCAGGCGTTCGTCGACGGGGCGCGCGAGCACCGTCACCGCAGGGCGGGACGCGTCGATGGACACGCGATCGAAGCGCACGAAGTCGATGCGGCGGATTTCCGGCAGGGCGAGCAGGCGCCGCTGCGTCGCCTCGTCGAGGAATCCCGAATCGCCGCTCGATGCGGAGCGCATGAACAGGTCGGCGCCGAGGACCCCGGTGAGCCAATCGTCGAGGGAGGCGCGGAACGAATGCACCATGATCACCATGGCCGCCGACAGCGCCACGCTCACCACGATGCCCGCGACGCTGGCCGCGAGATGGCCGGGCAGGTGCCGCACCTGCGCCAGTGCGAGCGGCAGCGCCACGCCCTTGCCCTCCGGCGAGCGCGCCAACAGGAATGCGGTGACGCCCGGAATGGCCGCCACCAGCGACGCCAGCCCGAAGGCGATGGCTGCATAGCCCGCGAGCGGCAGGCCGCCGACTGCCGGCAGGAGTGTGAGCAACGCGGCGATCACGAGCAGCAGCAGCGATGGGCCCCATTGCGCCTTGCCGGGAGGCACCAGGTCGATGCCGCGCCGGCGCAGCGTATCGCTGGTGGCGATGCGCCCCATCTCCCGGGTCGGCCACCACGCGCCCGCCAACGCCGTCGCGATGCCGAGCAGCGCGATCCCGGTGATCGCGAGCGGCTGCGGCGCGAGTCCCGATTCGATCTCGTCGAAGAAACCTGCGCCCAGGTCCGCGCCCCACGAAAACAGCATGGCACGTGCTGCCGCGAGCCCGAGCGCAACACCCAGCGTGGCGCCGGCAATGCCGACCAGCGCGCCCTCGGCCAGCAGCAGCGAGGCAAGGTTGCGCCGCGTGAACCCGAGCGCGCGCAGCGTGGCGAATTCCTGCGCGCGGCGGGCGATCTCGAGCGCCTGCGTGGAGAACACCAGGAACGCGCCGGTGAAGAGCGCGACGAGGGCGAGCGCGGTGAGGTTGGTCCGGTAGGCGCGCGACAGCGAGGCGACGCGGTCCTCGAGCACGTCGGGCGCGACCAATTCGAGCCCGGGCGGCAGCAGCGCCTGCAGCGCGGCCTTCACCTTGGCGGCATCGGCGCCCGCTTCCAGCCTGACGTCGATGCGCGAGAGCGACCCGATGCGCCGGAACGCAGCTTGCGCGCCGGCGATGTCCATCACCGCGATGGCGCCGGCATCGGCGCTCGCCACGGTTCCCGCGACCGTGAGTTCGATCGGCGCGATGCCCGATTGCAGCGCGAAGCTTGTCGCCGACCTGCGTGCCGGTGAGCCGAAGCGCGCGCGCGTTGAGGAAGATCGCATCGGCGCGGAACAGCGAGGCGAGCGATGCGCCGTCGTCCGGAGGGCGCGCGAGCAATGCAGGCGTGAGGCGCCCGGCGCGAAAGCCGTCGATGCCGATCACGCGCAGCGCCTTGTCCGTGCCCGGCAGCGCCGCCTGGATCTCCAGCACGGGGCTCGCGATCGCAACTCCCGGGACACGCGCCACGGCCGGGTAGAGCATCTCGTCGAAACCGTTGCGCGGCCCGCGCACTTCGATGTCGGCGCTGCCCGCGAGCGTGCGCGCGGCGCGCGCCATCTCCGCCACGGCGGATGTGTGGATCGCATGCACGGCGACCGCGAGCGCCACGCCGATGGCGATCGAGGTCACGCACAGCACGAGCCGCCAGCGGTTGCCGGCGAACGCGCCGACCAGCAGTTGGCGCAGCAACGCGAAAGGCAGCCGGTCAACGCGCGCCATCGACGACAATGCCCTTCCTCGTGAGGCGAACGACGCGGTCGGCGCGCGCCGCGGCAAGCGTGGAGTGCGTCACCATGAGGCCCGCGGCGCCGCTCTCCGCGAGCGCGCCGGCGAGGCAATCGAGGACGCGCGCCGCGTTGTCGGGATCGAGGTTGCCGGTGGGCTCGTCGGCGAGCAGCAGGCGCGGCCTGTGCACCAGCGCGCGGGCGATGGCGGCGCGCTGCATCTCGCCGCCGGAGAGCACCTGCGGCGAGGCGCCCGCCTTGCCTGATAGCCCGACGGTGGCGAGCACCTGCGCGGTGCGCTGCCTTGCTTCGTCCGCCGGAACGCCGTTGAGCACCAGCGGCAGGGCGACGTTGCGCTCGACCGTCAGGTAGGGAAGCAGGTGGAAGGACTGGAAGACGAAGCCGATGTCACGCCGGCGCGTGAGCGTGGCCGCGTCGTCGTCGGCCGTGGCCAGGTCGATGTCGCCCAGCCTGAGCGTGCCGCGGTCGGGCCGGTCCAGCCCGGCGATGAGGTTGAGCAGCGTCGACTTGCCCGAGCCCGACTCGCCCACCAGCGCCACGAACTCGCCCGCGCCGACCTTGAGCGAGACGTTTTCGAAAAGCGGGGCGCCCGGCCCGAAGCCCTTGGCGACATCATGAAGCTCAAGCATGAGGCGAATTCTATAGAATCGTGAAATCGGGAGAAGAACCGGGGTCAGAGACGTAATACTTCTGCGATTCCGGGTCAAGCCCGGAATGACGCCGAAGTATTACGTCTCTGACCCCAATTTGCCGCAGTCGACAGGGAGAACACATGAGTTCGCGGGAACCGTCATCGGCCGACATGCTGGGCGAGGAAGAGCTTCGCGAGATCTCGAAGCACGCCATCACCCGGCGCTTCCCGGCGCGGGCGATCGTGGTCACCGAGGGCGACCGGTCCGATTCCCTTTTCATCATCGTCGAAGGGCGATTGAAGGCCTACGTGAGCGACGATACCGGGCGCGAGGTGATCCTCTCGACGATGGGGCCGGGCGAGTTTTTCGGCGAGCTTGCGCTGGACGAGGGGCCGCGCTCGGCTTCGGTGATCACGCTGGAGCCCACGGTGCTCTCGATCGTGCCGCGCGCCGACTTCGACGAGTTCGTCCAGAGCCACCCGCGTTTCGCGAACCACCTGATCCACCACTTGATCGGGCGCATCCGCGCGCTCACCAAGAACGTGACCAGCCTGGCGCTCATGGACGTCTACGGCCGCGTGGCGCACCTTCTGATCGAGAGTTCCGCCACCATCGAAGGCGTGCAGTTCGTCGCGGGCAAGCTCACGCAGGCGGAGATCGCCAAGCGCGTCGGCTGCTCGCGCGAGATGGTGAGCCGCATCTTCAAGGACCTGGTGCAGGGCGGCTACATCTCGGTGCAGTCCGATCGCATCGTCATCCACCGGACGCCGCCGGCGCGGTGGTGAGCGGCGGCGGCACGGCTTGATTCAGTCCGCGAGCCCCATCTTCGTGAGGAAGGCAGGCCAGCGCGGGTCGGCGTGGAGCGATTGGAACAACCACATTGACCGCATGAGGCTCAAGCCCGAATCGCGCTGCAGATAGGCGCGTTCCAGCCACTCGAATGCCTTGTCGGCGTCGTTGCGCACGGCGTACACCATCCCGACCTGGACTGCCGCAGTGTCCGCGCAGGTCGCAATGAGTGCATCGAGCGCCTTGTCCGCCTCGGGATGGTTGCCGCCGAGGGAATGCAATATCGCCAGCGCGGTGAGGCGCCCCCAATCCGACCGTTCCTCGCGCGCCACCGCGATAGCTTCGTCATGCTTGCCCTGTTTCTCGAGGCTCAGCGCGAGCCGCAGGCGGAAGGGCACCCCGTCGGGGGACAGTTCCAGCGCCGCGCGATGGGCGAGTTCCTCGTCATGGAACATTTCCATGGCCGCCAGCGCGCGCGCCAGGTGGGTGTAGCTCTTGGGGTTCAGGGGGTCCACCTTCACGGCGCGCTCGCCGTACGCCATCGCTTCCTGCAGCTGGCCGAGGTTGTGGGCAAGCATCGACGCTGCGGAAAGCACGTCCGCATTGCCCGGCGCCAGTTCCAGCGCCCGGCCGATCGCGCGCGCGGCGTCCTGCCAGTCCCAGTCGTGCATCAACTGCAGCCAGCAGATCGCGAGGTGCCCTTCGACCAGGTCCGGCTCGAGTTCCAATGCCCTTCGCGCGGCAACGCCGGCCTGCGCATTTCCCTCGGCCACCGGGGCCAGGCCCAGGCCCGCCGCGCTGATGCGTGCCATCGCGAGCCAGGCCCAGGCGAGCGCGTAGCCCGGGTCGATGGCCACGGCCTGCTCGAGGTACTCGATGCTGCGCAGGATGTCCGGGCCGGCGAGGCGGTTGTGCAGGTAGCGGCCCTGCAACAGGAGGCGGTGCGCCTCGCTGTTGTCGCTGCGGCCCTTGGCGGCCGAGACAATTTCCGCGCTCACGCCGCTGTCGAGCTTCGTGCCCGGCGTCTCGCCCATCAGGGTCGTCCGCAGTTCCTTGACCACGGACTGCGCGATGTCGTCCTGCACGGCGAAGATGTCGTCGAGCGTGCGGTCGTAGGCCTCGGACCAGAGATGGTAGCCGTCGGAAACCTTGACCAGCTGCACCGCGATGCGCACGCGGTTGCCCGCCTTGCGCACGCTGCCCTCCAGCACCGTCGCAACGTTCAGCGCGCGGCCGATCTCGGCGACCGTGGCCTGCTTGCCCTTGAACGAGAATGCCGAGGTCCGCGCCGCGACGTGCAGGCCGCGGATCTTCGCGAGCACGTTCAGCAATTCATCGGCCAGGCCGTCGGAGAAATATTCATCGTCCGCGGCATTGCTGCGATTGGCGAAGGCCAGCACGGCAATCGACGGGGTGTCGCCTTGCGCGGATGTTGCAACCGATGTTTCGCGAACGTCCCCGTGAGGTTCGGCAGGGAGGGCGGCGCCGGAAGCCATGCGACTCACGCGCTGGGCGAAGGCCGCCATTGAGCCTGCGTCGTCCAATCGCGACCATTGCCGCTCGCGAAAGCGGTCCGGCACGCGCGCTGATGCTTCCCTGGTGGCGTCGATCACCACCGGCAGCAGGAAAGCCTGGTCGTCGGCCATCAGGTGCGAGCGGTCGACCGCGAGTTTCCATTCGAGCCGGAAGTAGCCTTCGCTGCGCGCGTCGGTGTTGGCCGAGATGACCGGCACGAACAGCGCGCATTCCTTGACCTGCCTTCGGATCGACGCGTCCCACGCGTCCCCGCCGCGCAATTCGCTCTGGTCGAACCACACCTCGAGGCCGGCTGCGCGCAGGGCATCACAGAGGCGTCGTGCGGCGTCCGCGTCCTGCGAGGCGTAGCTGAGGAAAACCGCCTTCCGGGATGGGTTCATGGCCCGTCAGTTTGCGGCATCGCGGCCGGACAGGCTAGCGCGCCGGGGATTCCGGGAAATACACGTCCAGCTTCATGCGCTTCAGGAGGCTGCGGAAGCGCGGATCGTCGCGGATCGGTTCGAAGGTGAGGTCCCCGCCGACGAAAGGCATGCTCGGTTCCCGCAGTACGTAGGCGCGCTCGAGCAGTTCGAAGGCCCGGTCGCGTTCGCCGAGCCCGACGTGCACGGCAGCGAGCCAGTTGGGCGCGACTCGCCGGGTATTGTCGAGGCTTTGCATCTTCTTCAGGACGGCCCGCGCCTTGTCCTTCTGTCCGGAAATTCCGTAGCACCAGCCAAGAACAACAAGCGCGCGGGCGTCGCTTTCGCCCCGCCCTGCGACGTCCTCGAGCGCACGAAGCCCTTCCTCCTGCTGTCCATTCAGGAAGAGGGCGACCCCCAGGAAAAAGCGGGGGGCGTTATAGGAAGGCCGGTCGGCGATCAACTGCCGGCCGAGGCTGATCGCCTCTTCGTAGCGCTTCATCGCGATCAGCGCGAACATGATCCCCGAGCCGGAGTTCCTCAGCGGGTTGAGTTCCCTCGCCTTGCGCGCCGCGGCCAGGGCCGTTTCGGGGCGATTGCGCGCGAGGTCGTGGTTGCCCAGGTGGGAAATCGCCGGGTAGTAGTTGGGATCGACCGCAAGAGCCCGGCGCATGTGCTGGTCGGACTCCTCCCATTCCCACGCATAGTGGAAAGCGTATTCGCCCAGCGCGTTGTGGGCCTGCACGATGCGGTCGTCGAGCGCGAGTGCGCGTTCGGCGGACGCCCTGGCGAGCGGATAGGCCTTGTCCCGGGGCTCCAGGCCAAGGTTTCCCATGTCAATGTAGATCTCCGCCAGCGTTCCATGCGCGAGCGCGAAGCCCGGATCGAGCGTGATCGCCTGCATCAGGTGCCGTGCCGCATCGCGCAGGTCGTCGCGCGAGTCGCGGTTCCAGGCCTCGCGACCCCGAAGATAGGCATCGTAGGCTGCAGGATTTCGCGTCGCGGCCGAGGCGAGTTTTTCGTCCGCGCCCGTGCCGAGCCGCAGCTTGAGCGCGCTGGCGACGCGAAGGGCGATGTCGCCTTGGACGGCGAAGATGTCCTTCACGTCACGCGTATAGGTCTCGGACCAGACCTGGAATCCGTCCGCGCCTTTAACGAGCTGCACGATGACGCGGGCCTGGTCCCCGGAGCGTCGCACGCTCCCTTCGACCACATAGCTCACGCCGAGCGCGGTGGCGATGTCGCGCGTGGTGGCGTCCTTCCCCTTGAATGCGAAGGAGGCCGTGCGCGCCGAGACCCGCAGGCCCGGGACGCGCGAGAGGGCGTTGAGGATTTCCTCGCTGATGCCCTCGGAGAAATATTGGTCGGCCTTATCGGCGCTCAAGTTGGCGAAGGGAAGGACGGCGATGGACTCGCTTGTCGATGCCAGGGCTGTCGATGAGGACGAGCCCGTCGCGACCGTGGATGGCGAGCCCGGCTTCCACTGCTGCCACGCGAGCAAGCCGGCGATGGCAGCGACAACGGCCAATGCGCCGACGATTGGAACGGTGCGGGAACGCTTGCCCGCGGCTGGAGAGGCGAGTGGTGGCGCAGCGGCGGCTTTCGCCGCGGCCGGCTGCTTCCGGGGCAGAGGCGGGGCCTCTGGCGCCGTCGCGTCCTCCACGAGGCGCTTCACCTGCTCGCAGAACGCCGGGGAGGTCTCGCCATCGGGGAGGCGAGTCCACTGCCGCGCGAGGAAGGCTTCCGGCACGCGGGCGCCCGTGTCCGGCGTGTCGTCGATCACGACGGGCAGCAGGAACGGCTGGTCGTCGGCCATCAGGTGCGAACGTTCCACGGCGAGCTTCCACTCGAGCCGGAAATAACCTTCGCTTCGCGAGTTGGTGGTGGCGGAGATGACCGGCAGGAAGAGTGCGCTGTCCTTGATGCGTCGCCGGATGGAGGCGTCCCACGCGTCGCCACCGCGCAGTTCGCTCTTGTCGAACCATACCTCGAGGCCGGCGGCCCTCAACGCATCGCAGATGCGGCGCGCGGCATCCGCGTCCTGAGAGGCGTAGCTGAGGAATATGGCCCGGGCGGGTTCGCTCACGATCTCGTCACGCCGCCCAGTCGAGGATGACCTTGCCGCTCGCGCCCGAGAGCATCGCCGCGAAGCCGGCTTCGTACTCGTCCACCGGGAAGTGGTGCGTGATGATCGGCGAGAGGTCGAGGCCGCTTTGCAGCATCGCCACCATCTTGTACCAGGTCTCGAACATCTCGCGGCCGTAGATGCCGCGGATCTCGAGGCCCTTGAAGATCACGTGGTTCCAGTCGATCGCCATGCCCGGCGGGGGAATGCCGAGCAGCGCGACCTTGCCGCCGTGGTTCATGTGCTCGAGCATCTGGGTGAAGGCCTGCGGCGCGCCCGACATCTCCATGCCCACGTCGAAGCCTTCGGTCATGCGCAGATCGCCCATCACGTCCTTGAGGTTCTCGCGGCCGACGTTCACGGCGCGCGTCGCGCCCATCTTCGCGGCGAGGCCGAGGCGGTAGTCGTTCACGTCGGTGATCACGACGTGGCGGGCGCCGACGTGGCGGGCGATGGCGACCGCCATGATCCCGATCGGCCCCGCCCCGGTGATGAGCACGTCCTCGCCGACGAGGTTGAACGCAAGCGCCGTGTGGGTGGCGTTGCCGAACGGATCGAAGATCGATGCCATGTCGTCGGAGATGTCGTCGGGGATCTTGAACGCGTTGAAGGCGGGGATCGCGAGGAATTCGGCGAACGCGCCCTCGCGGTTCACGCCCACGCCCACGGTGTTGCGGCACAGGTGGCGACGGCCGGCGCGGCAGTTGCGGCAGAAGCCGCAGGTGACGTGCCCTTCGCCGGAGACGCGGTCGCCGATCGCGAAGCCGCGCACCTCCTGGCCCATCTCGACGATCTCGCCCACGTACTCGTGGCCCACGTGCATCGGCACGGGGATCGTCTTCTGCGCCCAGTCGTCCCACTTCCAGATGTGGATGTCGGTGCCGCAGATCGCGGTCTTGCGGATGCGGATCAGGACGTCGTTGTGCCCCACCTCGGGCTTCTTCACGCGGGTGAGCGTGAGCCCCGGGGCGCGTTCGAGCTTGGCCAGTGCCTTCATGGGATCACCCCTTGCGTTTCAGTGGATCACGCCGAGTTCGCGCCCGACCTTCGCGAAGGCCGCCACGGCGCGCGATACGTGGTCCGCCGTGTGCGCCGCGCTCATCTGGGTGCGGATGCGCGCCTTGCCCTTCGGCACGACGGGATAGGAGAAGCCGATCACGTACACGCCCTCGGCGAGCAGGGCGTCGGCGATGCGCGTGGCGAGCGCCGCGTCGCCCAGCATCACCGGGATGATGGGATGCTGCCCGGGCACGAGGTCGAAACCGAGCGCGGCCATCTCGCGGCGGAACTGCGCGCCGTTGTCGCGCACCCGCTCGCGCAATGCCGCGCCCTCGTCGCTTGCCAGCAGCCTGAGCACTTCGAGCGAGGTCGCCGCGATGCACGGCGCGAGCGTGTTGGAAAAGAGGTACGGGCGCGAGCGCTGGCGCAGGAGTTGCACGATCTCGCGCCGCCCGGCCGTGTATCCGCCCGAGGCGCCGCCCATCGCCTTGCCGAGCGTGCCTGTGAGGATGTCGATGCGCCCCTCGACGCCGCAGGCCTCCGGCGTGCCGCGTCCCGCCGCGCCGACGAAGCCGACCGCGTGCGAGTCGTCCACCATGGTGATCGCACCGTGGCGCTCGGCGAGGTCGCAAAGGGCCGGCAGGTTCGCCACGATGCCGTCCATCGAGAACACGCCGTCGGTCGCGATGAGCTTGAAGCGCGCGCCGGCCGCGTCCGCCTCCTGCAACTTCGCCTCGAGGTCGGCCATGTCGTTGTTGCGGTAGCGGTAGCGCTTCGCCTTGCACAGGCGGATGCCATCGACGATGCTCGCGTGGTTGAGCTCGTCGCTGATGACCGCGTCCTCCTCGCCGAGCAGCGTCTCGAACAGGCCGCCGTTCGCGTCGAAGCAGCTGCCGTAGAGGATGCAGTCTTGCGTCCCGAGGAACGCGGAGAGCGCGGCCTCGAGTTCCTTGTGCACGTCCTGCGTGCCGCAGATGAAGCGCACCGACGCCATGCCGTAGCCGTAGCGTTCGAGGGCGCGCTTGCCCGCCTCGACGAGGCGCGGGTCGTCCGCGAGGCCGAGGTAGTTGTTGGCGCAGAAGTTGAGCACTTCCCGGCCGTCGGCAAGCCGGATCGCCGGCGCCTGGGGGCTCGCGATCACGCGCTCGGTCTTCTCGAAGCCGTCTGCGCGGATCTGCTCCAGCGTGGCGCGGACGTGGGCAAGGAAGCGATCGTTCATGTTCGGGTCGTCGCGCAAGGTGAGCCTTGCGCGGCAAGGGCATGCTTCGAAATGCAGCGGGGGCGCAGGGCCTTGGCGTTTTCAGCCATCGGCAGGCCTCACACTATACAGGCCGAGCGTGCCGTAGCCCTTGGCGAGCGGGATGCGCCCGACGTAGCGCAGCGCCAGCCCCGGGGCGCCACCGGCGGCTGCGACGGCGGCGAAGGCACTGCTGCCATAGACCTGGCCCGGAGGCGTCACGGGCTCGATGCGCGCGGCGCGGCTGGTGTGCGGCCCCGTGTACATCGCCCTCCCGGTGATCGGGTCGATTGCGCAATGCACCGGCCCGCAGTGCAGCGCGATGCGCAGGTCGAAGCCAGGCGGCAATCCGCAGGACGCGCGGTCGAAATCGCGCGTGAGCGCGCTCAGCTCCAGCGCATAGCGGCCGGCGTCGCCCGCGTTTGCGAACACCATGTACAGCCCGTCGCCGGAAGTCTCGACATGCTCGAAGCGATGTGCGGTGCGCCGGTTGAGCCCGGCCACCGCGCCGAGAAAGCCCTCGATGAAGCGGGGGATCTGGTCCTCGTTCAGCTGGCTGTAGCCGACGGCATCGGCGAACAACAGCGCCCGCATTTCGTGCCGCACGGTCGGCGGGGCGCTTGCGGATTTCCCGGATGCCGGGACGGGAGCGGCCGTGGCGGGAGGGTTGCCGCGCAGAGAAGAAAGGTCGAAATGCTCCACGGCGAGGCCGCGCTGCGCCCATAGCCAGGCCAGCGACGCCGCGCCGCCGGCGGCACCGGCCGCCTCGGGATCGGTGAGCGCCAGCGCGCGAAAGTCTGTCTCGAGCAATTGCGCGCGCAGCATGCCCATCCCGGTAAGGATGAGGTTGGCATACTCGTATGTGGCGGCGCTTCCGGTCGCGAGGTGGTCGCTCGCGATGGTCACGCTGTCGGCGGCGGCCAGCGCGCGCTCGAAGCGCCCGCCCCAGTCACCTCCCGCCCAATCGACGCTCGCGGCGCGGAAGGCGGCGGGAGGGAAGGGCAGGACGATGTGCGTCTCCGCGCCAAGCTCGCGCGCAGCCTCGAGGCAGAGGAGGTCGACGCCGCAGGCGGCCGAGCCGTAGACGGCCACGGGCGCGATCGATGCGAGATGCCGGCGCGCCCGGTCGCGTACGGCGGCCTCGAGCCCGGCGGGAAAGCGCGGCACGGGACGGCCGGGCTGGTCGATCATGTGCCCGGTGAACGCCAGCACGGGCGGAATGCGGAAGACCTCGGCGAGGCTGCCGAGCTCGCCGGGCAGGTGCCGCGCGAGGAGGCGCGCCTGCCTGCGCGTGCTTCCCAGGTCTCCGTAGCGCTTGCCGGCGAGCGTCACCGCGCGTGCATAGTGGTCCGCGGCCGGCCCGGCCTCGCCGAGGATCAGCGCCGCTTCTCCCAGCGTCGCTTCCTTCCAGTAGCGCGAGATCTCGTCCTCGCCGGCGGGATCGACCCGCCCGCAGACTTCGCGGACGTCGCCCGCGATCCGCCTGCCCCGTTCGAGGTCGCCGTCCAGGACAGCCATGGTCGCGGCATTGATGCCGGCGTAGAAGGCGCCGGCAGCGGAATCTTTCGAGCGCGCCGACTCGAAGGCCAGCGCGTAGAGGCGGTAGCCCGCCTCGAGGTGAAAGGCGCGCCGCGTGGCGTCCTTCGCCCCGAGGGCGAGGTCCTTGTGGGTGCGCGCGAGCATGCCCAGCGTCTCGACATCCGCGCCGCCCTCGGCGGCCAGCGCCGCGAGCAGGGCGTTCGCCCGCTCGACGTCGCCGCTGCGCGCGAGCGCGAGCCCCTGCAATTGGCGCAGCCGCAGGTCTCCCGGCCATTGCTGCAGGCCGGACTGCGCGGCGTTGTAGGCGAGGACCGGTTCGCCCCGGTGCAGCAGGCTGTCGGCGAGCGCCGCGGCGGCAGCGGGCGAGTCGGGCGTTTCGTCCAACGGCATTTCGTCTTGTTCGAGGGAGGCTGGAAGTATCCGGATCATATCTCCGCTACCCAAATCGCGCCGAATCGCCTACGCTGTGCGGCAATTCCCCCGAACCCCCCGAAAGAGATCCCCGATCCATGAGCAACGTCCACACGCTGGAAGCGCAATCGCCGAGGTTCGACGAAGACGCCTGGGACGACCTGCTCAACTTCATCGAGGAGAAGCGCGTCATCCCGATCGTCGGGCCCGAGCTCCTGACCGTGGAAACCGACTCGGGCCCGCGCCTGCTCTACGACTGGATGGCAGACAAGCTGGCCGCGAAGCTGGGCGTGGACACCTCCAGCCTGCCGCAGCCCTTTACCCTCAACGACGTGGTGTGCTGGTTCCTCTCCGCGCGCGGCCGCCGCGAAGACACCTATACCCGCATGCGCAGCATCCTGCGCGAGGCGAACTTCGCGCCGCCCAAGGCCCTGAAGCAGCTCGCCGAGATCACCGACTTCGACCTGTTCGTTTCCACGACTTTCGATTCGCTCCTCGAGAACGCGATCAACGCCGAGCGCTTCGCCGGCGCCCAGTCCACCGAGGTGATCGGCTATGCGCCCAACCGCGTGGCGGACCTGCCGAGCGAGCGCGAGCAGCTGCAGCGCCCGGTCGTCTACCACCTGCTGGGCCGCTGCTCGGCCTCGCCCACCTACGTGATCTCGGATGAGGACATGCTCGAATTCGTGTGCGCGCTGCAAAGCGAGCACCTCACGCCCGAGAAGCTCTTCTACGAGCTCGAGCACAATCATTTGCTCATCATCGGCAGCAATTTCTCGAACTGGCTGGCGAAATTGTTCCTGCGCATGGCCAAGCGCCGGCGCCTGTCGGACCCGCGCGACGTGGGCGAGGTGCTCGCCGACGACCACTCCGACGGCGACGATCGCCTCATGGCCTTCCTGCAGCAGGTCAGCGTGCGCACCCGCGTCTACAGCGGTGCGGAACAATTCGTGGATGAATTGCACCGCCGCTGGATGGCGCGCCGCAGGCCGGCTGACGTGATCGCGTTGAGCGCCGCGCCGCAGCGGGTCATGCCGCCCGAGCGCGAGATGCCCGACAACGCCGTCTTCATCAGCTATGCGCGCGAGGACCTCGCCGCCGTGCAGAAGCTGAAGGGCGCGCTCGATGCCGCCGGGATCAGGACCTGGTTCGACATGGAGCGCCTCGAGAGCGGCGACGACTACGACCGCAAGATCCAGAAGAATATCGCGCGCTGCTCGTATTTCATCCCGGTCGTCTCCGCGACCACCGAGCGCCGCCTCGAGGCCTATTTCCGCCGTGAGTGGAGCTATGCGCTGGACCGCACGCGCAACATGGCCGATGACGCGATCTTCATCCTGCCGGTGGCCATCGATGCCACCGACCCGCGCGCCGCGCGCGTCCCGGACAAGTTCAAGGCCGTGCACATTTCCCAGTTTCCGGATGGCGCGCCCACGGCTGAATTCGTGCAGCGCTTGAAGGACCTGCTGGCGGGCGCCGATCGCGGCGACGGGAGGCCGTCGTGAACGCGGAACTCGCGCCGGCACAGCCCGGCCGCGACGACACCCAGCCTGCGGTCGACAACCAGCATCCGTGGCTGGGCCTCGCGTCCTTTACCGAGGAGACGCGCGGCTTCTTCCATGGCCGCGAGGAGGAGGTGGGGGAGCTCGGCCGCCGCGTGCAGCGCAAGCTGCTCACGATCCTCTTCGGCCAGTCGGGACTGGGCAAGACCTCGATCCTGCGCGCGGGCATCGTGCCGCGGCTTCGGCCCGAAGGCTATTGCCCCGTCTATGTGCGAATCGACTATTCCGCGGAGTCGCCGCCGCCGTCCGAGCAGATCAAGCAGGCGATCTTCCGCGCCACCGAGTCCTCGGGGCAGTGGACGCAGGCGGGCACCGCCGTCGAGGGCGAGTCGCTCTGGGAGTTCCTGCACCACCGCGATGACATCCTCAAGGACGCCAATGGCAAGACCGTCATCCCGCTCCTGATCTTCGACCAGTTCGAGGAGATCTTCACGCTCGCGCAGGCGGACGACGCCGGCCGCAAGCGTGCCGCGGCATTCATCGAAGACCTCGCCGACCTGGTCGAGAACCGCCTGCCGAAATCGCTCGAGGAGCGCCTCGAGACCGACGACACGATTGCCGAGCGCTTCGACTTCGGCCGCGCCGACTACCGCATCCTCATCGCGCTGCGCGAGGACTACCTCGCGCACCTCGAGAGCGTGAAGGGCGTGATGCCCTCCATCACGCAAAACCGCATGCGGCTTGCGCGCATGAACGGGCAGCAGGCGCTCGCCGCGGTGATGAAGCCGGGCGGCAAGCTCGTCACCCAGGAAGTCGCCGAGTCGATCGTGCGCTTCATCGCCGGCGGCTCGGAACTGCCGAACGCGGAAGTGGAGCCTTCGCTGCTTTCGCTGATCTGCCGCGAACTCAACAACGCCCGCATCGCGCAGGGGCGCAGCGAAATCTCCGCCGACCTGCTGGCAGGCTCGCACGACACCATCCTCGCCGAGTTCTACGAACGCGCGCTGGCCGACCAGCCGGCGGCAGTGCGCAAGGTGATCGAGGACGAGCTGCTCACCGAGTCCGGCTACCGCGAGAACCTCGCCGAGGAACGCCTGCTCAAGGCCTTCGCCGCCGCGGGCGCGGCGCCCGATGCGCTGGCCAGGCTGGTGAACAAGCGGCTCCTGCGCATCGAAGAGCGCCTCGACGTGCGCCGCGTCGAGCTCACGCACGATGTGCTGTGCGGCGTGGTGAAGGCAAGCCGGGAACTCCGGCTGAAGCGCGAGGCGCGCGACGAGACCGAGCGCCTGCTTGCGGCGCAGAAGGAGCGTGAACGGGCGACTCGAAAGGCGCTGGTGCGTGCCCGGCAGATTGCGACGTTCTGCGCCGTGCTCGCCATTGGCGCCGTCATCAGCGCGATCTTCGGTTACCAGAACATGAAGCGGGCGCAGGAAGCCGAGGCGAAGGCGGAACAGACGCGGCTCATGGCCGAAAGCGCGCGCGGCGAAGCGGAAAAGCTGATCGTCTATTTGCTTGACGACTTCTACCGCGAACTCGAGCCCTTCGGCCGGCTCGACATCGTTGGCGACTTGTCCCAGCGCGCGCTCGACTACTACGGAGCGCTGCCGGCGGAATTGCGGACGAAGGATACGGAACGCAACCGTGCGCTCGCGCTGGTGCGCTCCGGCCTCGTGCTGCGCAACCAGGCGAGGGTGCAGGAAAGCGAATGGGCGCTGGTCGAGGCCAACCGCATCCTTGCCGGCCTGCGTGCCGCCGGCGACCAATCGGAGATCACCGCGGTCGGCTACGCGCTTGGCCTGTCGGGTCTCGCGCGCGTCACCGGGGACACCGCCAGGTTCGATGAAACGGGCAAGCTTGCCCAGCAGGCGGTCGACGTGCTGGCGCCGCTCGCGACCGGGCCGTCGCCGTCGCTCGCCGTGCGCCGCGCCTATGGCACGGTCAACAACTATCTCGGCTTCGTCCAGTTGCGCTTCAACCAGTCGGAAAAGTCGGTGAAGACGCTCGAGACCGCCCGCGAGGCCTACAAGAGCATCGACGGGCTCACGCTCACGGACCTTGCTTCCGCCGCGGCGTACGCGGAATCCTCGAGTTGGCAGATGGGGGCGCTGGAGGACCTGGGAAAGATGGACGAGGCCCGGCGGATCGGCGAAGAAGCGGCTCGCATCGCCGGCCAGGTGCTGGAAAAACGCCCCAATCACATGAATGCGTTGCGTTCGCGCGCCCTGATCACGTCGAGCCTTGCCGACATCGAGGGCGCAAGCCTCAACGAGCGCAAGTCCCTGGCGTATTCCCTGCCGAGCATGCGGGATTGGCGCGACTACCTGCGGCTCGACCCGGGCAATGCAATAGCCTGGAACAACCTGACCGCGAGTTCCACGCGCGCCGCGGACTCGCTCGACGGCCTGGGGCGCACGAGCGAATCCCTGGCGCAGTGGCGTGCCATCCTTGCCGCGGAGAAACAGGGCAAGTTCCAGCGCAACTCCTATTTCGGCATGATGAACGCCTCGGGCAACATTGCTGAACTGTTGGCGGATTCGGGCAGGGAGGCGGAGGGGCGCGCAATCCTGCCGGAGGTGCGCCGGTTCGAGAAGATTGCCGTCCAGGACCTGCCGCCGGGTTCCTGGAGTCGCGTCGGCGGGGAGGAGTATTCCGTGATTCTCGAGTCCGCGCTCGAAGAGGCCTCGGGCAATTACGCCGCGGCACGGGAAGCGATGCAAGGCTCGTTCAAGCGCATCGTGGCGCTCAAGCCGTCGAGCGCCCTGGAAATGCGCGAGGCGGCGCAGAACGCCGCGAGGATGACGACCAGGCTTGCGCGGCTGTCGTTCCTGCTCAGGGATTACGCCGCGGCGGAAGCCTACAGCCGCGAGTCGATCGCGTTTGGCAAGCAGCTGCCCATCCGTTCGCCACGGGACCAGGAATTCGCGACCGAGGCGCCGATCCTGCTGGCGCTTTCGCTTGCGCGGCAGGGGAACCTCGTGGACGCGCGGCAGGCGATCGAGCCGGTGCTGAAGCTGCATGGCACGCTCCGCGCAAAGGGCAGCGACAATCTTTTCCAGCAGCGCCTGATGGCCGCCGGGCTGCTTGCCGCGGCATTGGCATGGCCCGCGGAGGCGCAGCCCCGGCTGGCGGAGGCAGCGGCGATCCTCGACGCCTTCCCGGAGGAGGCGAAGCGACGCAGGAGCAACAAGGTCCTGCGCGAGTTGATCGCGCAGGAGCAGAGGCGACGCTGAAGCGCGTGGCGCAGCCGGCCTGCGACTGCTCGAAATGAAATCGTCCCAGCCAACCGTTGCCGCGGTCGTGCGCGAGCAGACCGGCCTGGCGTGGTCCCGCGCCCGAAAGCTTTGCGAGGAGGGGCGCGTCACGGTCAATGGCGAGCGCTTCCTCGACCCGGCGTCGCGTGTTCCCGCGAATGCAGTGGTTGTCGTCGATGCGTTGGCGCCCAGGCATCGCGCCGGCCCGCTTGCCGAAAGCGCGATCCTGTTCTTCGACAGCGACCTGGTCGTCGTCGACAAGCCGGCCGGGATGCTGAGTGTCGCGGACGAGCCGGGCAACAAGGACACGCTCGGCATGCACGTCCGGACCTTGCTGCGGCGCATCGGCGGGCGTGGCGAGGACGCTGCGCTGGGCGTCGTACATCGTCTCGACAGGGAGACGAGCGGCGTGATGGTCTTTGCGCGAACGGCGCTCTCCCAGCGCCTGCTCGCCGCGCAGTTCCGCTCCCACGACATCGAGCGCGTCTACCTGGCGATCGCTCACGGCTTGGTCGCCGCGAGGCAAGTCGAGACGCACCTGGTCCTCGATCGAGGCGACGGATTGCGTGGCTCGCACGGCCATTTCAGGCGTGCGAGGGGCGAGCCGCCAGGCGACGCCAAGCGCGCGGTCACGCTGTTCATGCCGGTCGCCCGGCTCGAGGGCGCCACGCTGGTCGAGTGCCGCCTCGAGACCGGGCGCCAGCACCAGATTCGCATCCACCTCTCCGAGCTCGGCCATCCCCTGGTCGGCGAACGCGTGTACATCCGCGACTATCACGGCGTGCAGATCGAATCGCCGCGCGCGATGCTCCATGCGCGGGCGCTCGGGTTCGTGCATCCGCGCACCGGCAAGCGTGTCCTGTTCGAGCACGAGGCGCCCGCCGACTTCCAGGCGATGCTCGAGCGCTTGCGCTGCCCGGCCACCGGCGCTTGGGATCCGGCAGGGAGCCTCGGCTGATCAGGAAGGCTGGAGCTTCTGGCCCGGCGCGACGGAGAACACGTCCACCGGCATCGCCTTGCCCTTGAGCGAAACTGCGCCGAGCGGCTCTGTCTTGATGCGTTGGTCGAGTTGCTCGCGCGTGGCGCTGTCCACCAGGATGGCGCGCTGCGCTTCCTTCGTGTGTGCCTCCAGCCGCGCGGCGAGGTTCACGGTGTCGCCCACGCAGGTATAGGTGGCACGCTGGTCGGTGCCGGTGTAGCCCGCGACCATCTCGCCCGAGGCGATGCCGATGCCGATCCTGATCTCGGGCTTGCCGGCCGGCGGCGCGCTCGTGGTTGAAGAGTTCGATCATCTCGATCATCTCGAGCGCGGCCAGCACCGCGGCGCTGCAGTGGCCGGGCAGGGGCAGGGGAGCGCCGAAGATCGCCATCAGGCCGTCGCCCACCATCTGGTTCACGACGCCGCCCTGGCCGCTGATCGCATCGAACATCAGCGTGTAGTAGGTGTTGAGCAGCTCGATCGTCTCCTCCGGCGGCTGCGATTCCACCAGCGCAGTGAAGCCGCGGATGTCGGCGAACATCACGGTGCCGCTCACGCGCTTGCCACCCAGCGTGAATCCCGACTCGTTCATGTCCTGCGCGACCTCGGACGTGGCGAAGCGGCGCAGCAGCTCCTTCTGCTGGTCCCTCAGGCGCTTCTTCTCGAGGCTCGCGCCGATGCGCGCCTTCAGCAGCACCGGGTTCACGGGCTTTGAGAGATAGTCCTCGGCGCCCAGCTCGATGCAGCGCACGATGTTGGCCACGCCTTCCAGCGACGAGGTGACGATGACCGGCAGGTCGCGCAGGTGCAGGTCTCCCGCCAGCTGCTCGAGCACCTGGAAGCCGTCCATCTCCGGCATCTCCATGTCCAGGAGCAGGAGGTCGAAACTTTCCTTCCTCAGCATCTCGAGCGCGACGCGGCCGTTCCCGGCCGAGGCGACCTTGTGTCCCTGCTGCTCGAGGCTGCGGGTGAGCAGCAGCCGGTTGACCTTGTTGTCGTCCACCACCAGCAACCGGGACGACTCGTAGCGTGCCTCACGCATCGCGCAATTTCGCCAGCGCCGCCGCCACCCTTGCGTATTCCTGCGCGACGGGATCGAGGGCCTGCGGCCCGCGCTCCAGGACCTTCGCGAGCCCCGAGAGCTCGAGGTCCCTGGCCATGGCGCCGAGCGCGAGCGCGCCGAAGGTGTTGCAGTTGGATTTCAGCGAGTGCGCCGCGCGCCGGAACTTGTCCGCATCGTTCGCCGCCATCGCCTCGCGCAGCGCGCCCAGCATCACCGGCGCCTCCTCGAGGAAGGTGCCGACCAGTTCGCCGCACGAACTCGGCGCCGGCGGTTTCCTGCAGTTCCTTGAAGGTGGCGAGATCGATCGTCGCATCGCTCATGTCATTTGTCCTTGCGCTCTTGCACCAGTCCCAGGGCCTCGACCAGCCGCTCGACGCGGATCGGCTTGGTGAGGTAGTCGTCCATGCCCGCCTGCAGGCACATGTCGCGGTCGCCCTGCATTGCGTTGGCCGTCATGGCGATGATGCGCGGCCGCTTGCCGGGCTCCCAGCGCGCGCAGATGCGCCGCGAGGCCTCCAGCCCGTCCATCTCCGGCATCTGCACGTCCATCAGCACCACGTCGTAGGCCTGCCGGCCCACGGACTCGAAGGCCTCGATGCCGTTCGAGGCGAGGTCGGCCCGGTAGCCCATCTGCTGCAGGATGCGCATCGCGAGCTTCTGGTTCACGACGTTGTCCTCCGCGAGCAGGATGCGCAGCGGGTGCTTCGCGGCCATCTCCGGGTCGAAGCGGGACGCGGTGGGCTCCCTTGCCAGCACCCGCGGCTCGGCATCCCGCGCGAGAAGTCCCACGAGCGTGTCGAACAGCTGCGACTGGTGGATGGGCTTGGCGAGGTAGGCGCTGAAAAGGCCTTCCGTGTCGCCGGCCTCGCGCCGGCCGAGCGAGCTGAACAGCACGAGCGGCAGGTCGGCGTTCTTCTCGCGCACCTTGCGCGCGAGCGCCATGCCGTCCATCTCCGGCATGTGCATGTCGAGGATCGCGAGGTCGAAATGCTCGCCGTCCGCAATCCAGCGCAAGGCCTCGAGGGGCGATTCGGTCGCGCGCGATTGCATTCCCCATTTCGCCGTCTGCAGCCCGAGCACGCGCCGGTTGGTGGCGTTGTCGTCGACCACCAGCACGCGCTTGCCCTGCAGTTCCGGCTGCACGCCGACGAAGTCGCGGCTGCGCGCCGGCGGCAACTGCGTGGTCGGGGCGCGCACCGTGAAAAAGAAAGTCGCGCCCTGGCCCAGCCCCTCGCTCTCGGCCCACATGCGGCCGTTCATCAATTCGGCAAGGCGCTTGCTGATCGCCAGCCCCAGCCCCGTGCCGCCGTACTTGCGCGTGGTCGAGGAATCGGCCTGCGAGAACGACTGGAAGAGCCGGCCCATGCCATCGAGGGACAGGCCGATGCCGGTGTCGCGCACCGCGAAGGTCAGCTCTGCCTCGCCGGGGGCAATTTCCTTCGAGGTCACTGTGAGGACGACTTCGCCGTCCTCGGTGAACTTCACCGAATTGCTGAGCAGGTTCAGGAGGATCTGGCGCAGCCGCGTCACGTCGCCGCTTGATGGCCGGCGGGGACGTCGCCTTCGAAAAGGTAGGCGGTATCGAGGTGCTTCTCGACGGCGCGCGCGGTGACGAGGTCGAGCGCCGACTCCACGCAATCGCGCAGGTCGAAGGGCTGCGACTCGATGTCCATGCGGCCCGCCTCGATCTTCGAGAAGTCGAGGATGTCGTTGATGATGGTAAGCAGCGAGTCCCCCGAGTCGCGGATCGTTGCGGCGTAGTCGTGCTGTTCCGGCGTGAGCGGCGTGTCGAGCAGCAGCCCGCTCATGCCGATCACCGCGTTCATGGGCGTACGGATCTCGTGGCTCATGGTGGCGAGGAAGGAACTCTTCGCCTCGTTGGCCGCCTCGGCGGCGGCGCGCGCTTCCTGCGTTTGCTTGAACAGGCGCGCGTTCTGGATCGCGATCACCGCCTGGTCGGCAAAGGTGCGCAGCAGAGCGGATTCCTTTTCGCTGAAGGGCCGCGGAGGCTGGCGCAGGACGCAGACCGCTCCTATGCCCCGCCCTTCCCACATCAAGGGACTGTAGATGCCCGAGAAGTTGCCATGGACGCTGATGAAATCGCGCGCGCCGGGCGACAGCTCGGCGTAAGTCAGCCCGTCTTCCACGTGGATTGTCTTGCGTTCGCGAATGGCCCGGCCCGTGATCGAGGTCTCGAGCGGCATGCCGTCATGCATGAGGCCGGCGAGCGTCTCGAACGCGACTCCACGCCGCGCACCGAAGCGCACGCGATTGTCGTCACCGGCGAGGAAGACCGCCAACTGCTCGCTCGAGAAGAGGCGCGCGCAGCTGTCGAGGATCTTGTCGAAGACCGGGGCGGTATCGGCGATCGAGCCGCTGATCACCTGCAGCACCTCGGAAGTCGCGGTCTGCTGCTCGAGCGCCTCGCGGGTCTCGTTGAAGAGGCGCACGTTCTCGATGGCGATCACCGCCTGGTCGGCGAAAGTCTCGCAGCAGCTCGACCTGGTGCGCGGGGAAGGCGCCCGGCTCGCTGCGGGTGACGCTGATGAGGCCCATGGCCGCGCCGTCGCGGATCATCGGCACGTTGAGCATGGCGCGATAGCCCCTGAGGCGGGCGATTTCCCGCCACTCGGGCGACATTTCCGGATGCGTCTCGGTGTCTTCGATCTGGACCGGGACGCCGGTGACCAGGGGGCGCAGCGGCAGGTCCTTCGACACCGGGATCGGGAAGCGCGAACGCAAGGCGCTTTCGCTCACCGGGTCGGTGCTGGTCATGGCGCGCAGGTGCAGGAGACCTTCCTCGATGCGCGTCACGGTCGCCGAGAATCCCCCGATCAATTGCCTTGCGCTTTGCACGATCGCGTCCAGCACCGGCTGCACGTCCGAGGGCGATCGGGCGATGACCTTCAGGATGTCCGCGGTCGCGGTCTGGCGCTCGAGCGAGACGCGCGTCTCGTTGAAGAGGCGAGCGTTCTGCAGGGCGACCCCGACGTTCGCGGCGATGGTGGAGAGCAGCCGTTCGTCGGCCTCGTCGTAGACGCCTTCGCGCTCGGTGCTCTGCACGCTGATCACGCCCTGGCCGGCGCCGTTGACCATGATCGGCACGCCCATGTAGGACTTGGCGCTCCTGCCGCCGATGCGCGCGCCCAGCTCCTGGCTGCGGCGGTTGGTGTCCTCGTTGATGATCAGCGCTTTCCCGGTCTTGATGATCTTGCTGGTGAGGCCCTCGCCATACTTCATCGGCGCGATCGATTCGCCGTACTGGTACGGGAAGTCGATCATGCCGGTCGCGCGGTCCAGGAGGGCGACGTAGGCGAGGTCGGCATCGAAGACGTTGCGGATCTGCTCGCCCACTAGGGCGATGAGCGCGGAAAGGTCGAGCTTGCCGGCCAGCTGCTGCGAAACGGTGTTGACCGTGTTCAGCTCTGCCGCGCGCTGCTGCGACTCGGCGAAGAGCCGCGCGTTCTCGATGGCCACTGCGGCCTGCAGCGACAGGCCGACGATGAACTGCAGGTCGGTATCGTCGAAAGGCTGGCCGGCCGTGCGCCACACCGCCATCACGCCCTTGACGGCCTTGCCGGCCATGAGGGGCGCGACCATCAGGCGCTCCAGTTCCACTTCCTCGGTGCCGGCGATCTGTATCGTGCGCGGGTCGGCGCCGGTATCGTTGATGAACTCGGCCTTCCCGCTCTTCACGAGGCTGCCGATGATGCCCGCGCCAGGCGTGACCGACGTTGCCTTGATCGCCTCCGCGATCCCGCCCACGGCGACGATGGCGCGGTAGGCCTTGCTGTCGGTGTCGGGCAGGAAGATCGCGCTGTTGTCCGCGCCGAGCAGGTCCTTCGCGTGCCTCGCGATGCGGTCCATCACCGTGGCGAGGTCGAGCGTCGAGGAGATGTCGCGGCCGACCTCGGCGAGCGCGGCGGCCTCCCGGGTGCGGCGCTGGGTCTCGTCGAAGAGGCGCGCGTTCTCGAGCGCCACGCTCATGCTGCCCGCGAGGGTTTGCAGCAGGCGCACGTCGGAGGCGCTGAAGGCGTGCTCGCGGTTCATGTCGAGGAGGTCGATCGTCCCGCGCACCTGGTCGCCGGATATGAGCGGCACCAGCACGAAGGACTTCTCCTGCTGCGTGCCGGGCAGGATCTGGGCGCCGTGCTTCGCCATGGTCTCGGCCATGTTCTCGTTCACTACCATCGTCTCGCGCGTGCGCACCATGTGGGCGAAGAAACCGTAGTCGCGCATGGGGTGGGGCTCGACCTCGATCCGCGCGCCGTTCTCGTAAGAGTAGGGGAAGCTCACGATCCCGGTCTGCGGGTTGTAGATGCGGATGCCGACGTCGGCCTCCTTGAAGATCTCGCGGATCTTGTCGCCCACCGCGTCGTAGATGCCCTGCATGTTGAGTTCGGCGGCGAGCGCCTGCTGGACGCTGTTGATGATCGCGAGCTCTGCCGCGCGCTGTTCGCTTTCCTTGAACAGGCGCTGGGTCTCGTCGAAGAGCCGCGCATTTTCCAGCGCCACGCTCATGGCGCCGGCAAGCGTCTGCAGCAGTCGCACGTCGGATTCGCCGAAAGCGTGCTCGCGTTCCATGTCGCTCAACTCGATCATTCCGCGCGCCTGGTCGCCTACCACCAGGGGCACGCCCACGGCCGACTTGTCCATCTGCGTGCCCGGATGGACAAAGCTGCCGAACTTCTGCAGGGCCTCGGCCATGTTCTCGCTGATGACGAGCGCCTCGCGGGTGCGCATGACGTGCGCTGCAAATCCCGTCTTGTTGAGAGCATGCGAAGCGATGCTCATCCGCTTCCCGTGCTGCGTGACGTACGGGTAGTGGAGCAGGTTCGTGCGCGGGTCGTAGATGCGGATGCCGATGTCGGCCTGGTTGAAGATCTCGCGGATCTTGTCGCCCACCGAGTCGTAGATGCCCTGCATGTTCAGTTCGGCGGCGAGCGCGGCCTGGACGCTGTTGATGATGGCCAATTCTGCCGCGCGCTGCTCGCTTTCCTTGTAAAGGCGCTGGGTCTCGTCGAAGAGCCGCGCGTTCTCCAGCGCCACGCTCATGCTGTTGGCGAGTGTCTGCAGCAATCGCACGTCGGACGCGCCAAAGGCGTGTTCCCGGTCGAAGTCGCTCAGCAGGATCAGGCCGCGCACCTGGTTGCCCGATACCATCGGCACGTAGACGGCCGACTTTTCCATCTGGGTGCCGGGAAACACGGAGCTGCCGAAACGTGCAACCGCCTGCTCCATGTTCTCGTTGATGACGAGCGTCTCACGCGTGCGCAGGACGTGCGCGCTGAAGCCGGTGTCGACCATCGGCGCCGAGTCGATCTTCAGCCGCTTGCCGCTCTCGTAAAGTACGGGAAATGGATCAACCCGGCGCTGCCATCGAAGATGCGGATGCCGACGTCCGCGTGGTTGAAGATCTCGCGGATCTTGTCGCCCACCGCTTCGTAGATGCCCTGCATGTTGAGTTCGGCCGCGAGCGCTGCCTGCACGCTGTTGATGATGGCCAGCTCCGCAGCCCGCTGCTCGCTTTCCTTGAAGAGGCGCTGGGTCTCGTCGAAGAGGCGTGCGTTTTCCAGCGCCACCGCTCATGCTGTTGGCGAGCGTCTGGAGCAGGCGCACGTCCGAATCGCCGTAGGCATGCTCGCGCTCGGAGTTCATGAGGTTTATCAACCCGCGCGCCTGTTCGCCCGACACCAGGGGCACGAAGACGGCCGACTTGATTTCCTGGGTGCCGGGGATGGTGAAGCTCCCGTACTTCGCGCTCTCCTCAAGCATTTTCTCGTTGATCACCAGCGTCTCGCGTGTGCGCAGCACGTGCGGGCCGAAGCCGTTGGGAGGAAGCGGGTGTGACTCGATCGCCACCCGCTCGCCGTGCTCGTGCGTGTAGGGGAAATGGACCAGGCCGGTCTTCTGGTCCCAGATGCGGATGCTCAGGTCGGACTGGTTGAAGATCTCGCGGATCTTGTCTCCCACCGCGTCGTAGATGCCCTGCATGTTCAGCTCTGCAGCGAGAGCGGCCTGCACGCTGTTGATGATGGCCAGCTCCGCAGCCCGCTGCTCGCTTTCCTTGAAGAGCCTCTGCGTCTCGTCGAAGAGCCGCGCGTTCTCCAGCGCCACGCCCATGCCAGCGGCCACCGTCGAGAGCAGGCGGACCTCGGCCTCGCCGAAGGCATCCTCGCGCTCGTAGTTTTCGAGGATGATCGTGCCGAGCAGGCGGTCGCCGGCAAACATCGGCACGAAGGCCTGGCACTTGCTTCGCTCCGTGCCCGGGGCGACCTGGACACCGAGGGCGTCGGCCTCTGCCCTGTTGTTCGCGACCACCGGCTGGCGCTTGAGCAGCTCCTTGTGCAGGGGGCGGTTGCGGTTTTCCGGGAACGACGGGAGGTACTGCCGCACGCCGCGCTCGTACGAATAGAGGAACTGGACCAGGCCCGTGTCCTCGTCGTGCCAGGTGATGCCGATGTCGCCGGTGCGGAACACCTCGCGCAGCTTGTCGCCGACGAGGTCGACGATGGCCTGGAAGTTGAGCTCGGCGCCGACGCCTTGCTGGATGCTGTTGATCACGGCGAGCTCGGCGTTGCGCTGCTCGGTCTCTTTCAGCAGGCGCTGCGTCTCGTCGAAGAGGCGGGCGTTCTCGAGCGCCACGCCCATGCTCGAGGCCACCGTGGAGAGCAGGCGAACTTCGGCCTCGCCGAAAGCGTCCTCGCGCTCGAAGCTTTCGAGGATGATCGAGCCGAGGAAGCGTTCGCCGGCGAACATCGGCACGAACACCGCAGACTTGCTCCGGTCGGTGCCGGCGATGATCTGGACGCCGAGCGCATCTGCCTTTACCCGGTTGTTCACGACCACCGGCTGGCGCTTGAGCAGCTCCGCGTGCATGGGGCGGTTGCGGTTTTCCGGGAACGAGGCGAGTTCCTGTCGCACGCCGTGCTCGTACGAATAGAGCGACTTGACGAGGCCCGCCTCCTCGTCGCGCCAGAGGATGCCCATGTCGCCGGTCTTGAACACCTCGCGCAGCTTGTCGCCGACGAGGTCGACGATGGCCTGGAAGTTGAGCTCCGCGCCGACGCCTTGCTGGATGCTGTTGATCACGGCGAGTTCGGCGTTGCGTTGCTCGGTCTCTTTCAGCAGGCGCTGCGTCTCGTCGAAGAGGCGCGCGTTCTCGAACGCGACGCTGAGGCTCCCGGCCAGCGTGATCAGGAGCCGGAAATCGGAATCGCTGAAGGCGTGCTCGCGGTCGACGTTCTGGATGGAGATGATCCCGCGCCCTTCGCCGCCGACGATCATCGGCACCCAGATGCCCGACAGGGGATGCTGGCCGCCCCCGACGATGACGGAACCGAGTTCGGCGCGGCGGGCCGCCATGCCTTCGTTGATCAGGAGCGGCTGCCGCGTGCGAATCACCTCCGCGCCGAAGCCCCTGAGCGCCATCGGCTCCTCGTGCTGCCTTTGCCCCCGCTCGATGATGTAGCGGAAGTGCATCAGGTTGGTCTTGGCGTCGTAGGTGTATATCGATACCGACTGCGCGTTGAAGGTGTCGCGCACCTTGTCGCCGACCAGGTCGAAGATCGCCTGGATGTCGAGCTGCGCGGCCAGCCCCGACTGCACGCTGTTGATGATCGCGAGCTCGGCCTCGCGCTGTTCCAGCCTTGCCTTGAGTCCCGTTTCCGCCGCGGCCCTGCGTGCAGGCGGCGCAACTTTTGCCTTGGTCTTGCGGGCCTTGCTCGCAGGGTTCTTTGCGGTTCGAGGCTTCGCCGGTGCCTTCCCGGCGGCAGGCTTGCGCGTCGCAGGGGCCGTGGACGCGCGCGTCCTGGCCGCAGGTGCCTTGGACTTGCGCGTCCTGGTGGAGGGCGGACCCTTGGCCTTCTGCCGCTTCTGCTTGGCTGGCATGGGAGGGGAGTTTACAGGCAGCCCGCGCGACCGGCGAGGGTAAAAAGTCACGCCTGCCCGCGGCGCGGAAACGTCCCGAGCGGCCTTTCCGCTAAACTCCGCCGACCGGTGGAATTCCCGCCGGCCCCGAAGCGGAGGGCGGCCATGCGCAAAGTACTTCTCATCTTCAGCGAACTGACCGACGGCGACGTCGAATGGCTCTCCAAGGCCGGGGAGCGGATCCACGTCGAGGCCGGCACCACGCTTGTGCCGCTGGGCGCGCGGCTCGACAGCATCTGGTTCGTGCTGGACGGCGCCGTGTCGGTGCACACGGCCAAGGGCGACCTTCTCGCCACGATGGGCTCGGGAGAGATCATCGGCGAGATGACCCTCGTCGACCCGGCGCCCACGGCGGTCTCGGTGCGGGTCGCGAGCGACGCGACCTTCCTGCGCATCGCCGACGATACGGTGCGCGCCAAGGTTGCGGCGGACGCCGAGTTCGCCTCGCGCTTCTACCGCGCGCTTTGCGTCTTCCTGGCGAGCCGCCTGCGCGCCAACACGCGGCGCATGGGCTACGGCGACAACGCGGAAGACCCGGATGCGAAGGATGAACTGAGCGAGGAACTCCTCGACAACGTGCATCTCGCCGGCGCGCGCTTCGATCGCATGCTGAAGCGCCTCGCAGGCTAGGGCGCCGATGGCCGACGGCGACCAGTCGATCTTCCGCAAGGCGGCTCTCGAGCGCCTCGCCTCGCCGGAAAAGCTCGACGCGAGGCCCAGCCTGCCGCGCTATCCGCCCTGGCTGGTGGCCGCGCTGGCCGCGCTTGCGCTGGGCGTGATCGTTTTCGTCGCATGGCTGCGCTAGCCGCCGCGGCCGGGGAGGGGCTCGCGGGATCGCGGCTCGCCCGCGTCCCGACGATCCTGCAACTGGAGGCCGTGGAGTGCGGCGCCGCCGCGCTCGCGATGGTGCTCGCGTCCCACGGCCGCTACGTGCCGCTGGAAACGATGCGTTCGGATTGCGGCGTGACGCGCGACGGCTCCAAGGCCGGCGGGCTGCTGCGCGCGGCGCGCGCGTACGGGCTGGTCGCGAGGGGATTTCGCAAGGAGCCGGGCGAATTGCCGGCGATGCCGCTGCCGGCGATCGTCTTCTGGAACTTCAACCACTTCGTCGTCCTCGAGGGCTTCCGCGACGGGTTCGCGCACCTGAACGACCCGGCGATGGGACGCCGGCGCGTCGACGCGGCGGAGTTCGACCAGGCCTTCACCGGCGTCGTGCTCACCTTCGAGCGCGGTCCCGACTTCGCCCCGGGCGGCAGGGCCCCCTCGGTGCTGCGCTCGCTGCGTCGCCACCTCACCGGCCTCGGGCCTTCCATCGCGCAGGCCGTGGCGCTCGGCCTCGCGCTCGTGGCGCCCGCACTCGCGCTGCCGTGGCTGATGGGCCGCTTCGTCGACGACGTGCTCGGCGCCCGGCTGCCGGGCGTCGCCGAAACCCTCATCGCAGGGCTCCTCGCGGCGGCGCTGGCCCAGGGCCTGCTCTCCTGGCTGCAGGCGCAGGTGCTGACCGCGGCGTTCACGCGGGCGGCGCTGGGCTCGGCGAAGCGCTTCTTCTCCCACGCGCTCTCCCTGCCGATGGACTTCTACGTGCAGCGCTCTCCCGGCGAGATCGCCTCGCGCGTGGAGCTGAACGAGCAGGTGGCCGAGACCGTGTCCGCCGATCTTGCGCACCTCGTGCTGGACCTCCTCACCGCCTTCTTCTATCTCTTTCTCATGCTGCGGCTCGACCTCGGGCTGACGGCGATCGCGGTGGGCTGCGTGGCCTTCCAGCTCGCCGCGCTTCGCCTCATCAACGAGCGCACCGCGGGCATCTCGCGCGTGCTGTCGATGCAGGCGGGCAAGCTCTCGGGCATGGCCACCGGCGGGCTGGCCAACATCGAGAGCATCAAGGCGGGCGGGCAGGAAGGCGCGCTGTTCACCAAGTGGCTCGGCCTGCACGTGCAGTTCGCCAACTCGGCCGTCGAGGCGCAGCGCCTGACGCTTGCGCTGATGCAGGTCCCCTCGATCGCCCTGCTGGTCGCGCAGCTGGGCATCCTCGGCCTGGGCGCGATGCGCATCATGGAGGGCGCCTTCACGGTGGGCGACCTGGTCGCCTTCCAGGTGCTGCTCGCGGGATTCACCGCGCCCGTGCACGGCCTGTTCGTCGCGGCGCGCAAGGTGCAGTCCCTGCAAGGCGACCTCGCGCGCATCGACGACGTGCTCAACCACGGCGCGGAGCCGGGCGTGGCCGTGGTCGACGATCCGCCGGGCGCGGCGTCGGGCGCGCGCCCGCAGTCGCTGGAGTTCCGCAACGTCACGTTCGGCTACGGCAAGGGAACGGCGCCACTCATCGAGGGCTTCTCGCTGAAGGTCGCGCCCGGCAAGCGCGTGGCGCTGGTGGGCGCCTCGGGGTCGGGCAAGTCCACGATCGCGCGCCTTGCCGCGGGCCTCTACCGGCCCTGGAGCGGCGAGATCCTTTTCGACGGCCTGCCGCGCGAGACCTTCGTGCGCGAGGAACTTGCGCGCGCCGTCGCCTACGTCGACCAGGACGTGATGCTCTTCGAAGGCTCGGTGCGCGACAACCTGACGATGTGGGACCCGCAGGCCGATGACGCGACCATCCTCGCGGCGGCGCGCGATGCCGCCATCGGCGACGAGATCGGCCTGCGCAAGGGCGGCCTGGACGCGCCGCTGCAGGAGGGCGCGCGCAACCTCTCCGGCGGGCAGCGGCAGCGCATCGAGATCGCGCGCGCGCTGGCCCGCGGCCCCTCGATCCTCATCCTCGACGAAGCCACCAGCGCGCTCGACTCGGCGACCGAGGCGGTCGTGGAGCAGAACCTGCGCGGGCGCGGCACACCTGCCTGGTGATCGCGCACCGGCTTTCCACCGTGCGCGACGCCGACGAGATCCTCGTCCTCGCGGGCGGCAAGGTCGTCGAGCGCGGCACGCACGACGAACTCGCCGCGATCGCCGGCGGCCGCTATGCCGCGCTGGTCGCGGGCGAAACGCAGGAGGCGTGATGGCGGACCCCGGCCTCGCTTTCCGCTTCACCAGGATTCCCGACGTCCTGTCGCTCCTCGCGGCGCCCATGGGTGTGCGCGAAGAGGTGCCCCTGCCGGAAGTCGCCGACGAGGCACTTGCGGTAGAGGAAGCGGCCACCGCCATCGGCCTGCGCTCGCGTCGCGTGCTGCTCGATGGACATTGGTGGGCCGAGGCCGGCACGCCGATGCTCGCGCGCCTGGTCGACCGGCGCCAGGTCGCGCGGGAAGACAGCGCGGCGCCTTTCGGCTCGACGGGCTGGGTGATGCTGATACCGAACCGGCTTTCCGGCTATCGCATGGCGGCGATCGATCCCGACGGCGGCCGGCCGCTCGAGTGGCCCGTCGACAAGGAGATCGCGGGCCGCCTTGCGCCTTTCGCCTTCGCCTTCCACCGCCGCTTCGAATCGCGGCCGCTGAAGACCGCAGACGTCCTGCGCTTCGCCCTCGACCATGCGAGGGGCGACATGGGCGTGCTCGTGGCGACCGGGCTGCTCGCGGCGCTGGCCGGCCTGGTCATGCCGGTGGCGACCGGGCGCCTCATCGACCTCGCGATTCCCGCGGGGTCGGGCACGATGGCGCTGGCGATCGTCGCGGGACTGGCCGCCGCGGGGCTCGCCGCCATCGCGCTCGACGTGCTGAAGACGCTCGCGGTGATGCGCTTCGAGGCGAAGACCTCGGTGGCGATGCAAGCCGCCGTGCTCGACCGCGTGATCGGCGCCCCGGCGAGTTTCTTCCGCGCCTTCTCGAGCGGCGACCTGGCGCTTCGCCTGGGGGCGGTGAACAACGTCCAGCGCACGCTGGCGGGCGCGGCCATCATCGCATTCGTGACGGCGATCTTCCTCAGCGCCAACGTCGCGCTCATGCTCGCCTACAGCCCGCCGCTGGCCGCCGCCGCCATGGGCGTGGTCGCCATCACGGCGGCCTTTCCGCCGTGATCGGCGCGGCGAGGATCCGCATCGGCAGGCGCATCGAAGCGGCGGACGGGAAGCTCTCGGGCATGTCCTTCGAATACTTCACCGGCATCGCGAAGCTGCGGGCCTCGGCGGCGGAATCGCGCGTGTATGCAACTGGCTTGCGCGATACCGCGCTTTCCGCGAGATGAACCGGGCGAGCGCGAAGCTTTCCAACCTCGAGTCCGTGCTGCTCTCGGTCCTGCAGCCGGCGGCCGTCACCCTTGTCCTTTATCTCGCGTGGAAGCTCGGCGAAGCCCCGGCCGCGCGCACGCTCTCGATGGGGGACTTCGTCGCCTTCCAGGCCGCGATGTTCGGGTTGCTGGGCGGCGTGCACGGCATCGTCGCCACCGCGCTCGACGTCGCAGCACTGGCCCCGACGTGGGAACGCGCCAGGCCCATCCTCGCCACGTCGCCCGAGGACGGCGTGCGCGGCAAGCTCCGCCACGAACCGCTGGGCGCGATCGAATTCGCCGGGGTCGCCTTTGCCTATCCGGAAGGCCCGGAGGTGCTCGGCGACATCGATCTCGCGATCCGGCCCGGGGAGTTCGTCGCGATCGTGGGCGCGAGCGGCTCGGGCAAGTCGACGCTGCTGCGGCTGCTGCTGGGCTTCGAGACGCCGGGCCGCGGCACGGTGCGCTACGACGGGCACCTGCTCCAGGACCTCGACCTGCGAAGCCTGCGCTCCCGCTTCGGCACGGTGCTCCAGGGCGGAAGGCTGTGGGCGGGCGACATCCTCACCAACATCGTCGGCGCCACCAGCTTCAACGTGGACGATGCGTGGGATGCGGCGCGCGCCGCCGGGCTGGCCGCCGACATCGAGGCCATGCCGATGGGGATGTACACGCTGGTGGGCGAGGGCGTGAGCACGCTTTCGGGCGGGCAGCGCCAGCGCGTGCTGATTGCGCGTGCGCTGGTCGGAAAGCCGCGCATCCTGTTGCTCGACGAGGCCACGAGCGCGCTGGACAGCCTGTCGCAGTCGGCGGTCCAGGAAAGCCTTGCGCGGCTCGACGCGACCCGCGTGGTCATCGCGCATCGTCTGGCGACGGTGCGCGATGCCGACCGGATCGTCGTGCTGGAACGGGGCCGGATCGTCCAGCAGGGGACGTTCCGCGAACTGGCCGCCGTGCCCGGCCCCTTCGCCGCGATGCTCGCGCGGCAGGAAGCCTGACGGGCGGCCGGAGCCCTAGTTCTTCTTGACGGCGCCTTCGGCCGAGGCGAGCTGCGTGTTCTTTTCCTTCTGGGCCGTCACCACCGGCTTGGCGGGTGCTGCCGCCTGCTGCGGCGGCAAGCGCGTGGCGGTGATGGTGATCTTCTCCATCTGCACGACCTGCTGGCCCCCGGACACGGAATCGAGCTGCTGCTCGGAAATCTCGCCGTCTTGCTTGACCTGATCCTTGTTCGACATGGGGTCTCCTCTACTGGGTGGGTTGCCGTTCCGGGCTTGGGCCCGGTGCGAAAACACGATATCACACGACATCGTGGATCACATCCTAGACCCCGGGACCCGCAAGCCGGCGCGCAATAATGAGCAGCGGCGATGTGACTTATTCACGCATGCCGGCCGTCGGGGATGGGCTGCCGCGGCCGGGCTCCGCCCAGGTAAAGCCATGTAGAATCAATGGTTTCCGGCGAACCATCCCCCATGTTCAACCTGTTCATCGCGCTGGCGCTGCTGCTTTTCGCCATCGCGCTCGGCTGGCTCGCCTCGCGCACCCGGACCCCGTATCCGATCGTGCTGGTGCTTGGCGGCGTGGGGCTGGGCTTCGTGCCGGGCCTGCCCGCGGTCTCGTTCGACCCGCAGTTGCTGCTGGTGATGGTGCTGCCGCCCATCCTGTACCAGGCGGCGTTTTCGACCTCGTGGCGCGACTTCAAGGCCAACCGGCGCGCCATCGGCATGCTCGCCATCGGGCTGGTGATCGCCACCACGCTGGCGGTGGGCGCGGTGCTGAAGTTGCTGGTGCCGGACATTCCCTGGGCGATCGCCTTCGCTTTCGGCGCCATCGTCTCGCCGCCCGATGCCGTGGCCGCCACCGCGATCCTTTCGCGGCTGTAGATCCCGCGCCGCATCGTCACCATCCTCGAAGGCGAGAGCCTGGTGAACGACGCCTCCGGGCTGGTGCTCTACAAGATCGCCATCGTTGCCGCGCTCACCGGCAGCTTTTCGCTGATGGAGGCAACCGGCGAGTTCGTCTGGGTGGCCACCGGCGGCATCGCCATCGGCCTCGCGGTGGCGTGGATCTCGGTGCCGGCGACCAGGGCGGTGAAGGAGCCGCTGCTGCAGTGCCTGGTGTCGATCGCGGTGCCCTATGCGGCGTTCCTCGTTGCCGAAGTGCTGCATGTCTCGGGCGTGCTGGCGGTGGTCGCGGCGGGGCTGGCGCGCGCGCGCTCGGCGGCCGTGATCGCAACGCCGGAGAGCCGCATCATGGTGCTCGCGATGTGGAACATCATCGTGTTCACCCTGAACAGCTTCATCTTCATGCTGATCGGCTGGCAGCTGCGCGGCATCCTCGATCGCATCTCCGGCTTCGGGCTGGGCGAACTGCTGGCGATGGGGCTGGCGCTGAGCGGGGCCGCGATTGCCGTGCGCTTCCTCTGGGTGTTTCCCGCCACCTACCTGCCGCGCTTTCTCTCGGCGTCGCTGCAGGCGCGCCGATCCCTATCCGGCGCCCGAACCAGGTGTTCGTGACGGCGTGGTGCGGCATGCGCGGCATCGTCTCGCTGGCCGTCGCGCTGGCGCTTGCCGCTCACGCTTCACGACGGCACGCCCTTTCCCCATCGCGACCTGCTGATCTTCCTCACCTTCGCCGTGATCGCCGTGACGCTGGTCGGGCAGGGGCTCACGCTGGCCCCGGCTGATTCGCGCGCTCAAGGTCGGCGCCGACTGGAGCGCCCATGAGGAAGAGCGCGGTGCGCGGCTTGCGGTGGCGAACGCGGCGATGCGCGGCATCGACCGTTTCGTCGAAAGGGAAAGTGCGGATGCGGCAAAAGTGGCGCACCTGCGGCAGATGTACCTGGACGAGCGCGACGCGCAAATGCCGCGCGGGCTGGTCATGTCGGAGGAGGCCGATATCGGGCGCAAGGCGCGCCGCGCGGCCCTCCGTGCGCAACGCAACGAACTCCTCGAACTGTGGCGCTCGAGCAAGATCTCCGACGAGGTCTTCCACAAGCTCGAGCGCGAACTCGACTACCAGCAGTCCCTCTACGGCTGAACTTCGGGGTCAGGGACGCAATTTGGGGTCAGGTACGCAATTGCGTCCCTGACCCCGAATCGCACGAGTACATCAGCGGACTTCGGACGTCTTGCAGTTATAGCCGACCTTGATGGAACCCCCGGTTGCCCCTTTCGAATTTTGCGGCTGGTACTCGAACTCGTATTCGCTGGCCTGGAGCACCAGCTTCTCGAAGATGCGATTCGGGTCCGCGGCATCGGTCTGGGTCACCTCGGTGACGAACACCTCCTTCATCGTGATCGTGTAGTACTCGCTGGATGCCCGGTTGTTGGCCTCGAACGTGATCACGCCATCCGATACATGTCTCCCGCTGATCACGTTTTTCAACAGTGCCGGGCTGGACTTGTCGATGTTCTTCGTCAGCGTGACGGCGCCGCAGTTCACCTTGCCCGCGCCGCTGCCCCCGCCACTGGGATTGTAGGAGTTGATGAAGGACTGCGTGAAGGAAAGGATTTCGATCTCGCCCTTGTGCTTGGCGTCGACAGACTCGCCTTCGATTCCATTGAGCTTGAGAAAGGTGTCGGCGAGCGCCGGCGCGGGTGCAGCAACGATCGCTGTCGCCGCCAACGCGAAAGCGCCGCGCAGGACCGGTCGCCTGAACAAGTTGGCAATCTCCTTGCTGGGTGTGGTGTGTGGCATATTTCCTCCTTGGTGTGCGTGGCCGGGCCCCGGTGCGGCGAACCCGGGTCCATGCTAGGCCGGTCCGGCCCCCGTTTCAATCAACTTCCACAGGAAGAAGGTTCGCCGACGTGAACGCCTACGACGAGGTCCCCTACACCGGCCGACCCTACTCCGACGCCCATCCCGAGCGGATGGCGACCATGGCAGCCTTGCACGGCGTCCAGGCGGCTCCGGTCGAGCGCTGCCGCGTCCTGGAAGTCGCCTGCGGGGACGCAGCCAACCTGATCCCGATGGCGTACGCGTTCCCGGAGAGCGAGTTCGTCGGTTTCGACCTTGCGGCGCAGCCAATCGAGGCGGGCCGCCAGCTCGCAGGACGCATCGGGCTCACCAACCTCTCCCTGTCGCAGCAGGACCTTGCCGCGTTCCCCGATGATGGCGGGCGTTTCGACTACATCATCGCGCACGGCCTCTATTCGTGGATCCCGGCACCGGCGCGCGAGCAGCTCCTCGCGCTCATCGCCCGCCACCTCGCGCCACGCGGGGTGGCGTTCGTCAGCTACAACGTCTACCCCGGTTGCTACATACGACGCATGGTGTGGGAAATGCTCCGCTTCCACACCGGCGGCCTGGAACAGCCTGCGGAACGCATCGCCGAAGCCCGGGCGCTCGCGCGGCTGCTTGCCGAACGCAGCGCCATGGACGATGCGTACACGGTGCTGATGCGCGAGGAGTTCAAGCGCTTCGCGGGAGGCGGGACCGGGTCCCTGTTCCACGACGACCTGGCCGAGGTCAACGATCCCTGCTACTTCCATGAATTCGTCGCCTTCGCCGGTCGCCATCGCCTGCAGTTCCTGTGCGAAGCGGAACTGGTGGCGACCTCTTACGCCGGGATCACGCCCGAGGCGCGCAGCGTCCTGCATGGCATGGAACCGCTTGCGCGCGAGCAGTACCTCGACTTCGCCAAGTGCCGCCGTTTCCGCCAGACCCTGCTTTGCCATGAGGACATCGCGGTCGAGCGCGAGGTCGGGCCGAGGCGCGTCTTCGACTTTCGCTTCGCGTCGCGGCGCCGCGCATCGTCCGACGAGCCCGCGGTGATCGAGCCGCCGCCGCAGCCAGAGGTGGCGTTGCCGCAGGCGCTGCTCGATGCGCTGGTCGCCGCGCTTCCCGGCACCTTGTCGTTTGACGAGCTCGCCGCGCGCGTGCCCGGCCCGGACCGCGGCGCGCTCGCGGAACTGTGCCTTGCAGCGGCGCAGGTGGGTGCGGTCCAGTTGCACCTGCGCGCGCCGGTCTTCGCCTCCTCGCCTGGCGAACGCCCGGTCGCAAGCGCGGTGGCGCGCGTCCAGTCCACGCAAGGCGAGAACGTCACCAACCTGCGCCACGCCACCGTGAAACTCGATGACCCACTCGTGCGCAGGCTGTTGCCGCTGCTCGACGGTACCCGCGATCTGCGCGCGCTCGCCGCTGCGCTCGGCGAAACGGCGGACGCGATCGAGGGGCGGCTCCGCCAGCTCGCGAAACTCGCGCTGCTCGTCTGAACCCGATTGGGGTCAGAGCCGTAATACTTCCGGATTCCGGGTCAAGCCCGGAATGACGCGGAAGTATTACGTCTCTGACCCCAAATTGCGTACCTGACCCCGATTGGTGGTGTAACGGTTTGCGTTACACATCTTTCGCTTCCTGAACCCCGGTTGATGCAGGTCAAAAGGCGCCTTTGCGCCGCGGAGGAAAGTCGCCTTCAGAAGCAAATCCTTCACGAGAGGGAGCCATGAAGCGATTGTTCACCGCACGCAGCCCAGCCCTTGCCGCGACCGCATTCGCCGCGCCGCCCGCATCGGGCGCGGGACTGATGACCGCGGGCGGCTGACGCCCGGACGAAAGCCAGGAGAGAAGACAATGACCGAAACCTTTTACGAACTGCTTCGCCGCCAGGGCGTCACCCGCAGGAGCTTCCTCAAGTTCTGCAGCCTGACCGCCGCCTCCCTAGGACTCGCGCCGACCATCGCGCCGCAGATCGCGCACGCGCTGGAGACCAAGCCGCGCGTCCCGGTGCTGTGGCTGCACGGGCTGGAATGCACGTGCTGCACGGAGAGCTTCATCCGCTCCTCGCACCCGCTCGCCAAGGACGTGATCCTGTCGATGATCTCGCTCGACTACGACGACACCATCATGGCGGCCGCGGGCTACCAGGCGGAGGCCGCGCTGGAAGAGGTCATGGCCAAGTACAAGGGAAACTACATCCTCGCGGTCGAAGGCAACCCGCCGCTCGGCAACGACGGCACCTTCTGCATCCCGGGAGGCAGGCCCTTCGTCGAGAAGCTGAAGCACGTGGCGAAGGACGCCAAGGCGGTGATCGCCTGGGGCTCCTGCGCTTCGTGGGGCTGCGTGCAGGCCGCGAAGCCGAACCCGACGGGCGCGGTGCCGATCGACAAGGTCATCACCGACAAGCCGATCATCAAGGTGCCGGGCTGCCCGCCGATCGCCGAAGTGATGAGCGCCGTCGTGACCTTCCTCGCCACCTTCGACCGCATCCCCGAGCTCGACCGCCAGGGGCGCCCGAAGATGTTCTACAGCCAGAGGATCCACGACAAGTGCTATCGCCGCGGCAACTTCGACGCCGGCCAGTTCGTCGAGAAGTGGGATGACGAGGGCGCGCGCCAGGGGTTCTGCCTCTACAAGATGGGCTGCAAGGGCCCGACCACCTACAACGCCTGCTCGACCACGCGCTGGAACAACGGCGTGTCCTTCCCGATCGGCTCCGGCCACGGTTGCATCGGCTGTTCCGAGGACGGGTTCTGGGACAAGGGCTCGTTCTACGACCGCCTGACCAATATCCAGGCCTTCGGCGTGGAAGCGAACGCGGACACGGTGGGCCTGGTCGCCGCCGGAGCGATCGGCGCGGCAGTCGCCGCGCACGCCGCGATCACCGCCATCAAGAACACGTCCGAGAAGCGCCAGCCGCAGAAGACTGAGGAGAAGTAGCCATGTCCGTCATCGAGACCCAAGGGTTCAAGCTCGACAACAGCGGAAAACGCATCGTCGTCGACCCCATCACCCGCATCGAGGGGCACCTGCGCATCGAGGTGAACGTCAACGACAAGAACGTCATCACCAACGCCGTGTCCACCGGCACCATGTGGCGCGGCCTGGAGGTGATCCTCAAGGGCCGCGACCCGCGCGACGCATGGGCGTTCGTGGAGCGCATCTGCGGCGTTTGCACCGGCGTTCACGCGCTCGCCTCGGTGCGCGCGGTCGAGGACGCGCTCGCGATCCAGATCCCGGACAACGCGAACATCATCCGCAACCTCATGCACGCGACGCTCTACGCGCATGACCACCTCGTGCACTTCTATCACCTGCATGCGCTCGACTGGGTGGACGTGGTCTCCGCACTCGGCGCCGATCCGAAGAAGACCTCGGAACTCGCGCAGTCGCTCTCCCCCTGGCCGAAATCCTCGCCGGGCTACTTCCGCGACCTGCAGGGCCGCCTGAAGAAGTTCGTCGAGTCCGGCCAGCTCGGCCCCTTCCGCAACGGCTACTGGGGCCACTCCGGTTACCGCCTGCCGGCCGAGGCCAACCTCATGGCCGTGGCGCACTACCTCGAGGCGCTCGACTTCCAGAAGGAGATCGTCAAGATCCAGACCATCTTCGGCGGCAAGAACCCGCACCCGAACTGGCTGGTGGGCGGCGTGCCCGCCTCGATCAACGTCGAGAACACCGGCGCGGTCGGCGCGATCAACATGGAACGCCTCAACATGGTGGCGAAGATCATCGACGACACCATCGAGTTCATCGACCAGGTCTACATCCCCGACCTGCTCGCGATCGCTTCCTTCTACAAGGACTGGGGCGCGCTCGGAGGCGGCATCTCCAGCCAGAACGTGATGAGCTACGGCGACTTCCCGGACATTGCCAACGACAACTCCGCCAAGAGCATGCTCTTCCCGCGCGGCGCGATCCTCGGGGGCAACCTGAAGGACGTGCAGCCCATCGACCTGAAGGACCTGGGCCAGATCCAGGAGTTCGTCACCCACAGCTGGTACAAGTATCCCGACGAGTCCAAGGGACTGCACCCGTTCGACGGCGTCACCAACCCCAACTTCGAGCTCGGCAAGGGCACCAAGGGCACCAAGACCGACATCAAGCAACTCGACGAGAGCGCCAAGTATTCCTGGGTGAAGGCGCCGCGCTTCAAGGGCCAGCCGATGGAAGTCGGCCCGCTCGCGCGCTACGTGATCGGCTATGCGCAGGGCAACCCCGAGTTCAAGGAGCCGGTGGACATGGTGCTGAAGAAGCTCGACGTGCCGCTGGCGGCGATCTTCTCCACGCTCGGCCGCACCGCGGCGCGCGGGCTGGAGTGCTCGTGGGCCGCGCACAAGATGAAGCACTTCCACGGCAAGCTCATGGCCAACCTGAAGGCAGGCAAGCGCGACACGGCCAACATCGACAAGTGGGAGCCGGCGACCTGGCCGAAAGAGGCCAAGGGCGTGGGCTTCGTCGAGGCGCCGCGCGGCGCGCTCGGGCACTGGATCAAGATCAAGGACACCAGGATCGACAACTACCAGTGCATCGTGCCGACCACGTGGAACGCCAGCCCGCGCGACACGAAGAACCAGATCGGCGCCTACGAGGCCTCGCTCATGAACACGCCGATGGCCAAGCCCGACCAGCCGCTCGAGATCCTGCGCACGATCCACAGCTTCGACCCGTGCCTGGCTTGCGCGACCCACGTCATCGCGCCGGACGGGCAGGAACTCACGCGCGTGCAGGTGCGCTAGCCGGGAGTCGAAAATGTCGACGACACAAGAGCAACTCAAGTTCCCCGCCTACGTGTGGGAAGCGCCCGTGCGCATCTGGCACTGGATCATGGCGCTGTGCATGGTCGTCCTCTGGGGCACCGGCTATTTCATCGGCTCGCCGCTGCCTTCGGTCGGGGGGAGGCAAGCGACCATTTCATCATGGGCTACATCCGTTTCGCCCATTTCGCGGCCGCCTACATCTTTGCCTGCCTGTTCCTGTTCCGCATCTACTGGGCGATCGTGGGCAACAAGCACGCCAAGGAGATCTTCCTCGTCCCGTTCTACATGCTGACCGCCAAGTGGTGGAAGGGCTTCTTCCGGGTGGTGGGGCACTACCTCTTCATCCGGCCGAAGAACGACTGGCACTACGGCCACAACCAGCTCGCGATGGCGGCGATGTTCGGCATGTTCGTGCTGGGCGCCGCGTTCATGATCGTCACCGGCTTCGCGCTCTACGGCGAGGGGCTGGGGCAGAACAGCTGGGCGTTCAGGTTGTTCTCCTCCTGGGTGATCCCGCTTTTCGGGCAGAGCCAGGACGTGCACACCTGGCACCACATGTGCGCCTGGTACCTGTTCTGGTTCACGATGGTGCACCTGTACTTCGTCATCCGTGAAGACATCACCTCGGGCCTGACGGTGGTCAGCAGCATGATCAACGGCTGGCGCGACGCGAAGAACTAGGGGCTGCGAGTGATCGCCGTGGCAGCGCCTCCCAGGGATTCGGCCAAGGCCCCGCGGGCCATCCGCGGGGCCCGGGGCAGCTTGGCGCGGCCGCGTTCGCGCCGCGAGCCGGTCCACCCGGGCTACTTCCTCGACACGCGCTATCTCAAGCCGCTGGGCCTCACGCAGCTCGCGCTGGCCGAGGAACTCGGCATCTCGCGCCGGCGCGTGAACGAGCTCATCGTGGGCCGGCGGGGCGTGACGCCGGACACGGCCGTGCGCCTCGCCGCGCACTTCCGCACCGAGCCGGAATTCTGGCTCCAGCTGCAGCTTGCCTGGGACGTGCACCAGGCGATGAAGAACCTGAAGATCCGCAATCGCGGGTAGGTCTTTTTTCGCAAGGGCCGCCTCCCGCGGCCCTTCCTTGATTGAGGTCAAAGGCGCCCGCCGCCAAACGCCGATGATGGTGTCGTTGTAACCGCAAGGGTTACAAGGCGAGGCTGCAATGGCGACCGACACACTGGTGCTTGGCATCGGCAACGTTCTCTGGGCCGACGAGGGTTTCGGCGTGCGCGCGGTGGCGGCGCTCAATGCCGGCTGGCAGTTTCCCGAGTCGGTCACCCTCATGGACGGCGGCACGCAGGGGCTTTACCTCCTGCCGCACGTGCAGGCCGCGCGCAGGCTCCTCGTTTTCGACGCGGTCGACTACCAGCTCGAGCCCGGGACGCTGCACGTGCTGAAGGATGGCGACATCCCCACTTACCTCGGCGTGGGCAAGATGAGCCTGCACCAGTCGAGCTTCCAGGAAGTGCTCTCGCTCGCGCAGTTCTCCGGGCAATCCCCCACAAGCGCGGTGTTGGTGGGCGTGCAGCCCAAGGTGCTCATGGATTTCGGCGGCAGCCTGACGGAACCGGTGCGCAACCGGCTGCCCGAGGCGTTGGCCGTCGGCCTCGCGACGCTGGCCGAGTGGGGCGTTCCCGGGGTCCCTCGCGAACGCGCGTCGACAGACTCCCTGATGGACGCGAGCCTCGACCTCGGCGCCTACGAGGGCGGCCGCCCCGGCTCCGACGAGGCGTGCCGCGTCGGCGACGCGCGCTTCCTCGCCATCCGCCGCGCCTCCGGAGGCTGAGATGTGCATCGGCGTCCCCATGCAGGTCATCGAGAGCAACGAACACCTTGCCTGGTGCCGGGGTCCCGACGGCCGCGTGCAGGTTGATCTTGCGCTGGTCGGCGCGCAGGCCCCGGGCACCTGGCTTCTCACCTTCCTGGGCGCGGCACGCGAGGTGCTCGATGCCGAGGCCGCGGCCAGCATCATCGCCGCCCTGGACGGCCTGCAGGGCGCGCTGGCAGGCGATGCCGCGCGTATCGATGCCGCTTTCGCCGATCTCGTCGACCGTACGCCCCAACTTCCAGAACACCTGCGCGCCAAGGAGGCGTGAGATGACCACGACTGCCCTTCGTCCCCCCGTTGCAAGCGAGCCCGTGCTGGTCACAAGGCTCATCGAGCAGTTCGGCGCCACGCGCCTCGACGACTCCACATTCGAGGACGGCATCGCCGCACCCGGCCACACCGTGCTCTTCTTCACCGAAGACCCGCAGCGCATCAGGGAAACGCTCGATCTCGCGGTGATCCTCCCCGAGATCGCGCAAGCGATGCCGCAGCGCCTGCGCATCGGCGTGCTGCCGCCGCCGCTGGCCGTGGCCAAGGCCCCGATCTATGGCGTGCGGCGCTGGCCGGCGCTGGTGTTCCTGCGCGACGGCGGGTGGCTGGGCAACATCGAAGGGCTGCTCGACTGGGCCGACTACGTGTCGACCGTGCAGGCGCTGCTCTCGGCCCCGGTGCGCCCGCTGCCCCCGAAAGTGATTCCCGTTGCCGCGGCAGGCGCCGCTTCCTGCGGCTGAGCGAAGGAGACGACATGAAGGACTTCCCGATTCCCGTGGTGGCGTTCGGTCCTGGTTCGCAGGGCGGCGAGGACGCCGACCTGGCCTATCTTCCGATGCCCAAGGCCGAGCCGCTGGTGACGCCGATCCCGCCCGAGGACGCCGAGCGCGACGAGCTTCTCGCCGCCGCCGACGTGATCGAGCAGCTGCTCGAGGCCATGCAGCGCCGCCCGGTCGGCAGCGACGATCCGCCGCGCTTCTCGCTGCGCGCGATCGCGCCCGGCACGCTCAAGGTGCTCAACGAGTCGCTCGGGCAGGGCGAGGTGAGCGTGGTCGTGGGGGACGCGCCCGGCAAGCCCGTCTGGCAGGTGCAGGAAACGGCCTTTGCCGGCGTGTGGCGCGTGCAGCACGTGGATCCGAGGGGCCGCATCCTCGACGACATCCTCGAAGCCGGCGACATGCCCGGCGTGGTGCGCGAGTCGGCGCGCAAGGCAAGCGGCGCGCGCCTCGATGCGACGCAACTGCCCGAGGGCGTGATGAACGCGCCGGCGCTGGTGAACGAGATCCGCCACCACTCGCGCCTGCACCGCGACGGGCAGCCCGCGCACGTGCTCAACCTGTCGCTGCTGCCGCTGGCCCCCGCGGACCACGAGGCGCTCGACCAGCAGCTCGGCGAAGGCACGGTCGCGATCCTGTCGCGCGGCTTCGGCAACTGCCGCATCAACAGCACCCGCGTGCGCGCCGTCTGGCGCGTGCGCTACACCAATTCGATGAACACGCTGATCCTGGACACCATCGAGATCGTCGACATCCCGGAAGCCGCCAGGGCCGCGCAGGACGACTACGACGACAGCATGGAGCGCCTCGGCGACCTGCTCGCGTGGCTGCGCGAGGGCTAGGCGCGATGGACAGCGCAGCAAGGCCGGGAGTCCCCGCCACGCGCCGCGAGTGCGGCGTGTGCTGGCACGTCTACGACCCGGCCGAGGGCGACGCGGTCTGGCAGGTAGCTCCCGGCACGCCGTTCGAGGAACTGCCGGCGCACTGGAGCTGCCCGAATTGCGCCGCCGAACAGTCGAAATTCCTGGTGCTTGAAAATGAGTGATGCCTCCGCCAGGAGCGGCAATCCCGCCGCCCGCATCGAGGAAGCGTACGAAAGGATCTGGCGCACGCGCATGGCGGACGTGCCGATCCTCAACGCGAAGCTGCGCGTCGAGGCGGTGGGCTTCCGCGCGTGGCAGGGCCAGTGGCTGGGCGTGCTGGTCACGCCTTGGTCGATCAACATCGTGCTCCTGCCGGGCGAGGGCGAATGGACGACGCTTGCCGCGGGCGCGGAACGCTTCGTCGCCTTTCCCGCGGGAACGTTTCGCTTCATCGCGGCGCACGAGGCCGCCGTCGGCGAAAGCCACAGTTGCTCGCTGTTCTCCCCGGTGCTCGAGTTTACGGACCACGAGGCGGCGCGCCTCACCGCGGAGGCCGCGCTCGAGGGCCTGTTCGATGCCGCGCACGCCCCGGCGGCAGACCACCTTCTTCGCGAGCACCAGCCCGAGCCGGGAAGATCGCCGAACCCGTCGCCGCTCCCGTATCCAAGCGCGATTTCCTCTCGGGCAGGTTTTCGGGAGCGTCCCATGGCGATCGAGGGTGAACTCGTGGTGCGCGTCGACTGGGATGCGGGACACGTGACACGCGCCGAGGCGCGCTCCGAGCGCCTGCGTCCGGCGCGGAAGATCCTCCCGGGCCGCAGCCCCGGGGATGCGGTCGCGATGGTCTCGATGCTGTTCGCGATCTGCGGACGCTCGCAGGGGGTCGCGGCTGCCGCGGCCACGGACGCAGCGCTCGCGCGCGAGCCGTCGCCCGAACTGGTCTCCGCCCGCGAGCGGCGCATCGTTGCCGAAACGGCGCACGAGCACTTCTGGCGCGTGCTCGTCGATTGGCCGAAGCTCGCCCTGCGCGAACCCGACATGGCTTCCATGGGCGCTGCCCGCAAGGCGCTTGCGCCGTGGCTCGCCGCTGGCGAAGGCGAGGCCACCTTGCCGCTGGCAGGCGTGGCGGCGATCGCGAAGCAGGCAGTCTTCGGCAAGGACGCGGGCGATTGGCTTGCGATCGCCACGCTCGATGAATTGGAGGCGTGGTGGCGAAGCGGCACGACGCCGGTCGCGCAGGCGCTCGCCCTCCTCATGCAGGCCGGCCCCGAACTCGGGCGCAGCGATATCGCGCTGCTCGCCTCGCTCGAGGACGAGGCGCAAGTGAGCATCCTCGAAAGCGCGATCTGCGCACAGGACGATTTCGACGAGGCCCCGCACTGGCAGGGCGAAGCGCGGGAGACCGGGGCGCTGGCGCGCACGCAATCGCATCCCCTGGTCGCGGCCGCCGCAGCACGATGGGGATACGGCGTCGGCGCGCGCGTCGTGGCGCGGCTGGTCGAGCTTGCGCAGTTGGTGCAGGTTCTCGCGGGCAAGGCGCTGGCCGGACGGCGCCATGGCGCGAGCCGCGTGGGCGATGGCACCGGGATTTCCTGGGTGGAGACGGCCCGCGGGCTGCTGGTGCATCGCGCAAGGATCGAGGACGGGCGGATCGCCGACTATCGCGTCGTCGCGCCCACCGAGTGGAACTTCCATCCGCAGGGGCCCTTCGTGCGCGGCGCGCTCGCGCTTGCGCCGGCCACGCCGGAAGCGCTGCGGCAGCAGGCAAGCTGGATCGTCGCCTCGCTCGACCCCTGCGTCGCCTGGCGCGTGGAGGTGGGCCATGCATGAGATGTCGATTGCCGAAGGCGTGCTCGGCATCATCGAGGAGACCGCAAGGCGCGAGGGCGCCAGCGCCATCCGCGCGGTGCGCCTGGAAATCGGCCAGCTGGCGGCCGTGGAGATTCCCGCGCTGCGCTTCTGCTTCGAATCGGTCGTGCGCGGCAGCATCGCCGAGGGCGCGCGGCTGGAGATCGACGAGGCGCCCGGGCAGGCGTGGTGCTTCGGCTGCTGTGCAAGCGTGCCGCTCGCCTCGCGCGTGGATGCCTGCCCGCGCTGCGGCAGCCACCAGTTGCAGGTGAGCGGCGGCACGCAGATGCGCGTGAAGGACCTGGAAATCGCCTGAGCGAAGGAGAAAGCCATGTGCACGACATGCGGTTGCGGCACGGACGAAGTGAAGATCGAAGGCAAGAGCCATTCCCACGGCCACGACCATGCGCAAACGCATGAGCACGGCCACGACCATTCGCACCATTCGCACGGCCACGGCCACGCGCGGCATTCGCACGACCACCTGCTGGCGCCTTCGCGCGCGGTGGCGATCGAGCGCGACATCCTCTCGCGCAACGATGCCGAGGCGGCCATCAACCGCAAGCGCTTCGCCGAGCACGGCATCTTCGCCCTGAACCTCGTTTCCAGCCCGGGCTCGGGCAAGACCACGCTGCTGGTCGAGACCATCCGCCACCTGCAGGGCGAGCCGGCGGTGGCCGTGATCGAAGGCGACCAGCAGACGTCGAACGATGCGGACCGCATCCGCGCCACGGGCGCGCGCGCGGTGCAGGTGAACACCGGCAAGGGCTGCCACCTCGACGCGCACATGGTCGGCCACGCGCTCGAGCACCTCGAGCCCGCCGACGACAGCGTGGTGATGATCGAGAACGTCGGCAACCTCGTCTGTCCCGCCGCGTTCGACCTCGGCGAGGCGCACAAGGTCGTCGTGCTCTCCGTGACGGAGGGCGAGGACAAGCCGCTCAAGTATCCCGACATGTTCGCGGCAGCCGACCTGATGATCCTGAACAAGTGCGACCTGCTGCCGCACCTCAAGTTCGACGCCGGCCTGTGCGAGGCGAACGCGCGGCGCATCAATCCCTCGATCGAAGTGCTGCACGTATCCGCGACGACCGGCGAGGGCATTGCCGATTGGCTCGCCTGGGTGCGCGATGGCGCGCGCGCCGCGCGGGAGGCGAGGGCGGCCACGGTGGAAGCGCTGCGCACGCGCGTCGCCGAACTCGAGGCGCAACTGGCCTCGCGGGGCTGAGGACGAAGCGATGAATGTCCCTGCCACCAGCGCCGGCCTGCTGCGCGAGCGCTTTCGCGTGCGCGGCACGGTGCAGGGCGTGGGCTTCCGTCCCTTCGTCTATCGCCTCGCGCTCGAGCTCGACCTCGATGGCTGGGTGCTGAACGACGCGCATGGCGTGCTTGCCGAGGTGCAGGGCGACGCTTCGCTGCTGGAGGCGTTCGCGCACCGGTTGCAGGCCGACGCGCCGCCGCTTGCGCGGGTCGAGCGCGTGGAACGCGAACCTTGTTCGGTCGAGCCGGCGCGCGGCTTCACCATCGAGTCGAGCCGGGGCGGGGCGGCGGCCACACCCGTCACGCCCGATGCGGCCACTTGTCCCGATTGCCTTGCCGATCTCCTCGATCCCGCGAACCGGCGCTTCCGCTATCCGTTCACCAACTGCACGCATTGCGGGCCGCGCTTCACCATCACCGAGCGCGTCCCCTATGACCGCCCGGGCACGACCATGGCGCCTTTCGCGATGTGCCCGGACTGCGAGCGCGAGTACCGCGATCCGCTCGACCGGCGATTCCACGCGCAGCCCAATGCCTGCCCGGTTTGCGGCCCGCGGCTCGCCCTGCTTCGCGCCGACGGCGCGCCGCAACCGGAGCCGGACGTCATTGCTGCCGCCTTGCGCCTGATCGAGCAGGGCGAACTCGTCGCGCTGAAGGGGCTGGGCGGTTTCCACCTCGCTTGCGACGCGCGCAATGCCGAAGCCGTGGCGAGCCTTCGCGCCGCCAAGGGCCGCGAGGAAAAGCCCTTTGCAGTGATGTTCGCAAACGTCGCTTCCATCTCGCCTTTCGCGCAGATCGATGACGATGCCCGCGCGCTGCTCGAGTCGCGGGAGCGCCCCATCGTGCTGCTCGACAAGCTTGCCGGCTGCGACGAGGTGCTCGCAGGGCGTGGCGCCCGGCGTCTCGGCGCTCGGGGCGATGCTTCCCTACGCGCCGCTGCATTACCTCCTCTTCCATGCGGCGAGCAGGGCCACGGGCGGCACCGCGTGGCTCGACTCTCCCCAGTCCCTCGCCCTGGTCATGACCAGCGCGAACCCGGGCGGCGAGCCGCTCGTCACCGGCAACGAGGAGGCGGTGCGCCGCCTCGAAGGCATTGCCGATGCCTTCGTCGTCCACGACCGCGACATCTGCGCGCGCTGCGACGACAGCGTCGTGCGGCCCACGCGGAGCGGCCCGGCTTTCGTGCGCCGCGCGCGCGGCTTCACGCCGCGGGCGATCCGCCTGCCGCGCGCAGGGCCCTCGGTGCTCGCCTGCGGCGCGTGGCTCAAGAACACGGTTTGCGTCACGCGGGGCGACGAGGCGTTCCTGTCCCCGCATATCGGCGACCTCGACAACGGCGCCAGTTGCGAAGCGCTCGACGAAGCGGCCTTGCACCTTCTCGACATCCTCGAGGTCCGGCCGGAGGCCGTCGCGCACGACCTGCATCCGGACTTCTACAGCACGCGCTTTGCGGCGCTCTTCGCCGCGCGAGCACGGCATTCCCGCCATCGCCGTCCAGCACCACCACGCGCACATCGCCGCGGTGTGCGCGGAGCATGGCGTCAAGGCGCCGGTGATCGGCATCGCGCTCGACGGCGTCGGCCTCGGCACCGACGGCAAGGCGTGGGGCGGCGAACTGCTGCGCGTGGAGGCCGGGGAGTTCCAGCGCCTGGGCAGCCTGCGGCCCGTGCCGCTTCCCGGCGGCGACCGCGCCGCGCGCGAGCCCTGGCGCGTGGCGGCGTCGCTGCTGCATGCGCATGGGACGGGGCGACGAGATCGCGCGCGCGTTTTCCGCGCGATGCCGCAGGAACCGTGACGGACATGCTGGCCAAGCGCGTGAACTGCCCCGAGACCACTTCGGCGGGACGCTGGTTCGACGCCGCCGCGGCGCTTCTCGGCGTGCGCGAGATGAACGCGTTCGAAGGACAGGCGGCGATGCAGCTCGAGGCGCTTGCGCACGCGCACGGGCCGGTCGAGCCGAATCGTTTCGCGCTTCAGCATCGGGGCGGACGGCACCATCGACCTGCTGCCGCTTGGCGGCGCGGCTGGCGGACATGCGCGACGCCGGTTTCGGCGCGGCGCTCTTCCACGCGACGCTGGCCGAAGCGCTCGCCGAATGGGCGTACGCGGCCGCGACACGCGAAGGGATCTGCCACCATCGCCCTGGGCGGCGGCTGTTTCGTGAACGCCATTCTCTCCGCGCGGCCTGCGAGTGCCGCCTCGTGCCGATGGGCATCTCCGTGCTCGAAGCGCGCGAAGCGCCCGCCAACGACGGCGGCATCGCGCTCGGGCAGGCGTGGGTCGCAATGCGAAAGGATCTCCTGACATGTGCCTCGCCCTTCCTGCCCGCATCGTGGAACTGCGCGACGGCGACCTGGCCGTGATCGACCTGGGCGGCGTGCGCAAGGAAATCTCGCTCGCGCCTGGTCGAGAACGCGGCAGTCGGCGACTAGGTCATCGTCCACGTCGGCTACGCGCTGCAGAAGCTCGATCCCGCGGAAGCGCAGAAGACGCTCGCGCTGTTCGCGGGGACTGGAGGCGGCATGAAGTACGTCGACGAATACCGCGACGGCGAGCTGGCGAAGAAGATCGCCGCGCGCATCCGCGCCGAGGCCGACCCGAAGCGGCAGTACCACTTCATGGAATTCTGCGGCGGCCACACGCACGCGATCTCGCGCTACGGCGTGAAGGACTTGCTGCCGCCCAACGTGGTAATGGTGCACGGGCCCGGCTGCCCGGTGTGCGTGCTGCCGATCGGCCGCATCGACGCGGCGATCGACCTCGCCATCCGCCACCGCGCGATCCTGTGCACCTACGCCGACACCATGCGCGTGCCGGCCTCGGGCGGGCTGTCGCTGATGAAGGCCAAGGCCAAAGGCGCGGACATCCGCATGGTGTATTCGGCCTCCGACGCGCTGCAAGCATCGCGCGTCGACGAGCCCGGCGCGCGAAGTGGTGTTCCTCGCCATCGGCTTCGAGACCACGACCCCGCCCACCGCGCTGGTGGTGAAGCAGGCCGCCGCGCTCAAGCTCGACAACTTCACCGTGTTCTGCAACCACGTGCTCACGCCTTCGGCCATCGCCCACATCCTCGAATCGCCCGAAGTGCGCGATCTCGGCACGGTGGTGATCGACGGTTTCGTGGGACCTGCGCACGTCTCGACGATCATCGGCAGCCAGCCCTACGAATACTTCGCCGAGGAGTACGCGCAAGCCGGTGGTCATCGCCGGCTTCGAGCCGCTCGACGTGATCCAGGCGATCCTGATGCTGGTGCGGCAGGTGAACGAGGGCCGCGCCGAAGTCGAGAACGAATTCACGCGCGCCGTGACGCGCGGGTGGCAACGAGAAGGCCAAGGCGCTGGTGGCGGACGTCTTCGAGCTGCGCCGCGCCTTCGAATGGCGCGGGCTGGGCAAGGTGCCCTACAGCGCGTTGAAGCTCAAGGACGAATGGAAGCGGTTCGACGCCGAGCGGCGCTTCGACGTGCTGGAGCGCAGCGTTCCCGACAACAAGGCCTGCGAGTGCGGCGCCATCCTGCGCGGCGTGAAGAAACCCACCGACTGCAAGGTCTTCGGCACGGTGTGCACGCCGGAAACGCCGATCGGCTCCTGCATGGTGTCCTCCGAAGGCGCCTGCGCGGCGCATTACACCTACGGCCGCTATTCCGATGCGGCCCTTGCGGAAGCAGCCGAATGAATGCCGTGCGCAAGGACTACGTCCGTCCCGTCGATTTCAAGCGCGGCGTCGTCGACATGACGCACGGCAGCGGCGGCCGGGCCATGGCGCAACTGATCGAGGAGCTGTTCGTCGCGGCTTTCGACAACGAGTGGCTGCGCGAGATGAACGACCAGGCGCGCCTGCCGATGCCGACAGGGCGGCTGGTGATCGCCACCGACAGCCACGTGGTCTCGCCGCTGTTCTTTCCCGGCGGCGACATCGGCTGCCTGTCGGTGCACGGCACGGTGAACGATGTGGCGATGGCGGGCGCCAGGCCGCTCTACCTGTCGCGCGGGCTTCATCCTCGAGGAAGGCTTTCCGCTCGCGGACCTGAAGCGCATCGTCGAGTCGATGGCGGCGGCGGCGCGCGAGGCGGGCGTGCCGATCGTCACCGGCGACACCAAGGTGGTGGAGAAGGGCAAGGGCGACGGCGTGTTCATCAACACCACGGGCGTAGGCGTGGTGGCCGACGGCATCGAGATCTCCGGCGACCGCGCGCGGCCGGGCGACGCGATCCTGGTTTCCGGCACGATGGGCGACCACGGCGTCGCGATCATGTCGCTGCGCGAGAACCTGACATTCGAGACGACGATCCGCTCCGACACCGCGGCGCTGCACACGCTGGTGGCGGCGATGGTCGCGGCGGTGCCCGGCATCCACTGCCTGCGCGATCCCACGCGCGGCGGGCTGGCGACGACGCTGAACGAAATCGCGCGCCAGTCGAAGGTGCGGGCATGCGCCTCGAGAAGCCGCCATTCCCGGTGAAGCCGGAGGTCGCCGCCGCCTGCGAGTTCCTCGGCCTCGATCCGCTCTACGTCGCCAACGAAGGCAAGCTGGTCGCGATCTGCGCCGCCGGCGGATGCCGCAGACGGCTGCTGGCCGCGATGCGCGCGCATCCGCTGGGCGCGCGATGCGGCGATCGATCGGCGAGGTGGTCGAGGACGCGCACCACTTCGTGCAGATGGAAACCGGCTTCGGCGGCCGCCGCATGGTCGACTGGCTGGCCGGCGAGCAGCTGCCGCGGATCTGCTGACGCGTGAAGGTCCTCTTCCTCACGCACGCCTTCAACGGCCTGGCGCAGCGCCTCTACGTCGAGCTGGCGCGCGGCGGCCACGAGGTGGCGATCGAGTTCGACGTGAACGACGCGGTGACGCGCGAGGCCGTGGCGCTTGCCAAGCCGGACGTCATCGTCGCGCCGTTCCTCAAGCGCGCCATCCCCGAGGACATCTGGTCCGCGCGTCCGTGCCTGATCGTGCATCCCGGGCCGCCGGGCGACCGCGGGCCTTCGTCGCTCGACTGGGCGATCCAGGAAGGCGAGCGCGAGTGGGGCGTCACCGTGCTGCAGGCCGTGGCGCGAGATGGACGCGGGCCCGGTCTGGGCGCACGCGGAGTTCCCGATGCGCCTTGCGCCCAAGGCAGCCTGTACCGCCGCGAGGTGACCGAGGCTGCGGTGGCCTGCGTGCTCGAGGCGCTGGGAAGTTCGCGCGGGGCGAGCGGCCGCGTGCCGGCGTCGGCAGCTGGGCGCGGCGGCGCGCGGCCGCTCGGCCCCTGATGAAACAGGTCGACCGCGCCATCGACTGGGCGCGCGACGACACGCAAACGGTGCTGCGCAAGATCCACGCGGCGGACGGCTTTCCCGGCGTGCGCGACACGATCTGCGGCAGGCGGTGCACCTCTTCGGCGCCCACGAGGAAGGGGAACGTCGCCTTCTGCGGCGGCGCTGCCGCGGCAAGATCGATCCCATCGCGCAGCGCGACGGCGCCATCCTCCTGCGCCACCGTGGACGGCGCGGTGTGGATCACGCACCTGAGGCGCGTGCGCCGCGGCGAGGAGCCGACGCTCAAGCTGCCTGCCGCACAGGTGCTCGGCGACGCGCTGGCCGGCGTGCCCGAAGCGCCCGTCGCGCATCGACGCGCCGCGGTCCCGGAACCACCTGGCGCGAGATCCGCTACGAGGAGCACGGCGCCGTCGGCGTGCTGCACTTCGCCTTCCACAATGGCGCGATGGCGCACGGCGCAGTGCCGGCGGCTGCTCGAGGCCATCCGCCACGCGCAAGCGCGGCCGACGAAGGTGCTCGTGCTGGCCGGCGGCCCCGACTTCTGGTCGAACGGCATCCACCTCAATGCCATCGAGGCGACGGGCCAGCCGGCGGACGCGTCGTGGGAGAACATCAACGCCATCGACGACGTGGCGCGCGAAATCGTGACGACCACCGACCGCCTGACCGTGTCGGCGCTCGCCGGCAACGCGGGCGCGGGCGGCGTCTTCCTCGCGCTCGCCGCCGACCGGGTGTGGCTGCGCGAGGGCGTGATCCTCAACCCGCACTACAAGGGCATGGGCAACCTCTACGGCTCGGAGTACTGGACCTACCTGCTGCCGCGCCGGGTAGGCGAGGCGCGGGCGCAGCGAGATCACGGCGCGGCGCCTGCCGATGGGCTCGGCGCGAGGCCGTCGACGCTGGGTCTTGCCGACGCGCGTTTCGGGCACGCGCCCGAGACTTCCTGCCGAGTCGATCGCGCGGGCGCAGGCCATGGCGCAGGACCCGGGCCATGCCGATGCGCTGCGCGCCAAGCGCGCAAGCGCGCGAGCGCGACGAGGCCGCGAAGCCGCTCGAGCGCTACCGCGAGGAGGAACTCGCGCGCATGAAGCTCAACTTCTACGGCTTCGATCCCGAGCTACCACGTCGCGCGCTACCACTTCGTCTACAAGCTGCCCAAGGCGCGGACGCCCGGGTATCTCGCTCCGCATCGCCGCGTCGCGGCGGCGACGCTTCGGCCGGCATGACGAGCCCGCAGCCGGTCAGCCGGGCGCCTCCCGATCCCGGCAGCCCAAGGGCGAACCCATCGTGACCTCGCCAACCGCTCTTGTGACGATCAAGGTCGCGCATACCGTCGTCTGGGTGTTCTTCGTCGCCTGCATCTTCGCGATCCCTGTTGCTTCCTGGCTTGGCGAACACCGTGCCGCAGCCTGGTTTGCCGCCATCGTCTTCATCGACGTCGCGATCCTGCTTCTCAACGGGTGGCGCTGCCCGCTCACCTCGATGGCTGCCCGCTACACGGACAACCGCCGCGACAACTTCGACATCTACCTCCCGGAGTGGCTGGCAAGGCACAACAAGCTCATCTTCGGCACGCTCTACGCGGCCGGCCTGGCATACGCGCTTGCACGATGGATGGCCGCCTGATGCCGCCGGCCGAACAGCCCGTTCCTCTCGTAAACCGGGTTCTCATGGATAAGTCTCCTCACCTCGCAGACGCGCATCCGCCGCGCGAGATCGCCCGCATGGTCGAGCGGCTCGGCGTGGCGAAGGCGCAGACCGATACCGTCACGCTCTTCGTGCTGGCCGTGCTCGCCGGCGCGTTCATCTCGCTCGGCGCGCTGTTCTTCACGGTCGTGGTGACCGGGTCCGGCCTCGGCTTCGGCATCACGCGCCTGCTCGGCGGCATGTGCTTCTCCCTCGGGCTGGTGCTCGTCGTCGTGGCCGGCGCCGAGCTGTTCACCGGGCAACAACCTGCTCGCGATGGCCTGGGCGAGCCGCCTGATCAGCACCCGCGACGTCCTGCGCAACTGGCTCCTCGTCTATCTCGGCAACGTGCTCGGTTGCCTGGGGACGGTCCTGTTCGTCGTGTGGGCCGACATCGCCAGCCTCGGCGGCGGCGCCGTGGGCGAGACGGCGATCCAGATCGCCCGCGCGAAGGCCGGCCTTTCCCTCGGCGAGGCCTTTGCGCGCGGCGTGCTGTGCAACGCGCTCGTGTGCCTGGCCGTCTGGCTCGCGATGGGCGGGCGCAGCGTGACCGACAAGATCCTCGCGATCCTCTTCCCCATCACCGCGTTCGTGGCCCTCGGCTTCGAGCACTCGATCGCCAACTGGTTCTTCCTGCCCTTCGGCCTGGCGCTGGACCGCAAGGCGCGGTGTCGATCGCGGGGGTCGCGAGAACCTCGTCGCGGTGACCGCGGGCAACATCGTCGGCGGGACCCTGCTGGTCGCGGGGGTCTACTGGGTCGCCTACCTGCGCGGCGGGCACAGCGCAAGGGCCCGCCTTCATGAATGCCATTGAATGTCATCCCGAGATAATCGAACTGGCCTCGCTTACCCCGTCCAACCTTTGGAGCATTCGCCCATGAAAGTGACGTCGCAACGCTGGATATTCGCGCCGCTCCTCGCGGCATTGATCGCTGTGGCCGCGGGCCCGGCAGGTGCCGCCGAGATAAAGGTGATGGTGGCCAACGCCCTCAAGGAACCCTTCCTGGCGCTTCATCCGCCTTGAAAGGCAAGGGCCACAGGTAACCCCGATCTGGGGCGGCACCGAGGTCTGCCCGAAGTCGGCGACGGTGAGGTGGCCGATGTCCTCATCATTGCCGCTCCCAATATCGAGAAGCTGATCCGTGAAGGCAAGCTGGCCGCTGGCAGCCGTGCGGATTTCGCGAAGTCCGGCGTCGGGATTGCCGTGCGTGCCGGCCTTCCGAAGCCCGATGTTTTTTCCGTCGAGGCGGTCAGGAAAGCAGTGCTCGATGCCAGGTCGATCGCCTATTCTTCGGGGCCAAGCGGCCGCTATCTCGAGGAGCTGTTCGGCAAGATGGGCATCACTGGTGAGATCAAGGGCAAGGTGAAGCAACCGCCGTCGGGGACGCAGATCGCGGAACTGCTGGCACGGGGCGACGCGGACCTGGGCTTCCAGCAAATCAGCGAGCTGCTGCACGCAAGCGGCGTTGCCTACGTCGGGCCATTGCCGCCGGAAATCCAGAGCATCACGGTCTATTCCGCAGCCCTGCTCGCCGCCGCACCCCAGCCCGAAGCGGCAAGGGCGCTGGTGAAGTTCCTCACCGCGCCTGCAGCGGGCCCGATCCTCATGAAGGTCGGCCTGGAACCTGGCTACCCGCATTTCGATCCTTGAACTCGACGGCGATCCCTTCGACCTCGCCCGCTTCACCATCGCGCAGCGTTATGCCATCAAGGGCAGGCCGGATGCGGCGACGCTGCGCCTGCTGGGCGGGCTCGGCGAATCTGCATGACGCCCCTGATCCTGCGCACCCGGCCCTTGCGCGCCGATGACCAGGAGCAAATCTGGGAATGGTTGCACATCGCGCTATGGGATCCGCCGCCCGCGCCATTGCGGCCGAGGGACATCCTGCAGGATCCGCGCGTGCGAATCTACGCCGAGTCGTGGGGACGGGCGGGCGATGTCGGCGTCGTTGGTGAGTTGCCCGGCGAGACGTCCGCCATAGGCGCGTGCTGGATGCGGTTACTCGATGCGGGCGAAGGCCTTGCTTACGTCGACGAGACCACGCCGCAGCTCGGCATTGCGCTGCTTCCCCGCTTCCAGCGCCAGGGCTATGGCCGCAGTTTGATGCTAGCGGCGCTCGAAGCCGCGCGGCAATACGGCTACCGGCAAGTCTCGCTGACGGTGCATCCGCAGAATCCGGCGATCGCGCTGTACGAACGCTGCGGATTCGGCAAGCGGGAACTGCGAAACACCTATCACCTCATGATCGCGGTGTTGTGACCTGCTCCTCTACGGGCCGCTCGACCAGGAGTGGGATTTCAAGCTCTCGCGCTGAGGTCCCGGTCGCCTTGATTTGGCGCAAATCGAGGGTTCGCAGTTCTGGCAGATTGGTCGAAGCAACCATGGCCGGACCATGACCAAGCTCCCTGCGATCGAACAGATTGGCCCCGCGGACAAGTACCATGCCCCGCAGTGGCTTGGGCACGCGCGCGAAGCGGCGTTTCCACGTCATGGCCAAGCCGGCCGGCTCCGCCTGCAACCTCGACTGCACCTACTGCTTCTACCTGAGCAAGCAGACGCTGCCCGACGGCCCGGGCGGCGGCGCACATGCACGATGACATGCTCGAGCGCTTCGTCCGCGACTACATCGAGAGCGTCACCGGCGACGAGGTCGTGTTCTCGTGGCAGGGCGGCGAGCCGACCCTGATGGGGCTCGACTTTTTCCGCAAGGTCGTCGCGCTGCAGCGCAAGTACGCCAAGGCCGGCCAGCGGATCGAGAACGACCTGCAGACCAACGGCACGCTGCTCGACGAGGACTGGGCGAGCGTTCCTCAAGCAGCACCGCTTCCTGGTCGGGCCTGTCGCATCGACGGGCCGAACGAGATCCACGACCGCTACCGCGTCACCAAGCAGGGCGAGCCGACCTTCGACGCCGTGTATGGCGGCGGCGAAGATGCTGAAGCGCATCGGCGTACCGTTCAACACGCTCACCTGCGTGAACCGCTTCAATGCCTCGCGGCCGCTCGACGTCTACCGCTTCCTGCGCCGCGAACTGGGCTCGACCTACCTGCAGTTCATCCCGATCGTCGAGCCGCGCGCTTCGAGACGACCGCGCCGCAGAACTGGGACCCTCGAGCGCTGCCGGTCGTGGGAAGCCCGCGGCCAGGCCGGACCATCCGCTTTCGGTCGTCACGCCGTGGTCGGTCGACCCCGAGGAATACGGCTACTTCCTGTCGAAGGTGTGGGACGAGTGGCTCGCGCGGGATGTCGGCAAGGTGCTGATCAATTTCTGCGAGACGCTGGTGGTGCAGCACATGGGTATGCCGCCGCAGATCTGCATCTTCGCGAGACCTGCGGAAAGGGCGTGGCGATCGAGCACGACGGCAGCGTCTATGCCTGCGACCACTACGTCTATCCCGAGTACCGGCTGGGCAACATCTGCGAGCGGTCACTCGGCGACATGGTGTTCTCGCCCGATCAGGTGAATTTCGGCTATGCCAAGTCGGAGTCGCTGCCCGCATACTGCAACGTGTGAGTATCCTACGGATTGCTGGGGCGAGTGCCCGAAGAACCGCTTCCGCGCACGCCGGAAGGCGAGCCGGGCTGAACTACCTCTGCCGTGGCCTCAAGCATTTCTTTGCGCACGCCACTCCCGTGGCGAAGCGAATGGCGGCGCAAATGCGCAGGGCGCCGCCCGTCCCCTTGCCGCGGACGTAAAAGCAGGCGCCGGGCCGTGAGCGGCCCGGCCCGCACGCGTGCTGCTACTGCTTGTCCCACACCAGCATGTGATTGACAGGTTCGCCCTTGGCGTTGGTTCCCACAACGGCGACAGTAAAGCTCTTGCCGTCCTTGGCCACGACGCGCGTCAGGGTCGCCACCACCTTGCCCGCCTTCTTGTCGGTGCGCACGGTCGTATTCGCGTCCTTCCGCACGAGCGACACGGTGTCGGTGGCCGGCGACCCCTTGTATGGAACATCCTTGCCGTCGTAGCTGGCCGTGTATTCGGTCGCGTTCTTGCTGCCGTCGGCATTGACGCCATCGGTGGTGACCTTGACACCTTTGCCGGCCGGCTCGAACTTGATATTCAGGCTCTTGGGTGCGGGGCCCGGGCTGTACTTCGACTTTTCGACGTTGAGCTTCCAGTTGCCCATCCCCGCGTTTTCCGACTGGGCCGAGGCGCCCGACATCGATGCCGCGAAAGCGAAGGCTGCCAGTCCAAGAACCCACTTGCGCACGATTGTTTTCATTTTCTCTCTCCCTGTTCTTTGACTTGTGGACCTGCCGTGCGAGCTCACTTCCCCGGCGGCTTGTACGTGACCGAAATCTTCGCTGCCGCGTCGACTTCCGCGCCGGTCAGCAAGACGACGGTCCTGGTCGCGGCCAACCCCGACTGGCTGACGGCAAGCGCCATTGCCGCAGCGGTCTTGTTGTCGGGAAGGTCGCAGATCACAAAGGCATCGACGCCGCCGAACGCGAAATAGAAACACTCGAGCTTGCCGCCGAGGCCCTTGACGGCCTTCTCCACGGCGGCCTTGCGCGCGCTGCCGCCCTTGCTCGCGATCGCCTTGGCGCCTTCGGACGTGTAATGCGCTTCGAAAAGATACTTGGGCATGGCTTGTCTCCTCCTTTGGTTGGGTGCACGTCACCCGGTTCAAGCGGGCGCGTCCGCGGATTTTGCCCGGAATGCGCGGCAAGAGATACAGTATCGGGCGCATGGCATCGCGAATTCGAACAGGATGTCCTGTCGCCGGAGATGCCGGCTACACAAACAACCTCGGAGGCCGCCATGAACGCAGAGAACGGAATGTCACGTCGCCGCATGCTCGGGATGTCCCTCGCCGCTGCCGGATTCATGCTGCCGGTGTTGCAGGTACTGTTCTTGCCGAAGGCCTGAGACGCACGCCGGGCGAAATCCTCGGGCCGTTCTACCCCGTGCTCAAGCCCCTCGACCAGGATGCAGACCTGACGGTCATCGCCGGCAAGACCGGACGCGCGCAAGGGCAGGTCGTCCACCTGACGGGCCGGGTATTGAATGTCGACGGCCAGCCGGTGAAGGGTGCCCGGATCGAGATCTGGCAAGCCAATGCGCAGGGGCGGTACTCCCATCCCAGCGATCGCAATCCCGCGCCGCTGGACCCGAATTTCGAGGGCTTCAGCGTGCAATTCACGGACAGCGAGGGCCGCTACCGCTTCAAGACGATCAAGCCGGGCGCCTATCCGGCCACCTCGACCTGGATGCGACCACCCCATGTCCATTTTGAAGTAACGGGCAAGTCCAACCGCCTGGTCACGCAAATGTACTTTCCCGGCGATCCGCTGAACGACAAGGACCTGCTCCTGCAGGCGGTGCGATCGAACCGGGAAGGGGCGATTGCCACCATCCTCCTGCCGACGAAGGACCTCGCGCCGGATTCGATCGTTGCAAACTGGGACGTCGTGCTCGACAAGGGTTAGCCGCCGGAATCGAATGCTTCGCCGTGTCGCCCTCGAGCGCGGCGCGCTGGCCCTGTTGTCCCACGAGGTCCTTTCTATCGGCCGCGCAAGGATGGCACACTTGCCACGCACCCCGGCGTCCCTTTCCGCAGGAATCGAAGCGTGCCCATTCCTCCCGGCATCCCGGAACAAATTGCAATCCCGGCTGCGTGGAACGGGGCCGAGTTGCGCCCTGACCCCGGGCGATGGAGGTGGGCATTGTCTGAGGCGGACGTAGCCGAGCTGGAAGGCGCAGCGAGGCGCGTCCTGGACAATGGCAGGGACCTCAACCGGCTGACGCCCGAAGACTTCCCGCTGCCATCCTTGCAGGCGAAGCTCGCGGCGATGCGGGAAGCGCTGGTTCGCGGCATCGGCTTCGAGGTGATCCGCGGCCTTCCGGTCGGGCGCCTCGGCGAGGCGCTGTCGTCGGTCATCTTTGTCGGCATCGGCGCCCACATCGGCGGCACGCGCTCGCAAAATGCTTCAGGCCACCTGTTGGGCCACGTACGCGACACCGGTGCGGACAGCCGCGATCCCAACACCCGGATCTACCAGACGAGGGAACGGCAGACCTTCCATACCGACTCCGCGGACGTGGTCGGCCTGCTCTGCCTGAACGAGGCGCGCGAGGGCGGCGATTCCCTGCTTGTGAGTGCCGTGTCGATCTACAACGCGCTGCGCCGCGATTGGCCCGACCTGCTGGCATTGCTGTTCGAGGGCATCGCCACGGACCGGCGCGGGGAAGTGCCGGCAGGCGAGAAGCCCTATTTCACGATCCCGGTCTTCAACTGGCACGCAGGGTTCCTGACGGTCATATACCAGCGCCAGTACATCGATTCCGCGCAGCGATTTGCCGATGCGCCCAGGCTGACGGCGAAGCACGTCGAGGCGCTCGATCGCTTCGACGCGCTCGCGAACGATCCACGGCTCCATCTCACCATGCGGCTCGAGCCCGGCGACATGCAGTTCGTGTACAACCACAGCCTTCTGCACGACCGCACCGGGTTCGTCGACTGGCCGGAGCCCGATCGCAAGAGGCACATGCTGAGGCTGTGGCTTTCGTGCCGGGCGACAGGCCGTTGCCGGGGTGCTTTGCGCAGCGCTATGGCACCATCGAGATCGGCAACCGCGGCGGCGTCAATGTCGCCGGCACCTGACAAGAGGGGTCCCGTGATGAACGCTCGCCGAGTCGCACTGAATCTCGCATGCATCGGGCTCCTGTTCGCAGTTCCCGCGCTCGCCCAGCAGAAGGCGGCCGGCGGGACCCTCAGCATCGATCCGACGGAGATGCAAAGGACGTGGACCGGCGACCTGGACGGCATGATCGAGCGGCGCCACATTCGCGTGCTGACCGTGCACAGCAAGACCTTCTTTTTCGGCGACAAGGGCGTGCAGCGCGGCGTTGTTGTGGATTACTTCCGCCTCTTCGAGGACGGAACTGAACAAGAAACTCGCCGCCGAGAAGAGACTCAAGGACAAGAACCTGAAGGTGCGGGTGGTGTTCATCCCCATGCCGCGTGACAAGCTGCTGCCGGCGCTGGCGGCGGGCAAGGGCGACATCGCCGCCGCCAACCTCACCATCACACCGGAACGCCAGAAGCTGGTGGACTTCACCATTGCCGCCCTGGGCAACGTGAGCGAGGTCGTCGTGACGGGACCGGCCTCACCGGCCGTCGCCAGCGTGGACGATCTTTCCGGCAAGGAATATTCGTGCGCAAGTCCTCGAGCTATTACGAGAGCCTCGTTGCGCTGAACAAGAAATTCGCTGCGGAAAAAAAGCCGCCGGCAAGCTCAAGGAATCGCCCGAGACGCTGGAGGACGAGGACCTGCTCGAGATGCTCAACGCCGGGCTCGTCTCCATCCTCGTCGTCGACAAGCACAAGGCGGACTTCTGGAAGCAGATCTTCCCGAAGCTCACCGTGCACGACAAGCGTCACCGTTCGCGAAGGCGGCGACATCGCGTGGGCGTTCCGCAAGGGCAGCCCGCAGCTCAAGGCGGCGCTGGACGATTTCGTCGCGCGCAACAAGGTCGGGACCGCGGTCGGCAACCAGCTCCTGACGCGCTACCTGAAGAACGTCAAGTACGTGAAGAACGCGGCCTCCGAGGACGAGCGCAAGAAGTTCCAGGCGCTGGTGCAGTATTTCCAGAAATACGGCGACCAGTACGACGTGGACTGGCTGCTGATGGGCGCGCAGGGCTACCAGGAGTCGCAGCTCAACCAGAACGCGAAGAGCCCGGTGGGCGCGATCGGCGTCATGCAGGTCATGCCCGCGACCGGCAAAGACATGAAGGTGGGCGACATCACCCAGACCGAGGCGAACATCCACGCCGGCATCAAGTACATGCGCTGCATGATCGACCAGTACTACGGCAAGGAGCCGATGACCAAGCTGGACAAGGCGCTGTTCGCGTTCGCATCCTACAACGCCGGCGCGGGCCGCATTCCTCAGCTGCGCAAGGAAGCCGCCAAGCGCGGGCTCGATCCCAACGTCTGGTTCCAGAACGTGGAATACGTCGCGGCCGAGAAGATCGGCCAGGAAACGGTGACCTACGTCAGCAACATCTACAAGTACTACATCGCCTACCACCTGATGATGGAAAGCCGGGCCGCGCAGAAGGAGGCGGTCGACAAGGTCAAGGCGGGCGCCAGGTAGATACCGCGCGGGGCGCCGGGTTACTCCCGAGCCCCAGGTCGACCATCATCTCGTTGGCCAGCGCTTCCAGGCCGCGCTTCAGTTCGCTGTTCGAAAGCGCCTCCGGCACGGCGAGCAGCGCCTTGACCTTGAACAGCGGGCCGCCGGACATGGCCGCGTCGGCCACTTCCGTAAGCAGCTCGTCGATGCTGACGCCGCGATCGGCGAGGGCCTGCGATAGGTCGCGGACGATGCCCGGCCGGTCGTGGCCGACCAGCTCCAGCCGCACCTTGCGGGTTGCAGCATGCCTGGCGGCGGGCGGGCTTTTCGCGATGACGATGCGCAGGTCCGACGATTCCAGCGCCTTGAGCGCCGCCGCCAACTGTTCGGCCTTCGCCTCGGCCACCTCGAAATGAACCATGCCGGCGAACTGCCCGGCGAGGTTCGCCATGCGGCTGCCGGCCCAGTTGGCGCCGTATTGGCGCGCCACGTCGGAGAGCAGGTTGACGATGCCGGGGCGGTCGGGGCCGATCGCGGTGATCACGAGTGAGGTTGTCATTGTCCTGGCTCCAGTGGGGCTTTGCGCGAGGATACCGCTTCCAGCGCATCGATCTGCGCGTCCTTTTCCAGCCAGATCACCTGCAGCCAGTCCTGGAACTGCCATCCGGAACGCCGAGTCGCGGGAATAGTTGCCGGCGCGAAATTCCGGCGGGATGGCGACGCGCCGCGCGCGCACCACCACTCGCTTCACGTCGCCCCGCAGGAATTGCCAGAACGTCGGCGCGCCGTCCGGATACACGATGGTGACGTCGAGCAGCGAGTCGAACTTGTCTCCCAGCGCGCCAAGCGCCAGCGCCAGGCGCCGGCCTTGGGCTTGAGCAGGTGCCGGTAGGGCGACTGCTGCGCCTCGTGCTTCCCTGCCCGGAAGCGGGTGCCCTCCACGAAGTTCATCACGCTGGTCGGGACGAGCGCGAACTTCTCGCAGGCCCGCCGCGTCGTCTCGATGTCCTCGAGGCGCTTCTCGGGGTGCTTCTTCAGGTAGGCTGCGAATGGCGCCGCATGAACGGGAAGTCCAGCGCCCACCACGCCAGGCCCGATCACCGGCACGTAGATCAGCTGCTGCTTGAGGAAGAACTTGAGCAGCGGGATGCGGCGGTTCAGCAGGTGCTGCAGCACGAGGATGTCCACCCACGACTGGTGGTTGCAGTTGACCATGTACCAGCCTTGGTACGCGGATCGTCGATGCCCTCGACATCCCACTCTGTGCGTTGCGTGAGCCGCATCCACGCGCTGTTGCCGGCGATCCACTGCGTCGCGATCCAGTTCAGGATCCGGTCGATCGTCGCGCGAACCGACTTGAACGGCACACCAGCTCCACGAGAGCGACCAGGAACAGGAGCGAGCACCAGAACAGCGTGTTGAGCGCGAGCAGCGACGCAGCTATGACGCCGCGCAGAAAGGAGGGGAGGAAAGTAAGCATGGATTTGTCCAGTGGCGATGCTACGGCTTGCGCCTTGCAATCGTGTTGATTTCCATCAAGGCAGCGGAGGCGGCAGGCATCCCCGGTCAATGCGTCGAACAGGATACCTTTCATTGACCCACCCTTGCGCCCGGAACAGAATGCCGCTCGATCGGGCGATTTCGCCGCAATGACCAGCAAGGAGATCCTTTTGACCACCACCCTCTCGCTCGTGATCTACATGGCCATCCTCACGTGGCTTGCGCTGCTTGCCGCGAGCCTCATCCGGGCAAGGGCATGGACGCTCACCGGGAACGGTGATTGCGATGGGCAACCGCGACAACCTGCCAGAAGCGACCCCATTCGCAGGACGGGCGGACCGTGCGGCGCGAAACACTGCGGAGGGCTTCATCCTGTTCGCTGGATCGCCCTGGTTGCCCACGCAGCAGGAGCCACGAGCCCGAGGGTCGCCATGGGGGCCGAGATCTTCTTCTGGTCGCGCGTCCTGTACATCCCGGTCTATTACGCCGGAATCGTCTACCTTCGCACCCTCGTCTGGCTGGCCAGCGTCATCGGCCTGGCGATGATGATCTCCGCCCTTGTCTAAGCGGAACATGCCGGCATCGCGGACTCGAAGCGCTAAGGTCGGGCCGTCCGGGTCGATGCAAGCGTCCACTACCGGAGCGCGCTCCGAGCTGGGCAAGCTCCTCCCCGGCGCCGCGGGCAGCATCCACATCGACGTGTCCGGGCAGCAGGCGAACAGCCTGTTGCACGACGGCCATGCCTGGAAGGACTTCGCGCGCACAGCCCGGGCCGGAACGCGTCGCGCGGTGCGCGCTGCGCAAGACGACGGCGCGACGATGCTGGTCCACGCGAGCTTCGCCTTCGTGCACGCGGTCGAGAGCGGGGCGAGCGTGGAGGAACCGCTGCTGTCTGCGGTCGAAGCGATCCTCGAATGCGAATCCCTGGCCTTGTCGGGCCCGGTGCCTGCCTGCGTGGTGCGCCTCGGTACCTGTACGGCCCCGAAAGCGACAACCTGCGTTCCTATCGAACCGCCTTCCGCCTCGGCCGGCCGTACTGGTCGGGTTCCCCGAAGGCGCTGCAATACCACCTCCACCAGCTCGATGCCGCTTCGGCCCTGCTTGCCGCGGGCAGGCCGCGCAACGCGGGAAAGATCCTCTACGCCACCGACGGTGTCCCGCTGTCATTCATGGAACTGATGGATGCATTCGCGCGTCGCATTGGCCGGGCGCACCCCTTGCACCTGCCCTGGATTGCGAAGCCGCTGGCCCGCGTGATCATCCGCGAGGAGCACATGCAGCAAACGGCGCTCGCCATGCCACCGCAGCCACCGAAGCCGGGCGTGCCGGGATGGAAGGCGAAATATCCCGACTACCGCGCGGGCCTCGACCAATCCATCGAGGCCTGGGGTGACTGATTCGGCCCCGGCCCGTGCGTCCACGGTACGCGTGGTTCAAAATGGCCGCGTTCGCCAGTGTGCGCGGACGCCGGGGAGCATGACGTGACCGAACTTGAAAGCTTGCGCGAGCAGTTGCAGGACTTCGCAGCGAAGCGGGTCTGGACCAGTTCCATTCGCCGAAGAACCTGGCGATGGCGTTGTCCGCCGAGGCGGGCGAACTGCTCGAGGTGTTCCAGTGGCTCACCGACGAGCAGAGCAAGCGGCTGTCGCCAGAAGCGTTGGCGGCCGCGGATGAAGAGATCGCCGACGTCCTCCTCTACCTCATCCGCCTGAGCGACAAGCTCGGCATCGATCCGATCGACGCGGCCAGGCGCAAGCTCCTCGCGAACGCCGCGAGGTATCCGGCGGACAAGGCGCGCGGGAACGCCAGGAAATACACCGAGCTCTAGTGGCCGATCTCCCGGCCATTCACTGGAACGAAGGCGGCGAGCCGCGCTCGGCGCGCTGGCGCTCGGAAAGCGGCGCGCCGCCGCCGAAGCGCATGGTCATTGCCGACGACCGCATGACGGCCGATGACGCCTACGGCCTCGCGTGCCAGGGCACCGCGCTCCTGTGGCGGGGCGACTTCCAGAACGCGCGCCAAATGCTGACCGCGCTGGCGAGCCGCGCCGACCGCGAGCCGCGCAAGGCGAGCGGAAGCCGCCGGCATCGCCCGTGGACGCCTTCCATCTCCATCGCCAGTCGCAATCGCAGCGCGCACGAACGCTGGGCATGCTGCTCGTCCCGCTCGACGAGGACTATGGCATTCCGCTGCGGCGTGCGCCCGACCTGCGGCAAGCCTGCGCGGAAGCATGGGGGCCGGGCGAGGGCGCGTCGGTCACTTCGCTGCGGGAGTTGCTGGGCCTCATCGGAGCGCACGAGTGGCGCCGCAAGGAATCGAGATCCCGGCGACTGGCGGGCGCATCCACCCGCACTACGGGGTGTTCGCGCCGATCCGCCGCGAGTATGTAGAACTCGTCGCCGATGCGCCCCTGCCGGCATCAATGCCGTCGAACAGCGTGGCCTTCGACATCGGCACCGGCACTGGCGTGCTGGCGGCCGTGCTCGCGCGGCGCGGCGTCCAGCGCGTTGTCGCCACGGACATGGATCCGCGCGCGCTGGCCTGCGCGCGTGAAAACCTCGAGCGCCTTGGCTTGGCCAAGCAAGTGGAAGTCGTGCAGGCGGACCTCTTTCCCGAAGGACGCGCGGCGCTGGTGGTGTGCAACCCGCCCTGGGTTCCCGCACGGCCGAGCTCGCCGATCGAGCGCGGCATCTTCGACCTCGAGAGCGGCATGTTGCGCGGCTTCCTCGCTGCGTTGCCTGCGCACCTGGAGCCAGGCGGGGAGGGCTGGCTGGTCCTGTCGGACCTCGCGGAACACCTGGGACTGCGGACGCGGGAGGATTGCTCGCCGCCATCGACGCGGCGGGACTCAAGGTCGTGGACCGGGCCGATGCGCGCCCGAAGCATCCCAAGGCATCCGACGAAACCGACGCGCTCCACGCCGCTCGCTCGGCCGAAGTCACTTCGCTCTGGCGGCTTGCCCTGCGCTGACAGCATGACTTTCACGAATTGACCCGCAGCACGGCATCCTTGATACTCAACCGGCGCGCTTGCAGGGCGTATCCCTGGCCCACTCCAATCGAGGAAATCCAAATGAAGACCATTGTCGGCAAGGCGATCCGGTGTTCGCACCGTTTCGCGCACTTCGGTTCCGCCGCGCTCATCGCGGCAAGTCTGGTTGCAGGATCCGCCGCCGCTGCGTCAGGCGGCAACCGATTCAAGGCGTCGGGACCCGACATGGGCGCCGGCGAAGCAAGCGAAATGCGCACGCCGCTCGACTTCGAGGAAGAGGCGGCCGACAACCCGCAGGCGGGAGCCCAGATACTCTTCTCGCGTTGCCGCCAGGCCCCGTTTTCCGGCAATGCCGGCCCTCTACGACCCGCTGGCCGCGCCTGAGCATGATGCGATTGTCGGGGACACCACGTTCGCGTTTGCCGACGGCTCGACCTGCTACAACCCGCAGAACGAGCAGAACATCGTCATCAATCCCGTCGAACAGCCGCAACATCGTCACGTCAGCAAACGAGTACCGGGCCAATGCGCACGTCGCCTACTACTCGAAAGACGGCGGCGCAAACTGGTCCAACGTCGTCCTGCCCGGGTGGACGCGTGACACTGGCGGATCGGGCATCTTCGGCCATCTCGATTCCTGCGGGGACCCGGTGCTCGCTTTCAGCCCTGATGGCGGCCGCCTGTACTACTCGGGGCTCGTCTGCAACTTCGACAAGTTCCCGCGGCAGATTTCAGGCGTCGCGGTCGCCGTTTCGCGCGACGGCGGCGCCACTGGGATGCGCCGGTCATGGTGAGTTCCGCCGCGACCGGCAACTTTTTCCAGGACAAGGAATGGATCGGCGTCGGCAATGACGGCACTGTCTACCTGACATGGACCCGGTTCTACCAGGGCCCCCGCGGCCTCGGCTACCTCAAGTCGCCGATCGTCATGGCGAGTTCCAAGAACGGCGGCAAGTCATGGTCGTCGGTGAAGCAAGTCTCGGACGACGCCCACCCTTACAACCAGGGCTCGCAGGTGGCGATGGCGCCGGACGGCGCGGTCTATGTCGCGTATGAAGGGTCCACGCCGGGCCGGGCTATTCGCAGGACGCACTGATCGTCGCGCGCTCGACCGACGGCGGCAAGAACTTCACGAACACCGAGGTGGCGCGCGTCTTCGACGACCTCGACTGCTACCCGCTCCAGCAGCCCGGGGCGCAGGACCGGCAAACGTTGTCCTTCGAGCAGTTCCGGATCAACAGCTACCCGTCCATGGCGATCGACCGGTCCAACGGCCACATCGCCATCGTCTGGGCGGACAACCAGGGCTCCGGCAACTGCGGCACCGGCGGAAGCAGCTTCATCGGGACGACCTCGAACCAGGTGAAGCTCGTCACGTCAGTCGAACGGCATCAGCTGGTCGGCCCCCCGGACGATCACGCCTGCCGGCTCGGCCGACAAGGTGTATCCCGTCCGTCGGCGCAAACGCCGGCCGCATAGTCGTCGGGTACTACACGCGCGAATACTCGCCTGCTCCGACGGCCGCCGATCAATCGTGCGGGATCATGGAGCTCGACACGGTCGACGGGCGATTGGTTGCCGCCCACCGACCCTGCGCGCGCTGCCGCACCGGTCTGCCTCGATTGGGCGATCAAGTCGCTCCGACGACAGACTTCGCGAGCCAGACGCGGGTCACCGCGCAATCCTCGAATCCGTACATCCTGTTCGCCGGCTCGTTCATCGGCGACTACACCGGGACGGCGGTCAATGCGGACCGGCAGCGCCGTCACCGTCTGGACGGACTTCCGCGGCAACCCGGGCACGACCACCCCGAACCAGGACGTCGTGGTCGGTACCGGCCTGTGAATGGTTGAGGAAGCACGATCGCGCCGCCGATACGGCATTCAAACAAGCCCCGCGAATGCGGGGCTTTTTGATTCGCGTGTCGGCGCAATTGGGGGCTTGCGGATGTTGCGGATTGGTGGAAGGATGCGCTTTCCCTCTTGCTGCAATGCTGCAATTCGACCCGGGGATAACCCGGGCATCATCGGCACATTTCCCTGCAAGGCGCTTCGCATTCGAACAAAAAGGCACCGGCAGGGCTGAGCGCAATTCGGGTGCATGAAAACAATCAATTGGGAGGATTCCTGGCATGAGAACTCTTGCATGGCGCACGGCATCGGCTGGAATTGCAGTCGGACTCTTCGCGCTCGCCTTTGGCGGGCCCGCCCTTTCGCAGCAAGTCGTGCCTGACGACGAGACACCGATCATCGACATGACGCCGCCTGATCCCGACAGGCCCGAAGCGACCGGGGCTATCCAGGACAAGCCCACCTCACGATTGCAATGGCAGCGCAAGGCTTGGGGTGTCGTCACCCCCGACCTTCCGGGCAAACGCGTTGAAGGAAGGCAAAATCCACGCCGACAAGAAGAATGCAAGGGCCCGAAGTGGGTGAGCATCGGGCCGACCGGCGCCCAGTACCAGCAGAACGGCAGCTTCACCGGACTCGTGCGCGACAGCGGGCGCGCGAGGACGATCCTTCCGCACCCGATCGAACCCCGATATCGTCTATATGCTGACCTCCGGCGGCGGCCTGTGGCGCACGAACAACTGGACGTCGAGCAACACCGCAGTGGACGTCTCTGACCGACGACCTCGCGTCGACGGGCGGTGGTTCCGTCGCGTTCGGCAGCAACCCGAATACGCTCTACCTGGGCCTGGGCGATCCCTACGACCGATCCTGGTCGGCGGCTCGGTCGTCAAGTCCAGGAACGGCGGCGTGACCTGGAGCGCCCCGATCGAGCTGGGCAGCGCGGTCTCCGTGCGCGACATCAAGGTCGACACGAGCACGAACCGGGACATCGTCCTCGTCGCCACCGAGATCGGCCTCTTCCGGTCGGCGACGAGGGCTCCACTCTACAAGCGCGGTGCCCGACGTTCAACGGCAACGCGGTCTGGAGCCTCGCAAGACGAGCGCCGGTTGGCTCGCCTCGGCACAGCCCTGCCCCCGCTGCGAACGTTGGCTTGCAGTGCGGCCAGGCGACGACGCTTTACCTCTCGAAGGATCGCGGCGCGACTTGGGCCCCGATCACGAACGCCGGCGACGTCTTCCGCAACGGGCGGACGACGCTTGGCGTCGGCGTGCCCGGCGACAACGTCGTCTATGCGTATTCCAGCGACGTCGCCGACACGGCGATGCAGGACGTCTACCGCTCCGCAGACGGCGGCGACCTGGGTTGCCAACGGCGTCAATGCGACCAAGATCCCGACCAATCCCGTGCCCGGCTCCATGCCGGACATGAACATCTGCCACGGGCAGTGCTGGTACAACCAGATGTCCTGGTGGATCCGCGGGACCCGGCGCGCAACACGGTCTGGATCGGCGGCGACCTCGGGACCGCGCAGAGCACGAACGGCGGCGGGACCTGGACGATCAAGACCTGGTGGCTCTACAGCCAGGTTCCGGAATTGCCCTACGCGCACGCCGATCACCATGCAGCGGCGGTCAAGATGACCGGCACGCCCACATCATCCTCGGCAACGACGGCGGCATGCACGTGAGCGACGGACAACGGCGCGACCTTCAGCAGCGACAAGAACAACGGCCTTGTTTCGCTGCTGTACTACACGGTATCCGGCAACCCGAAGTTCCCGACCTGGTGATCGGCGGCACGCAGGATAACGGCACCCGGCTGCGCGCGCAGCGGGACGACGCACAACCAGGTGATCGGTGGCGACGGCATGGGCACGGCCTACAGCCAGGCCAATACCAATACCGTGATCGGCAGCGCGCAGGGTCGCTCTATGCGGACCAACCTCAGCAACAACGCGCCCCGGTCGTCTTCCAGAACTGGGCGGCGGCCCGTCCGGCTTGAGCGACGTCGCGGCTTCGGCTTCTTCACGGCGGTCGTTCCCGCGCCCGCGAACCTCGACGACCGGCCGCGTGTTCTTCCACTTCTCCGCTTCGCGCGTGTGGAAGACCACCGAACGGCGGCCTGAACCTGGACGCGCATTGCCTCCGCGATCGCGCACCGACGTCACCCGGCCTGCCGGCCAGCCCGGCGATTCCGCTCGAGCCCGTACAACCTCGGCGTGAGCCCGCTCGACCTCAACCGGATCGCCGTCGGAGCCGGTGGCGGATTCATCGACATCACGACGGACGGCGGCGCCACCTGGACCGACGTCAACCTCGTCTCGGCAGTGCCCGGATACCAGGGCTTCGTCACCAACGTGACCTGGCAGGACAACCAGACCATCTGGATCACTTCGGTGGCGCAGGCGCCGGGCGCGGTGCGCGTGATCAAGGCGTCGCATCGCCAACCCCGGCGACAGCTGGACGTCGGCTACGTACACGGCGCGGCAGAACGGCCTGCCGGACCTGCCGGTCACGCGGGTGTACTGTCGATCCGCGCGACGCGAGCCGGAACACGCTCTACGCGGCCACCCATGTCGGGGTGTACCGCACCGTGGAGGCGGGTCGAACTGGGATTCGTTCAGCGCGGGCTGCCGACGTCCGCGTGAACGACATCTACATGGCGCCCGACGGCGGCTTCATCCGCATCGCGACCTATGGGCGTGGCATCTGGGAGATGCCGCAACTCGAGCTGGCGAACGCGACCCTGGACGACAGACGTCAATTCGTGCGACCGGGACGGCATCCTCGACAATGGCGAGATCGGCAACCTGACCCTCACGCTGCAGGAACTACGGACCCGAACAACGTGAACCAGATTTCGGTCACGCTCGCCTCGAGCAACCCCAACGTGACATTCCCGGCGGCAACGTGCTCAAGTTCCCGTCCCGTCCAGAAGAACGGGGAGAGCACGGGGTCCATCCGCGTCGCTGTGAATGGCGCCGCCGGCTCGGAAGCGGTCGACTTCCAGATCGCGATGGATGCACCGGAACTGGGCCTGCCCGGCCCCCTGCGCGTGGTTTCCACCCACCGCGTGAACTACGACGACCTGCCGGGGGCTTCGGCAACGGCGACCGTTCGAGTCGCAAGCACTGCCTGGACGAGTCACGGGTGACCCGGCCAAGTCGCCCAACATCCTGCCCTGGCAGCGTCGCGCGCTCTCGCCTACGAAGCCACGTGTGGTGGGGGCCGGACAACAACGGCCAGTCCGACGGCGAGAAGGCCGAACTCCCGGACGAGCAGGCGCTGACCTCGCCGCTGATGCACGTTGGCACGGGCCCGCTGGTCATTTCGTTTCTCGCACCGCTTCTCGTTCGAGGCCACCGGCTGGGATGGCGGCGTCGTCGAGCTCAGCAGCGACGGCGGAGCGACCTGGACGGACATCGGGGCGGCACGCCTATAACGGCGCGACCAACAGCGTGACCGAGCCCCATCGGCAGCAGCAGGCCGGCATTCGTGGACCGCATGGTCGGATGGCCCGCACTTCGCCCCCGTGACGCTCAACCTCGGCACGGCGTTCGCGAACCAGGATGTGCGGATCCGCTTCCGCATCGGCGCCGATGAATCCACAGGGGCGCCTGGGTGGGAAATCGACAACATCGACGTGGGGGCATCGCGAACACGCCGTTTACGGCCCTTGTGCCGAATGCGGGCGTTTGCCTGGCGCCAGAGATGAGCCTGTAGCGCTACCTCCCGGTCGCAGGCAGGCCGCGACCGGAGCCTCCGTCCCCCTGAATCGCAAGGTTCGGGGGTTCTTTTTTGGACCCGGACTCCATCGCCTGATCGAAGCTCGCGCGACCAGGCGCATGGCGATCGCGTCCTCGCGCTCGAGGTCTTCGAGCGCGGTCTCGAGTTCGCCGACGGTGCGGTCGAGCTCGGGCATCAGCACGTCGTTCAATGCCCGCGCGCGTCGGATCGAGCGGCGGTATTCCTCGGACAGCCGCTCGAGGTTGCCGGCGATCGCGCCCAGCGCCGTCGCGGCAGCCATCAGCGCGGCGAAGGCATCGCGAGCGGCGGCGGACTCGGGCGATACTGGTCGCAGGTGCGCGGGCGAGACGCCGGGCATTGACAACGACGCGCGCGAAAGCTTCACGCCCATCACCGAGCGCCATTCGTTCACGACCTTGGCATCTGCAAGGTCGGGCGCGGGAAGGATCCACAGTTCCTCCAGCCCGTGGCGCGCAAGCGCCATTTGCAGCGCCGCAGCGGCCCTCGCGGACAATGCCTCGGTTTCGTTGCGTGCCGCCGAATAGCGCGCCAGTTCGCGCACGATCTCGCCCGCGAGCAGCAGGCATTTCTCGTCGAGGAAGGCGTGGCCCTCGGCCATGGTCTGGCGCTCGTCGCGAAGCTCGAGGATGACGCTGCGGCTGGGTGCAAGGTCGGCCATCAGGCGCCCTCGAGGTGTTTCGCGATCTGTTCGTCGGAGAGCCGCGTGAGCTCGGCACGCGGCAGGTCCTTCAGCAGGCGCCATCCGATCGCGAGGCTCTCCGCGAACGGCCGCGCGGAAAACTGGTTCACGAGGCTGCGCTCGAATGCCTCCCCGAAGGCGAGGTAGCGCCGGTCGCTCTCGGCGAGCCCGTCCTCGCCCACAACGCTTGCGAGAATTCGCGTTTGCACCGCGCGCGCGTAGGCCGAATAGAGTTGGCTCGCCAACGCCGGATGGTCGGGATGCGTGTACTTGCCGCCGGTGCCGTCCTTCATCAGGCGCGACAGGCTCGGCAGCACGTTCACCGGCGGGTAGATGCCGCGCCGGTCGAGGTCCCGTGAAAGCACGATCTGGCCCTCGGTGATGTAGCCGGTCAGGTCGGGGATCGGGTGCGTGATGTCGTCCGAGGGCATGGTGAGGATCGACAACTGCGTGAGCGTTCCGGTCGAGCCGTGCAGGCACCCGGCGCGTTCGAACAGCGTCGCGAGGTCCGAGTACAGGTATCCCGGGAAGCCCTTGCGGCTGGGGATCTCGCCCTTCGACGACGACACCTCGCGCAGCGCCTCGCAATAATTGGTCATGTCGGTGAGGATCACCAGCACATGCTTGCCTTCGACGAAGGCGAGGTACTCGGCGGCGGTAAGCGCGTAGCGCGGCGTGAGCAGGCGCTGCGTGCTGGAATCGCTGGCGAGGTTGAGGAAGAGCGCGGTGCGCTCCAGCGCGCCGCTTTCCTCGAGCCGCCGGCGGAAATATTCGGCGCTGTCGTGCGGGAGGCCGATGCCGGCGAAGACGATCGCGAAGTCATCGCCGCTCGCCTTGGGCAGCCGCGCATTGGTGGCGATGTCCACGGCCATGCGGTCGTGCGGCAGCCCGCCGCCGGAAAAGATCGGCAATTTCTGCCCGCGCACCAGGCTGTTCATCAGGTCGAGTGCGCTGATGCCGGTCTCGATGAAATCGCGCGGCGTGGCGCGCGCGACCGGATTGAAGGGCAGGCCGTCGATGCGCAGCTTGTCGCTGGAGGGGATGGGCGGGCCGCCGTCGATCACCTGGCCCACGCCGTCGAAGACGCGCCCGAGGATGCCGGGGCCGAGTTCGAAGGAGAGCGGTTCGCCGAGAAAGCGCACGACGGTGTCGCCGAGCGCGAGTCCCGAGGTCGACTCCAGCACCTCGATGGTGAGCGTTTCGCGATCGGCCGCCGCCACGCGCCCCAGTCTTGTCGTGCCGTCGCCGCCACGCACCTCGACGGCTTCACCGAGTCCCACGTCGAGCGTGCGCTTGAGGAAGAGGAGCGGCCCTTCGAGCCTTGTCGCGACTCCTTCGGCCAGCAGGCGCGGTTGCATGGTCAGGGCGCCTTCCCGCTTGCAAGCGCGTGGAACTGCGACTCCACCTGCTCGCCGAGTTCGGCAAAGCGGGGCAGCTCGTCGTTGCCGATCTCCTCGCCCATTCGCGCGAGCGGGCGGGTGCATGCCAGGTGCGCGAGCCGGTCGGGCGCGATGCCCGCGGCGACGGCCTCACCGGCGAGGTCGATGAAACGCGCGACGAGGCGCATCATCGCTGCCTGTTTCGCGGGACTCGCCGCGCGGTCCTTCGGCGCGAACGCCGACTGGCGCAGGAAGGCATCATTGACGATCTCCGCGGCCAGCAGCGTGAGCTGCTGCCGCGGCGGCAGCGCGTCCTTGCCGATGATGCGCGCCATGCGCTCCAGCCGCGATTGCTCGTCGAGCAGCGTGAGGAAGCGGCGGCGCAGTTCCAGCCACTGGGTATTGCCCTCTTCCGACCACCACGGTGCGAAATCGCCCGCGTCCTCGGCATAGGACTGCAGCGGATGGATCGCGGGATAGAAGCGGGCCTGCGCGCGCTTCACGTCCAGCGCCCAGTAGCTCTTCACGAAGCGCTTGGTGTGGCTGGTCACGGGCTCCGAGAAATCGCCCGAAGGCGGGCTGATGGCGCCCATCACCGTGACGGATCCCGTATCGCCGCCGAGGGTCTCGACGCGCGCGGCGCGCTCGTAGAAATCCGCGAGCCGGCTGGAAAGATAGGCGGGATAGCCGCCTTCCCCCGGCAATTCGCCGAAGCGCCCCGACACTTCGCGCAGCGCCTCGGCCCAGCGGCTGGTGGAGTCCGCCATGAGCGCCACGTGCAGCCCCTGGTCGCGGAAGTACTCGGCCACAGTGATTCCGCAATAGATGCTGGCCTCGCGCGCGGCCACCGGCATGTTCGAGGTGTTGGCGATGATGACGGTGCGCTCCATCAGCGGTCGCCCGGTGCGCGGGTCCTCGAGCTGCGGGAACTCCTCGAGCACGCCGGCCATCTCGTTGCCGCGTTCGCCGCATCCGAGATAGACGATCACGTCGGCATTGCAGCCCTTTGCCAGCGCTTCCAGCAGCACGGTCTTGCCGGTGCCGAAGCCCCCGGGGATCGCGGCCTTGCCGCCGAGCGCGATGGGGAAGAGCGAGTCGAGAACGCGCTGGCCGGTGACGAGCGGGACCGAGGACGGCAGGCGCCGGCGCGCGGGGCGGGGCACGCGCACGGGCCATGCGTGGCTCATGGCAACTGCCACTTCGCGGCCTTCCGCGGTACGGATGGAGGCAATGGGCGCGTCGTCGAGGTAGTCGCCTGCCGCGGCCACCGATGCCACCGTGCCCTCCACGCCGGGCGGGACGAGGGCGCGCAAGGTGCGGCCGGCAGCGCGAACGATATCGCCGATGCACTCGCCGCCCGCGACCGGGGCGCCCGGTGCGATGCGCGGCACGAAGCCGAATCGCTCCGGCTGTGCCGCGCGCATGCCGGGCGCCATGCGCTCCGGCGCGCCGGACAGCGGACGCAGCAGCCCGTCGAAAATGCGCCCGAGGAGCGCAGGGCCAAGGCGCACCGAGAGCGGCAGGCCATCGCCGTGCACCTCCGATCCGGGCCGAAGCCCGGTCGTGTCTTCGTACACCTGCACGACGATTTCATCGCCGTCCAAGCGCACCACTTCGCCGAGCAATTGGTCGGGCCCGACGCGCACCGCCTCGCGCAGGTGGAAGGGCCCCTCCACGCCTGCGTGCAGGACCGGACCGGCGATCGAGCGGACGAGGGCGCGTGTCATGGCACGTTTCGCGAGAACGCATCGAGCAGCCGCGCACCGACGGCATTGCGGTCAGCCAGCAGCCCGTGCAGCGTTCCGTCGAGCACGTTGCCGCCGCGCCGCACCTGTAGCCCGGCGCGCATCCGCGGGTCTTCCATGGCCGTGTCGACGCCGTATCCGGCCGCGGCGAGTTCCTCGATGGCGGCGCGCCGCTCCTCCTCAGGCCACCCGGGCGCGTAGGCGATCGACCAGTCGCCCGGGGCGAGTTCCTCGCGCGCGCCGTCGAGGACGTGCCGCGTCCACTCGCGCCGGCCTGCAGCGTCACGCCAGAGGGCGTCGAGCGCGACCGGCAGGCGCCGCCACGCATCGTCCAGCAGCGCGCGAAAGCGTCGCTGCTCATGCAGGCGGGACTCGGTCGCGAGCGCCGCATCGAGCGCGGCGAGGCGGCCACGCAAGCGCCGCCGTTCATCCTCGATCGCGGCGCGCGTCCGTTCGCGCGCGACATGCCGGGCATCGGCGAGGAGCGCACAGGCAGTGCCTGCAGCCTCGCCGGCTATCGCCTCGCAGCGCGATGCACGATCGGATTCGACCAGGTCGAGGAGGGCGCGCGCTGGGTCGGCGACAGGCATGGCTTCACGCGTCGATGCCGAGCTGCCGGCGCAGGCGCTGCGCAAGGTCCGGGCCGGCGACTTCCTGCTGCAGGTCCGGCACGACCACGGTGAGGGGCGACGTGGCGCGCACCGCGGCGCGCAGGACCTGCGGGGGCAGGCGCGCGGCAATGGCCGCATCCACCATCACCAAGGACGCTGAAGCGCGCGCGGCCGCCAATGCATCGGCCTCGGCTCCCTCAGCCGGGACGCGCACTTTGACGCCGGCGAGCCGGAACCCCGCCGCTGCCACTTCGCGCCCGATGAAGACGGGGCAGGCCATCAGGCGATCCGGTTGAGGATCAGGATCGAGACGATCAGCCCGTAGATCGCGATGCCCTCGGCGAGGCCGACGAAGATCAGCAGGCGCGCCATCAGTTCCGGTTTTTCCGCGAGCGCACCGACGGCCGCGGTGCCGACCTTGGCCACCGCGTAGCCCGCGGCAAGCGACGAGGCCGCCGTCGCGATCGCCGCCGCAGCGAGGCCCCACGCGACGATCTGCGGGTCGAGGGCGGTCGGGCTGGTGGCGGCCGCGATGGCGGGCGCGGCGAAGATCAGCGTACCGGTCGCCAACAGGGCTGCGACCAGCGCGATCGAACCGAATACGGCGACAAGGGCGAGAGTTCGTTTCATTGGCGGTACTCCTGGGCGAAGGACGGCGGAGGCGGGAGCGGCCGGAACGGGCGGCCGGCGCCGGTGAGGAAGCGCGCGAAGAACTCGAACAGCACGAGGCGCGTGGTCTGGATCGACACCACCATCGCCTCCAGCGCGATCACGACGACGTTGCCGAGGACGACGATGAGGATGCGCATCACGATGTGCTCGGACTGAAGGGCCAGCGCGACGACGGCCGAAGACAGTCCCGCATGCGCGAGCGCGAAGGCGCCGACGCGCGCGAACGAGAGCGTGTTGATCAGCAGTTGCAGCGTGCGTTCGAGCAGTTCGCCTACCGCAGTGCCGAGCGCGGAAAGCCTGCCGGCGTGGGTCGCGTGGCCTGCGAGATAGGCCGCGGCACCCGCGATCGCCAGCCAGGCGAGATCGCGCTCGAGGAAACTGCCGAGGATGCCGACGTAGAGGGCGAGCAGGCCGAGGTCCTCGCCGTAGAAGCGCGCGCGTTCGCCGCGCCAGAGAGAACCCATGGCATGCAGCACGAGACCGGCGGCAAGCAAAGCCGCTCCTGCGACCATGGGCACGGCGAGAACCGCAATGGGCGCGCCAAGGGGATCGGTCCAGATCGGCACGATGACGCCTTGCATGCTGAAGACGCTGCCGAAGACGAAACCGAATGCGGTCGCGGCGAGGCCGCCCGCGATCAGCAGGCGCGCCACCGGATTGCGATCTCGCAACCACCACCCGCCCGCCGCGATGACCAGTCCCTGTCCCACGTCGCCGAACATGTAGCCGAAGAGCAGCGGCACGACGAGGGCGAGCAGGACCGTGGGGTCGGCCTCGCTGCCCCCCGGCACGCCCAGCGCTTTCGGGAAGATCTCGAAGGGCCGCGCCCAACGCGGGTTGGCGAGGATGAGCGGCGCGCGCTTGGTTGCCGGCGCCGTGGCGAAGTGGAGCAGGGCGCGCGCGCCGCTGCGCGCGACCGCATTGGCCAGGCCCGCGCCCGTTGTGTCGCTGGACCAGCCCGTGACCCACGCGAAGCGCTCGCCGGACTCCAGCGCGTTCACGTTGGCCAGCACCCATTGCAGGCGATACAGGTCGGCGAGCGCGCGCTGCAGGCCGTGGCGGCGATGCAATTCCTCCAGCTGCGAGCGCCATCGCCGGTCTTCGGCGTCGAGGTCGGCGAGGCGCGCGCCGATCGCCGCCTTGTCGGCTTCGCCGTTGCCGGTGAGCCACGCCGGCACGGGATGCGAGCGGCCCTTGCTCGCGGCGGCGTCTCGCGCGGCGGATTCAAGGTCGTCGGCCGCGCCGAAGAGGATCGAATAGCGGATGCCGCCGGCGAAGATGGCGCGCGCGAGCAACGGGCCCGGCGTATCGGCCTCGCTTCCCTCGGCGTGCTCGACCAGGATCGCGCGCGCCAGCGGGCCGGCCTTCGCGAGTGCGCCGAGGTCCAGTCCCGAACCGGCGAGCGCGTCGATGAGCTCGCGCCAGCGCAGCCGCTCCGCGCGTTCCGCGGCGTTTCGCTCCAGGGCGCGGATCGCCGGCTCCACCTCGGCAGACCAGGCGTCGAGCGCGGCCAGCCCGCGTGCCAGGGTGGCGGCGGGCGTCTCCGGCACGGTCGATCCCGCGAGCCCGCGTGTCGGCCACCACGCCGCGTAACGCGACTGGTATTCGTTGAACCGCTGCAGCGCGGGCAGGATCTCGGTGAACGCGGCGGGCATGGTCGCGCCGGCTCGCGCCTCGAGTTCGATCGCGCCCGTGGCGGCGAGCGCCTCGAGCAACAGGGTGCAATCGTCGCGCGCGACCAGGGCCTCGAACCAGCGGGCCGGGCGCGGGCGGATCATGTCACCAGCCGTGCCCGCGGAAAGGCGAGGCGGCGCGCGAGTTCGCCGCGCAGGCGCTCCAGGTCCAGCGCCGTGAGACCGAGCCACGCGAACACCGCGGCGCTCTCCAGCGGGTTGCGGCGAAAGGTCGCCAGCAGGCGCGACTCGAGTTCGCTGCGCAACTGTGGCGCCTCGTGGGTGCTCGCGTCCTGGAAGCGCTCGAGATGGCGCTCGAGGTCGTGGGCAAGGCCGGCGAGCGCGGTGTCCTCGAGGGACTCGGGCGGCAGGCGGCGCTGCCACTCGGCGGTCCAGGCCTCGGGCAGGCGATCCGGGGCGTTCCAGACGATGGCGAGTGGCGCAAGCGGGCCGTGCTTGACGTGATCGGCGCGCTGCTCCCTGCCGGCCGCGCACAGATCGGCAAGGTCGAGGTCGATCCGCATCCACTCGGCCGCTTCGCCACCCCGCGCGAGATGCGCAATTGCCGGGAACAGGGGCACGAGGCGGCACCATTGCAGCGCGTCGGAATACTCAGGCGGCATCCACGCGAGCGCGTCCTCGACGGCGCGCCGCCAGCCGAGGCGGACTGCGTGATCGACGCTGTGCAGGTCGCAGGGCGCAGGAAGCTCCCTGCACGACCGATTGCAGCGAGGTTTCGCGGCACAGGTCGAGGATCGGCGCGATGTCGCGCGATTGCTCGATCGCGCGCCATGCGGTTTCGGGCGGGCGCCGTCCGATGCGGGCGTGCATGCGTGCGAGGGCGAATTCGAGGCTTCCGGCTGCTTTCATTTCCTTGCTCCAGTGGTGAGGGCTGCGGCGACCGCAGCCACGGCTTGGTCGATGCGTTTGCCTTCGGCAGAGGGCGGCACGGCGTCGGCGCGCAGGGCGTTGATGCGGGCGTCGACCTGCGCTTTGTGCAAGGCGATTCGCGATTCGACGGATTGGCGCGCTCGCGCGACGCGCGCTTCGGCGCGCTCGGCGATTTGCCGGGCTTGGGCGCGGGCGGAACTGACGCGGGATTGCGCGGCGGCAACGGCCGCGGCAATGGATTCCTGCGCGGCGCGCTCGGCATCGAGCACGCAGGCGATGGCTCGCTCGACCGGATCGACTGCCGGCCTCTCACGCGGGTTCATGGCACGCCGTTCCTGAGGGTACCTTTACAGGCTAGTCCTCGGGCGTAGGCGCTATTTGACTCGGATCAAGGCGGGGAGGAAAACGGGGTCAGGGGAAGTAAACGGGGTCAGAGTACATTTCCGCGAAAACGGGGTCAGAGTACATTTCCGGACGCGAAGGATCGCTGTGCGATCCGGTCGGAAATGTACTCTGACCCCGTTTTCGACCAAATGTAACCTGACCCCGTTATCTTTCAGAACCAGGCGAGGATGCCGAGCGTGGCGCCGGCGAGCGCGGAGAGCCCGGCGCCGTAGAGCAGCCAGGTCTTTTTCGTGAGCACGGTGATCGAGGCCAGCGCGATGGCGATCTGCAGGAGCGTCATCGAGATCGCGAGCTGCTCGTGCGGATGCAGCGCATGCTCCGCGCGGTCGTTGAACTTCTTCGACTCCGCCTCCAGCGCCCGTGCCTTCTTCTCGATGTCCTTCTTTTCCGTCGAGTAGCGCAGCGCCTCGCCCTTGTAGAACTCGGCCTTGGCCGGGTCGTTCGTCATGGAAGAGGCGAACTCGGCGAGGTTCTGCTTCATGCTCTTCGCCTGGTAGTAGTTCCACTGGTCGGAGGCCTCGGCGCGCTGCAGCACCGCTTCGTTCTTGTAGTAGAGCGCCTCGTTCTGCGTGTGCCCGCCGAGAAAGCTCACGACCGCGCCGACTGTGGCCAGCAGGGCGGTGAAGATCGCGATTTTCTGCCCGAGGCCGCCTTTTTGCGCCTCGTGCTCGACTTCGTGGTCGTGCGCGCCGTGAACGTGGAATTCCTTGCCTGACATGCGTTCGTGCCCTTTCGGTTCAACTGCGATGGATGTATTGCTCGAGCTGCTCGATCTCGAATGCCTGCTCGGCGCAGATGTCGCCGATGATGTCGCGGATCGATACCATGCCGATCACTCGGCCGCCTTCCACCACCGGCAGGTGCCGGAAGTTCCTTTCCGTCATCAACTTCATGCACTCGCGCGTGCGGGTCATCGGGCCCACCGAGATCACGGGGGAGGACATGATCTCCGAGACCAGGGTGTCCTTGGAAGAGCGGCCCTGCAGGACGACCTTGCGGGTGTAGTCGCGCTCGGAAAACATGCCGACCAGCCGCTCGCCTTCCATCACCGTCACGGCGCCGACGTCGTTCTCGGCGAGCACGCGGATTGCGTCAAGAACGCTATCGCCGGCCTGCACCGAGATCACCTGCTTCGGCCCGGTCTTCACCAATTCGGAAACGGGTTTCATGGCTGCCTCCTTCGCTTTGGTTTACGCGAACGGTCTGCGCTACATGTTCGGGTAGTTTGGACCGCCTCCACCCTCCGGCACAACCCACACGATATTCTGCGTCGGGTCCTTGATGTCGCAGGTCTTGCAGTGCACGCAGTTCTGGGCGTTGATCTGCAGGCGCGGCCCCGCCGCCTCGGTGACGATCTCGTAGACGCCCGCCGGGCAGTAGCGCTGCTCCGGTGCATCGTACAGCGCCAGGTTTACGGAAATGGGTACGGCCGGATCGCGCAAGGTGAGGTGCGCCGGCTGGTCCTCTTCGTGGTTGGTGTTGGAGATGAAAACCGAGGAGAGGCGGTCGAAGGTGATTGCGCCGTCGGGCTTCGGATAGGCGATCGGCTTCGAGTCGGCCGCCCTGGCGAGCGCGGTGTGGTTGGGCGTGTTGTGGAAGGTCCACGGCGCCTTGCCGCGCAGCACGAAGGTATCGAGCGCGGAATACGCGAGCCCCGCCCAGCGCCCCTTGTAGAAGCTGGACGGATGTTGCGCACGCGGTAAAGCTCGTCCCAGAGCCAGGTCTTCTGCAATTTGTCCGGATAGGAGACCGCCTCGCGGGCATCGGGCATGGCCAGCGTCTCGAAGAGGGCCTCGGCGGCGGTCATGCCGGACTTCATCGCGGTGTGGCTGCCCTTGATCTTGGGCAGGTTGAGGAACCCGGCCGTGTCGCCGACCAGGAGCCCGCCGGGAAAGGTGAGCCTGGGGATGCTCTGGAAACCGCCCGAGGACACCGCCCGCGCGCCATACGAGATGCGCCGGCCGCCTTCGAACACGGGGCGGATCGCGGGATGCGTCTTGAAACGCTGCAGTTCCTCGAAGGGCGAAAGGAACGGGTTGGCGTAATCGAGGCCGACGACGAAGCCGACCGAGACGAGGTTCTCCTCGAGGTGGTAGAGGAAGGTGCCGCCGTAGGTGTCGCTCGAGAGCGGCCAGCCCATCGAATGCAGGATCAGTCCGGGCTGGTGCTTCGACGGCTCGACTTCCCAGAGTTCCTTCAGGCCGATGCTGTAGCTCTGCGGGTCGCAGCCGTCGCGCAGCTTGTAGCGCGTGAACAGCCCCTGCGTGAGCGAGCCTCGGCAGCCTTCCGCGAACACGGTCTGCTTCGCGTGCAATTCGATGCCCGGCTGGTAGCGCGCGGTGTGCGTCCCGTCCTTGCCGATGCCCATGTCGCCCGTGGCGACTCCGCGCACGGCGCCGTCTTCCGTGTAAAGCACTTCGGCGGCGGCGAATCCGGGATAGATCTCGACGCCCAGCGCCTCGGCCTGCTGCCCGAGCCAGCGGCAGAGATTGCCGAGGCTGATGATGTAGTTGCCGGCGTTGTGCAGTTGCGGCGGGGTGGGCAGCCTCCACGAGCCGGTCTCGGTGAGGTAGAGGAAGCGGTCCTCGCGCGCCGGGGTGTTGAGCGGGGCGCCGCGCTCCTTCCAGTCGGGGAAGAGTTCGTCGAGCGAGCGCGGCTCGAATACCGCGCCGGACAGGATGTGCGCGCCGATCTCCGAGCCCTTCTCGAGCAGGCACACCGACAGTTCGCGGCCGCTTTCGATCGCGAGCTGGCGCAGGCGGATCGCGCAAGCGAGACCCGACGGGCCGCCGCCGACCACCACCACGTCGTATTCCATGGATTCGCGCTGCAACCAGGGCTCCTTGAGGGGCGATTCGGGGGTTGTTTGACTTGGCTCATGCCCGGCATTCGCCGCGATTCGGTATTGTCAGGGCGGACCGGCCATGACCGGCACCAAGGAACGACATGGGACCCTGGGCGATCACGCTCGTCATGATACTTGGCTTTGCCGGCTTTGCCTTCCTCGCCTGGCGCAAGATCGCCATTGTCGCGAGCCTGCAGCCCGAGGTGCGCTGGGACCTGCCGGGGCGGCGCATCGCGAGGCTCTTCGGCATGGGCTTCGCGCAGTCGCGCATGATCTCGGGCGAGCCGCGCCCCGGCATCATGCATGCGGTGATCTTCCTCGGCTTCATGGCGCTGCTGGTGAGGAAGCTCCACCTCATCGCGATCGGCTACGACCCGCTCATCGTCATCCCGGGGCTTGCGGGCGGCATCTACGCGACGTTCAAGGATTTCGTCGAGGTCGCGGTGACGCTGGCCGTGCTCTATGCGTTCTGGCGGCGGCTGGTGGTGAAGCCGGCGCGGCTCGAGCCCAATCGCGAGGCGCTCGTGGTGCTCTCGCTGATCCTCGCCATCATGGTCACGGATTTCCTCTTCGACGGGATGCGCTTTGCCTACTACGCGGGCGATCCCGGCATCGCGCATGAGCGCAGCTTTGCCGTGGTGGGCGGCGCGGTCGCGGCGCTCTTCGCGGGCCTGCCGCCGGATGCCCTCATGGCCGGCATGCACTTCTTCTACTGGGTGCAGATGCTCACGGTGTTCTCGTTCCTCGTGCTGATCCCCGCAGGCGAGCATTTCCACATCGTCACCGCGCTGCCCGCGGTGTTCTTCGGCCGCGATGCGCCGTTGAACACCGTCCCCTCGGTGGACCTCGAGAAGATCATGGCGGGCGAGGGCGAAGACGACATGAAGGTCGGAGTGCGCACGGCGGCGGACCTGACATGGAAAGAGGGCCTCGACGCGTTCACCTGCACCGAATGCGGCCGCTGCAAGGATGCGTGCCCGACCTTCCTTACCGGCAAGCCGCTTGCCCTCAAGTGGGTGAACGACAGCTTGAAGCGCCACCTTGTAGAGGTGCGCGAGCCGCTCGTCGCGGGTCGCGAGACCGAGTTGCCGCCGCTTGTCGGCAAGGTCATCTCCGAGGAGGCGCTCTGGGCCTGCACGACCTGCGGCTATTGCGAACGATCGTGCCCCATCGGGCTCGAGCACCTCGCGCGCTTCTTCAAGCTGCGCCAGCACCAGGTGATGATGGAGGGCGCGTTCCCCGCGGAACTCAAGGCGGTCTTCGACGCGTACGAAAGCCAGTCGAACCCGTGGGGACTTCCCGCCGACACGCGCGGCGACTGGGCGCGCGAGCTCGGCGTCCCGGTGCTCCAAAGCGCGGAACAGGCGTCGCAGTTCGACTGGTTGTTCTATGTCGGGTCGGCGCAGTCCTTCGACCTGAAGAGCCAGAAGGTGGCCAAGGCCTTCGTCGCGATCCTGCGCGCCGCAGGCGTCAGCTTCGCGATCCTGGGCGAGCGCGAGACCTCGACCGGCGAATGCGTGCGGCGCGCGGGCAACGAAATGCTCTTCCAAACGCTCGCCCATGCGCTTGCCGATACGCTCAAGGGCCTGAAAGTGACGCGCATCGTGACCTGCGACCCGCACGCCTTCAATTCGCTGAAGAACGAGTACGCGGAGTTCGGCGGCAGGTTCGAAGTGCTGCACCACACGCAGCTGATCGACCAACTCATCGCGGCAGGACGCATCAAGCCGCGCAAGGCCTTCCAGCGCGTGATCTACCACGAGCCTTGCTACCTCGCCCGCCACAACGGCGAATACGAAGCGCCGCGCCGGGTTCTTTCCACCGTGACGTCGGATGCGCCGCTGGAGTTCGCGCTGAACCGCGACCACGCCATGTGCTGCGGCGCGGGCGGGGCGCGCATGTGGATGGAGGAGAACACGGGCAAGCGCATCAACGTGCTTCGCGCGGAACAGGCGCTCGAGCGCGAACCGGCGGTGATCGCCACGGCCTGCCCTTACTGCGCGATAATGCTGCGCGACGGCGTGGCTTCGAAGGGGGCGGAGGAGCGCGTCGCGACGCGCGACATCGCGGAGCTGGTGGCCGAGGCGATCGCATCGTGAAACTTCACTGGCGCGGAAAAGAATGCCGGAACCGAACACTTTGCTGCACAAGATGCCGATCTCCGTGCGCTGGGGCGACATGGACGCGATGGGCCATGTCAACAATGCCGCCTACCTGACCTATTTCGAACAGGCGCGATTCGATTGGTGGAAGGCGACTGGGCATCGACATTAACGGGAGCGGGGAGGGGCCGATCCTCGCCAAGGCCACCGTCAATTACCTGAAGGCGATCACCTATCCCTGCGAGATCGACGTGACCGTGACCGCGACAAGGTCGGCGGCGCAAGCTTCACGATCGGCGGCGAGATCGTCGATCGCGCCGATCCGTCGCAGCGCTACGCGGACGCCGAGTTCGTGATCGTCTGGCTCGACTACGATTCGGGAAAGACGCTGCGCGTGCCCGACGCGCTGCGCAGCTTGTTCCCATGAGCTTCGTCGGCCCGGCGATCGCAGTGGCGATCGGCGCAGTGCTCGGCGCGTGGCTGCGCTGGGGACTGGGAATGTGGCTGAACGAGCGCGCGCCGCAGCTTCCGCTCGGCACGCTGGCCGCCAACCTGATCGGCGGTTATGCGGTCGGCGTGGCGATCGCTCTGTTCAGCGACCGCACCGGCATCTCGCCGGAATGGCGGCTTTTCATCGTCACCGGATTCCTTGGCGGGCTGACCACGTTCTCGACGTTTTCCGCCGAGTCCGTGACGATGATGCTGCGCGGCGAGTACGGCTGGGCCATCACCCACAGCGTCGCCCACCTCGGCGGGTCGCTCTTCATGACGGCGCTGGGCATCGCCACCTGGCGGATGCTGCGCTGACGGGGTCTGACCCCTAGCGCATCCAGCTGTTGAGGACGCGGCGGGCGGCCTTGCCGACCTCGCCTGCGGTGATTCCCAGCGGGCCTTCGCCTTCTTCGGCAAGCAGGTCGGCAGCCGCGCCGTGCAGGCAGACGCCGAAGCGTGCCGCGCGGCCGGCGTCCAGCCCTTGCGCGAGGAGCGCGCCGATCATTCCGGAGAGCGTGTCGCCCATGCCGGCGCTGGCCATTCCGGGGTTGCCGGTCGCGTTGATCGACCAGCTGCCGTCGGGAGAGACGACGATGGAGCCCGCGCCTTTCAGCACGATCTCGCACTTGAGCAGCGACGCCAGCTTGACGGAGGCGGCGACGCGGTTGCTCTGCACGGCCTCGGTCTTCACGCCGAGCAGCCGTGCCGCCTCGCCCGGGTGGGGCGTGAGCACCGTCGGCGCTTCGCGGCGCGAGAGCAGCGCGCGCAATTCCTCGTCGCTGGCCAGCAGGTTGAGGCCGTCGGCATCGACCACCAGGGGAAACTTGTGCATGAGCGCGGCGTGCAACGCGGCGCGTGCGCGCTGCGAGTGCCCCATGCCCGGGCCGATCACCACGACCGAAACATCGGGCAGGTCGAGGAGGTGCTCCACCGGGCCGCAGCATGATCTCCGGGGCTACCGGATCGACGCTGCGCGAGTCCGAGGCGAGCAGGCCGCAGAAACTCTTGCCCGCGCCAAGGTAGAGCGCCGCGCGGCTGGCGAGCAGGGGCGCGCCCACCATGCCGTCGGCGCCGCCGATCACCGCCACGCCGCCGAAGCTGCCCTTGTGCGTGTTCCTGCGGCGGGGCGGGAGCCAGCCGGCGACAGCGGCCCGCGTAAGCAGGGTGCCGCCCATGATGCCCTCGAGTTCGTCGTCCACCCCGAGGTTATCGAGCGTGATCGCGCCGGCGTGGTCGGGCCCGTCGGCGGTGTACAGGCCCGGCTTGAGCGCGATGAAAGTGAGCGTATGGTCCGCGTTCACCGCGCAGCCGCGGATGCAGCCGGTGTCGCTGTCGATGCCGCTGGGCAGGTCGATCGACAGCACCGGCGTGTTCGATGCGTTGATGCGCTCGACGAGGGCCGCGAAATTCGCCGCGACGTGCGCGAAAGCCCGATGCCGAACAGGCCGTCGATGATGAGCGAGAAGTGCGCGTCCGGCCATTCGCTAGCGACGTTGCCGGTGAACGCGGCCTTGGCCTCGCGAGCCACCGGGTCGGCGAGCGGCTTCGCTGCCCCCGCATCCAGCACGGTGACGCGGTGGAATGCCTGCTGGAGGAAGCGCGCCGCGACCCAGGCATCGCCGCCGTTGTTGCCGGGCCCGGCGACCACCAGCACCGGCTCGCCGGTATCCCCGGCAATGCGCGCGGCGAACTGCGCCGTCGCGCGGCCCGCCCTCAGCATCAGCGGCTCGCCCTTGCCGCGGGCGCGCGCCTCGACGGCGCGTATCTCGGCGGCGGGAAGCAGCAGGGCGCTCATGGCTTGCTCCCCGCCGCCGCCATCTTCCGCGGACGGTGGCGGGGCGGCACGAGCACCGTGTCGACGGCGACCGGCAGCGTCTGCGGATAGTCGACGCTGAAGTGCAGCCCGCGGCTTTCCTTGCGCGACTGCGCGCAGTGCACGATCAGTTCGGCCGTCAGCACGAGGTTGCGCAGCTCGATCAGGTCGGTGGTGACGCGGAAGTTGCGAATAGTACTCGTCGATCTCCTGCTGCAGCAGCTCGATGCGGTGGCGCGCGCGCTCCAGCCGCTTGGTGGTGCGCACGATGCCGACATAGTCTCCACATGAAGCGGCGCAATTCGTCCCAGTTGTGGGCGATCACCACTTCCTCGTCGGCGTCGGTGACGCGGCTTTCGTCCCATTCCGGGCAGCGCGGGCGACCGCGGGCGCCGCGGTGCGCCATGATGTCGCTCGGCGGCGGCCTCGGCGAACACCAGGCATTCGAGCAGCGAGTTGCGAGGCCAGGCGGTTGGCGCCGTGCAGGCCGGTGCAGGCGACCTCGCCGAGCGCATACAGGCCGGGCAGGTCGGTGCGCGCGTGCAGGTCGATCACCACCCCGCCGCAGGTGTAGTGCGCGGCCGGCACCACCGGGATCGGCTCGTGCGTGATGTCGATGCCGAGCTCGAGGCAGCTTGGCGTGGATGTTCGGGAAAGTGCGACTTGACGAAGTCCGCGCCCTTGTGCGTGATGTCGAGGTAGACGCAGTCGAGGCCGCGCTTCTTCATCTCGAAGTCGATGGCGCGCGCCACGATGTCGCGCGGCGCCAGCTCGGCGCGCTCGTCGTGGCGCGGCATGAAGCGCGTCGCCGTTCGGGCAGCTTGAGCAGGCCGCCTTCGCCGCGCACCGCCTCGGTGATCAGGAACGACTTGGCCTGCGGGTGGTACAGGCAGGTCGGGTGGAACTGGATGAACTCCATGTTCGCCACCGGGCAGCCGGCGCGCCAGGCCATGGCGATGCCGTCGCCGGTGGCGATGTCGGGATTGGTGGTGTAGAGGTAGACCTTGCCGGCGCCGCCCGTGGCGAGCACGGTATGCGCGCGCCGCGATGGTCTTCACCTTGCCCGTGCCGCTTGTCGAAGACGTAGGCGCCGAGGCAGCGGTTGCCGGCCTTGCCGAGCTTGGCCGACGGTGATCAGGTCGATCGCGATGTGCCGCTCGAGGAGCGTCGATGTTGGGGTGCGCTCGCACCTGCCCGACAGCGTCTCCTGCACCGCATGGCCGGTGGCGTCGGCGGCGTGGACGATGCGGCGGTGGCTGTGGCCGCCTTCGCGCGTGAGGTGCAGCTCGTTCGCGCTTGTCCGCGTCGCGCGTGAACGCCACGCCGTGCCCGACCAGCCACTCGACGCGAGCGCCGGCCGCGCTCGACCACGAAGCGCACGGTCTCTTCGTTGCAGAGCCCCGCGCCGGCGACCAGCGTGTCGCGGATGTGGTGCTCGACCGAGTCGTCGTTGTCGAGCACGGCGGCGATGCCGCCCTGCGCCCAGTTGCGATGGCGCCGTCGAGGAGCTCGCTGCTTGGTTACAAGCGCAATGCGCAGCTGCGGGGCGAGCCGCAGCGCCAGGGACAGGCCGGCGAGGCCGCGAGCCGATGATCAGTACGTCGTATGCTTCCAAGCGCTGGCCTCGGCAGGTGGGGGAAAACCGGGGGGCGGGGCGAATACCCCTCGGTTCCGTGGAACTATTCGCCCGTGGCCCTGTCTTTCGGGCATACGCTTGGCAAGAGGGCCGGAAACGGATGAAAAACCTGACGCTTATAATACCCCAGGAGGCCAGCAAGACATTCCTCGCGGCCGCCTCGGGGAGTGCGTCGCGGCACCCCGGTCGAAACCTACAAGAAGCCGGCAGGCCAGGGAAAGGGGCAAGTGAGCGATCGGGAAGTCGACCAGCAGCTCGTCGAGCGCGCGCAGCGCGGCGACAAGCGCGCCTTCGAGCTCCTGGTGCACAAGTACCAGCGCAAGCTCGAGCGGCTGCTGTCGCGCATCGTCCGCAACCCCTCGGAGGTCGAGGACGTGGCGCAGGAAGCATTCATCAAGGCCTACCGCGCGCTGCCCAATTTCCGCGGCGACAGCGCCTTCTACACCTGGCTTTACCGCATCGGCATCAACACCGCCAAGAACTACCTCGTGGCGATGGGCCGGCGGGCGCCCACTTCGACCGAGTACGACAGCGAGGAGGCGGAAACTTTCGACGATGCCGACGGTCTGCGGGACATCAACACCCCGGAGAACATCCTGATGAGCAAGCAGGTCGCCGCAGACGGTGAACAACGCGATCGACGCTTTGCCGGAGGAATTGCGCACCGCGATCACGCTGCGCGAGATCGACGGGCTGTCGTACGAGGAAATCGCGCAGATCATGGATTGCCCGATCGGCACGGTGCGCTCGAGGATATTCCGGGCGCGCGAGTCGGTCGCGGAAAAGCTGCGTCCGCAGCTCGGTACCGAGACGGACAAGAGATGGTAAGCAGGCAGGGAATCACCCAAAACGAAAATAGCAGCAGACTGCACAAGCGGATGAACGGAGCACACGGATGAAACAGGAAATTTCCTCGCTGGTGGACAGCGAGTTGGACGAGCAGGAAGCCGGGCGGGCGATCAAGGCCTGTTGCGGCAACGATGAACTCAAGCAGGCGTGGGTCGCCTACCACGTGATCGGCGAGGTGTTGCGTGGCGAGGGCGCCTCCCAGCGCACGTCGACCGCGCGCATCATGGCCGCGCTCGAAAAGGAGCCGACCGTGCTCGCCCCGCGCAAGCGGGTGGGCGAGGGCGCCAGGCGCGTGGCCTTCGCGGTCGCCGCATCGGTGGCAACGGTCTCGGTAGTGGCCTGGATGGGCCTGCAGGGCCGTCCGGACGCCGCCGCGCCCACCAGCTGCCAAGGCCCCGGCGGGAATCGCCGATGGTGGCCGCCAATACGCCGGTGCCCCGTTCCGCGGGCGTGCCGATCGCCGTGAGCGACTATCTGACGGTGCACCGCCAGGTGCCCTCGCCGGATGCCTACATGACGGTGTCCAGCCAGCAGCGCGCGGGCGCACAGAGATGATGCGACTTGTCACCCGGCTGCCGGCGGTGATGCTGACGGCAGCCATCCCGGCCTATGCGCAGGTGCCGCCGAACGATCCGATGCAGTGGCTGCAACGCGCTGCCCAGTCGGCGCGGACCCTGACCTACACCGGCACCTACGTGCACACCACCGACGACCGGATGTCGACCTCGCGCGTAACTCATGCCGTGTTCGGCGGCGACGAGCACGAGCGCATCGAGACGCTCGACGGCCCCCTGCGCGAGTTCGTTCGCCGCAACGAAGAGACTGCAATGCATCATGCCGGAGGCGAAGATGGTCCGGCTCGACCGCCGCACTACTGCGCGCTTCTTTCCCTCGCTGCTCGGCGCCCCTGAGGCGATCGCGCAGAACTACAAGGTGAAGCTGGGCGGGGTGGAGCGCGTGCTCGGGCTCGACTGCCAGTGGATCCGGCTCGAGCCGCACGATGCGCTGCGCTTCCACCAGCGCGTGTGCGCCGAGCTCGCTTCCGGGCTGCTCTTGCGCGCCCGCGTCCTGAGCGACAAGAACCGCGTGCTCGAGAACTTCACCTTCACCGAAGTGCGCATCGGGCCGCAGGTGGCCAGGAGCGAGATCAAGGGCGCCTTCCGCCAGGACCAGTCGAAGTGGCAGACGGACACGAAGCCGCGCGATGAATCGAAGTCGGTCGATACCGGCTGGGCGGTGGCCAATCCGCCGGCCGGTTTCATGAAGGTCATGGAGATGCGCCGCACCATGCCCGGCAAGCCGCAACCTGTCTCGCACCTCGTATTTACCGACGGGCTGGCGAGCATTTCCGTTTTCATCGAGCCGGCCGCGCCCGGCGCCAAGCCGGTCGAGGCCACCTACGACGAAGGCCTTTACAGCGTCTTCGTGGGCAGCGTGGGCGACCACGTCGTGACCGTGCTGGGCGAAGTGCCTCCCGCGGCGACCCAGCAGGTGGGCCGCGGCGTGACGCGCCTGCGCTGAGCGTCTTGCAGTCCCCGAGAGTTCCACAGCAACAGCAACGCCAACATAGAGGAAACAGCAAAAAATGAAATCGACCAAAGCGATCCTTTCCTACGTGGTCGCGGTTCTTTCGCTCACGGCCGCAGTTGCCGTGTCGGCGCAACAGCTTCCCAACTTCGCCGACCTCGCCGAGAAGCATGGCCCGGCGGTAGTCAACATCAGCACCCAGTCCAGGGGCGGCAACCAGCAGCAGATGCCCGGGCTTTCGGAGGACGACCCGTTCTACGAATTCTTCCGCCGCTTCATGCCGCCGGATGCGCGCCCGGGACCGGGCAACCCGGCCCCGCGCCGCGGCCAGCCGCCCGGCGCCGAGCCCAAGGGCCCGAACCGCGCGCCGCTTCGGCCCTTCGGCATGGGCTCGGGCTTCATCATCTCCAGCGACGGTTATATGCTGACCAACGCGCACGTTGTCGAGAACGCGGACGAGATCACCGTGCGCCTCACCGACAAGCGCGAGTTCAAGGCCAGGGTGGTCGGCGCGGACAAGCGCACCGACGTGGCGGTCATCAAGATCGACGCGACGGCGTTGCCCAAGGTCCTGATCGGCGACACGGGCAAGCTGCGCGTGGGCGACTGGGTGATGGCCATTGGCTCGCCCTACGGCTTCAGCGCCACCGTCACCGCCGGCATCGTCAGCGCCAAGAGCCGCGACAACCTGAACGACAGGGACATGGACTCGGTGCCCTTCATCCAGACCGACGCCGCGGTGAACCCGGGCAACTCCGGCGGGCCGCTCTTCAACCTCAAGGGCGAAGTGGTCGGCATCAACTCGCAGATCTATTCGCGCAGCGGCGGCTTCCAGGGCATTTCCTTCGCCATCCCGATCGACGTGGCCATGGGCGTTGCGGACCAGCTGATCAAGACCGGCAAGGTGACGCGCGGCAAGATCGGCGTGTCGATCGGCAACGTCTCCAAGGACCTCGCCGAGAGCCTGGGCCTGCCGAAATCGGATGGCGCGGTGATCGGCAACGTCGAGGAAGGCTCGCCCGCGGCCAAGGCGGGGCTCGAGCCGGGCGACGTGATCACCAAGGTGGACGGCAAGGACATCGAGGGCTCCGCTGACCTGTCGCGCGCGATCCGCGCGATGAAGCCGGGGGTGGCGGCAAAGCTGTCGGTCTGGCGCGGCGGCAAGTTGCGCGAAGTGCCGGTCACGATCGGCGAGTTCAAGGAAGAGGCGCCCACCAAGGTGGCCAAGGCCGGCAAGCCCGAGGCGAAGCCCGGCAAGTTCGGCCTCGCGCTCGTCGACCTCACGCCCGAGCAGAAGAAGCAGGCCAAGGTCGCCTCCGGCGTCCTGGTCGACGGCGTGGACGGCGTGGCGCTTGCCGCGGGCATCTCGCCCGGCGACGTGATCCTGCGCGTGAACAACACCGAGGTCGCGAACGTGAAGGCGTTCGGCGAGGTCGTCGCCAAGCTCGACGTCAAGAAGCCGGTCGCGCTCCTCGTGAAGGACGAGAACGGCACGCGCTTCGTCACGCTTCGCCCCGAGAACGAGTAACGGCGCAAGCGATTGAAGCCCACCCTGACAGTGCTCTCCCGGGAGTACTGCCACTTGTGCCAGGAAATGGTGACGGCCTTGCAGCAATTGCAGGGCCGTTTCTCCTTCCTGGTCGAGGTGATCGACGTCGACCTGCATCCCGAGCTCGAGGAAAAGTGGGGCGACAAGGTCCCCGTGCTCCTCGACGGCGAGCGCGAGCTGTGCCATTACGCCCTCGACGTCGAGGTGCTGGAGCGCCGCCTCTCGCGAATGAAGTGAAGATCGAGTAAAATAGCGGGTTGTCAAAAAAGGGCACGGCGACGTGCCCTTTGTCTTGGCCTTGTGCCTTACGAGCCCCCCGAACTTGGACCATATCCGCAACTTCTCCATCATCGCCCACATCGACCACGGCAAGTCGACGCTGGCGGATCGCATCATCGAGCGCACGGGCGGGCTGTCGTCGCGGGAGATGGACGCCCAGGTCCTCGATTCGATGGACCTGGAGCGCGAGCGCGGCATCACCATCAAGGCACAGACGGCCGCGCTTTCCTACAAGGCGCGCGACGGCAAGGAATACCGCCTCAACCTCATCGACACCCCCGGCCACGTGGACTTCTCCTACGAAGTGTCGCGCTCGCTCTCGGCCTGCGAAGGCGCGCTCCTGGTGGTGGACGCCTCGCAGGGCGTCGAGGCGCAGACGGTGGCCAACTGCTACACCGCCACCGAACTTGGCGTCGAAGTGGTCCCGGTGCTGAACAAGATCGACCTGCCCTCGGCGCAGCCCGAGCGCGTGATCCAGGAAATCGAGGACGTGATCGGCATCGACGCCACCGACGCGGTGCGCTGCAGCGCCAAGACCGGCGAGGGCGTGGACGACGTGATCGAGGCCGTGATCGCCCGCATCCCGCCGCCGAAGGGCGACCCCGACGGGCCGCTGAAGGCGCTGATCATCGACTCCTGGTTCGACAACTACGTCGGCGTGGTGATCCTGGTGCGCGTGGTCGACGGGTCGCTGAAGCCCAAGGACAAGATCCTGCTGATGGCCACGGGCGCCCTGCACCTGGTCGAGCAGGTCGGCGTGTTCACGCCCAAGTCGCTGCAGCGCGAAAGCCTCGGCGCGGGCGAGGTCGGCTACGTCATTTCCGGCATCAAGGAACTGAAGGACGCCAAGGTGGGCGACACGGTGACGCTTGCCGATCGCCGCGCCGACGCGCCGCTGCCAGGATTCAAGGAAATCAAGCCGCAGGTGTTCGCCGGCCTCTACCCGATCGAGTCCAACCAGTACGAGGCGCTGCGCGACGCGCTCACCAAGCTGCAGCTGAACGATTCCAGCCTGCGCTTCGAGCCCGAGACTTCCCAGGCGCTGGGATTCGGCTTCCGCTGCGGCTTCCTGGGGCTCCTGCACATGGACATCGTCCAGGAGAGGCTCGAGCGCGAGTACGACATGGAGCTCATCACCACGGCCCCGACCGTGGTCTACCAGGTGAAGCTGCGCGACGGCTCGGTCATCGAAATCGACAACCCGTCCAAGCTTCCCGACCCCTCGCGCATCGAGGAGATACGCGAGCCGATGATCCGTGCCACGATCCTCATGCCCCAGGAATACGTGGGGCCGGTGATCACCCTGTGCACGCAGAAGCGCGGCACGCAGGTCAACATGCTCTACGTCGGCCGGCAGGTGATCCTCACCTACGACATGCCCCTGAACGAAGTGGTGATGGACTTTTTCGACAAGCTGAAGAGCAATTCGCGCGGTTACGCCTCGCTCGACTACGAGTTCCTCGACTTCCGCGCCGGCGACCTGGTGAAGCTCGACATCCAGATCAACGGCGAGAAGGTCGATGCGCTGTCCCTGATCGTGCACCGGGAAAACTCGGTCTACCGGGGCCGCGACCTCGCCACGCGCATGAGGAAGCTCATCCCGCGTCAGATGTTCGACGTCGCCGTGCAGGCGGCGATCGGCTCCAACATCATCGCGCGCGAGAACATCTCGGCGTTGAGGAAGAACGTGCTCGCCAAGTGCTACGGCGGCGACATCACGCGCAAGAAGAAGCTGCTGGAGAAGCAGAAGGCCGGCAAGAAGCGCATGAAGCAGGTGGGCTCGGTGGAAATCCCGCAGGAGGCGTTCCTCGCCATCCTGCAAGTGGAGGGCAAGTAGATGCAGGGCGGACTGAACTGGGAATTGATCGCGATGGTGGCCGGGGCAGCGAGCGCGGCGTTGATCGCGTGGGACGCGCTGGCCGCGAGCGGCGAGGAAGGCAAGGGAGGCATCCGGCGCGGGCTGCTGGAGATCGCCTGGCCGGTGCTCTTCATCGCGCTGATGGGCATGCTGCTCAAGTTCACGGAGTTCTCCGCGGTGCTGCTCCTGGCCTCGGTGCTGACCGGGATCATCTGGCTTTTCGACGCGAAGGTGCTGCGCAAGCGGCGCGCCGAGGGCGCGGCCGAGCCGGTCGTGGTCGACATGGCGCGCGCGTTCTTCCCGGTGATCGTGGTGGTGTTCATCATCCGCTCGTTCCTGGTGGAGCCCTTCAAGATTCCCTCGGGCTCGATGATGCCCACGCTGCTGGTCGGCGACTTCATCCTCGTGAACAAGTTTTCCTACGGCGTGCGCATCCCGGTCGTGAACAAGAAGGTCTTCGACACCGGCGAGGTGAAGCGCGGCGACGTGGTGGTGTTCCGCTATCCGGCCGACCCCAGCCTCGACTACATCAAGCGCGTGATCGGGCTGCCCGGCGACAAGGTCTCCTACAAGGGAAAGAGGCTCACGATCAATGGCCAGGCCGTGCAAACGCAGCCGGCGGGCGCCTTCACCGACGGCGGCTTGAACCGCTACCCGGCGTTCATGGAGAAGATCGGCGAGCACAGCCATGTCTCGATGGTCGTGCCGAGCGAGCCGCCCGTGCGCCTGCACGAGGTCCGGCAGTTCCCGCACCGCGACAATTGCGAATACAATGACGACGGTTTTTCATGCACGGTGCCGCCCGGCCATTACTTCATGATGGGGGACAACCGGGACCAGAGCGCGGACAGCCGGTACTGGGGTTTCGTGCCCGATGACCATCTCAAGGGCCGGGCATTCCTGGTCTGGCTGAACCTGGGGGACCTGAAGCGTGTCGGCAACAAGATCGAATGAACCGTCCGGCGATTGCGTGTCGCGGCGGAACCTGGGAGGGCGGATGAACAGGCAACGTGGCGTTTCCCTTGGCGGCGCAGTCGTGGTGATGGTCCTGCTCGCGCTGTTGGCCGTCACCGGCATGAAGCTCTTCCCGGTCGTCGTCGATTACTACGGCGTCAAGAAGGTGCTGGCCACCATGGAGGCGCAAGGCGACACCAAGGGCACGGTGGGCGAGATCCGCAAGGCCTTCGACCGGCGCAGCCTGATCGACAGCATCACCGTGGTCACCGGAGCCGACCTCGATATCACCAAGGATGGCGGCGAGACCATCGTCTCCGCGGCCTGGTCGGTGAAGGTGCCGATCTTCGGCAACGTCGCGATCTGCATCGATTTCAGCGCCACCAACGCCAAGGTCTTCTAGATCGCGGCAGTGAACCAGACGACAGGGCGCGCGCTGGACAGGCTCCAGGAGCGCCTCGGGCACCGTTTCTCCGATCCCGCGCTGCTCGAGCTCGCGCTCACGCACCGCAGCCACTCCGGCACGCATAACGAGCGCCTCGAGTTCCTCGGCGACGCGATCCTCGGCTGCGTCATCGCCATCCTGCTCTTCGACCGCCTCGGGTCGCGTCCCGAAGGCGACCTCACCCGGCTGCGCGCCTCCCTCGTGCGCGAGACCACGCTCGCCGAGATCGCCCAGTCGCTGGAACTCGGCGACCTGCTCCTGCTGGGCGAGGGCGAACTGAAGAGCGGGGGTTTTCGCCGCCCGTCGATCCTCGCCGATGCCATGGAAGCGGTGTTCGGCGCGGTGTTCCGCGATGCCGGCTTCGAGCGCGCGCGCGCGGTGATCGAGGGCCTCTATGCGAACCGCCTGCTGGCCGCGCTCGATGGGGCGTCCGCGCCCAAGGACGCGAAGACCGCGCTGCAGGAATGGCTTCAGGGCAGGCGCCTCAAGCTGCCGCAATACGAAGTCATCGAAACGCGGGGCGAGGCGCACGAACAGACTTTCACCGTCCGTTGCGAGGTGCCGGAAATGGACGTCCGCGAAACCGGCGAAGGGCCGAGCCGGCGCGCCGCCGAGCAGGAAGCTGCCGCGCGCATGCTGGCGAAACTCGCGCATGGCTGAGGACGCCTTTCGCTTCGGCAAGGTGGCGATCGTCGGCCGGCCCAACGTCGGCAAGTCGACGCTGCTCAACCACCTGGTCGGCGTGCCGCTGTCGATCACCTCCAGCAAGGCGCAGACCACGCGCCACCGCATCCAGGGCATCCTCACCGACAAGGGCGCGCAGTACGTCTTCGTCGACACGCCCGGGTTCCAGAAGCGCTTCCAGAGCAAGCTGAACAGCATGATGAACCGTGCCGTCACCAACGCGCTCGACGAAGTCGACGTGGTGGTGATGGTGATCGAGGCGCGCGGCTGGGACGAGCGCGACCAGCCGGTGCTGGCTCTGCTGCCGGAGGGCAAGCCGGTGATCCTCGCCCTCAACAAGGTCGACCGGGCGCGCGACAAGGCGGTGCTCGCCAAGACGCTGGTGCAAGTGGCCGCGATGCGCGATTTCGCGGCGCTGGTGCCGGTGAGCGCGGAGAAGGGCACGCAATTGAAGCCCCTGCTCGCCGAGATCCGCCGCCACCTGCCCGAGGCGCCGGCAGGCTACGACGCCGACACGCTCACCGACCGCTCCGAGCGTTTCCTTGCCGCGGAACTGATCCGCGAGAAGATCTTCCGCCTGCTTGGCGACGAGTTGCCCTACACCACCGCGGTGGCGATCGAGAGCTTCGCGATCGAGGGCACCATGCGCCGCATCGCCGCCACCATCTACGTCGATCGCACCGGGCAGAAGGCGATCCTGATCGGCGAGGGCGGCGAGACGCTCAAGCGCATCGGCACCGAGGCGCGCAAGTCGATGGAGGCCCTCTTCGGCGCCAAGGTGTTCCTGGAGCTCTGGGTAAAGCCCAAGTCCGGCTGGGCGGACAGCGAGGCCCTGCTCAGGCAGTGGGGCTACGAGTGAGCGCGCCGGGGTCCTCGGACCGCGGCTATGTCCTGCACAGCTACCCGTACCGCGAGACCAGCCTGATCGTCGAGGCGTGGACGGAGCGCCACGGGCGCATGGCCCTGATGGCGCGCGGGGCGCGGCGGCCCAAGTCGGCGCTGCGCGGCGTCCTCGGGCCCTTCCAGCCGCTTTCCCTCTCGTGGTTCGGCAAGGGCGAGATGAAGACCCTGAAGACTGCGGAGGCCGAGCGCGTCTGCCTGCCGCTTGGCGGGGCCAGCATGATGTCGGCGTTCTATCTCAACGAGCTGCTGCTGAAGCTCACCCAGCGCGAGGACCCGCACGAGGGCCTCTTCACCGCCTATGACGAAGCGGTGGCGGACCTGCGCTCGGTGTCGGTCCCCGGCCACCGTGTCGCCGAACCGCCGGCCGGCCCCGGCGCCATCCCGCCCGGCGGCGAAGGCCGCGCGCTCGAACTCGCCCTGCGCCGCTTCGAAAAACGCCTCTTGAAGGAGCTTGGCTACGCGCTCCTGCTGGCGAACGAGGCCGAAACCGGCGCTCCGGTGGCGGCCGGCCGCGAGTACGCCTACATCGTCGAGCGGGGGCCCATTCCGGCCGGTTCAGGGGCGATGGGGGGCGATGCAGTAAAATTGGACGGCGCGACGCTGCTTGACCTCGAGAACGAACGCTTCGGCGATGCCCGCAGCGCCGGCCAGGCGAAGCAGCTGATGCGCTACCTCATCAACCATTTCCTCAACGGCCAGGTGCTGCATACCCGCCAGCTGGTGAAGGAACTGCAGCAGATCTGAGCGAGACATGCCCGAACTCGGCGTCAACATCGACCACATCGCCACCGTGCGGCAAGCGCGGCGCACCTACGAGCCGGACCCGGTATGGGCCGCGGTCGAGGCGCACCTGGGCGGCGCCGACGGCATCACCGTGCACCTGCGCGAGGACCGCCGCCACATCCAGGACGAGGACGTGCGCCGCCTGCGCGACCTGACGCACATCAAGCTGAACCTCGAGATGGCCGCCACCAGCGAGATGGTCGGCATCGCCCGGCGCATCCGCCCGGAGATGGCGATGCTGGTGCCCGAAGGCCGCGAGGAAGTCACGACCGAGGGCGGGCTGGACATCCTTTCGAGCGAACCGCGCCTGAAGGACGTGGTGTCCATGCTCGCCCACGAAGGCATCCTGGTGAGCGTCTTCATCGATCCGGACCCCGGGCAGATCGATGCCGCGCAGCGCATCGGCGCCTCGGTGTGCGAGGTGCATACCGGCCCCTACGCCCACGCCTTCCACATGCGCGGCCGCGATGCCGAGAGCCCGGCCGTGCTGCACGAACTGGAGAAGCTGCGCGAGGCGGGCAGGGCGATCCGCGCGCACGGCATGCGCTTCAACGCCGGCCACGCGCTCAACTATTTCAACGTGCGCCCGGTGGCGAAGCTGGCCGGCGTCCGCGAGCTGCACATCGGGCACGCCATCGTCAGCCGCGCCTTGTTCATCGGCATGCGCGAAGCGGTGCGCGAGATGAAGGCGCTGATCGTGCGCCCCGACTGATCCGAACGGAGAACCTCCTCGAATGATCTACGGACTGGGAACGGACATCGTCGACATCAAGCGCATCGAGGGCACGCTCGCGCGCTTCGGCCAGCGCTTCGTGCATCGCATCCTCGCGCCGTCCGAGCGGGCGCGCTTTGCCCGCGTGCCCCAGCCTGCGAACCACCTCGCCAAGCGCTTCGCCGCGAAAGAGGCCTTCGCCAAGGCGATCGGCAGCGGCATCCGCTCGCCCTTCCGCTGGCACGCGGTGGCGGTCGGCCGGGACGCCCGCGGCAAGCCGCTGCTGGTGCCCGACGACGCGATGTCCGCGTGGCTCGAGGAAAAGGGCGTGCGTTCCTCGCACGTCTCGCTTTCCGACGATGCCGGCATGGCGACGGCAACCGTGATCCTGGAGGCCTGACCATGCGCCTCGGACCCGTGATGGTGGACGTCGCCGGACTCGAACTCACGCAGGACGACGTAGAGCGGCTGCAGCATCCGCAGGTGGGCGGCGCGATACTCTTCGCGCGCAACTTCGCCACGCCCCTGCAGCTGGTGCAGCTGACGCAGTCGATCCGCGAGATGCGCACGCCGGGACTGGTGATCGCGGTGGACCACGAAGGCGGGCGCGTGCAGCGCCTGAAGAAGGGCTTCTCGACCATCCCGCCGATGCGCTCGCTCGGCGCGCTCTGGGACCGCGACCATGCGCACGCGCTCTCGGCGGCGCGCGGCTGCGGTTTCGTCATCGGCAGCGAACTGCAGGCGCACGGCATCGATTTCTCGTTCGCGCCGGTGCTCGACGTCGACTACGGCGAATCCGGCGTGATCGGCGACCGCGCCCTGCATTCGGACCCGGGCATCATCGCCGTGCTCGCCGAGGCGCTGCACTCGGGGCTCGCGGCGGCGGGCATGGCGAGCTGCGGCAAGCATTTCCCCGGCCACGGCTGGGTGCGCGCGGACTCGCACCACGAAGTCCCGGTGGACGAGAGGAGCCTCGCCGAGATCGAGCGCACCGACCTCATTCCCTTCGCGCGCCTCGCGCGGGCCGGCATGGCGGCGGTGATGCCCGCGCACGTCATCTACCCCAAGGTCGATTCGCGGCCCGCCGGTTTCTCGCCGGTGTGGCTGCAGAAGATCCTGCGCGAGAAGATCGGCTTCGACGGCGTGATCTTCTCCGACGACCTCGGCATGGAAGGCGCGGCCACCGCGGGCGGGATCGCAGCGCGCGGCAACGCGGCGCTGAATGCCGGCTGCGACATGGTGCTGCTGTGCAACGACCCGCGCTCGCAGGACACGCTCCTCGAAGGGCTGGAGCGGCGCGCGGTGGCGCCGACGCTGGCCCGCAGGCTGGAACGCATGCGCGGCAAGGCGATCTCGCCCGAGTCGCTCAAGTCCAACGCCGCCTATCTCGCCGCGGTCGAGAATCTCGCGCGCCTGCGCGGGGCCTGAGGCGGCGCAGCCGGCCGGCGCGCCCGTGACTGCCGCAAGCTTCGACGCGAAGGAGTTCGTCTCGGGACTCCCCGGCCTGCCCGGCGTCTACCGCTTCCGCAATGCCGAGGGCGTCGTGATCTACGTCGGCAAGGCGCGCGACCTGAAGAAGCGCGTGTCGTCGTACTTCCAGAAGACCCTCGCCAGCCCGCGCACCGAGATGATGGTGGCGCAGATCGCCTCCGCCGAGACCACGGTGACGCAATCCGAGGCCGAGGCGCTGCTGCTGGAAAACAACCTGATCAAGAGCCTTGCGCCGCGCTACAACGTGCTGTTCCGCGACGACAAGAGCTACGGCTACATCATGGTCACGGCGCGCGCGTTCCCGCAGATCCGCTTCTATCGTGGCGTGCAGCAGAAGCCGCACCGCTATTTCGGCCCGTTCCCGAACTCCTGGGCGGTGCGCGAGATCGATCGGCCACCTGCAGAAGGTCTTCCAGCTGCGCACCTGCGACGACACCGTGTTCGCGCACCGCTCGCGCCCCTGCCTGCTGCACCAGATCCAGCGCTGCTCGGGGCCTTGCGTGGGCCTTGTGAGCGAGGAGCAATACGGCCACGACCTCGATGCGGCGGTGAAATTCCTCGAGGGCCGCGAAAGCGAGATCCTCGCCGGCCTTTCGGCGAAGATGGAGGCCGCGGCCGCCGCGCAGGATTACGAGGAAGCCGCGCGGCACCGCGACCGCATCCGGCTCCTGCAGCGCATCCTCTCGGGCCAGGCGGTGGAATCTTCCAGCCCGCGCGACGTTGACGTGATCGCCGCGGTCGAGTCGCACGGCATCTGGTGCGTGACGCTGGCCATGGTGCGCGGCGGCCGGCACCTGGGCGACCGCAGTTTCTTCCCGGTGAACGCCTCGGGCAGCGACGCCGCGTCCGTGGTGCAGGCCTTCATCGCGCAGCACTACGGCGTGCATACCCCGCCGCCGACGCTGGTGAGCGATGCCGGCCTCGACGTCGAGGAGGCCGAGGCGATGCTCACGGGAATCGCGAAACGCGCCGTGCGCATCGTGCAGCGGCCGCAGGGCGAGGCGCGCACCTGGCTGGTGATGGCCGGGAAGAACGCCACGCTGGCCCTCGCGCAAAGGCTGGCCACGCAGGCGAGCCAGGAGGCGAGGGTGGCGGCGCTGCAGGAGTTCATCGGCGGCGAGGCGCCGATCGCGCGCATCGAGTGCTTCGACATCAGCCACACCATGGGCGAGGCGACGGTCGCCTCCTGCGTGGTCTTCGACAAGGGCGCGATGCAGACTTCGGAATACCGGCGCTACAACGTGAAGGACGTGACGCCCGGCGACGATTACGGCGCCATGCGCTATGCGCTGGACGTGCGCTACCGCAAGCTCGCGGAGGGCGAGGGCGGCAAGGTGCCCGACCTGATCCTGATCGACGGCGGGCTCGGCCAGCTGAATGCCGCGCGCGGCATCATGGGCGACCTCGGGCTCGGGCATGTGCCGATGATCGGCGTCTCCAAGGGCGAGGAGCGCAAGCCCGGGCATGGAGCAGCTGGTATTCCCCGACGAGGACGTGCCGCGGCGCCTGCCGCCCGACAGCCCGGCCCTGCACCTGATCCAGCAGGTGCGCGACGAGGCCCACCGCTTCGCCATCACCGGGCATCGCGCGAAACGCGGCAAGGCGCGGGTCACCTCGCGGCTGGAAGACATCGGTTCTGTCGGGCCGAAGCGACGGCAGGCGTTGCTGGCGCGCTTCGGCGGCATGCAGGGAGTGGTCGCCGCCAGCATCGATGATCTTGCCAAGGTCGAGGGCATCAGCCGTACACTGGCCGAACGCATCTACAACGAGCTGCACTGATGGCCTGGAACCTGCCCAACCTGCTGACCTGGGGACGCATCATCGCGATACCCTGTTCGTCGCCGTCCTCTATTTCCCGGAGGAGTGGCTGACGTCGCACCAGGCGAACGTGATCTCGATGTGGATCTTCATCGCGGCAGCCGTGACCGACTGGTTCGACGGCTACCTCGCGCGCAAGTGGAACCAGACGTCCGCCTTCGGCGCCTTCCTCGACCCGGTGGCCGACAAGCTCATGGTCGCCGCCGCGCTGATCGTGCTGACCGAGCTGGGGCGCGTGCATGCGGTCGTGGCCCTCATCATCATCGGCCGCGAGATCACGATCTCGGCCCTGCGCGAATGGATGGCGCATATCGGCCAGTCGAAGAGCGTGGCGGTGAGCATGCTCGGCAAGGTCAAGACGGTGTCGCAGCTGGTGGCGATTCCCTTCCTGCTCTACGACGGCACGCTGTTCGGCATGCATCGACTGCCGCGCCACCGGGCGGTGGCTGGCGTGGCTGGCCGCGGGACTGACGCTGCTTTCGATGGCCACCTACCTGAGGGCGGCCATTGCCTCGACGCCTCGCGAGCCGCCGGGCAAGGGGCCGGGTTGAAGGAAGTCCCGGATTTCGCTATAATTTGCGGCTGCATTACGCGGCAGTAGCTCAGTTGGTAGAGCGCAACCTTGCCAAGGTTGAGGTCGAGAGTTCGAGACTCTTCTGCCGCTCCAGATTCGCGAAAAGGGGGAAGGCCAGCCTTCCCCCTTCTCACTTCCCCTTCGGCGGGGTAGCAAAATGGTTATGCAGCGGATTGCAAATCCGTCTATGCCGGTTCGATTCCGACCCCCGCCTCCAGACTCCTTCCTGAAGCGCTCCACCACGGGGCGCATTCGTCCCCATTTCCCGGTCCGATGCTCGCCCCCCGATGGCGCGGCGGCTGACACAGGTCAACTCCGGAGCGCCGCCGCGGATCTACATTGAAGACTGGCCAGTGACGCGAAGGAGACCGGCATGAGAATCGAAAGGGTGTACACGCGCCGTGTGCTGGCGACCGCGCGTTCGGCACACGTGACCGAGGCCGCCGCGGCCATGCGCAAATTCGGGGTGGGGGCATTGCTCGTCATGGAAGATACGGCCCGGTCGGAGAAACCGATCGGCTTCGTCACAGACCGCGACCTTGCATTGAACAGCCTGAACCCGGGCTCCGATTCGGTGGGATCGGTGATGACGCCGATCGTCGCCACGATCCGCCACGACGCCGACTCCCACGAGGCGCTCGAACTGATGCGGGCCCACGGAGTCCGTCGCCTCGTCGTCACCTCGGACGAAGGCGCGGTGTGCGGAATCCTGTCCATCGACGACCTGGTGGACGGCCTTTCGGTCGACCTGGCCGCCGCCGCGGCCGTGCTCAAGGGCGAGATCCGGCACGACAGCGCCGGGCTCGGGGACGTGAAGATCGGCGGCTGACGGCCGGGCAGGTCGACGGCCGCCTTTGCAATCGGGAGCGGGCCTCGGAAGAGCGCCCGGAAGGCATCCAGGAAAGAATTGCGCCGGCATTTGTTTTTGGTAGAATCGCCGGCTGTTTCTCAACTTCCTGGAGGCAAGCGTGAGATTGCAATTGAAGGCCTTGGTCACCACCTTCGCCGTGGTGCTGTACGGCGCATCTCCCGCGAACGCGCAGCAGGTCACCGGCACGCTGGGTTCGCCCAGCGCCACCACGACCGTCAGCCCCAAGCAACTGCCGGCGCCCGACCCGAAGTTCGGCGGCGTGATCAAGAACGATGCGCTGCAATCGAAGGCCTGGTGGGCGCCGCGCGTCGTGCCGCCGAAGGGCGCGCCGAACGTGCTGCTGATCATCACCGACGACGCCGGCTTCGGCGTGCCCAGCACCTTCGGCGGCGTGATCCCGACGCCGACGATGGACCGCATCGCCAAGGAAGGCCTGCGCTACAACCGCATGTTCTCCACCGCGCTGTGCTCGCCGACGCGCGCCGCGCTGATCACCGGGCGCAACCACCACTCGGCCGGCTTCGGCGTGATCTCCGAGCAGTCCACCGGCTTCCCCGGCTACAACAGCATCATCGGCCAGGGACAAGGCCACGATCGGGCGCATGCTGCTCGACAACGGCTATGCGACCTCGTGGTTCGGCAAGAACCACAACACGCCGGCCTTCGCGGCCAGCCAGGTCGGGCCCTTCGACCAGTGGCCGTCCGGCATGGGCTTCGAGTACTTCTACGGCTTCGTCGGCGGCGACGCCAACCAGTGGCAGCCGAACCTGTTCCGCAACACGACGCAGATCTATCCGTTCGAGGGCAAGCCGGGCTGGAACCTCGTCACCGGCATGGCCGACGACGCCATCGACTACATGACGCGGATGCACCAGACCGACCCGGCCAAGCCGATCTTCATCAAGTACGCCCCCGGCGCCACGCACGCGCCGCACCACCCGACCAAGGAATGGGTGGACAAGATCAGCGCGATGAAGCTCTTCGACGGCGGCTACGAGAAGCTGCGCGAGACGATCTTCGAGAACCAGAAGAAGCTCGGCGTGATCCCGAAGGACACCCAGCTCGCCCCGTGGCCGAGCCGAGGTGCTCAAGCCCTGGGACCAGCTGACGGCCGACGAGAAGAAGCTCTTCATCCGCCAGGTCGAGGTCTTCGCCGCCTACGCCGCCTACAACGACCACGAGATCGGCCGCGTGATCCAGCACTTCCAGGACCTGGGCAAGCTCGACAACACGCTGATCATCTACATCAACGGCGACAACGGCACCAGCGCCGAGGGCGGGCCGATGGGCACGCCGAACGAGGTCGCGTTCTTCAACGGCCTCACCGCGATGCCGGTCGACGTGCAGATGAAGTTCTACGACGTCTGGGGCACCGAGCAGACCTACAACCACATGTCGGCCGGCTGGTCGTGGGCCTTCGACACGCCGTTCTCGTGGTTCAAGCAGAACGCCTCGCAACTCGGCGGCGTCAACCAGAACATGGTGGTGTCGTGGCCGGCGCGCATCAAGGACAAGGGCGGGCTGCGCGAGCAGTTCGTGCACGTCATCGACGTCGTGCCGACGATCCTCGAGGCCGCCGGCATCAAGGCGCCGGAGATGGTGGACGGCATCAAGCAGGCGCCGATCGAAGGCACGAGCTTCGCCTACACCTTCGATGCGAAGAACGCCAAGGCGCCGACGCGGCACAAGACGCAGTACTTCGAGATGATGGGCCAGTGGGCGCTGTACGACGACGGCTGGTTCCTCAGCACCAAGGTCAACCGCGCGCCCTGGGAAGCCTTCGGCCCGGCCAACCCGGACCCGCTGAACAACCAGGTGCTGCGAGCTCTTCAACCTGAACACCGACTTCAGCCAGACCACCGACCTCGCGGCGAAGAACCCGCAGAAGGTCAAGGAGATGAAGGCCAAGTTCATCGCCGAGGCGAAGAAGTACCAGGTCTTCCCGATGGACGCGTCGGTGGCGGCGCGCATCGTCGCGCCGCGGCCGAACATCACCGCCGGGCGCACCGAGTTCGTCTACACGCGGCCGATGGTCGGCCTGCCGCAGGGCGACTCGCCGATGCTGCTGAACGCCTCCTACACGATCACCGCCGACATCGAGGTGCCGCAGGGCGGCGCCGAGGGCATGATCCTGACCTCGGGCGGGCGCTTCGCCGGCTACGGCTTCTACCTGCTCAAGGGCAAGCCGGTGTTCCTGTGGAACCTGGTCGACCTCGAACGCATCAAGTGGGAAGGCCCGAGGCGCTGGCGCCGGGCAGGCACACGGTCGAGTTCGATTTCAAGTACGAGGGCATCGGCGCCGGCACGCTCGCGTTCAACAACTTCAGCGGCCTCGGCCGGCCCGGCACCGGCACGCTCAAGGTGGACGGCAAGGTGGTCGCGACCAAGCGGATGGAGAAGACGCTGCCGATGATCCTGCAGTGGGACGAGAGCTTCGACATCGGCTCCGACACGCTCACCGGCGTGAACGACGCCGACTACAAGCCGCCGTTCGCGCTGACCGCCAAGCTCAACAAGCTGACGATCAAGGTCGACCGCCCGCAGCTGTCGCCCGCGGACATCAAGAAGCTCCAGGCGGCGATGAGGAGAAGGCGAAGGCCGATTGACCACCCCCTGGACGCGCAGGCCGTGCCTTGAGCGCACGGCCCGCGTGTTCATTCGCCGTCTCGATCACGCCGGGACGCGTTTCGCGAACGACTCGAGCTTCGCGAGCAATGTCGCATCGATCGTGATCCCTTCGCGGCGATGGCGTTCGAGCTTGCGCATCTCGATCTCGCCTGGGACGAGCACGGGCACATCCGCATCCGCTCGCGGCGTCGCATGCAGGATGGCGATGAAGTCCTGCATGCGCTCCGCCAGCCACTGCGGCGGCCCGAGGCGGCCCGCATCGATGACGAAGAAGAAATGGCCGAGGTCCTGCGGCAGTTCCGGGTTGTCCGACCAGGACTTCACGTGCGTCAGGTAGGCCGCTCCTGACAGCAGGCCCGCGAAGAGGTCGACGATGAGCGCGAGCCCGTAGCCCTTGTGACCGCCGATCGGCAGCAGGAAACCGTCGAGCGCGGCCTTCGGGTCGGTGGTGGGCCTGCCGTCCCTGTCCGTGGCCCAGGTCGGCGGGATCGCATCGCCCCGCTTGAGCGCATCGCGGATCTTCGCCCGCGCGACGACGCTTGCGGCCATGTCGAGGATGATCGGCTCGCCGCCGGGATTGGGAATGCCGAAACCGACGGGACTGTTGCCCAGCCGCGCATCCTTGCCGCCCCAGGGGGCGATGGTCGTGGTCGAATTGCTGCCGATGATGCTGGCGAAACCCGCCTCGGCGGCGATGAGGGAGTAGGGGCCCACGGGGCCGAAATGGTTGCTGGCGCGCGCGAAGGCGATGCCGACGCCGAAGTCGCGTGCCATGCCCATCGCGGCCTCCAGCGCGCGCATGCCGACCAGCGGCCCGACACCGTTGTCGCCGTTCACTTTGACGATGGTCGGCGCGACGGCTTCGATGCGAATGTCCGGGCGGGCCTTGATGCCGCCGAGGTCGAGGCGTTCGCCGTACGACTCGATGCGGCCGACGCCATGCGTGCCGATGCCGAACAGTTCGCCCAGAACGAGGATGCGCGCGGCATCGACCGCGTCCTTGCGCTCGAGGCCGAGGCCGACGAGCGCCCTCGCGGCAAGTTCGCCAAGTTCGGCCTCGGTCAGCGTGGCGTTCATTCCGGGCGCATCAGTTCGCGGTGATGCCGGCCTTCTTCACGACCCGGCCCCAGGTGTCGTACTCGCTCTTGATGTACTTCCCCAGCTCCTCGCGCGTGCCGGGGTTGGGCTCGAGGTAATGCTTTGCGAGTTGCTCCTTCACCTCGGGCGAGTTGAGCGCCTTCACCAGCTCCCTGTTCCAGCGCTCCTGCAGCGCCACGGGGACCTTCGAAGAGGTAACGAACGCATACCAGTTGCTCGCCTCGAAACCGGGATAGCCCGATTCGGCGATGGTCGGCACGTTGGGCAGGAAGGGCGAGCGCTTGAGTCCTGGTGCTGGCGAGCGCGCGCAGCTTGCCGGTTTCGATGTGCGGGCCGGCGGTCGAGTGCGTCGAGTAATAGGCGGTGACGCGGCCGCCGAGAAGGTCGGTCATCGCCGGTCCGCCGCCCTTGTAGGGCACGTGCACGATGTCGACGCCGGCCTGCTGGTTGAACAGTTCGCCGGCGAGGTGAGAGGCGCTGCCGACGCCGGTCGAGCGCGTAGTCGAGGCTGCCGGGCTTCTGCTTGGCGAGCGCGACGAATTCGGCGAGCGTCTTTGCCGGCACGCCGGCGTGCACGACCAGCACGTTCGGGAAGGATGACCGCCATGGTGAGCGGCGCCAGGTCCTTCAGCGGGTCGTAGGGCAGGTTGGTGATGATGTGCGGTGCGACCGCAAGCGGGCCCGACGGAGCCCAGCAGGATGGTGTAGCCGTCGGGGTCGGCGGTGGCCATCTGCTGGTGCGCGATGTTGCCGCCGGCGCCGGCGCGGTTTTCCACCACGACCGTCTGGCCCAGGTTCTCAGAGAGCTTCTTGGCGATGATGCGCGCGGCGGTATCGGTGGCGCCCCCGGGTGCGAAGCCGACCAGCATGGTGACCGTGCGAGTCGGGAAGTCGGTTTGCGCGGCGGCGATGCCGGCGAAGCAAAGCGCGATAGCGGCGAGCAAATGGCGTTTCATCGGCAACGCTCCCTTATGCTTGTTGGGATATCGGTTGGCAGGTTACGATTGTATACAAACAGGAGGCTTGGCTTCATCTTGGAATTTACCCGCAATTGGGACGTGCTGGTGCTCGGCGGCGGCAACGCCGCGCTGTGCGCCGCCATCACCGCGCGCGAGGCCGGGGCGACGGTGCTGGTGCTCGAGTCGGCGCCGGTGGCATTGCGCGGCGGCAACAGCCGGCACACCCGCAACATGCGCACCATGCACGCCGGCCCGCTCGACGTGCTCACCGGCGCGTATCCCGAGGAAGAATACTGGCAGGACCTGCTCAAGGTCACCGGCGGCCTCACCGACGAGCAGCTCGCGCGCATGGCCATCCGGCAGACCGAACAGCACGTGCCGTGGATGAAGCGAGCACGGCGTGCGCTTCCAGCCCCCGCTGGGCGGCACGCTGCACCTGTCGCGCACCAATGCGTTCTTCCTCGGCGGCGGCAAGGCGCTGATGAACGCCTATTACGCTGCCGCAAAGGCGCTCGGCGTCGAGGTCGCCTACGAAACGGAAGTGGTCGACCTCGAAATCGACGACGGTCGCTTCGCCTCCGCCACGGTGGAATGCCAGGGCGCGCGCCACGAGATCCGCGCGAAGTGCGTCGTGGCCGCGGCGGGCGGTTTCGAATCGAACCTCGCGTGGCTGCGCGAGGCGTGGGGGCCGCCGGCCGACAACTTCATCGTCCGCGGCACGCCCTACAACATGGGACGCGTGCTGAAGCTCCTGCTCGCCAAGGGCGCGAAGCAGGTGAGCGACGCGACGCAGGGCCACTGCGTGGCCATCGACGCGCGCTCGCCGAAATTCGACGGCGGCATCGTCACGCGCGTCGACGCGGTGTCGCTCGGCATCGTCGTCAACCAGGACGCGCAGCGCTTCTACGACGAAGGCGAGGACTTCTGGCCGAAGCGCTACGCGATCTGGGGCCGCCTCGTGGCCGGGCAGCCCGGCCAGATCGGCTATTCGATCATCGACGCCAAGTCGATGGGCAAGTTCATGCCGCCGGTGTATCCGCCGGAGAAGGCGCAGTCGATTCGCGAACTCGCCGGCAAGCTCGGCCTCGATCCGGCCGCGCTGGAAAGGACGATCGCGGAATTCAACGCCGCCGTGCGCCCCGGCACCTTCGACCACACGATCCTCGACGACTGCCGCACCGAGGGACTCGCGCCCGCCAAGACGCACTGGGCGCGCGCCATCGACACGCCGCCTTTCTACGCCTATCCGCTGCGCCCCGGCATCACCTTCACCTACCTCGGCGTGGCGATCGACGAGAAGGCCCGCATGGTCCTGCAGGACGGCAAGCCCGCCGCGAACATCTTCGCCGCGGGCGAGATCATGGCCGGCAACATCCTCGGCAAGGGCTACCTCGCCGGGATCGGCATGGCGATCGGCACCACCTTCGGGCGCATCGCGGGCGAGGAGGCCGCGCGCCATGTCCTCGGCTAAGCCCTCGTCGCTGCCGGAACTGATCGAGGAAGCGCAGCGCGTGCTCTCGATCTGCAACGCCTGCCGCTACTGCGAAGGCTACTGCGCGGTGTTTCCCACGCTGCAGCGGCGACTGTCGTTCACCGAGAACGACGTGCACTACCTCGCCAACCTCTGCCACAACTGCGGCTCGTGCCTCTACGCCTGCCAGTACGCGCCGCCGCACGAGTTCCAGCTGAACTTCCCGCGCGTATTGGCCCGGGTGCGCGTGCAGACCTACCGGAAATACGCATGGCCGGGCTTCCTCGCGCGCGCCTTCGATGCCAACGGTGTCGCAACCAGCCTGGCCACCGCGGCGAGCCTGGCGTTCATGCTGCTCTTCGCCGCATTGATTGCGGATCCGGAGCGGCTGGTCACGGCGTTCTCCGACGCGCAGGGCTCCTTCTATGCCGTGATTCCCCACAATGCGATGGTGGCGGTGTTCGGCGCCGTGTCCGCGTTCGTGGTGCTCGCGTTGGTGATGGGTTTCGTGCGCTTCTGGCCCGACATGGGCGAGGAGGCCGTCGATTTCGTGGCGCCCGCCGCATCGGGAACCGCGCTGTCCGATGCGCTCACGCTCAAGTACCTCGACGGCGGCGGCGACGGCTGCATGTACCCGGACGAAAAGCCCTCGTTTGCGCGGCGCCGCTTCCACCACCTCACCTTCTACGGTTTCCTGCTGTGCTTCGCGGCCACCAGCGTGGCGACCATCTACCACTACGCATTCGGCTGGAAGGCGCCGTATCCGTTCTGGAGCCTGCCGGTGCTGCTCGGGACGGTGGGCGGCATCGGGTTGCTCGCGGGACCCGCGGGCCTTGCCTGGCTCAAGCACCGGCGCGATCCGGAACTTGCCGACCCGGCACAGAAAGGGATGGAGGCGGGGTTCCTCGCGCTGCTTTTCCTGACGAGCCTTACGGGACTGCTGTTGCTCGCGTTCCGAGAGACGCGGGCGATGGGCTTGCTGCTCGTGGCGCACCTGGGCCTGGTGCTGGCGCTCTTCGCGATGATGCCCTACGGAAAATTCGTGCACGCGCTCTACCGCTTCGCGGCGCTGGTGCGCTTCCACCTCGAGCGGCGCCGGCCGTTGCCGGACATCACGCCGGAATGAGGCGGCGGGGCGCCGAGCCGCCCTCCATCGAGGACGATTCAGCGTCGACGCGCTCGGTACTGCCGTCAGAACTTCCAGTTGAAGTCGGCGGCGAAAAAAGTAAACCCGACATCGTTGAACGAACCGACCACGTCGCCGCGGCCGCCCAGCGCGACGGGCACGCTGCCGACGGCGTTCGAATGCAGGCTTCCACCGTACAGGTACTCGAAGCTCAACCCCCAGTTGAAGGTCTTCGATTCTTCCTTCCGGGCCCCGATGCCGAAACGCCAGGCGGCGTTGGCGGGCAGCGCCAGCGCGACGGCGTTGTTGTCCTGGAATCCCGAGTCGTAGGCGATGCCCGCGTTGAGCAGCCACGCGTCGGACCATTTGTATTGCACCCCGCCGGCGACGTGCCAGGTGTCCTTGAAGTTCAATTTGGTGGTCAGTCCGACGGGATTGTTCGAGTCGACCCCGACCTCCACCTCGCCGAACTTCGACCATTGCTGCCAGCCGACGCTGCCGAGGACGGCCCAGCGCGGATCGATCTCGTGGTAGAAGCTCGCCATCACCCCCTGCGGCACCGTGACGCCGAGATCAACGCCCGCATCCAGCAGACCCCGCGACGCGAGCAATGCCCGGATTCCGGGGCCGAGGTCATTCCACTGCGGCTGCGCGCTGAAGTCGAGCTTCACCGGCGAGTTGTAGGTGATGCCGAAGCGCGTGCCGCGATCCACTTCGTAGAGCAGCCCGAGGTTGGCGCCGAAGCCCAGCGCGTTGTCGTCGAGCTTGAGGTTGCCGTCGGGCCCGATGATGTTGTTGACGGCCACCTTGTTTTCGAACTTGCCGACCATCGCGTTGAGGCTGGCGCCCACCGAGAGGTTCTCGTTGACGCGCCACGCGGCTGACGGGAGGATCGAGAATCCGAGCAGCGTTCCCTCCTGCGCACGGTATCGGCCGACCCAGCCCTCGTCGTACTTCACCACCGATCCGAAGTTGCCGGTGACCGCGAGGCCGATCTTCAAGTCCGGCGAAACGCTGTGCGAATAAAAAATGCCGCCGCCAGGGCAGCCATCCGACCGGATTGCCGCCCGCATTGCCGCCGAGCGCCGGCGGGTCCCTTGCCCGATCGAGAAGCCCAGGTCGCCGTAGAGCAACTGGGCGCCAAGCGTGAGCTGGTCGCCGGAAAGCCGCATCATGCCCGCCGGATTGGTGAACACCGTCGAGGCGTCCTGCGCCCTTGCGGAGTATCCCGCCGAGGCGAGGCCGACGTCCGCGGTGCCGACTTCGTAGAGGCTGATGCCGCCGGCACGCGGGGCGCTCGACACAAGCGCGCACGCGGCCAGCATTGCTGCACCAAGAATGCGCTGCTTGATCACGACTGATTACTCAGCGATCGTCTGGCGCAGCACCGCCTCGTAGGGCGCGGCCTTTGTAGCACCGGTGTCGCGGACCTTCGTTCCCGGCATGATCTGGAAGCGCGGGTCGAATTCGACCATCGTCGAAGCGAGCTTGGTCAGCACGCTCGGGTCCCCTTCGAGCTTCAGGACGCCGGCGGCGATCTGCGCTTCCAGCGTTTTCGCGCCGGACATGATCTGCTCGAGGTCGGTGCGCTTGATCGTCATCGTCAGGTCGGGCTTGGCCGCCAGGAAGCCCGCCGTATTGGTGAGCGTGGCGTTCTCCATCTCGATCAGGAATTTCTCGCCGTTGTCCGGCGTGACCAGGTTGACCGTGAAGCGCATCCCTTCCGCCTTGCGGCTGTCCATGCGGATGCCGAGGAAGTTGAGGAAGAGCTCGGTGGACATTGCCCGGATCATGTCGGGGCCGCTCGAATTGGGCGAGGTCCCCGCCGGAATGCCGCTGCGCAGCTCGTACGCGGCGGCCAGGTAGCTGTTGCGCAGGCCCGGGCTCTCCTGCTGGTAGCCGAGCTGCTCGAACACGTCGGCGAGCAGGTCCTTCGCCGCCTGGTTCTGCGGCTGGCGTTGACGAGCTTGTTGAGGATCTCCTGCGCGAGCAGGTACTTGCCCTCGTCATGCAGCTGCCGCCCGCGAGCGATGATCTTTTCGGCACCACCCATCATCTCGACGTAGAGCGGCGCGGAATCGGCGGGCGACAGCGGGATGAGCGTCGCCGGGTTGGCGTCCCAGAAGCCGAGGTAGCGCTGGATCACGCCGCGGCTGTTGTGCTCGGGCGTGCCGTGGTAGCCGCGGTTGAACCACATCTGCTGCAGGCTTGCCGGGACCTTGTAGACGTTGTGGATCTCGTTGATCGTCACGCCCTGGTTGGCGAGGTGCAGCACCTGGTTGTTCATGTTGGCGTAGAGGTCGCGCTGGCCGCGCAGCACCTCCTGGATGCGGGCGTTGCCCCAGCGCGGCCAGTGGTGCGACGCGAACATCACCTCGGCCTCCTGCCCGTACATGTAGAGCGCCCGCGAGATGTACTTCGACCAGTTCAGCGGGTCGCGCACCGGCGCGCCGCGCAGCGTATAGATGTTGTGCAGCGTTCCCGTGACGTTCTCGGCCATCCAAAGCGCCTTCATGCCGGGGATGTAGGTGTTCATGTTCGACGGCGCCTCGGTGTTCGGCGTGTTCTGGAACACCATCTTCACGCCGTCGACCTCGAATTCCTCGATGTCCTTCTCGATGACCCGGGTCGGCGGAATCAACCCGGCCGTGCCGGCCGCGATGTTCATGCCGAGCCCCTGGCCGACGTGGCCGTACGGGCTTGCCGGCAGCAGCACGCCGTACTGGTAAAACAGGCGCCGGTTCATCGCGTTGCCGGCGTACACGTTCTCGGAGATCGTGTGCTGCATGAAGTCGCGCGGCGCGATGATCTGCACCTTGCCGGCGCGCACGTCGGCCTCGTCGACGATGCCGCGAACGCCACCCCAGTGATCGCCGTGCGAGTGGGAGTAGATGACCGCCGTGATCGGCAGGCCCTTGCCCACGTGCTCCTGGAACAGCTTGACCGCGGCCCGCGCGGTCTCCGCGGCGGTCAGCGGGTCGATGACGATCCAGCCGGTCTTGCCGCGCACGAACGAGATGTCGGCGAGGTCGAAGCCGCGGACCTGGTAGATGCCGGGTATCACCTCGTAGAGCCCGTAGTTCATGTTGAGCGTGGAGATGCGCATGAGCGACGGGTGGATCGAGTCGTACCGGTCCTGCTGCAGCAGGAACTGGTAGCGCTCCATGTCCCACGCGACGTGGCCGGCGTTGGCGCGGATCTTCAGGTCCTTCATCGGCGCGATGAAGCCCTTCTTCTGCTCGTCGAAGTCGCGCTTGTCGCCGAACGGCAGCGTGGCCGCGAGCGCTCGAGCACGTCGAGCGTGAATTTCGACGGTGCCTTGCCTTTGGGGTCGAAGTGGCCGGCCGGCGCTGCCTGCTGGGCGAGCGCAGCTATTCACGGGCAATCCGAAAGCGGTGGCCAACGAAACGGCGGTACCGGCGGCAACAAGAAATTGCTTGAGCGGGCGTGGGGCTTTCATCGATTACTCCAGGTGGTTGGCAAACAACAGAAGGTCATGGCGTTTTTCGTTTCGAAAGTCGAAGCGGCGCGGGTAGGGTGCGCGTCTAGATGCGGCATCGACACCGTCGCCGGGGTCAGGAGTCCTGTCGCGCAAGGAATCGGGCGAGCTGATCGCGTCCTTCGGACGGTCCGTCGACGACGACAAGTCCAGCCGCGAGCGCGAGTCCCCACGTAATGCGCCCGTCAAGCAGCGCGTTCAGCGCCGGTTCTGCCGTTACCAGGATCACGTCGCCGGTGGCGGGCCCGGCCACATGGGGTTCAAATCGCGTTCCATCGGGCCCGGACGTGATGCGGCCCCACAAGTGCGCCTCGATGAGCACGAGCGCCACCGGCGGCAATGTTCCGACACCGGGCTCGAGTACGGCGGCAAGCGTTCGCATCGCACCGTTCGCTCGCATCAATGCCAGCGGCGGCGGTACCTCGGCCAGCAGCGACAGTCGGCCGGCACCCACGGCGTCGCTGACCGCCATGGCTACCGGGATTGACGCCGCATGTGCCATCGAGATGCCGCCGCCGATCTGGGCGTCATATCCACAAGCGGACGCTGGTCCCGGAAGCATGAGCGCCAGGATTGCCATGGCTGCGGCGCCCTTGAAAGTGGCACGTTCCATCATCAGGCCATGGGCCATGGCCTTCGGAAAATTCATTGTGTACCTCTGATGTTGTCGCGCGCGGCGCGCCGGTCGGCGCCCGTCATTGATTGCGCTGCGGGGATTATCTGGTTGACTTTCCGATGTGTCCAATGCATTCGACGCAACGGGGCGATATACTGGACGCATGGCCCTCGAGATCCGGCAAATGCGGCATGTGTTCGTGCTTGCGGAGTTCGGCAGCTTCGCCCGCGCGGCCGTGGTGCTGCACTTGAGCCAGTCGGCGCTGTCGCGAAGCATTCAGGTGGTGGAGCAACAAGTCGGCGCCGCGTTGTTCCTGCGCTCCGCTGCCGGCGTAGTGCCGACCGACATCGGCCGCGTGCTCGCGCAGCGGGCGCGCCAGGTCGTGCAGATGGCCGAGGATGTCGAGAAGGAGGTGTTGTCCAACCGTACCTTGCAGACGGGCCAGCTTAGCGTGGGTACGGGTCCCTTTCCCATCGAGTCGATCATCACGCCGGCACTCACGCGTTTCATCTCCACCCACCCGTTGGTCAGCGTCCGCCTGCAACTGGCGGATTGGGACGTGTTGTTGCCGCGGCTTCGCTCGCGCGAGATGGACTTCTTCGTCGCCGAGATCAGTACGCTGCATCGTGAGCCCGACCTGGTCGTGGAGCCCTTGTCCGAGCATGCCCTGTACTTTGTCGGCCGGCGCGACCACCCGCTCGCGCTGCGCAAGGGCGTCAAGCCGGGCGACACGTTCGCCTTTCCGTTCGCTGCACCTGCACGCATTCCCCCGCGTCTGCTCGCGCCGATGCTGTCGGCGAAGGCCAAGTCAGCCGACGGCGCGGCCTTGGCCCGGCCATTCCCCACCATCGAGTGCAATGTGGTGTCGACAGTCAAGCGCGTCGTGGAAGGCTCCGATGCCCTCACCGCACTCACGCTGTCCTGCATTGCCGCGGAACTGCACGACCGGCGGCTGACGCTGATCGGGTCGGAACCCTGGATGTCGGTGCACTACGGGCTGGTCAGCCTCAAGGATCGTCCCATGAGTTCGGCGGCAGCGCGCTTGCGCGAATTCGTCCTCGATGCTGAAGCCGCAGTCACGCGCGAGGAAAAAAAGTTGCTTGCACGCTGGAGATCGGACGGATCGGGAAGGCGCCGCACGCCGCGCAGCCGAAAAGCGGGCGCGCAGGTGCCGCGCTGAGCAAGGCGGAATCCGACGACCTTCCGATGAAGCTGCTCACCCGCCGCGGGGCATGAACCGGGTGCGGCTGCCCCAACGCGCCCTTGTTGCGACACCATTTCCTGATTGCCTGCCTTTCGTCGCCACCATCATGCTGCCTTTCGCTGCGCCGTTTGCCGATCGCAGGCGGCAGTCATTGCGTCACGGTCTCCGACTCGATCACAGGTCCAGTACATAGAGGCTCGTCGAGGCGTCCCCGGGAACCGGGCTGCGCTGGAAACGCTTGACCCGCAGGACGGTGCGCACGCCGGGCGTGTGCTTGAAGCCTTCGATGCTGCCGAAGAAGGGCTGGAAGGCGCCGGGGGTGCCGACGGCGAGGCCTTGCTGGTCGAACTGCCGCTCGCGCACCTGCAGGCACATCGTCTCGCCGCCAGGGGGAGCGTTGCACTTGACCTGCCGTGCCGCGACTTCAAGGAAGACCAGCGTGGCAGGTCCGTAACGCGCCTCGGGCGTCATCTGCCCGGTCAGCGTCAGCGTCTCGTTCGACGCGGCGACCAGGCGCAGTTGCGGTTGCGGGCCGGGCAGAAGTTCGATGCGCATCGGCTTGGCCAGCAGGGCCGACATGGCGGCATCTGCCTTCATGAGCGCGGGCTCGCACGCCATCATCGTCGAAGCCATGCTCCCCACCTGCAGCTTGCCTTCGGCATTGATCTCGTAGCTGCCGCGCAGGCTGTTGCAGCCGCCACTGACGTTCATGGCGGAACCGGAAAACGTGAAGACGATAGCCCGCCCCGCGCCGGGAGACAGGACCTCATCGCGACGATTCCCGGCGTCGGTCGCCGACACGAGCGTCCAGCGATGCGCCTCGAGCGTCTTCAGCAGTCCGCCGCCTGCGTCAACGCCGGCCCGGTCGGGCTGCGTGCCGGAGGGCGCGGCGCTTGCCGCCTTCGCCGGCGCATCCTCCTTCTTCCCGGGGGCACATGCGGAAAGGACTAACGCAACGGCAAGCAATATCGACGTGGTTTTCATGGCTTTCGATCGGGATGGGTTCAATTTCGGGGAAGTGGCCGCTGCGCACGCAGCGCGGCGGATGCTGGTTTCATTGCGCTTGTCGCAATCGTGGGTGGCGAGGGGGCCCGGCTTTGATACGGCCCGTGAACGGGAGCTAGATGACGATCGCGCCGGACACCAACGCGTACAGCGCCGCGACCGCCGCAAGCGTTACAACCCCGAACACGACCGCTTCGGCCGTGGTGAACAGGCGCTGCCGCTGCTCGCGTCGCGCGTAATGGTAAAGCCAGGTCCCGGGGGCGTAAAGCAGCGCCGAGAGCAGCAGGAACTTCGCGCCGCCGGCGTAGAGCATGCCCGCGGCATAGGCGGTTGCGATGGCGGCGCACACCCCGTCGCGACGGCGGCCGCGGCCGTCGGCTGCATAGGACTCGCCGGTCCAGGCGAGCTTCAGCCCGTAGGCGGCGACCAGCAGGTAGGGCACCAGCGTCATCGAACTGGTCATCTTCAGCGCCACGGTGAAGGCGTACTCGGCGAACCAGGTGACGAGCAGGAAGAGCTGGATCGCGATGTTGGTCAGCCACAGCGCCACGTAGGGCACCCTGTTCGCGTTCTCGCGGGAAAGGAACGACGGCATCGTGTTGCTCTTCGCCGCCGAATGCAGCACCTCGGCGGCGAGCAGCGACCAGGAAAGGTAGTTGCCGGCGATCGAGATCAACAGGCCGATGCTGATGAACACGCGGCCCCACGGGCCGACGATGGCCTCCATCACGCCCGCCATCGACGGGGTGGCCAGCGCCGCGAGCTCGGGCCGCAGCAGGATGCCGTACGAGAACACGGTCACCAGCACCAGCAGGCACAGCACGCCGACGAAGCCGAGCACGGTGGCGATGCCGACGTCGTTGCGATCCTTCGCATAGCGCGAATAGACGCTCGCGCCCTCGATGCCCACGAACACGAACACCGTGACCAGCATCGTGTTGCGGACCTGGCCGGCGACGCTCGCCAGGCTGCGCTCTTCGCCGCCCCAGAAATTCAGCGCGAACACGTCTGCCCTGAAGCCGGCGATGACGACGAAAATGAAGATCGCGATCGGCACGATCTTGGCGACGGTGGCGATGGTGTTGAGTGCCGCTGCTTCCTTCACGCCGCGCAGCACCAGCATGTGCACGGCCCAGACGATCACGCTCGCGCCGAGGATCGCCGCCGGCGTCGAGCCGTCGCCGAAGACCGGGAAGAACTGCCCGAGGGTGGCCTTGATCAGCACCAGGCACGCCACGTCGGCGAGGCAGCAGGCGATCCAGTAGCCGAACGCGGCCGAGAATCCCAGGTAGTTGCCGAAGCCGGCCTGCGCATACGCGTAGATGCCGGCGTCGAGCTCGGGCTTGCGCCGCGACAAGGTCTGGAAGACGAGCGCGAGCATCAGCATGCCGGTGCCGGCGATGCCCCAGGCGATCAGCGCCCCCAGCGCGCCGGTCGTGCGGCCGAAGGCGGCCGGCAGCGTGAAGATGCCCGCGCCGACCATCGAGCCGACGACGAGCGCGATGAGCGCGAGGCGCGAGAGCCGGGCTTCGCCGCGGCCAGCGCTCATGGCGCGCGGATCGTCATTCGAAGCTGGCCGCGACGCCGATAATTACCGTCGACACCAGGGCCAGCGCGAGCAGCAGCGGCCAGGCGAAGCGCAGGTATTTGTCGTAGCCGACCTTGGCGATCGCCAGCCCGCCGACGAGCACGACGCTGGTGGGCGACAACATCAGCGCGAGGCCATGGCCCATGACCCAGGCGGTGATGGTATTGGCGCGACTCGACCCCGGCGAAGTCGGCCAGCGGCGCCAGCAGCGGCATGGCCAGCGCGCCGTGGCCGGAGCTGGACGGGATCAGCATCGCCAGAGGAATGTTCAGCGCCACCGTCAGCAGGGTGAAAACGCCGGCCGATGCGCCGCTGACCAGCATTTCCATCGAGTTCAGGATGGTGCCCATGCGTCTGCGTGTTGTTCATGATCGCCGACACCCCGCCCGCCAGCATCACCACCATCGCCGGACCCATCATGTCGGCGGCGCCGGCGGAGATCAGCCGCACGGTCTCCTTTTCGCCCATCCTGGCGACGATACCCACCAGCACCGAAGCCAGGATGAACAGCATCGACAGCTGCGGGAACCACCAGTTGAGCTCGAACCAGAACGGCACGGCGCCAGCCATTTCGTGGCTGCCGTAGTAGTCGGCCGGCGCCGCGCGCCCGCCGAGCACGGCCGACCAGGGGATCACCGAGAAGATCATCAGCCCGAAGGCAGAGGCGGTGATGACGAGCACCCACTTCTGCGCGCCGCTCAAACGCGCGCCGTCCGCCGTCGGCACGGCTGGCGCTAATTCGCCGCCTTCGGGTTTCCCGCTTGCGTCGGCATCGTCCCAGCCGACCAGCGAGGCTGCCGGATCACGGCGCACCCGTGCCGCATAGCGCAGCACCCAGCCGACCGTCATCGACGTCAGCACGACCCACAACAGCAGGCGCAGCCCGATGCCATCCCCGAGCGACACGCCGGCCTCGTTGGCGGCGACGCCGATCGAGAACGGGTTCACGGTCGCCGCCATCACGCCGACCAGCGCGCCGAGGATGATCATCGACGCGGTGACCAGGCGGTCGTAGCCGAGCGCCTTCATCAACGGCAGGAACAGCGCATAGAAACCCAGCGTCTCGACCGAGAAGCCCATCGTCGAGCCGAGCGCCGAGAACAGCACCATCACGGCGGTGATCAGCGCCCAGCCCTTGTCGCGCAGCCGGTTGGCCAGCTCGGCCACCGCCACCTCGAGCGCGCGCGTGGCGAAGCTCACCGAGATGAAGGCGCCGATGGCCATGATGAAGACGATGATGCCGATCTGGCCGAACAGGCGCCCGACGATCTCGGTGTCAACGACTCGCTGACCGGGCTGCGCAGGCCGTACACGCCGTTCACCGGCGCCAGGATCAGCTGCTGCACGCGCTGGGTCGGCGTCAGCGGCGATTCGATGCGCTTGTAGGTGCCAGGGATTGGCGCGCCGTAGAAGTCGGTCAGGTATTCGCCGGGCGGGATGAACAGCGCGGCCAGCCACACCAGCACGGTGACGATGGCCAGCGTGGCCACCGCACCCGGGAAGCTGAAGCGCTTCTCCGGCGCAGCCTCTGCGGCGTCGGTCTTGCCTTTGCCCATGCGTGATGTTCGCGCTTCGGTCTGCAGTGAATCGATCGGCGGCCGCGACCGGGCCGCCAGCGGCCCGGCCGCGCGGTAGCCGGGGACTAGAAGTCTACCGCGTCGCGGATGATCGGGCAGGTCATGCAATGGCCGCCGCCACGGCCGCGGCCGAGTTCGGCGCCGACGATCGTGATGACCTCGATGCCTTCCTTGCGCAGCAGCGTGTTCGTGTAGGTGTTGCGGTCGTAGGCGTAGACGACGCCCGGCGAGGCGCACACCAGGTTGGCGCCGCTGTCCCATTGCGTGCGCTCGCGCTGGTAGTCGCTGCCGCCGGCCTCGACCACGCGCAGCTTCTTCAAGCCGAGCGCCTCGCGCACCACCTCGACGAACGGCTTCTTCTCGTTGTGCAACTCGACGCCGCTGGGATGGTTGCTCGGGCGGTAGGAAAACGTGCGTGGTCTTGGCGAGGAAGTCCGGCGCCAGCAGCACGCAGTCGCGGTCGGCGAACGTGAACACCGTGTCCAGGTGCATCGCGGCGCGGATCTTCGGCATCGCCGCCACGATGACGCGCTCCGCCGCGCCCTTCTTGAAGAGCGTCGCCGCGAGCTGGCTGATGGCCTGGCGCGAGGTGCGCTCGCTCATGCCGATGAGCACATTGCCCTTGCCGATCGGCATCACGTCGCCGCCTTCCAGCGTGGCCAGGCCGTGATCCTCGGTCGGGTCGCCCCACCAGACGTTGACCTTGCCCGCGAAGTCCGGGTGGAATTTGTAGATCGCTGTGGTGAGGATCGTCTCCTCGTGCCGCGCCGGCCAGTACAGCGGGTTGAGCGTCACGCCGCCGTAGATCCAGCAGGTGGTGTCGCGCGTGTAGAGCGTGTTGGGCAACGGCGGCAGCAGGTACTCGGTGACGCCGGCCGCTTCCTTTACGACCTTGAGCGCAGCGCCGCCGGCGGTCTCGGGGAAGTCGTTGGTCGACAGCCCGCCGATCAGCGTTTCGGCCAGCTTCCGGTTATCGAGGCCCTCGAGGAAGCTGCGCAGTTCCGCGATGAAGCCCAGCCCGACCTGGTTCGGCACGACCTGGTTGTCGAGGATCCACTTCTTGCCTTCGGGCACCGCGACCGTCTCGGCCAGCAGGTTGTGCATCTCGACCACCTCGATGCCGCGGTCGCGCATCTTGGTGATGAAGTCGAAATGGTCGCGCTTGGCGTTCTCGACCCAGAGCACGTCGTCGAACAGCAGCTGGTCGCAGTTGGAGGGCGTCAGGCGCGAGTGCGCCACGCCCGGCGCACAGACCATGACCTTGCGCAATTGGCCGACTTCCGAGTGAACGCCGAACTTGACTTCGCTTTGGTTTGCCATGATGAACTCCGTTTGTTAGATCGTTGATGGAACCGGTCGCCAGACCGTAGATGCCGTAGACGGCCGCGGCAACGATGACGCCGAACGTGACCCAGTCCGAGGTCTTGGCGAACACCTGCTTGCCCTGCTCGCGTCGCGCCCAGAAGTACAGCACGGTGCCCGGCGCAAACAGGATGGCCGACAACAGGATGAATTTCAGTCCGCCGGCGTAGATCATGAAGAGCGTGTAGGCAACGGCGAGCGAGGCGAGGATCAGGTCGCGCTTGCGCTCTTCCGGCCGCACCTCGTAGGTTTCGCCGCGCCGGGCGATCATCAGGCCGTAGGCGGCAACGAACAGGTAGGGGATCAGCGTGGTCGCGCTGGTCAGGTTCAGCATCAGCGAGAACGCGTCCCTCGACCAGTAGGTCGTGATCACGATGAGCTGGATGATGATGCTCGTCACCCACAGGGCCACCACCGGCACATTGTTCTTGTTGACCTTCGCAAACGCCTTGGGCATGTCCTTCGACTTGCCCGCGGCGAACATCACCTCGGCGCAGATGAGCGCCCAGGCCAGGTAGGCGCCAAGCACCGACACCAGCAGCCCGACGCTGACGAAGATCGCGCCCCAGGGCCCGACCACCGACTCCAGCACCGCGGCCATCGACGGCTGGCGCATGCCGGCGATGTCGGCGCGCTGCAGCACGGCGTAGGGAAGCAAGGTGACCAGCACCATCAGCGTGGTCACGATGATGAAGCCAAGTATCGTGGCCTTGCCGACGTCGGCGCGCTCCTTGGCAAAGCGCGAATAGACGCTGGCGCCTTCGATGCCGATGAACACGAACACCGTCACCAGCATCGTCGCCCTGACCTGCTCGAACAGGCCGGTGGTCAGGTCGCCGCCGTAGAAATTGAAGCGGAACAGGTCCATCTTGAAGGCGACGAACGTGATCACGATGAAGACCATGATCGGGATGACCTTGGCCACCGTGACGATGCTGTTGATGAACGCGGCCTGCTGCACGCCGCGCAGGATCAGGAAATGGAACAGCCAGATGCCGACCGAGGCGACCGCGATCGCGACCGCGGTGTTGCCGTCGCCGAATATCGGGAAGAACGCGCCCAGCGTCGACTTGATGAGCACCCAGTACGACACGTTGCCGATGCAGCTGCCGATCCAGTAGCCGAAGGCGGAGAGGAAACCCGGGTAATCGCCGAAGCCTTCCCGTGGCGTAGGCGTAGACACCCGCGTCGATATCGGGCTTGCGCTCGGCAAGCGCCTGGAACACCCGGGCGAGCATGTACATCCCGGTCCCCGCGATGATCCATGCGATGACCGCGCCCAGGGGCCCGGTGGCATTGGCAAAGGTCCTCGGCAGCGAGAAGATGCCCGCGCCGACCATCCCCCCGACCACCATCGCGGTCAGTTGCATCCGTGACATCTTCTGATCGGCAGCGGCCATCGCTTTTCCTCCTTGTATTCCCGACAAAAACAAGCGCGCCGGGGAGTCCGTCGCGCGCGGTCTGTCAAGATGCGGGTTCACAATTGCAGGCGGAAAAAAGCCGTCACTGCGTGCCCGTCAGATTTTATTCAGGGAGGCAGTGTACCTCAAGAAATTCGGGCCAATGTTATTCTGGCTGGTCTGGCATTTCCTTCGCGGCGCGCGCCATTGCGCCGGCCCGGGCGCGCAAACCTCCATCAAGAATAGGTTTTCCATTGGACATCAAGGTGCTGAGTGGAATTCGTGACGAAATGAATGTCAATCGTCGTCGATCATGATCCGGCAGTTTCCGCCCTCGGCCAGCCGCGCCACGCCGTCCGTTCCGCTGGCGCGCCCTCGCCGCGTTGGTTCGCGTTGTGCGTCGCGACCTCCACCTTTGCCGCCGATCCCGATCTCGCGCGTGCCGGGCAATTGGTGCGCGACGGAAATACCATGACGCCTACGAGCTGCTCGCGCCGTTCCAGTCAGCGGCAAGGCAGATGCCACATTCAATGCCTTGCTGGGCGCAGGCCGCGTTGCGCACCAATCGCGCCGCCGAAGCGGTGACGTTCTTCGAGCGCAGCCTCGCCGCATCCCCGGACTCGGTCGACGCCCACCTGGGCCTGGGCCGCGCCTACCTTGCGCTGGGCAACTATGCGCGCGCCAAGATCGAGTTCGAAACCGTGCTGCGCTTCGACGACCTGCCGGCCGATCTCCACCAGCAGGTCGAGATCTACGCCGAGGCGGCGCGGGGCTATGCCGAGGGCAAGCGCCTGCTCGGCAACGGCTATGCGCTTGTTGGGGTCGGCAACTACCACACGGGGTCGGTGGGCGGTGGCCCCGACAACGACGCTTTCGTCTCCGCACGCGTCGGCGGCGGGCTGAACTACGAGCTCGAGGACAGCTATGCGCTCGCGGGCAGCCTCGACTACCGCTACCGAAACTACGACAACGCCGATCGCAGGGACGACTCCGACCTGCGCTGGAACGGCGCCGTCAGCCGAACGGTGGGAGAGAGCAACTTCGCGGGCGGAGTGCGGGGCCGCGTCAGTTACCGCGGCAACGGCCAGTACCGCAATGATTACGGCCTTTACGGCAACTGGCGATATCGCGCCGACTCCGACGACCAGTTCACCGTCGGCGCGGAGTTCCGGCGCCGCAACTACCCCAGCGGCCCGCTGAAAGCGAGAAGCCGCAACATAGCCGAACTGACCGGAGGCTGGACGACTTCGCTGCTGGAAGGCAAGGCGAGCTTCACCCTGGCCGCGAGCGGCGGACGCGAGTTCGCGACGGACGACCGGCCCGACGGCGACTCCAATTTCTTCGGCCTTTCGCCTTCGCTGAACTTCACGCTGACCGACACGCTCGGCGCCTTCGTGTTCGGCTGGTGGCAGCATGACCGCTACAACATCGAACGCATCAATGTCGACGCCGCCGACAATGTCCTCGGGATCGGGACGCGCAACGACAATCTCTACGAGGTCGGCGGCGGCTTGACCTGGGAGTTCGCGAAAGGCTGGTCGCTCAACCCGGAGATCCTCTATATCCGCGACCAGAGCAACATCCTGGCGGTCAACTACAGCTCGACCGAGGTCTGGATCACCCTGCGCAAGGACTTCTAGCCCGCGCCTCTCGCACCGAGTGTGATGCCGGTCCAATCGTGCAGCGTTGGATTCACGAGCGGCAGCCGCGCCGCAGGCAAGCGCGCAAATCGAACTGTTATCATTGCCCGTAGCAGTGTTCACAACACCGTAAACAGGAGGCGGCAAATGCAAGGCAAGATGGGTTGGCCGGGATTTTTCGCAGCAACGACGTTGGCTTCTTTTTGCGGCCTGGCGTCGGCGCAAACGAGCGTGTCGTACGGAAGGATCACCGCGGTGCAGCCGGTGACGACTGCAAGTTCGGGCGCGCAGACGACCGGCGCATTGGTGGGCGGGACGCTCGGCCTGGTTTCCGGCTCGGGCCAGTCGGGCAGCAATCGCGCCTTGCGTGCCGTCGGCGGCGGCTTTGCCGGGCAGCAGATCGGGCGCATGGCGTCCTCACAGCAGCAGTTCGAATACACCATCCTGCTGGGCGGCACCAACACGATCAGGATGATTACGGACCAATCGGGATTGCGCGTGGGGGATTGCGTGTCCGTCGAGCGCGGCGCCTTCGACAACCTGCGGCTGGTGGCGGATGCCAAGTGCGCCCGGCCCGCCGCACCGGCATCGACGCCAGCTCCCAAGCCTGCGCCCCCGCCCGCACCCGCGCCGGAGGACGTGGCGGCTGCCAACGCCTGCCTGCAGGCCAAGGAGGCGCTGCTCGCGGCGACGACGGAAGACACCTTCAACCTCGCCGAACGGCGCGTCCGGCTGCTTTGCCGCTACTGAGCGGGCAAGGGCACATTCGCTACGCAATTGCCGCACATCGGGCCGCCGCAGGCTGCGGCGCGCCCGATTCCCCGCTTCGCCCGAATACAACGCACTTCAAGGAGACGCAATGAGCAATTTCTGGGACGTATTCATGTTGTTGGCATCGACGTTCATCATGGTGACCTACCTGATCGTCCTGTTCCAGATAGTCGTCGACCTGTTCCGGGATACGGAACTCGGTGGCGGCTCGAAGGTGCTCTGGGTCATCGGCCTGCTGTTCGTGCCGGTCCTGACCGCGCTCGTTTACCTCATTTTTCGCGGAAACGGCATGGCGGAGAGGCAACGGGCCGTGATGCAACGGGCGGCGTCCGACACCGAGGCGTATATCCGGGGAGTGGCCGCAAAGTCGCCCGCGGACCAGATTGCCGGCGCCAAGGCGCTCCTCGATGCCGGCACCATCAACCAGGATGAATTCGCGAAACTGAAAGCGAAGGCGCTTGCCTGACGCTGCGGAGCAATGCCGATGAAAGTCCGTGCCGCTGTCCTCAACGCCATGGGCGCGCCCATGCCGTATGCAAAGTCGAAGCCGCTCACCATCGAGGAAGTCGAGCTGCGGCCGCCGGGCCCGGGCGAGGTTCTGGTGCGCATGGGTGCGGCAGGCCTGTGCCACTCCGATCTTTCCGTCATCAACGGCGACCGCCCGCGCCCCACGCCGATGGCGCTGGGACACGAGGCTGCGGGCGTGATCGAAGCGCTCGGCACGGGGTCGATGACCTGAAGAAGGGCGACCATGTCGTGCTGGTGTTCGTGCCGAGCTGCGGCCATTGCAACCCGTGCGCCGAAGGGCGCCCCGCGCTGTGCGAATTGGGGGCGATCTCCAACACCGCCGGCACGCTGATGTCGGGCGAGCGGCGCATCTTCAAGGATGGCAAGCCGATCTACCACCACATGGGCTGCTCCGCCTTCGCCGAGGCCGCGGTGGTCTCGCGCCGCTCGGTGGTGAAGATCGACCCGGCGTTGCCGCTCGACGAGGCGGCGCTGTTTGGCTGCGCGGTGCTCACTGGCGTGGGCGCAGTAGTAAACACGGCACAGGTACACGCGGGATCTTCGGTCGCCGTCGTCGGGCTGGGCGGCGTGGGACTCGCCTCGGTGCTCGGCGCCGTTGCGGCCGGCGCGCGGCTGGTTGTCGCGGTCGATCTTTCCGACCAGAAGCTCGCGCTGGCGAAGGAACTGGGCGCGACGCACACCTTCAACGCGGCCGACGCGGACATCATCCAGAAGGTGAAGGACGCGACCAAGGGCGGCGTCGACTACGCGATCGAAATGGCCGGCTCGGTGCGTGCCTTCGAAACCGCCTATCGCATCACGCGTCGCGGCGGCACCACGGTGACCGCGGGCCTGCCGCCGCCGACGGCCACGTGGGCGATGCCTTCGACCAACCTCGTCGCGGAGGAGCGCACCATCAAGGGCAGTTACATCGGCACCTGCGTCCCTTCGCGGGACCTGCCGCGCTACATCGAGCTCTACCAGCGCGGCAGGCTGCCGGTGAACCGGCTGATGTCGGGCAAGCTCAAGCTCGAGCAATTGAACGAGGGCTTCGACCTGCTGCACGAAGGCAAGGCCGTGCGGCAGGTACTGACCTTCGACTAGGCTGCTGCGCGGCCGCTCAGGCCGGGCGCTTGAAGAACGGCGCGGTCTCGAACACCGAGGGCGCAAAGCCCACGCCATTGCTGGCAACGGTGCGTTTCAGCACGAAGTCGAACAGCAGGACGTTATGCTGCCGGATTTCGCGCAGCGGCTCGACTGCCGCCGGATCGAGCACGTTGAGCTTGACCAGTCCCGGCAGCGAAATCAGCGGCACGATGCCCGGCAACGGATAGTCGGAGCCGTTCAGCAGGCGGTCCTGCCAGTCGCGCCGCGCCAGCAGCGGGGCGATGACGCCCATGCGGTTGCCCTGCGTGATGGCGGAGATGTCCGCGAACAGGTTGGCGCGATAGCGCGGCTCGTCCATGAGGCGCGCGAAAAGGTCGAAGTTGGAAACCTGTGGCTCGCCCCCCCGGTCGAGGTCATGGCCGACGCCCAGGGAAGCGCAATGCGCGACGACGACACGCACGCCGGCGTCGAGCGGGCGGCGCAGCCTCAACGGGTTGCCGAGATCCTCGACATGCCCGGCCACGGCCTGCTCGTCGCCCGCATGCGTGATGAGCGGCATGCGCAGCGCGGCAAGCTTCGCGTAGAAACGGTCGCATTGCGGCGAGGCCGGGTCGATCCCCTGCGCGGACGGCAGCCACTTGATCGCGCGCGCGCCGCGCGCCGCCGCGGCGTCGAGGCGATCGAGCGCGCGCGGGTCGTAGGGATGGATCGACGCCGCCCACTCGAAATGCTGCGGATAGCGACGCACGACGTCGGCGGCGTATTCGTCCGGGACGTGGAACGTCGAACGCTGCTCGTCAGGCGCTCCTGCCGCATCGCGGGCCCAGTCGAATGCGAACAGGACCGACTTGAAGCCCGCGGGCATGGCCTCGGACTGGTTGACGAGCCGGTCGACGACGCTCAGGTCGACTTTGCCGGGATCGTTGTGGGCGCAACCGGCATTGAGATAGAAGAGCCGCTGCACATACATGCGTGGCTGCCAGATGCGCTCCATCGCCGGGTTCATCCACGGGCCGGTGCCGGAGTCCCCGGTGCCCATCACGTGGCAATGCACGTCCCACACCTTGGCGGGGTCGAGCCCGCGCCAGGCGGCGACGACGACCGGATGGTCGCGAAGGGCGGGCGGCAGCGGCGTCCGGCAGTTGTTGACGAAGCCGTGGCGAAACGACAGGTCGCATCCCGCGGCCAGGAGCCCTGCGGCACCGATGCCGAGAAAGCGTCGCCGGTTCATGCTGGTCGCGTTTTTGCACCGGCGAACGATGCCACATCGCCGGCGCGCGGACAACAACGCCGTGTCCCGGGCACTTCCGGACACGGATATAATCCGATTGTCCCGAAAGGCCGGTGCGGCCCTGCCTGGCACACGGCATCGCCCGGAAAAAATTCCCGAACTGGAAGAAGTCGATGCGCCGGCAAGTAGGCGCCCCGTCCATGACGCCCGCCGAATCGTCCTCGCGAAAAGTGTTGCCGTCCTGGCTGTCCCGGTCGCTCGGCTGGCTGGCGGCCGCGGCAAGATTCCTCTTCCGGTTCCTCCTTGTCGCATGGGCGGCGGGGGTGATCTATTGGTCGAACCTGCCCTGGGACTGGGCACGCGCGGTGCTCGCGCTGGCCTTCGTGGCGTTCAGCATCTGGGCCTTGTGGATCGCGCGCCGGCCGCGCATGGTCCTCGCCTTTGCCAGCCTGTTCCTGGGCGTGCTCGCGTGGTCGTTCCTCATCCCCGCCTCGCATGATCGCGATTGGCCCCCGGATATGGCGGTGATGCCGCGGGCGACGATCGACGGCGACCGCGTGCGCATTTCCGGATTTCGCAATTTCGAATACCGGAGCAGGGACGATTTCACGGTACGGCACGAAGAGCGCGAGGTGGCGCTCTCGCACCTGACCGGCGTGGACTTCTACATCTCCTTCTGGATGGCCGGGCCCGTCGGGCACACTTTCGTGAGCTTCATCTTCGACAACGCGCCGCCGGTGAGCATTTCCATCGAGACCCGCCCCGAAAAGGGCGAAAGCTATGCGCCGCTAGCCTCGATGTTCAAGCAGTTCGAGTTGATCTACGTCGTCGGCGACGAGCGCGACCTGGTCGGCGTGCGCACCAATCACCGCAACGAGGACGTGTTCCTCTATCGCCTCCGGATGTCGCCGGAGAATGCGCGCCGGTTTTTCCTGGTCTACCTGCTGCGGGTCAACGAGCTATACGACCGGGCGGAGTGGTATCACCTGCTCAGCAACAGCTGCACGATCAACATCGTGCGCTACGCGAACCGCGCGGGCAGGGAAGGCAGCTTCAGCATCCGCCACCTGCTCAACGGGCTGATCGACGGCTATCTCTACAGCGTCGGCTTCCTCGACACCAGCCTGCCTTTCGACGAGTTGCGAAGGCGCTCTCACATCAACGCCGCTGCGCAGGCGGCCGCGGGTGATCCGGAATTCTCCAAGCGCATTCGCGAGGGGCTGCCGGCGATGCAGGTGGCCCCTGCTGCACGCTAGCGATCTTCGCGAATTGCCGCCACGCCGGCGCCGTTCTGAACCACCGGCAAGGGCAAGCGAGCCCCGGCGGCGTGTAAACTGCGCATCCATGGCATCCCTTTCCCCGATCGCGGCGTCCCGATTAGCGCCGATCCGCTAGGACATCGCGCGGGTGGTGAAACTGGTATACACAAGGCACTTAAAATGCCTCGCCGCAAGGCATGTCGGTTCGAGTCCGGCCCCGCGCACCACCCAACCCTCCCCGAAATGACGAGACTCGAATGACGAGCCCCTATCCCCACCTGCTTGCCCCGCTCGACCTCGGCTTCACCACGCTGAAGAATCGCGTGCTCATGGGCTCGATGCACACCGGCCTGGAAGACCGGCGCAAGCACTTCCCGCAGCTCGCGGCCTACTTTGCCGAACGCGCGCGTGGCGGCGTCGGGCTGATCGTGACCGGCGGCTTCGCGCCCAACATCGAAGGCTGGCTCTCGCCCTTCGGCTCGCGGCTCACGACTTCGGCGCAGGCGCGGACCCACCTGTCGATCACGCAGGCGGTGCATGCGGAGGGCGGCAAGATCGCCCTGCAGATCCTGCACGCCGGCCGCTATGGCTACACGCCGCTCGCCGTCGCGCCTTCGCGCATCAAGTCGCCGATCCACCGCTTCACGCCGCGCGAGCTTTCCGCGGGCGGCATCGAGCGGCAGATCCGCGCCTTCGTGCGTTGCGCGGCGCTGGCGAGGGACGCCGGCTACGACGGCGTGGAAGTCATGGGCAGCGAGGGCTACTTCATCAACGAGTTCCTCGCCGCGCAGACCAACCAGCGCAAGGACGACTGGGGCGGCAGCTACGAAAACCGCATGCGGCTGCCGGTGGAGATCGTCTCGCGCATCCGCGAGAAGGTCGGCCGCGATTTCATCATCGTCTTCCGCCTCTCGATGCTCGACCTCGTTCCCGGCGGCAGCACCTGGGACGAAGTCGTGATGCTCGCCAAGGCAATCCAGAACGCGGGCGCGACCATCATCAACACCGGCATCGGCTGGCACGAGGCGAGGGTGCCGACCATTGCCACCAGCGTGCCGCGCGCCGGCTTCGCGTGGGTGACGAAGAAGATGAAAGGCGAAGTGGCGATCCCGCTTTGCACCACCAACCGCATCAACGACCCGGCAGTGGCGGAAGAGCTGCTCGCCTCGGGCGCGGCCGACATGGTGTCGATGGCGCGTCCCCTGTTGGCCGATCCCGAGTTCGTTGTGAAAGCGGCCGCGGGCCGGGCCGACGAGATCAACACCTGCATCGCCTGCAACCAGGCCTGCCTCGACCATGTGTTCGTCGGGCAGATGTCGAGCTGCCTCGTGAATCCGCGCGCCTGCCGCGAGACCGAATTGGTGTACCGCCCGGCGACCGCGAAGAAGCGCGTTGCCGTCGTGGGCGCGGGCCCCGCGGGGCTTGCCTGCGCGACCGTGCTCGCCGAGCGCGGCCACGAAGTCGACCTGTTCGATTCCGCCGCCGAGATCGGCGGGCAGTTCAACATGGCCAAGCGCATTCCCGGCAAGGAAGAGTTCCACGAGACGCTGCGTTACTACAAGCGCCGCATCGAGGTGACCGGCGTGAAGCTGCACCTCAACCGCCGCATCTCGGCGGAGGACTTGTCGGCGGCGAAATACTCCGACGTTGTGATTGCCACCGGCGTGCTGCCGCGCAATCCGGGCATCAAGGGGCAGGACGATCCGCGCGTGCTGTCCTACATTGACGTGATCCTGCACGGCAAGCCGGTCGGCAAGCGCGTTGCGGTGGTGGGGGCGGGCGGCATCGGCTTCGACGTGGCCGAGTTCCTCGTCCATGACGGCCATTCGCCGACGCTCGACATCGAGCTCTGGCGAAAGGAGTGGGGCGTGGGCGATCCCACGGTCTCGCGCGGCGGCGTCGCAGGCGTGAAGCCGCAGGTGACGCCTCCGGCGCGGCAGGTCATGCTCCTGCAGCGCAAGGCGAGCAAGATCGGCGCCGGGCTGGGCAAGACCACCGGCTGGATCCACCGCGCCGCGCTGAAGATGAAGAACGTCGAGATGCTCGCGGGCGTGAACTACGAGGGGGTGGTTCCGAAAGGGCTGGCCATCACCTTCGGCGAGAAGCGCGAGAAGGGCACGATCCTCGAGGTCGACACCATCGTGCTGTGCGCCGGCCAGGAATCGCTGCGTGAACTCGAGGCACCGCTCAAGGCCGCGGGCGTTCGCGTGCATCTCATCGGCGGGGCGCAGTTCGCGGGCGAACTCGACGCCAAGCGCGCCATCGACGAAGGCAGCCGGTTGGCCGCTTCGCTGTAGCGAAATAATGGAATAATGGGGTCAGAGTACATTTCCGGACGCCGAGGATCGCTGCGCGATCCGACCGGAAATGTCCTCTGACCCCATTATTCCGGAAATGTACTCTGACCCCGTTACGGTTGATCAGGACATCGACTTCGCCATGCGCGCGATCGCCTTCTCGAGGTTCTCCATCGAGGTGGCGAAGGAAATGCGCAGGTAGCCCTCCATGCCGAACGCCGAGCCGGGCACCGCGGCGACCGCCTCGGGCTGCTCCATGCAGGTATTCGCACAGCGCGAGGTCGGTGGCGTCCTTGAGCTTGCCGGCGGCATGCAGGCGCTTGATCGCCCCGCGGCAATCCGGGAACACGTAGAACGCGCCTTCCGGATCGATGCATTTCACGCCGGGAATCTTGTTCAGTCCTTCGAACACGAACCTGCCGCGCGCCTTGAACGCCTTGACCATCGGCTCGATGCATGACTGGTCGCCGTTCAGCGCCGCTTCCGCCGCGTACTGCGAAATCGACGTCGGGTTGGAAGTGCGCTGCGACTGGACGTTTTCCATCGCCGCGATCAGTTCCGCCGGGCCGCCGCATAGCCGATGCGCCAGCCGGTCATCGAGTAGGCCTTGGAGACGCCGTTCAGCACCATGGTGCGCGGATACAGGTCCGGGCAGGCGTTGAGGATGTTGACGAACTTCTGGCCCTTGAGCAGGATGTGCTCGTACATGTCGTCGGTGGCGATCACGATGTCCGGGTGCTTGCGCAGCACTTCGCCCACCGCCTTCAGCTCGTCCAGCGTGTAGACCGCGGCCGGATGGGTTGGACGGGCTGTTGAGGAAGATCATCCGCGTCTTCGGCGTGATCGCCGCCTCGAGCTGGCCGGCCTTCAGGCGGAAACCCTGCTCGATGCCGGCCGCGACGATCACCGGCGTGGCATCGGCCATCAGCACCATGTCCGGATACGACACCCAGTAGGGCGCGGGGATGATCACCTCGTCGCCCTTGTTGAGCAGCGCAAGGCACAGGTTGAAGCAGCTCTGCTTGCCGCCGCACGAGACCAGGACCTGCTTCTCGGTGTAGTCGAGGCTGTTGTCGCGCTTGAACTTGGCGATGATCGCCTTCTTCAGCGACGGCGTGCCGCCGGCCGCGGTGTACTTGGTGAGCCCCTTGGCGATCGCCGCCACGGCCGCGTCCTTGATGAACTGCGGCGTGTCGAAGTCGGGCTCGCCGGCGCCCAGGCCGATGATGTCCTTGCCCTCCGACTTGAGCCGCGTGGCGCGGGCGTTGACGGCGAGGGTGGGCGAGGTCTTGATCGATTGCAGGCGCGCAGCGACGAACGACATGGAATTTTCTCTCCGGGGAGCGGTGGGGCGGGTCTGGGTCTGGTGTATTGGTGTTGCCCGGTCATTTTACGGTGTCTGATGCAATGCAGCAAAAGCCGCCTTTCCGGCCCCGCCGAAATACGGTCTCGGGCGGGGCATGGGAAGTTGCTAGAATTGACGGTTCCGGATCATTCCCCGAGGCCATGAAAGTCGTCACCTTCCCCGGCAGCCCGTTCCGCCTGCACCAGCCGTTCCAGCCCGCCGGCGACCAGCCCGAGGCGATCGAGAAGCTCATCACCGGGATCGACGACGGGCTCGCCTTCCAGACGCTGCTCGGCGTGACCGGCTCGGGCAAGACCTACACCATGGCCAACGTCATCGCCCGCACCGGGCGGCCCGCGCTGGTGATCGCGCCCAACAAGACGCTCGCCGCGCAGCTCTATTCGGAATTCCGCGAGTTCTTCCCCGAGAACGCGGTCGAGTATTTCGTCTCCTACTACGACTATTACCAGCCCGAGGCCTACGTGCCCTCGCGTGACATGTTCATCGAGAAGGATTCCTCGATCAACGAGCACATCGAGCAATTGCGGCTCTCGGCGACCAAGAGCCTGCTGGAGCGCCGCGACGTGGTGATCGTGGCAACGGTGTCCTGCATCTACGGCATCGGCGATCCCGACGACTACAAGGACATGCGCCTGCTGCTTCGCGAAGGCGACAAGATCGGCCAGCGCGAGCTGCTGGCGCGGCTCGCGTCGATGCAGTACGCGAGGAACGACATGGACTTTCGCCGCGGCGTGTTCCGCGTGCGTGGCGACGTGCTCGACATCTTCCCGGCCGAGCACGGCGAGACGGCGCTCAGGGTCACGCTCTTCGACGACCTCGTGGAAAGCCTGCAGCTCTTCGACCCGCTCACCGGGCAGGTGCTGCACAGGGTGCCGCGCTTCACGCTTTACGCCAAGAGCCACTACGTGACGCCGCGCGACACCGTGGTGCGGGCGATCGAGGCGATCAAGGTCGAGCTGCGCGAGCGCATCGACTTTTTCCAATCCTCCGGGAAGCTGCTGGAGCTGCAGAGGATCCAGCAGCGCACGCAGTTCGACCTCGAGATGCTGAACGAGCTGGGCTTCTGCAAGGGCATCGAGAACTACTCGCGGCACCTGTCCGGGCGCGGGCCGGGCGAGCCGCCGCCGACGCTGATCGACTACCTGCCTTCGGATGCGCTGATCATCGTCGACGAAAGCCACGTCACCATCCCGCAGGTCGGCGGCATGTACAACGGCGACAAGTCGCGCAAGACGACGCTGGTCGAGTACGGCTTCCGGCTGCCGTCCGCGCTCGACAACCGGCCGCTCAAGTTCGAGGAGTTCGAGCGCCAGATGCGCCAGGCAATCTTCGTTTCCGCCACGCCCTCCGATTACGAGGCGGCGCATGCGGGGCAGGTGGTCGAGCAAGTCGTGCGTCCCACCGGGCTGGTCGATCCCGCCGTCGAGGTGCGCCCGGCCTCATCGCAGGTCGACGACCTCCTTTCGGAGGCAAACAAGCGCATCGCGGTGGGCGAGCGCGTGCTGGTGACCACGCTCACCAAGCGCATGGCCGAGGACCTCACCGACTACCTCGCCGAGCACGGCATCAAGGTGCGCTACCTGCATTCCGATATCGAAACCGTCGAGCGCGTGGAGATCATCCGCGACCTGAGGAAGGGAGTCTTCGACGTGCTGGTGGGGATCAACCTGCTGCGCGAAGGCCTCGACCTGCCAGAGGTGTCGCTGGTGGCGATACTCGACGCCGACAAGGAGGGCTTCCTGCGCTCGGGGCGCTCGCTGATCCAGACCATCGGCCGCGCCGCGCGGCACCTGAACGGCACCGCGATCCTCTATGCCGACCGCGTGACCGATTCGATGAAGAAGGCGATCGGCGAGACCGACCGGCGCCGCGCCAAGCAGGTCGCCTTCAACCTCGCGCACGGCATCGAGCCCAAGAGCATCTCCAAGCGCATCAAGGACATGATCGACGGCGTCTACGATGCCGACGGCGCGCAGGAAACGCGCAAGGTGGCGCAGGACCAGGCGCGCTTCGACGTGCTCAGCGAGAAGCAGATCGAGTCGAAGCTGAAGAAGCTCGAGCGCGAGATGTTCGAGGCGGCGAAGAACCTCGAGTTCGAGCGCGCCGCGCAACTGCGCGACGAGTTGAAGCAACTGCGGATGCGCATGCTCGAGGTTGGCGGTGGTTAGGTTGCCGCCATGGGGTCAGATCCGATATATCGGCCTCGTGGTTCGCACATTGCGCGGTCGTATTCCGATAATCGGCTCTGACCCCGGTTTTCGCTTCGATCTCAATTTCGTCTCTGACCCCAATTGAGTATTACGTCTCTGACCCCAATTTCGGTCCTGATGGTGTGCACCGGCAACATCTGCCGCTCGCCGACGGCAGAGGGTGTGCTGGTCGCAAAGGCCGCGCAACGCGGGCTGCGCCTGCGGGTCGATTCCGCCGGGACGCACGACTATCACGTCGGTGAAGCCCCCGACGCGCGCGCGATCAAGCATGCGAAGCGCCGCGGCTACGATTTGAGCGCGCAGCGCGCGCGGCAGGTGCGCGCGTCCGACTTCCACCAATTCGACTACATCCTGGCAATGGACCGCGGACACCTGCGCCAGCTTGAATCAGCGGCGCCCGCCGACGCGAAGGCGAGGCTGTGCCTGTTCCTCGCGTGCAGCGAGATCTACAAGGAACGCGACCTGCCCGACCCGTACTATGGTGGCGATGCAGGTTTCGAGAACGTGCTCGACATGGTGGAGGAGGCCTGCGACCGCTGGCTTGACCAAATCGGAGGAAAACAAGAATGAATGCCCTCATCAGCCGCTTCCCCGTGCCGCAACTGGAGGACCTCCCGGAGGACCTGCGCAGCCGCATCGCCAAGGTGCAGGAGAAGGCCGGTTTCGTCCCCAACGTCTTCCTGGCACTCGCGCACCGTCCCGACGAGTGCCGCGCGTTCTTCGATTACCACGACGCGCTGATGCTCCGGAAAGGCGGCCTCACCAAGGCGGAGAAGGAAATGATCGTGGTGGCGACTTCGAGCGCCAATCACTGCGCCTACTGCATCGTCGCCCACGGCGCGATCCTGCGCGTGGTCTCGAAGCGGCCGCTCATCGCCGACCAGGTCGCCGCGAACTATCTCAAGGCCGACCTCTCGGCCCGCGAGAAGGCCATCCTCGATTTCGCGATGAAGGTCGCGGAAGCGTCGCACAAGGTGGAAGAGCAGGACTTCGCGCATCTTCGGGAGCACGCGCTGGACGACGAGGACATCTGGGACGTGGGCGCGATCGCGGCCTTCTTCGCGCTGTCGAACCGCATGGCCAACCTCTCGGCGATGCGGCCGAACGAGCAGTTCTTCACGATGGGACGGTAGTCACGCCAGCGCCTGCCCTGCGTCACGGTCACTTCCGCGCGAAAACTACCAGCCCCCGGTCCGGATCCACTCCTCGAGCTGGGGCATGCGGTCCACGCCCCAGAACATCTCGCCATCGACGATGAAGAGCGGCGAGCCGAACACGCCCTTGGCGATTGCCGCATCGACCTCGCTCTTCACGCGCTCCTTGACCGCGGGGTCGGCGATTGCTGCCGCAACCTGCTCGCCGTTGGCGCCGGCCTGGGCTGCGAGGCCCACGACGGTGGCGGGATCGCTGATATCGATGCCCTCGGTGTAGTAAGCGCGGAACACCGACTTCGCGAAGCGTTGCGCCAGCGCCGGATCGGCATCGGCGAGCACGTAGAACGCGCGGGTCGCAGCCTGCGTGCCGACCGGGAACTTCACGGGCAGGGTGAACGCAATCTTGTGGTAGCGCGCCATGCGCGCGAAGTCCCGCTTCGAATAGTCGCCCTTCAGCGGGATGTCGACCAGCACGCCGGTGCCGACATGCTTGAAGATCGGCCCGAGCAGCACGGGGCGCCATGTCACTTCGCGCCCCACGCGCTCGGCCAGCGCATCGACCAACTCCGACCCGATGTAGCCGTACGGCGAGGAAAAATCGAAGTAGAAGTCGATCGGCGCGGCCATCGCTGCTTTCCTACCGGTTCGTGAGGGGACCGTCCGTCGCGTCGCCCGGCTGGGTCTCGACGAGCATCAATGGCTCGGCCACGACCGGAACGCTATGGCGGCGGCGCGGCTTCGTCCGGCGGGGCAGTTCGTCCTCGACCATGACCGGCGCAATGGCCGCGCCAGGTTGGGTCTGCACGAGCACCAGCGGTTCGGCTGCCTGCGCCGGTTCGGCGTGTGCCGCCTCGCGGCGGCGGCGCACCGGTTTCGGCAACGGCGCGTCGTCGTGCTGGCTGAGTTCATGGAACGAGGCCATGACCGGCGCGGCAAGCGGCACGGGTTGCGGCATCGGCGCGGAAGGAGCGCTTTCCATCGGTGCGGCCGCAAACGCCTGGGTTTCCGGCGCGGCGAAGTTTCCTGCCTGCGCTTCACCGGTTGCTTCCCGCGGTTGCCTGGACTCCCTTGGTTCGCGCGGTTCGCGCGGCTCGCGTGGAGGCCTCGGTTCGCGCGGTTCGCGGATTTCCCTCGGTTCGTGCGCCGGTGCCTGCGCGGCAGGTTCGGCCGATGCCATCACGCCCTGCTCAGCGGGCTGCTCTTCCGCAGCCTGCGTTGCGTCGCGGATTTCATCGCGCTCCACGCGCTCGGCGCGTTCGCCTCGCTGGCCACGATCGCCCCCGCGTCCGCCGCGACGGCGGCGACGGCGGCCGTCGCCCTCGCCGGCTGGCAGGGAGGTGCCTTCGACCAGTTCGGCGACAGGCGCGGAAAGCGCGGCGTCCTTGTCGAGTTCGGCAATCGGCGGAGGCGCGTCGCCGTTGGGGCGCGGCTGCCCCTGCTGGCGTTCGCGCTGGGGTGGGCGGCGTTCTTCGCCGCCCCGGCCTTCGCGCGGCTCACGGCCTTCACGTGGCGGTCGTGCTTCCCGTGGCTCGCGTGGCTTGCGCTCCTCGCGCGGGCCGGCACCCTCGGCGGGAGGACGGCTGCCCTCCTTGCGGTCCTGCCCGCCCCGGCGGCCATCGCGACGGCCGCCTTCCTTGCGTTCCTGGCCATCGCGGCCACGCTGGCCCTCGCCGCGGCGCGGTTCGCGCGGCGGCTTGGCTTGGGTGGCAGGCGGCGTGACGATCGGCGCCGGCGCCGCGGGCGTGCTCGGGCCCTTCAGCCAACCGAACAGCCGGTCGACGATCGAGGGTTTCGCGGCTTGCGGCGCTTCCGTGACCGGCATCGGCGCACGCGCCACAGACACCGGGGTCACCGGCGCGGGCTGGTCGGGCGTGATGCCCCTCACGAGGGGCTCGGGCCTGGCCGGCTTGTTTTCCTGCGCGCGGCCTTGCGGGGTGACGGCCTCTTCCGAAGGCACGTTCACCATTTCGTAGCTGGGCACCTGCGCATCGAGTTCGGGCGAGTCGTGGCGCAGGCGCTCCACCTGGTAGTTCGGCGTCTCGAGGTGCGGGTTGGGGATGAGCAGCACGTTCACCTTGAGGCGCGCCTCGAGCGCGAAGATCTCGGCGCGCTTCTCGTTGAGGAGATACGTGGCGACATCGACCGGGACCTGCGCGTGGATCGCGGCAGTGCCGTCCTTCATCGCCTCTTCCTGCAGGATGCGCAGGATGTGCAGCGCGCTCGACGCCGTGTCGCGGATGTATCCCGTGCCATGGCAGCGCGGGCAGGGGAAGTGGCTCGATTCCTCCAGAGAGGGCTGCAGGCGCTGGCGGGAAAGCTCGAGCAGGCCGAAGCGCGAGATCTTGCCGACCTGCACGCGGGCGCGGTCGTGTCGCAGTGCCTCGCGCAGGCGGTTCTCCACGTCGCGCTGGTTGCGCGCGCTCTCCATGTCGATGAAGTCGATGACGATCAGGCCGCCCAGGTCGCGCAGGCGCAACTGGCGGGCCACTTCGTCGGCGGCCTCGAGGTTGGTGTTGAGCGCGGTCTGCTCGATGTCGTGTCCGCGCGTGGCGCGGGCGCTGTTCACGTCGATCGAGACCAGCGCCTCGGTGTGGTCGATGACGATGGCGCCGCCCGAGGGCAGGGTCACGTCGCGGCCGTAGGCGGTCTCGATCTGGTGCTCGATCTGGAAGCGCGAGAAGAGCGGGACGTCGTCCTTGTAGAGCTTCACCTTGCCGACGTTGGCCGGCATGACGGTGCTCATGAAGGCGAGCGCCTGGTCGAAGATCGCCGGGGTGTCGACGAGGATCTCGCCGATCTCGGGCTGGAACAGGTCGCGGATGGCGCGCACCACGAGGCTCGATTCGAGGTAGATCAGGCACGGGGCCTTCTCGTCCTCGGCCGCACCTTCGATCGCGTGCCAGAGCTGCAGCAGGTAGTTCATGTCCCACTGCATTTCCTCCAGCGAGCGGCCGATGCCCGCGGTGCGGGCGATCAGGCTCATGCCCTCGGGGACCTGCAGCTGGTCCATCACTTCGCGCAGCTCGTTCCTGTCCTCGCCCTCGATGCGGCGCGACACGCCGCCGCCGCGCGGGTTGTTCGGCATGAGGACCAGGTAGCGCCCGGCCAGGCTGATGTAGGTCGTCAGCGCCGCGCCCTTGTTGCCGCGCTCGTCCTTGTCCACCTGCACGATCATCTCGTGGCCGACCTTCAGGTGCGAGGCCGTCTTGGCGCGCGAAAACTCGCCGTCCTCGTTGTGGAGGAACTGCTTGGCCATTTCCTTGAAGGGCAGGAAGCCGTGCCGCTCCGCCCCGTAATCGACGAAGGCGGCTTCCAGGGAGGGCTCCACGCGGGTGATGACACCCTTGTAGATGTTGCTCTTGCGTTGTTCTTTACCGGCAGATTCGATGTCGAGGTCAATCAGCTTCTGGCCATCGACGATTGCAACCCGGAGTTCCTCTGCCTGGGTCGCATTGAAAAGCATGCGTTTCATTTATTCTTCTCCCGCGCTCGAACACGGAAGAGGGCCGGTCAGGGCCATGACGTGAAATTTCAGAAATCCGGGGTTGCTTCTTGGGTCGCTTTCAGGTGACTTGTGGGAAGGACGGGGAGTTCTGCATCGTCTCGCGCTGCGGCGAACCTTTGGGTCCGGGGCAGCGGCGCAAATTCTTGTGGTGCTTCGAGCGCGTCGTTTCGTTTACCATCGCTGCTCAAGTTATGCAGGTGAGCGAAGTTAACCTGCCTGGCGCCGCTCGCGACGCCCGTTTTCCTGTTCTGCGTTGGCTCTTTGCGAGACGCGCCGCCTGGAAGGCGCCGTGCGCGGGCTTTTGAATCAACGCCTTGCATTATACCCGTGAAATGTCTCCCGCCGAGAAAATTCCTGCCGCGAGCACCCCGGATGGCCCCACGCGGGCTGCGGTGTCCTGGCTGGAGGTCGATGAAAACGCGGCCGACCAGCGCATCGACAACTTCCTCGTCGCCCGGCTGAAGGGGGTGCCGAAGAGCCACGTCTACCGCATCCTGCGCTCTGGCGAGGTGCGCGTGAACAGCAAGCGGATCGAAGCGTCCTACCGCCTCCAGGTGGGCGACCGGATACGCGTGCCGCCGGTGCGCGTGGCAGAACGCACGCAGTCCACGGTGGCGCCCCTGCAGCTTGCGGCGCATACCGTCTTCGAAGACGACTGGCTTCTCGCGATAGACAAGCCGGCCGGGGTCGCGGTGCACGGCGGCAGCGGCGTGAGCCTCGGTGCCATCGAGTCCTTGCGCCGCGAGCGCCCGGAGCTGCGTTTCCTGGAACTCGTCCATCGCCTCGATCGCGACACCTCGGGGCTGCTCCTGCTGGCCAAGAAGCGCTCGGCGCTCGTTGCGATGCACGCGCTCCTGCGCGACCATGAGATCGAGAAGCGCTATCTCGCGATGGTCAATGGCAAATGGAAGAACGCGAAGCAGCGGGTGCGGCTGGCGCTGCGCAAGTTCCTCACGGGCGAGGGCGAGCGGCGCGTCGCGATCGACGAGGACGGCCAGGCCTCGGAGACCGTGTTCACGCTCGAAGGCAGCGGCCCGCGCTTCAGCCTGCTGGAGGCGCACATCATCACCGGGCGCACCCACCAGATCCGCGTGCATCTCACGCACCTGGGGTTCCCCATCCTCGGCGACGACAAGTACGGCGACTTCGCACTGAACAAGGCGCTGCGCCAGGAAGGCCTGAAGCGGATGTTCCTGCATTCCGCGCGCATGGCCTTCGTGCACCCCGGCACCGGGCGCGGCCTGAAGCTCGAGGCGCCCCTGCCCGCGGACCTCGCGGCCTTCGCCGCGGCAAACCTTTCCCCGGCGAAGGCGAGGAAATGACCGATTACGAGCTGCTCATCTTCGACTGGGACGGCACGCTGATGGACTCGACGGCGCTGATCGCGCTGGCCTTGCAGGAATCCTGCCGCGAACTCGGCCTGGAGGTCCCCGATGACGAGGCGGCGAAGTTCGTCATCGGGCTCGGGACAGCCGACACCTTGCGCCTCATCGCGCCCGGGCTCGACGCCGAGGGCCAACGCCGGCTCACGGAGCGCTACCGGGTGCATTTCCTCGCGGGCGAAAGTGAAATCCCGCTTTATGCCGGCGTGAAGGAAATGCTCGAGGACCTCTCGGCGCGGGGCGCCAGGCTCGGGATCGCCACCGGCAAGGCGCGCCGCGGCCTCGACCGCGCGCTGCAGGCAACGGGACTGGCGAGGCACTTCGAGATCACGCGCTGTGCAGATGAAGGTTTCTCCAAGCCGCACCCCGGCATGCTGCTGCACATATTCGACAGCGCCGCCGTGCCGCCCGGGCGCGCGCTGATGATCGGCGACACCACGCACGACCTCGAGCTTGCGGCCAACGCCGGATGTGACGCGCTCGCAGTGTGCTATGGCGCCCATTCCGAGGCGCGACTGCGCAGCATGGCCGCGCGAGACTACCTTTCCACGGTCGATGCCCTGCACCGATGGCTGACGACGCAAACCTGATCTGCGCCTCGGAGGCGCTCGAGGAGGGCGGCAAAGGCGTGCGCTTCCCGCTGCCTTCCCCGGAGAGCCGCCCGGCGACCGGCTTCGCCGTGCGCTTCGACGGCGAGGCGCGCGCCTTCGTGAACCGCTGCCCGCATCTCGGGGTGGAACTCGACTGGCAGCCCGGTGAATTCTTCGAGGGAACCGGGTTATACTTGGTGTGCTCCACGCACGGCGCGCTTTTCGAGCCAGCAAGCGGTTTTTGTTTTGCGGGGCCATGCCGGGGGGCATCGCTCGAAAGGGTCGATATCGCGGAGCAAGGCGGTCGAATCGTGCTTCTGAAAAAATGACTTCCAGCGTGCGTACGCAGCCCCGGCCCATCAATCGATGATCGACCCCAACTCACCGAACTGGGAACGCGCGGTGCTCGAAAAGATCGCCCTGAAGGCGATCGACGAGCAGCGCCGCGACCGCCATTGGCGGATCCTCTTCCGCCTGCTCTGGCTCACCTTTCTCTTCCTTCTCGTCGCGATCGCCATGGGCTGGCTCGGCCGCGTCGACGACAAGCCGCACTTCCCGGGCAAGCACACCGCGCTTGTCGATCTGAAAGGCATCATCGCGCCCGAGGGCAAGGCTTCGTCGGACCGCATCGTGAGCGCCCTCAATGCGGCATTCAAGGACCGCAACACGCAGGCCGTGGTGCTGCGCATCAACAGCCCGGGCGGAAGTCCCGTGCAGGCCGGGACCATCAACGACGAAATGCGTCGGCTGCGCTCGAAGTACCCGGAAATTCCCCTCTACGCGGTGGTCTCCGACGTTGCCGCCTCCGGTGCCTATTACGTCGCGGTCGCGGCCGACAGGATCTACGTCGACAAGGCGAGCATCGTCGGCTCGATCGGCGTGATCATGGACGGCTTCGGCTTTACGGGCGCGATGGAAAAACTCGGCATCGATCGCCGCGTGATTGCCGTGGGCGAGAACAAGGCCTTCCTCGATCCCTATTCTCCCGCCAATCCCGGGCAGCAGGAGATCGCCAGGAAGATGCTCGAGGAGATCCACCAGCAGTTCATCAAGGTGGTTCGCGCCGGCCGGGGCCAGCGCCTGAAGGAAAGCCCCGAGATGTTCTCCGGCCTGGTGTGGTCCGGCGAGCGCAGCCTCGAGCTCGGGCTCGCCGACGCGCTCGGCTCGCTGGACTATGTCGCGCGCGAAGTGGTCAAGGCCGAGCACGTGGTCGATTTCACCCCGGAGGAAAACTACCTTGAGACATTCTCGCGGCGCCTCGGCGCTTCTGCAGGCGAAACCGCCGGGCGCGCGCTCGCCGAAATCGCCGGCAGGGCCGGCGGCACCATCCGCTAGGCCCGGGCCCACGCGCACATGAATCCCGTAGAACGCGCACTGAGAAACGTCTTCGCGAAGGCGCCCCCGGCGGGCAGCCCTGGCAAGGCGCAGGAGGAGCCCGCCGGCGTCGACCTCGACATCGTCCGCGACGTATTCGATTGCGCGGGCGTCGGGCTCGTGCTGGTCTCCCTCGACGGCGAGTTCCTGCTGGTCAACAAGGCCTTCGCTGCCATGGTCGGCTATCCGCGCGAATCCCTGATCGGCCAGCCCTTCCGCAAGATCACCCATCCGGACGACGCCGACCGCGATGCCGCGCAACTGGCGCGCGCCAAGCGCGACGGCGTGATGCCCGAGACGTCGGAGAAGCGCTTCGTGCGCGCCGACAAGTCGACGGTCTTCGTCAGGCGCAGCGCGACGCTTCTTCGCGACAAGGAGGGCCGGCCGAGCTTCATCGTCGGCGCCTTCATCGACCTCACCGAGCAGCGCGGCAAGGACCGCGCGCTGCGCACGATGAACAACTTCCTCACGGCGATCATCGACACCTCGCCGATCCCGATCTACTCCACTACGCCGGAAGGCTTCATCACCTTCTGGAACCCGGCCGCGGTCAAGGCGTTCGGCTTCACCCGCGAGGAAGCCATAGGCAAGCGCTCGCCATTCGTCCCCGAGGAAAAGCGCGACGAGGCGAAGGCGTTGCGCGACCGGGTGCTGGCGGGAGAAACGCTCACCAACCTGGACCTCGAGAGGCGCACGAAGGACGGCAGGACCATCCACATCAAGGGCGCCGCCGCGCCGCTCCGGGACGAGACGGAAAAGATCACCGGGATCGTCGTGATGTGCTTCGAGGCGACGGACGCGAAGCTCGCCGAGCGCGCCCTGAACGACCAGCTGCATTTCACGCGCGCGCTGATCGACGCCATTCCCAGCCCCGTCTGGTTCAAGGATACCCAGGGCCGCTACCGGGTCTACAACCGCGCCTGGGACGAGCTTTTCGGCGGCGGCCAGGACTGGATCGGCAAGACCGTGCACGACCTGTTCGGCGACAAGGAGCTCGCCGCGATGCACCACGAGAAGGATGCCGGGCTTTTCGCCACGCAGACGACCGAGACGTACGAATCGATCGCGCCCACCGCGAATGGCGAATCGCGCGAGATGCTCTACAACAAGGTGAGCTTCGTCGATCCCTCGGGCGCCGTCGCCGGGCTGATCGGCGTGATCACCGACGTCACCCGCTACAAGGAGACCGAGCGCGCGCTGGAGGCGAGCGAGGCGCGCTTCCGCGTGCTCACCGAGAGCACGCTCGACGTGATCACGGTGATCGACCCGGACGGCACCATCCGCTACCAGAGCCCGGCGCTGAAGCAGCTGGTCGGCTACGATCCCCAGGAAACGATCGGCAAGAACGTCTTCAACTTGGTGCACCGCGACGATGCCGACGCCGTGCGCACCGCCGTCGCGCGCGTGGTCGAGTCGCACCAGTCGCGCGAGCCGGCGGAGTTTCGCGTCGCGCTGAAAGGCGGCGGCTGGCGGACCATGGAATCGCTCGGCACCAATTGCCTCGACAACCCGCACATCCGCGGGCTGGTGTTCAATTCGCGCGACGTCACCGACCGCAAGCAGATCCAGCAGAAGATCCAGCACCTCGCCTACCACGACAACCTCACCGGGCTGCCCAACCGCTCGCTGCTGCAGGACCGCCTTGCCCACGCCATCCAGCGCGCGGAGCGCAACGGCAAGAAGGTGGCGGTGCTCTTCATCGACCTGGACAACTTCAAGAACATCAACGACACGCTCGGCCACGACGTCGGCGACGAGCTGCTCCGGCAGGTGTCCAGGCGCCTCCAGGAAGCCGTGCGCGTGGAGGACACCATCGCCCGGCAGGGCGGCGACGAGTTCATCGTGCTGCTCGACGGCATCGACGACAACCGCGGCGCGTCCGTGGTGGCGCAGAAGATCCTGAACTCGCTGCGCGCGCCGTTCGTCCTGGGCGGAAGCAACCAGCATGTCAGCGGGTCCCTGGGCATCGCGCTGTATCCCGAGGACGGGCACGACGCGCAGACCCTGATGAAGAACGCGGACACGGCGATGTTCCACGGCAAGTCGCTCGGCAAGAACACCTACCAGTACTTCACCGCGCAGATGAACATCGCGGTCAAGCGCCGCATGACGCTGGAGAGCGCCTTGCGCCGCGCGGTGATGCAGAAGGATTTCGTGCTCCATTACCAGCCGCAGGTGGACCTCGAGACGGGCCGCATCGTCGCAGTGGAGGGCCTGGTGCGCTGGGAGAGCGAGGACAGCGGCACGATCCTGCCCGGGGACTTCATCCCGCTCGCCGAGGAGATCGGGCTGATCGGCGAGATCGGCGAGTGGGTGCTGCGCGAGGGCTGCCGGCAGATGAAGGAATGGAAGGATCTCGGCCTGCCGCCCAAGCGCGTGGCGCTCAACCTGTCCGCGCGCCAGTTCGGCGACAAGAACTTCGTCGAAACGATGGTGCGCGTGCTCGCCGATTCCGGGCTGGAAGGCAATTCGCTCGAGCTCGAGATCACCGAAAGCCAGGTGATGCGCCAGACCGAGGGCGTGATCCTCCTGCTCAACAAGCTCGCCGACATGGGCATACACATCGCCATCGACGACTTCGGCACCGGTTACTCGAGCCTGTCGTACCTGAAGCGCCTGCCGATACAGAAGCTGAAGATCGACCAGTCCTTCATCCGCGACATCACGGTCGACCCCAACGACACGGCCATCACGGTGGCGATCATCAACATGGCGCGCAGCCTCGACCTCGAGACCATTGCCGAGGGCATCGAGACGGCCGGCCAGTTGTCGCTGCTGAAGAACAAAGGCTGCCGCCTGGGGCAGGGCTTCTATTTCTCCGAGCCCTTGAGCGCGCGCGAATTGCTGCCGCTCCTGCAGCGCAACGATTTCTCGTCGAAGTTCGCGACCTAGCGGCGCTTTTTCGCCGTGCCCGCGAGCAACAGGAACACCGCCGGGCGCTTGCCCAGCGGGATGCGATGCGCGCGCCAACCGGCGATGGCATCGCTGCGGATGGTCTCGGAGGGCAGGGTGAGGTCGGCCGCGACCGCGAGCCGCGTGTCCGGCCGGCACAGGCGGACGAGGTCCTGCAGCAAAGCATCCCCGCGATAGGGGGTCTCGATGAAGATCTGGGTCTCGCCAGGGGCCCGGGAAGCATTCTCCAGCGCGAGGATCGCTTCGCCGCGCTCCGGCCCCGACGCCGGCAGGTAGCCGAGAAAACGAAAGCGCTGCCCCTCCAGGCCCGAGGCCATCAGGGCGAGCAGCAGCGACGACGGCCCCACCATGGGAACGACGCGGTGGCCGGCGCGGTGCGCGCACTCGACCAATTGCGCTCCCGGATCGGCCACGGCAGGCGCGCCTGCCTCGGAAAGCAGGCCGATGTCGCGCCCTTCGACCAGCGGCAACAGCATCGCATCGACCGCCTCGGCGGCGGTGTGCTCGTCCAGCACGGTCATGCGCACGCCCTGCAGCGGCCTCGGATAGGCGCATGCGGAAAGAAACCGGCGCGCGCTCCGGGCGTTCTCGACCACGAAGTCGTCGAGCGAGCGGACGCGGGAAAGCACTGCGGGCGGCAGCGCGTCATCCACGGCGGCCGCCTCGCCGAGCAGCGAGGGAATGAGGTACAGCGTGCCGCTCACGGCACCTTCAGGCCGGCGCTGCGCAGCAGTCGGGCCAGCGCGACGAGCGGCAGCCCGATGAGCGCCGTCGGATCGTCGGCGCGGATCGATTCGGTGAGCGAGATGCCCAGCCCCTCTGCCTTGGCGCTGCCGGCGCAGTCGAAAGCGGGCTCGAGCGCCAGATAGCGATCGATCTCGTCTTCGGACAGCGGGCGAAACCGGACATCGGTCTCGACCAGTTCCACCAGCGGTTCGTCGTGTCCCGGCACGGCCACGGCGAGCGCAGTGTGAAAGATGACGGTCTGCCCCCGCATCGCGCGCAACTGTTCCTGCGCGGCCTCCAGCGTGCCGGGCTTGCCGAGCGCGCGGCCGTTCAAGTCGGCGACCTGGTCCGAACCGATGACGATCGCGTCGGGATGGGCGAGTGCGCCGGCGCGGGCCTTCGCAACAGCGAGCCGCCGCGCCGTTTGCGACGGCGTTTCGCCGGCCAGCGCAGACTCGTCCAGATCGGGCGCCCAGGCGACGAAGGGCAGCCTCAAGCGGGCCAGGAGATCGTGGCGGTATCGGGAGCCCGAGGCGAGGACGACGGAAACGGGTTTCAAATCAATACCTTGTTGATTCTACTGAAGAAAAAGTCTATCATGCCTGCCCATGTCCGAACAGGCCGTGATCATTCCCGGGCAACTGACCAGCGAAGGTACGGTCTTCGCGGGAAAGGTCGTTCCTGCCGGCTTGCCGCGCTTGGCTGATTTCCTCGCCAACGGCGACGGCGAACTCGAATACCACCTCCACGCGCGAATGGATACGCGACAAAGGCGCGTAGTGTCGTGTATAATCAAGGGCTTCGCTTTTCTGACCTGCCAATCCACGCTGGAAGTTTTCAGGCATTCGGTGAACGTTTCCGAGCGCCTCGTGCTGGTGGACACGGAAGAGCAGCTCCCCGCATTCGAAGAGGAGCCGGAGGATGAGGATTATGTGGTCGCGGGAAAGCAGGTCGCCGTGCTCGGCCTCGTCGAGGAAGCGGTGATCCTCTCGCTGCCGATGGTGCCGCGCAAGCCGGGGCTGGATCCGGGCGGGGTGCCCGCCGCGAAGGAGCGCGCATCGCCGTTCGCGGCGCTTGCGGCCCTCAAGGCAAAGAAGGATTGATGTTCGTCCAACAGGATTTCAGGAGAGACACATGGCCGTCCAACAGAACAAGAAGTCACCGTCGAAGCGCGGCATGCACCGGGCGCACGATTTCCTGGTGAGCCCGCCCACCGCGGTCGAGCCGACCACCGGAGAGGCGCACCTGCGCCATCACATTTCGCCGTCGGGCTATTACCGCGGCAGGAAAGTCATCAAGTCCAAGGACTGACCCCCTGCGCCCCTCACGGCGCTTTCATTGCGAATTGACGCAATGAAGACAGTCATCGCAGTCGACGCCATGGGCGGGGATCACGGTCCTTCCGTGACCGTCCCGGCTTGCCTCGATTTCATCGGGCGAACCGAAGGCACCGAGCTGCGCCTTGTCGGCCTGCCCGACGTCCTTTCGAAAGAGCTGGCCCGCCACCCTGCCGGCAGCGATTCGCGGCTTGCCGTCGTTCCCGCGTCGGAAGTCGTGGGCATGGACGAGGACATCCGCACCGCGATACGCACCAAGAAGGACTCCTCGATGCGGGTCGCGATCGACCTGGTGAAATCGGGTGAAGCGCAGGCCTGCGTGAGCGCGGGCAATACCGGCGCCTTGATGGGCACCGCGAAGTTCGTCCTGAAGACGCTGCCCGGCATCGACCGTCCCGCGATCTGCGCGGCGCTGCCGACGCGCACCGGGGAGGTGTTCATGCTCGATCTCGGCGCCAATGCCGATTGCGGGCCGGAGCACCTGCTGCAGTTCGCGATCATGGGCGCGATGCTCGCCGCGGCGCTGGAGCGGCAAGACCAACCCGAGCGTTGGCCTGCTCAACATCGGCTCCGAGGAGATCAAGGGCAACGAGGTGGTGAAGCGCGCCGGCGAGCTGCTGCGCAACAGCCACCTGAATTTCTACGGCAACGTCGAGGGCACCGACATCTTCAAGGGCACCACCGACGTGGTGGTGTGCGACGGCTTTGTGGGCAACGTCGCCCTGAAGTCCTCCGAGGGCATCGCCAAGATGATGGGCGATTTCCTGAAGGAGGCGTACCTCAAGAACTGGCTCACGCGCATCGCCGCCGGCATTTCCTATCCGGTGATCAAGAGCTTCCGCCGGCGCGTCGACCATCGCCGCTACAACGGTGCCGCCCTGCTGGGACTGCGCGGCATCGTCGTGAAGAGCCACGGCTCGGCCGATGCCTTCGCTTTTGCCAAGGCGCTCGAGCGCGCCCACGCCGAAGCAAGCCACGGCCTGCTCGAGAAGATCAGCGCCGAAGTCGGCCGCCTGCATTCCCAGGGCCTGCTCGATCCGGGCAGGGCCCGCCCGGAAGCCGCGGCTCCGGGGCCGGCGGCATGACTTTCTCGCGCATCACCGGCACCGGCAGCTACCTGCCTGCGAAGGTGCTCACCAATCGCGACCTCGAGCTGGCGGTCGATACGAGCGACGAGTGGATCGTCTCGCGCACGGGAATCCGCGAGCGGCACATCGCCGCCGAGGGCGAGTTCTCAAGCGACCTGGCGTTGCATGCCAGCCGCAACGCGCTCGCCGCCGCCGGCCGGACCGCGGCCGACGTCGACCTGATCGTGCTCGCCACTTCCACGCCGGACATGGTGTTTCCCTCGGTCGCCTGCCTGTTGCAGGCCAGGCTGGGCGTGAAGCAGGGCGCTGCCTTCGACGTGCAGGCCGTCTGCTCGGGCTTCGTCTACGCGCTGGCGATCGCCGACAACTTCATCCGGTCCGGGGCGAATCGCTGCGCGCTGGTGGTCGGCGCCGAGGTCTTCTCGCGCATCCTCGACTGGAGCGACCGTTCGACCTGCGTGCTCTTCGGCGACGGTGCGGGCGCGGTCGTGCTCGAGGCCTCGGAGACTCCCGGCATCCTGTCGTCGCACCTGCACGCGGACGGCCGCTACGCAAGCATCCTGAACGTCCCGGGCAACGTTTGCCGCGGCCAGGTCCAGGGCGATCCCACGCTGAAGATGGATGGCGGGGCGGTCTTCAAACTGGCGGTGCGGGTCCTCGAGGACGGCGTGCACGAGGCGCTTGCCGCCAACGGCAAGACGGTCGCCGAGATCGACTGGTATGTGGCGCACCAGGCCAACGCGCGGATCATCAGCCATGTCGCGAAGCGGATCGGCCTTCCCGCGGAGAAGGCCATCGTGACGGTCGACCGGCATGCCAATACCTCCGCGGCCTCCATTCCGCTGGCGCTCGATGTCGGCGCGCGCGACGGCCGCATCAAGAAGGGCGACACCGTGCTGCTCCAGGGCGTCGGAGGCGGTTTCACCTGGGGCTCGGTGCTCCTCAAGTGGTAGCCATGCCATGACGCTCGCCATCGTTTTTCCGGGCCAGGGATCGCAATCCGTGGGCATGATGCAGGGCTTTGCCGACCTGCCCGTGATCGAGGGCACTTTCCGGGAAGCCTCGGCGCTGGTCGGCGTGGATTACTGGACGATGGCCTCCGAGGGCCCGCCCGAAGCGCTCGCCCTGACGGTGAACACCCAGCCATTGATGCTCATCGCCGGCGTTGCGTGCTGGCGCGCGTGGCGTGAAAAAGGCGGCGCCTTGCCGGCTTTCTTTGCCGGGCACAGCCTGGGCGAATACACCGCCCTCGTCGCAGCCGAAGCCCTGTCCTTCGAAGACGCCGTGCCGCTGGTGCGCTTCCGCGCGCAGGCGATGCAGGAGGCCGTTCCGGAGGGAACCGGCGGGATTGCCGCCGTTCTCGGGCTGGACGAGGCCGCGATCCGGGAGGTCTGCGCCGAGGCCGCGCAGGGCCGGGTGGTCGAGCCGGCGAACCTGAACTCCCCGGGACAGATCGTCATCGCCGGTCATCGCGACGCGGTGGAGCGCGGCATGGCGCTCGCCAAGGCCAGGGGAGCGAAGCGCGCCGTCATGTTGCCGATGAGCGCGCCGTCGCATTGCGCGCTGATGAAGCCGGCGGCCGAACGCTTGCGCGAAAGGCTCGCCGCGGTCGCGATGAAAGCGCCGGCCGTGCCGGTAGTGCAGAATGCGGACGTCGAGAGTTTCGCCGATCCCGCGCGCATCAAACAGGCGCTGGTCGAGCAGCTCTACCGGCCGGTGCGCTGGATCGAGACGGTCGAGTTCCTTGCGGCCCAAGGGGCCACGGTCGCAGTCGAATGCGGGCCGGGCAAGGTGCTCACCGGCCTGAACAAGCGCATCGCCGGGTCGCTCGACTGCCGCGCCGTCACCGATTCCGCCGCGCTCGCCGCGGCCCTCATCCAAGGACAAGCATGCTGACGGGACAAGTCGCTGTGGTGACCGGGGCCTCCAGGGGCATCGGGCAGGGCATCCTCGCCGTGCTGGCGAAGGCGGGCGCGACCGTTATCGGCACTGCCACCAGCGATGCCGGCGCCGAGGCCATCTCGACGGCGATTGCACAGGCCGGCGGCAAGGGCGCGGGCAGGGTGCTCGACGTGCGCGAGCCCGACCGGGTCGCGGCATTCGCGGACAAGGTCGCCGAGGAATTCGGCCCGGTGTCGATCCTTGTCAACAATGCAGGCGTCACGCGCGACAACCTGCTCGCCCGCATGAAGGACCAGGAATGGGACGAGATCCAGGCCACCAACCTGAAGCCGGCGTTCCTGCTTTCGCGCGCGGTGCTGCGCGGAATGATGAAGGCGCGCTTCGGGCGCATCGTCAACATCACCTCGGTCGTCGGGCACACCGGCAACGCCGGCCAGGCCAACTATGCCGCCGCCAAGGCCGGGATGACCGGTTTCTCCAAGTCGCTCGCGCGCGAGGTGGGCAGCCGCAACATCACCGTCAATTGCGTCGCTCCGGGGTTCATCGAGACCGACATGACGCGCTCGCTTTCGGAAGAGCAGGTGAAGAAGCTGGTGGAAAACGTCCCGCTGGGACGCCTCGGCCGCATCGACGATGTCGCCCAGGCGGTGCTGTTCCTGTGCTCGCCCAACGCCTCGTACATCACCGGCAGCACCTTGCATGTGAACGGCGGCATGTTCATGGACTGATGGCGCCGGCGCGCGCCGTGGTAAAATGCCGTGCTTCGCAATCAGCACCTCACCCCACACAAAGAACAGCTGGAGGAACCAAATGAGTGACCTTGAAGCCCGCGTGAAGAAGATCGTCGCAGAGCAGCTTGGCGTTGCCGAGGCGGACGTGAAGAACGAATCCTCCTTCGTCGAGGATCTCGGCGCGGACTCGCTCGACAACGTCGAGCTGGTGATGGCCCTGGAGGAGGAGTTCGAGTGCGAAATCCCCGATGAGGCCGCGGAGAAGATCACCAACGTCCAGCAGGCCATCGACTACGTCACTGCCCACCTCAAGAAGTAGCCGGGGCAGCCGCCCTTGGTGCGGGGCCGTCGCCTCGGCCCCGCGTCCCGCATCCCCCTCTTGAATCGCCTGAACCCGCCTGAGTGACCTGATGTCGAAACGTCGCGTCGTCGTGACCGGACTTGGCATCGTGTCCCCGGTAGGCAACGGCATCGCCCAGGCCTGGGACAACATCGTCAACGGCCGCAGCGGTGTCGGCCCGATCACGCGTTTCGACGCCTCCTTGCTGCCGACCCGAATCGCAGCGGAAGTGAAGGGGTTCACGGCTTCGGACTGGATGCCGCCGAAGGAGACGCGGCGCTCCGACACCTTCATCCATTACGGGCTGGCCGCCACCAGGATGGCGCTGGATGACGCGGGGCTGGCCATCGACGAAGCCAATGCCGAGCGCGTCGGCGTGAACATGGGCTCGGGCATCGGCGGGCTGCCGATGATCGAGGACAACATCCGCGAGATGGTCGCCAAGGGGCCGCGGCGCATCTCGCCGTTCTTCGTCCCCGGCTCGATCATCAACATGGTCGCGGGCATGATCTCGATCCAGTTCGGCGCCAAGGGGCCGAACATGTCGATGGTGTCCGCCTGCACCACGAGTTCGCACTGCATCGGCGATGCCGGTCGCGTCATCGAGTACGGGGACGCCGATGTCATGATCGCCGGAGGGGCGGAGTCGACCATCAACCTGTCGGGCGTGGGCGGTTTCTGCTCGCTCAAGGCGCTGTCCGAGCGCAACGACGACCCGACGACGGCGAGCCGTCCGTTCGACAAGGACCGCGACGGTTTCGTCCTCGGCGAGGGCGCCGGCGTGCTGATCCTCGAGGAGTACGAATACGCCAGGAAGCGCGGCGCGCGCATTTACGCGGAACTTGCCGGCATGGGCATGAGCGCGGACGCCAACCACATCACCGCGCCGAACATGGACGGCCCGCGCCGCGCCATGCTCGCCGCGCTGCGCAATGCCGGCGCGAATCCTGCCGACGTCCAGTACATGAACGCCCACGGCACCTCCACGTTGCTGGGCGACGCCAACGAGACGGCCGCAATCAAGGCCGCGCTTGGCGACCACGCCTACAAGATCGCGGTGAATTCCACCAAGTCGATGCACGGGCACCTGCTCGGCGCGGCGGGAGGGGTGGAGGCCGTCATCACGACGCTGGCCCTGCACCACCAGGTTTCGCCCCCGACCATCAACATCGTCAACCAGGACCCGGCCTGCGACCTCGACTACGTTGCCAACACCGCGCGCGACATGAAGATCGATTTCGCGCTCTCCAACTCCTTCGGCTTCGGCGGAACCAACGGGACGCTCGCGTTCCGGCGCCTGGCCTGAGTCCCGGGCGGCGGTCGCGCGATGCCGCCTGCCATCCTCGTCAACGGCGAGGCAACCGATTCCGCGCCCGCGCTGGATCGCGGGCTGCAATTCGGCGACGGCGTATTCCGCACGATCGCAGTCGCTGCCGGCCGGCCGCTCAATTGGGTGAACCAGCATGCGCGCCTTGCCTCGGACTGCAATGCGCTCGGGCTTGCCTGCCCGGAAAGCGAACTGCTCGCCGCGGAGATCGCCACGGTCGCGCCGAATGCGGCGACGGTTAAGATCATCCTGACGCGCGGCCCCGCCGGTCGCGGATACGGGATTCCCGCCGAAGCGCGCGCGACGCGCATCGTCGCCGCATTCGATGCCCCCGAATACGAAGCGAAGCTGGCGGTAGAGGGCGTGCGCGTGCGCTTGTGCACCCTGCGCCTGGCCGTGCAGCCCCGGCTGGCGGGCGTGAAGTCCCTGAACCGCCTCGAGAACGTGCTGGCGCGCAGCGAATGGCGCGACCGCGCGATCCACGAAGGCCTGCTTTGCGACAGCGAGGGACGCGTGATCGAGGGCACGATGTCCAATGTCTTCGTCGTCCACAAGGGCCATCTCGTGACCCCGCGGCTGGACCGCTGCGGCGTGGCCGGCGCGCAGCGCGATCGGGTGCGCCAGCTCGCCGCGTCCCTCGATGAAGAGTGCGAGGAAGTGGACCTCGGCATCGAGGAAATCATGAAGGCCGATGAGGTATTCCTCACCAACAGCCTGATCCGGCTCTGGCCGGTGCGCGAAATCGACGGGCGCGCCTTCAAGCCGGGCCCGGTGGCGCGCGTGATCCGGGAGGCGATCCTTGCGCAGGAAGCCCGGGATGTTGTCGTTGCCTAGGGCATGGCTGGCCGGCATCCTGGCGGTCGCGCTTGCGGCTGCGGCCCTGCTCGCGTTCTTCGCCGTCAGGCCCCTCGAGCCGCCGACGCAGCCTTTCGATTTCGTGGTCAAGCCCGGCGCCACTCTGAAGGGGGTTTCGCGCCAGCTCTCCGATGCGGGCCTCACCTACGAAGGCGAAACGCTGTGGATCCTCGGGCGGGTGCTCGGCAAGACCGCGATACGCGCCGGGACCTACCGCCTTCGCGAGCCGCTCAGCCCGCTCGAGCTGCTCGACAAGCTGAATTCCGGCGACGTGCTGCCGGCCGCGATCACGTTCTCGGAGGGGCTCACCCTTCGCCAGATGCTCAAGGCGCTCGAGGACACCGGGCAGGTGCGCATGACGCTGAAGGGAAAGCCGCCTTCCGAAATCCGCGCCGCGCTGGGCATCGAGGAAGCGCAGCCCGAAGGCCTTTTCTTTCCCGACACCTACCAGTTCGACCCGGGCACGACCGATGCCGAGATCCTGAAGAGATCGTACGGCGCGATGCAGAAGAGGCTTGCCGAGGCATGGGCGCAAAAGGATCCCGCCGTCGCCCTCGATTCGCCTTACGAGGCCCTGGTCCTCGCGTCGATCGTCGAGAAAGAGACCGGCAAGGCGGAAGAGCGGCCCTTGATCGCGGGCGTATTCCTGAACCGCTTGCGCCTCGGCATGAAGCTGCAGACCGACCCGACCGTGATCTACGGCATGGGCGAGGCGTACAACGGCAACATCCGCAAGAAGGACCTCACGGCCGATACGCCGTGGAATACCTACACGCGCGAAGGGCTTCCTCCCACGCCGATCGCGAGCCCCGGCAGCGCGGCGCTGATGGCGGTGATGCGGCCGGCGCCATCGGACTTCCTGTACTTCGTCGCGCGGGGCGACGGCTCGCACCAGTTCTCGCGTTCCCTCGATGAACACAACCGCGCCGTGGCAAGATACCAGTTGAAAAAATGACTCGCGGACGATTCATCACCTTCGAAGGCATCGACGGGGCGGGGAAATCCTCGCACCTCCTCTGGCTCGCCGGGCACATCGGGGAGCGCGGGGTGGAGGTCGTCACGACGCGCGAGCCGGGAGGCACGCCGCTGGGCGAGAAATTGCGCGACCTCGTCCTGAAAGAGCCGATGGACGGCGAGACCGAGGCGCTGGTCATGTTCGCGGCGCGCTCCGAGCACCTCGCCGTCGTGATCCGGCCGGCGCTTTCCCGCGGCGCGTGGGTGCTGTCCGACCGTTTCACCGACGCGAGCTACGCCTACCAGTGCGGCGGGCGCGGCCTGCGCCCGGCCAAGCTCGCGGGACTCGAAGCATGGGTGCACGGTGACCTGCAGCCCGACGCGACCTTTCTCTTCAACCTCGACCCTGCGACGGCCTACGAGCGCCAGCGCGCCGCCAGCCGCGACCCCGACAAGTTCGAACGCGAGCAGGCCGACTTCTTTCACCGCGTGCATGACCATTACCTCGACCGTGCCCGCGCATTCCCGAAGCGCATCCACGTGATCGACGCCTCGGGATCGCTGGAGGAAGTGCGCGCGCGGCTCGCCTCCGCCTTCGACAAGGCCTTCCCGTGAGCGCCTTGCCCTGGCATGCGGGCCTGCTCGCCGAGCTGATGGCCCGGCGCGACCGGATGCCGCACGCGCTCATGCTCCACGGCCGGCCCGGCATCGGCAAGGTCGAGCTCGCCCGCGCGATCGCGCAGAGCGCGCTGTGCGAGTCTCCCGAAAACAACGTCGCGTGCGGAAAGTGCGCTGCGTGCAACTGGTTCGAGCAGGGCAACCACCCCGATTACCGCGAGATCTTCCCGGACGTCCGACGCGCAGGAGGAGGAGCCGGAGGAGGGCGCCGAGCCGGAAGCGAAGGGCGAAAAGAAGAGCGTGCTGATCAAGGTCGACCAGATCCGCGCGGTGATGGACTTCATGACGCTCTCCACGCACCGCGCCGGCTTTCGCGTGCTGCTGCTGCATCCTGCGGAGGCGCTCATGGCGGCGTCCGCCAATGCGCTCCTGAAGACGCTCGAGGAGCCGCCTCCGAAGTCGCTCATCATCCTCGTGAGCGACCAGCCGGCGCGCCTGCTGCCGACGATCCGCAGCCGCTGCCTGAAATTCGCCGTGCCGGTTCCCGACGCGGCCGTGGCCAGGAAATGGCTTGAAGCGCAGGGCGTGGAAAACGCCACGAGCACGCTGGCGCAGGCCGGCGGGGCGCCTCTGCTCGCGCTCGAACTCGGCGATGCGGACGCGCAGGCATTCCGGCGCAAGATCACCGACGAACTCTCCCGGCCGACCGGCGCCCAGGTACTGAACTATTCCGCGGACATCGACAGGGCGGCACTCGAGCCGTTCCTTTACTGGATGCAGACCTGGGTGACCGACCTCGCGCTCGCCCGGAGCGCAGGCCGCGTTCGCCACCATCTCGAGCACGGCGAGGTGCTGCAGAAGATCGCCGCGCGCTGCGACGTCGATCGCCTGTTCGCGCTGGACGACAAGTTGCGCGAAGCACGGCGGCTGGCGTTGCACCCGCTGAATCCGCGCCTCTTGGTCGAATCGCTGCTGCTCGCATACAATCGGGCGATGAGAGGAACCTGACCGTGGCCGAAACGCCCTCCGCCGCTGCCAACGGCCCCAGCGTCTTTTCGCTGGTGATCCGCTCCAAGTCGTCGCTCTATGCCGCGTGGATCCCGCTGCTCAAGGGCGGCGGGCTGTTCCTGCCCAGCAACAAGGAGCACAAGCTGGGCGACGAGATCATCGTCCTGCTTTCCCTTCTCGACGAACCGGCCAAGGTGCCGATCGCCGGGCATGTCTCGTGGATCAACCCCCCGCACGCCGCCGGCAATCGCCCGCAGGGAATCGGCATCGCGCTGGCCGACACCGAGGCCGGGCGCGAACTCAAGAAGAAGGTCGAAGGGCTGCTTGCCGGGGCCCTGCAATCGAGCCGGCCCACGAACACCATCTGAGCGCAAAGGTGCGCGGGGGATTCCCTCGACCCGGCGAAATGGTGGCGAGGGCGGGGCGGTTCCCTTCGACCCGGCGCCAACATGATGCTTTGTGTTGAGCTGCCGGCCTCGTGAATCGGCCGGCTGAATGCAGCGTCGCGGCAAACCGAATGGGCGGTGCGCCGCTCGAAGGGAACCGCCCCGCCCCCGCCAGCGCGTAAGGAGACGGCGCTTCGCGCCTCGCGCAGCGATGTCCATGCGAGCCCCGGCGAAGCCCTCCCTTTCGAGAGGCGAGTCCCTCTCACCAATTGAATCGTCGCTACAGAAAAGTCGCCCGATTCACGAGGGCGGCAACTCGGTCGCAGCAACCGTGATGACGCCGGGTCGAAAGGGAGGGCTTCGCCGGGGCTCGCTACTTCCGGAATGCCGTTATGGCGGGGATCGGATACTCGGCGCTAGCGCAGGTTGCCGGTGTGTCCCAGCGAATAGCGGCCCGGCTGCGGCCACACCGTGAGGCCATGCGGTTCGCGCCCCACCTTGATCTTGTCCACGCTGCCCGACGCGGTATCGATGCGGTACACCTCGTTGTCGTAGCGTCCCGAGAGCCAGAGGTACTTGCCGTCGCCGCTGACGTTGCCCATGTCCGGGCTGCCGCCGCCGGGAATGGGCCACGTCTGCGTCACCTTGCGGGTGGCGAAATCGATCACCGAAACGCTGCCCTTGCCGCGCGGCTTGCCGCGGATCTCGTTGCCGCCGCGGTTGGCGACGTATAGCGACTTGCCGTCACGGCTCGGATAGAGCCCGTGCGCGCCCACGCCGGTGGGGATGAAGCCGACCTGCTTGAAAGACTCGAGGTCGACCACGTGCACGCCGTCGGCCATCATGTCGGCGACATAGAAGGTCTTGCCATCGGGCGAGGCGCGGACATCCTGCGGCATGCCCCTGGTGGTGCAGATGTCTCCTCCGGGTTTCTCCGGATCGGGGATCTTGAGCGGCTTCTTTCCCGGGATCGCCAGCGTGGCGAGGATGCTGGGACGGTCGAAGTACTGGCTCAGCTGGATGGTGCCGATCACCTTGCGGTTGACGAGGTCGATCTTGGTTATGCCGCCGCTGAACTCGCAGGTGAACAGCGCGAACTTCCCGTCGATGGAAAAATCGGCGTGGTTGATCCCGGCGCAATTCGGCGTGGCAATCGAGTAGTCGAGCTTCATCGTGCGCGCGTCGCGGTAATCCAGCCTCTTGTAGGCCTCGGCGACAACGATCGCGTGCTTTCCATCCGGAGACCAGTACATGTTGTACGGGTCGTCCACGGCAATTGACTTGCCCGGCTTGCCGGTCTTCGGATCCACCGGAGTGAGGCTGCCGTCGGTGCGGCCCTCCGCGTTGTTGGCCACCCACAGGGTAAGCAGGTCCCAGGACGGGACAACGTGCTGGGGATGGATGCCGACCTTGAAGGTATCCACGACCTTGAGCGTCGCGGTGTCGATCACCGAAACGGTATTGTCGGAACGGTTGGGCACGTACACGCGATCCAGCGCGCCGGCCACGGCGGGGCTCATCTTCCCGGCGGTGACTTCGCTGTAGAGGTTGTTGCTGTCCGGGACTGCCGGCATGCCGGCAACCGTGGCGATGGCGACTTGCTCCGCGGCCCTTGGGCGAGCGGGGGGCGGGGACGTGGTCTGGGCGACCACCCAGAGGGCCAGCGAGCCGGACGTAACGAAAAGGATCGAAGCAACGGCGGCACTTCTCTTGCGCATGATGGGATTCCGGGGTTCGAGACCCTCCCATTATCGACGGAAAACGATTCAGCGCGGCATGGCCTGTGCCTTGCGGATGGCTGCAACGGATTCGGCGACGACCAGGTCCACGCCAAGCTGGCCCAACGCCGCGCTGGCTGCGCGTGGATCCCCCGACACGCCGGCAGCCTTTGCCTCCGCCCCGGCAGCGGGCATCTGCGCCGCCCGGACGAGCGAGGGGTCGATTGCCATCAGGAGCGAAGTGTCGGCCGCGCCTGCATGCGTGCCGATCTGGGCGTCGCCCAGTCCCTTGCCCTTGAGCGCCTGCACGTAGCCCGCCTGGGTGGCCCGGTAGTACTCGGCGATGAAATGCGCGCGGGCCGGGGTGGCCTTCCAGTCATGGTTGAGCCTTGCGGCGACCTCCTTCAATTGCCCCTGGTAGTTGCCGCTATCGCCTACCAGCACCACGTCGATGAACCCGTGTTGCTTGAAACTGCGCCCTGCGGCCTCGAGCACGGCGCGGAAGGCCTCGTCGGGCACCGAGATCGTCCCGGCAAACCGCATATGGCCGGTGGGCGGCGAAATCCCGCCCTCGGGCACGTACGCGACAACCGGCGCCACCAGGGCATTGCCGAGCGCCGCGGCAATCTTGCCGGACAACGCCTTGGCGCGCGTGTTGTGCTTGCCGAGCGCCATGTGCGGGCCGTTCTGCTCCGTGCCGCCAACCGGGATGATGATGGTGGTCTTGCCGGCACGGATCGCGTCGCGCACCTCCGAGGAGGTCAGCTCTTCCAGGAATACGCTGTCGGCGGCGCCGTGAGCGGCCGGACCGAGGGTTGCCAGGCCCAGCGCAAGGAAAGCGAGTTGCGCCCGCATCACGGCTGGCCCGGGCAAGGGGCGGCGTCGGCTACGGGGAGGCTGGCGGCAGCGTACGGTCTGTCTGTCATGTCGAATACCTGCCCGGGTTAAAGTGGCCAGGGGACAGGTAGTCTGCCTCCGTGCCCCGGTCCCCCGCAACCGCGCGGCGCGGCCAGGAAAATTTCATGACGGATTTGCTGCACCGGCAAAACGAGTGTTACATTGATTCCGCTTGAAATTCCAGCACCCCGAGGCATGCATCCTCCCGGGCCCACCAGACAACAACGAGGAAATCCCATGGTCAAGACTGCAAACAAGATTCTGTTTGGCGCCCTGCTTGCCGCAGGCGTCATGGCAGCGGTGCCGGCCCATGCCGGCAAGACGCTCGATGCGATCAAGGCGCGCGGCCAGGTGGTCTGCGGCGTCAACACCGGGCTGGCGGGCTTCTCCGCCGCCGACAGCCAGGGCAACTGGACCGGGCTGGACGTGGACGTGTGCCGGGCTATCGCGGCCGCGGTGCTGGGCGACGGCAGCAAGGTGAAGTGGGTTCCGCTCACCGCGCAACAGCGTTTCACCGCGCTGCAGTCCGGCGAGATCGACATCCTGTCGCGCAACACGACCTGGACACTTACCCGCGACGCGTCGCTCGGCCTGACCTTTACGGGAACCACCTACTATGACGGGCAGGGCTTCATGGTGCCGGTCAAGTCCAAGATCAAGAGCGCCAAGGCAATGAAGGGCGCCACGGTCTGCGTGCAGTCGGGCACGACGACGGAGAAGAACCTCACCGATTTCTCGCGCGCCAACAAGCTCGACCTGAAGCCGATCGTGTTCGAGAAGCAGGAAGCCGCTACCGGCGCCTATTTCTCCGGCCGCTGCGTTGCGTTCACGACCGACGCGTCGGGGATGGCCTCGATCCGCAACAAGGAAGCCAAGGATCCGAAGGAGCACATCATCCTGCCGGAACTGATTTCCAAGGAACCGCTCGGGCCGGCCGTGCGCCGAGGTGACGACGAGTGGATGGCGATCGCCAAGTGGGTGGTGTTCGGCCTGATCGAAGCCGAGGAGTACGGCATCACGCAGGCCAACGTCGACCAGATGAAGTCCAGCACGGACCCGGTGGTGATGCGCATCGTCGGCACGTCGGAAGACACGGGCAAGCTGCTCGGCCTCGACAAGGACTGGATGGTCCGCGCGATCAAGACCACCGGCAACTACGGCGAGATCTTCGAGCGCAACGTCGGCCCGAATACCTCGCTCGCCCTGCCGCGCGGCGTCAACAACCTGTGGAACAAGGGCGGCATCGTCTACGCGCCTCCGGTCCGCTAAGTACCCGCTCGTTTGAAAGGCGGCGCTCCCGCTCGGGGGCGCCGCAATCCCATCGCAGGGGAGGAAGCACGCAATGCCGCAGAAACCACCGCCCCGGCGACGGGATTGGTCGTGGCGCAGCCAGGCCTTCCGCGGGCTGATCTACCAGGTCATCGCCATCGGGGCGATCGGCTTCGCTGTGTGGTATCTCGCCCACAACACGCTTGCGAACATGCAGGCGCGCGGCATCCAGAGCGGTTTCGGGTTCCTGATGCAGCCCGCCGGCTTCGACATCGGCGAGACCATCATCCCGTACGATGCGCTCGACCCGTACTGGAAAGCCTTCCTGGTCGGCATCCTCAACACCCTCCGGGTCGCCGTCATCGGCATCATTTTCGCCACGCTGCTGGGAACCTTGCTCGGCGTCGGGCGCTTCTCGCGCAATGCGCTCGTGCGCGGCCTGTGCTACGGCTACGTGGAATTGTTCCGCAACGTGCCGGTGCTGCTGCAACTGCTGATGTGGTACCTGCTTTTCACCGACATGCTGCCGCCGCTCCTGGAAGCCTGGGATATCGGCGGCCTGTTCTTCCTGAGCAAGAGCGGCTTCGCTTTCCCGGTCCCGGTCTGGGGCCTCGGGCAGGGTCTTGCGGCCGGCGGCGCCTTGATCGGGTTGGTCGCCGCCTGGGCATGGCGAAGGTGGGCAATCCGGCAGTTCGAGCTCACCGGTCACGTCAGGAGCCTTTTCCTCGTGCCGGTCGCGATCGTCTTCGGGGCGGCCTTCCTCGGCTGGCTGCTCGGCGGCGCGCCGACTGCATGGAGCATCCCCAAGCCGGAAGGGTTCTCGGTCGAAGGCGGGGCCTCCGCGACGCCTGAATTCCTGAGCTGCCTGCTCGGGCTCGTGTTCTACACGTCGGCGTTCATTGCCGAGGTCGTTCGGGCCGGCATCGCCTCGGTGGCGCATGGCCAGGTCGAGGCCGCGGGCAGCCTGGGACTGGAGCGCGGCACGACCATGCGGCTGGTGATCCTGCCGCAGGCCTTGCGCGTGATCATCCCGCCGCTCACCAGCCAGTACCTGAACCTGACCAAGAACTCCTCGCTCGCGGTGGCCATCGGCTACCCGGACGTGGTGTCGATCGCGACGACGGCGCTCAACCAGACCGGGCGCGCTGTGGAGTGCATCGCGATCATCATGGCGGTGTACCTCACGACGTCGCTTTCCACCTCGGCGTTCATGAACTGGTACAACAAGCGTTCGGCGATCAAGGAGAGGTGAGATGACCGACACCTTCAAGCCGATCGCCTCGCGTCCCTCTCCCGTGCGCACCACGGGCGTGATCCCGTGGATGCGCGCCAACCTCTTCGGCGACTGGAAGAGCATCGTTGGCACGGTCATCGTCATCGGCCTCGCGGTGCGCTATTTGCCCGCGGCACTGAACTGGACACTTCTCCAGGCGGTGTTCCAGCCGGACGCGAATGCCTGCCAGGCCGCGCGCGGCACCGGGGCCTGCTGGGGCGTGATTGCCGAGAAGTACCGGATAATCCTCTTTGGCCGCTACCCTTATGCCGACCAGTGGCGGCCCCTGGTAGCCACGCTGTTGCTGGTCGCCCTGCTGGTGTTCAGCTGCATCAGCGCGTTCTGGAAGAGCTGGCTGGCGATCGTGTGGATCGCGGTGGTGCCGGCATTCTTCGTCCTGATGGGCGGTGGCTGGTTCGGCCTGTCGCCGGTGCCCACTGACCTGTGGGGCGGACTGCCGCTCACGATCATGCTCGCCACCTTCGGCATCGTGCTCGCGTTCCCGCTCGCGGTTGTGGTGGCGCTCGGGCGGCGCTCGAACCTCCCGGCGATCCGCACGCTGTGCATCATCTACGTCGAGCTGGTCCGCGGCGTGCCGCTGATCTCGGTGCTCTTCATGGCGTCGTTCCTGTTCCCGCTCTTCATGCCGATAGGCAAATCGCCGGACGTCCTGCTGCGTGTGCTCGTGGGCATCATCCTTTTCGGCGCGGCCTATCTCGCGGAGACAGTGCGCGGCGGGCTGCAGGCGATACCAAAAGGGCAGGTCGAGGCGGCGCAGACCATCGGCCTCACCTATTGGCAGACGCAAAGGAAGATCGTCCTGCCTCAGGCGCTGACCATGGTGGTGCCGGGAATCATGAACAGCTTCATCGCCACCTTCAAGGACACGTCGCTCGTGACCATCGTCAGCCTCTACGAGCTGACGGGCGCGATGTCGCTTGCGCTCAATTCGGACGTCGAATGGCGGCCGTTCAAGATCGAGGGCTACCTGTTCATCACGCTGGTCTACTTTGCCTGCTGCTTCTCCATGTCGCGCTACAGCCTGTGGGTCGAGAAGCGGCTGAGCGTGAGCAAAACACGCTAGGACTGAAAAATGAGCGAACCCATCATCACCTTCGACAAGGTCAACAAGTGGTACGGGAACGACTTCCACGTGCTGCGGGACATCGACCTGAAGGTCGCGCAAGGCGAGCGCATCGTGATCTGCGGGCCCTCGGGCTCGGGCAAGTCGACGCTGATCCGCTGCATCAACCGGCTGGAAGAACATCAGGAAGGCCACATCATCGTCGACGGCACGGAACTCGCCGACGACGTGAAGGCGATCGAGAAGATCCGCCGGCAGGTCGGCATGGTGTTCCAGCAGTTCAACCTCTTCCCGCACCTTACCGTGCTGGAAAACCTGACGCTGTCGCCGATGTGGGTGGGACGGATGCCGAAGAAGGAGGCCGAGGACCGCGCGATGACGCAGTTGAAGCGCGTGCGCATCGCCGAGCAGGCCGGCAAGTATCCGCTGCAGCTCTCGGGCGGCCAGCAGCAGCGGGTAGCGATCGCCCGGGCGTTGTGCCTCACGCCGAAGATCATGCTCTTCGACGAGCCGACTTCCGCGCTCGACCCGGAAATGATCAAGGAAGTGCTCGACGTGATGATCGAGCTCGCCGGGCAGGGCATGACCATGCTGTGCGTCACCCACGAGATGGGCTTCGCCAAGGCGGTCGCCAACCGCGTGATCTTCATGGACCAGGGCCAGATCATCGAGGAGAACAACCCGCACGACTTCTTCGACCACCCGAAGAGCGACCGCACCAAGGACTTCCTCTCGAAGATCCTCGGGCACTGACCCGCAACCGCGCCATTCCGGGCTTGACCCGGGGCCCTCACCATATCGGAGGGCGGAATCCAGACCTGCCGGCGCGGGCGCCCCGACTATCCGGTCCCCGCCATAACGGCGTTCCGGAAGTAGCGAGCCCCGGCGAAGCCCTCCCTTTCGACCCGGCGCCATCACGGTTGCTTCGACCGAGTTGCCGCCCTCGTGAATCGGGCGACTCTTCTGTAGCGACGATTCAATTGGCGGGAGGGACTCGCCTCTCGAAAGGGAGGGCTCCGCCGAGGCTCGCGTGGACATCGCTGCGCGAGGCGCGAAGCGCCGTCTCCTTACGCGCAGGCGGGGGCGGGGCGGTTCCCTTCGAGAGGCGCGACACTCACGCCAAGCTCGGCGGTGCTGCATAAGGACGCCCGATCTGGCGAGGGCGTCGGCGCGGTCGTGAGTACCGTCATGGCGCCGGGTCGAGGGGAACCCCCCGCCACCGCCCCCCATTCCATTTCGCCGTGTCGAACGGAACCGCCCGCTACCGCCACCACTTAGTCCTGCCGTGCCCGGAACTCGAGGCCGGCGTGCTCGCGCATGCGGTGGAACTGGATCTTCTTCCACGTTTCCTCGGCGACCGTGAGTTCGGCCTTCATCGAGGCGAGGAAAGTCGGCGCGTCCACCGCGTCGTAGGCGACGCGATGCGCGTTGGACTCGATGAAGCGCTCGAGCTCGCGCGGATCGTCGGAAGACACCCAGCGCGCCATCTGGTATTTCGCCGGCGCCATGCGCGACTCGACCCCGTATTCGTGCTGCAGGCGGTGCGCCACGACCTCGAACTGCAGCGTGCCCACCGCGCCCAGCAGCAGCATCGTGCCCGCGTGCGGCCGAAACACCTGGATCGCGCCTTCCTCGCCAAGTTGCGCGAGCCCCAGCTTCAGCTGCTTGCTGCGCATGGGATCGGCGAGCTCGACGGTCTGGAAGATCTCCGGGGCGAAGAACGGCAGCCCCGTGAACTGCAGGTCCTCGCCCTCGGTGAGCGTGTCGCCCAGTTGCAGGGTGCGGTGGTTGGGAATGCCGATGATGTCGCCGGGATAGGCCACGTCGAGAAGCTCGCGCCGCTGCGAAAGGAACGACACCACGCTGCCGGGCCGGATCACCTTGCCGCTGCGCACCACCTTCAGCTTCATGCCGCGCTCGAAGTGCCCCGAGGCGACGCGCACGAAGGCGATCCGGTCGCGGTGCGCCGGGTCCATGTTCGCCTGGATCTTGAAGACCACGCCGGAGAACGCAGCCTCGTCGGGCTTCACCTCGCGCTGAAGCGCCTGGCGCGGCCCCGGTGGCGGGGCAAGGTCGACCAGCGCATCGAGCACCTCGCGCACGCCGAAATTGTTGATCGCCGAGCCGAAGAACACCGGCGTCTGCCTGCCATCGAGGAACGCGGCGCGGTCGAATTCGTGCGAGGCGCCTTGCACCAGTTCGATGTCGTGGCGTGCGTGCGCGAAGGTCTCGCCGTAGCGCTTCGCGATCTCCGGATTGTCCAGCCCCATGATGACTTCGTCGTCGCCGACGCGGTCGGTGCCGGCACGGAAGACGCGCATGCGGTCATGCTGCATGTCGAACACGCCATGGAACTCCCGGCCCATGCCCACCGGCCAGGTGAAGGGCACGGCCGACATGCCGAGCGTGCGCTCGATCTCGTCGACGAGGTCGAGCGGTTCGCGCACCTCGCGGTCCATCTTGTTGATGAAGGTGATGATGGGCGTGTTGCGGGCGCGGCAGACCTCCAGCAGGCGCAGCGTCTGCGCCTCCACGCCGTTGGCCGCATCGATCACCATCAGTGCGGCGTCGACCGCCGTGAGCACGCGGTAGGTGTCCTCGGAGAAGTCCTGGTGGCCGGGCGTGTCGAGCAGGTTGATGACGCAGCCGCGATACTCCATCTGCATGACCGAGCTGGCAACCGAGATGCCGCGCTGCTTCTCGATCTCCATCCAGTCCGAAGTGGCGTGCCTGCTGGCCTTGCGCGCCTTGACGCTGCCGGCAATCTGGATCGCGCCCGAGAACAGGAGCAGTTTTTCCGTGAGCGTGGTCTTGCCCGCGTCCGGGTGGGAAATGATGGCGAAAGTGCGTCGCCGCGCGACTTCTTGGCTGATGCTCACTTGGGATGTGCTGCGGATGCCGCAGGAACAACGGGAAGGAGCGCGATTTTATCGCACCTTGCGTCTTTCCGGGCGAGGCCTGGAATGACGCTCGTTCCGTCGTCCCGGACTTGATACGGGGCCCAGGGCATTTCATGAGAGCCGCTGGATTCCGCCCCCCATCTCGGCGGGGGCCCCGGGTCAAGGCCGGAATGACGCGCGCGGGACCCATGGATTCCGGGTCAAGCCCGGAATGACGAAGGACGGTGCGCGGTCCACGGCGTCGATGCCGCATGGGAAGGCCGCGCAGCGCATTGAATCCATGGCCCCCGGTCGTCCGTATGATGGGTGGGCCGAAACCGGCCCGCCGTCCCGCCTGCGAAAGGAGCCTTCCATGTTCTCGAAACTCGCCAGCAAGCTTGTCCTGGCTGCACTGTGCCTCGGCCTGGGCGGGGCAGCCCATGCCACTTTCCACTTGTTCCAGATCACCAAGCTCTATTCCAATGCCGACGGTTCAGTCCAGTTCATCGAGTTGTCTGCTTTGGCCGCGGGCCAACAGTTCGTGACTGGCCACTCGATCACCAGCACCCAGGGCGGCACCACGCGTACCTACAACATCACGACCAACCTCCCGGGCAATACGGCCGGCAAGACTATGTTGTTCGGCACGACGGGATTCGCTGCACTCGCAGGCGTGGCGCCTGACTACGTCATCCCCAGCGGATTTCTCTTCACTTCCGGCGGCGTAGTGAACTGGGGGGAGGGCTCCGACACGTTCGCCTATGCCTCCTTGCCCACGACCGGCGGCCTCATGCTGAATCGCAACGGCAGCACCAGCCCCAATGTCGCGAAGAATTTTGCCGGCGCGACGGGTTCGGTGCCCTCGACTCCTGCAGCATCGGGGCCTGCCTCGCTCGAGAATCCGCAGCCGGGCAGCTTCAACAGCGGCATCGCGCTCTTCTCGGGGTGGTCCTGCGATGGCCCGTCCATCGGGCTTTCGATCGACGGCGGCGCGCCGATCACCGTGCCCTACGGCTCGGGGCGCGGCGACGTGGCGAGCGTGTGCGGTGCAGGCAACCTGAACACGGGCTTCGGCCTGCTCTACAACTTCAACCTGATCGGGGCCGGCTCGCACACGGCGCAGTTGTTCGTGAACGGCGCGGCCAAGGGAAATCCCGTGCAGTTCAACGTGGTCGTTCCCGCGGGCGAATTCCTGGTCGGCGCCAGCGCCGAGGTGAGCGTGCCCAACTTCCCCTCCGCGGGACGCACGACCGTGCTGGGCTGGCAGCAGTCGGTGCAGAACTTCGTGATCAAGTCCGCCAAGAGCGTTTCCGACGAGACGGGTTCAGTGCCTTTCGCGCCTGCAGCAACGTCGCCCGCTTCTCTCGAGAATCCGCAGCCGGGCAGCTTCAATAGCGGGATAGCGCTTTTTTCAGGCTGGTCCTGCGATGGCCCGGCCATCGGGCTTTCGATCGATGGCGGCGCGCCGATCACCGTGCCCTACGGCTCGGGGCGCGGCGACGTGGCGAGCGTGTGCGGCGCAAGCAACCTGAACACCGGTTTCGGCCTGCTCTACAACTTCAACCTGATCGGCGCCGGTTCGCACACGGCGCAGTTGTTCGTGAACGGCGAGGCCAAGGGAGCTCCCGTGCAGTTCAACGTGGTCGTTCCTTCGGGCGAATTCCTGGTCGGCGCCTCGGCCGAGGTGAGCGTGCCCAACTTCCCGGCCACGGGCCGCACCACCGGGCTGGTATGGCAGCAGTCGGTGCAGAACTTCGTGATCAAATCCGCAAGCCCATGACCGCGGGGTGCATGCCTGTTTACGGCGAGGCGTGCCCCCCGTAGTTTCGCAGTTGCCGATTTTCCAGCACATGCAGGCCGAGCGCCGGTTCATGCGCGGCTTGCACCAGCGCCGAGGCCACTTGCGAGGCGTGGACCGGGCGGGACCCGGGCGGGAACAACCAGCCGACGCGCTTGGCGACTTCTTCGCCAATGCGCCAGTCCTGCCGGTCGCCGAGCAGCAGCGATGGGCGCGCGAGCGTCAACGAGGCGAAGCCCAGCGCCTGCACCGCTTCCTCGAGTTCGCCCTTCACCCGGTTGTAGAAGATCGGCGAAAGCGCGTTCGCGCCCATCGCGCTCACCAGCAGGAAGTGGCTGGCCCCTTGCGCGCGGGCCGCCTTCGCAATCGCCAGCGGGTAGTCATAGTCCACGCGGCGGAAGGCTTCGCGCGATCCGGCCTGCTTCATGGTCGTGCCCAGCGCGCAGAACACCCAATCGACGCTGAACCACTCGGGATGCCCATCCAGGTCCGCGAAATCCGTCCTCAACTCCTTCACGCGAGGGCCCTTGCTTTGCGGGGGCAGGGGTCGCCTCGCGAGCACACGCACTTCGCCGATCGCATCGTCCGCTGCCAGAAGGCGCAGGCATTCGCCGCCGACCAGCCCGGTTGCGCCGGCCAGGAGCGCGATCGTCATTTCTTGGGAATGGGCGTGCCCTGGGTGGACACAATCAGCCAGCGGCCGCCCTTCTTCACGAAAACGTCCGTCCAGCGGTATTGGCCGCTGATGTCCATGCCGTTGTAGGTGCCCTTGTCCGTGCTGCGGTAGGTGACGACTGCCGCGTCGCCGTGGACCTGGAGCCTGAACTCGTCGTTGGCAGACGAGGCCATCTTCAGAGCGCCGGATTTCATGTCTGCCATCCACTCCGCGCGGTTTTGCACGGTGCCGTCTGGACCGATGAACACGTAGCCGGGCGCGAGGTACCGTTCGAAAGTGGCGATATCGTTGCGGACCACGGCGCCGACCAATTCGGCCTCGATTTTCATGAGCGCCTTTTCCACCGGATCGGGGTTGTGGCTGTCGGCCCTGGCGTCGCCATGTGCGCAGGCGAATGCCGCGCAGAACAGCATCGCGGCGAGAAAGCTCGTTTTCATCGGATCGGCTCCATCGGGGTTGGCAGGGGAAATCGACGACCATTCTATTCCCGCCGCGGATTGACTCAGGACAATCCGCATCCTGGCGTCGTGGGTAGGCTTGAAGGGAAAGGGCTGTTCGAGAGCCCCAATGGGAGCAATTGCGTGACCGAATCGCATCCTTGGCTTCGCTTCTACGGCAGCGTGCCGGCATCGCTCGACTACCCCCCGCTGACGCTGTACGAAGCGCTCGCGGCGACTGCGGCGCGCGTGCCCGATGCCATCGCCTGGGAATTCTTCGGCACGAGATCCGATTACCGTACGCTGCTCGCCGAAGTCGACCGCTGCGCCGGGGCGCTGGCAGGCGAGGGGCTCAAGGCCGGCGACCGCTTCCTGATCTCGATGCCGACTTCGCCGCCGGGCGTGATCGCTTTCTACGCCGCGATCCGCATCGGCGCACTCCCCGCGTTGATCCACCCGCTTTCGACCGCGCCCGAAATCACGCACTTCCTCGACGTGACCGGCGCGCGCATCGCGCTCACGCTGGACGCTTTCCACGGGCCGCTCGCGGCGGCGACGCCGAAGCAGGCGCTGGAGAGGATCATCCTCGCGCGCATTCCGGACTACCTCTCGCCCTTGAAGCGGTTCGGCTTCTGGCTTACGAAAGGCCGCAAGCTGGCCAAGGTCCCGGCCGATGCCCGTGTGAGGTGGTGGTCCGGACTCATGGCCGGCCGCGGGCGCGCATCGCCCGTCGTGCATGGGAACACCAACGATCCCGCCGCGATCCTCTTCTCCGGAGGCACTACCGGGCTGCCCAAGGGCATCGTGCTTTCGCACCGCAACTTCATCTCGGAGGGAATGGGCTGCGCGGCGTGGTGCGGCATGGGCGAGCACGACGCCATCCTCGCCATCCTGCCGATCTTCCACGGCTTCGGCCTCGGCGTCTGCGTGAACGCGGCATTCATGGCCGGAGGCAAGTCGATCCTCGTTCCGCAGTTCAGCGCCGAGATCGTGGCGAAGCTCCTGCGCACCGACCGGCCGAACGTGCTGGTGGGCGTGCCGACGCTTTTCGATGCGCTGGGCAAGGACGCTTCGCTTGCCCGTGCCGACCTGTCCTGCCTTACCGCCTGCTTCAGCGGCGCGGACACGTTGCCGCGCGTCGTCAAGGAGCGCTTCGAAAAACTGGTGGCCGACCGCGGCGGCAAGGTGCAGGCTTCTCGAAGGCTACGGGCTTACCGAAGCGGTCAGCGGCATCATGGCCACGCCGGTCGACGATTACCGCGAGGGCTCCATCGGGATTCCGCTTCCCGACATGCTGGCGAAGATCTGCCTGCACGGCTCGACCGACGAGGCGCCTGTGGGCGAGGAAGGCGAGATCTGCATCGCCGGCCCGGCCGTGATGCTCGGCTACCTCGACGACCCGGAGGCCACCGCCGAGACGCTCCGCGTGCATGCAGACGGCCGCACCTGGCTGCATACCGGAGACCTCGGCCGCATGGACGCCGACGGCTTCTTCTATTTCTCGGTGCGCCTGAAGCGCATGATCAAGTCCTCGGGGTTCAACGTCTATCCCGCGCAGGTCGAGGCGGCAATGCGGCTGCATCCGGCGGTCGCGGAAGTTTGCGTGATCGGCGTTCCGGATCCGGCGCAGGTCGAGCGCGTGATGGCCTACGTCGTCCTGCGGGAGCCGCATCAGGCGGGACCGGAGATGCAGGACGCGCTCATCGCGTTCTGCCGCGAGCGCCTCATCAAGTGGTCGTGCCCGCGGGAAGTGGCTTTCGTCGATGCCCTGCCGCTGACCAAGGTGGGCAAGGTCGATTACCGGGCGCTTGAACGAAGGCATGCAAAGGAAGCCTCGACACAGGACAATGCCTGACATGGAAGCGACCAACATCCCGGCGCACGGCGGCGAACGCGTCGCCGACGCCCTTGCCGCGAACGGGGTGCGTTCATATTCACTTTGTGCGGCGGGCACATTTCGCCGATCCTCGTGGCTGCCAAGGCGCGCGGAATACGCATCATCGACACGCGCGACGAGGCCACGGCGGTCTTCGCGGCAGACGCCGTGGCGCGGCTCACCGGCACGACAGGCGTGGCGGCAGTCACGGCGGGACCCGGCCTCACCAACACCATCACTGCGCTCAAGAACGCGCAACTCGCGCAATCGCCGGTGCTGCTGCTGGGCGGCGCGGCGCCGACGGCGTTGCAGGGCAGGGGAGCGCTGCAGGACATCGACCAGGAACCGCTGATCGCGCCGCACGTGAAACTGGTGAAGCAGGTGAGGCGCGTGGCGGACCTCGGCCCGGCGGTCGAGGAGGCGCTCGCCGCTTCGCGCGATGGCGTGCCCGGGCCGACCTTCGTCGAGTGCCCGGTGGACCTGCTTTACGACGAGAAGCTGATTCGCGGCTGGTACGCCGATGCGGCAGGCAAGGGCACGTCGATCGCCGACCGGATGCTGCGCTGGTATCTCAAGCGCCATGCCGACAAGATGTTCGCGGGCAGCGAGAAGGCGTATGCGCCGGCTGTAGCGCCATTGTCGGTTCCAGCGGCGGGCGAGAGTGCTATCGCAAGGACCGCCGCCGCTTTCGCCCGGGCCGAGCGTCCCTTGCTGGTGATCGGCAGCCAGGCGGTCGTCGATGCATCCCATGCGGAAGCTTTGGCCGAAGCGGTCGGTCGCCTCGGCGTGCCGGCCTATCTTTCGGGCATGGCCCGCGGGTTGCTGGGGCGCGATTCGAACCTGCAGATGCGCCATGCACGCAGGACCGCGCTGCGCGAATCCGATTGCGTGTTGCTCGCCGGCGTGCCGTGCGATTTCCGGCTCGACTACGGCAAGCACGTGCGCCGCTCCGCAACGCTCATCGCGGCAAACCGAAGCACCCGGGATGCGCGCCTCAACCGCAAGCCCTCAATCGAGGCGATCGGCGACGCCGGGCGCTTCATCTCGGCGCTCGCGCATCGCGTTGGCGATCGCGCCCGGCGCCATGAGTGGATCATCGCGCTCGACGTTCGCGACGCCGACCGCGAGGTCGAGATCGACGCGCAAGCCGAGAACCGAGGCGCCCACGTGAACCCGGTCGCGCTCTTCCGCGCGATCGATCGCGCCGCGGGAGAAAGCGCGATCTTCGTTGCGGACGGCGGCGATTTCGTCGCGACCGCTTCCTACATCCTCCATCCGCGCGGCCCGCTCACGTGGCTGGATCCGGGCGCCTTCGGTACCCTCGGCGTGGGCGCCGGTTTCGCGCTTGGTGCTGCCGCCGTGCGTCCCGGCTCGGAAGTGTGGCTCATCTGGGGCGACGGCGCGTGCGGCTACGGGCTCGCCGAGTTCGACACCTTCGTGCGCCACGGCATCCCGGTGATCGCGGTGGTCGGCAACGACGCGGGCTGGACACAGATCGCCAGGGAGCAGGTGAAGATGCTTGGCGACGATGTCGGAACAGTGCTCTCGCGAACCGCGTACCACGAGGTTGCGCGGGGCTTCGGCGCGGAAGGGCTGGAGATTCGCAGCGATGCCGAGGTTGCGGCCGTGCTTGCGCGTGCCAAGGATCTTGCTGCCGCGGGCCGGCCGGTTCTCGTCAATGTCTGGCTCGACAAGACCGAGTTTCGGGAGGGTTCGATCTCGATGTAGGGGCTTGGCAGGAAATACCACCAGGCTGCTCCTGCGCCGCGGTCACACAGGTCGCCATTGGCAGGCTAGGCGGGGTACGCTCCCGATTCTGCATGCCGAAAGCGCTGCAGCGACGCGTCCACCATGCCTTCCACGCTGCCCCGATCGAGGAACCGGGTCCGCAGGTAACTTGCGTCGCCGCCGCGATGGGCGATCTGCTCGACGTGTTCGATCGCCGGCTTGCAGCCGAGTACCTCCGAGTGTGCCTGCACCCGCCGAAGCGTACCCAGGATGTCCTCGCGCAAGGACAGCTGCTCGTAGGTCTTCGGATGCACGAGGGTTCCATCCAGGCCGAAGCGGCAGGCCTGGAACCGGTTGTAGTTGTAGACGAGATAGTCGTCCTCCGCGGGGTCGGGCTCGTTGCGCTCGAGGAGGTAGCGACAAAGCGATTGCAGGTAACAAGCAAGCGCGGCGGCGCGCACGACTGACAGCGGCGTGTCGCACACGCGCAGCTCGATGGTCCCGTACTCCGGCTTCGGCCGGATATCCCAGTAGAAGTCCTTCATGCTCTTCACGACACCGGTATGCTCCATTTTCGCGAAGTACTGGCGCTCGAAATCCTCCCACCGCAGCAGGAAGGGAGCTCGACCGCTGAGCGGAAAGGCGAAGACGGAATTCAGGCGTGCGGAGTTGAACAGGGTGTCCTTTCCCTGGACGAAAGGCGACGAGGCGGAAAGGGCGATGAAATGCGGCACGTAGCGATTCAGTGCGTGGAGCAGGAACATCGCCTCGTCGCCGCTCGTACAGCCCACATGGACGTGCTGGCCGAAGATAGTGAACTGCTTGGTGAGGTAGCCGTAAAGCGCGGACACTTCCTTGAACCTCGGCTTGCGGAAGATTCGGCGATCCGACCATAGCTGGAACGGATGCGTACCCCCGCCGCAGATCCCGACATTCAGCCGGTCACCGGCGCGAACCAATGCATCGCGAATGCGCAGCAGTTGGTCCAGAAGCGCTCGATGCTCGACGTGCACATCCGTCGATATCTCGAGCATGCTCTCGGTCACCTCGGGTGTGACATTGCCGGGAAACGGCTTCCGACCGAGCAACTCGAGCATGTCAGGGCTCGCGGCCGTCAAGTCGAAATCGCTCAATGCCACCAGCTGCAACTCGAGCTCGACCCCTAGGCTGAGCGATCCCGATTTCTTGAATTCCTCGAGCGGCATGTCACGTTTCCTTGCTTTCCGGGACCTCGTGGGCCCAGATGAGTGCGCGCTGGGTAAGGATGGGGCCAATAAATTCCAGCACCAGCGCCGCGGCGGCAAGCGGCGCGAGCTGGTCGACGAGGTCGATCCCGAGGTGGCGGGTTTGCTCGAGCACCAGGATGACAAAGGCCGAAATCGGCGTCATGGCGACGCCGACCAGGAGTCCCTTTCGCAATGAGATTCCGCTGAAATGGGCAAAGGCGGCGATCCCGGCCAGCTTTGCGACCTGACGCGCCGCGATGATCGCGAATCCAATTCCGATCCCCGCTGTCACCTGCTTGAACTCCAGGGTCGTCGCGACAAAGACGAACAGCAGGACGGACAGGAGGTCGCCGAGCGCGCCGAACCCGCGCTGCGACGGGTTCATCACGACGCGGCGATGGCGGGCCACCAGGCCGAAAGTCAACGTAGCCAGGATCGGCGACAGCTTGAGGTGGTGCGTCAGTGCCACAAGGAAAATGACGGCGATCGCAAAGGCGAGCGTGCTGTCCTGTACGGTGCGCGAGACGGCACGCAGCAGCGCGGGCATGACGATTCCAAACAGCGCCCCCAGCACGAACGAGGCCGACAAGTCGATCAAGGTGTCGTAGGCTGCCCGCCAGATGCTGCCGGAACTCTGGAAGACCGCCACGCCGACGATCACCTTGAAGACAAAGACGGCGAGAACGCAATTCAACACCGAGTGGTGCAGGGCACGCTCCGTGACCTGCCCGGAGCTGCGTTGTTCGTTGATCACGCGGACCACGGTTGCAGGCGACGTCGCCATTGCAAGAGCGGCGAACAGGCAGGCGGTCGTGACCGAAAACTCGAACTGGCGCGCGAGACAATAGACTGCGGCAAAGGTAAGGATCGACTCGACGAGGCTGGTCGCGCCGATCCACGGATTGTGGCGCAACCAATGCTGGTTTATCCGGTGCCCCGCTTCGAACACGATGAGTCCGAAGGCGATGTTCGCCAGCAACAGCATCGCATCAGAGGATGCCGGGAGGACGCCCAGTTGAGGCGCGGCGAACAGGAATCCGACGACAGCGTAGACGCTTATGCGCGGAAGGCCCGCCCAGCGGTGCACGTATTCGCCAGCCAGCCACGCCACAAGGATCGTGAAGGGCCAGGCCAGGTTCCCCGAAAAGAACTGCAGGTCGATCACCGTGTCTTCCGTCGGGTGTCCAGATTCGACTGAGGCTTGGATGGTAACCCACCAGGGAGGCGAGGTGAAGGGCGCAAGCACGTTCAGATCCGTTTCCTGCCGTCATCGCGAAATCGAGGCTCCCGGGCCGGTAGAATGTGCGCATGTTCGTCGACTCCCACTGCCACCTCGACTTCCCGGAACTGCAGGCCGACATGGCCGCGGTGCTGGCTAACATGCGCGCGAACACGGTGAGCCACGCCCTGACGATCAGCACCACGCTCAAGTCCTTTCCCGCGGTGCGGGCCGTGGCGGAAAGCCAGCCGAACATCTGGTGCACGGCCGGTGTGCATCCCGACGAGCAGGCGGACGACCATGAGGCCACGGTTGATGAGCTGCTCAAGCTCGCCGACCATCCAAAGGTCGTCGCCATCGGCGAAACCGGGCTCGACTACTACCGGCTGAAGGAGCCCCTCGACTGGCAGCGCGAGCGCTTCCGCAGGCACATCCGCGCCGCGAAGGCCTGCGGCAAGCCGCTGGTGATACATACGCGCGAGTCCGCCGAAGACACGCTGCGCCTGATGGCCGAGGAAGGCGCGGGCGAGGTGGGCGGAGTGATGCACTGCTTCACCGAGGCCTGGGACGTCGCGCGCCGCGCGATCGACCTCGGTTTCCACATCTCGTTCTCCGGCATCGTCACCTTCAAGAACGCGCTCGCCATCAAGGAATGCGCGCGGGAGGTGCCGATGGAGCGCATGCTGATCGAGACCGACTCGCCTTACCTTGCGCCCGTGCCGTTTCGCGGCAAGACCAACCAGCCCGGCTACGTGAAGCACGTCGCAGAAGAGATCGCGCGCCTGCGCGGCATCGGAGTCGAAGAGGTCGCGCGGCACACCACGCAAAACTTCTTCGCGCTCTTCAAGCACGCCCGCCCGGCGCCCGCGGCCTGACGTGGCCGCCTTGCCGAGCGCCTGCACCGCGCTGCTCGCCTACTGCCGCGCCGGCTTCGAAGGCGAGGTCGCCTCCGAGCTTTCCGCCCATGCCAATCGGCTCGGCATCTCCGGCTACATCAAGGCCAGGGGCGATGCGGCCTTCGCGCTCTTCGTTCCCAACGATCCTGCGAAACTCGAGAAACTCTCCGAGGGCATGCGTTACGAGGAAATGGTCTTCTGCCGCCAGCTCCTCTTTGTCGGCGACATTTCCGGCGACCTGCCGATCGCTGACCGCGCCACGCCGCTGGTCGCGCGCGTGAAGAATTTCGGGCAGCACTTTTCCGCGCTCGTCGTCGAGATGCCCGATACCAACGACGGCAAGTCGCTCTCGTCGTTTTGCAAGGCGTTCACCGGAAGGTTCGAGGAGAAGGCGAGGAAGGCCGGCATCTTTCTCGATGCGCGGCGCGCCGCTCCGCGGCTGCATCTGTTTTTCCTGAGCGGCATCGCGGCCTACGTCGGCATATCGCATCCGCGCCAACAGTTCGCCCTGGCCGATGGGCATTGCCCGCGTCCGCGTTCCCAGGGGCGCGCCCTCGCGGTCCGCCGGAAAGCTGTCCGAGGCCTTCATGGCCTTCATCGGCAATGACGCCATGGCCAGGCGCGTGGCCCCCGGGATGACGGCGGTGGACCTCGGCGCGGCGCCCGGCGGCTGGAGCTGGAGACTCGCGCGCAACCACCTGAGCGTGGTCGCGGTGGACAACGGCGACATCGACCAAACCCTCCTCGACACGGGGCAGGTCAAGCACAGGCGCATGGACGGCTTCGACTACAAGCCTGCCAAGGCGGTGGACTGGATGGTCTGCGACATGGTCGAGAAGCCCGCGCTGGTCGCCAACCTGGTGGCGAAGTGGACGGGGAACCGCTGGTGCCGCGAGTGCATCTTCAACCTGAAGCTGCCGATGAAGAAACGCTACGAGGAGGTCGAGCTTTGTCGCGGGCGGATCGCGCAAGGGCTCGAGGGCATGGCCTTCGAGCTGCGATTCAAGCACCTTTATCACGACCGCGAGGAAGTCACCGGGCACCTGCGGCTGCTGGGCTGACCGCGGCCACCTCTCCCTCCGGCACAGCCGCGAAACGGCGAATGCTAGAATTTCCGCATGGCCGCCGCCAAGAGCAGGATCGTCATCAGCGAATTCATGGACGAGGACGCCGTCGCGCTGCTGGACGCGGAGTTCGACGTCCGCTACGACCCGGACCTCGTCGACCAGCCTGCGGAGTTGGCCCGGGCGGTCGCGCAGGCCCAGGCGCTGATCGTTCGCAACCGGACCCAGGTCCGAGGCGAGGTCCTTGGCGCAGCGCCGATGCTGAAGGTGGTCGGGCGGCTTGGCGTCGGGCTGGACAACATCGACGTCGCCGCCTGCGATTCCCGCGGGATCCTCGTGATACCGGCCACCGGGGCGAACGCGGTCGCGGTGGCCGAATACGTCGTGGCGGCAGCCATGATGCTCTTGCGCGGCGCCTACCTTTCCACGGCCGCGGTAGGGTCCGGCGCCTGGCCGAGGAACAAGCTCGGGGTCGGTCGCGAGACGGGCGGCCGTACGCTGGGCCTGGTCGGCTTCGGCAATATCGGCCAGCTTGCCGCCAGCAAGGCGATCGCGGTCGGCATGAATGTCATCGCGCACGATGCGCTGATAGACGAAGACTCCCTCGTCTGGGCCGTGTCCGGAATCCGCGGCACTTCCCTCGAGATCCTGCTGCGCGACAGCGACGTGGTGTCGCTGCACATGCCGCTCACGCCGGAGACCAGGGGATTTTTCAGCCGCGAAGTGATGCAGTCGATGAAGCCGGGCGCCATTCTCATCAATACTGCGCGCGGCGGGATCGTTGACGAGGCGGCGCTCGCCCAGCTGCTGGCGTCCGGGCGCCTCGGCGGCGCTGCGATCGACGTATTCGCCGAAGAGCCGCTGCCTGCGGGCTCGCCTCTCGCAACGGCGCCGAACGTCATCCTCACGCCGCACATAGCCGGATTGACGGTGGAAGCCAATGAACGGGTGAGCGACCTGGTCGCCCGGCGCGTCGCGGAGTCCCTTCGCGGCCCGGTGAAACGCAATTGAATGGATCAGGCTGCATTTCCCGCGAAATGCAGCCCGGCCCCGTCAACGCCTAGTTGTGCAGGACCTGGAGCAGGTTGTTGTAGTCGTCGGTCCAGAGGCGCCAGCCGGGCTCGGGCGCGACCGCCTGGGTGACGGCGGCGATTTCCTTGCGCGCGAGGAACGACTTGTTGCGGGTGAGCAGCACCCAGTCGCTGGTCGTGCCGCCATCGCTTGAGTTCTCATGCAGGTAGGCGTACTCCAGGCCCAGCTTTTGCGCGATCTGCAGCAGCACCGGCTTCAGGTTGATGAACCGGTTCGAGGTGTGGAAGGCGATCACGCCGTCGGGCTTCATGTGCTTCAGGTACGCCTCGACCGCCTCCAGCGTGATCAGGTGCACCGGGATCGAGTCGCTCGAAAATGCGTCCATCGCGAGCACGTCGAACTGCTGCGATTTCTCGCGTTCGAGGTTCAGGCGCGCGTCGCCAATCACCACCTCGATCCTGGCATCCGACTCGGACAGGAACTTGAACTCGCTCCTCGCGATCCTCTCGACCGCGGGATTGATGTCGTAGAAGCGGAGGTGTCGTCGCTGTCGCCATAGGCGGCGATAGTCCCGGCGCCCAGGCCGATGATGCCGACCTTGATCGGCTTGCCCTCGAGCGCCAGCAGCGTGAGCCCGATGCCCGACGTGGCCTTGTAATAGGTCGTCGCCGCCTTGCTCAGCTTCGGCGCCAGCCACTGCTCGCCATGCATGATCGCGCCATGCATCAGGGTGCGGTTGCGGCTTTCGAGGTCGCCTTCGCGGGAGAACTGCTCCTTCACCCGCAGCACGCCATAGAAATTGCGCTCGATCAGGACCGTGTTCTCGGTGAACTTCTCGATCCGGTACATGAGGGCGCCGAGCGTGAACAGCAGGGTGGTGGCAAACGCCGTCACGATCGCCGGGTGCCGGCTGGCGTTCAGGTAGAGGGCGAGGAACGCGATCGCCGCCAGGGCGATCTCGAGTTCGAGGTAGCCGGGCAGGGTGAGCGGGGCGACGATGCCCACCAGCACGCCGCCGATGACGCCGCCAAGGGACACCATCAGGTAGAAGAGCGTCAGGTGCGTCGTGCCCGGTCGCAGGCGCGCGAGCTCGCCATGGCAGAACATGCACGCGAAGAACAGGCCCGCCGTGAATACGGCGATGTTCCAGTACAGTCCGAAATGCAGCCGCTTGTCGGCGAGGAACCATCCCATGGTGAAAGCGCGACGACCAGCAAGCCGAGAAAGGCGTCGCGCCTGTACCAGCCGCTGCCTTCAAAGCACAGGATGAAAGTGAGGAGGTATATCGCCAGCGGCACCACCCAGAGAAGCGGGATGGAAGAGATGTTCTGGGTGAGATGGTTGGAGACGGCAAGCAGCATCACCGAGCCCAGCGCGGAAAGCGTCAGCCAGAGAACGAGTTCTCGCGCGGTCGGCTTCGGCGCCGGGACCGCCGCCGCCCCGCCGGCCTGCCCGGCCGGCGTGCCGGGCTCGATCGAGCGGCCCTTCCAGGCAAGCAGGCCGCATACCGCCGCGAACAGGACATAGCCGGCCGACCAGCCCAGCGACTGCATGGCGCGTCGGGAAGGCGGGCTCGAGCAGGAACGGATAGCCCAGCAAGGCCAGCATCGACGCGAAGTTGGAAAGGGCGAACAGCCGGTAAGGGCTGGCCCCCGGGTAGGCGCGCGCGAACCACGCCTGCACCAGCGGGCTGGTGGACGAAAGCAGCAGGTACGGCAGGCCGATGGTGGCGAACAGCAGCATCAGGATGCGCAGCGCGGGGTCCTCGTGTCCCGTGGGCTTCCATGACGCGTCCGGGATGATGGGCAGGAAGGCCAGGCTCACCGCGAGCAGCGTCAAATGGATCGCCGCCTGGCGCCTGGGCGGGAAGGTGCTGGCCAGCCAATGGGAGTACGCGTAGCCCAGGAGCAGCACGGACTGGAAGAACACCATGCATATGGTCCAGACCGACGCCGTGCCGCCGAACCACGGCAGGATCTGCTTGGCGAGCACGGGCTGGACGAGGAACAGCAGGAATGCACTGACGAAAATGGTGACGGCGTAGAGCGACATTCGCGATGGATCCTTCGGGACATCCGGGCAAAAGTGCTGCGAATGGTATCAGGTACGCCCTCATCCGGGCTCCTGGCATCCGTCGAGCCGGACCCGGCCCGCGATGGCGCCGCGGGAATTGCTACACTCCCCCGATGCTTTCCCGCCTTGTCCTCGTCGCCCTGGTCGCGGAATTCGCGGCCATTGCCGCACTTGACGCATGGCTCTCGGCGCGCCTGGGATGGCCGATGCCGGCCAGCCTTGCTTTCCTGGTCCTGCTGCCCCTCGGCACGCGATTTGTCCTTGTCTGCCTCACCAGCCTGATCGCCTGGTTCGCTCGGTCACCGCGCCCGCCGGCGCTGCAGATCGGCCCGGTCGCGACGATCCGGATGTTGCTCGTTGAATACAGCGCGATGCTCACCGACAACTTCTGGTTGCTCCCGTTTCCCGGCCTTGCGTTTCGCCCCGATCCGCTGCCGACGCGAGGCGGGCCGATGCCCGTGCTCGCGGTGCACGGTTACTTCTCCAACCGTGCCATCCTGCGCGACGTGACGCTGGCGCTGGAAAAGGCGGGGCAAGGGCCGGTGCATGCCGTGACGCTCGATTCCGTCCTTGCCGGCATCGATACCGTCGCCGGGCTGCTGGAAAGGGAGATCGACGCCCTGCTCGAGGCGACGGGCCACGCGAAGCTTATCCTCGTGTGCCACAGCATGGGCGGGCTGGCTGCGCGGCGAATGATGCGCGGGCGGCTGCGCAAGCGCATCGCCAAGGTGATCACGATCGCGAGCCCCCATCACGGCACGGTGCTGGCGCGGATCGGCATCGGCAGCAATGCGCGGCAGATGCGCGCGGGCGGCGATTGGATCGTCCGTCTTGCAGGCGAGGAAGCGGGGCATTGGCCCTGCCCGGTGACCTCGATCTGGTCCGCGCACGACAATCTCGTCGCCCCGCAGGAGACCAGCCGGCTGGAGGGCGCCAGGAACATCGCGCTCGCCGGCCTCGGCCACGTCGCGATCCTGTTCGCGCCGGACGTGCACCGGCTGGTGGTGGAGGAGGTGCGCCTCGCGCGCTAGAGCAGGGAGAGGACTTCCTCCGCGTGGTTCGCGGTGTCGGGCTTGTCGATCACGTGCGCGATGCGGCCCTTCTCGTCGATCACGAAGGTGACGCGGTCGGCCATTCCCGCGGCCGACTTGAGCCTGGCCATGAGTCCAGAGCCGCCGATGGTCCCGTAGGCGCGGCCGACCGCGCCGTCGGTATCGGCGAGCAGTGGAAAATTGAGCTTGTACTTGTCGGTGAACTTCCGGTGCGACGCCTCGTCCTGGGTCGAGACACCGAGGACGGCGGCGCCCTTCGCGGCGATCTCCCTGTTCGCGTCCCTGAGCGAGCACGCCTGCTTCGTGCACCCCGGCGTGTCGTCCATCGGATAGAAGTACATCACCAGCTTCCGGCCGCGAAATCCCCCGAGCGAGACCTTGGTGCCGTCCGTGGTCAATCCCGAAAAATCGGGGGCCGCGTCGCCTGCCTTCGGCCTCATTTCGGGGGGATACCGTCCATCACGACGATCAACAAGGTGGCAAGCGGCCCGAGCAATAGCGAAAGCAGGAACCAGTTCAATCGTCCGCGTCCTTTGCTCTGCGCCAGCCCCGCGTTGATCAGTGACAGCGTCCCCCACCCTGCGTAGTACGTCCCGTCGATGAACATTGCATGCCCCCCTTACCAGTGGATGCCCTGGGTGATCTGCGCGAACGCCACCTGTTCCGGCGACAGTTCGACTTCCTTGGCCTCTGCCTCCTTCTTGCCCACCTTGGCGGCTGTGGAGTCGGGGAACATGCGGAACGCGGAGTTGAGCACGATCTGCGTGAGTTTCGGCGCGATGTCGTGCATTACCGACATGAAGGTCCCCAGGCGCGTGGCGATGCGCACCGGCTTGTAGACCATCGCCTGCACGACCAGGTCCGCCGCCTGCTCGGGGGTGAGGGTGGGCACGTGCGCGTAGAGCTTGGTCGGCGCGATCATCGGCGTCTTCACCAGCGGCATGTTGATGGTGGTGAAGGTCACGTTGTTGTCGGCGAACTCGCTCGCCGCGCAGCCGGTGAAGGCATCGAGCGCGGCTTTCGACGCCACATACGCCGAGAACCGCGGGGCGAGCGTCAGCACGCCGATCGAGGAGATGTTGATCACGTGGCCGCGCCCCTGCGCCACCATCGCCGGCATGAAGCCCATGATCAGCCGCAGGCTGCCGAAGTAATTCAGCTGCATCGTGCGCTCGAAATCGTGGAAGCGGTCGTAGGACGACGCGATGCCGCGGCGGATCGACCTGCCGGCGTTGTTCACGAGGTAATGGCAGTGTCCCTCGTTGTCCTTCAGCACCGAGGCGACCAGCTTGTCGCAGTCGGCGATCACCGAAAGGTCACAGGGGTAGAACTTGGCGCTGCCACCGAGTTCCTTGATGCGCTTCATGACGGGCGCGGCCTTCTCCGGGTCGCGCGCGACCAGCACCACTTTTGCGCCGGCCTCGGCCATCTTGTAGGCAGTCGCCTCGCCGATGCCCGAAGTGCCGCCGGTGATGACCACCACCTTGCCCTTCACCTTGCCGGCGAGGGTGCGGTCGATGAAGAGGTCGGGGTCGAGGTTGCGCTCCCAGTAGTCCCAGAGGCGGTAGGCGTAGTCCTCGAGCTTCGGGCAGGAAATGCCGGAGCCCTTCAGCGCCTTTTCCGTGTCGCGCGTGTCGAACCGGGTCGGGTAGTTGATGAAAGAGAGGACGTCCTTCGGGATGCCGAGATCGGCAAGGACCTGCTTCTGGATGCGCCGCACCGGGGCCAGCGACATGGCCGAATCGACCACGAAAGAGGGGATGAAGCTGAACATCTTCGCGTTGACGCGCATCGTCATCTGCGGGCCGTGCGCGGCCTTGGCGAAGAGGTTGAGCACTTCCCCGACCCGGTAGGGCTCCGGGTCGGTCAGGTGGAAGCAGGCGCCGTCGAGGCCCTTCTTGTGCGCGAGGTAGTCCATCGCATCGACAACGTAGTCCACGGGCACGATGTTGATGCGGCCGCCCTCGATGCCCACGGTCGGCATCCATTGCGGCAGCATGTTGCGCATCTTCTGGATCAGCTTGAAGAAATAGTACGGGCCGTCGATCTTGTCGATCTCGCCGGTCTTCGAGTGTCCGGCCACCATGCCCGGACGGTACACGCGCCACGGGCGCTTGCACTCGTTCCTGACGATCCCTTCGGAGTCGTGCTTGGTGCGGAAGTAGGGGTGGTCGAGTTCCTCGGCCTCCTCGAACATGTCTTCGCGGAACACGCCGTCGTACATGCCGGCGGCGGCGATCGAGCTCGTATGGTGGAAGCAACCGGCGGCGATGGCATCGGCGAACTCGACGGCGTTGCGCGTGCCGTCGATGTTGGGGCCGATCTGGCTCTCGGCGCTGGCGGAAAGGTCGTAGACCGCGGCCAGGTGGAACATGTGCTTGACCTTGCCCTTGAGTTTCGCGATGTCGCCCGAAGACACGCCGAGCCTGGGCTTTTCCAGGTCGCCGACGATGGCCACCACGCGCTTTTCCTTGTCGCCCCAGCGCGGGCGCAGGTCGTCCAGCTTCTTCACCGAGGCCTTGCGCACGAGGACGTAAACGGTGCCATCGCGCTCGAGCAGCCGGTCGATCAGGAAACGGCCGATGAAACCGGTGCCGCCGGTGACGAAGTAGGACATGGGACTTTCCTCCTGGGGGTATTCGGTTTTGGCTTGACGGGCATCAAACGTGCCCTCGAAGGGCAAATGATACACTCGCGCCGCTTCGCCCCGCTCCGCCTGCTTTAGTGCGAAAACTCTAATTCTTCCGCATAGCCTGCAATCAGCAGTTCCCCCAATCAGACAGGCAAAAGGAGACGACCATGGCAAGGAAACCCACCGCAAGGAAAGTGGCAGCCCGAAGGACCGTGAAGCCGGTACGCAAGATCAAGTCCGCCATGAAGGCAAACACCCCGGTACAGAAGGCTTGGCTCGCAGGCGTCGATGCCGCATCCAATGCCCGCGTCGTTGCCGGTGAAGCGGTCGGCAAGGTGATGAAGCAGGCCGGCATCTTCGTGAAGCGTGGCAAGGCGCTGCAGGCGCAAAGCAGGCGCGTCGCGATGCATCGCGCCGAAGAGGCGAAGACAGTGGCGCTCGCCAAGGCAGGCGAGGCGCGGATCCGCGCCGTGAAAGCAGTTTCGCATCTCGAGCGCGTGTTCGAGCAGCGCGTCTCGCGGGTACTCGGGAAGATGGGCGTGCCGACCAGCCAGTCGGTGAGGTCCCTGACCCGGCACGTTGCCGAGTTGCAGGCCAACGTCGACCAGTTGCGCCGCGCGCGCGCACGCGCCTAGGGCCCGATGGCAGCTCGCCCGGCGCCGAAGAAGGCACGCCCGCATCCGATCGGCCTCGCGTTGGCCGGGGGCGGGCCCTTCGGCGCGATCTGGGAGACGGGCGCCCTGATGGCGCTGTCGGAGTCCCTGGAGGGCGTCGATTTCAACGATTTCGACATCTACGTCGGGGTGAGCGCCGGCAGCTTCCTTTCGGCGGCGCTGGCCAACGGCATCCGCCCCTCCGAGATCTACGGATTGTTCATCGAGGACGAAACGCTCGATGGGGCGCTCACGCCGGAGGTGTTCATGCGTCCCGCGTTTCGCGAATTCATGAGCCGCGCGGCAAGGGTGCCGCCGCTGGTCGTCCAATCGCTCTGGCACTACGCCATGAACCCGCTTTCGACCGGCACCCTGGAGTCGTTCGCCCGGCTCGGCGAGGCAATTCCCACCGGCGTGTTCGAAAACGAGTCGATCAACAAGTACCTGACCAAGGCCTTTTCGGCTCCCGGCACGAGCAACGATTTCCGCAAGCTGAAGAAAAAGCTCTATCTCGTCGCCACCGACCTCGATACCGGCGAGTCGGTGAGCTTCGGCCGGGCCGGTCGCGACCACATACCGATCTCCAGGGCCGTGCAGGCGAGTGCCGCGCTGCCGGGGTTGTTTCCGCCCGTCGAGATCGAAGGCCGCCATTACGTCGACGGCGCGCTGAAAAAGACGCTGCACGCCTCCGAGGCGCTGGCCGACGGCGCGAAGCTGGTGATCTGCGTGAATCCGATCGTCCCGTACGACGCCAAGCTCGCCGCCGCCAAGGGCGGACGGCAGGCCGGCAACCTGGTCGACGGCGGGCTGCCGGTGGTGTTGTCGCAGACCTTTCGCGCCATCATCCATTCGCGCATGAAGGTCGGGATTTCCAAGTACGCGAAGGAGTATCGCGACGCCGACGTCCTGCTGTTCGAACCGGCTGCCGACGACAGCGAAACGTTCTTTACCAACATCTTCAGCTACGCCACCCGGCAGAAGATCTGCGAGCACGCCTACACGCGAACGCGCAAGGACCTGCTCAAGCGCCGCTACGAGCTGGAGCCCGTCCTCGCGAGGCACGGCATCCGCCTGCGGGTGGATCTCCTTCAGCAGGAGCGGCACCTCGACGTGCGCCTGATGCCGCACCGCAGGACCGCCTGGGCCCCCGAGAGGCTGGAAAGCGCCGCCGCCGACCTGCGCGACACTCTTGTCGACCTTGCCCGGTGGATGGACGACCAAAAAGGCGCGCGGCTGGGTTAGCATCCGGGGCATGGCCAAGAAGCGCCCCCCGCAAGCGTTGGACGGGAATGCGGTTCGCACCCAGCGCACCCGAGCCCGCATCCTGGAAGCGAGCCTGAAGCTATTCAACGAGCGCGGCGAGGCCCATGTCACGACCGGCATGATCGCCGACGAGCTGAATATCAGCCCGGGCAACCTCTATTACCACTTCGCCAACAAGGACGAGATCGTCGAGCAACTGTTCGCGCGTTTCGAGGAAAGGATCGACGTCAGCCCGCAGGCGGCCCTCGACGGCGCAACCGCCGCGGACGTGATCGAAAACCTCTGGTTCTACCTGCACCTCATGTTCGAGGCGATCTGGGCGTACCGCTTCCTGTACCGCAACCTCGACGACCTGATGGACCGCAGCCGGCACCTGCGCGAGCATTTCAACCGCATTGCCGGGCACAAGCTGGGCGCGGTCAAGGCGCTGTGCGAAGGCCTGATCCAGGCGAAGGCGATGCGGGCCAGTCCGGCCGAGATCAGGGCCCTGGCAGGCAACGTGATCCTTGTCGCGACCTATTGGCTCAACTACCAGTCGCTCAACCGCCGCCGGATCGACGCGGAAAGCACGCTTGGAGCGGGCGTATACCAGGTGATGGCGCTCGTCGCGCCCTTTCTCGTGGGCCCCGCGCGCAAGCATCTCGAGCACCTGATGCAGAACTATACCGACTGAACGAAGGAGGAAGACCATGGCCAAGTGGACCGCATTTCCGCATCCCGACAAGGCTTTCACCTATGCGGGCGACGCCCTGAAGAAGAATTGGGACAAGCTGCACAAGGGCGACTGCGAGCCCTTCCCGAAGGACCCCGCAGTGCAGGAGGCATGGCGCCTCTATCACGCGGGGCGTTTCCAGGAGGCGATGGAGGCGGGCCTCAAGGCCGGCGGCGCGGGCATCACGGCCGCCAACAAGGCGCAGTCGATCTACGCCAACGGTGTCGAGCCCAAGGAAGCGGCGCAGGTAAAACACTTCGAGGAAGCGATGGCCCGTGCCGCTGCCCAGGCGGCCAAGGAGCCGAAGAATGCCAATGCCCATTACCAGTACGCCTATTCGGCGGGGCGGTTCAGCCAGCGAATCTCGATCGCCAAGGCGCTCGCGCAGGGCTATGGCGGCAAGATCCGCTCGGCGCTCGAGGCGGCGCTGAAGATCGAGCCGAAGCACGCCGACGCGCATATCGCGCTCGGCGCCTTCCATGCCGAGATCATCGACAAGATCGGCGGCATGGTGGGCCGGCTCACTTACGGCGCGAGCAAGGACTCCGCCGAGGAGCACTACAAGAAGGCGCTCAAGCTGACGCCGGACTCCCCGATCGCGCACATCGAGTATGCCAACGGGCTGATGATGCTCAATGGCAAGAAGTCGATCGACGAGGCTTCGGCGCTCTACGAAAAGGCGTCCAGAATGAAGCCCAGGGACGCGATGGAGAAACTCGATATCGAGCAGGCGATCGCGGAATTGGAGTAATCCACAGGCAAATCCTGTTGCGCCAGCGACACGCCGGCCCGGCGCGAGTCGCATTTTCAGAGGGAAAACGATTGACAATTACCTCTCGCCTTGTGCATCCTCTCGCCATCGCGCCTCTGCAAGGGCGAGATTCTGAGTGAAACTCTTGCATCAATATCAGACTGGAGGAAACACAATGGCCGTAAAGAAAGCCGCAAAGAAACCCGCGAAGAAACCCGCAGCGAAGAAACCCGCAGCGAAAAAGGCTCCCGCCAAGAAACCCGCCGCCAAGAAGCCGGCGGCAAAGAAGCCGGCAGCCAAGAAGCCCGCCGCGAAGAAGCCCGCCGCCAAGCGCAAGCCGAACGCAGCGTTCATGAAGCCGGTCATGCCGAGCTCCACGCTCGCCGCCGTCGTCGGCTCATCCCCGATGCCCCGCACCGAGGTCACCAGCAAGCTGTGGGCCTACATCAAGAAGAACAACCTGCAGGACAAGGTCAACCGTCGCAACATCAATGCAGACGACAAGCTGAAGGCCGTCTTCGGCGGCAAGGGCACCGTCTCGATGTTCGAGATGACCAAGCTGGTCTCGAAGCACCTGAAGTAGCCCGCTTCGGGCAGCAGGAAAATGGAAAGGGCCGGAACATCCGGCCCTTTTTCTTGCCCGGCGATCGCTTCCGGAACTATTTCATGAAGCCCAGGTTCGGCGTCGGGAAGCGATAGACGTTGGGGAAGATGGTGTTCACGTCCGCTGCGCTCGATCCCATCCAGGTGGCGAGCGTGGCGCCCATCTGGTCCACCGACGTCGTCGGGATCCAGAGGCCGCCCGAACCGGTGTCATCCGGGCCGCCTCTGACCAGCGTCGGGAAAGTGCCGTACATCCTGCCGCCGTTGACGCTGCCCCCGGCCACCAGGTGGTGGCTGCCCCAGGCGTGGTCCGAGCCCTTGCCGTTGGATGGGAAGGTGCGGTTGAAGTCCGAGGAGGTGAACGACGTGACGTTCTCCGCCACATTGAGTTCCACCGTGGCGTTGTAGAGCGCGGTCATGGCGCCGCTTACTTCTCCCAGCAAGCGCTGCTGCGTGTCGATCTGGTCGTCGCCGTGCGTGTCGAAGCCGCCGATCGAGGCGAAGAACACCTGCCGCTTGAGCCCCAGCGCCTGGCGGGCCGCGACCAGCCGGGCGATCGTCTGCATCTGCCCGCCGATGCCGGTATTGGGGAACACGGTCGTGAATGCCGGGACTGCGGCGAGCGCAGCGGCCAGCGTCTGCTGGTTCTGGATCGCGCGGCCGATGATGTCCTCCCAGGCGTTCTCGAGCATGTTGGCCGGGTGCAGGCCGAGAAGCTCGTTGACGCCCCTCGAAAGCGGATCGGTGGCGGAGCCTCCCTTGTAGAAGTCGAACCCGAACTGGGTGTTGGACGACACCTTGAACGAACTCATCGTCGTGCCGACTTCGAACAGGTTGTTGCCCGTCACCGATATCAGGGTCGAGCTGCGGTTGGTGCCGTTGGCCGCCGCGACGAGGTCGCCGAGCCTTCCGCCCCATCCGTTTCGCGGCGGCTCGTAGGAAGTCGCGCTCTGCCATTGTGCTTGCTGGTCGCTGTGGGAATAGAGGTCGGGCGGCGTGCGGACGCTGCGGTTCTGCAGCTGCGTGCGCGTGATCGGTGCGTACAAGGGCCCGATGTTGGCGAGGATCGCCGCCTTGCCGGAGTTGATGAGCCCCTGCATTCCAGTCATCGAAGGATGCAGGCCGAAGGTGCGGCCGGGTGTGTTCTGGATGTTGACCGGCAGCAGGCTCCCCTGCGCGAGGGCAAGCACCGGCGTGCGACCGCTGGCGTACTGCTGGTACTCGGTCGTGCTGGTGGGGATCACCATGTTGTTGGCATCGTTGCCGCCGAACATGAAGATGCATACCAGCGCGCGGTAGTCCTCGCTGAGAAGCTTCGATTGCGAGGAGCCCAGCGTGGCCGCCGCGGCGATGCGCTCGAGGTCGGATAGCGCGCCCAGTCCGGCGGCGGCACCCAGTTGGGTGAGGAATTTCCTGCGGTTGATGTTCATCATGTTTTTCTCCCTTGCCTTATTTCTGGATCACGAATTCGGGCGACATCACCATCAGCGTGAGCGCTGCCCTGACGCGGTCCCGGACCTGGTTCGATCCTGTGATCGCGTTGAGCGCATTGAGAATCACGGTGCGCGTCTGGTCACCCATCAACCCGCAATAAAACTGCATGTTGAGCTGGTCGACCAGCTTGGGCGGGTCGGCGGCCAGCGAGTTGAGCAGGGCATAGTTGAGCGTGAGCCGCGTATCGCCGTCGCCGTAGTAGCCGTTCTTCACCAGGCGGTAGAAGAAGTTGAGGCCGCCCACCATGCTGGTCTCCGTGGTGATCTGGAACTCCGGCGTCGACAGGCCGGCTGCAGCCAGCGGACCGGGCTGCCGGTAGTTCGGCGAGAAGAAGTTGAACACGCTCGGCGCGAGCAGCGGGCTCTGGTTCAGGCCTTCGTCGGCGCTGTCGAGATACCAGATCTTGTTGCGGCCCGACGGGCTCGCCGCGTTGAAGCCGCGCAGCAGGTTGGCGAATCGGATCACGGGTTCGCGCTGCTTGCCCCAGGTCGGCAGCGTGACCAGGGACAGGTCGCGCGCCTCGGGATCCATCAGGACGGCACGGACCACGGCCCTCAGGTCGCCGCGCACCCCGGCGCCGTTGTTGGCGAAGGCAGCCGCAACGCGGCCGATGTAGGCCGGGCTGGGGTTGCTCGTCACCAGGCGCTGGATCAACTCGCGGCCGATGAACGGGCCCACGTTCGGGTGATTGAAGATCGTATCGAGCGCGATCTTCATGTCCTGCCGCGCGGTCTGGTTGGCCGGCGTCACGAACCCGTCGAGCAGCGTCTTGGGGTTCTTGTCGTGATAGGACTCCCACGGTTCCATCGGCTGCAGCCAGTTTTCCTTCGCCGGGTCGAAATCGCGCGGGTTCGCGGCTTCACTTCCGGCGAAGTTCCAGCCGGTGAACGCGGCGGCGAAACCCTGCACGACAGACTGGTCGTAGGTCGGGATGGGCGCGCCGTTGCCGTCGAGCTGGCGCGTGCCGTCCTGGTTCAGCTTGACCAGGCCGATCGAGAACAGCTGGTTCACCTCGCGGGCATAGTTCTCGTTCGGGTGCGTGCCCTTGGCCGGATCCTCTTTCTTGCTCTGGATCATGTTGAGGTAGTAGCCCATCGCCGGATGCAGGGTCACGTCTTCGAGAAGCTGGCGATAGTTGCCGAAGGCGTTCCTGTTCAGCATGTCCATGTACGAGGACATGGCGTAGGTGTTGAGGTCCGGCGCGATGTTCGAGATCACGAAGATCTGCGACAACGCGAAGCTCATCCGCGCGCGCAGCTGGCCGGGCTCGTTGAGCCACTGCTGCCAGATCGCCTCGTAGGCGCGTTCCTCGTCGGGCTTGTCGCCGGCGGCGACGCGCGCATTGATGTAGTCCACGTGGCCGCCCGCCTGCATCGCGAACTGCTGGTTCAACCAGGCGTCGTAGCCCTGGTTCTGCAGCGCTGCGATCTGGTCGATCGACTGGATGCCGAAGGTTGCCTGCGTGAGGAAGCGCGCGGCGTCCTTGGTTGTCACATCGACGACCGGGGGCGGTCCGCTCACGGCGACCGATACCACCGACGAAGTCGTCGTCGCGCCGAGGTTGTCGGTGGCGACCGCGGTGAGGCTGTAGGATCCCGCCACCACTCCGGACCACGTAACGCTCCAAGGTGTGACCATCGCCTCGCCGAGCTTCGTGGTGCCGGAGAAATATTCGACCTTGGCGACCGTGCCGTCAGGGTCGGAGGCCTCGGCGGTCAGCGCGATCGTGGCCGGCTGGGCAAAGGCGGAACCCGTGGTCGGCGTCTTGATCGCGACCTTGGGCGGCTTGTTGTCGGCGGTGGCGCCGGTCTTCACCGTCAGCAACAGGGCGGCCGACATGGTCGATGCACCGTCGTCGTCCGTGGCCTTGGCGGTGAACGTGTAGTCGCCTGCGCCCAGGTTCATGTACGTGGTGGTCCAGGGGGCCGCTAGTGCCTCGCCGATCTTGGATCCGTTCTTGAAGAACTCCACTTTCTTGACGGTACCGTCGGCATCCATCGCTTCCGCCGTCAGCACGACGTTGGCAGGCGCGATGTACCCGCCGGCAGGGGCCATGCTCGCCAGCGTGATCGTCGGCGGCATGTTGCCAGGCGGCGGCGTCCCGGATTTGACGGTCAGCAGGATCATCGCTGAAAGGGTCGAGCCGCCCTTGTCGTCGGTGGCCTTGGCCGTGAAGCGATAGTCGCCCGCCTTGACGCCCGTCCAGGTGAATGTCCACGGAGCAGCGTTGACCTCGCCGATCTTCCTTCCGGCGCTGTAGAACTCGACTTTCTTCACGCTGCCGTCGGCATCGGCCGCAGTTGCGGTGAAGACGATGGTCGCGGGAGCCACAACGCCTTCAGCCGGGACGTCGGTCGCGAGCGTGATCGTGGGCAGGATGTCGCCCGGCGGAACGGGGCGCGGGCCGGGCTTCTTCCGGCAGGCGTGGAAGCCGGAGCCCTCGAAGATATAGGATGCATAGAGCTGGATGACGCCATCCCGCTCCTCTTCCGTGATGGTGTAGAAGTGCGTCCTGGTCAGCAGGTTGTAGAAGCGGAACATCGGCGAGGTGTCGTTGTCCGGGGAGGTGAAGGCGTGGAAGGCGACACCTTCGAAGACGTAGCTCTTGTAGGTGGCACGGACGAGATCGCGCTCCTGGTCCGACACCGTGTAGAAGTGGGCCTTGGTCTCGGTGTTGTAGAAGCGATAGACCGGCTTGCTGTTGGCGGTGCCGACCGGGTAGCTCCAGTACGCCTCGCCTTCCAGGACATAGGTCGGATAGTTTTCGACGACGTACTGCTTCTCGGCTTCGGAGATGGTGTAGAAATGGGTCCGGGTCGCGGTGTTGTAGAAGCGATAGACCGGAGCTGGATCGCCAAAGGTCATGGTCTGGCCGGCCTTGGCCTCGAACTTGGCGCGCTCGCCCTGCGGGATCAGGTTGGCCATTTCGGCCCGCGCTTCGGTGCTGGACATGGTCGACCAATCGCGCATCGGCGCGGCCTGGACGAATGAAGTGGCGAGGACGGCGAGTGCGACTGCAAAGAAGCGGAACAGCGAGGAGCAGAGGTGTTTCATGTTGCCTCCCAGGGCGTTTTTTCGGAATTTCTCCCTCCCTGATCTGCAATTTCGAGGCCAACAATTCAAGACGTTGATTTCATGTGGTTTTATGCTTTGCTCGGGAAAGGCGACCGTCGTCAAACGGATACAGTGGCGTACGGGTTCAGCTCTTCATTTCCAATTGCAACAAGCACCTGAGCGAGCTTCGGCGAATGTCGTGGCGAAACTACAAAAGGGAAGGCAGCGAATGCAATGGATTACGTGAGCGGCGGCAACATCCCGAACCCGAAAGGGCATTACTCGCCGGCAGTCGTGCATGGAGGGCTGGTGTATGTCGCGGGCCAGTTGCCTGCCGACCCGGGCGGGCGCGACATGACCAAGGCGACGATCGAGGAGCAGGTTCGCCGGACGCTTGCGAACATCGCGACGATCCTGGATGCGAGCGGCAGTTCGCTCGACCGCATCCTGCGCGCGACGGTCTACATCACGGACGTGGCGTTATGGCCGCGCTTGAACGTGGCCTACGCGGAAGCGATGGGGGCGCACCGGCCGGCACGCACGGTGGTGCCGGTGCCGGCGCTGCATTACGGCTACCTCGTCGAGATCGACGTCATTGCCGCGGTCAAAGAGCCCTGAAGCGCTTCGGGACTCTCTTCGACGAGGAAGGTGGCACGCCGGAAGCATCGGCCTTCATGCTTCGCGCGGCCGCCTTGCTCGCGGCTTCCCGCCATTGCGGGCTGAGCGCCTCGATGTCGATCCCCCACGGGCTCATGAGCGTGAGCCACATGAGCTTGTCGAACTCTTTGCGGAAGTGCCCGACGATGCGGCCCGGGTCGGGCACCAATCCTTCGTCCGTGATCACCCCGAAATGGATGTTCCCGTTGTATGACAGGATCGACACTCCCATGCCGATGCCGCCCGACTGCGGCACCCAGAATTCGAGCTCGACGATCCGCTTGCCGGCAAAATAGAGCGGGTGCTGCGGCCCGGGCACATTCGTCATGACCGCGGTGCCATTCGAGCTCAGCAATTGCGTGACCTGGTCCTGCAGGACGCGCGGGCCGTGGCCGACGACCGAAAGGATTCCCAGCGAGATCATCGGCTGGTAGGAGCCCTTCAGTTCCCGCATCTGGCGGCGCACTTCGTAAAGCCGCTCGAGCGGATGGTCGAATCCGACCGGCAGCTCGAGAAACACCAGCCCGAAGTGGTTGCCCAGGCCCTTGCCGTCGCCCGCCGGCCGCAGGTTTACCGGCACGATGCCGCGGATCTCGACGCCGTCGACACGATCGCCATTGGCAGCGAGATACTCGCGCAGCGCCCCGGCCGCCATCGCCAGCAGCACGTCATTGATCGAGCAGCCAAGCGCCTTTCCCAGCACCTTCACTTCCTCGAGCGGCAGTGGCGTGGCCCAGGCAGTGCGCTTGCGCACTCCCAACGGCCCCTTGAACCGCGTGACCGAGTCGCTCTTCATCGTCAGGATCTTCGCCAGCTCGGTGGCAAAGTCGACACTTTTGCGCGTGGCGTCCATCGCCACGCCTTGCGCCATGTCGGGATGTGCCACGAGGTCCTTGCCCTGCTCGAGCAGGCTGCGTCCCGCATTCAGCGCGGTCTCCAGCGCGCCGCTGACCGGCTTCAGGACCTGCGCGAGGAAATCGGCTTCGCCGCGCGGCTCGGGGACATCCGGCGCAACGCGGGCGATCGCGAGGCTGCCCTTGGCGCTGGCATGCGTCATCGACAGGACCACCTGGACCAGCGCGATGCCGTCGGCATAGCAGTGGTGGATGCGCATGATCACGGCCGAGCCGCCCATGTAGTCCTCGACCAGGTAGAAGTGCCAAAGCGGCTTCGTGGGGTCGAGCGGGGTCGAGGCCAGGTCGCTGGTGAGGTCCTCGAGTTCGCGCTTGCCGCGCTTGCCGTGCAGGGCGATGCGCTGGACGTGGGCGTCGATGTCGAAGTCGTCGTCATCCTCCCACCAGGCGCCCGAGGCCTCCTGGACCGCCTTCTGGCGGAAGCGGCGGAAGGCAAGGAAGCGCGACGCGATCGTCCGCTTCACCGTCTTCAGGTCGAGCTTGCCCTCGAACATCCAGACCCCGATGATCATCATCAGGTTGGTCGGGAGGTCCATCCTCAGCCAGGCGGTGTCCACACCCGAAATGCGCTCGCGGTTTGCCATGGGAGACGACCCTTTTGCTTTTTTGTGGACTTACTCTAGCATCTCATCCTGATCCCATTGAAACCAGAAGAAATCCAGCGAGGAGCACCGGATGGCCGATCTCAAGAAGCAGTTCGACGCCGCAGCCAAGGCTGCACTCCAGGCAAAGAAGGACCCTGGCAATGACCTCAAGCTGAAGATGTACGCGCACTTCAAGCAGGCCACGGAGGGCGACGTGGCCGGCGACAAACCCGGATTCACCGAGTTCGTCGCGCGCGCGAAGTACGAGGCGTGGGCCAAGCTGAAGGGCATGTCGGCCGACGATGCCATGAAGGCCTACATCAAGCTGGTCGAGCGCATCACCCGCGATTGAGCGCAAAAAAAGCCCGCTCGGGGTGACCCCGGGCGGGCTGAACATCCTTGATGTTGCTAAGGATGGAGGAGGACTTCGCTTCCCGCGCCGCAAGGCGCAGCGCGGGGAGAATTACTTGGCGGCCTTGCGGCGGGCCGGGCGTTTCGCGGCGGGCTTGCGGGCCGGCGCCTTCTTGGCCTTCACGCCCTGCTTGGCCATGAGCGCGCGCACGCTGTCGTTCAGGTCGGCGACTTTTCGCGTCAACTGGTCCACGTCCTTGGCGGTGAGGACGCCGAGCTTGTTCAGCGAACGCGAAACGCGCTCTTCGAACACCTGCTCGAGCTTGTCCCAGCGGCCGGTTGCGTCGTCGACGGTGTCCGCTGCCTGCTTCTTGACCGTCTTCATCGCCGTTTCGGCGACCTGGCGGGTGGTGCTTTCGAGTTTCTTGCCCTGCTGGACGAGCTGTTCGAAGAAGCGACCGCCCTCTTGCTGGGCACGGGCAAAGGCGCCCAAGCCGGCTTGCCAGATTTGCTGGGCGGAATCGGTGATCGCCTTGGCGGCAATCTGCTTGGTGTTGATGACGGACTTGCGCTTGATTTGCTTGGCCATGGAGGATCTCCTGTCGTTGTTGGCGGGGCCTCGCCCCGTACACAGAAGCCATGCTAGCGGCAACTTTTAGAGCCGTCGCACTATTCTTGGCGAGCCGCTGCGGTAGACTGGAAACGGAAGCAAAAAGAGCGCAAATCGGACGCCTGCACGAGGAGAACCATGGAGAAGGTCTGGCTGAAATCGTATCCCCCGGGAGTCCCTGCGGAGGTCGATACCTCCACCTACAGCAGCATTGCCGACATCCTCGCGCAGAGTTGCCGGAAGTTTGCTTCGCTTCCGGCCTTCACCTGCATGGACGTGACGCTCAGCTACGCCGAGATCGACCGGCTGACGCGGGATTTCGGCGCCTTCCTGCAGTCGCACGCGGGGCTGGCGAAGGGCACGCGGATCGCGATCATGCTGCCCAACCTGCTGCAGTACCCGGTCGGGATCTTCGCCGCGATGCGGGCCGGCCTGACGGTGGTGAACTGCAATCCGCTCTACACGCCGCGGGAACTCGAGCACCAGCTGAAGGACTCGGGGGCCGAGGCCATCCTCATCCTGGAGAACTTCGCGCACACGCTCGAGGAGGTCCTTCCGCGGACCGCGATCAAGACCGTGATCACGACGCAGGTCGGCGACCTGTTCGGCTTCCCCAAGGGGATGATCACGAACTTCGTCGTGAAGCGGGTGAAGAAGGCGGTGAAGCCTTTCCACCTGCCCGGCGCGATCGCGTTCCCGCAGGCGCTTTCCCGCGGTCGGGGAGCGAAACTCGACGAGCCTGCGCTCGGCCACGAGGACATCGCCTTCCTGCAGTACACCGGCGGCACCACGGGCGTGTCGAAGGGCGCCATGCTCTCGCACGGCAACCTGGTCGCCAACCTCGAGCAGGTCGGCGGCTGGATCGGCAGCGGCTTTGCCCCGGGCAAGGAAATCGTCATCACTGCGCTGCCGATGTACCACATCTTCGCGCTCACCGGGAACTGCCTGACGTACATGAAGTACGGCGCGCACAACATCCTGATACCGAACCCGCGCGACATGCCCGGCTTCGTGAAGGAACTCGCCAAGTACCGCTTCACCTCGTTCACCGGGGTGAACACGCTCTTCAACGGCCTGCTCAACACGCCCGGTTTTGCCGAGCTCGACTTTTCCCAGTTGAAGGTGACATTGGGTGGCGGCATGGCGGTGCAGCGCGCGGTCGCCGAGCGCTGGAAGCAAGTCACCAAGACGCCCCTGGTCGAGGCCTACGGTCTCACCGAGACTTCGCCGGGCGCGTGCATCAACCCGTTCATCGAAGGCGGAATGGAATTCAACGGCACTGCCGGGCTTCCCCTGCCATCGACGGTGATCACGATCCGCGACGACGACGGCAACATCCTGCCGATCGGCCAGACCGGCGAGATCTGCATCGCCGGCCCCCAGGTGATGAAGGGCTATTGGCAGCGGCCCGACGAGACCGCCAAGGTGATGACGCCCGATGGCGCCTTTCGCACCGGCGACATCGGCTTCATGAATGACCTGGGCTTCGTCAAGATCGTCGACCGCAAGAAGGACATGATCCTGGTCTCGGGATTCAACGTGTACCCCAACGAGATCGAGGACGTGATCGCCATGCACCCTGGCGTCCTCGAAGTGTGCGCGGTCGCCGCCCCGGACGAAAAATCGGGCGAGGCGGTGCGCGTGGCGATCGTGAAGAAGGATCCGGCGCTCACCAAGGAACAGGTGTTCGAGCACTGCCGCAAGCAGATGACCGGCTACAAGCTGCCGCGCATCATCGAGTTCTGGGACGAGCTGCCCAAGACCAATGTCGGCAAGGTCCTGCGCCGCGAGGTGAAGAACGCCCCGGTGAGGGGCTAGGCGGTGCCGGTCCTGGTCAGCGCGCCGGCAAGGCCCACGGCCATGCGGGCGACGATCGCGTAGATCGACAGCTGCGGGTTGGCGCCGACGGAAGTGGGGAAAAGCGAACCGTCGTGCACTGAAAGGTTCTCGATCGCGTGGTACCTGCCGCGCTCGTCGACCACCGAGGTGCGCGGGTCGTTGCCCATGGCGCAGCCGCCCATGACATGCGCGCTGGCCACGCGGGTGCGCAGCAGCCCCATCGGCAGCGCCGCGATCCCGGCCTTCGCCTCCGCCCAGCTCCGGTACGGCGGGGCGTCCTCGTGCATGGGCATGACGATCTTCGCGCCGCCGGCGAACTGTATTTCCGCCATCGATGCGTAGGCGCGGCGCGCGCCGTCCCAAAGGAAATCGTCCAGCGGGTAGTCGAGCACCGGGCTGCCGTCGTCGAGCAATTGCACCTTGCCACCCGGCGATTGCGGGCTGAAGCCGTCGCGCATCAGCGCGATCGACACCTGCATCTTCGGCAGGCGCGCCATCCATGCCTGGTGCGACTTGCCGAACCCCTGGAGGGTGATGCCGGCGAGAATGGGGTGCATCGGCGCGACCTCGAGCTTGTAGCCGATCGGCCCTTCCAGCGGCGACGCTGTCGAGGAAGTGGTCCGAGTAGACCGTCTGCGGCGCGCCCGCCCAGGCCGCGACATCCTTTTCGATGATGGCCGCCGAGATCACGCTCGGATGCAGGAAGGTGCGCTTGCCCAGCGTGCCGTAGGGATCGGGCAGCTCGCTGCGCAGCAGCAACGCCGGGCTTCCGATCGCTCCGGCGGAAATCACGAAATGGCGTGCTCTCACGTGCACTCGCCAGGCGCCCGGCGCGACGCCCGCCCCGGGCAGGCCGGCGATCTCGCAGCCTGAATGCGGTTCCCGGCGCGCTCGAGCTTGAGCACGCGAGCACGATGCAGAAGTGTCGCGCCCTTGCCGAGCGCCGACGGAATCGTGGTGACCAGCATCGATTGCTTGGCGTTGGTCGGGCAGCCCATGCCGCAATAGCCGAGGTTCCAGCAGCCCTTGACGTTGCGGCGGATCGCCGCCGAGGGCACATTGAGTGCCGCGCATCCGCAGCGCCAGCACGTCGTTGTTCTCGTTGGGCGGCACCGGCCACGGCGCGATCGACAACTGCTCCTCCATGCGCGCGAACCACGGCTCGAGCTCGGCCTCGCCGAAACCCTTCAGCCCGTGCGCGTCGCGCCAGAAGGCGAGCGTGCGCGGCGGGGTGCGGAAGCTCGAGGTCCAGTTGACGGTGGTCGAGCCGCCGACCGAGCGCCCCTGCATGATGGTCACGCCCTTGTCCTTCGTGCGGCGGCCGGCCGACTCCTGGTAGAGCTGCGGGTAGGCTTCGCGCTCGCGCATCTTGAAGTCGGACGAACTCTTCAGCGGGCCTTCCTCGACCACCAGTACCGAGAGTCCGGCGCTGGCGAGGATCTCGGCAGTCACACCGCCCCCGGCGCCGCTGCCGACGACGACGACGTCGAACTCGAGCTTCAGGTTCTTGTCGAGGCGGCCGGCATCGATCACTTTCCAGCCGGCGGCGATGCCTTGCTGGATGGGATCGATCGCGGGAGAGGCCGCCTGGACGATCGGCTGCGGCGAAGGCTTGGCCGCCATCAGGAGATCCTCGGGGGACCGGGATAGCCGGTCGCCGCCCACGATTCGGCCATCCCGTACCAGCAGGCCATCGTGAGCTGGTTGAGGGCCTGGTAGCCGGCCTTGAGAAGGTCGAAGCGGCTGCGGCGCCATTCTTCCAGGAAGGCGGCGATCGCCTCCGGCGCGGCCTCGCGCATCGGGCCGCCAGATTCCGGTCAGCGGGCCGCGCGTCGCCGTCATCGCCAGCAGGCCCAGCAACTGCTGAATTTCCGATTGCACCGAAGGAGGCATGCCGAGGACGGCGCGGTCGAAGGCGTCAACCACCTCGCGAATCGCCTGGGTTCTCGCCGAACCATCGGCGGGCAGGGCGCCGGCAAGGATCACGGGGGCGAGCGCGCCGATGATTTCCGCGCCGTCGGTATCGAGCGCCTGCAGGCCGAGGTCGAGGCGCGGGGACGGGGTGCGCAGGCAACCCGACAGGGCCAGCGTGGCCGCGCCGAGAACGCCGACCTTCAGGAATTGCCGGCGGGAAATCACTTGCGGATCAGGAGCCGGATAAGCGACTCGAAGCGTTTCGTGTAGGGAGGCATGAACAGGCCCAGCCCGTTCAGCCGCGACTGGCGGAACACCGCCTTCTTCTTGCGAGAAGGTGTCGAAGCCCTTCGCGGCCGTGGTAATGGCCCATGCCGCTGGGGCCGACGCCGCCGAAGGGCAGGTCGTCCTGCGCGATGTGCAGGATGGTGTCGTTGACGGTCACGCCGCCGGACACCGTGCGTTCGAGCACCGCGCTCGACGTTGCGGCGGTCGTCGTCGAAGACATAGAGCGCCAGCGGCCGCGGCCGGGCATTGACGTAGGCGATCGCCTCGTCGAGCGTGCCGTAGGGCACCAGCGGCAGCAGCGGGCCGAAGATCTCGTCCTGCATCACCGCCATCGTCGTCCGTCGACGTCGCCAGCAGCCGGCGGCGCGATCTTGGCGCGTTCGCCGAAGGTCGTCGGCGTGCAGCGGCATCGATCCTCGCGCCGCGGGCCACGGCGTCGTCGAGCAAGGCCTTCGAGCCGCGCGCGGTGGCGATCGTTGATGATCGAGGAATAGTCGGGGTTGTCGCGCAGGCGCGGATAGAAGCGGCTCACCACGCGCCTTGGCCAGCGTCGCGAATTCCTCGAGCGCGCCCGGCCGGGACCAGGACGTAATCCGGCGCGATGCAGGTCTGGCCGGCATTCAGGCACTTGCCGAGCATGATCCGCTCGGCGGCGACATCCAGCCGCGCTTCCGGGCCGATGATCGCGGGCGACTTGCCACCCAGTTCCAGCGTGACCGGGGTGAGATTTTGCGCCGCGGCGCGCATCACGTGCCGGCCCACGGCGGTCGAGCCGGTGAACAGCAGGTGGTCGAAGGGCAGGGCGACAAACTCCTGCGCGACCTCCGCGCTGCCGTTGACCACGGTGACCTCGGCCGGGTCGAAGCCCTGGCGACCAGGTCCGCGAACAGCTCGCCGGTCGCGGGCGTGAACTCCGACATCTTGACCATGGCGCGGTTGCCGGCGGCGAGCGCCGCGGCAAGCGGACCCACGGCGAGAAATACGGGATAGTTCCAAGGCACGACGATGCCGACCACGCCCAGGGCCTGCGGGCGCACTTCGGAGCGGCCCGGCAGGAACCACATCGAAGTGCCGCGGCGCTCCGGGCGCATCCAGCGGCGCAGGTGCCGACGGGCGTGGCGCACCGCTTCGAGCGAAGGGAAGATCTCGAGCAGTTCGGTCTCGTGGCGCGAACGGCCGGCGAAGTCGCGGTCGATCGCCCCGGCAATCGCACCGCAATTGGCGAGCAACATTTCCAGCAGCCGGGCAACCGATCACGCCGCAGCCCGGCATCAGAAGGGCCGGACTGTCATGAGGCTGACGCTGCAGCATCGTAGCAGAGTCCGGACAGTCGAAGCGCAGACAATCGGTGAGAGTCTTCTAGATTCAACTTTAGATGTCTCTTATATTGTATTGATTAATAACTATAATAATTTTAGCTGACATTCTTTGACTGCAATTCAAACGGCTGTTTGAATTCCCCGCTAAGAATAACGCCCGGGACCATCCTCGAGCAAGCACCGAATCGCCGCAATTGGATAATCCTGCCGCCGCCCTGAGAGTCACCTGGAACGATTGCGTCGCATTCGTGGTGCCCCAGTGGATGCGACTTCGAGTCCGCATTGCGCAAGTCAGGCTCTGGCAAGCCGATCGCCTTGCGCGCACCTATGCCGACCTTTCGGCAACCGTCACGTTACGCGCCCGCCACCCGCTTTTTCCTCGAAGACCTCTACGGCACCAAGGACTACAGCGGCCGTGATGCCGAAATGCAACGCGTCCTGCCTCTAATGACCCGCGTCCTGCCGGAAAGTGCCATAGAGACGGCCGCTTTGGCGGTCGAGGTCGATGCGCTATCCGAAGAACTGGACCAGGGCCTCGCCAAGGCACTCGGGCCGGGGGAAATCACCGGGAAAGCTACGGCAGGGCCTATCGGATGTCGCGGGAGCCGCGCGCAACGCGAACACCAGATCGAGCTCATCGGCGAGGTAGGGCGCCGGCTCGATGAGCTGGTCAAGCGGCCGCTGGTCTACCGCATGCTGCAAATGATGCGCCGACCGGCAAGGCTTGCCGGCCTTGCCGACCTTCAGGGCTTTCTCGAGCGGGGTTTCGAATCCTTCCAGCTCATGAACGGCGCAGACACTTTTCTCGCCACGATCGCCGAGCGCGAGACCGCGATCATGGAGAGGATTTTTTCCGGGCAGCCGGCTTCTTCGCCGTAGCGGCGGGGACGGCCTTGCCGGCTGCGGCCTTCTTTTCTCCACCTTGCTGTGCTCGGCAAAGAGCTTGTCGAGTTCCTCATGCACTGCCTGCTCGATCGAGCCCGCATCATCTTCAGCAGGAAGCCGAGCGTCACGGTCAGCTTGAGGTGCTTGGGCATGAATGCAGCGAACCCTGGACGCCGGGCCGGTCGAAATGCAGCGTGTCGCCCTCCCAGTCTCCCTTCAGCCCGAACTTCTTGCCGAGGTGCGCGGCCATCTTCTCGGCGGCCGCGCGCGCGTCCTTCATGCTCATGTCATGGGGTCGCCTGATGTCGATGTCGGCCATGTCGGTGTCCTCTCGTCTCTTGTCCGGCGTGGCCAGGGTCAGCGCCCCGGGCCCATGAGGTATATTCGGCAGCCACGTGGCGATTCCAGGCACGAGGCAAAGGCACCACCATGAACGCCAGCATGATGAACACGTACGGCATCGAGCCGCGCAGGATCGTGGTAAGCGGAATGTCCGGCGCAACGCCGCGCAGAACATAGAGGTTCAGGCCCGACCGGTGGAGTAATCAGACCGACCTCGAGGTTGATCGTGAGCATCACAGCGAACCAGATCAGGTCGAAATTGTTCGCGTCCAGCACCGGGGTGAGGATCGGCATCACCATGAGGATGATCGCCACCGGCGGCAGGAAGCAGCCGAGCACGAGCAGGAAAAGGTTGATGACGAGCATCAGCACCCATTTGTTGATGCTCAGCCCCACCAGCCATTCCGCCGAGGACTGCGTCACGTAGAGCAGCGACATCATGTAGGAGAAGATGGCCGCCGCGGCGATGATCATCAGGATCATGCTCGACTCGCGCACCGTGTCCCGGAAGATCAGCCAGAGGTCGGCCAGCTTGTAGTTCTTGTAGATCGCCATCACCAGCGCCAGCGCGAGGAAGGCCGAGACTCCGGCGATCTCCGAGGGCGTGGCGAGCCCGCCGTACATGGCGTAGCCGATCGCGGCGATGATCGCGAGGAAGGGGCCGACGCGGTACCATCCCCTCCATCTTTTCCTTGAGCGTGAAAGTCTCCTGGACGACCACGAGTCCCTTGCGCGAGATCACCGTCGCGAACCATGCGTACGCGGCAAACAGCAGCACGAGCAGGATTCCCGGCACGACGCCCGAAAGGAACAACCTGCCGATCGAAGTCTCGGTGGCGATGCCGTAGAGGATCATCGTGATCGAGGGCGGGATGAGTATGCCCGAGCGTGCCGCCCGCGCAGATGGCGCCGGTGGCCATGGCCGGTGGCACGCCGCGCCTTATCATCTCCGGCACGCCGGCCTTGCCGATGGCGGCGGCAGTGGCGGGCGAGGAACCGCAAACGGCAGAGAACATGCCGCAGGCAAAGATATTGGCGATGATCAGTCCGCCGGGAACATGCGCGAGCCAGCGATACAGCGATGTATAGATGTCCTTTCCTGCCGCGGACACGCCGATTGCCGCGCCCAGCAGCACGAACAACGGGATGGTCAGGAGCGCGAACGAGTTCAGCTCGTCCATGAACTGGTTGGCTACGACCGCGAGGCTGGTCGGCCCCTTGAAGACGGCGAGAAACGCGATCGCGACCAGCGACAGCCCCCACGCAATCGGCAGCCCCGAGAAAAGCACGATCATCGTGACCGTGAACAGCAGCATCCCGATCTGGAGTTCCGACATGTCAGGCTCCCTGCCCGGAAATCGGGCCCGGCCGGACAATTTCGCCGGCGGGACGGAACCACTCGGCGACATACTGCAGCGCCGTGAGGCCGAGCCCGACGGGCATGGTCAGGTAGAGCGGCCAGCGTGGCGGGTTCCACATCGAGCCGCTGTGCTCGTTCTTCTCGAAGGACTCGATGGTGAGGCCGAGCCCCTTCCAGGCAAGGTAGAGGCAAACGGCGAGGCCAACCATGCGATGACCCTGGCCAGCCTGGCCGTCCCTTCTTCGAAAGGAATTCCGAGACCAGGTCGACGCCGATGTGCCCGCGCGTCTTCAGGCAGTAAGGCGAGCCGATCATCACCGCGGAGATGATCAGGTAGATGGCGAGTTCCGTTTCCCAGTAAGTGGAATTGCCCATCGCGCGGTACAGCACCATCCAGGTGATGATCAGCGTGGCCGCCGCGAGCAGCAGGGCGGCAAAGACCGCGCAGGCGTCGGAAATCCGGTCCACGCGAGCGAACAAATTTTTTCATGGCTTCAACGCGACGGCGCCGTCACCGGGCCGGCGCGCGCGCCTCAGGGTGGTGTCACTTCGCAGTCGTGATCAGGTCGAGCAGCACCTTGGCGTCCGCCGACTTGGCGGCAAACTCCGGCCATGCGGTCTTCTTCGCAAGCTCGATCCAGGCCGCGAACTGGGCCTTGGTGAGCGGACCGACCTTCGCGCCTGCCTTGGTATACGCCTCGATCATCTGCGTACCGCCTCGCGTTGGGTGCCGGCGAAGAACTCGTCGCTCTTGTCTGCCGCCTCCTCGAAGATCTTCTTCTGCGCCGGCGTGAGCTTGTCCCATGCGGCCTTGGACATCACCAGCGGCTGAAGCAGCCACCACAGCGTGTAGTCGCCGCCGATGGTCGCGAACTTCGTCTGCTCGTAGATGCGCATGCTGACGAATGTCTCGGCCGAAGTCAGCGTCGAGGTGAGCACGCCCGATTGCAGCGCCGAGTAGATCTCGGTGGAGGGGATATTCACCACCGAGGCGCCGGCTGCCTTGAGCATGCTCTCGAAGGTCGGGTCGGCAGCGCGCATCTTCTCGCCCTTGACGGAGTCGGGCCCGCCGATCATCCGGTCCTTGGCCGCGAACCCGCCCGGGGTCCACCACCAGGTGACGATGTGGATGCCGTTCTTCTCGGCAACTTCCTGCAGCTTCTTGTGGAACGGCGAGCCCTTCAGATTCAACGCCTGGTCGAGGCTGGTGATGGTGCCGGGCATGATCGTGATCGACATCTCGGGAATCTTGCCGACCGCGTAGGACATCGGGAACACCGACATTTCCAGCGAGCCCGCCTGTAGCGCGTCGAGCTGGGCGACCGGCTTGATGTTGAGCGAGCTGCCCGGGAAGATGCGGAACTTGAGGCCCGGGTCCTTCTTGTTCACTTCCTCGACGAACACGCGCGTCGCCTTGTCGCGCGCATCGGTGTTGGCCTTGAACTGGTGCGAGATCTTGATTTCCTGCGCGATCGCAGGCGATGCAAGGACAACTGCCGCGACGCAGGACGCCGCGACCCTCCAGATGCGCAATGCCATGGACTTCCTCCTGTTGTTGTTTTGGAAAAACGCTGCACCGCATCGAGGCGGCGACCTTGCGGCGAAGTGTAGGGGGCAGGGTGCGGCGTGTAAACCCGCCCGGTCAAGCCGCCTTCGGGCTGCCTTGGCCGCCTGCGCGCGTTCAGCGAGGTAGTCGAGCGCCGCCGCCACGCCAGTCTTGCGGTGCGGCACGCCGGCGATCCCGAGCCCCATCTCGACGCCGGAAAGCGTGCCCGGCGAGCGTGAGGTCGTTGAAGTCGCCAAGGTGGCCGATGCGGAACACCTTGCCCTGCAGCTTCGCCAGCCCCATGCCGAGCGACATGTCGAAATGCTCGAGGATCGCGTTTCGCAGCGCGTCGGCGTCGTGCCCGGGCGGCATCATCACCGCCGTGAGCGCGGAGCTGTACTCGGCGGGTTCGCACACAGGATCTCCAGCCCCCAGGCGCGCACCGCGCGCCGCGTCGCCTCGGCATGGCGGTCGTGGCGCGCGAAGACATTTTCCAGCCCTTCCTCGTCGCAGCATCTAGCAGCGCTTCGCGCAGGCCGTAGAGCAGGTTGGTCGCCGGCGTGTAGGGGAAGAAGCCGCCCTTGTTGCGCGGCCAGCATGTCGCCCCATTCCCAGAACGCGCGCGGCAGTTTCGCCGACTTGCTCGCCGCGAGCGCCTTCTCGCTGACCGCATTGAACGACAGGCCCGGGCGGCAGCATCAGGCCCTTCTGCGAGCCGCCCACGGTCACGTCCACGCCCCATTCGTCGTGCCGGTAGTCGATCGAGGCGAGCGAGGAAATGGTATCGACCAGCAGCAGGGCGGGGTGACCGGCGCGGTCGATCGCCTTGCGCACCTCGCCGATGCGGCTGGCCACGCCGGTGGAGGTCTCGTTGTGCACCACGCGACCGCCTTGATCGCATGGGCCTTGTCCTCGTCGAGACGCGCCTCGACCGCCGCGGGATCGACGCCGTGGCGCCAGTCGCCGGCGATGAACTCGGGCGCGAGGCCGAGCTTTTCGGCGATCTTCTTCCACAGCGTCGCGAAATGCCCGGTCTCGACCATCAGCACCTTGTCGCCCGGCGAGAGCGTGTTCACGAGCGCCGCTTCCCAGGCGCCGGTTCCCGAGGCCGGATAGATGATCACCGGCTGGCGCGTCTTGAAGATCCCGCGGATGCCTTCGAGCACCTCGAGCCCGAGCGCCTTGAACTCCGGCCCGCGATGGTCGATGGTAGGTCGGTCGATGGCGCGCAGCACGCGGTCCGGGACATTGGTCGGCCCGGGAATCTGCAGGAAATGGCGGCCGGCGCGGTGGGTCATGACGGGCTCCTTGCGGGGAAACACATTTTGTATACAATAAGTCGCATCGCTTCCGCCTGTCAAACCCGATGAACGATCCCGTCCTCGCCGCCGCACCGGCCCGCACCACCTTGCCGCAGGAGGTGCGCGACACCCTGAGGAACCTGATCGTGCAGGGCAAGCTCGCGCCGCTGGCGCGCCTGAACGAGCGCGAGCTGTGCGAGCGCCTCGGCGTCTCGCGCACGCCGCTGCGCGAAGCGACCCGCATGCTGGCCGCCGAAGGCCTGGTCGAACTGCTGCCCAATCGCGGCGCACGCGTCGCGGGGATAGACCGCGAGAGCATCCAGCAGACGCTCGAGGTGATGGGCGCGCTCGAGGCGCTCGCGGCCGCGCTCGCCTGCGCAGTGGCCACGGACGACGCCATCGCCGCGATCCGCACCCTGCACAAGCAGATGGTGGCCGACTTCAAGCGCGGGGACCTCGCTGCGTACTTTTCGCGCAATCAGGCGATCCACCTCGCCATGGTCGCGGCGAGTGGCAATGCGGTGCTCGCCGCGAGTTACCGGGTGCTGAACGACCGCGTGCGCCGCGTGCGCTACATGGCCAACCTGTCGAAGGCGCGCTGGAAGGCGGCGGTGCGCGAGCACGAGGAGATGCTCGCCGCGCTCGAGGCGCGCGACGGCCCGCGCCTGCAGGAACTGGTCCGCGACCACCTCGCGCACAAGCTCGCCGTCGTCACGGCTGCGCTCGCGCCATGAACGCGCTGAAGGACCGGCTCGCGCGGGAAGTACGAGGGGAAATCCTTTTCGACGCGGCAAGCCGAGGCCGCTATTCCACCGATGCGTCGATCTACCAGATCGAGCCGGTGGGCGTGGTGGTGCCCGCTTCGGCCGCCGATGCGCTCGCCGCATTTGCGATCGCCATCGATGCGGGCGTTCCGGTGCTGGCCCGCGGAGGCGGCACCTCGCAGTGCGGCCAGACCGTCGGCGCCGCGCTGGTGATCGACACCTCGAAGGCTCTCGATCGCATCCTCGATTTCGACGGGCAGGGCATGACGGTCACGGTAGAGCCGGGGCTGGTGCTCGACCGCTTGAATGCCTTCCTGCGGCCGCACGGCCTGTGGTTCCCGGTCGACGTGTCGACTTCGGCGCAGGCCACGCTGGGCGGAATGGCCGGCAACAATTCCTGCGGCTCGCGCTCGATCCGCTACGGCAACATGGTGCATAACGTGATCGCGATCGACGCGACGCTGGCGGGCGGCGGCGACTGGCGCTTCGGACCGGTCGCGGACATCGCTGAAGGCCCGCCCGGCTATCGCCTGCTCGCCGACCGGGTGCTCGGCATCGCGCTGCGCGAGGCAGACGAGATCGCCGCGCGCTGGCCGAAGGTGATGCGCCGCGTGCAGGGCTACAACCTCGACATGGCGGATGCCAACCTCGCGCACCTGCTGGTGGGCTCCGAAGGCACGCTTGCGTTCACGCGCGCGCTGAAGCTCAAGCTTTCGCCGCTGCCGCGCGCCAAGGCGCTTGGGCGTGTGCCACTTTCCGACGTTTCATCGCGCGATGGAGTGCACGCAGCACATCGTCACGCTCGATCCCGACGCGGTGGAGCTGGTGGACCGCACCATGATCGACCTGGCCCGCGGCAATGCGACGTTCCGGCCCATCGTCGACCGCTTCCTCCAGGGTGAGCCCGAGGCGATATTGCTGGTGGAGTTCGCCGGCGAGAGCACCGCCGCACAAGGGGCGAAGCTGGAGCGGCTGGTCGAGTTGATGGGCGGCCTCGGCCTGCCCGGCAGCGTCGTGGGATCACGGACGCCGCGCTGCAAAAGGACGTGTGGGAAGTGCGCAAGGCGGGGCTCAACATCATGATGTCGATGAAGGGCGACGGGAAGCCGGTTTCCTTCATCGAGGACTGCGCGGTGCCGCTCGAGCATCTTGCCGAGTACACCGCGAGGCTCACGGCGGTGTTCGAAAAGCACGGCACTCGCGGTACCTGGTACGCCCATGCCTCGGTCGGCACGCTGCACGTGCGCCCGGTGCTCGACATGCGCCGCGACGGCGCGCGGAAAATGCGCGCGATCGCCGAGGAGGCCTGCGCGATGGTGCGCGAGTTCAAGGGCTCGGCCTACTCCGGCGAGCATGGCGACGGGCTTGTGCGCTCGGAGTGGATCGAGCCGATCCTGGGCCCCCGGCTCACGCAGGCACTGGGCGAAGTGAAGTCGCTGTTCGACCCGAAGGGGCTGATGAACCCGGGCAAGATCGTTCGGCCCTCGAAGATGGACGACCGCAGCCTGTTCCGCTTCAAGCCGGGCTACGCGACGATCAAGCTCGCGACCGCGCTCGACTGGAGCGACTGGACGGTGCCCGGCGCGCAGAGCACGGGACTCGCCGCGGCCGCGGAGATGTGCAACAACAACGGCCACTGCCGCAAGTTCGACGCCGGCACGATGTGCCCGAGCTACCGCGTCACGAAGGACGAGCAGCATCTCACGCGCGGGCGCGCCAACACGCTGCGCCTGGCGCTCTCCGGGCAACTGGGGCCGGACGGGATCGCCTCCGAGGCGGTGCATGAGGCGATGGAACTTTGCGTCTCCTGCAAGGGCTGCAAGCGCGAATGCCCGACAGGAGTGGACATGGCGCGCATGAAGATCGAGCACCTGCACCATTGGCATGCGAAGCGCGGCTGGACGATGAAAGACCGGATGGTCGCGTACCTGCCGCGCTATGCGCCGTGGGCCGCGCGAATGGCGCCGATGATGAACTTCCTGCAGGAACTCGGCAAGGGACCGCTCGGGTTCGCGCCGGAGCGACGGCTTCCGGCGTGGCGCGGGGATACGTTCCTTTCTTCGGCCGACGCGCACCCGCGACGGCGACGTGGTGCTGTTCGTCGATACCTTCACCAATTACCACGAGCCGGAAAATGCGCGCGCGGCGCTGGCCGTCCTCGAGGCGGCAGGCGCGAGGGTGCATTTCGCCCGTGCGGTCGGATGGCGGCCGGCCGCTTTGCTGCGGCAGGACCTATCTTTCCACCGGCATGGTCGAGCACGCGCGAGTCGAAGCGCGGCGCATGGTCGCCGCTCTGCTGCCGTTCGCCCGGCGCGGCGTGCCGATCGTCGGCCTGGAGCCCTCGTGCCTGTACTCGCTCAAGGATGAATTCGTTGCGCTGCTGCCGGGAGAGGAACCGGCTCCTGGTCGCCAGACAGGCGATGCTCTTCGAGGAATGGATCGCCCGCGAAGCGGATGGCGGGAGGCTGCGCCTGCCCTTGCGGCCGGTTGCCGCGAGGAAGGCACTGCTTCACGGCCACTGCCACCAGAAGGCGTTCGGTGCGATGCCCTGCCGTGCAGAAGCGCCCTCGGGCTGGTGCCGGGCTCGAGGTGGAGACCGTCGAGTCGTCATGTTGCGGCATGGCGGGCAGCTTTCGGCTACGAAGCTTCGCACCATGCCATCTCGATGAAGATGGCCGAAGCGGCGCTGCTGCCGAAAGTGCGCGAAGCCGGCCAGGAGTCGATCGTCGTTGCCGACGGCACCAGTTGCCGCCACCAGATTGCCGACGGGGCAGGGCGCAGAGCCGTCCACGTCGCTCGGGTATTATCGGACGCGCTGCCACAACAGACCGGACCCAAAGGAACAGGAAATTGAAAAAACTCATCCTCATCGCCGCCCTCCTTGCGTGCGCAACGGCCGACGCGCAGGAACTCACCGGCACGCTGAAGAAGATCAAGGACAGCGGCACCATCACGCTCGGCGTGCGCGAGACCTCGATTCCGTTTTCCTATCTCGACGACAGCCAGAAGGTGATCGGCTTTTCGATCGACCTGTGCATGAAGGTCGTCGACGCGCTGAAGGTCGACCTCGCCATGCCCAACTTGCAGGTGAAGCAGGTGCCGGTCATTTCGCAGACCCGGGTTCCGCTGGTGGCCAACGGCACCGTCGATCTCGAGTGCGGGTCGACCACCAACACGCTCACCCGCCAGAAGCAGGTGGAGTTCTCGCACATCACCTTCATCGGCGGCACGCGGCTGCTGGTCAAGGTGAAATCCGGCATCAAGGAAGTCGAGGACCTGAAGGGCAAGACCATCTCGGTGTCGCAGGGCACCACCAACGAGCGCATCATCAAGCAGCTCAACGAGCAGAAGCAACTCGGCATCAAGATCCTCAACGTCAAGGACCACGGCGAAGGCTTCCTGGCGCTCGAGACCGGGCGCGTGGACGCCAACGTCAGCGACGACATCCAGTTGTTGGGGCTGGCCGCGAGCGCCAAGAGCCCGAAGGACTACGCAGTGGTCGGCAGGCACTTGTCGTACGAGCCGTTCGGGCTGATGTTTCGCCGCGGCGATCCCGACTTCAAGCTCGCGGTGAACAAGACGCTCTCCGGCCTTTTCGCAGCGGCGAGATCGAGAAGATCTACGCGAAATGGTTCGACCCGCTTGGCGCGCCCCTGAGCCCGACGATGAAGGCGGCCTACTCGATCCAGGCGCTGCCGGAATAGCCTTTCCGGCTAGCGCGCCTTGTCCGCCTTCGAGACAGTGCGCGCGAGCGCCAGGAAGCGGTCATTGGACTGCTTCAGCCGGTCGGCAAGCACGCGCATGAAGGCCCGCGCGAACGCCGCCTGCAGCCGCTCCGAGGAGCTCTTCAAGGCGCCCGGCTGGAAGGCGATCAGCCCGGCGGCGCTGGCTGCGTGTACCGAGGCCGAGCGCACCGGATTCGCCTCGTAGATGTAGGCCATCTCGCCGATGCAGTCCCCGGCGCCGACGCGGTTGAGCGGCGTGCCCTTGCGCGTCACCACGAGTTCGCCGCGCTCGATCAGGAACAGCGCGCTTTCGCGCGACCCTTCCGCAAACAGCGTCTCTCCCTCGGACAGCTCGCGCACCGTGCCGATCCGCGCCGCCTCCCACAATTCGGCTTCCGCAAACTCGGCAAAGAAGCCGATGCGGCGAAACATCTCGTAGCGCGCGCTTTCCGGCAGGACCACCTTTGCAGCACCTTTCTGCGGCAGCGCCTCGGCGAGCGCCGCGAGGAAATCAGGCCAACGCGCGAATCGCCTGGCCGGATCGCGGTCGATCGCGCGATGGATGGTGGCGGCAAAGCCCTCCGGCACGCCCTGCCGGCGCGATGCGATCGGCGCGTCCGCACCGTTCATCTTGTGGTAGATCATCGCGCTCGGTGCTCGATCCCTCGAACGGATAGGCGCCGGTGAGAAGTTCGTAGGCGGTGACGCCGAGCGCGTAGATGTCGGTCTGGACGCCCGGCGCCTTGCCGCTGAAATGCTCGGGCGGCATGTAGGGCAGGGTGCCGACATCGCTGATCTGAGTCTCAGTCGAGGTGAGGATATAGGCCGAGCCGAAGTCGCTCACGCGGGGCGCGCCGTGCTCATCGAGCAGGATGTTGGCGGGCTTGACGTCGCGATGCAGGAGCCCTTCGGAGGTCGCGTACTCGAGCGCGCTCGCGACCCGGAAGATGATGTCGGCGATGCGATCCGGCGGCAGCAGGTTCTCCGCCTCCGTATACGGCCGAAGCGTGCCGCCGGCGACGTACTCCATCACGATGAAACTGAAGTGGTCGTTGGTTCCGCCTCGAAGACCTCGACGATGGCCGGATGGCGCAGCTTTCCCGCGAGCCGCATCTCGTTCAGCCACAGGCTCTCCATGGCGCGGGTCCCAGCCAGCCATGTTCTTCCGCTTGCGCGCGATCTTCAACGGCACCACACGTCGCGGAACAGGTCATGGCCGCGGAACACTTCGCCCATGCCGCCCTCGCCGATTCGCTCGAGCGCATTCGAAACGGCCCTTGAAGGCGGCGACGATCTCGGCTGGGGCGGCGGCGTTCATTTGCATCGAGCTACCCGGATGGGGCTGGAGATCGGAGTCAGGCTACTTTCCGAATCCCGGGACACACCTCGTATTCCGGGACGACCGGTGACATAGCGTGCCTCGCGCGGTCCGCGATGACGTATGATTTCGCCTTCATGCCGGACATCGCCCCACCAGCTGCGCTGCTCGAGCGCCTCAAGGCCGAATTGGCGATGAGGCCGCTGGGCGAACTCGTCGGAAACCTCACGGTGGGCCGATGCACGCTCGCAGGCGCGCCCGCGCACCTGGCGATCGATGGAGAGCCGCATTGCCAGCGGGTCGATCGGCATCGCCGAAGCAACCCGGCTGGGACAACTGTTCCGGCTCGCGCGGCTGGAAAAGTCACCGGTCGTGCTGTACCTCGATTCTGCCGGCGCGCGCGTCTCCGAGGGACTGAAGGCGCTTGGCGCATTCCGCGCGATGTACCGCGATGCGCTCGCCGCCGCGCTGGGCGGCGCGCCGCTCTTTGCCGTGATCGGCCGCAACTGCTTCGGCGGCGCGAGCATGCTTGCCCACCTTGCGCGGGTCCGCGTCCTTCATCCCAGTGCGCAACTGGCGATGTCCGGGCCATCGATACTCGCGTCGGCAGCCGGCGCGAGCGCACTCGACGAGACGTTCCGCGCCATGGCGGAAGCGGCGCTGGGTTCTGCTGCGCGCCGCAAGGCCGGCCCCCGCAAATGTCATCTGGGACGGCAGCTCCGTCCTCGGGAAGAACGTAATGCACGCTGCCAATGCCGCGCAGGGCACGAGGGACTGGATGGGAGAAACCTTCGCGGCACTCGGTCCCGCCTGGCCAAGCGCTCCACGGCGGGGCACCCGAGAGTGTCGCGCGCAAGGACCTCGGCAAGTGCTTTCCCGAGGGATTCACGCTCAGCGACCTGGGCGGTGTTGTCAGGGCGAGGCGAAGTCGGGTGGCGAGGCCATCGGCCTTCTGGGAATCCTCGGCGGGCGGCCGTTGGGTGGCGAACGCGCGCTGCGCCTGGCCGAGCACGCCTGGAAGCTCGCTCTCGAGCGACGCTACGCGCGCGCGTGATCCTGCTTGATTGCGAATCGCACCTCGCCAATCTCGACGAAGAACGCGCGGTGCTCTCGGAGTATCTCGCCACGCTGAGCCTTGCCTTGGGCGTATTGCGAGCCACCGGCACCGCGCTGGAGACATTGGTGCTCGGCCGTTCCGGCGGCGGCGTCTATGTGGCGCTGGCAAGCCCGGCGGACAAGGTGAGCGTGGCGCACGGCATCGAGATCCAGGTCCTGCCAGGCGCGGCGATCGCCAGCATCCTCGGCGAATCGCGCGAGGCAGCGCCGGAGATCGACGACTACCGCGCCGCGGGGTTGCCGACGAAGAACTCAAGCTCGGCGTGGTGCCCGAAGGCGCCTTGTCGAAACGCGCATGAACGGCAACCTTTACGCGCTGTTCGCCGAACGCTTTTCGCGCTGCCCCGGCGACCCGGCTATCGAGACCGGCACGGGCCGGCGCTACAGCTTCTCGGAACTGGAGGCGCATGCAGCACGCTATGCGAGCCTGCTTGCCGACCTCGGGCTCGTTCCGGGAGATCGCGTCGCAGTGCAGGTCGAGAAGTCGCCGCAGGCCCTGTTCCTCTACCTTGCCTGCCTGCGCGCCGGGCTCGTCTACCTGCCGCTTGAACAACGCCTACCAGGAAGGCGAGGTAACCTATTTCCTCGAGAATGCGGAGCCGCGCGCGGTGATCGCGCAGCCGAAATCCCTGCCGTGGCTGGAGTCGCTCGCGAGGCGTCGCGGGATCGCCCATGTCTTCTCCATGGACGAAGGCGGTGGCGGCAGTTTCATCGAGGCCGCCGCGTCCGCAAGCGAGCGAAGTTCGGCATCGCCGAAAGGGCGCCGGAGGACCTCGCGGCCATCCTCTATACCTCGGGCACCACGGGGCGCTCCAAGGGCGCGATGATCACGCACCGGAACCTCGCCTCCAATGCGAGTCACGCTGCACCGCTACTGGGGCTTTCGCGAGGGCGACGTGCTGGTGCACATGCTGCCGCTCTTCCATGTGCATGGCCTGTTCGTCGCCTGCCACACGGCGCTTCTCAACGGCTCGATGATCCGCTTCCACGAGAAGTTCGACGCGCGGCGCGCGCTGGCCGATTTCGCCGATGTCCACGGTGTTCATGGGCGTGCCGACCTTCTACTACGCGGCTTGCTCGCCGAAAACGCGCTCAACCGCGAGGCATGCTCGAACATGCGGCTGTTCATCTCCGGCTCCGCCCCCCTGCTCGCCGAGACCTTCGAAGAATTCCGCGCGCGCACCGGGCATGTGATCCTCGAGCGTTACGGCATGACGGAAACGGGCATGCTCACCTCGAACCCGCTGGACGGCGAGCGCCGCGGCGGGACAGTCGGCCTGCCGCTGCCGGGCGTGCAGGTGCGCGTGGCGGACGAGGCGGACCGTCCGCTCGCGCCGGGCGAGGTCGGCAACGTGCAGGTGAAGGGCGACAACGTCCTCGCCGGTTATTGGCGAATGCCCGAGAAGGACCGGGAGGAGTTCACCGCGGACCGCTTCTTCAAGACCGGCGACGTCGGCGTGTTCTCCGCCGACGGCTATCTTTCCATCGTCGGGCGCTCCAAGGACCTGATCATCACCGGCGGCTTCAACGTCTATCCCAAGGAGATCGAACTCGCCATCGACGAGCTGCCCGGCGTGCTCGAATCCGCCGTGATCGGCTTGCCGCATGCCGATTTCGGGGAGGCAGTGACGGCGGTGGTCGTGCCCCGCAAGGGTGCGCCCGCGCTTATCCGAAGGCGACATCATTGCCGCGCTCAAGGCGAAGCTGGCCAATTTCAAGGTGCCCAAGCGCGTGGTCTTCCTCGAGGAACTGCCGCGCAACACCATGGGGAAGGTGCAGAAGAACGAATTGCGCAAGCGGCTGGGCGGTGCATGAATCTCCCGTCGGCACGCCGGTTGCTCCCGACCGGTCTTGAAAGGCGGCGCATTGCGCCGCCATCTCAAGGCCATGATTGTCTTCAAGCTCTCCTGCAGCCACGGCCATTCCTTCGAAGGCTGGTTTGCCTCGGCCGATGATGCCGAACGCCAGCGCGATACGGGACGACTTTCGTGCCCAGTCTGCGAAGACGCGCACATCAACAAGCTGCCCTCGGCGCCCTACATCAATGTAGGGCCCGCGCGGCGACAAGTCGGCGGCGCCTCCCGTGTGCCTTCCGCGCGCGAACAGGCACTGCGCAAGCTGAAGCATTTCGTGATGGCGAATACCGAGGAAGTCGGGCGCGCCTTCCCGGAAATCGCGCGGCGCATCCATTATGGCGAGGAAGCCCGGCGCGGAATCCGCGGCCGGGTCACGCCGGAAGAAGCGCAGTCACTCGAAGAGGAGGGCGTTTCCGCCTTTCCATTGCCGCCCGAGCTGTCCCTGGGCGACAGGGTGCATTGACCAGGGCCCGGTCACCTTCCTGCAGGCCTACGAGGCCGCGTCCACGCCGGCGTGGATATCCCGTTGCCTCGACTCGGTTCGCGGCTGGGCCGCGGAGCGTGGTTACCATTACAGGTTCAGCTCCACGTTTTTCGATCGCGCCCCAGCGTGGTTCAAGGAGCGCTGCGCGCCGGAGACGGGACCGCTCACCGATGTCGCCCGCCTCTACTTGATGCAGGAACGGTTCGACGCCGGCGAGGAATTCGTGCTCTGGGTCGACGCCGACGTTCTCGTCTTCGATCCGGCGGCGCTCGCGATCGATCCGGCAACAGGCTTCACGGTCATCGAGGAAGTGACTGTCTGGGAAGACGCGCAAGGACGGGGATTCGCCACGCCGCGCGGCGTGAACGGCGCGTTGCTCGGCTCCCGGCGCGCGCACCCCATGTTTCTTCGCTACTTCGACGCGGTCGAGAACACCGTTCGGGCCCATCCGGAAGGGCCCATTGCCCGCACGATTGCGGGACCACGGCTGCTCACCACCCTGACAGAAGGCGCGCCCATCGAACGCCTCACCTCGGTCGGCCTCTTCACGCCGGAAATCCTCGTCCAGATAGCGACCGGCAGGCAAACCCTGCCTCGCCTGTTCGCGCACCGATTCGGCCATCGCGTGGCCGCGGCAAACCTGTGCCATTTCTTTCGCGGGGAGGTTCCCGCAGGCGCCGTCGACCGCTTTGACGCGGCAATGCTGGCTGCCATCGATCGCCTGGTCGAGAGCCGCGGCGAGGTCGTGAATCGGCACCTTGCCTAGGGGGCCGCGGTCCCCACCAGTCGGGACGCTGTACCCGGCATGGACTTCGCGGGCGACGGGGGCGGGTTTCAGCGGGGGGCGGCAGCGTTGCTTTCGCCGAGCCCGAGCCAGTCCCAGTTGCCTTCGGAAATCGCCTTCACGATGCCGCCGCGGACTTGCTGCGCGCCCTGCAGTTCGCCGGGTTCCTCCAGGAAGGACAGCGCGGCTTCATAGCTGCCCGCCCGGCATATCCCGCTGAACGCGCATTGCGTGCGCACCAGCCGGCTTGCCGCCCCGCAATCGAACCCCAGGTCGCACGCGGCAAGTTCCCAGGCGATCGCGGCGGTATGCGCGTCGATTGCCTTCCCTCCGAAAATCCACTCGGTCTCCCCGCGCGAAAGGAACGCGCCGACATCGCGGACGACAGAGGGATCCCGGGATGCGAGCAGGTCCTGCAACAGCGGGACAAGCTCGTCCTTGGGCGCGGCAATGTCGCGAAACAGCAGCATGCGCGCGAGCGCGCGCGGTTCGTCCATCGCCGCCGATTCCGCAACCAGCGCGAGCACGTCGCGGGCATCGATCGGCTGGTCGCCAAAGCCGCGGCAGGGCGCGGCAAGCAGTTCCTTGGCGGCGAGGCTGGCAAGCGCATCTCCGGCGCCGGCCGACACTTCGCGCCAGTCGCGCTTGCGGCCGGTCTCGTCGAGCGCATGCGAGATCACGTAGCACTCCTCGAGCGCCTGCGAAAGGAAGTACAGGGTCGCGCCGTCGCGCGCGGATTGCGCATGGCGCAGGAAGAAGGCCCACAGGTCGCGGGATTGCCGGTACTCCTCGCCAATGCCCGTCGGACTCGCGGCAGGAGCCTTCACGGCGTCGGCCGCAGGCGTTGCTGGCGCGGGGGCAGCGTTGGAGTGGGGATCACCCGGGAGGATTGCGACCAGCGCGCACGAAATCGCGAGCAGGAGCGCGATCAAGTGCGGTCGGTGCTTGCGCGGCTTCATGTCCGCCTGGGTGGCATCGTTCGGGCCAATCGCCGCTAGAAGGCCGCGATCCCTGTCTGCGCGCGACCGAGGATCAGCGCGTGGATGTCGTGCGTTCCCTCGTAGGTGTTGACCGCTTCCAGGTTCATCACGTGGCGAATCACGTGGTATTCATCGGAGACGCCGTTGCCGCCGTGCATGTCGCGGGCGACGCGGGCGATGTCGAGCGACTTGCCGCAGGAATTGCGCTTCACCAGCGAGATCATCTCGGGCGTTGCGCGGCCTTCGTCCAGCAAACGCCCGACGCGCAGCACGGATTGCAGGCCGAGCGTGATTTCGGTCTGCATGTCGGCAAGCTTTTTCTGGATCAGCTGGTTGGCGGCAAGGGGCTTGCCGAACTGCATGCGGTCGAGCGTGTACTGGCGCGCCGCGTGCCAGCAGAATTCCGCCGCGCCCAGCGCTCCCCAGGAGATGCCGAAACGCGCCTTGTTCAGGCACCCGAACGGCCCCTTCAGCCCCTTCACGTTCGGCAGCAGGTTTTCCGCCGGCACGAACACGTCATCCATCACGATCTCGCCGGTGATCGAGGCACGCAGGCTGAACTTGCCTTCGATCTTCGGCGCGCTCAGGCCCTTTCATGCCTTTTTCCAGCACGTAGCCGCGAATGTCGCCGGCATCGTCCTTGGCCCAGACCACGAACACGTCGGCGATCGGCGAATTGGTGATCCACATCTTCGCGCCGCTCAAGAGGTAAGCCGCCGTCCACGGCCTTGGCGCGCGTGATCATGCTGTTGGGGTCGGAGCCGTGGTTGGGCTCGGTGAGGCCGAAGCAGCCGACGTACTCGCCGGTGGCGAGCTTGGGCAGCCATTTCAGCCGCTGCGCCTCGGTGCCGTAGGCATGGATGGGGTGCATGACCAGCGAGGACTGCACGCTCATCGTCGAGCGATAGCCGGAATCGACGCGCTCGACCTCGCGCGCGATCAGCCCGTAGCAGACGTGGTTCACGCCGGCGCAGCCGTAGCCGTCGATGGTCGAGCCGAGGAAGCCGAGCGCGCCCATTTCGTTCAGGATCTCGCGGTCGAATTTCTCGTGGCGATTGGCCTCGAGCACGCGCGTCTGCAGCTTTTCCTGGCAATAGTCGCGCGCGCTGTCGCGCACCATGCGCTCCTCTTCGGAGAGCTGGTCTTCGAGGAGGAGGGCATCGTCCCACTTGAACGTGGGCTTCAGGTCGTTCGGTTTCATGGGTCGTCTCGGCGCAGAGAAATGGAAAGGGGCTGCACTGAAGTCTAACAGCCATGGCGGGCGCGAAAACCCAACCTTGCGAATAGGAATTACTCGCATTATAATGAGCTTTCTCTGCACCCAGGAAGCACCCGTGCCGGATCAAACCACCCGGCGCCCTGATGCGGGCAAACATGACCGATAGACAGTCCTCGCCAACGCTTGCCGACGCCCCGATGGGCCAGCCCCACGTGGTAACGCTCGTCGCCAGCCCGCGGGAGGCGCCGGAATGGGCGCAGTGGCTGGAGGAAATCGGCTTCATTCCCGGCGAACGAGTCACCCTCATGGCCCGCGGAATGCTGGGCGGCGATCCGCTTGTGGTTCGCATCGGATCGTCCACTTTCGCGCTGCGCAGGGCGGAAGCGGCCTGCATTCATGTCAGGGCGAACGACGAATTCTCCCGCGACGCGATGAGTGCCGCCGCGAATTCGTCGCCCCTTCATTTCCACAAGCCCGGCCCGCTGATTGCGCTGGTCGGCAATCCCAATTGCGGAAAGACGGCGCTCTTCAACCTGCTGACCGGAGGCCGCCAGAAGGTGGCGAACTACGCGGGCGTAACGGTCGAGCGCAAGGAAGGCAAGCTCACGGGCCACGGCGGAAAGGCAGTTCGCGTGCTCGACCTGCCAGGTGCCTACAGCCTCAATCCCCGCTCGCCCGATGAGCGGATCACCACCGATGTCCTGTTCGGGCGCGCCAAGGGCGAACGGCAGCCCGACCTCGTCATCTGCGTGCTGGATGCCACCAACCTCAGGCGCAACCTGCGGCTGGTGCTGGCAGTGCGGCGACTGGGCCTGCCCTGCGTCGTGGCATTGAACATGGCCGACGTAGCGAGAGCCGAGGCGTGAACATCGACGCCGAAGCGCTCGCGCGTGAGCTCGGCGTCCCCGTGGTGAAGACGGTCGCCGTGCGATCGGGGGGCGAGTCGGCGCTGCGTCCGCTTCTGGACGCTGCAGTTCCGCGCAGCCCGGCGGCGGGCCCGGTCGACGCCCACTTCGACTCAAGGGCAAGCATCGAAGGCGACCACAAGACCATCCAGGGCATCCTCGCCCGCCTGGGCCTGGACGAAGCAATCCCCCACACGGCGAGCGACAGGATCGACGGCGTCGTGCTGCACCCGGTGTGGGGATCCGCTGCTGCTGCTCGCGACCTTGTTCCTGATGTTCCAGGCGGTGTTTTCGTGGGCCACGGTTCCCATGGACCTGATCAAGCAAGGCACCGCCTGGCTCGGCACCACCGTAGGCGCGGCGATGCCGGGCAAATGGGCAAGGAGCCTGCTCGTGGACGGCATCATTGCCGGACTGGGCAGCGTACTGGTGTTCCTGCCGCAGATCCTGATCCTGTTCTTCTTCATCCTCGTCCTCGAGGAGTCGGGCTACCTGCCGCGCGCGGCCTTCCTGCTCGATCGCATCATGGGCAGCGTCGGGCTCTCCGGCCGTTCCTTCATCCCCTTGCTGTCGAGCTTCGCCTGCGCGATCCCCGGGATCATGGCGGCGCGCACCATCGCCAATCCGCGCGACCGGCTGGTGACGATCATGATCGCGCCGCTGATGACCTGCTCGGCGAGGCTGCCCGTCTATGCACTCCTGATCGGCGCGTTCATTCCCGCGCGCCAGGTGGCGGGCCTGTTCGAATTGCAGGGCCTGGTGCTGTTCGGCCTTACATCGCCGGCATTGCGGGCGCGATGGCGGTCGCCTGGTGTCTGAAACACTTCACCAGCGCCGGCCGGCAAGTGCGCCCGCTGATGATGGAGTTGCCCAACTACCACTGGCCCACCGTGCGCGGCGTGGCGATCGGCCTGTTGCAGCGCGTGGTGATCTTCCTCAAGCGCGTCGGCGGCATCATCCTCGGCCTGACGATCGTCCTGTGGTTCCTTGCGAGCTTTCCGGCCCCGCCCGCGGGCGCGACGGGCGCGGCGATCGAATACAGCCTCGCGGGAACGCTCGGGCCGCGCGCTGGCGGTGGTCTTCGAGCCCATCGGCTTCAACTGGCAGATCTGCATCGCGCTGGTACCCGGCATGGCCGCGCGTGAAGTGGCCGTCAGCGCGCTCGGAACCGTCTATGCGCTTTCCGCAACCGGGCCCGATACCGCGTCCGCCTTGATACCGTTGATTGCGGGCACCTGGAGCCTCGCCACCGCGTTTTCGCTTGCTGGCGTGGTACATATTCGCGCCGCAATGCATCTCGACGCTTGCCGCCGTCAAACGCGAGACGGGCGGCTGGACGATGCCGCTGGTGATGGCAGGCTACCTGTTCATGCTCGCGTACCTCGCGTCCTTCCTCACCTATCGCGCAGCGCTGGCGCTGGGAGCGGGTTGACCGGCTGAGCGTGCACTGCCATTCCCGTAGAATGCCGACGGCGGGTCCGCGCCGCATTCAAAACGGGAAATCCCATGGCAAAGAACAACAGGCTGACCGTCGAGCGCCTCTGGAAACTGGCGCGGCCGGCGCAGCCGACGCTGTCGCCCGACGGCGCGCAAGCCTGCGTATCGGTGTCCACCTTCGACATGAAGGAGAACAAGGCCACCTCACGGCTGTGGCTGCTTTCGACCTTCGGCGGCGAACCGCGGCAACTCACCACGGTTGGCGAAAAGGATGGGGAACCAGCCTGGTCCCCGGACGGCAGCCGCATCGCCTTCGTCGCCAAGCGCGAGGGCGACGACGAGCCGCAGGTCTACCTGATCGCGCCCGACGGCGGCGAGGCCGAGCGGCTCACCTCCTTTCCCACCGGCGCGTCCGGGATCAAGTGGTTTCCCGATGGCCGCAGCCTCGCCTTCATCTCGTGGGTATGGCCCGAAACCCGTGGCGAAAAGGCGCTCGCCAGGCGCTACAAGGAGCACAAGGACAACAAGGTCAAGGCGCACGTTGTCGAGCATGCGCAGTACCGCTTCTGGGACCACTGGCTCACCGACGGGCGCGTGCCGCACCTGTGCATGGTGGACGTGAAGTCGCGCAAGGTGCGCGACTTGTTCGAAGGCACGAAGTACGAATTGCCGCTGGCCGACACGAGCGCCAGCCACTACGACATCGCTCCGGACGGGCGGGAGATCGCGTTCGTGTTCGATCCGGAGCAGGAGAAGCGGCTCGACCACGAGCGCCACCTCATCGCGCTCGACATGGCGACGAAGCGCTTTCGCGCGCTCACCGCGAAGTCGCCGTTCGACCATGACGGCCCGCGCTATTCGCCGGACGGCACGACATTGCGCCCTGCTTGCGGCCAACCTCCGGCGCATCGCCATCGCCCCGCAGGAATTGGCGTTGATCGACCGCAAGTCCGGAAAGCTGCGGATCGCATCGGGCAAATGGGACAGGGCCCTTCATCCGCCGCTCGCCTGGTCGGCGGACAGCAAGTCGGTGTTCTTTGTCGCCGAGGACAATGCGCGGTCCAACCTGTTTCGCCTCGATGTCGGCAGGAACGTCCCCGGGATCGTGGCCCTGGGCGGCACCATCGGCGACTTCGCGATCGCAGGCGATGTCGCGGTGTTCGTGCGCAACGACATGAGCACGCCGCCGGCGGTGATCGCCTCCCGCGACGGGCACGAGGCGCGCCTCGACAATTTCAACGACGCGGCGATGGCGGGCGTCCGCCTCGGGAAGGTCGAGGAGCATCGCTTCAAGGGGTGGAAGGGCGACGAAGTCCACATGTGGGTGATCTACCCTCCGGACTTCGATGCGAAGAAGAAGTGGCCATTGCTGCACAACATCCACGGCGGTCCGCACGGGATCTGGGGCGACAACTTCCACTTCCGCTGGAACAACCAGGTTTTCGCGGCCCAGGGCTATGTCGTGGTGTGCGTGAACTACCACGGCTCGACCTCGTTCGGGAAGAAGTTCAACGAGTCGATCTATTGCGACCTGGGCAAGCGCGAGCTCGCCGATGTCGAGGCCGGCACCGACTTCATGCTGAAGCGCGGCTTCATCGATGCGAAACGCCTGGTCGCCGCGGGCGGCAGCTACGGCGGCTACATGGTGGCGTGGATGAACGGCCATACCGACCGCTACAAGGCCTACGTGTGCCATGCCGGCTGCTTCGACTGGGTGTCGATGTTCGCCGACGATTTCTATTACTGGCATCCTAAGGAATTCGGCGCCTTCTACTGGGACGATTTCGCGAAAGTCGAAAGCCAGAACCCGCGCGCCCGCGTGAAGGCCATGAAGACCCCGACGCTGGTGATCCATGGCGCGCTCGATTACCGCGTGCCCGATTCGCAGGGCCTCGCCTACTTCAACACGCTCAAGGCCAAGGGCGTTCCGGCGCGCCTCGTGTTCTTCCCCGACGAAAACCACTGGATCCTGAAGCCGCAGAACTCGAAGCTCTGGTACCGGGAATTCTTCTCATGGCTGGAACGCCATGTCACCCCCGGCGGCAGGAAGAAGCGGCTCAGCCGTAAGTGAAGCGGCGCCACAGCGCCTCGAGCGGTCCCTGCGGGTGCCGGGCCAGCCACCATCGGCTCAGCGGCACCTGCACGCCGAAAAAGAAGGCCAGCCCGAACGCCAGGAGCGCGGCAAAATCCCAGTGCTGCGCCATGCCCAGGCCGAATCCCGATAGCACGAGCGCGAAGACCAGCGACTGCATCAGGTAGTTGGTGAATGCCATGCGGCCGGCCGGCGCGAGCAGTACCAGCCATCCCGGGCCGCGGCGCCACGCAAGCACGAAACTCGCGACATATCCGGCCGCGAGCAGGGGGCCCGCAAAGTAGAGAAAGCCGTACAAGGCGTCCGAGAATTGCGGCAAGCCCAGCATCGCCATCGCCACCACGCCATTGAGCGGCAGGCCCACTCCCCAGCCCCACGCGGCGATGCGCCGCCAGCGCGCATCGTTGGACGGGCGTGGGCGAAACCAACCGAGCCGCGCGGCCATGACGCCGGCAAGGAACAAGGTCACGACATGGGTGAAGAGTCCCGCCAACGCGCTCGTCGCAAGCGAGGCGTAGGCTTCGACGCGAACGCTCGTCACCTGCCAATAGTTGCCGCTTGCGAAAATCTCATGGATCCGCGTCGCTTCGGCCCGGTCGCGGGCCAGGAGCCGGGCGATCTCCTCCGCACTCGCCGAGCCGAAGTCCGACCAGGACTGCAGCGCGATCAGCGTCGTGCCGAACGTGATGAGCACCAGCGTGATGATCGCCCAGGTCCGAAGCGCCCGCAGCACGCGCCGCAGCGGTCTCGCGGCGTAGGCAAGCAGGACGAACCCGCAGATCGCGTAGAGCGTCAGGATGTCGCCGTACCAGAGCAGCAGCCCGTGCAGCACGCCGACGCAAAGCAGGAAGACGAGGCGCCGCCGGTAGCGCGGGACGAAGTCGCGCTGCCAGCGCCGCGCCATCAGCCCGGCGCCCACCCCGAAGAGAAAGGCGAAGATCGGATAGAACTTGTTCATCGCCAGCATCGTCACCGCGAAGAGCGCGATGCGGTCGACGAAGGTCTCGCCGAGGGCGAAGAAAGCACCTCCCCCCACCATGGACGGCCAGGTGAAGTACGCAAGGTTGGGCAACGCGATGCCGCACAGCGCCATGCCGCGCAGCGCGTCGATCAGCCCTTCACGCGGCGGCCCCGCTCGATCTGCGATCAATGGAAGAGAAGCGCGAGCACGTGGGAGGGGCACGCGGCCGAGGCGAGCCGCACTCGGAATGCCTACCGCAGCGCGCTCTTCACGGCCGCGAGCAGCTGGTCGATGAATTCCGCATCGTGATAGACGCCGAAGCCGAAGCGAAGGCGCGTCCCGCGGCGGTCCATGTACACGTTGGCGGACTTCAATCGCAGCTCGATGTCCTCGGCGTCGGGGCAGTCGAAGGTGAGGAAATTGCCGCGCGGAACGCCCCTTGGCGGCACGAGATGGCGCGTTTGCAGGCGGGCGAGCCCGAGCGCATCGAGCCCGTCGAGGAACTGCGCCTCGAGCGCATCGACATGCGCATGGATCGTCGCCGGCGTCACGCCCAGGGAGTCCATCAGGTCCCAGACGGCATTGAAGCGCAACAGCCCCGACAGGTCGGCGGTCGATCCGCGGAAGCTCTCCGCGCTGGGGCTGTAGCCGACGGGGCCTTCCTGCGGTTTCGCGAGCGACTCGAAATCGCCCCACCAACCGGTATTCACGGGACGAAGCGTGTTGCCGGGCGGGACGGCGAGGAAGCACGCGCCTTCGCCGGCCATCGCGTACTTGTAGCCGCCTGCCGTGTAGAACGCGCGTTGGGCGAACGGCCCGATGTCCACCGGCAGGGCGCAGAAGGCGTGATAGCCGTCGATCACGAAGATGCCGTCGTCGAAGCCGACCCGCACCAGCGCCTCGAGGTCGTCGACGCGGAAGCCCGAATCGAAGAACACGTGCGAGAGCCACACCATGTCCCACTTTTCCGAGGCGAGCCGCGCGGCGAAGCGCGCCGCGAAGGAGTCGTAAGGATCGGCGGGCACCGTCTCCCACGACACGCGCCCGGCCTCGACCAGCCGGCGCGTCTGGCGGGTGAAGCTGTGGAATTCATGCGCGCTCGACAGCACGCGCGCGGGGCGGTCGAGCGGCAGGCAGGAATAAAGCCGTGCGCAGAACTCGTGCACATTCGGCGCGAAGACGATCTGTGCCGGGTCGGGCGCGCCGATCAGCCGCGCGACATGCACCTTCGCCCTTTCCTCGACGCCATCGACAACCGACTGCCATTTGCGGTCGACCTGCGTGGCGGAAATCAGCCAGTACTGGCGGTGCGCCGCCTCCGTGACGTCGGGCCACGGATGGTGGCTGTGGGCGGCTGCGTGCAGGAAACCGGGGTTGGTGCCGAGGAAATACGAGAAGTGTTTCTTGAGCATGGTGACGCATTGTCACCGAAAACATGAAGCGGGGACAGGCCGCGGCCGGGTTTCCCCCGGCCGTGGCCTGCGCCGGTTTGCCCTACTGTTTGTAAGCCTCAATCTGGATCGCGATCTTCACTTCGTCGCCGATCGCGGCGGGCAGGCCGTACTTCATGCCGAAATCGGAGCGCTTGATGGTCGTGGTGACATTGGCGCCGCACATCGCCTTCTTGGTGAAGGGGTGCGCGCCGCACTTGAAGTTCTGCACCGCGAGGCTTACCGGCTGGGTGACGCCGCGCAGCGTCAACGCGCCGTCGGCGCCGACCAGGTTGTCGCCGTCGAATTTCAGCTTGTCCGACTTGAAGGTCATGGTGGGGTACTTCTCCGCGTAGAAGAAATCCTCCGCCTTGAGGTGCGTTTCGAGTTTCTCGCCGCCCGTGTCGATCGAGGCGACGTCGATCACGACTTCGATCGAACCGCTTTTCGCCGGCACGTCGAGCACCGCCTTGCCGGATGTGCTGTTGAACCGGCCGCGGTGGGTCGAGAAGCCGAGGTGCGAAATCTCGAAGGTCGGGAAGGTATGCGAAGGATCGAGGACGAAGGTATCGGCCGCGGTGGCACTGAAGGGAAGGGCGGCCGCGAGGACCAGGGGAATGAATCGCTTCAAGGGAAATCTCCTGTTATTTGCCAGAGGGAAGAACGAACTTGAACTTGACCTGCACGTCGTCGGCGACGGTATCGGTGTCGGCCCACGGGCCTTCGCCGATCTTGAACGGGAGGCGCTTCATGGTGAAGCCGCCTTCGACCGTCTGCATGCCGCCGGCCTCGGCGAGCGTGAAGGGCGCGACGATGTCCTGCGTGATGCCCTTGATCGTGAGCTTGCCCGCGGCCTCGAACTTGCCGGGGCCTGAGGCCTTGACCGAGGTCGCGACGAATTTCGCCTTCGGGAAGGCCTCGACGTTGAACCAGGGCTTGCGCTTCGCCTCGGTCTCGCCCTCGGTGCTGTTCAGGTCGATGGAGCCGAGGTCCACCTCGAACTCCGCCTTCGTCGCCTCGGGCTTCTTCGGGTCGAAGGAAACGCTGGCGTCGAATTTCCTGAAGCGGCCCTCGACCGGGACGCTCATCTGCTTCGAAACGAAGCGGATGAAGCTCTTGTCGGCGACGACTTTCTGCTGGGCGCCTGCGGGAAAGGCAATCGCGGCAAGGAGCACTGCTGCTGCAAGGGTCTTCATGGCGTGGGTTCCGCGCGTTTGCGTTCGGGGAGGATGCGTTCCAGCACATCGTCGCGATCGACGAAGTGGTGCTTCAATGCGGCGGCGATGTGCGCGACAACGACTGCGCCCAGCCCGTAGGCGAGGGACTTGTGAACGAGCCTCAGGACATTCGCGAGTTCCTTGTTCTTGTCGAGCAGGTCCGGGATCGGCACCAGCCCGAGATAGACCGTCTGGAATCCCTGTGCCGAACTGAACAACCAGCCGGCGAGCGGAACGGCGAAGAAAAGCGCGTAAAGGAGGCAATGCGACAGGTGCGCCGCCTTGTGTTGCCAGGCCGGCATTTCCTGCGGCAGGGGCGGGGCGGGGTAGCGCAGCCGCCACAGGAGGCGGCCTGCCGAAAGCGCGAAGACCGTGACGCCCGCCCACTTGTGCCACGAGAAGTACTTGAGCTTCTGCGGCGAGAACGCGAGCTCGGTCATGTACAGGCCGCCAGCGAGATTGGCGATGATCAGGACCGCGAGAAGCCAGTGCAGCGCGATGGCGGTCTGCGTGTAACGCCCAGGAGCGCCGGTCATGCGACGGCGCTTTCATCGCACGGCTGCGCGGCGGACTCGAGTGCGTTGCGCAGTTCGGCGAGCCGGGCGGCCAGTTGCGAACGCGCCGCCGGGGTGAGGGCCGCAAAAGCCGGGCGGCAGTGCTCGAGGTGCGGCACGAAGATCTTCTCGAACATGCGCTCGCCCGACGCTGTCAGCCGCACGATCTTCGAGCGCGCATCGGTGCGGCAAAGGGCGCACTGCACGAGGCGCTTTTCGACGAGGCGGTCGATCACGCCCGTGAGCGTGCCCTTGGTGATCAGGGAGCGTTCGCCGAGCTCCTTGAAGCTCAGTCCCTGCGTGTTGCCGAGCGTGACGATGATGTCGAACTGCGGCGGCGTGAGGCCGAATGAGCGGATGTTCGAGGCGGACAGGCGCTCGAAGGCCTGGTAGCAACGCACGAGTTCGCGCAGCACGGGGAGGACGGTCTCTTTGGGCATTCGGGCATATTAGTCCTAACTAGGACTATTTGCAAATCCGGCGAACATATACTGGTCGCTTGTCCATACGGGGGTACCGCCATGTCGGATGCGCGCATCGAGAAGGACAGCTTCGGCCCGATCAAGGTTCCGGCGGATCGCTACTGGGGCGCCCAGACCCAGCGCTCGATGGCGTTCTTCGCCATCTCGACCGAGAAGATGCCGCCCGAGCTGGTCCTCGCGCTGGTGCGGATCAAGCGCGCCGCGGCGCAGGTGAACAAGGAACTCGGCGAACTCGACGCGCCCATCGCCGTGGCGATCATCGCCGCGGCAGACGAGGTTCTGGCCGGCAAGTTCCAGGACGAGTTCCCGCTCTCGGTCTGGCAGACCGGCTCGGGCACGCAGACCAACATGAACGTGAACGAGGTGCTCGCCAACCGCGCCTCGGAGTTGCTGGGCGGGCCGCGCGGCGAGGGCAGGGCGGTGCATCCCAACGACCACGTGAACCGCGGGCAATCGTCGAACGACGTCTTCCCGACCGCGATGAACCTGGCTGCGGTCGAGGGGCTGCAATCGCGGTTGCTGCCGGCGCTCTCGGCACTTCAGGCGACGCTCGATGCCAAGGCGCGCGAGTTCGCCGGCATCGTCAAGATCGGCCGCACGCACCTGCAGGACGCAACCCCGGTCACGCTCGGGCAGGAGATCTCGGGCTGGGTTGCGCAGCTCGGCCATGCGCGCCGCCACATCGAGGCCGTGCTGCCGCACCTGTGCGAGCTGGCGCAGGGCGGCACGGCGGTGGGAACCGGGCTCAACGCCCATCCCGAATTCGCCGCGCGCATCGCCAGGCGACTGGCCGAAGAGACGGGGCTGCCGCTGGTCACGGCGCCCAACAAGTTCGAGGCACTCGCCGCGAGCGACGCGCTGGTCCATGCCCACGGCGCGTTGAAGGGGCTGGCGGCATCGCTCTTCAAGATCGCCAACGACGTCAGGTGGCTCGCGAGCGGGCCGCGCTCGGGAATAGGGGAGATCGCCATCCCGGAGAACGAGCCGGGCAGCTCGATCATGCCGGGCAAGGTCAACCCGACGCAGTGCGAGGCGATGACCATGCTCTGCGCGCAGGTGCTGGGCAACGACGTGGCCATCAACCTCGGCGGCGCCTCGGGCAACTTCGAGCTGAACGTGTTCCGGCCGATGATCGCGCACAATTTCTTCCAGAGCTGCCGCCTGCTGTCCGACGGGTGCGAATCCTTCGAGGCGCATTGCGCGCGGGGCATCGAGCCGCGGCGCGAACGCATCGCCACGCTGCTGGAGGATTCGCTGATGCTGGTCACCGCGCTGAACCCGCACATCGGCTACGACAAGGCGGCGCAGATCGCGAAGAAGGCGCACAAGGAGGGCACGACGCTCAAGGCAGCCGCGCTTGCGTTAGGTCTGGTGAGCGAGGCGGACTACGACCGGTGGGTTGTCGCGAAGGACATGGTCGGCCGCGAGACCTGATTCGGGCAACCTGTTGGTTTCGCAGGCCTACCGATTCTGAGGCGGGCGACGACGCCGGCGGCAGGGTGCCGCCGGCGTATCACATCGAATGAAGGAGCCGGCTAGGGGGTGCAGTCGTCCGCCACCGAGAGTTGCGCCTGGGCATTGCTTGCCCCATCGCTTACGGTGATGAAGACGTTCACAGGGGTAGTTGTCGCCGGGTTGTTGATGTCTCCTGCGAGTCGCGTTGCAGTCACGATCCGGCCGGAAAGCGTCGTGCGCACCTTGGAACTCGTGGAACTGACGACAAACGGGGGCAAGCCTCCCGCGATCGTGAACGTCGCGGTTTCCCCGCACCCGAGGGTGCCCGTCGTCGGAAGGAGGAGGATGACCGGTATCTTGTCTGCGCCTTCGACGGCCTCGAGGGTCGCAGTGACCGTGAGGCCCCTCGAATCGGTAATCGTGAAGAGGGTGGTCCCGCAGGCGCCTCCCGTCCTCGCAGTGAAGCGTCCTTCGTTCGTCAGTATGGTCGGCGTGACTACGGAGGCAACCACATCGAAAGTGGAGCCGATCAAATAGGGGGCCGTGCCTCCGGTCACGAAAAAGTCGGCATTGACGTTCGCCGTGCAAATTCCCTTGAATTCCCCGGTCAACTTGACCGAGGACGGCAAGACGGTAATGACCGTTGCGCCGTTCGTGATTCGCAGGATGGTGAAGTTCACCAGCAGCACCGACCCGGAGACAATGTCGGTCAACCTGACGACCGCGAGTTGGCTCGGGGCAAGGGCGTCGGCGCGAATGGTGGCAAAAGCCCTTCCGGAAGCATCGGTTGAGGTCGTGAACGACGGCGCGGTCAAGGAACCCTGCTGGCCTTGCACGAAGGCGAAAGCGCCTTGCTCGACGTCGAAACGCACGGGCCGGTTTGCCACCGGCAGCGTCGCGCTTGCAAGCGTCATCACCAATGACGCGCTGCTTCCCGAACAAACCGACGAACCGCAATCGGGCGCCCCGGATCCGGTCAGGGGCGTGATCTTCACGTTGTTCGAGATGATGTTCGGGTTCACGTTCAGCTTCGCCTCGACGCTCTTGCCGGCACTGTCGAAGATGCTGATGACGACCGGGACCACTGCGGTCGTGTACTGGGGAACGATCGAGAAAGTCTTGGTGGTGATGCTGGTCGCGATGGGCGCGACCAGGGCGTTGCTGCTCGAGCCCGTGTAGGGAGGCTGGCCGCCCGTGATGGTGAACGCCATCTCGACCCCGGAGAAGGCTTCGGCGGTGCCGGGCTGGAGCGTGAAAAATTCCTTGGAGCTGGCGTTGTCCTGGCTGACGGCGCCGCCGCACGACGCAAGGAAGTGAAGGCAGGCTGCTGCGACCAATGCGCGAACGATGATTTTCATATTTCTCTGTAGGGGATCGTTGCCGATTTCGTTGGAAGTTTACCACCGGCCTTGCGCAGGCCGGTTGCTTTGGGCGCCGGCACGGATGTCATCGGTAGTCGTGTTGCCGATGCAGGGCTGGATTCCGGGTCAAGCCCGGAATGACGTACTTACCGCAGGAACGACGTACTTACTGCAGGAATGACGGTGGTGCTGGATTCCGGGCAAGCCCGGAATGACGCACACATTTGACATAATACTAATTATACGCCATCAAGATATGCTGCCGAAAGGCTAAGTCAATGACAGGTCGAAGGAAAACGCCTCCTCGTTGCTGCGGATCCAGATCGCCTTCTTCCGGTCCAGCGCCAGCGTCCAGGTCTGGTGGCGCGTGGCCGAATAGCCCTTGAGCGCAGACGCGGCAAGCACGGCCACGTTCAATCCCTCGCCGGGATCGCGCACCGACTGGTAGCCGATCAGCGCAAGCCCCGCATCACGCGCCACCCGGCCGAAGGCCTGCGTCGCGCGGTAGTCGTTGCGGTCCTGCCAGTCACCGCGGTCGACATCGAATGGCGGCTCGCGAAGATCGACCCCCGGCCCCTTGGCCTTCACCGGGAACAGCGTGAAGGAAGTCGCCGGCAGCGCCTCGAGTCCCGGGCAATCCATCAGGAACCCGCGCCAGCGCCAGTGGCCGACCTCGGCGCACACGGTACGAATTTCCGGGGCGCCGTAGAAGACGCCGGGGTCCTCCGGGCTGCGAAACCGGGACCCCGGCGGCAGCGGGCGGTAGCGAAATGGCGCCGCCAGCAAGGGCGGCAATGGCGCGAGCGCATCGGGCAGCACGGGCTTGGCCGCATCGATTTCGCGCTCGAGGATGCGCTGCGACTCGAGGTCGGCCGCGAGGCGCAGCGTGGACACGAGGTGCTGCGCCTCGACGCCGCGCCAGAGCGGCAAGTCGAATGGCCTTGCCCTAGAGGAGACCGCGGCGGGAGTCCAGGTAGTCACAGACCTTCACCAGTCCCTGCGGCGTGGCGAGCAGCTCCAGCGGGCGTGCGCCATCGAGCCCCTTGTTCGGCGAATCGAGCCAGGTGCGCGCCGCTTCATCGCTGGACCCGACGATCGCATCGAGGCTGCGCCATGCACGCAGCATCAAGCGTGGCGAGCTGGTAGGGCTTGCTCCCCGGCTCCAGCCGGAGCTTGCCGGTGTGCAGGCGGGAGACGCTCGACGGGCTCATGCCGATGATGGCGCCGAGCGGGCCCTGCCCCAGCTTCCATATCGAGGCGGCCTTTACGAGGGCCTGCGTGATCACGACGCCGGGATCCGGTTGCTTGCCGACGGACTGGCGGGCGAGGTCGAGGACGCTTGAGGTCATTTTTGCAAAAAAGTCTTTCGGGCTTTTGAGTTACGGCTATGTGATGATAATCCTAATTAGATTCTAATGCAATAAATAACATCATTCAATTCAATGGAAATCACGGCTGGCGGTCCGGAGCGTGCCCAGCATCGGGGTCAGGTCGCGGAACCGCCCGGCGAGGATGTGCACCACATCGCCGTGGCGTTGCACCTGCCCGACGACGCCGAGCAATCGTGCCCGCAGCAACTCGCGCCGCTGCTTCTCGACACGGTCGTTCCAGACGACAAGGTTCACGTAACCGGTCTCGTCCTCGAGCGTCACGAACATCACCCCGCTCGCTGTCGCCGGGCGCTGGCGGCAGGTGACGATGCCCGCCGCCCTGACTAGCTGGCCATGGCGCGAGTGCGCCACCTCCTCCGCTGTCTTCAGTCCGAGCTTCCGCAACCGTTCGCGCAGCAAGGCCAGCGGATGGCGGCGCAGCGTCAGCCCCGTCGAAGCGTAGTCGGCGAGGATCTCCTGGCCTTCGGTCGGCTCCGTCAGCTTCGGATCTCCGGTTGCGCCCTGCGGCATGCCGAGCGCGGTTTCCGGGTCGATCGCCAGCGCCTGCCAAAGCGCCTGCCGGCGGTTCCCCGAGACCGACTTCAGGGCGTCGGACGCAGCCAGGGCGTCGAGGTCCTTGCGATCCAGCCCAGCCCGACGGGCCATGTCTTCGACAGAACTGAATTCAGCTTTGAATCTTGATGTTACGATAGATTCACAAGAAATCACTTTAAGTCCATAAACCCTGTCCAGCCCGAGCCGAATGGCGGGTTTTCCCTCCGGACCGGGTTCGAGCGTGCTTTGCACCATGCTCGCGGTGACGTCCACCGGGCGCACCTCGACGCCGTGCCGGCGGGCGTCCTGAACCAACTGCGAGGGCGAATAGAAGCCGAGCGGCTGGGCGTTGAGCAGGCCGCAGGTGAACGCCGCCGGCTCGTGGCGCTTCAGCCAGGACGAGACATAGACCAGCAGCGCGAAGCTCGCTGCGTGCGACTCGGGAAAACCGTACTCGCCGAAGCCCTGGATCTGCTGGTAGATCTGCTCGGCGTAGGCCTGCGGATAGCCGCGCGCGAGCATGCCCTTCACCAGCTTGTCGCGGAACGGCTCTATGCCCCCGCGCCGCCTCCAGGACGCCATCGCGCGCCTCAGCTGGTCCGCCTCGCCCGGGGAGAAGCCGGCCGCGACCACGGCCAGCTGCATCACCTGCTCCTGGAAGATCGACACGCCGAGGGTGCGCTCGAGCACCTTCTTCACCTCGGGGCCGGGATAGGTGACCGGCTCCGTGCCTTCGCGGCGGCGCAGGTAGGGATGGACCATGCCGCCCATGATCGGGCCGGGCCTGACGATGGCGACTTCGATCACCAGGTCGTAGAAGCAGCGCGGCTTCAGGCGCGGCAGCATCGACATCTGCGCCCGCGATTCGATCTGGAATACGCCGATGGTGTCGGCGCGCCGGATCATCTCGTAGGTGGCCGGGTCTTCCGCCGGGATGTCGCCCATTTCCATCCGCGTGCCGCGATAGGCGTTCACCAGCTCGATCGAACGGCGGATGGCGGAGAGCATGCCGAGGCCGAGCACATCGACCTTGAGCAGCCCCATGGCATCCAGGTCGTCCTTGTCCCACTGGATCACGGTGCGCCCGGGCATCGTGGCGTTTTCCACCGGCACCAGCCGCGAGAGCCGCCGGTTGTCGATGACGAAGCCGCCGGGATGCTGCGAGAGGTGGCGCGGAAAACCGATCAACTGCTGCACCAGTTCCGTGACCTTGCGCACGACGCGGTTGGCCGGGTCGAAGCCGGCCTCGGCGAGGCGCTGTTTCATGGCATTGCGGTCGTCCCACCACGACAGCGATTTCGACAGCAGCTCGACCTGGTCGAGCGAAAGCCCGAGCGCCTTGCCGACATCCTTCAGCGCGCTCTTCGGCTGGTAGGTGATGACCACCGCGGTGAGCGCCGCGCGTTCGCGGCCGTATTTTTCATACAGGTACTGGATCACTTCCTCGCGGCGCTGGTGCTCGAAGTCGACGTCGATGTCGGGCGGCTCGTTCCTTTCCTTCGAGATGAAGCGCTCGAACAGCACCTGCATGCGCTCGGGATCGACCTCGGTGATGCCCAGGCAATAGCAGACCGCGGAGTTGGCCGCCGACCCCCTGCCCTGGCAGAGGATGCCCCTGCCCTTGGCGAACCAGACGATGTCGTGGACGGTGAGGAAAAAGGGCTCGTAGCCGAGTTCCCCGATCAGCTTCAGCTCATGGGCGACGATGTCGGTGACGTGCTTCGGCGCGCCTGCGGGATAGCGGCGCTGGAGACCCTGGAGGGTGAGCGTGCGCAGGTGCGAAGTCGGCGTGCCGCCGGCGGGGACCAGCTCGTCGGGGTATTCGTACTTGAGTTCGCCCAGGGAAAAGGCGCAGCGCGCGGCGATGGCGAGCGTCTCGATGAGCTGCTCCGGCGGATGTATCGCGCAGAGCCGGCCGATGGTGCGCAGGTTCCTCTCGCCGTTGGGCTGCAGATCGCGGCCGACTTCGGCAACGGTCTTGCCCAGGCGGATCGCGGTGAGCGTGTCCTGCAGCGACTTGCAGGAGCGCGCGTGCATGTGCACGTCGCCCGCCGCCGCGAGCCTCAACCCCGTCGATTGCGAGAGCGCCTCCAGGAGCGCCAGCCGGGCCTCGTCGTCGGGGCCGCGGGAAAGCTCGACCGCGATCCACGCGCCTTCGGGAAAGCGCGAGGAAAGCCATTGGCCATCGCAAGTTTCCGGCGCTTCGCCGGGCAACCAGAGCGCGAGGCAGCCCGGCATCGCGGGCACGTCTTCTCGGGCAAGGCGGTATTCGCCCTTGGGGGCCGCACGCCGGGCAAGCGTGATCAGTTCGCAGAGCGCCTCGTAGCCCTTGATGGTGGCCGCGAGCACGACCATGCGCAGGCCGTCGGCAAGGCGGAACTCGGCTCCGACAAGCAGCTTGAAGCCGAGGTCCCTTGCGGTGACCCAGGCCCGCACCACGCCCGCGACCGAGCATTCGTCGGTGATCGCGAGCGCCGCGTAGCCCAGCGCCGCGGCGCGCCTGACGAGGTCCTCCGGGTGCGAGGCGCCGCGCAGGAAGGTGTAGTTCGAGATGCAGTGCAACTCGGCATAGGACGGGACCATGGCGGGCGGCTCACGAGAACACGCCGTGCAGGTACCACGCCGCGGGGCGGTGGTGCTCGCGATAGATCCAGAACGTCTCGCCGGCCGGGTTGCGGGCGACGAAGTAGTCCCGGTTCACCGCTTCCCCGTCCCACCAGCCGGTTTCTATCCTCTCCGGTCCCGCCAGGAACTCGAGTTCGCCCTGCAGCTTCGGGCCCTTTCCGCCGGCGATGAGGCTTTGCGGCGTGGGCAGCAGCCACAAGGGGCGCCTTGGAAGATAGGCAGCGCGGGCCGGCGCCGCCGTGCCATTGCGCCACGCGCGCTCCGGGCGATGGTCGTCGCCAAGGGCGATGCCGAACACGCGCGACTTGCCGAGCCTTGCGGTGAGCCTTTCGACGAGATGGTTGGCGCCGAGCTTCGCGTTCTCGCGCTCCGGCAGCCACGAGGCATTGCCGGGGGCAAACTCGAGCAACCGGTCTGCCTCCAGCGCTACCGTGAGCGTCGGCTGCAAAAGCCTGATGCGATCCAGCTTTTCCCGGGCGAGCATGGTGAGGCGCGCGGCATCGCGGTCCGGCGCGGCGAGTTCGATCGCGACCCGGGTGCGCCCGTGGCTGTGGCCGAGCGTGAGGTGCAGTTGCTGCACGCCCTTGCCACGCGCGCGCAGAAAACCCTCCAGTTCGCCCAGCAGGCGCTTCAGGGGGAACAGGATCGCCTCGGTGGTGGCGGCTTCCATCGGCAACTCCAGCTTCGCGCCGAAGCACTCCGGCGGGATGTAGAAGACCTTGGGGTCGGGCAAGGTCCCGGCGAGGCGATCCAGGTCCGCCGCAGCGTGCGCGCCGAAGCGCTGGCGAAAGCCCGCGCGCGGCAGCGCGAGCACGTCGCCCACGCGCACGAGCCCCAGGTCCGCGAGCCTCGCCAGCATCGTGTCGGGCCAGTCGAGGAGAAACAGCGGCAGGTCGGTGAGCCGCGCGGGGAGTTCCGCAATCGCCGAGCAACTGCGCACCGCGATGCCGCTTTCGTCCGCCTTGGCGAAGAGCCATGCCGCATGCGGTGTCGGCGCGATACCGATGGCGGCGCGGAAGCCCAGTTCGCTCACCCCCACGCGCAGCTTCGCGAGCAGCTTGGCGAGGCCCGCGAACAGCTTCACGCTGGTTTCCACTTCGAGCAGCAGGCCTTCGCCGCCGCGGATCGCAACCGAGGAGGTGAACTGGCCGGCCCAGGCCGCGAGGCGCTCCAGCGCGGCGAGATCCTCCCCTGCTTCGCGCACCTTCACGCGCAGTTCTCCCATCAGCGCCTTGGCGGCGGCAACTGCCATGCCGGGACGCACGCCGCCTTCGCGCGCAGCTTCGTTGGCACAGACGACAGCGGGGCGCTGCAAGGAGCCGTCCGAGATTGCCAACGGCGGGTTCGCCAGCGCGCATCGCTCGGCGAGTTGCAGGGGGAGTTGGGGCAGGTAAAGCGCGATCCACAGCATTGCAAATCCGCTTCAGCGGGCGATCTGTAGCGGCGTGGGTCGGCGAAGCGCAGGCGGAAGGGTGTTCGGCAGCGCAGGCAGCACGGTGGGCGGAATGCGGCGGGTGCGCGGCGGCTCTCGCATCAGGTCGAGAGCTATGGGCAGCGTGCAAGGCGGGCCGCGGCGCTTCAGGATGCGCACCGAGAGGCGATCTTTTTCCGGCGCGAGGGCAAGGCGAACCTGTGCCGGGGTGGGCTGCCCGGCAGCGGCCATCGAGCGCAGCAGGATGCCGCAGGATTTCCCTGCCTCCGCCGCCATCGACAGCCTTCTCAGCCAGGCGTAACCGTCGCGTCCCAGGGAGGCATCGAGCCAGCAGAGCACCGCGTGGCAAGCACCCGAGCGCAAGGCCTGTTCCGCCGCCCACAGGCCGTCGAGGGCCCTTTCCGGCTGCACCACCAGCATGCGATCCAGCGCCAGCCCGGCCTTCGCAAGCGCAGGCGAGTACGGCAGCCACGGCGGCGCAATCCAGGCGACCAGCCTTCCATCGGCTTTTTCCGCACCCAGCAGCGAGGCAAGGAAAGACACCTCGCCTATGCCCCTGCCGTCCGAGAGGATCTCGGTGAGCGCGCCTTGCGGCAGGCCGCCGCCGGGCAACTCCCGGTCGAGCGCGGCATGGCCCGTAGCCAGCCCCGGATGCAAGGCAGCGAGCTGGCCGCCGCGCCACAGCGCCGGATGCTGGAGAAGCTCATCGACGCAAGCGCTCATGCGTGGAAGTTGCGCAACACGCCGACCGCGATGCCTTCGATGGCAAAGGCATCGCGGCGCGTGTCCACGACAATGGGCTTGAAGTCGGCATTGGCGGGGAGCAGCTCCACCTTTCCGCCCCTATGGTGCAGGCGCTTCACCGTGACCTCGTCATTGATTCGGGCAACCACGATCTGGCCGTTCTTCGCTTCCGGCGCGCGGTGCACCGCCAGCCAGTCGCCGTCGAGGATGCCTTCGTCCTTCATCGACAGCCCCTTCACCTGCAGGAGGTAATCGGCGCGCGGGCGGAAGAGCTCCGGGTTCACGTCGGGACGGCCGAGGAGGTTTTCCTGCGCGAGTATCGGGCTGCCCGCGGCCACGCGCCCCACCAGCGGGAGCCCTGCTTCCTCGAGGATGCGGATGCCGCGCGCCGCACCCGGGATGAGCGCGATGGCGCCCTTCTTCGCCAGCGCCTGCAGGTGCTTGTGGACGCCGTTGGTCGAACCGAGCTTGAAGGCGCTTGCCATTTCCGGGCGCGTCGGCGGGCGGCCCTCCTCGGCGAGATGGCGGCGGATGAAGTCGAGGATTTCGGCTTGGCGGTCGGTCAGATTCGGCATGGTGACAACATTATCACCATGTCGATTTGCTTTGCAAGCCCCGGGCGAAATGCAGCGATGCCTTACAATCCGGCAACGCATGACGGCCAGCAGTGAAACGAGCCGGCAGCGACCACCCCTTTCCATGACGAATCCGACGCCCCGCAAGCTTTTCCGACAGGAAGCAGTCGACGCCCAGCGCGAGAAATACCTCGGCGAGACGACGCTTGCCCAGCCCGTCCCCTATTGGGCCTTCACCTTGCTCGCTGCCGGCACCGCCGCGGTCGTTCTCGCGGTCGCCATCTTCGGCGAGTACACGCGGCGCGAGCGCGTCGAGGGCTTCCTTTCCCTCGACGTGGGCGCCGCGCGCGTGATGATCTCCGACGCCGGGCGCGTGGCCGAGCTGCTCATCAAGGAAGGCGACGAGATCGCCGCGGGCGCGCCCATGGCCAGGATCGCCTACGACCGCTCGGCCAGCGGCGGCACCGGCGAGACCGTCGCGCAGGAACTGCAGGCCCGCCGCCTGATCCTCGAAAAGGAACAGGCGCAATGGCGCGAGCTCGGCGAGCAGCAGGTGACGCAGCTCAAGAAGCGCGTGAAGGACCTCGAGAACGAGGTGGCGCAGGCCGACAGCGAGATCAAGCTGCAGGAGACGCGCGTCAAGTCCGCCAGGGAACAGGCGGCGCGCTACCAGCAACTTGCCGGCGACAAGTTCGTCTCCGACATCGTCGTGAAGCAGAAGCTCGACGAGGTGACCGAGCAGCAGATCAAGCTGCAGGCGCTCAAGCGCACCCGCGGCCAGCTCGACCGCGACCTGTCGTCGGCAAAGCTCGAGGAGCCCAGCATCCAGTTGCGCTCGCGAGCCCAGGTCGACGGCGTGGCGCGCCAGATGAGCGAACTGCAGGAAAACATCGCCAACGCCGAGGCGCGCCGCGAGACGGTCATCAAGGCCCCGATCAGCGGCACGATCACCAACGTGGCGGTGAACAAGGGACAGTCGGCCGCGGCGGATTCGACGCTTGCGACGATCCTGCCCAAGGGCAGCGGCCTGCATGCCGAGTTGCTGGTGCCGACGCGCGCGATCGGCTTCATCAACAAGGGGCAGGAAGTCGTCATGCGCTACGAGGCCTTCCCCTACGAGCGCTTCGGGCAGTACAAGGGCGTGGTGACCGAGATCAGCCGCGCCGTGTGGTCGCCCGGCGACAAGGTGGGGCCGCTGCCGGTGAAGGAAGCGGCCTACCGCGTGGACGTGAAGCTGGAGCGCCAGAACGTCGCCGCGCTCGGGCAGGAAGTGCCGCTCAGGCCGGGCATGCTGGTCAACGCCGACATCCTGCTGGAGAGGCGCACGCTGCTGGAATGGCTGTTCGAGCCGGTGCTGCAGTTGAAGGGGCGGCTCTGATGGGGCTGTTCACCAGCCGTGTTCCCGTCATCCTGCAAAGCGAGGCGCCCGAGTGCGGCATCGCCTGCCTGGCGATGGTGGCTTCGTACCACGGTTACCTGACCGACCTCTCGGCGATGCGCGTGCGGCTCTCGCCCTCGCTGAAGGGCGTGACGCTCAAGAACATTTCCGTGATCGCCGAAGGCATGGGGCTCAGCGCGCGCGGCGTGCAGGTGCCGCTGGACGGGCTGGGAAAGCTGCAACTTCCCGCCCTGCTGCACTGGGACATGAACCATTTCGTGGTCCTCGTCGCGGTCTCGGGCCGCAAGCTCACCGTGCACGACCCCTCGCGCGGCCGTCGCGTCCTGACCCTGGACGAGGCATCGCGGCACTTCACCGGCGTGGCGATGGAGTTCTCCCCCACGCCGAATTTCCGCAAGCGCGACGAGCGCGAGCAGGTGAGCGCCTGGCAGCTGCTGACGGTGGCGCACGGCCTCAAGGGCACGATCGCGCAGATCTTCATCCTTTCGCTGGCGCTGGAGGTTTTCGCCATCGCGATGCCGTTCTTCCTGCAGTTCGTGGTCGACCGCGTGCTGGTCGGGCGCGACAGGGACTTGCTCACGGTGCTGGCGCTGGCGTTCGGCGCGCTCGTGGTCATCAGCGTGGCGGTGAGCGCGGTGCGGGCGTGGGTGAGCGTCTATCTCAGCACCAACCTGAACATGCGGCTGCTCTCGACATTGTTCGCGCACATGGTGCGCCTGCCGCTGCAGTGGTTCGAGAAGCGCAACATCGGCGACATCGTTTCCAAGTTCCGCAGCGTCGATGCGGTGCAGCGCACGCTGACGACGACATTCGTCGAGACCGTCGTCGACGGCCTGATGGTGGTGCTGACGCTCTTCGTGATGGCGTGGTACAGCGTGACGCTCACCGCCGTGGTGATCGGCGCGGCCTTCCTCTACGGCGTGACGCGCTGGTTCCTCTATTACCCGCAGCGCTATGCGACCGACGAGCAGCTGTCGCACGAGGCGAAGAGCGCAACGCACTTCATCGAGACCCTGCGCGGGATGATGGCGATAAAGCTGAACCTGCGCGAGAACGAGCGCCGGGCCGCCTACCAGAACCTCGTGGTCGACCAGGTGAACGCCGGGGTGAAGGTGCAGAACATCGGCATCTGGCAACGCACCTCCAGCACGCTGATCTTCGGGCTGGAGAACGTGATCATCATCTACCTGGGCGCGATCGCCGTGATGGACGGCAAGTTCTCCATCGGCATGCTCTACGCGTTCCTCGGCTTCAAGCTGGTGTTCCTCGGCCGAATCAACGCGCTGGTGGACAAGTGGAACGACTTCCGCATGCTCGACCTGCACGCCGAGCGCATCGCGGACATCGCGCTGTCCGAAGAGGAGCCGGTGCGCTCCGGGTTCTCGGGCGAGGCCAATGCCGGGACGCTGACGATCGAGGCGGAAGGGCTGGCCTTCGCCTACGGGCCGGAAGGCTTCGTCTTCCGCGGCGTGGATTTTTCGGTAAAGCCGGGGGAAAGCGTGGCGATCGTGGGTCCCTCCGGCTGCGGGAAGACGACGCTCATCAAGGTCCTGGTCGGGCTGCTCGAGCCCACGGAGGGTACGGTCCGGGTGAACGGGCGCGACCTGCGTGACTGGGATCTGGCGCAATACCGCGGCCGCATCGGCGCAGTGATGCAGGAGGACCATCTGTTCGTCGGGACCATCGAAGACAACATCAGTTTCTTCGATCCCGACCACGATCCTGAGCGAGTGCGCCAGTGCGCCCAGGTGGCCATGATCGACGAGGAAATATCGGCGATGCCAATGGCCTATAACACCATCGTCGGCAGCCTCGGCATGGCCCTTTCGGGCGGGCAGAAGCAGCGGGTGTTACTTGCTCGTGCTCTTTACCGCAGGCCTCAGGTGTTGTTCTTGGATGAGGCTTTTGATCAGTTGGATGTTTCGCTCGAGAGACGAATTGCCAAATCGCTGGGTCCAATAGGATTGGGGCTAGTTATTGTTAGCCATCGCCCAGAATCAACCATGGATGCAGCTCGCAAAATCGAAATCGGCCTCTAGTAGCCGGCGATCTAGCCAATGATGACCGAACCGGTGCCGCCGCCGACAAGTGCCAGTTGCAGGTCGTTCAGCTCGCGAATCTGCGTCTCTGCGACTTCTTCCAGGGTCTTTTCGATCGAAACGATTTCTTTGGTGGTGAATTCCATTTGAATGCCTCCGCAGTCGTTAGAAAATGAGGAGCTAGCCGATGATGACCGAACCGGTGCCGCCGCCGACAAGTGCCAGTTGCAGGTCGTTCAACTCGCGAATCTGCGTCTCTGCGACTTCTTCCAGGGTCTTTTCGATCGAAAGGATTTCTTTGGTGGTGAATTCCATTTGAATGCCTCCGCAGTCGTTAAAAATGAGGAACTAGCCGATGATGACCGAACCGGTGCCGCCGCCGACAAGTGCCAGTTGCAGGTCGTTCAGCTCGCGAATCTGCGTCTCTGCGACTTCTTCCAGGGTCTTTTCGATCGAAACGATTTCTTTGGTGGTGAATTCCATTTGAATGCCTCTGCAGTCGTTAGAAAATGAGGAACTAGCCGATGATGACCGAACCGGTGCCGCCGCCGACAAGTGCCAGTTGCAGGTCGTTCAGCTCGCGAATCTGCGTCTCTGCGACTTCTTCCAGGGTCTTTTCGATCGAAACGATTTCTTTGGTGGTGAATTCCATTTGAATGCCTCCGCAGTCGTTAGAAAATGAGGAACTAGCCGATGATGACCGAACCGGTGCCGCCGCCGACAAGTGCCAGTTGCAGGTCGTTCAACTCGCGAATCTGCGTCTCTGCGACTTCTTCCAGGGTCTTTTCGATCGAAACGATTTCTTTGGTGGTGAATTCCATTTAAGTGCCTCCTTGGCCGTGGGAAAGAAAAACTCTAAGAAACAATTGACTACGCCATCCGAAGCATAGGCGCATACCTTGTTGCGGATGGCAATTGCACTATCCTACAAATATGGTAAAAATGTGCGGTAGTTCACACTTTTCTTTAAGCATAATGCAGAAACTACGGTATTTCAACGGATTGTGACCTCACCGGCCAGTCAGAATCTAATTCCCGACAAACTCTGGATATTCAACGACTTGTGACCTCGCCCGCCGTTCAAGATTTGATTCGCCTTACAAAAGCCGTTCGAAACGCGAACGATCCAGAACTTCATTTGGCTCTGAATCGAGTTGCCGCTGAATTGAAGACTCGACTTCAAGCGGGCGCGGCGGCCTCAAATGAAGACGTCAATTTGGCGATAGATTCAGTCAAGCGCATTCGAGGAACTGCGAACGCTGAAGTGCGCGTCAACATCCTCATTGATGCAGCGCATTTTCACTACCTGATTGGCCAACCATTTCAAGCAATTGAACCTGCCGTCGGTGCAGTCGCGTTGGCAACGAAGACCGAACAAAAGCCGCTACTCCGAAAGGCACTTACCGTGCTCGGCGTGATGTATGCAGATACGGGCAATATTTCGCGCGCCGTGGAGTGCTACGCCCAAGCACTTGATCTGGTCGTAGAGTTAGGTGACAAGGACTCAGAATGCATTGTCTTTGTTAACCTCGGAGTCGCGCTCATGTATAGCGCACTTTACAGAGATGCCATTTCATGCTTCGAACATGCGATCGAGTTGGCCCCCGCTAATTCCAAAATGCAACAGTACCGTGGTCCTGCTTTTGCAAATATTGCCCTCTGCGCTCTCCATTTGGAAGATTTTTCTCGAGGCTTAAAGGCGGCAGAGACTTCTATTCGCGAGCATGGTGAGCCGCGAGTGGCGAGTGAAATGGTTGCCAGGGTCCTCGCTGAAAACAACTACACCCGTTTGCTCCTCGAAGTCGATAGTGTCGAGCGTGCGCGTGAACGATGCGAGATAGCTAGAAAGTACGCATCAATGTCGAAGTCTGCTCGAGCCGAGATTTGTGCATCGATCGCGGAAGGGCTATACGAAGTCCATGCGGGAAAGCACGACGTTGGGATCTCACGTTTGACGGCGACCCTAGAGCGAGCACGTCTTCTTCGTTCGATGTTGCGTGATGTGCTAGCCGCTCTTGTGAAGGCTTACGAAATCATGGGCCAACCACAACGAGCCCTGATTTACCTGCGAGAAATGATGGAGGCGACTCGGCAGACCCAACAAGAGAATGCCCTAAAGCATTTGGACATTCATCTTGTCCATCTTGGAAAGGAAATGGAGGGCGTTGCGCCGACGGCAACTAGACTTCAAAGACGCGAAGACGCATTGCGCGGGAAGGTTGCGGAGCAGGAGCTGTTCAAGTCCAGAATTGAGATGCTTGAGCGGCTTGCGGTAACCGCTGAACTGCGTGACGATTCGACGGGAGAGCATTCATATCGAGTTGGCCGGCTTGCCGGATTGTTGGCAAGAGAGTTTGGGTGTGATGAAGGTACGTGCTTCATGATTGAACTCGCTGCTCGATTGCATGACATCGGGAAAATTGGCGTACCCGATGCGATTTTACTTAAGCCAGACAAACTCAACGATGCGGAACGACAAATTATGCGTACCCATACGACAGTGGGTGCGGAGCTCTTGTCGAAGAGCAATATTCCACATATGCAGATGGCTGAAGAGATCGCACGCTACCATCACGAATGGTGGAATGGCTCGGGCTATCCAGGAAATATGTCGGGATCGGCTATCCCTTTGGCGGCGAGAATTACGGCTCTTGCGGACGTCTTTGATGCACTTACACACAAACGGCCGTACAAACACGCTTGGCCGTTAGATCAAGCAATAAGTGAAATTGCGTCATTAAAGAATCTGCAATTCGATCCTGAGCTGACAGATCTATTTCTGGTGCTCATTTCCAAGCTGAGAGTTGAACACCTAGATCTCGATCGATTCCTTGGGGAGGCTGCTTTGTCATCGCCGTTCGTTCAAGCTCGGTCAAGAATTTGGGAGACTTTGCGGAAGAGCAAGGATGGAGATGAAACGGGCGCGGACAGCCGTCTAGACTTACAACGTTAGAAGCGCCACTTCGTTCGGAAATAGAGCAATCTGACCGGGGGCGCGCCTTGGGTTCATTGCATGCAAATCAGCTGAAAGAGGCCTTGGCGGTATCGGGAAATTCAGCGGACCCCCAAGTAAAGACAATTCTTGCGGGTCTTTGCCGCGAAACCAAAGAGCGGCTTGACCACAGTTCACCCGATCATCGGGACTTTTTCTTGAGTGTCTCCGCATCACTCCAGCGAATGCGCGGCCAAGGCAATTCGGAATTGAGGCTCGCTTGCTTGTTTGACTGCGCCCACTATTTCTTGATTGTCGGTGAATCTTCAACTGGGTTCGCGCCAATCGAAGAAGCTATGCGATTGGCTGAAGCTACAGGCAACACTTCGGAGCTTCGCAAGATCGAAGAATATGATCGGCGCGCTTTACACACGATTGTGGTGATATTCCCCAAGCTATCGAGTGCTATTCTGTCGCACTTGAATTGAGTCGCCGAATCGGCGACCTCTGGGCGAGTGTGTCGCTTGGCTAAACTTGGGCGTAGCACTTCAGCATGCGTCGCTACATGATGAGGCGATTGCAGTTTCCAACATGCCTTGTCGCTTTGCGATCAGCGGCGCAGAGCTGAATTGCCTTCGCGCAGGCGCATACACTAATCTGGCTTGTCATATTTTTGCATGGAAAAGTTTGAGTTGGGAATTGAAGCTGCCGGAGCGTGCGAAAAATGGTCGGTCGAACCCAACACTACTGTAGAAGCAATCGCCCGCGCGATCCGAGAGCAGAATTTCGCACTGCTTCTGCTGGCAACAGGCGATTTTCAGCGAGCGAAGATTCATTGCCTTGCAATGTCGCAAATATGCCGACGCATCCCGTTCGTTAAGGTCTGAAATATGCGCAACAATTTCTGAGGGATTGTACGAAGTCATGGCCGGCGAGCCCAGTCGCGGACTGGAGTTGCTTTGTGCCGCTCTTGATCAGTCTCGCGATTACAAACAGGCAGTTCCCGATTGCCACTATGCATTGATCAGGGCCTACGATGCAGTTGGCCAGCACGAACTCGCACTGCAGCACCTGCATGACTTGCAGCGGTACTACATAACTACCCGCCAGGGAGCGATCAATTCCCGCATGGCCGCCGGTTTCGGTGCAGCCGATCACGTTCGCGCAGGAAATGAAGACCTCGGACTTGCTGCGCTTGAGAAACGAGAAGCCAACCTCCGAGCCAAGATTGCCGAAAGGGAACTGGCCCGTTCCCGCTTCGAAATGCTCGAGCGCCTGGCAGTCACGGCAGACCTCAGGGAAGACGCATCGGGCGAACACGGCTACCGCGTCGGAAGGCTGGCCGCCCTCCTCGCCGAGGAATTGGGCTGGAAGCCGCAAGCCTGCGAAGCCCTCGACCTGGCCGCGCGCCTGCACGACATCGGCAAGGTCGGCGTCCCGGACCGCATCCTGCTCGAGTCCGCCGCGCTCAAGGAGGCCGAGCGCAAGGTGATGAGTTCGCACACGGTGATCGGCTCCGAGCTGCTCTCGAAGAGCAACGTGGCGGAAATCCGCATGGCCGAGGAGATCGCCCGCTGCCACCACGAATGGTGGGACGGCACCGGCTACCCTGCCGGCCTCAAGGCCAAGCGCATTCCCGCCGGCGCGCGCATCACGGCACTCGCCGACGTATTCGACGCGATGACCCACGGCCGCCCGTACGCGCAGGCCTGGCCGGTCGAGGTCGCCCTCGACAAGATCGCCGCGCTGGCCGGGACGCAATTCGACCCCGACATGACGGAGCGTTTCATTCCGCTCGTGAGGCGGCTTCGCGACGAGCACGAGGACCTCGACGCCTACCTCGGCCGCGCGGCCAAGTCCTCGCCCTTCCTGCAGGCGCGTTCGAGGATCCGCCAGATGCTTTCCCAGGGGCGGCTCGAGGACGGGACAAGTGCCCCGGACCCCTCCTCCACGCTGCATTGACCGGCCCTCGGGTTTGACCGGAATCGCCCCGAAAGCTATACTTTCGGGCTTCCTGTTCCCCGATAGCTCAGCTGGTAGAGCGACGGACTGTTAATCCGCAGGTCCCTGGTTCGAGCCCAGGTCGGGGAGCCAGAATTCTCGGAATGAAGACGCCCGCAATCGCGGGCGTCTTCATTTGCGGAACAAGCAGTCGCTACGGGTTTGATTCGGATGCGCTTCGGGCAGTCAAAGGTCGCCATTCAACCTGCGAAACCTCCCTGCCACGACGCCTCACCGCACGATGTCGAGGTACCGCCAGTTCGCCTGCTCGAAAGGATGCTTCTTGTAGCCCTTCACCCAGGGCTGGGTAAGATGCGTGCCCACGAAGTGCGCGTGGAACACCCAGGGCGCATAGACGAGCAGCAACCGGGTCATGTCCTGGTAGAGCTGGGTGCGCTCTGGCGAGTCGGGCATGATGCGCGAGCGCTCGTACAGGCGATCGAAGGCATCCAGGCGCATGCGCGAGTCATTGCTCTTGGCGGAGTTGGGACCGTAGAAGAGGCCCATCCAGAAATCGCCCGAGGGGCTGCCGGCGCTCCAGCTCAGGTTCCACATCTGCAGCGTGCCGGCGTTGGACTCCTTCACGAAATCGGCGAATCGCCCCTTCTTGAAGCGGATGCGAATCCCGACGGCTTCCATGCTGCGCCGCCAGAGCTCGTCGTACTGCCGCGCTTCGAGGTCGGTGCGGGTCGCGAGTTCGAGCTCGAGCGGCGAGCCGTCGGGACGCTCGCGGTAGCCGTCGCCGTCGCGATCGACGAACCCGAACATGTCGAGCAACGCCCGCGCCCGGGCGGGACTGTATTCCACCGTGGGGCTGCGAAACGCCGGGTCGTAGCCCTCCACACCCGGGGGAATCGGGCCCTGGGCCGGGATCGCCTGGCCCTTGCGCAGGATCCTGATTTCCGCCGGCTCGTCGTAAGCAAGCGATATCGCGCGTCGCAGCGCCACCTGCGCGGGTTCGAATCCGCCCACGATCGGGTCTTCCAGGTTGAAGTAGGTGTACGCCGTGCGCGGCTCGATCTCCTTGTACATCCGGATGCCGCGCTTCGCGAGCCACGGCGCGACCTCGCCTTGCGGAGCCACGATGTTGATGAACTCGTTCGGCAGGTTCTGGAGGACGTCGTGCTCGGCGTTCAGGAAGGCGAGCCAGCGCGGCTGGCTCTCCTCGATCACGTAGATCTCGATGCGGCCGATGAGCGGCAGCGGCTTGCCGCCGATGTCGCGCACGATCTCCGCGTCGCCGGGCTCTGCAGCCGTAGCGTCCAGCGTCAATCTCCCGGAAATCCGGATTCGCCTCCAGCACGATCTTGTGGCCGCGCGTCCATTGCTTGAGGATGTACGGCCCCGTGCCGATGGGGTGGGCGCCGATGTCGTCGCCGTAGTATTCCGCCACCTCGCGCGCGATCGCGCCGAAGTAGTGTGACGCGAGGTTGTGGACCAGCGCGTAGTCGGGCCGCTTCAGGCGAAGGCGCAGGGTGTAGCGGTCAGGCACCTGCAGGCCGGGGTACGAAGCGTCGTAGTCGAAGGGCTTGCCCGTGCTTGTCGCGAGCCGATGGGCCTCATCCAGCCCCGCGATCTTGTCCTCGATGAGGTAGAGGTTCGGCGACTTCAGCTTCGGATCGAAGAACCGCAGGATGCTGTAGGCGTAGTCGGCGGCGACGAGCTCGCGCCGCTTGCCCTTGAACGCGGGGTCGGGCGTGAAGTAGATGCCCTTGCGGATGCGGAACGTAATCGTCTTGCCGTCGGCGGAGACCTCGGGCAGCGACTCGAGGGTGTTCGGCACCAGCTTCACCGGCCGCGCGAGGTAGTCGTAGCGCATCATCGGGTCGAGGATCTGGTCCACGACCATGCCGGTGTAGCTGTCCTGGTAGGCGACCGGGTCGAACGTCGACTCGGCGGTCCGGAAGGCGTAGTGGAGGACCTTGTTCGGGTCCGCGGCGTGGGCGAGCGCTGGCGCCAAGGCAGCGATGCCGCAGGCGACGACCAGGCACAGGAGTTTTACAGGGCCCATCGATTGATGAGCTTGCTTGGGTTATGCGCGCAACGAATCCATCGCTGCCCCGACCCCACCCCGGACATGGGGCACCCCTGCATCGGCGAGCGCGAGCTCGATTGCGGCGAGGGCGCCCAGCAACATGGGCTCATTCAGGTCCCCCATGTGGCCGATGCGGAAAACGCGCCCCTGCAGGGCGGCCAACCCGCGGCCGAGCGCAACACCGTAGCGTTCCTGCGCGATCGTTCGCACGCGGTCGGCGTCGTGACCCGCCGGCATCAGCACCGCGGTGAGCGAGTCCGAGGCGGCTTCGGCGTCCAGCGCGTAGATCTCGGGTCCGCCCCCCTGCCCCCAGTGGCGCACGCAGGCGCGCGTTGCGTTCGCAAGGCGCCGATGGCGGGCGAAGACGTTCTCCAGGCCCTCCTCTTCGATCATGTCGAGGGACGCTTCGAGGCCGAAGAAATGCGCGATCGGCGGCGTGCCGCAGAAAGCCACCTGGCGGCCGTTTTCGATCATCGGGCGCCAGTCCCAGTAGCGGCGGGGGCAGCGCGCCGATTGCGCCGCTTCCCAGGCGCGTGCGTTGATCGCGGTGAAGGCCATTCCCGGAGGAAGCATGAGCCCCTTCTGGGAGCCTCCGATCACGAGATCGACGCCCCATTCATCCATGCGGAAGTCGTAACAGGCGAGCGACGAGATCGTGTCGACAAGATAGAGCGCCGGGTGACCCAGGCGGTTCATCACTGCGCGCACCTCGGCCACGGGATGGCGGATGCCCGTCGCGGTCTCGTTCTGGATGAGCATCACGGCCTTGATCTGCGCCTTGGCGTCGGCGGCGAGGACCCGGCCGACCGCATCGGGATCGACAGGGCGCCGCTCCGCCGTAGGGAGCGCCTCGACCTCCACGCCATAGGCCCGCGCCGTGTTCGACCAGCGATCCGCGAAGAACCCGGTCTGCGGCACCAGCACCTTGTCGCCGGGCGAGAAGAGGTTCGCGATGCTCGCGTCCCACGCCCCGTTGCCGGAGGCGGCGTAGGTGATGGCGAAGCCCACCTTCGTCTTGAGGATCGCCTTCAGGCGCTCGAGCGATCGGTCACGCAGCGCCACGAACTCGGGCCCCGTGAAGTCGACGGACGGGCGCGCCATCGCCTGCAGCACCCGATGCGGGATGTTGGTGGGGCCGGGGTGCATGAAGAACTGCCAGCCGCGTGGGGCGATCATTCGCTATCATAACTGCTGCCTTCAACCGCATGAAGGGAGGCGATCGTGAATGGGCCCCTGATTCACGGCGCAGCAGTGGAAACTGAGGGGCATCCAAAAACATGTTGCGAGGGAATATGCGGCACTTCCGGATTGCCATCATGACCGCCGCGCTCGGCGCCGCAGGCTGCGCGCCCGACGCGTGGAACAATGCCGGCGCCACCGGCCTGGACGGGTTCCTCGACCAGATCTCCCGGGCCTGCGCTCCGCTGCAGTACGGCGGTTACCAGTTCTCCAACCCGGCCTCGGGAACGAGCGACAGTGGCTACGACTTCTGGCTCGACCAGACGTCGAGGCTCTACTATCGGCGCATCAGCCCCGGCACCTACTCCGAAAGCCTCAACTCCTACTTCGGCGCCGGCAACCAGGGGACGATCGACTGCACGCTGCGGAACCTGCCGCCCGGTTGAGTTTCACGCGTCGGCGAACCGCAAAAATGAAAGGGCCCGGCCGAAGCCGGGCCCTTTGCATTGCAAGTCCGAATCGCTACGGGCACTTGCCGGGATTCGGGCCGATGCTCCACACGACTTCTCCACCGAGGCCGCCCTTGTCATCCTGCGGCTTGTAGCCACCAGTCATCGTTTCGAAACTGAGAGATACCTGGTCGATCGTATCGCTGGACCCATTGCTTGCATGGTACGAGGACACCTTGACGTTTGTCATCGTGATCTTGAGGAAATCCCTCTGACCTTCGCCCGCCTTGCGCATGTACAGTTCCGCCGTCGGAATGGTTGCCCCGGTCGCGGCAATGGTGATCAATTGTGGTGAGGCCTTGTCGAAGTTCTTGGTGAGTACCAGGTCACTGACGCAACCCTTCTTGCCGTTTGCCGTGCTTGCCGCGCCCCAGGAAACGGCAATCACGTCACTGTTCCCTTTGTGATCTTGGTGGGTGGACTCGCCTTCGATGCCGGCAAACTTGATAAACACGTCCACCGCGGCAAAAGCGCCCGCCGAGGCCGACAGGCCAACAGCCGCGGCCGAGGCGATCAGGGCAATTCTCACTGGCTTTATCTGCATATCGAACTCCTCCGGAGGATGGAAAGGAAAACCATGCAAGGCCCGGGCATTCTCCGCCGTGGCTTCAATCCTGTAAACGGAAAATCCTGCATTTGTCGGCCAGGATTCCGCGGGCCTGAGCGATCAAGCCGGTGCCGCGAACAGGAAAGCAGCACGGGGGGCTGAGCTTCAGCGAGGATTCGCGATGCTTCGGTCGGCCACCAGCGCACGAATCTCGCGCAGCCTGGCCTTCACCTTTTTCGCGTTCTCGGGCCCCATCCGAAGGAGCATCTTCTGTCCGACCGGCAATGCCTCCAGCCTGGAGTCGGCGAACTCGTACATGACCTTCTCCTGCACCAGCGCAATCGGCCCGGCCTGCTCGGGCGCGGCGATCATCAGGTCGAGGACCTCGACAAGACGATCGTTGAAATAGCCTTTCGGATAGCCCAGCTCGCGGTAGGCCTCCTGGAACAGCGGATAGAGCCGCACATACAGCGCGACCAGTTGTCCGGTGTCGACCGCATCCAGGGCGCGCACATAGGCCGAATACCTGGCGGCGTTGGCCGGGCCGATGACCTGCTTGCCCCCGCTGTTCACAACGGCGAACGGGCCCGGCACGGGCTTCACCGGCGAGAGCCTCTGCGCCAGCGTCTCGCGCGGCAGGTTGTCGACGGCCACCACGACCCGCTTGACGATGTCTGGCAAGACGATGAAACGGCCGGCCGCATCCTTGCCCAACAGCGCGGCGAGCGCGTCGAAGACCACGACGTCGCTTTTCGCCAATGGGGGCAGCGCCGCCTCCACGGCGGGCTCGATGGGATGGCGGATGGCCGGCTCGGTTTTCGCGGGCGCCATGGGTGGAGGTGCCACCGCAACCGGCGCAGACGGTGCCGAGGCCTGGTCGCGGTACCAGAGCACGCCGCCCGCAATCAAGGCGACGACCAGGAGCCCGGAAACCGCCATGGGCCACTTGGCGCTGCGCTTCGGCCCAGATTGCGCCATGGGACCGCCGTCCCGCGCGGAAATGCCGCCGATCACGGGTTCAATGCGCTTGTCTTCGTTGCCAGGCCGCCATTTCGCCATGTTGCCTCCTGCCGCTATTGGACAGCGTAACGCAGATGACTTCAAGGGCAAGTGCTGCGAACAGGCGTGTCGACGACAGGTCCGCGCCAGGGGAGGCAAAAAAAGCAACGGGCCGCATCCCTGCGGCCCGTGTCCTGGTGTTGCAGTCGATCGGGATCAGTAGCTCAGGTCGATCGTATTCGACGGCGCCACTTCCTTGATCTGCGAATGATCGAAGTGTTGCACCGACCCGGCGGTGGCGACCATCGACGGGTCCGCGCTGGCGGCATCGAGGAGCGCGGCGCTGCTGAGGAGAACGGCGGCAAATCCTGTGGCGCATTTCTGGACAATCGTCATCGTTTCCGGCACTCCCTGAGTGGATTTCTGGTCTTGATCGCCGTGGCCGTTTCGAGGACCCGGCACCTGTTTACGGAGCCCATTGTTGGCCGGAAGGGCATCGGATTCTGTGAACAGGTTCACGATTTCCACTGTTTTTTGCATTCCCGCGCGGCTGGGGTAATCTTCCGGTGAGCCGGCCCGCCCCGGAGCCCCTGGAATCACGCCAATGCACCGATTGCCCGCCCTCGTTTTCGCCGCAATCTTCGCGCTGCCCGCCTTCGCCAAGGGCGACCCGGCGCGAGGGAAAGAAGCTCGTCGCCGATCGAAATGTGAGATTTGTCACAACAACAAGGTGATGGGGGAGCCGGGCGCGATCTACCTGCGCAAGGACCGCAAGGTCACGAGCCACGCGAAGCTGAAGTCGCAGGTCTCGCTTTGCACCACGCAGCTGAGCCTGCCGCTCTTCCCGGAGGACGAGGAGCACATCGTCTCCTACCTCAACAAGGCCTGGTACAAGTTCAGCGAGCCGAAGTAACGCCCAGCGCGGCTGCGCCCCTTGCAATGGCGTCGTCGAGGTAGGCGCCGTAGAAATCGGGCAGCAGCATCCCTTCCAGCGGGCCGCGAGCGCCCTGCCTTCGGGCCCGAGGATGAACACCACCGGCGCCGCCCGCACGCCCCGCGCCCTCGCGATCGCATCCTGCGAGCGCAGCGTGCCGTCGAAGTCCCGCACCATGCGCGTGTCGTTCAAGTCGATCTGGCGCACGATCGCGCGCTTCACGGGATCGCGCTCCATCGGCAACAGGTAGGACCGGCGGACGGCATTGCAGTACGGGCAGCCCGGCAGGCTCACCATCAGCAGGACCGGCACGCCGCGCCGCGCCCCCTCGGCCGCGTCGGCGCGAAGATCGATGGCGAAAGGAAGGTTCGGCGCTTCCTGGGCCCGCGCGATCGCCGCAGGCGCAAGCAAGGCCACGAGAATGAGGCGAAGAAAGGTGCGCCTCATTTCTTCTGCAGCGACTCGCGCTCCATCAGCAGGTAAGTCCCGTAGGCATTGACGCGATTGGCCGCGTCGAATGCCGGCACCTTGGCGAACCGGCTCCAGTCGGTCTTCGCGTAGGCCTCTTCGAAGGGAACGAAGTCCTCCACCGCCTTGCCCATCGTCGCGCGAAGGTACTTGAGGTAGTCGCGCGTGAGGACGAGGTCCTTCGCCGGGTCCCGCGAAGCCTCGCCGTGGCCGGTGATCATCAGCGTCGGGCCCAGCGCGATCAGGCGGTCAATGCGCTCGAGCCAGGCCTTGCTGTCGGCCTCGCCGACGAAGGGGATGCGGCCGGTGAAGAGGATGTCGCCGGAGAACATCACCCGTTCGCCGGGACGCACGATCACGAGGTCCTCGGGCGAATGCGCCGGCCCGAAGTGGTAGATGTCGAACTGCACGCCGCCCTGCTTGAACGAAGTGTCGCCGTCCAGCCAGAGGTCGGCGCGGACAAGTGGCGTGTCCGCGTCCACCCACGGGAACAGGTCGCGGGCGCGCTGCTCCAGCCGCTTCTGCCCTTCCCCGCTGTCGAGGTATTCCAGCGCCGCGCGGTGCGCCCAGATGTCCGCGCCCGCCTTCTTCAACGGCGGCAGGCCGTAGAAATGGTCGGCATGGTAGTGCGTGACGATCACCGCTTCACCGGCTTCGGCGTCACCGTGCGGATCGCCTTCACCAGCGCGTCGCCCAGCGCCGGCGTGCCGAGCGCGTCGATCACCACGACGCCTCGTCGGTGATCACGAAGCCCGCGTTGGAGTTGTAGCCCTCGTTCGCCGCGCTCGCGATGCCCGGCTGGCCCTGCACGTAGTAGACGCGCTCGGTGACCTTGATCGGAACCAGTTTCGACTTGATCGCCGGATAGTCCGCCGCGGCCGCCGCGGTCGCGCAGAGCAGGCCCAGGAGCGCAAGTCCGCGCCGCATGCATCAGGCGATCCCGGGATTGCCTTCCATCCCGATCAGCTTGGGCAGGTTCAGCTTGCGCGGCGCGATGGTCTTCTTGTCGCGAAGATAGTTGGCGAGCACGTCCCAGATCGGCTCCCCGCCCGCATTCTTCGCCTCCTCCGAGACCGGCGCCCAGCCGGCCACCTTGTATTTCGCGCCTGGTTCGATCGGCTTGCCCTTCAGCATCATGTTCGAGATGCGCCCGCCCATCGCGGCGTTCGGGTCGCAGGTGTAGGTCATCCCGCCCGACCCGCACCATGTCGCCGCCCTGCTGGTAGTAGGGATCGGGATTGAACAGGTTGTCGGCAACGTCCTCGAGGATGGTCTTGATCATCTCGCCCGATGAATTCGTTCACCGTCGTGTAGGGATAGGTGATCGCCGTCTGGTCCATCACGTGCTCCATCGTGATCGCCTCGCCCGGCAGGATCGACGTGCCCCAGCGGAAGCCCGGCGAAAAGGCGATCTCGGCGCCCTTCGTCTCCATCAGCGCATCGAGGATCAACTGGTCGAAGGTGCCGTTGAAGTTGCCGCGGCGATAGAGCAGGCCTTCGGTGACCGCGAGTTTCTCGGCGAGCTTCTTCTCGTAGGGCGCGCGGTGCTTCGCGATCAGCGCGGCCATCGCCGCATCCGGCGCGAGCAGGTTGGCGAACACCGGCAGCAGCCGGTACGCGATGTCCTGAAGCTTGCCGTCGCGCACGTCGAAGTCGACCACGCGCGAGGAACTTGCCGTTCGAGCCGGCATTGGTGACCAGCGTCCTGCCGCCGGCGTTCTGCACCGGGACCGGCGCGGGCACGCCGTCATGCGTATGCCCGCCGAGGATGACGTCGATGCCCGTCACCCGGCCGGCGAGCTTCAGGTCGACGTCCATGCCGTTGTGCGAGAGCAGCACCACTACCTGCGCGCCTTTCTCGCGGACCTCCTCGACCTGCTTCTGCAGCTCGGCTTCCTTGATGCCGAACGACCACTCCTCGACAAAGTAGCGCGGATTGGCGATCGGCGTATAGGGAAAGGCCTGGCCGATGATTGCGATCGATACGCCGTTCACCTGCTTGATCACGTAGGGTGCGAACACCGGGTCGCCGAAGTCCGTGGTCGAGACGTTCTGTGCGACGAAATCGACCTTGCCCTTGAAGTCCCTGTCGACGACTTCCTTCACCCGCTTGGCGCCGAGGGTGAACTCCCAGTGCGCGGTCATCACATCGACGCCCAGCAAAAGCTGCGCGTCCACCATGTCCTGCCCGTTCGTCCATAGCGCCGTCGCCGAGCCTTGCCAGGTGTCGCCGCCGTCGAGCAGCAGCGCGCCGGGGCGCGAGGCGCGCAACTGCTTCACCAGTGTCGCAAGGTGGGCGAAGCCGCCGAGCATGCCGAAGGTCTTCGCCGCCTGGACGAAATCGAGGTAGGTGAAGGCGTGCGCCTGCCCCGAGCCCGGACGGATGCCGAACGCCTTGAGCAGGTGCTCGCCCACCAGGTGCGGCGGCCGCCCGGCCGCGGCGCCGATGCCGATATTCACATTGGGCTCGCGGAAATGGATCGGCTTGAGCTGCGCGTGGCAGTCGGTGAAATGCAGCAGGCTGGCGTTGCCGAACTTCGGAATGTTGTAGAAGCCCTTGGGCTCGCCCGCGAGCGCCGCGCGCGAATCCAGCGGCAGGCCGGCTGCCGCCGCGATCGCGAGGGCGTTGAGGAATTCGCGGCGATCCATTTCGCCTCCCGCTGTCGACCGGCCTAGAACTCGAGGCTCTCGGCGATGGCGGCAATGCCCGCCTTCGCGCAGGCGTCATCGGCCGCCTGCGCCGGCGCGCCGGAAACGCCGATGCCGCCAAAGCTCGTTCCCCCGCCTCGATCACCATGCCGCCGCCGAGGATCGCGACATTCGGCAATTGGCGAATGCCAGCGGCGGGCTTGCCGGGCTGGGCTTCCTTGTCGAGATCGGTCGTGCCGGTGCGGAATGACGCCGCGGTCCATGCCTTGCGCGTCGCGGTATCGACCGTATGCGCGCCGGCGAAACGGTCGCGCAGGAGGACCTGGGTGATGCCCGCGCGGTCGACGACGGCGACCGCGACCTGGTGGCCGTTGTCGCGGCATTTCTTCAGCGCCGCCTGCGCTGCGACGAGCGCCGTTTCCGGCGTGAGCTGCTTCACCGTGAACGTGGCGCCCTGCGCCAATGCAAGGGCCGGCGAGAATGCCAGAAACAAGGCAGGATCCGGGTTTGAACATTAGTCATGGCTTATGTTTCTCCTCGAAAAAAGGGCGGGCGCGCAGCCCGCCCGTACCGCTGCTACTTGTTGACCGGCGAATTCGGGTCCATCAGCAAGGCAGTCACGTCCTTCATCTGCTGCTCGGTCAGGATGTGGCTGTGGCCGAAGCGCGGCATGCTGGAGCACACGGAGAACGCCTGCGAGTTATAGACCTTGCCGTACGCGTACTTCTGCATTTCCGGCGTGTAACCCCGCAGCTTGGCGAAGTTGTTGAGGCTCGGGCCGATCGTGCCGTAGGAGACCTCTTCCTTCGTCAACTGGTGGCAGGCGTAGCAGTTGCCTCCCGAGGGAACCTTGGGGTCGTCGCTGTACTGCTTGCCGACGCCGGTCTGGGCGATCCTCTCGCCCGCCTTCCAGTCGCCCAGCAACTTGCCATCGGCCGGATACTTCACCAGCGCCTGCTGTTCTTTCTCGAGCTTTGCCGAAAGTTCCTTGGGCATGCCGACCCCGCCGGGATACTCGCTGCAAGCCTTCTGCATGGCGTCCTGGTCGAGGCGGTCGAGCTTGGCCTGCCCGCTCTCCTTGAACGAAGCCTTCATCGAGGCAAGCGCCTTCTCGCGGTACTGCTCCTCCATCGAGGCGCAGCCAGCGGCGATCGCCCCCAGCGCGGCAAGCGCAATTACGGTACGGGTTTTCATGTCGTTCTCCGTTTCAGCGCTTGAGGGCGGGCGCATCGAACACGCCGCCGTTCGCGTTCCTCGCCAGGAACATGGTCAGCGCGATCGAAGCCTCGGAACCGAAAATCAGCTCCGGGAATCGCTGCTGGCGAAAACAGTCGTTCAAGCGCCATTGGATCGAGCGCAGCTCGCCCTGCGAAACGCGATACGCGGGCCACGATCCATAGGCCCTTTGCGCGTCCGAGGTCTTGAGGAGGTTGGGCAGGTCCTGCAGGCGGATGCGCTGGTTGTCCACGCCATGGCAGGTGGCGCATGCGAAATCGTGCGGGCCGCCGCGATGGAAGAAGATCGCCTTGCCCAGGTCGTAGGCTTCCTGTTCCTTCGGGTTGGCAAGAGAGACGTTCATCTTCATGCCGCGCGATTCGGAGGTGATGAAGGCCACCAGCGCGTCCATGTCCACCTTCTTGCCCGGGCCGCCGAACGGGTCCTTGATCGCCTGCTCGCGCGTGAACCCCTGCAGCTTCACCATGCAGGTGACCAGGCGCGACTCGAGGTCCTCGACCATGCCGGTGTCGGCGAAATACTTCGGCAGCACCGTATAGGCGCCCTTCACGACGCCGGGCCCGAGGCCGATGTCGCATTTCTCGAGCGATACCTTGTTGGGCCCGCGCGGGGTTTTCCAGATCGCTTCGCCACGGGCTTCCCAGAGTTCCGCCGGGTTGCCGTCGGCGAGCGCCGCGCGATAGCGTTCGATTTCCTCGACTGCGGTGCGTTGCTGCGCCGTCGCGGGAAGCGACAGGACAAATGCGCAAAGCGCGGATGCGACCAGATGGTTCCGGTGCATGCGGTTTCTCCTCGTTATCGTTGTTTTGGGCGTTGCCTCAGGCTACGGCTTGAGGTACACGAACCCTTCCTTCGCCTGCAGGCGGCCGATCTCCACCACGCCCGAGGGCACGAGTTTCGTCTCCGGCAGCAATCTCTTCGGGTCGATCTTGTTCGACGTCAGCGTGATTTCGCAGACCCGGAATTCGACGCCGCGCCTGGCGAGTTCCTCGACCGGGATGTTGTACGGATTGCCCGTGCTGTTCACCGCGCCGTCGAGCAGGAACTGGACGCCCTGCGCATGGGCGACCACCACGATCTTCGCGGTCGGGTCCACGTCGAGGTGGTTCTTGATGTTGCGCAGCCCCTTGGTGGCCTGCTCGAAGCCGGCATCGAAGTGATAGACGACCTTGACCGGGTCGTTGGGCGCGCGCAAATGCGCCCAGCGCCAGCGCCAGCAGGAACGTGCCCGCAGCAGCCGCAAGGCGCCGCATCACGATATCGTCGCTTCGTCGCTGCGCTTGTCGCCCTTGTTGTCGGTCCAGGTGACGACCACCTTGTCGCCCGGCTTGCCGCCGGCGAACTTGAACGACAGGAACGGGTTCTTCGAGACCGCCGGGCCCCACTCGGCCGACAGCACGGTCTTGCCGTTGTGGGTGGCGGTCACGCTCTGGATGAACCAGGCCGGGACGACCGCGCCCTTGGCATCCTTGCGCTGGCCGGTCTCCATCTCGTGGCTCATCAGGATCTTCACTTCGACCTTGTCGCCGGCCATGGTGGCGCGGATTTTCATCGGATCTGCCATGTCTGTCTCCGCTCTCTTTCGTTATCCGCCGCAGCCGCCGAGGGTCACCTTGACTTCCTTTGTCGGCATAGTAGAACTTGCCGTCGGCCTTGACCAGCGCCAGCACGTTCGAGGTCTGCCCCATCTTCACGCGCGTGGTCACCGCCGGCTCGGTGCCGTCGGGAATGACGAAGTTGGCCGCGAGCATGTTCGGGTTCTTTTCGATCAGGAGCGCAAGCGACTCGGTCTTGGGCAGCTTGCTCGAGATCGAGAACGGCACCACCGCGCCATTCTCGGCGATGTCCGGCGAAGTGATGACGATGTCCTTGCTCTCCGTGGCGCTCGTGCCCGCCGAGCGCCTTGACCGTGTCGTTCAGGTTCTTGGTGTCGAATGCGGCCTTGTTCCACGCTGCCTGGGCGAACGCCTCGCCGCTGCCGAGCAACCCGGCCGATGCCGCGACACCGGCCAGCGCCAGGCCGCCGGTTCCCTTGAGTACTTCCTGCGTCCTGCATCCATGCGCCTTGCTCCTTCCGAAGTGTTCAATCGGGCATCAGCCTGCAGCCGCCGGATGCAATCTTGAATTATAGCGCTCGCGGGCTAGGGACGCGCCGCCCAGCACCCACTGCACGAGCGCCTTGCCGTCGGCCTCGGAAAGGTCCGGGTTGGGCGGCATCGGGATCGGTCCCCATGTCCCGCCGCCCCCGCGCTTGAGCTTCTCGAGCAGCCGCGCTTGCGCGCCGGGGTCGCCCTTGTACTTTGCCGCCACCTCGGTGAACGCCGGGCCGACGATCCTCTTGTCGACGCCGTGGCAACTGAGGCAGGCCTTGCGCCTGGCAAGTTCGGCGATTCGCTCTTCGCGGCGGCGCTTGCCGCCGGCGGGCCTCGGCGGCGCTTGCCGCCCCGCCGAGGTGCTCGCGCCACGCACGCCGCCGACAGGCCGGTTCTGCTCGGCGATGTTGCCGTGCGCGCCCTTGCGCGAAGTCGGGCAAGGAGGACGCGAGTTTCGACTCCGTGGCGCAGTCCTTCATGCACGCCACGTTCTTCACGTCGGGCTTGCCCTTCACGTCCCACATGCCGTGGTCGCGGGTGGCACCGTTGCGGTTGGGCAGCATCGCCTGCACTTCGGCGATATTGCGGTCGGAAAGCACGAAATCCCCCGGCAGCACGTCGGCCAGGTTCAGGATGTAGGCCACGACGGCATAGACTTCTTCGGTCGTGAGCGACTTGGGCGCGTTCCACGGCATCGCGCGATTGATGTAGTCCCAGAGCGTGGAGAGCGTGCGAGAGCTTCATCATCGCGGTGCGCGCGACGTCGCCGGTGACGAGCCCCTTCACCCTGCCCGAGGCGATGTCGCCTTGGTGGTGCCGCCGACCAGCGGCGTGAACACCTCGTTCGATTCGCCGAAGGTGCCGTGGCAGGAGGCGCACTTGGCGTCCCAGACGTCCTGGCCCTTGGCCACGCTGCCCGATCCCTTCGGCAGCCCCTTGAAGTCGGGGCGCACGTCGATGTCCCAGGCGGCGATCTCCGCCGGAGTCGCGGTGCGCCCGATGCCGGGAAACGGATCTGCGCCGCAAGCGCTCCCGTGGCAACGGCGCAGGCCGCCAGCAACGCCCTAGTAGACCTGGACATTGCACACCTCCCCGCTCTCGGCCACCTTCCACGACTGGATCGCATTGTTGTGGTAGATCGAACGGGTGCCGCGCACGTCGCGCAGCTGGTTGATCTTCGGCTGGACATAGCCGGTGCTGTCGATGGCGCGCGACTGCAGCACCGCGGGGCTGCCATCCCACACCCAGTCGAAGTTGAAGCGCGACAGGCACTTCGGCAGCAACGGGGACTCCAGCCGCGCGGTGCGCCAGTTGCGCCCGCCATCGACCGATACGTCGACGCGCTTGATCGTGCCGCGCCCGGACCAGGCGACGCCGGTGACGTTGTAGAAGCCCTTGTCGAGGAGCGTCTGGCCGCCCGAGGGCGTCGTGATCACCGACTTGCATTCCTGGATCGAGCTGTACTGGCGGTGCGTGCCGTCGGGCATCAGGTCCATGTAGTGGATCGACTCGTCCTTGGCGCGCCCAGGGCTGGTCGCCGACTTCGATGCGGCGCAGCCATTTCACCCAGGAAACGCCCTGCACGCCGGGCACGACCAGGCGCAGCGGATAACCGTTCTCGGGGCGCAGCATTTCGCCGTTCATGGCATACGCCACCATCGCGTCGTCCAGCGCATTGGCCATGGCGATCGTGCGCGTCATCCCGGAGCCATCGGCACCCTCGGCAAGCAGGAACTTCGCCTTCCTGCGATCGAAGCCGCAGTCGTCGAGGAGCGTGGACAGCTTCACGCCCGTGAATTCGGAGCACGACAGCATGCCGTGCGAGTACTGCACCGTGGGCACCGCGACCTGGCCCCATTCCATCGCGGTATTCGCGCCGCACTCGAGGAAATGAAAGCGCGACAGCGAGGGCAGGCGCATCAGGTCGTCCATCGTGTACACCTTGGGATTGGCCACCATGCCCATCACCATCAGCCGGTGCTTGCGACGGGTCGATGTCCCACCAGCCCTGGTGGTGGCGCTCGAAGTGCAGCCCGCTCGGCGTGATGATGCCGAACAGGCCCTGCAGCGGCGTGAATGCGACGCTCGAAGCCGCAACGCGCGTGAGCCCCGGGCTTTCGCGGCGCTGAAGGTTCGATTCGAACTTGGACGGCATGCCATAGGGCCGCGCGGCGACCGGCTGGCCCAGCGCCTTGCTGTGCTCGGGAAGCTCTAGGATGTTGGGGTCGCCCTTGAACTCGGCGCGGGCCGCGCCGGCGGCAAGGGTGGCGCTCGCCGCGAGGAAGGCGGAGCGCAGGAAATCACGGCGCCCGGAGGCAACCGAGGCGATCTCTTCCGGGCCGAGGAATCCCTCGGGCGCGGGAAGGACCCGGCCCCCAGGCACGATTCGCGTTGATTTCGACATCGGCGGCGTCTCCTCGGCACAATGCCGGGCTTGCGTCCTTCCCCGGTTCGGCGGACTATATTAGGCGTTGCCTATATTAGTCAAGGCTTATTTATGCCCCGCCCGACCGGTCGAACCAGGCAAGCTCCCGCCGCCACGGGACATCCCGGACCGACACCGAACAAACGCGGCCCGAAGCCTGCCGAGCAGGACATCTTCGACCTCATCGGGCGCAGCGGGAACATCGAGCAGGCGAGCGAAGCGATGCAGGCAATGGCCCATCCGCTGCGCCTGAAGATCCTGTGCCTCGTGGGGCCGAACGAGCTGAACGTGCAGGAAATCGTCGAGGCGGTGGGCACCTCGCAGAGCAACATTTCCCAGCACCTCGGGATCCTTCGCGAGCGCGGCATCCTGCAGTCGCGCAAGGAGGCGAACAAGGTGTTCTACCGGATCGAGGATCCCCGCATCCTGAAGATGATCTCGCTCACGCGCGACATCTTCTGCAGCACCTAGCGGCCCTTCCCGAACCAGCGCTCGGCAGCCTCGTCGTCGCCCGCGCGCGCCTCCACCCAGCGCGAGCCGGAAGCGGTCTCTTCCTTCTTCCAGAACGGCGCGCGGGTCTTCAGGAAATCCATGATGAACTCGCACGCCTCGAAGGCATGCCCGCGATGCGCGCTCAGCGTCACCACCAGCACGATCTGGTCGCCGGGCGCCAACGGCCCGACGCGGTGCACGACGAGCGTGTCGAGCAGTTCCCAGCGCTCGTGCGCCTGCCCGCAGATGTCCTCCAGCGCCTTCTCCGTCATGCCGGGGTAGTGCTCGAGCGTCATCGACGCCACCGCCGTGCCTTCGTTGGCGTCGCGCACGCAGCCGATGAAGGTGGCCACGGCGCCGACATCCTTGCGGCCCGAGCGCAGCATCGCGACTTCGCGGCCGACGTCGAAATCCGCTGCCTGGACGCGCACTGTCGCCATTGGCTCAGCCGCCGGTGACCGGCGGGAAGAAGGCGATCTCGTCGCCGGCCCCGAGCCGGGTGCCGGGACCGGCCATGGCGTGGTTCACCGAGACGCGGAAATTGCGCGCCGGGGGCGAAGGCATCCGCCCACACCGGGCCGCGCGCGCGCTGCCACTCGAGCATGGCCGCGACATCGGCGACCTCGCCCGGCAATTCGACCTTCTCCTCGCCGCATTCGAGCCGCTCGCGCAGAGAGGCGAAATAGAGCACCTTCACCGCCGCCATCAGCGCACGGCCTCCAGCTTCGCCTTGCCGAGGCCGAGATGCCCGATGATGAACTGCGCGACCGACGCGGCATCGTCGAGCGCGAACTGCGGCAGCGCGGTTGCCAGCGGCACATCGGTGGCGACGGCGACCACATTCGGGAATCGTTGGGGTGCAGCAGCGGGTTGCCCGCCGCCGAGCGGTGCACCTCGATCTTCGGGATCGGCTCGTTCTTCCAGCCTTCCACGATCACCAGGTCGCACGGCGAGAAGCGCTGCAGCAGTTCGTCGAGAGTCGGCTCGGGCACGCCGCGCAACTCGTGCATCAGGGCCCAGCGGCGGGACGAGCTCACCAGGACCTCGCCGCAGCCTGCCTCGCGGTGGCGATGCGAGTCCTTGCCCGGCTGGTCGACGTCGAACTGGTGATGGGCGTGCTTGATCAGCGACACGCGCAGCCCGTGCGCCACCAATTGCGGGATGACCTTCTCGATGAGGGTGGTCTTGCCGCTGCCGCTGTATCCCGAGATGCCGATGATCTTCATGGGCCAATGATAAGGCTTCAGTCGCTCTTCGGCACCACGGTGAGCGTCGGCGGCTCGGGCGGCGACGGCGGCGCCGAGGAAGGCACGCCCGGCAGTTCCGCGCGCTCGATCGTGGCAAAGCGCTCGCTGATCTTGCGGCTGGTGATCTGCACCTGGGTCGCGTCGTCGTTGGCCTGGCGGATGTGGTCGGCGAGTTTCTTCATGCGCTCGTCGAAACGCGAGAATTCCTTGCCCAGCTTGCCGAGCTCGTCCTTGATGATGTGGATCTGCTTGCGCGTCTCGACGTCCTTCAGCACCGCGCGCGCGGTGTTGAGCACCGCCATCATGGTCGTGGGCGAGACGATCCACACGCGCCGCGCCTGCGCATACTCGACCAGGTCGCGATGGTGCGCGTGGATCTCGGCGAACACGGCCTCGGCCGGCAGGAACATCACCGCGCCGTCGCTGGTCTCGCCGGGGATGATGTACTTGGAGGCGATGTCGTCGACGTGCTTCTTCACGTCGGACTTGAAGGCCGCCGGCGAGATCTTGTCCGGCGCCGTCGGCGATCATCTTCTCGTAGTTCTCGAGCGGGAACTTGGAGTCGACCGCGATCAGCCCGGTCGGCTCGGGCAATTTCAGCACGCAGTCGGCGCGCACCCCCTTGGCGAAGGTGTACTGCATCTCGAACGCGGATTCGGGAAGCATGTTCCTCACGATGTCTTCGAGCTGCGCTCTCGCCGAACGCGCCGCGCGAGCGCTTGTCGCCGAGCAGCTGCTGCAGGCTCACCACGTTGGAGGTGAGCGTCTCGATCTTCTTCTGCGCGTCGTCGATGGTCTGCAGCCGCGTCATCACGTTGACGAAGGTCTCGTTGGTCTTCTTGAAGCCCTCGTCGAGCCGCTCGCTCACCTTGCCGCCGATCTCCGCGAGCCGCGTGTCGACGCCCTTGGTGAGGGATTCGATCGCGCCCTGGATCTGGCTGCGCATCTCCCCCATGGAGGAATGAAACAACAGTTGCTGGCGCTGGCCCTGTTCGCCGATCTCGCGGCGCAACCTGTCGCCCTCTTCGCTATGGCGCGAGGCGATGCGGTCGGCGGACTCGGCAAGCCCGGAATGCAGGTCGGTCAGGACGGCGCGGTGCCGCTCCTCCTGCCCGGCGCGCAGGCTCACCACCAGCCAGCCGACCAGGGCGGCCAGGCCGATGACGGCGCAAAGCAGCAGGATCAACAGGACTTGCGAGTCCATCGGCGCTCCAGCGTGTCCGGTTCAGGCGCGGCGTGCTTCGTGGGGCGAAACGCCTGCTCAGGCAGCTTCGCGCGCCGCACGCTTGCGATCGTGCTCCAGCAGGAAGCGCTTGCGCAAGCGGATCGACTTGGGCGTCACTTCGACCAGCTCGTCGTCCTCGATGAACTCCACCGCCGACTCGAGCGTGAGCTGGATCGGCGGCGTCAGCAGGACGTTCTCGTCCTTCATCGCGGCGCGCACGTTGGTGAGCTTCTTGCCCTTCACGGGGTTGACGATCAGGTCGTTGTCGCGGCTGTGGATGCCGATCACCATGCCTTCGTAGACGCGCTCGCCCGGGGAGACGAACATGCGGCCGCGCTCCTCGAGGTTCCAGAGCGCGAAGGCCACCGCCTGGCCGGGCTCGGAGGAGATCAGCACGCCGTTCCTGCGCGTGGGCAGTTCGCCCTTCACCGGGCCGTAGGTGTCGAACACGTGGCTCTTGATGCCGGTGCCGCGCGTGAGCGTCATGAATTCCATGTGGAAGCCGATCAGCCCGCGCGACGGGATGCGGTAGTCGAGGCGCACGCGCCCCTTGCCGTCCGGCACCATGTCCTGCAGCTCGCCGCCGCGGCGGCCGAGCTCTTCCATGATGCGGCCCTGGTTGTCGGTATCGACGTCGACCGTGAGGTTCTCCCACGGCTCGAGCTTCTCGCCGTCGACTTCCTTCACCACGACGCGCGGCTTGCCGACCGCGACTTCATAGCCTTCGCGGCGCATGTTCTCGATCAGGATCGTCAGGTGCAGTTCGCCGCGGCCGGAGACCCGGAACACGTCGGCATCCGACGTCTCCTCGACGCGCAGCGCCACGTTGGAGAGCAGCTCCTTCTGCAGGCGGTCGCGGATCTGGCGGCTGGTGACGTACTTGCCTTCCTGCCCCGCCAGCGGCGAGGTGTTCACCTGGAAGTTCATGGTGAGCGTCGGCTCGTCCACGCCCTCCATCGGCAGCGCTTCCGGGTTGGCCGGGTCGGCGAAGGTCGCGCCGATGATGAAGTCCTCGATGCCGGTGACGGAAATGATCTCGCCGGCGGATGCGGACTCGACTTCGACCTTGTTCAGGCCCTGGAAGGTGTGAATGAGGCCAATGCGCGCCTTGCGCGGCGGGATTGTCGCCGGCGAGGATCATCACTTCCTGCGCCTTCTTGATGGTGCCGCGGCGGATGCGCCCGATGGCGATGCGGCCGAGGAAGTTGGAGTAGTCCACCGCGGCGATGTGGAATTGCAGCGGCGCGCCGGCATCGCCGCCGGGCTCCGGGACGTGCTTCAGCACGGCGTCGAACAGCGGGCGCATGTCGGTGCCGACCACGCCGGGCTCGGTGGCCGCCCAGCCGTTCAGCGCCGAGGCGTAGATCACCGGGAAATCGAGCTGTTCTTCGGTGGCGCCGAGCTTGTCGAACAGGTCGAAGGTCTGGTTCACCACCCATTCGGGGCGGGCGGACTCGCGGTCCACCTTGTTCACCACGACGATGGGGCGCAGTCCCTGCGCGAGCGCCTTGCGCGTCACGAAGCGCGTCTGCGGCATCGGGCCCTCGACCGCATCGACCAGCAGGAGCACGCTGTCGACCATCGACAGGACGCGCTCGACCTCGCCGCCGAAATCGGCGTGGCCGGGAGTGTCGACGATGTTGATGTGCACGCCCAGGTAGTCGATCGCGGTGTTCTTCGCGAGGATCGTGATGCCGCGCTCGCGCTCGATGTCGTTCGAGTCCATGACGCGCTCGACGAGATGCTGGTGGGCGGCAAAGGTGCCGGCCTGCTGCAGGAGCTTGTCGACCAGCGTGGTCTTGCCGTGGTCGACGTGGGCGATGATGGCGATGTTGCGAAGCGCGCGAGACATGAGGATCCTCAAGGACTGCCGTCACAAAACAGCAGTAAATTCAACATTTTAGCATTTCCATACGGCAAAAGCTAGTGCGCTGCAACATGGCGGGGATATCGGGGGCGGGTTACATTTGCGGCTGTCCGCGGATTGGGGTCAGACCCCGATTCACGGAAACCGGGGTCAGAGCCCGATTTCGTGGACCATCAAGATGCTGCGATCAATCGCGCGCTTGAATCGGGGTCTGACCCCAATCCGGTTTCCGCGGAAATGTAACCTGACCCCATTTTCCCTGCCCGTGAAACTCGCCCTCAAAGTCGACGTCGACACCTACCGCGGCACCCGCCTTGGCGTGCCTCGCCTCGTGGAACTCTTCAAGCGCCACGGCGCCTGCGCGACTTTCCTCTTCAGCCTCGGCCCCGACCACACGGGCCGCGCCATCCGCAGGGCCCTGCGGCCCGGTTTCCTGGCCAAGGTCTCGCGCACGTCGGTCGTCTCGCATTACGGCTTCCCCACGCTGCTTTATGGCACGCTCCTGCCCGGCCCGGACATCGGCAGGCGCTGCGCAGACATCCTGCGCAAGGTGCGCGACGACGGGTTCGAGGTCGGCATCCACACCTGGGACCACGTCGAGTGGCAGGACAAGGTCGGCGACAGCGTCTCCCGAATGGACCGAAAAGCAGATGAAGCTCGCCATCGACCGCTTCCAGGAGATATTCGGCGAAAGGCCCGCCGTGCACGGCGCCGCCGGCTGGCAGATGAGCCGGCATGCGCTTCGCCTCACGCAAAGGCTCGGTTTCAGCTACTGCTCGGACGGCCGTGGCACGCACCCGTTCATTCCGGTGGCGCAGGCCGAGATCGTCGCCTGCCCGCAGTTCCCGACGACCCTGCCGACGCTCGACGAGTTGATCGGCGTGGACGGGGCGACCGAAGCGAACGTGGCCGAGCGGCTGCTCGCCATCACCGAGGCACGCAAGGACCACATCTTCACCTTGCACGCCGAGCTCGAGGGCATGAAGCTCCTGCCGGTCATGGAGCAGTTGCTCGACGGATGGAAGGCCCAGGGCTACGAACTCGGCGCCACCCGCGACCAGTTCGAGGCGCTCGACAGCCTCACCGCCCTGCCCCTGCATTCGGCGATCGACGCCCCGGTCGCCGGGCGTTCCGGGACCCTTTCCAGCCAGGGGCCGGTGTTTCTGGGAACGGAAACATAACCATAGCTTGCGTATTTCAAGCCTTTTGTTCACTATAGGTTGTGGGTAACGCCATAGGAGCCTGAAGCTTGATCAGCGAAAGCAAGGCAGTCCCGGATTTCGAACTCCCCGCCACCGGCAACCAGCGATTCAGACTCTCGGCCTTCAAGGGCCACCCGCTCCTCCTCTACTTCTATCCCAAGGACGACACCCCGGGCTGCACCGACGAGGGCGCGCAGTTTCGCGACCTGCACGGCCAGTTCGTGAAGGCCGGCTGGGCGGTCTTCGGCGTGTCGCGCGACACGGTGGCCTCCCACGAGAAGTTCAAGGCAAAGATGGGATTCCCGTTCGAATTGCTTGCCGACACCGAAGAAAAGGCCTGCGCGATCTTCGACGTCGATCAAGATGAAGAACATGTACGGCAGGCAGGTGCGCGGCATCGTCCGCAGCACCTTTGCCATCGGACGCGATGCGCGGATCCTCAAGGAGTGGCGCGGGGTGAAGGTTCCCGGCCATGCAAGCGAGGTCCTCGAATTCGTGAAGTCCGTCTGAAGCTTTCCTTCGACCGCAAAGGCGCCCATCCTAGATGACCAACGAACCGCTGCGTGAACCCTCGGGCCATGCCCATGAGGGATCTGATTCTCCCTCCCCGAAGCACACGGAGGCCAAGATGAAAACCCGCAAGGAATCGCACTCCGTCGAGCGCTCGGGCAAGGGCCTGGTCAAGCTCTTCGTCCTCGACACCAACGTGCTGATGCACGACCCGACCAGCCTGTTCCGTTTCGAGGAACACGACGTGTACCTCCCCATGGTCACGCTCGAGGAACTCGACGACCACAAGAAGGGCATGTCGGAAGTCGCGCGCAACGCCCGGCAGGCCAGCCGCTTCCTCGACGAGATCGTCTCCTCGGGCGTGGGCGACCTCGAGACCGGCTACTCGCTCAAGGCGCGCGGCAATGCGGACGCCACCGGGCGCCTCCTGCTGCAGACGCATTCGATCCACGCCGAGATTCCCGATTCCGTCGCCTCCGCCAAGGCGGACAACGTGATCCTCGGCGTCGCGCTGTTCCTGAAGCAGAAATACCCGAAGCGCGAAGTGGTGATGGTGTCGAAGGACATCAACATGCGCATCAAGGCGCATGCCATCGGGGTCGTGGCCGAGGACTACTTCAACGACAAGGTCCTCGAGGACACCGACCTCCTCTACACCGGCGTGATGACACTGCCCGAGGACTTCTGGGACAGGCACGGCAAGGACGTCGAAAGCTGGCAGGAACAGGGCCGCACGCTCTACCGGGTGAAGGGCCCACTGTGCGGCCAGATGCTGGTGAACCAGTTCGTCTACCAGGAAGGCGACCGGCCGTTCTACGCGATCGTCAAGGAAACGCGCGGCAAGACGGCCGTGCTGCAGACGCTGCGCGACTACACCCACCACAAGAACAACGCGTGGGGCATCACGGCGCGCAACCGCGAGCAGAACTTCGCGCTGAACATCCTGATGGACCCGGACATCGACTTCATCACGCTGCTCGGGCAGGCCGGGACCGGCAAGACGCTGCTCACGCTTGCCGCGGGCCTCATGCAGACGCTGGAATTCAAGGTCTACACCGAGATCATCATGACGCGCGTCACGGTACCCGGTGGGCGAGGACATCGGCTTCCTGCCCGGCACCGAGGAAGAGAAGATGACGCCGTGGATGGGCGCGCTCGAGGACAACCTCGACGTGCTGATGAAGACCGACGACGAGGCCGGGGACTGGGGGCGCGCTGCGACCGCCGACCTGATCCGCAGCCGCATCAAGGTGAAGAGCCTGAACTTCATGCGCGGCCGCACCTTCATCAACAAGTACCTCATCATCGACGAGGCGCAGAACCTGACGCCCAAGCAGATGAAGACGCTGATCACGCGCGCCGGCCCCGGCACCAAGGTCGTGTGCCTGGGCAACATCGCGCAGATCGACACGCCCTACCTGACGGAAGGCTCGTCGGGACTCACCTATGTGGTCGACCGCTTCAAGGGGTGGTTCCACAGCGGCCACATCACGCTGCAGCGCGGCGAGAGAAGCCGGCTGGCGGACCACGCCGCCGAGGTGTTGTGAACCCCTAGTCGGCCGCGGCAGACCTGCGGAAGAAGGACCCGAAGGCATCGATCGCGAGGTCGATGCCTTTTTCATCCACGTCGAGGTGCGTGACCAGCCGCATGCGCGGCGAGGCGATTGCGTTTACGCCGGCGTTGGCGAGGTGCGCGGACAGCGCGGCGCATGAAGCCGCCGGGATGCGCACGAACACCATGTTGGTCTGCACCGGATCGACGTCCAGCCCGAGCGCCGACAGGCCTTTCCCCAGCTGCTGCGCGTTGGCATGGTCCTCCGAGAGCCGGTCGACGTTGTTCTCCAGCGCGTAGAGGCCGGACGCGGCGAGGATGCCGACCTGCCGCATCGCGCCGCCGAGCATCTTGCGCGCGCGCCGGGCCTTGTCGATGAGCGCGGCGCGCCCGACCAGCACCGTTCCCGCCGGCGTGCCGAGTCCCTTGGACAGGCACACCGAAACCGTGTCGAATCCCGCGCACAATTCGCGCACCGGCACGCCCGAGCTTCACCGAAGCATTGAAGATGCGCGCCCCGTCCAGGTGAATCGCGAGCCCCCGGCGCCGCGCCAATGCCACGGCGTCGGCCATGTACGCGCGCGCGAGCACCTTGCCGCCAATGGTGTTTTCGAGCGCGATCAGCCGGGTGATGGCGAAATGCGAATCGTCGGGCTTGATCGCGGCTTCCACCATGCCGAGGTCGAGCGAGCCGTCGGGCTGGTTGGCGAGCGGCTGCGGCTGCACCGAGGCCAGCACCGCGCCGCCGCCGCCTTCGTACTTGTAGGTATGCGCGTCCTGCCCGAGGATCACCTCGTCGCCCCGCTGGCAGTGCGCCATGATCGCGGCGAGGTTGGATTGGGTGCCCGAGGGAAAGAACAGGCCCGCCTCCATGCCGAACGTCCCGGCGGCCAACTCCTGCAGCCGGATCACCGTCGGGTCGTCGCCGAAAACGTCGTCGCCCACCTCGGCCGCGGCCATCGCGGCACGCATCGCGGCCGACGGGCGCGTGACGGTGTCGCTGCGCAGGTCGATCATCGCAGGCCCTGGTTGATTTTCTCCAGCGCGGCCCGGCCGGGGCAAAGCTCGCGCTCGCCCAACTGGTTCAGCGGCAAGTCCACCGTGGCCAGCGCCTCGTGCAGGTCGCCGGTGTCGCCCTCGACGTAGAGCAGCCCGGTGACGATCTCCCCCTTCGCCTGGTGCGAAGAGACGAAGCTGATCGCATTGATGCGGCTGGAGGCGTCGTAGCCTTGGTCGAGCTTGCGCAGGCGCAGCACGGAACCGTCGTGCTGGCGGACCTCCTGCATCGTGCCGGGCGCGTATTCGGTCTCGATCGCCTTGCGGACCGTGATCACGTCGAGCTGGTTCACCGCCTCGTTGTGCTCGCGCACGTAGTCGAAGCTGCGGGTCGAGCCTTCGTGGTTGTTGAAGGCCACGCAGGGGCTGATGACATCGAGAAAGGCGGGGCCGGGATGCATGAGCGCGCCCTTGATCAAGGGCACCAGCTGCTCCTTGTCGCCCGAGAAGCCGCGACCGACATAGGTCGCGCCGAGTTGCAGGGCGAGCATGGCGAGGTCGATCCCCTCTTCGGGGTTGACCGCGCCGCGCTTGGATTTCGAGCCGCGGTCGGCGGTCGCGGAGAACTGCCCTTTCGTCAGGCCGTAGACGCCGTTGTTCTCGACGATGTAGGTCATGTTCACGCCGCGCCGCATCACGTGCGCGAACTGGCCCAGCCCGATCGAGGCGGAATCGCCATCTCCCGAGACCCCCAGGTAGACCAGGTCGCGGTTGGCGAGGTTGGCGCCGGTGAGCACCGCCGGCATGCGGCCGTGCACGGTATTGAAGCCGTGGGAGTTGCCGAGGAAATAGGTGGGCGTCTTCGACGAGCAGCCGATGCCCGAGAGCTTGGCGATGCGGTGCGGCGGCAGCGACAGCTCGAAGCACGCCTGGATGATCGCCGCGCTGATGGAATCGTGCCCGCAGCCCGCGCAGAGCGTCGAGATCGCGCCTTCGTAGTCCCGGCGCGTGAATCCCAGCTCGTTCTTCGGCAGGTCCGGGTGGTGCAGCTTCGGTTTGGTCAGGTAGGTCATGTGTCATTAACCGTCGATGAGGGCAAAAGCAGAATTAACCGCCGATGAACGCCGATAGAAAAGCATGAGAGTTGGTGCCTGCGATGGTCACCGAGTATCCCGATGCAACACCCATCTTGCATTTGCTTTTATCGGAGTTCATCGGCGTTCATCGGCGGTTTCAAACCTTCTTCTTCACAGGAACGACGTTCAAGGCAGCAAGGCGCTCCGAGATCTCGCGACGGATGAAGCGCGCGGTAATCGGCGTCCCATCGTAGTGGAGCACCGGCGAAAGCCGGGCCGGGTCGATGACGCCCTCGTTGACGAGCAGCATGCGCAGCTGCGCATCGCGGTTCTGCTCGACCACGAACACGTGCTCGTGGCGATTGACGAAGTCGATCGCCTCTTCGGCGAAGGGGAAGGCGCGCACGCGCATGGCATCCATGGGGACGCCGTCGGCCTGCATGCCGGCCAGGGCCTCGTTCATCGCCGGCGCGGTCGAGCCGTAGTAGATGACGCCGAAGCGGGCGGGCTTCTTTCCCTCGCGGATCAGGGGCTCGGGCACCCACTCCTTGGCGGTCTCGAACTTGGCGAGCAGGCGCTGCATGTTGTCGACGTAGGCATCGCCGTCCTCGGTGTACCTGGCGTAGCGGTCGCGGCTGGTGCCGCGCGTGAAGTACGAGCCGCGCGTCGGGTGCGTGCCCGGATAGGTGCGGTACGGGATGCCGTCGCCGTCGACGTCGAGGTAGCGGCCGAACTCGCGCCCCGCCTCGAGGTCCTGGTAGCCCATGACCTTGCCGCGGTCGTAGCGGCGGTTGTCGTCCCACTGCAAGGGCGCGCACAGGCGCTCGTTCATGCCGATGTCGAGGTCGAGCAGCACGAACACCGGCGTCTGCAGGCGGTCGGCGAGGTCGAAGGCCGCGGCGGCGAAGTCGAAGCACTCCTTCGGGTCCTCGGGGAAAAGCAGCACGTGCTTGGTGTCGCCGTGCGAGGCATAGGCGCAGGCGAGCACGTCGGATTGCTGGGTGCGAGTGGGCATGCCCGTGGACGGGCCGGCGCGCTGGACGTCGAAGATCACCGCCGGGATCTCGGCGAAATAGGCCAGCCCGAGGAACTCCTGCATCAGGGAGATGCCGGGGCCGGAAGTGCAGGTGAAGGCGCGCGAGCCGTTCCACGCCGCGCCCAGCACCATGCCGATCGAAGCGAGCTCGTCCTCGGCCTGCACGATCGCGAAACGGTTCTTCGACGACTCGGGATCGACGCGGAACTTGCGGCAGTGCTTGGCGAAGGCCTCGGCCAGGGACGACGATGGCGTGATCGGGTACCACGCCGCCACGGTCGCGCCGCCGTAGACGCAACCGAGCGCAGCCGCGCTGTTGCCCTCGAGGAACACCTTGTCGCCGACGCCGTCGGCGGGTTTCACCGTGAGGCCGATCGGGCAAGGAAAATTGTTCAATGCGTATTCGTGGCCCCTGCGCAACGCCCGCAGGTTGGGGTCGAGGAGCTTTTCCTTGCCCTTGTACTGCTCGATGACCAGCTGGCCGAGGGCGTTGAGGTCGACCTGCAGCATCGCCGCGAGCGCGCCGACGTAGATGATGTTCTTGAAGAGCTGGCGCTGGCGCGGGTCGGAATAAGCGTCGTTGCAGATCTGCGTGAGCGGCATGCCGATCACGTGGATGTCGTCGCGAAACTTCCCGCCCGGCATGGGCTTGGTGGAGTCGTAGAAGAGGTACCCGCCCGGCTCGATCTCGGCGACGTCGCGCTCCCACGTCTGGGGGTTCATCGCCACCATCATGTCGCATCCGCCGCGCCGCCCCAGCCAGCCCGCTTCCGAGACGCGCACCTCGTACCACGTGGGCAGGCCCTGGATGTTGGAAGGGAAGATGTTTCGAGGGCTCACCGGCACGCCCATGCGCAGGATCGCCTTGGCGAACAGCGCGTTGGCCGACGCCGAGCCGGAGCCGTTGACGTTGGCGAACTTGATGACGAAATCGTTGACCGCCTTGACCTGCCTCATGCGTGCGCCCTCCCGGCCTGCCCATTGCGGGCCCGGCTGGCAGGGCCGGCATGCGGCATCGCTTCGCTGCGATGCATCACCGGCATTCGCTTCTCCTGTGCGTCGAGCCCGGAATCGTCGTCCCGGCCCGCTATTGTGGCTGCCAAGCTATCACAGACTGGCCTGCTTCGTCGCCGCCCCGGGGCCCAGCCTGAGCGCCTCGATCACCAGGGCGGCAAGCCTGCCGGCAGGCGCGGCGTGCCCGGCGTACCCGGCGTCGATCGCCGCCTTGGGCATGCCGAACACCACGCAAGACGCCTTGTCCTGCGCGAATGTCGCCGCGCCCGCGCGTTGCATCTCCCCCAGCCCCTCCGCCCCGTCGCGCCCCATGCCGGTGAGGATCACGCCGGCCGCGCGCGCGCCGAAGATCCTGGCCGCCGAGCGGAACAGCACGTCCACCGATGGGCGATGGCGGTTCACCGGCTCGGTCTGGTCGAGCCGCACCTCGGCCATACCGGCCTTGCCGCCCAGCGTCATGTGCCAGCCCCCGGGGGCGATATAGGCGTGCCCCTGTTGCAGGCGCTCGCCGTGCACCGCCTCGCTCACCTTGATCGCGCACAGGTCGTCCAGCCTCCTCGCGAAGAGCCGCGTGAACATCTCCGGCATGTGCTGGACGATCACGATCGGGGGCGCGTTGGGCGGCATGGGAACGAGAAGCTCGCGGATCGCCTCGGTGCCCCCCGTGGAGCCGCCGATCGCGATCAGGCTGGAGGCGCGGAAGGCGATCGCGCCAGGCGACGATTTCGCGGGCAGCGCCGGCAGCGGCTGGATTTCCGCTCCCGCCGCCGAGCGCAGCTTCTCCACGAGCTCGGCGCCGAACTGCTCGACCTCGGCTCCGCCCTCGCCGCGCGGCTTGGTGACGAAGTCCACGGCGCCCAGTTCGAGCGCGCGCAAGGTCACCTCCGCGTTCGATTCAGTGAGCGAAGACACCATCACCACGGGCATGGGCCGGAGGCGCATCAGCCGCTCGAGGAAGGTGATTCCGTCCATGCGCGGCATCTCGACGTCGAGCGTGATGACATCGGGCCTGAGCGCCTTGATGCTCTCGCGCGCGGCGATCGGATCGTCGGCCACGCCCACGACCTTGAGATCGTCCTGGGCGCCGATCAGCGCGCTGAGCAAGCGCTGCATGAAGGGCGAGTCTTCGACGATCAGGACGCGGATGGCCATGGGATTTCAGACGAACAGGTCGGCGGGCTTGCCCTTGGCGAGCGAATCCAGCTTCTCCGCATAGACGCGCTCGCGCACCAGCACCGTGTCGTTGAGCAGCGTGCGCAGCCGCTTGACCATCACCTTGCCCGTGTGCGGGAAGAAATAGACCTTGCTCGCCTCGGGACGGCCGAAATCCTGCGCGAGCACCGGGATGCGCTCGCGCTTGAGGTAGTCGAGCGCAAACTGCGAATTGCGCGCGCCGACGTCCGACATCCCCGGGACGATGCGGCCGGCGCCGAAGAGTTTCGCCTCGAGCCGGTCGCGCCGGGCGCCGAGCGAGAGAAGGTGGTTCACCAGGACCTCCATCGCGTAGGCGCCGTAGCGGGCGGACTCCGAGAGCGGCCCGTCGGGCTCCGCAAGGTGATAGGGGAGCATGAAGTGGTTCATGCCTCCGACTTTCGTCGTCGGGTCGCGCAGGCACGCCGAGACGCAGGAGCCGAGCACGGTGACGATCACCATGTCGCGCTGCGTGGCGTAGACCTCGCCCGGGCCGATCTTCGCGGCGGGCAGGTTGAACTTGGCGTCGATGTAGCTCGCCGGGTGCTCGCCCCCGCTCGAGGCATCGCGCCCGCCCTCGGCTTCGTTGGGCCTATCGGCCACGTGCAGCCCCGGCCTTGCGATACACGGTGCGCCCGCAGGACTCGAACATGTCGGCCGCATGCAGCAGGCTCTCCGAGTGCCCTGCAAAGAGCAGGCCGTCGTCGGCAAGCCGCGCGGCGAGCCGTCCCAGCACCTCGCGTTGCGTCGGCTTGTCGAAATAGATGAGCACGTTGCGGCAGAAGATCGCGTCGAAGGGGCCGTTCATGCCCGGGTCGGCATCGCGAAGGTTCACCTGCCGGAAGGACACGAGGGCGCACAATTCACGGCGCACGCGCACGCTGCCCTCGCGAGCGCCGCGGCCCTTGAGGAAGAACCGCTTCAGGCGCGCCGGATCCATGCTCGCGACGCGCTCGTCGGGGTAGATCGCGCTGCGCGCCGTTTCGAGCACGACCGTGTCGAGGTCGGATGCCTGGATCTCCACCGCGGGCGAGAGCGTGCCCTGCGCCTCGGCAAGCGCCATCGCGATCGAGTACGGCTCCTCGCCCGTGGACGATGCGGCGCTCCAGACCCGCGCCGGGCGCCCGTGCACCTTCGCAAGATGCTCGACGAGGATCGGAAAATGGTGTGCCTCGCGGAAAAAATCGGTCTGGTTGGTGGTGAGCGCGTTGACGAAGAACTCCCACTCGGGATGCGCATCGTCTTCGAGCAAGGCGATGTAGCTCGCGAAATCCGCGTGGCCGAGCGTGCGCACCCGGCGCGCAAGGCGGCTGTAGACGAGCTCGGACTTGCCCTCGCCCAAGGCAATGCCGGCATGGGCGTGGATGAGGCGCCGCACCTTCTCGAAATCGCGCGCCGTGTACGCAAACTCCCGCATTCCGGGCGCCGCCGCGGGCTTGTCGGGAAGGATTCGGGAATGCACGCTGGCGCCGGCCATGGGATCTGCCCTCTCTTCAGCGGGACGGCAGGCGCGGCGCGCCCCGCGTGTCGAGCGCCGCGGCGTCTCCGGCGGAAGCCTGCCTCTGCGCTTCCCGCTCCCGCGCGCGGGCGCCGGCATCGTTCAGGCGGAAGGCGCCGACGACGGAGCCCAGCCGCGAGGTCTGCTGCCTGAGCGATTCCGTGGCGGCCATGATCTCCTCCACCATCGCCGCGTTTTGCTGGGTGACCCGCTCCATCTGCGAGATCGTCTGCCCGACCTGCTCGATGCCGCTCGACTGCTCTGCGCTCGCCTGCACGATGCGGTTCATCAGCTCGCCGACTTCGGACACGCGGGAATTGATCTCGCCGATCGACTCGGAAACTTCATCGACGCGCTTGGTGCCGTCGGCGACGCGCTCGGTCGAGGTGTTGATCAGGGTGCGGATCTCGCGTGCCGAGTCCGCGCAGCGCTTTGACAGCGTGCGCACCTCGGCCGCAACGACCGCGAAGCCGCGGCCGTGCTCGCCGGCGCGCGCCGCCTCGACAGCGGCGTTGAGCGCGAGGATGTTGGTCTGGAAAGCGATCGAGTCGATGAGGCCGATGATCTCACCCACCCGCCGCGTGCCGTCACGGATCGATTCCATGTGGTCCACGACCCGGCTCGCCGCCTCGATCCCGCGGCTCGTGGCATCCCCGGCCAGGCCTGCGATGCGCTGCGTCTCGCGGGCGCTTTCGGTGTTCTGGCGCACGCTCGCGGTGAGTTCCTCCATGCTGGAAGCCGCCTGTTCGATGGCGGTGGCCTGCGATTCGGTGCGCTCGGACAGGTTGCGGTTGCCCTCGGCAAGCAGGCGCACGTCCGAGCCGATCGCCTCGGACGAGTTGCGCACCTCTCCCACCATGCGCGCGAGCCCCTCGTTCATCGACTGCAGCGCCTGCATCAGGCGCGCCGTATCGTCGGAACCCCGCACTTCGATTGCGTGCGTGAGGTCGCCTCCGGCCACGCGGTCGGCGACGCCCAGCGCGCGGCCGATCGCGCCGCTCACCGAGCGCATCAGGAGGAAGCCGAAGACCACCGCGAGTCCCACGAGGACGATGGTGAGCGAAACGAGCATCTTGCGATCCCGCAGCAGCTCGCCATTGCGCTGCGCGAGGATGTTGGCGAGCGCCTGGTGCGACCGGTCGTAGGCGGAAAGCGCCTTTTCCACGGGCGGCGGGCTGTTCGCGTCCCACTTCCAGCTGCCCTTCGCGCCTCGCGCGCCCTGCAGCGACGACTCGACCGCGCGCAGGAAGCTGTTGCCCGGATTGTCGACCTCGCGCAGGCTGACCGCGAGCGGCCCGCGCAGGCGCTCCTCTATCCGGAACAGGCTCTGCGCATCAGCGTCGAGGGCATCGAGGTCGGCCTGCGAGAGCGTGGCGATCGCCTGCAGGCGATCGATCTCGGCGGGCAGCACTTGCGGCCGGCTGCCGACCACGGCGATCAGCCCGCGCGCCTCGCCCAGGCGCGCGGCAAGCCCGGGCAGCCTGTCGACAGCTATGCGCGTCAGGTAGAAGCTGGCCGGTTGCGGGTCACGGTGCAGTCCGGAAATGCGCCCGACCTCGGTCATCAGCGGGGAGCAGGTTGAGCGTGAGCAATTCGCTGTTCTCGAGCACGGCTTCCTCGGGCGACCGGTTGCCGGCGGAACGCTGGACCACGTCCCACGCGACCCCCGTCTCCCCGACCGACTTGCCGACCTCGGCAGGCCACGACCCGTCGCCGGCGATCGCGCCTGCCTCCTTCAGCGCAGCGCGAACCGCGATCGCGGACGCATCGACCGCAGCCTTCGCGCTCGCGTCGCCCAAGACGATGACGCACGGCCGCGTCCCGGTGCGCGGAGACCGCGGCCAGCACGGCCTTGAGCGAGCCGTGCAGCGCCAGGCCGGCGCGCTCGCGCTCGACCTGCTCGACCTGCCTGCCGCTTTCGGCGAGCCAGAGCGCCGTGGAAAAGGCCAGCGGCACCAGCCCCACCATCGCGATGATGGCAAACTTGGCGCTTACCGACAGCCTGGAAAGAAAGGCCTTCACGCGTTCTCGGCAGTGTCCGCAACCAGGGCCATGTCGCGGCTGCCCACCAGGCCTTCGATGTCGATGACGATCAGCATCCCGCTTTCGATCGTCGCCAGGCCGAGGATGTACTGCGTGCCCAGCACCGAGCCGAACTCGGGCGCCGGCTTGACCGAGCTTGCCGGGATCGTGATCACGTCGGACACGCTGTCGACGACCACGCCGACGACGCGCTTGAGCACGTTCAGGATGATGACCACGGTGCCGGCATCGTATTTCGCCTCGCCCAGGCCGAGCTTGATGCGCAGGTCGACGATCGGCACGATGTGGCCGCGCAGGTTGATCACGCCCTTGATGAAGTCCGGGGTGTTGGCGATCCTGGTCACGGTCTCGTAGCCGCGGATCTCCTGGACCATGAGGATGTCGATGCCGTAGCTCTCCTCGCCGAGCGTGAAGGTGAGAAGTTCGCGAACCGGCTCGCGATCATTGGTAAGCGTGTTCATCGCATTCCTTTCAGAATTCCTGCCATTCGTCATTCTCGGGCTTCGCCGCCGGCGGGCGAACGCCGGCCTCGCGCGATGACTGGAGCGCCAGTGGCGCGGCCCGCCGCCCTTCCGGCGCCCGGGGCTCCGGCGTTGCGGCAAACGCCCCTTCGTCGAGCTGGAACCGGCTCACCAACTGGAACAGTTTCCCTGCCTCGTCCTTGAAGGCCAGTGCGGAGGCGGCTGCCTGCTCGACCAGCGCGGCATTCTGCTGGGTGACGCCTTCGAGCTGCATCAGGGCCTTGTTCATTTCCTCGACCCCGGAGTGCTGCTCGCGGGAGGCGACTGCCACCTCGCCGATGAGCTCGTTGACCTGCTCCACGCTCACCACCACGTCGTTGATGGTGTGGCCGGCGTCCTTCACGAGCTTGGTGCCCTGGTCGACGCTGGCCACCGATTCGCCGATAAGCCCCTTGATTTCCCTCGCCGCCTCCGAGCTCCTCTGGGCAAGGCTGCGCACTTCCGCGGCAACCACGGCAAACCCGCGGCCCTGCTCCCCCGCGCGAGCTGCCTCGACCGCGGCATTGAGCGCGAGGATGTTGGTCTGGAACGCGATCGATTCGATCACGCCGATGATGTCGGTGATCTTCTTCGAGCTCCGGTCGATCTGCTCCATGTTGGTGATGATCTTGTAGACCATGTCGGCGCCCTTCTTCGCCACCCCCGTGGCATTGCCCGACAGGTCGTTCGCGAGCCGGCAGTTGTCCGCGTTCTGTCGCACCGTCGAAGACAGTTCCTCCATGCCCGATGCGGTTTCCTCCAGCGTCGAGGCCTGCTGTTCCGTGCGCTGCGAGAGGTTGACGTTGCCCGCGGCGAGTTCATCGGCGGCGGTGCGCGCGGCGTCGGCGCTCAGGCGCGCCCGCAACACCAGTTCCCGCAACCGGTACTGCGTCTCCACGAGCGTGCTGTACAGGCTGCCGAACTGGCCCGAACCCAGCCGCTCCTTCATGCGCGTGACCTCCTCGGCCTCCGCCTTGCTCTCACGCAGGTCGTGCTCACGCAGGCGCCGCGCCAGCACGTTGAGCGAGGCCCATGACGCATCCGAGGACAGGTAAAGCGAAATCAGGTAGTAGACCGCGATGCAGCCAGGTGGCCGCGATCGCGATCGCCGAGGAAGAGGTCCACGACACCGGCGGAAGCCACAGCGCAATCGCCAACGGCACGCAGAATAGAATTCCTGCGAGCGGCTGCTTGACGATGTTCCTTCTCGGCAGGAGCAGCGCGACGGCCGGCGCAAAGATCCACTTCATCCTGTTCTCCCTTTCGGATTCATTCCCGCGCGGCGCCGGACCAGGCTGCCGACGTCGAGAATGAGCACCACGTGGCCCTCGCCGAGGATGGTGGCGCCCGCGATGTGCGCCGTCCTGCGGTAATTGGCTTCGAGGCTCTTGATGACCACCTGCTCCTGCCCGAGCAGGCTGTCGACGAGCAGCACCACCTGGTTGCCGTCGGATTCCAGGACGAGCAGCAGGCCCGACTCGAAGGCCAGCGCGCCCTTCGCGCCGGTGAGTTCGCCGAGATTGAGCAGCGGCAGGTAGCGCCCGCGCACCTCGACCAGCATGCCGCGCCCGGCGATGCTCTTCAACGCAGCCGGGTCGGGCTGAAGGCATTCGACGATGAAGGCCATCGGCACGATGTAGGTTTCGGCGCCGACGGTCACGGACATGCCGTCGATGATCGCCAGCGTTAGCGGCAGCCGGATCAGCAGGCTCATGCCCATGCCCGGGACGGTATCGACCTTGATGCTCCCGGAGAGCGCGCGGATGTTCTTCTTCACCACATCGAGGCCGACGCCGCGCCCCGAGAGTTCATTCACCTCGGCCGCAGTGCTGAAGCCCGGCTCGAAGATCAGCTCGGTGGCGCGCTCCAGCGTGATCGTCTCCGCCTCGCCGATGAGCCCGGCCTGGCGCGCCTTGGCCTGGACGCGCTGCGGATCGATGCCCCGGCCGTCGTCGGACACACGGATCTCGATCTGCCCGCCGCGATGCTCGGCGTGCAAGCTCAACACCGCCGTCTCGGGCTTGCCGCGCTCGCGGCGTTCCGCCGGCGTCTCGATGCCGTGGTCGAGCGCGTTGCGCACGAGGTGCATGAGCGGATCGACCAGCTTCTCGATCACCGACTTGTCGAGCTCCGCGCTCTCGCCGCTCACCTCCAGGCGCACCAGCTTGCCGAGGCTCTGGCTGGCATCGCGCACCAGGCGCCCGAAGCGCCCGAAGGCGTGGCTCATCGGCAGCATGCGGATGCCCATGACACTGTCCTGCAGGTCGCGGGTATTGCGCTCGAGCTGGTTGAAGGCCGTCTCCAATCGCGTCGCGATGGCGGGATCGAGCGAAGCGAGGCTCTGCTTCAACATGGTCTTGGTGATCACCAGTTCGCCGACGAGGTTGATCAGGTCATCGACCTTCTCGCGGCTGACGTGGAGGCGGTCGGTGCGCAGCTCCTGGCTCGGCTCGGCATCCTCGCCTCGCCGGGAGGCGGTGCGGCGCTCGGCCTGGCGGCGATCGGCGGCGCGCCTCTCGGCGATCATCGACGGCGTTTCGGATGCCGCCGCCCGCCTGCCTCAGGCGCCTCGATCGAGAGCTTGCAGTCATCGCGCACCCAGGAGAACACTTCTTCGATCTCTGCGCGCCCGGCGGCGGAGACGAGCTCGATGTCCCATGCGAGATAGCAGCTTTCGGGGTCGAACCCTTGCCGCAGGCAGGCGGGAAAGGTCGGCGTCGGCGGTCATGTGCCCAACCCGTCGAGGACCCGCAACAGGCGCAGCGGCTCGTTGCCGGTGCGGAAGAAGTCGGCCGACGGCTCGAAGCGGATACGCCATGTCGCGGTGCCCGCGCCCGGCCACCGCTTCCGGCGGTTCGCGGCGGACACCGCGGCGGACGGCGCGCCGAGCCTTTCGAGCTGGCGAGCAGTTCCTGCGAGCGCTCGAGGTCCGGGTCGCCCGTGCCGCGCGCCGCGAGGATGAGGGCGCGGGTCTGGTCGATGCATTCGAGCAGGGTGTCCAGCGCGTCGCGCCCGGGCTCGAGCCTGCCCTGCCGCAGGCGGTCGAGCACCTCTTCGACATGGTGGGTGAAATCGGCGATCGCGGTGAAGCCGAGGCTGCCGGCCGCGCCCTTGATCGAGTGCACGCCGCGGAAGATCGCGTTGAGGCGATCCGGCGTCGGCTCCTCGTTTTCCAGCTGCAGCAGGTCGCTCTCGGTGGCGTCCAGCCGCTCCAGGCTCTCGGCGAAGAAACTTTCGTAGAAGCGCGTCAGGTCAAGCGACATAATGGTCGACGAGGACCTGGTTCACGGTGGCGAGCAGCCGGTCCGGGGTGAAGGGCTTTTCGATCCAGCCGTTGGCGCCGAGCCGCGTGGCGCGGCCGATGTTCTCGTCATTGCCGCCCTTGGCGAGGATGACGATGGGCGTGGAGCGGTACTCGCGGATGCCGCGCAGCTTGCTCACCACGTCGAGCCCGCTGATGCCGGGCAGGTTCACGTCGACGAGCACGAGGTGGACGCGTTTCCGGCGGCGATCGCGAGCGCCTCCTCGCCGGTGGCGGCCTCGACGACTTCGTAGCCGACGCCCGCCATCACCGCGGAAACGATCTTCCGGATGGTCGCGACATCGTCGACGATCATGATCTTCGGCATGCCGCCCGCCCTAGTCCAGGACCTTCTTCAGCGTCGCGAGCAGGATGTCCGGGCTGAAGGGCTTGACGATCCAGCCCGTGGCACCGGCCTCGCGGCCGAGCTGCTTCATTTCCTGTCCCGCCTCGGTGGTCAGCACCAGCATCGGGATGAACTTGAAATCGGGCAGCGCGCGCAGCGTCCGCGACCAGGTCGATGCCGTTCATGCCCGGCATGTTCACGTCCGTGATGACGAGGTCGAAACGGCGCGCGTTGGCTGCCTTCACCGCGGCGGCGCCGTCGGCCGCCTCGGTCACCTCATGCCCGGCATCGGAGAGCGTGAAGCTCACCATCTGCCGCATGGTGGTGGAATCGTCGACTACGAGAATGCGCGCCACTTGCTCCCTTCCAAAAATCTCCACGGCCTCGTCGCCCTTGCGACGCTGCCCGCTCTCTTGTCCGGCCGGCCGGGGCCGGCGGCGGGATCCGGCGCGATCGGTTCCCGTCGGTCTCGCATCGGGCCCGCCATCGCCGGAACGGCTGAGGCGGAACGGCACGGCGGCGGCCGTTCTCGCCCTCGACCATGCCGCTCACCTCGAGCTTCGAGGACAGCACGCGCGTCTCGTCGAAGATCGCGCGCAGCGAGTTGGTGAGGTCGGAGAGCATCGGGTCCTTCAGCCGCTGCAGCTTCTGCTGGGTGATGTCCTGGAACTGCAGGGCCACGATGATGTCGTTGATGTCTTTCTGGATCTCGCCGCCGAGCGCGCCGATCTGCGCGAGCGACTCGTTCACCTCGTGGCTGCTCTCGCGCATGCCCGCGGAGACCCTGCCCGCCTTCCGCGCCCGCCGCCTCGCGGCCTCGCGCGCCTGCTGCGCGGCATTGCGCACCGCCGACCAGGTCTTCGTGGCCTCGCCCTGGATCTCCTCGAGCGTGCGGCGAATGTCGCGCGTGAGCGCCTTCGATTCCAGGCTGAGCGTGCGGATCTGGTCGCTGACCGAGACCAGCCCGCTGCCCTTGCTGCCCTCGGCGACGGACGAGTTGAGCGCCATCATGCCGATCTGGCTGTCGTGCGCGGACAGCTGGTCGAGCAGCGTGTCGATGTGGCGCAGGCTCTCCCGTTCCGCCTCGTGGCGTTTTTCCAGGCGCTTGCGCGCTTTCGGCAAGGCGGGAAAGGTTCGCGGTCATTGTCCTGCAGCAGGCCTCGTAGGCCGAGACCAGCTCCGGAAGCGAGTGCCCGATCGAGCCATCGTCCCGGCCTTCGGTGCCGGTGCGCGCGAGGAGCCCGAGCGCGTGCTCGACCTGCTTGCGCGTCTTCCGGGTCACGCTCACGAACTTGGCCCCGACTTCGAACACGGCATTTTCCGAGTACGCGATGACATCGTCGACATGCTCGCTCACCTGCTCGATGTTGGTGCGCGAGACGCTCGAGACCTGCGACCAGCGCGAAAGCAGGTTGTGGATCCCGGATGACATCTTGCGCATCTTGCGGATGTTGACGTCGCTCACGGCGGGATCGTCGGTCCCGCGGCGCGGCTCCGGCGGCTGCGGCAGCACGCGGAAAATCAGCAGCAGAGATGCCACCGGCACCATGGCGAGGCAGATGAGGTTCACCCACCACGGCACCCAGAAGAACGCCCACGCCCACGGCATCCCGAGGATGAGCAGGATCAGCACGAGCTTGTCGCGGTAGATGCGCAGCAGCGCGCGAAGGTCGTCGATCATTCGAGTTTCAGCATCGTCGCGAGGCCCGCCAGGGCCGCGGCGGCAGAAAGGGTTCCGGAAGGAGTCTGCCACCTCCACGCCACCCCGGCTGTGCGCAAAGTCACAAGCGCGGCGGCGAGCGCCTGCAACCCGGCGGCGTCGACCCTGGCCACTTCGCCGCCATCGATCACCACTTCGCTCGCATTTCGCGCGTCCAGTATGCGGGCAAAGGCGTCGCCGGCCTGGCCGATGCGCAGGTCCGGCCCGAGCGAGACCGCCACCGGGCCCCTGCCCTTGCCCCCCCGTGCCTTCGCGACCGCGGCCTTGCGCGCCACCGTCAGGCCGCTTGCCGCTTGCGGGCGGGCTGGCTGCAGCCCGATCCGGCATGGCCCATCTCGAGCAGGAACTTCTGCATGTCCCACGCCCCGGTCGGGCAGCGTTCCGCGCACAGGCCGCAGTGCAGGCACACGTCCTCGTCCTTGGCCATGATGCGGCCGGTCTTCAGGCCGTGCTGCACGTAGAGGTCCTGCGCCGGCGTTGTGCGCCGGGGCGTTCAGGCGCGCGCGCAGTTCGCCTTCCTCGCCGTCGGCGGTGAAGGTGATGCAGTCCATCGGGCAGATGTCGACGCAGGCATCGCACTCGATGCACAGCTTGGGCGCGAACACCGTCTGCACGTCGCAGTTCAGGCAGCGCTGCGCCTCCTCGAAGGCGACCTTGGGATCGAAGCCCAGCTCCACCTCCATGCTCACGTCCTTCAGCACGATGGTGAGCTCCTTCAGCGGCACCTTGAAGCGCAGTGTCGTTGGTGATGTTGTTGTCGTAGCTCCACTCGTGGATGCCCATCTTCTGCGACACCAGGTTCACCATGGGCGGCGGCCGGTCGTCGACCGCCTCGCCCTGGCAGAACTGGTCGATCGAGATCGCGGCCTCGTGGCCGTGCGCCACGGCCCAGATGATGTTCTTCGGGCCCAGCGCGGCGTCGCCGCCGAAGAACACCCGCGGCACCGACGATTGCAGGGTCTTCTCGTCGAGCACCGGCATGCCGTGCCGGTCGAATTCGAGGCCGCTGTCGCGCTCTATCCACGGGAAGGCGTTCTCCTGGCCGACCGCGACCAGCACGTCGTCGCAGGGAAAATGCTGGATCGGCTCGCCGGTGGGCACCAGCTGCCTGCGCCCGTCGGCGTCGTTGACCGCCCTCACCTTCTCGAAATCGACGCCGGTCAGCTTGCCGTTCTCGTGCGTGAAGGCCTTCGGGACGAGGAAATTCAGGATCGGGATGCCTTCGTGCATCGCGTCTTCCTTCTCCCAGGGGCTGGCCTTCATCTCCTCGAAGCCGGAGCGCACGATCACCTTCACGTCCTCGCCGCCCAGGCGCCGCGAGGTGCGGCAGCAGTCCATCGCGGTGTTGCCGCCGCCGAGCACGATCACGCGCCGGCCGATCTTCGTCGTGTGGCCGAAGGACACGCTCGCCAGCCAGTCGATGCCGATGTGGATGTTCTTCGCCGCTTCCTTGCGCCCCGGGATGTCCAGGTCGCGCCCGCGCGGCGCCCCGCAGCCGACGAACACCGCGTCCCAGTCCTCGGCCAGCAGCGCCTTCATCGAATCGACGCGCTTGCCGCCGCGGCATCTCGATGCCCATGTCGAGGACGTAGCCGACCTCCTCGTCGATCACGGTCTCGGGCAGGCGGAATTTCGGGATCTGCGTGCGCATCATGCCGCCCGCCTTCGCGTCGGCCTCGATAGATCGTGACCGCGTAGCCGAGCGGCGCGAGGTCGCGCGCCACGGTAAGCGAGGCCGGGCCGCCGCCCACGCACACCACGCGCTTGCCGTTCCTTGCTCGGGCCGGCTTCGGCAGCCGGTCGGCGAAATCCTCGTCCTTGAAGTCGGCCGCGACGCGCTTCAGGCGGCAGATGGCCACCGGCTCGGGCGTTTCGGCCGTGGATTTCCTCGACGCGCCCGCGCCGGCACGCGGGTTCGCACGGGCGATCGCAGGTCCGCCCGAGGATGCCGGGGAATACGTTCGACTTCCAGTTGACCATGTAGGCATCCGAGTACCGCCCTTGCGCGATGAGGCGGATGTACTCGGGAACGGGGGTGTGGGCAGGACACGCCCACTGGCAATCGACGACCTTGTGGAAATAGTCGGGATTGCCGATATCGGTCGGCTTCAATGGCGGCTCTCTTCCCTTCTGCCCCGGTGCCCGGGGCTGTCATGGCCTGGATGGTAACGCCCGACCACCGGCGTGGAAAGGCTTTGCTGCTGCAATTGCAATGACTCAGACGATTCCGTCGGCAGCCAGCGCGGCAATCTCGGCTTGCGTCAGGCCGAGAACGCCGGCGAGGACCTCGCCATTGTGCTCGCCCAGCGTGGGTGGCGGCCGCTGGTAGGCGATCGGAGTACCGGAAAAATGGATGGGATTTCCGATCGTGCGCACCCGGACGCCGCACGGGTGCGCGGAGTCCACGACCATGCCCCGCGACACGACCTGCGGATCGGCGAACACCTCGTCCAGCGTCGTTGATCGGCCCGCAGGGCACGCCCGCCGCATCGAGCGTGGCCAGCCATTGTGCCGAGGTCTTCGCGCGCATCGCCTCGGCGAGTTGCGGCACCAGCGCCTCCCGGTTTCGCACCCGCGCGGGGTTGGTGGCAAAGCGCTGGTCGAGGCCGAGCGCGCTCAGCCCGAGCGAAGCGCAGAATTGCCGGTATTGCGCATCGTTGCCGACCGCGACGATCAAGTGGCCGTCGGCCGTGGCGAAGACCTGGTAGGGAACGATGGTCTGGTGCGCGTTGCCCTGGCGCTTCGGCACCACGCCCGACGTGAGGTAGCTCAGTCCCAGGTTGGCGAGCATCGCGACCTGGACATCGAGGAGCCCCAGGTCGATGTACTGGCCACGGCCGTCCTTCTCGCGTCGGTACAGGGCGCCCAGGATGGCGTTCGATGCCATCGCCCCGGTGAACAGGTCGGCGAGCGCCACGCCCGCCTTCTGCGGCTCGCCGCCCGCCTCGCCCGTGACGCTCATGAGGCCGCCGGTGCCCTGGATCATGAAATCGTAACCGGGACGATCGGCATAGGGCCCGTCCTGCCCGAACCCGGTGATCGAGCAATACACCAGCCGGGGATGGTCTTTCGCCAGCGTGGCGTAGTCGAGTCCGCGCCGCGCCAGGTCCCCGACCTTGAAGTTCTCGATCACGACATCGCACTTGAGCGCGAGCGCGCGCGCGATTTCCTGCCCGCGCGCCTGGTTCAGGTCGAGCGTGAGGGACTTCTTGCCGCGATTGGCGGCGAGGAAATAGGCCGACTCCGCCGTGTCGCGGCCATTCGCGTCCTTGAGGAAGGGCGGGCCCCAGCGCCGCGTGTCGTCGCCTGCGCCGGGGCGCTCGACCTTGATCACTTCCGCGCCGAGGTCGGCGAGCATCTGCCCCGCCCACGGGCCGGCCAGCACGCGCGAAAGGTCGAGGACCCTGATGCCGTCAAGAATGTGCGCCATTGCATTCGCCCGCGGGAAACAAAGTGTTACAAAGGACGCCGGAAAATCGTCAACGCCGGCAACACTTCGAGAATTAACATGTGCACCAAGTATAGCGGCGCGGCGGATGTCGCCTGCGCCCGACAATGATCAAGGGGAGTGCCATGCGCTCGAAACTGCTTTCAATCGCCGTCGCTGCGTTGCTCGTGCCGGCGGCCCACGCAGCCGAGCCGACCGCGACCGTGGTCGAGTTCTACAACACCGCGCCTCAGGCACTATTTCATCACGGCCGATCCGGTCGAAGCGTCCGGCATCGATGCCGGCGCGGCAGGCGCGGGCTGGGTGCGCACCGGGGGCCGCTTCAGCGCCTGGAAGAACGCGGGCGACGCGCCGGGCCTGAATCCCGTGTGCCGCTTTTACGGCACGCCCGGCAAGGGGCCGAACTCGCATTTCTACACGGCGGATCCCGCCGAGTGCGCAAAGGTGAAGACCGACCCCGGCTGGCTCTACGAGGGCATCGTCTTCCACATCGCCCCCGCGCAGGGCGGCTCCTGCGCCCCGGGATCCACGCCCGTGCTCGCGCAGCTACAACAACGGCTTTGCGCGCAACGACTCCAACCACCGCTACACCGTCGACTACACCGTGTTCGCGAAGGCGGTGAACGAAGGCTACAGCCCCGAAGGCGCGGCGATGTGCGCGCCGCTTTCGTCCGCGGAAATCGAGGCCGACGCGGTGCGCATGCTGCGGCAATCCACTTTCGGGCCGAACGACCAGCTGGTCGAGCGCGTGAAGGCCATCGGCAACGCCGCGTGGCTGGACGAGCAGTTCGCCTTGCCTGCCACGCAATACCCCGCCTATCCCTGGGTGCCGGCAAACCGGCCGGATTCCTGCGTCGACGACCGCACGCTCCCGGTGCGCGCCGACAGCTACTGCGCGCGCGACAACTACACGCTCTTCCAGCTGCAGAGCCGGTTCTTCGCCGACGCCATGTCCGCGCCGGACCAGCTGCGCCAGCGCGTCGCCTTCGCCTACTCGCAGGTCTTCGTCACCTCGGGCGTCGACAACAGCCGCAACTACGCGATGCGGCACTACCAGCAGATCTTCCGCGACAAGGCCTTCGCCAACTACGAGGACCTCATCACCGCGGTGACGCTCTCGCCGATGATGGGCGACTACCTGGACATGGTGAACAACGTGAAGGCGAATCCCGCCACGGGCGCGGAGCCGAACGAGAACTACGCGCGCGAGCTGCTGCAGCTCTTCTCGGTAGGCGTTTACAAGCTCAACCAGGACGGCACGCTGCAGTACGACGCGTTCGGCAGGCCCGTTCCCACCTACGACCAGGAGGAGATCGAGGGCTTCGCCCATGTCTTCACCGGCTGGACCTACCCCACCATCGCCGGGAACGCGCCGCGCAACATCAACCCGCGCAACTACCTCGGGCAGATGGAGCCGGTGGCGGCGAACCACGACACCGGGGCCAAGGAACTGCTGAACGGCGCCACGAACGCGGCGGGGCTGTCGATGCAGCAGGACCTCGCCGCAGCGCTTCGCAACGTCCTGATGCATCCCAACGTCGGCCCCTTCCTCGGCAAGCAGCTGATCCAGAAGCTGGTCACCAGCGATCCGACGCCCGGCTACGTGTCCCGCGTGGCGGCGGCATTCAACGACAACGGCGCCGGCGTGCGCGGCGACATGCGCGCCGTGGTGCGAGCCGTTCTCATGGACCCGGAGGCGCGCGGGGCGAACAAGATCGACCCGGGCTGGGGCAAGCTTGCCGAGCCCGTGCTTTGGATGACGCAGGCAACGCGCGCGCTCGACGGCGCGAGCGACGGCGTGTTCTTCGCGCTGCATCGTCGCAGCTCGGGCAGTTCGTTTTCTACGCCCCGTCGGTATTCAACTACTTTCCGCCGGACTACACCGTTCCGGGAACACAGGCGCTCGGCCCCGAGTTCGGCATCCAGACCACCACCACCTCGCTCAACCGCGCGAACGTCGCCAATGCGCTGGCGTTCTCCAACGGCATCGCTCCCGACGGCAACGTCTACGGCGCCACCGGCACGACGGTAAGCCTCGCCCCGCTGCAGGCCCTGGCGGGCGACCCCGCGGCGCTGGTGGAGAAGTTGAACGGCCTCATGCTTGCCGGCGCGATGTCGGCCCAGGCGAAGGCCGCGATCATCACCGCCGTCAACGCGGTGCCGGCGACCGACACGCTCGGACGGGCCCGCACCGCCGCCTACCTCGTCCTGTCGTCCTCGCAATATTCCGTGGAGCGCTGACATGAACCCGAACCGTCGCAACTTCCTTCGCCACGCCTCCGCGCTTTCCGCAAGCGGCCTCGCGTCCCGCCTGGGCGGCATGGCCGGGCTGTCCGTGCTCGCCGGCAACGCTGCCGCGCAGACGGCGCCTTCGGACTACAAGGCATTGGTCTGCGTATTCCTCTTCGGCGGCGTGGACGGCAACAGCGTGCTCATTCCCTACGACAACGCGGGCTACGCGCAATACGCCGCGGTGCGGACCACGGGCTCCGGCATCCAGATCGCCCAGTCGGCGCTTCTGCCGATCCAGCCTGCCGGCACCGCGACGCCATTCGGATTGCATCCCGACCTCGACGAGCTGCAAGGTTTGTTCAACCAGAAGAAGCTCGCCTTCCTCGCCAACGTCGGCACGCTCAATGCGCCGACCGGCAAGGCCAACTACCAGGCCGAGCGGCCCGACAGCCTGTATTCGCACTCGGACCAGCAGCGCCAATGGCAGTCCTCGATATCCGACGGCCTGTCGCGCACCGGCTGGGGCGGGCGCATCGCCGACAAGGTGGCGCCGCTCAATGGCGCCGGCCACCTTCCCGGTGGTGACCTCGATCGCCGGAACCAACCTGTTCATCAGCGGCGAGGCGGCCAACCCGCTGGCGCTGCCCGCGAGCGGCGGCATCGGCCTGCAGGGCTTCAACTCCAGCGCGCAATCGAGCGCGCGCCTGGCCGCGCTGCAGCAGTTGCTTGCGCTCGACACGGGCAACACCTACGTCAAGGGCGCCTCGGCGATCACCTCGCAGGCGATCTCGCTCTCGGGCATCGTGACCCCCATCCTCTCCTCGACCACCTCGACCGTGAGCGGTTTCTTCGCCGGGCAGAATTCCTCGATCGCCCAGCAGCTCCAGCAGGTGGCGAAGCTCATCGAGGCGCGCGCGCAGACCGGGCTCAGGCGCCAGGTGTTCTTCGTCTCGCTCGGCGGCTTCGACACGCATTCGAACGAGCTGAACACGCTCTCCACCCTGTTCGGCCAGCTCTCGCCGGCGTTGAAGTCGTTCTACGACGCCACCGTCCAGCTCGGCGTCTCCAACCAGGTGACGACCTTCTCGCTGTCCGACTTCGGCCGCACTTTCCAGCCGGCCTCGGGCGGGGGATCCGACCACGCGTGGGGCAACCATCACTTCGTCATGGGCGGCGCCGTGAAAGGCGGCGACTTCTACGGGCGCTATCCGACCCTGGTGCTCGCCGGCCCGGACGACGCCGAGAAGGAAGGCCGCTGGATCCCGACGACCGCAGTGGACCAGTACGGCGCGACGCTCGCGCGCTGGTTCGGCGTGGCCGATGCGGACATGGCGCAGGTCTTTCCCAATCTCGCGAGTTTCGGCAATTCGAATCTCGGCTTCCTCGGCTGACGCAGTCCGGCGAATGGGTGGCGGTAGCGAGGCGGTTCCTTTCGACCCGGCGAAATGGTGGCGGTGACGGGGGGTTCCCTTTGACCCGACGAATGGGTGGCGGTGGCGAGGCGGTTCCCTTTGACCCGGCGAATGGGTGGCGGTGGCGAGGCGGTTCCCTTCGACCCGGCGCCGACATGATTCTTTGTACCGCGCTGCCGGCCTCGTGGATCGGCCGGCTGAATGCAGCATCGCGAAGAATTGCATCGGCGATGCGCCTCTCAAAGGGAACCGCCCCGCCCCCGCCTGAGCGTAAGGAGAGAGCGCTTCGCGCCGCGCGCAGCGATGCCCATGCGAGCCTCGGTGGAGCCCTCCCTTTCGAGAGGCGCGACCCTCCCACAAAGAAAAGCGTCGCTATAGAAAAGTCGCCTGATTCACGAAGGCGGCAACTCGGTCTTGGCAACCGTGATGGCGCCGGGTCGAAAGGGAGGGCTCCGCCGAGGATCGCCACTTGGTGGATTCCGCCCGGGCGGGGATCGCTGCGCAGCGGCGCGCGCCGTCGAGGCTTGCTGCGCGTGTTGCGGCACCGTTTGTGAAGTGCTTCACAGCGGAATGCATGGGGTTTGCCGTTACAATCGCGCCATGGTGTGACTTTCCTCACACATTTTTCGGCAGGGTTGGCGGCCCATGGAACAAAAAATCGATGTCAAGGACCTTCACGTCGGCATGTTTGTCGCCGACCTCGATCGCCCCTGGATCGACACGCCCTTCCTCATCCAGGGTTTCCTGATCGAGGAACAAGCGCAGATCGCGCAACTGCAGAGCCATTGCGACTGGGTGATCGTCGACCGGCAGCGCTCCGCAGGCGACGAGTACGAAGCACCCAAGGTCGCCAAGGTGGAGAAGCGCGAGGTATCGAACGAGCCGCGCGTCACCGTGACCAGCGTGTCCCGCAGCGCAGCCGAAACGCCGCAGAAGAAAGGCGGCAAGAACAAGGCTCCCCCGCCTCGACATTCCGCGCCGGGTCCCAACAACCCGTACTCGCGAACCTCGAACGCACCCGGGACCAAGGTCGTGATCAGCGCGGCCGACGAGGACAATCCGCAGATCTCCGTCACCGGCAAGCTCGAGCACCTCGACGGGTTCTCCTCGCGCACGCCGATGGCGGACAAGGGCGAAGGCCTGCTCAGCCGGATTTTCGGCGGCTTCCGCGGCCTGATTACCCGCGAGGACGTCGAGAAATTCGAGGACAAGGTCTCGATCGTCGACAAGCGCCCGGTCGAACGGCCTTCCATCCTCCCGCCGCACATCCAGCTCACGATCTACGAAGACCAGCGCACGGTCGAGGAAGAACTCGCGCCGGCCAACACCGCGTACTCACGCACCGCCGACCTGCTCGGAAAGCTCGCCGATGACCTGAAGGTCGGCGGCAAGCTCGAGATCGAGCAGGTGCAGGAAGTGGTCGACGACATGGTCGATTCCATGGTCCGCAACCCCGATGCCCTGCTCTGGGTGGCGCGGCTGCGCGAGCAGGACCTGACGACATACGGCCATGGCTTGCAGGTGGCGGTGTACCTCGTCGCCTTCGGCCGCCACCTGGGTTTCCCCAAGACGCAGCTCGGGCACCTCGGCCAGACCGGGCTCCTGCTCGATATCGGCAAGATCAAGATGCCGCGCGAACTGCTGGAAAAGCAGGGGCCGCTCACGCCGGACGAATTCACGCTGATCAAGACCCACGTGGACCGCGGCCTCGAGATCCTCAACGAGACGCCCAACTTCCATCCCGACATCATGGACGGCATCGCCCAGCACCACGAGCGCCACAACGGCAGCGGCTACCCCTTCGGGCTGGCTGGCGAGGCGATCGGCATCTTCGGGCGCATGGCCGGCATCACCGATTGCTTCGCGGCGATGACCAAGCGCCGGCCCTATGCGGACGCGATCTCTTCCTACGAGGCGCTGAAGAGCCTGTCGGGCTGGAGCGGCGAGTTCTTCCACGAGGCAATGGTCGAGCAGTTCGTGCAGTCGGTCGGCGTGTTCCCGGTCGGCTCGCTGGTCGAATTGTCCAGCGGCGAGGTCTCGATCGTCGTTTCCCACAACAAGGTGCGCCGCCTCAAGCCGCGCGTGCTGGTCGTCACCGGGCCGGACAAGACGCCGTCCAAGTTCCCGATGATGCTCGATCTCCTCTATGATCCGAAGCTCGGCGGGGACAAGCCGGTGTACATCCGGCGGGGCCTGCCCACCGGGGCCTATGGCCTGGATCCGCGCGAGTATTACCTTTCCTGAACCGAGGCTCGCCGGGAAGTGACGCCGCCGAATGAAATGCTCGTCCGCAATCCGGCCCCAGCATCCCGGGCGCCCGCGCTCGAACGCGCGGAGTTCCTGCAATTCCTCTCCGAGCAGATCGCGGCGCGCCCCGATGGCATCACCGCGGTACTGATCCTCGAGACGCGCTACATCGACCGCCTGCACGCGATGGTGCAGGGCCCGCCCCCGCAGACCGTCGTCGATCGCATCCACGAGCGGCTCGCCGATGCGCTGCGCGAAGTGGACCGTTACGCCCGCCTCTCCGACGAACAGGTCTGCATCGTCCTGCCCGGCCTCGCCGCCGCCGCGCAGCCGATCCTCGCCGCGGTCAAGATCCTGCGCGCCCTCGAAGGGCCGCTTTCGGTGACCGAGGCGGGAGTGCCGATGCGCGCCCACATCGGCATCGCGGCCTACCCCGAGCACGCCGGCGACGGGCCTGAACTCCTGATGTGCGCCGATATCGCCCGCCGCGTGGCCGCCACGCGCGAGGAGGGCTACCACATCTTCCTGCCCGAGGACCGCGCCGAGACCGAGATGTACCGCGGCCTCGACGTGCAGCTCGAGCAGGCGATCCGCGCCAACGAGCTGGAAGTGCACTACCAGCCGCAGATCCACCTCCGCGACGGCCGCTGCGAAGCGGTCGAGGCCCTCCTGCGCTGGAAAGGGCCGGACGGCAACGGCATCTCTCCGACGACGCTGGTGGGGATCGCGGAGAACACCGGGCTGATCGGCCCGCTCACGATCTGGGTCCTGAACGCGGTGCTCAGGCAGGCGCAGGAATTCAACCGCGAGGGCGTGGAACTGCGCTTCAGCGTGAACCTTTCCACGCGCACGCTCGTCGACCAGGAGCTGCCCGACGTGATCGCCCAGTCGCTTCGCACCTGGGACGTGCCCGCCTCGCAACTCACGCTCGAGATCACGGAAAGCTCGATGATCGGCGACGCCGAGCAGTCCATCGACATGCTGAACAAGCTGAAGGCGCTGGGCGTGGACCTCTCGATCGACGACTTCGGCACCGGCTACTCCTCGCTTGCCTACCTGAAGCGCTTCCCGGTGGACGAGCTGAAGATCGACAAGATGTTCGTGATGGGCATGATGAAGGACCGCGGCGACCGGCAGATCACGCGCTCGGTCATCGACCTCGCCCACAACTTCGAGCTGCGCGCGGTCGCCGAGGGGGTGGAGGACGACGCGACGATGCAGGAGCTGAAGCGGCTCGGATGCGACATCGCGCAGGGCTTCCAGATCAGCCGGGCCATTCCCGCCCTCGACCTCGGCGCGTGGCTTCGCGAATCCCCCTACGCCGCGGGCTGAACGCGGCGTTTCCCCCTGCGCGTGGTATAAGTTCGCACAAAACCACAAGCGGGCAGGCCGTCCCGCGCACGGCACACTCCCGGACGGAAATGAAACGCGGCTTCTACACCATCATGGCGGCGCAGTTCTTCTCGTCGCTCGCCGACAATGCGCTGCTGATCGCCGCGATCGCGCTGCTCCTGCAGCTCGACGGCCCGGCGTGGATGACGCCGCTGCTCAAGTTCTTCTTCACCATCTCCTACGTCGTGCTCGCGGCCTTCGTCGGCGCCTTCGCCGACTCGATGCCCAAGGGCAAGGTGATGTTCGTCACCAACACCATCAAGATCCTGGGCTGCGCGCTGATCTTCTTCTACGACTGGTTCCATATCGCGGCCTTGCGCCCTACTGGTCGTGCTCTTCGCCTACGCGGTGGTGGGTCTCGGCGCGGCAGCCTACTCGCCGGCCAAGTACGGCATCCTCACCGAGTTGCTGCCCGCCGAGCAACTGGTGGTCGCCAACGGCTGGATCGAGGGTCTCACCGTGGCATCGATCATCCTCGGCACCGTGCTGGGCGGGGCCCTCATCGGCCCGAAGGTTTCGTCGATGCTGCTGTCCTTCGATCTCCCGCAGCTCGACACCGGCATCGATACCGCGCCTGAAGCGGCGATCCTGGTGATCGCCGGCTTCTACGCCGCTCGCGGCGCTCTTCAACCTGCGATCCCGGATACCGGCGCGCGCTATCCGCACCAGGAAAGGAACCCGGTGCGCCTGGTCTCCGACTTCGCGCATTGCTTCCGCACGCTCTGGGCGGACAAGCTCGGCCAGATCTCGCTCGCCGTCACCACGCTGTTCTGGGGCGCGGGAGCGACGCTGCAGTTCATCGTCCTCAAGTGGGCCGAGCAGCACCTCCAGCTTCCGCTCAGCCAGGGCGCGATGCTGCAGGGCATCTCCGCCGCGGGCATCGCCGTGGGCGCCGTGCTCGCCGCGCGATTCATCCCGCTCAAGCGCGCGCTGGGCGTGCTGCCGGTGGGCATCGCCATGGGCGTCTTCGTCTCGCTTTTGGTCTGGGTGCACTGGATGCCGGTCGTCTACGCGCTGCTCATGGTCACGGGGGCGCTGGCCGGCTTCTTCGTCGTGCCGATGAACGCCCTGCTCCAGCATCGCGGCCACGTGCTGCTCTCCGCGGGGCATTCGATCGCCGTGCAGAACTTCAACGAGAACATCAGCATCCTGGTGATGCTGGCCATTTACTCGGCGATGATCCTGGTGGACATGAGGATCAACACCATCATCGTGCTGTTCGGCGCTTTCGTCGCGGGGACGATGTACATGGTGATCCGCTGGAACGCCGCCAACCACCGCGCCAACCCGAACCTCGACCGCATGATCGGGGAAACGAAGCACTGATTCCCCTCACGACAGTGAGCGGGGCAAGGTAGGCGCTTTCCCATTCCGGCAACCGCAAACGTGCCAGGCGGACGGGTCCCGGAAATCGGAGGGGCGCCAACACAAGGCATCCCCTCCGATTTCCACCCGTCTTCACCTGGCGCGGTTGAACGGAATGGGAAAGCGCCCACCCTGCCCCGCTGCATCATCGCGAGTGCGCCGCGCCGTACCGGCCGCCTACGGCGTTGTCGTTGAACTATTCCGCATAGTTCGCGAGGTCGAGGAAGTGCTCGGGGCTGACGCGGATGGCCGCGCCCGTGGGACAGGCGCGCACGCAGGCAGCACCCCCGGCGAGGTCCTTGCACATGTCGCACTTGACCGCCTTTTTCGGGATGTCCTTGCCCTTCGGCTTGGGCTCCATTCCCGGCTCCGGCCCCACGCCAAGCACCAGCCAAGACCACAGGCTCGGGCGGCTCCTCTTCGCGTCGACGGGTGCCAGCTGGATCACGCCGTAAGGGCAGTTGCGCTCGCAATTGCCGCAGCCGATGCAGGTATCGCGGATGAACACCTCGCCGTTGGCGGAGCGGTGGATCGCGTCCGGCGGGCAGTCCTTCATGCAGTGCGGATGCTCGCAATGCCGGCACGAGGTCGGCACGTGGATCTGCGCGAACGTCGGGCCCGCCTCGCGGTCCAGCCGCGAGGTGCCGTCGTGCACGTCGGCGCACGCCTTCTCGCAGTTGTCGCAGCGCACGCACAGCGACTCGTCGATGAGGAGCACGTCGGTCGCCTCGCCCACGCCCTGCTGCAGCAGGAAGGAGATGATGTTGCCAGGGTCGGGCGCGGCCTCCATCTGCGCGTTGATGCGCATGCGGTCGAGGAAGCGCGTTTCCATCTCTTCGCGCCACTTGGGATTGCGCCCGAGCACGCGCTTGAAGGTAGCGGCGTTGAGCACCACCGCCTCGGTGGTCACCGCCGCCTTCACCGTCGCCGAGCGCGGGCTGTCGGAGAGGAGCGCCATCTCGCCCACGTAGTTCCCCGCCGAGAGATAGGAGAGCACCACCTCCCGCCCGGCGATGTGGCGCGTGATCATCACCGAGCCGCGGCGGATCAGGTACAGCCCGTCGGACGGGTCGCCCTCCTTGAACAGCACCTCCTCGCCGCCGTAGCGCTTGACCTCCACGCCGTCGGTCATGAGCTCGGTGAGTTCCGCTTCCGGCAGCATCGGCGCGAGATAGGTGCGCACCGCGCGCTTCATGAACACCGAGTCGATCTCCTTCCTCACCGCCTCCACGCTTGCGACCAGCTTGAGCATCGCGCGGCGCGGGCTTTCGATCAGCACGCAGTTGCGCCCGGCGCGCACGGTGCTCGAGCGCCTGCGCCCCGAGATCAGCCCCAGCTCGCCGAAGAACTGCCCCTGCTTCAAGGGGAACCAGTCCTTGTGCACGTTGCCTTCCAGCACTTCCACCTCGACTTCGCCGCCGACGATCATGAAGAACGAATTGGTGTAGTCGTTGCGCCTGAATATGATATCGCCCTGGTTGGGCACGAGCAGGTCGCTCTCCAGCATGAATTCCCTGAGCTGCAGGCGGTTGATCCCGGCGAGCAGGGGCACGTTCGCCTGGATGTGGTCGATCACCGCGGACACCGACTCGGTGCGCGAGAAGCCCGCGAACTTCTTCTCCAGCAGCGGCTCGTCCGCCGGCAGCACCTTGCGGCCGAGCGCGAACTCCACCGCCTCGTAGCCCTGGTTCATCGCCTGCTTGATGAGCGGGTACCCGCCCAGCGCCCCGATGATGTAGAGCCCCTTCACGTTCGACTCGTAGGTATCGGAGAGCGCCGGCACGGAAGTCGGGTCGGCGTTCGGGAACTGCACGCCGAATCCTTCCACGAGCTTCCTCGGCGGGATGGCGCCCAGCCGCGCGATGACGCGGTGGCACTCGATCGTGTCCGGCCCGGCGGGCGTCTTCAAGGCAAGCGCCAGCGGGAGGTCGGCGCTGGTGCGCTCGACCTTTGCGGGCGACGTGCCGTAGCGGCATTCGATACGCCCGTCCTTGATCGCGGAAAGCACCAGCGTGAGGTTGCCTTCCTTGCAACGCGCGAATTCCTCGTTGCGGTTGATGAGGATGACGCGGTTCTGCTCGGCGAGCGCGAGCGCGTTCTCGATCGCCGCGTCGCCGGCGCCGATCACGACGATGGTCTCGTCCTGGTACTCCCCCGGGTCGTCCAGCTGGTATTGCACGCCCGTGAGGTCCTCGCCCGGGACGCCGATCTTGCGCAGGTTGCCCTGCAGGCCGATGGCGAGAATCAGCTTCCGGCACAGGAAGAGCTGGCCGTCCCTGGTGCGCACCTCGAAGTTGCGATCGGTGCCGGAGATGCCGGTCACCTCCGCGTTGTAGCGGATGTTCACCTTCTGCTTCTTCAGCTGCTCGGCCCAGGTGCCGAGGATCGCCTCCCGGGTTCCCGCGGCGAAGCTCATCTCGCTCCTGAGCGGCAGCACCTGCGGCTCGGCCATGACGTGCTTGCCCTTCTGGTACTTGTGGATGGTGTTCGAGGGGTGCCCCTCGGCCTCGAACAGGATGTGCGGCACGCCGAGCTCGGCGGCATGCGCAGCGGCGGAAAGCCCCGCCGGCCCGCTGCCGACGATGCCCACCGCATACCACTGCAGCTCAATCCTCTGGTCGAACTGGGCGGACATGGCTCAGGTCCTCCTTAGCAACGGTTGCAACCCGGCGAGCGCCTGCTGGAAACGCTCCGGACGGAACTTCTCGTCGTCCTTCACCGCCTCGTGCAGGCGGTCGAGCGCCGCATTGGCCTCGCGCACGTTCTTCACGGCGCCGCGCTTCACCATGAAGTTGAGCAGGCTCCCGATCGCGAGGGTCGCCTGCTCGGCGCCGGCATAGTCGGCGTACTGGCCGTTCATGCCGTCCTCGACGAGATTGCCCAGCATGGCCGCGAGGTCGGCCTCGTTGAAGTTGTGCTTCTCGAGGCGCGAGATGACGACGTCCAGCCCCGATCGCAGCCGCTTCGCTTCGGCGAGCGCGTCGCCCCCCTCGCCCGCGACCGCCTTGTGCAGCTTGGCCACCGCGTCGTTGAACTGGGCGGCGTCGCCCGGCATCACGCGGCGCACGATCAGCCTGAGCATCAGCAGGTTGGCATCGTTGAAGCGGATCGTACCGGGGCGCGTCCCCACTCGCGGCTTCCAGCGCGTCTCCGACATCGGGTGGTGACAGGCGTGGCAATCGAACACCACGAGTTCCGGGAACAGGCCGTCGCGGCCGCGCTTCGGGTCGAGCAGCACGTCGAGCTGCTCCTGCGCGGCGAGCGCCTGGCCGATCGCCCAGACGCGCACGCCGTCCCATTTCCCCTTGCGCTTCTCCCAGTCGGCGTCAATCGCGAAATGCGGCGGCTGGGTCTGGGCGAAGGTGTCCAGCTCGAAGCTGATGCGCGGGTGGCCGGCGCCCATGATGCGGTGGGTGACGAACTTGTCCCGGTTGCCGAAGTGGCAAGACAGGCACAGCCGCGCCTGCTGCACCGGGTCGGAGGTCGGGTACAGCCCGTTCTTCACGTTCTCGTCGTGGCTGGCGTTGGGCGCCACGTGCGACTTGATCCAGTTTTCCGCCGGGCCGTGGCAGGCTTCGCAGCTGATGGCGTCGGCGAACTTGAAGCGCTCGCCGCGCAACTCCTGCGGGGGATTGTGGGCGTGGCAGTCGATGCAGATCTTCGCTTCCCACGGCGGCTGCTTGAGCCCGAGGTTCCTGGCGATGCGCTTGGAGCGCTCGTCGAACAGCACCTTGTAGGCCTTGTTGGCATGCTTGTCGACGCGCGACCACGTGACGTACTCGTTCTGCAGGACGTTGGAGTCCTTCCATGTCGTGATCGAGCCGTGGCACAGGCTGCTCGCGCAGTTCACCACGCCAAGGTTCATCGCCTTGGCGTTGTAGGGCAGCGGCGCGTCGGCCGGATGGGCAGCCATCGCCGCAGCCGATGCGGCCAGGCAGGCAAGGAGTGTTCCGAGGTTCATTTCGCTGCCTCCGCTTTGCGGGTGGCGGTGGTGCCGAGGTAATCCCCCGGCTTGCCCGTGTCGGTGACCGTCCAGGTAGTGCCGTCGGGGCGGCGGTAGAAGCGGCGCTGCTCCTCGAGGTTGAAGGGCCGCGATCCGATGCGCCCGAAGACCGCGATCTGGCCGCCGCCCTCGTCCACGGCGCGGTCGCGGTCCAGCCCCTTCGCCAACGCCAGCGCGGGGGAGCGCGTTTCGCGCCACGCGATCAAGTGCGGTTTCGGCTCGGGGCTGAAGCCGTAGAACTTCGGCTGGATGTCAGGCGAGGTGAGTTGCAGCACCTTGAGCCCGTTCCTGCCGTCGGCGACATACGCGAACGCGGAGGCATTGGTGGTGGCGACAATCACGTCCCGCGCGTCGTTGAGCTTGCCGTCGGCGGTGTAGGCCATGTAGAGCCTGGGCGACTCGGGCTTCTCGATGTCGACGATCGCCAGTCCCTCGGCGCCCGCCGCGACATAGGCGTAGGTGCGCGCGAGGTAGACGCGCTGCGCGTCGGCGAGCGCCACGCGCGCTCCGGGCACCAGCCGCGGCGCTTCGGGCCGCGTCACGTCGATCACCAGGAGGCCCTCGGCGCCGGTGGCGAACAGGTAGCGGAACTGCAGGGCCGAGGCGCGCGCGTCCCGGACCGGGACCACCGCGAGCAGTTTCGGCTTGAGCGGGTCGTCGAGGTCGAGCGCCACGATGCCGGCATCCGCGGCGATGTAGACATAGCGGCCGGCGACGGTGAGGTGGCGCGCGCCCTTCAATACGCCGTTGTCGTTCCAGGTCAGGGCGCGCTCGAAGAAATTGTTGCGCGGCTCGCCGTCGGCGAGCGTATCGACGTTGACGAGGATGAGCCCCTCCTCGGCGTCGGTGACGAGCGCGTAATGGTAGATCGGGTGGAACGCCTGCTCCTGGTTGGTCTTCGAGGATCAGGTCGCCGGTGTTGCGCGTCGGCGCGATCGGCTGGTTGGTCGGCAGCGCCACGCAGGTCGCGTCCTTCGAGGCGATGTGCGTGTCGTGCCCGAGCGGCGAGAATGGCGCGCTGATGATGCGCTGGGAGACGCCCTTGTTGGCGATCGAGGCGACGTCGTAGGCGCGCATGCCGCCGGTGCCCTCGGCGGCGAACAGGTACTCGCCGCGGATCGCCACGCACGCGGCCGCCCCCTTGGTGGAATGGTCGAACGCCTCGGCAAGCCGCAGCTCGCGCTTGCCGTGCTCCGCGAACCAGTCGGGGTACGCGTAGCGGTGCAGATAACTGCCGATCACCGCCTGCGGCTCGTCCCACTCGGTCACCTGCACCGCCTCGACGTGGCCGCTCTCGCCCAGCCACGCGTTGAAGCCGACGAAGTTCACGTAGTTGGTCCCCTGCAGCAGGAGCTGCGCCATGATCGCGTTGTTGTCGTTGGCTTCCGACACGTGGCAGTCGCTGCAGGTCTTGGTCTCGGTCTTCCTCTCGGTGTGCGGGTAATGCGGCGCGAAGGCCTGCGACGAAAAGCCGCTCGCCGCGATCGGCGGCTGCTGGATGTAGATCTTCTCGCGGTTGATGTTGGTGGACGACAGCACCAGCGCGGAACTCGAGCGCACCGGCGCCACGCGCGCGCCCTTCACCGGGCCGTGCTTGCCCAGCTGGAACATCTCGTCGCGGGCGACCTGCGGGTTGTAGGTCGCGAAATTGCGCGTCTCGCCGCCTTCGTAATGGTGGCGCTCGGTCTTCGCGTTGGCCTGGATCGGCAGGTGGCAGCCGCCGCAGCTGGTGGTCCACGACAGGTGGCAGGTGAAGCAGGTCACCTTGTCGTTGCCGTGCGCGTACTCGGGCGCGCCCGGCCCCCACTTGCCCTGCTGCCCGGCGGCCCCGGCGTGCATGAGCTTCGCGCGCGCGGCCTTCTCGTTGTACTTCGGGTGGCCGGGCGTGACCGAGTCCTTGACCAGGCTCATCTCCCATTCCCGGTCGGCGTAGAGCGCGGAACGCTGGTAGAGCTTGCCGTCCTTCCATTCGAAGCGCTTGCGGCCGTCCTGCGTGCGCAGGAGCGCCAGGTCCATCCCGCCGGGACGCGCCGCCGGGCCGGACGTGCGCAGCGGCGGATACTGGTCCGCGGTGCCGTGGCAGTCCTCGCAGTCGATCTCGACCGCGGCCGCGACCTCGCCGTAGATGTGGCCGTTGCCGTGCGCGTCCTGCGCGAAGTGGCAGTCCACGCAGTGCATGCCGAGGTCGAGGTGGATGTACGACAGGTGCACCGCCTTGCCGAATTTATCCGGGTCGTTGTCGTCGACCGGCTTGCCGGCCTTGTCGAGCAGCGTGCCCTTGCGGTCGCGCTTGAAGACCGCGCGGAAGTTCCAGCCGTGGCCGTGGTAGTCGGCGAACTGCGTGTCCTTCAGCTTCGGGTTCAGCTTCGAGACGTCTTGCAGGAATTCCAGGTCGCTCCACTTGCCGCGGATCGACGCTTCCTCGGGATTGCGCTCGAGGATCCGGTGCCGCTCGGCATCGGTCGGGTACTTCTGCTTCTCGGGCCACATGAACGGCGCGTCGGACTCGTAGTCCCACATGGTCGTGCCGTAGAAGGAATTCACGAACATGTTGGGCTGGTGCATGTGGCAGACCATGCACTGCGAGGACGGGATCGCGCGCGTGAACTCGTGGCGGATCGGGTGCCCGGGCTTGCCTTCGGGTATCGTCGGGTCCCTGGTCGCGGTCTCGCCCATGTGGCCGTACTTCGCGTAGATCGCCGAATGCTTCGCCCAGCGGTCGTTGGCGTAGACGGCATGGCAGGCGGTGCAACCGGAGGAGCGGAAGTCGCCCGGCTGGTCGTTGGTGCCCAGGAACCACAGGTGCGGGTCGTTCAGCCGCGTCTTGGTGATGTTGATCACCGGCACGGCGATGCGGCTGCCGGTGCCCGGGCCGCGGTTCGACTGCTTGATGTCGGGACGGCCCGGCTCGTCCAGCTTCTGGATCGCGCCCGAGTTGTTGGGCAGGCCGATTTCCGGGAACTGCGACGAGATCACGCGGCCGCCGCGCTCGAATACGCGGAACACGTCGGCGGGCGGGATCGTCTCCCATGCGGGCAGCGCCGCGAGGCTGGGCAATATCCCCTGGCGCTGAGGAACTCGGTCGGCTTCACCGGGTTGAGTATCGTCGCGCCGCTCGCCTTCGCGCGTGTAGGACTCGCCGAGGATGTAGCGCTTGTAGGCAAGGATGCCGTTGTTGTAGGCGGCCCCGCCCCAGAGCATCGCCGAGGTGGCCATGAGGCTCCCTCGCTCGCCTGGATGATCGGCAGATGGCAGGCGCCGCAGGCCTCGCGCGCGATGCGCAGGTCGCCCGGGTTCATGAAGCGGACGAATTCCGGGCTCTCGCGGTTGAGCAGCGTATAGGTGCGCTCCGGCGTCGCCGACGAGGGCCAGTCCCACGATTGCGGGTAGCGCGGCAGCACGTGCGCCTTCTCCAGCGCGGCGCGATACGCGGGATCCTTGCCGGCGATTCCCGGCGCGAGCACGACCCGGGCGTCGCCTCCGTGGCAATCGGTGCAGCCGATGATCACCCCGGGGTTCTGGTGCATGGTGTGGCGGTCGGTCGCGGTGTGGCAGCTGACGCATCCGGCGGACTTCGCATCCGCCTCGGCGACGCTCTGCTTTGCCGGCGCCGGCGGAAAAACGGCGTAGCTGCGCGCCACCGGTTTCTCCGGGCCTGACGCCAAGGCCAGGATCGTCATTCCCGCGAAAGCGGAAATCCAGAAATACTTCGCCCACCGCGCTGGATTCCGCCCTCCGATATGGCGAGGGCCCCGGGTCAAGCCCGGAATGACGGCGCGCAAGCGCATCGGCGTCCATCGGCGTCCATCGGCGGTTCCCAGCCTGAAAACGGCGAAGCCGATCTGCGTTCATCTGCGTTCATCTGCGGTTCCATCGCTTTTCCTGATCCCATTTCAGTAAGTGAGGATCAAGTTGAAGAGCACCGAATACTGCACGCCGCGCTGGTTCTCGTCGTAGAGCTGCTTGAAGGCGCTCGACGGCACCAGCGCCGCGGCAGACGCGTTCAGGACCACGTTCTGGCTCATGAACGGGCGGTACTGCACCGCGCCCGAGATGTCCCAGCCGATCTCCCTGGCCGGCGGGGCCTGGTTGCGCAGCACGCCCAGCACGGTGGTGTTGAGGAAGCGCAGGTAGTTCAGGTTCCCGATCACGCGCACCTGCGGATAGAGGTCGGCATCCGCGCCGATGCCCAGCAGCGCGAGCCCCGGGTTCACGAAGTTCGACTGCCCCTGGTCCTTCGAGGAACGCAGGCTGGGCAGCACGCCATTGCGCCCGGAGAGCGCGACGCCGCCGCCGCCGACGAGCGGCACGGCCTGGCGGATCCAGAAGCTGGTGTCCGCGCCGGCGATCTGCGGGTTCTCGAATATCGCGTCGAAGCCGGTGGCGACATTGTCGAAGGGATCGCTGTCGGCGCTCGACAGGATGCCGGTGAGCCGCGCGCGCACCCAGCTGAAGTCGCGCGACAGTTCCGCCGCCGCGAAGCCGGCGCGGATGGTATTGGCCTGCTGGGCGAGCGGATTGCGGTCGTCCTTGCCGAAAGCGCCGTACACCGACGCGGTCAGGTTCCAGGGACCGAAGTGGCCGTCGCCGTTGTAGCCGACATAGGTGACGTTGTAGTCGTGCGGCCGCACGTCGCCCAGCACCGCCGGGCGCTCCAGCCCGCCGTTCTTGTTGTAGTAGTCGGGCCCGCTCTCGCGGTTGAGGTTCACCATCACCGTCGCCTGCGAAGTGAAGCCGAGGACCGGGAAGTCCTGCCGGAAGGCGTTGGCGACGAAGGTGTCGTCGTTGCGCCACGGCTGGCCGAGGTCGTTCAGGCCGGAATTGGTGTCCTTCTCCATGCGCCGGAACCAGCCGAGGTTGTACTGCCACTGGTTGTTGTCGCGCGTGCCGAACAGGCGCACGCCGAACGGGACGTCCTGGAAGATGAAGCCGCGGAAATCCGAGATGAAGGGCTGGATGCCGACCCGCACGCTGTCGAAATCGTAGCGATCCGACACGTTGCGCAGGTGCACGTCGACGAACGCCTCCTGCAGGCCGGCAAAGCTGTCGTTGCGCGTGAGCCCCTTGCGCGGGTCGACGCGCAGCACGCGCAATTCGTCGACCTCGACGCGGTTGAAGTTGAACGCCGGCACGAGGCGGAACTCGTAGTCCGGCGGCTTGAAGGTGGTGTTGCCCTTGATCAGGGCCATCGAGACGATCACCGTCTGGACGAATGCCGACTGCTTGCCGCTGCCGAAGACGTCGAGGCGCCGGCGTTCACCGAGGTCTGCGGCGCGACCGGCGTGGGCAGGCGCCGGAACTCGAGCAGCGTGTCGGAGATCGCGCCGAGGCTGAAGAACCAGTCCGGGGACAGCGCCGTCGCCGCCGCCGGGTATTGCTCCTTCAGCCAGGCGTCGGCGCCGATCGGCAGGTCGCCCTTCAGCACGTTCGGGTTGTAGGGGTCGGTCAACGGAAACTTGAACCCGAGCGACTGCATGATGCGCCAGCGGTCTGGCACAGGCACGGCTTCCCTGGGCAGCGTGCGCAGGGGCGGCGGCACTTGCGCCGGGTCGACGGGCGGCGGGAAGAACTCCAGCGGCTTGGCGCTGGGGCGCCGCAACTGGATCTCCTCGTCCGCCTTCCTGTCGGGTGGCAGCTTGGTCTCTTCGCTTTGCGCGCGCGCCCCGGCAACGCATACGCAGGCGGCAAGCGCCATCACCCTGAGCGCCTCACAGGCCCGCGCAGACATTCTGTTCCGTCGAGCCGTTGAATGGCGACTGCGGGCACTGCACGTAGCGCAGCCGCGTGCCCGTGCCCTGCGGCACGAGGTTGTCGTTGCGCATCGCGGCCGGGGCATTGGCGAACCCGCTCGCGCGCGCCTGCGCCGCATTGGCCACGCCGAGGAAGGCGATCATGTCGTCCTGGTCGATGCCGTCGCCCGAGACGCCGACCGCGCCGATCAGCGAATTGCCGCGATAGACCGGCACGCCCCCGGCGAAGATCTGCACGCCGTTGCGCGCCACGGGCAGGCCCACGTCCGGGGCCGCGCCCGTGCTGCCCGCCGGCAGGCGCCCGGCGCAGCCCTCGCTGGTATCGCCCAGCACGCCCTTCACGAACTGGTTGTAGACGAGGTCCAGCTGGAAGCCGACGTTGAACGGGCTCCACGACGAGACCGGCTTGGAGAACGGGCCGTTGGGCGTGCTGTAGATGCCGTCGGGAAAGGTCGGGCGGTGCACGTTGCCGACGCCGCGCGCGGACCACGCGGTGCCGCCCGTGAGCGCAAGCGGGTCGCCCAGGAAGGATCGCGTCGCCGTCACGTAGGCGGCAATGGACGAGGTCTCGCCCGGCGGCACGAGGTAGACCGCGTCGGGCAGCGAACTCAGGCGCGCCGCCGCAGTCGGTGAAGAGATCAGCAGCGCTGTCCTCGCCTTCTGCGCCGACACGTCGATGCCGAACACCGGCCCGTCGCGCGTGCGCACGAGGCCGAGGATGTCGCCGTTCAGGTCGGCAACCGTGATCGTCACTTCCGCGGCCGAGCCCAGCGGCCGGCGGATTTGCGCCCGCGCGCGCGAGGCGATCTTCAACGCCTCGGCGAGGATCGCGGTGACGTCGGCCGCGTCGAGCCCGCCGGCGACGGACGAAGCCCTGGGCGGAAAGCGGTTCACGTTGTCGCGATCGACCAGCACGTAGCCGCCAATGGCGGCGAGCGCGCCGTTGTCGGCGCGGATCCCCGAGGCGGGCGTGAGGAACGCCGTGCCCGCCACGATCGTGCCGGCGTTGTAGCCGGCCACCGGCACCAGCGCGCCGACCGCAGCGGGCAGCGCCGAGAGCGCGGGCGCGCGCGCCGGGTCGCTCGCGAGCGAGGTGGAATCGACATAGCGCAAGGTGCGTCCGTCGGCGGTGATGCGGTTGGCGAGCTGGTCGGCGGGCGCGGCGAAGCCCGTGGTGGCGGCCTCGGCGATCAGCTCGCTCGGATCGGTATCGACGTTGGTGACATCGAGGTCGAGCGTGTACAGGCCGTTGGAAATGGCCGCGACGCCGCCCACCAAGGCGCCGTTCTTGTAGAGCGGCAGCCCGCCCGGGTTGGCGGCAAGGCCCAGAGGCGAGCGCTTCGGGCCCACCGTGCCGTCGGCGAGCTTGCGGTTCACGTCCGAGCAGGTGAGCTGCGAGAACTGCACGCCGAAAAGCGGCCCCGAGGGCTGGTTCGCCTCCTGGGGGTTGAAGTTGAGCTGGATGATCTGGCTCGCGGTGCGCGTGGTGAACGCGTTGCCCTGGGAAGACAGGAACGCGCCGGTGACCGCCATGCTGATCGTGGCGAGCGTCGACGGGATGGTGCCGGGCGGGATGCCGTCCAGGCCCCCGACCACGCCCAGCCCGCTCGAGATTGCGACCGTGGGCGCAGTCCCGGACATCTGGTAGACGGCGAGCACGTTGCCGACGCGGTCGACCACGGCGATCGTCGCCTTCTGCTGCAGGGCCTGTGCCTCGAAGATCGCCTGCGCGACGATGCGCTCGACGTCGGCCGTGGTGAGCAGGTTTTCGGTCGGGGTGCAGTTCTCCGTGCAGGTGGCCGGCGCGGACCCGCTGCCCCCGCCACCGCCGCCGCAGGCGCCAAGCAGGGCTGCGAGGGCCAATGCGAGACAGGTGAGGCAGGTCCTCACGCGGGCCTCGCCGGCGCGCCTCATTTCGCCGCCACCCGGCCGGCAGCGGCCGACCCCGGCCACGGGTGCTCCTTCACGTGGAAGCCGTGGCACATCAGGCAGTTCGAGGTGATCTTCTTCTCCTGCGGCTTCGCGCCGCCGTGGCACTCGCGGCAGGCGGCGATCGCCGGCATCGCCACATCGGCGCTGGTCTTCGAGTTCTTCACATCGTGGCAGTCGTCGCAGCGCGCCTGGCGGTGCGACTTGTGGTCGAAGCGAGCCTGCGGCATCCAGTGGTTGTTGGGACGCACCTGGGCAACGGTCCACTTCACGCCCCTGTCGCCGTCCTCCTTGAGCACGTCGTGGCAGGTCTTGCACACCCGGATCTCGAACATTTCCTCGGAGACGCGCGCCGCCTTCGCCTTCGCCAGGGCCAGCGCGCCCTCGCGCTGCGATTCGGTCGGCTGCGCGACGCGGCGCAGCAGGCCTTCGCCCTCCACGCCGAAAGCCTTCTGGAAGCTGTCCTTCACGCCGTTCAGCGCGAGGTTGGCGTAGAACTCCTCGACCACTACCTGCGCTTCGGCCGGCGCGCCGTGCGGGACCTGCCGCGTGGTCACCGCGGGCTCGAACTCCAGCCGATGGCACTCCTCGCAATCGCGCTTCATCTCGATCGGCACGAACGTGCGTGCCGCGCTGTCGGGGCGGTGGCAATCCGCGCAGGCCAATTTCACCCGGCCCCGGTCCGGGGATTTCACGCCCCTGGGATCGAGGTGCACGGCATGCGGGAAGATGAGCTTGCTCGCTTCCCTGATCGGCGCGCCGCCCTGCCGCACGCGCCGCACTTCGCCCTTGTTCTCGCCGGGCAGGGAAAGCCGGAACGGCGGATGCTCGCGCGCGAAGTCCGCCACGTTCTCGGTGGTGGCCTTCGGGCTCTTCTGCTTGATGTCGCGATGGCAGTCGATGCACAACTGGTCGGAATCGCGGTGCGTGGCGCGCGTTCCCTTGTGGTCGCGATGGCAGGTGGCGCAGCGTTCGCCCGCGAACAGGGCAGCGGGCTGCATCGCCGGGGCGACGTGATGGCCGATGACCTTGTGGCACTTCAGGCACGCGCTGTCCTCGACCTGCACGAACGCCTTCACGTGGCAGCGCGCGCATTCAGCCTCGATGGGCTGGTGGGCGAGCATCACTGCGCCCGGGTTCCAGGCCTTGTCCGAAACCAGCGCCGCCTTGCCTTCCTCGGCCTGCCACGGCAGGTGCAGCACGCGCGCCGCAGGCAGGGCGAAGGCGAAAATCCCGACGATCGCGAACAGCGCGATCGCCACCCAGCGCTTTGGCCACTTGAGCGAGGCGAGCGTGAGCTTGCCCGCGCGGGTGCGGATATCCTCGACGGGCGCTTCCATCGGACGCACCAGTTCGATGGTGATCTGGCAGTCGACGCCTTCGCCGGGCTTGCCGACGTCCAGCCGGTAGGGGCCGATCTCGAGCGACGCGCCGGGCCTGAGCCGCACCGAGCGCACGGCCTTGCGGGTGATGTTCTGGCTGCCGGCCTCGCCTTCGACGTAGACCGGCCCATCGCGGTTGACGATCAGCCCCTGGTTCAGCGCCACGCGCGGATCGGCGAGGTGGATCTCGCAGGAGGCCGCGCGGCCGATGCGCACCATCTCGGCCGACAGCGTGCGCCTGGCCTGCATCGGGCGGCCGGACTTGCCGCGCGTCTGGGTGATGAGGACGAGCTTCAGGGCGCGCCTACCAGTAGAGGAAGACGATCACGACGTGGGCGGCGAGTGCCGCAAGCAGCGCGAGCGCAAGCGGCACGTGCATGTACAGCCAGAGGTCGAGCAGCGCCTTGTAGCGCATGTTGCGCCGCGCCTTGGCGAGCAGCTCCTGCTTCTGCAGCAGAGCCGAATACACCTCACGATTGAGCACCGCGGCCTCGCCCGACAATCGCTTGGCGAGCTGGGGCAGCGCGATCGCCGCCGCCGTGGTCGGGCAGCCCGGATCGTCGCCCGAAAGGATGCGCAGGAAGCCTCCGCCCAGGCGCGTGCCCTTGATCGACCGCGTGACGACTGCAAGCATCTCGTCGGGCAGGCCGAGGGACTTCTCCGCGAGGGCGCGGTCGATTTCCGAGATGCGCAGCAGCAGCGAATCGAGCGTGTCCTCGCCGAGGTTGGTGGTCATCATTCCCGGCACGCGCAGGTACACGAACACGCCGTAAAAGCCGCTCGCAATCACCGCGACCATCAGCGCATAGGCAAGCGTGTGCACGTTCCAGCCGAGTTCCAGGCCGGTGTGCAGCGTCGCAACGACAAGCAGCGAAGTGCCCAGGTAAACGTGCGCGGAAAGCCAGCCCTGCACCGTGCCCGCGTTCGAGCTGTAGCGGCGCTTGCGCACGCCGAACCACATCAGCCACAAGATCAGGAGCGCGCCGATCGTGCCGAGCGTATAGCCCAGCCATGTTCCGCCGTAGGGCTTGACCGGGGGCTGGTGCCAGGCGTACGCCGCGACCGCCGCGAGGCACGCGACGGTGGCGATCTTGAGATAGAGAAATTGCCGGTACTCGAGGATGGAGCGGTGGCGCAAGGGTCCGGGTCCTCGTGAAGTGGTGAGGAATTGTAGCCCGGGCATGACTTCGCGCAAATCCGCGCTCGCCGCCGCCCGGGATGATGCGGCACCTCAGGCTATAATTCGCCCTTCACTCTACCCCGATCCCCCATTCCCGATGCTGATTTTTTGGCTTGTTGCCGGCCTGATGCTCCTGCTTGCGCTGGCATTCGCGCTCGTCCCGCTGCTGCGCGCGCGCAAGGAGCCGGAACTGTCCCGGCGCGAGGCCAACCTCGCGGTGCTGCGCACCCAGCGCGAGGAACTCGAGCGCGACGTCGCATCGGGCACGCTGCCGGCCGGGGCGCGCGACGAGGCGCTCGAGGAACTCGTCACGCGCGCGGGCGAAGACCTTGCGGCGAGCGAGGAAGCCGCGAGCAGGCCGGGCAACCGCCCCTGGAAGTCGATCGCCGCGCTCGCCGCCTTGCTGCCCGCGTGCGCCATCGCGCTCTACTTCGCGATAGGCAACCCGGCGGCGATCGAGATCGCGAGGCAGGGCCCGGCCCCCGCCGAGGTGACCGACAAGCAGATCGAGGCGATGGTCGCGAGCCTCGGCGAAAAAGTGAAGGCACGGCCGGACGATTTCCAGGGATGGGCGCTCTACGCGCGCTCCCTCAATGCGATGGGACGCTTCAAGGAGGCTTCCGACGCCTACGCGCATGTCGCCACGCTGGCGCCGGGCGATGCCGGCATCCTTGCCGACTGGGCCGATTCCCTGGCGATGGCGCAGGGCAAGAACCTTTCCGGAAAGCCCTATGAACTGGCGCGCCGCGCGCTGGCGATCGATCCTGCCAACAACAAGGCGCTGGCGCTCTCCGGAACGGCCGCGCTGAACGAAGGCGATTTTGCGACTGCCTTGAAGTACTGGCAGGCGCTTGCCGCGGTGGTCCCTCCCGGCAGCGAGCAGGCGCAGCAGGTCGAATCGGTGATTGCGGAAGTGCGCGAGCGCGCGGCGGCGGCCGGCAAGCCGCTCGGTGGCGCGCCCTCGGCCGTCGCGAAGGCGCCCGCTGCCGCGCCGGTTGCCGCGGCAAAGGTGCCCGCCCCGCCCGCAGCGAGCGCAGGCGCGAGCGTCACCGGCACCGTGACGATCTCGCCTGAACTGGCATCGAAGGTCGCGATCACCGACACCCTTTTCGTTTACGCCCGCGCCGAAAGCGGCTCGCGCATGCCGCTGGCGATACTGCGCGTCCCGGCCAAGGAACTGCCGAAGAGCTTTTCCCTCGACGATTCGATGGCGATGGCGCCCACGGCGAAGATCTCCTCGGCGCAGGCCGTGATCATCGAGGCGCGCGTGTCGAAATCCGGCGGCGCCACGCCTGCGCCCGGCGACCTCGTCGGCACCAGCGCGGCGGTCAAGCCCGGCGCGCAGGGGCTCAGGATCGTGATCGACAAGGTCATCCCGTGAGCGAAAGGCTGCTCGAGGTGTCGGGCCTCGCCTGCCGCCGCGGCCCCGCGCTGTTGTTCGAAAGCATCGATTTCACGATCGAGGCCGGGACCGCGCTGTGCGTGCGCGGCGCCAATGGCAGCGGCAAGACGACGCTGCTGCGCACCGTGTGCGGCCTGACGCGTCCGGACGCCGGCGAGGTGCGCTGGCGCGGCGCGGCGCGCGGCGAGGCGTTCCGCGGCGAGCTGCTTTACGGCGGCCACGCCCCGGCGGTCAAGGACGAATTGAGCGCCGAAGAGAATCTCCACGCGGCGCTGGGGCTGGCGGGCGCCGAAGTCCCGCGGGACCGCATGCACGCGGCACTCACCGACGTCGGCCTGTTCACGCGCCGCGCGCTGCCGGCGCGCCGGCTTTCGCAAGGCCAGCGCCGCCGCATCGCGCTCGCGCGCCTGATCCTCGACCCGGCGCCTTTCTGGGTGCTGGACGAGCCGCTCACCGCGCTGGACGACGCCGCGCAGGCCCTGCTCCTGCGCACGCTCGACGCGCACCTTGCCCGCGGCGGCGCCGCGCTGCTTGCCACCCATCACGACCTGCCGCTCGCGAACGACCGCGTGAGGCAGCTTCGCCTCGGCGCGTGACCATGGCCACGGGATCGGTCAGCGCCGGCTTTTCGTGGAGCGCCAGACGCGACCTGAAGCTCGCCTGGCGCCATCCCGACGAGGTGGTCCTCACGGTCGCGTTCTTCGTCCTGGTCGCCGCGCTTTTCCCGCTCGGGATCGGTGCCGACCCGGTGCTGCTGTCGCGCATAGGCCCGGGCGTGATCTGGGTCTGCGCCCTGCTCGCCGCCTTCCTTTCCCTGCCGGGACTGTTCGCCGGCGACTACGCCGACGGCACGCTCGAGCAGATGCTGCTGTCGCCGCATCCGGCGGCGGCCTGGGCGTCGGGTAAAATCGTCGCGCACTGGCTCACCAGCGGACTGCCCCTCACCTTGCTTTCGCCCTTTCTCGGATTGCAGTACGGATTGATGCCCGACACGCTCGTGGTGCTGGCGCTCGCGCTGTTGCTCGGCACGCCGATCCTCAGCCTGCTCGGTGCGGCCTGTGCCGCGCTCTCCATGGGCGCCCGCGGGGGCGGCATGCTGCTCGCGTTGCTGGTCCTGCCGCTGTTCGTTCCGGTGCTGATCTTCGGCGCCGGCGCGGCGGAGGCGCAGGCCGCGGGGCTCTCGGCCTCGCCGCACCTTTCGCTGTTGGGGGGCGGGCTGATCTTCGCCGCCGTGGGGCTGCCGTGGGCAGTGTGTGCCGCACTCAGGATTGCGCTCGACTGATGAACTGGTTCTATTACGCATCCCCCACGACGTTCTACGGGCTCGCCGGGCGCCTCGCGCCCTGGTTCTTCGTGATTGCCGCGATCTGCGCCGCATGGGGCCTTTGGCTGGGCTTCTTCGTCGCACCCACCGACTTCCAGCAAGGCGAGGCCTACCGCATCATCTTCCTGCACGTGCCCGCGGCCTGGATGTCGATGTTCCTTTACTTCCTGGTCGCCTGCTACGGCGCGCTCACGCTCACGTTCAACACCCGGCTCTCGGCGATGATGGCGCGCGCGATCGCCCCGACCGGCGCGATGTTCACCTTCGTCGCGCTCTGGAGCGGCGCCTTCTGGGGGCGCCCGACCTGGGGCGCCTACTGGGTGTGGGACGCCCGCCTTACCTCGGAACTCGTGCTGCTGTTCCTCTATTTCGGCTTCATGGCGCTCGCCAGCGCCTTCGAGGACCCGCGCCGGGGCGACCGCGCCGCGGCACTTCTCGCGCTGATCGGTGTCGTAAACCTGCCGATCATCTATTTTTCGGTGCAGTGGTGGAACACCCTGCACCAGGGCTCGAGCGTCAGCTTCAAGGGCACCAGCATGCACATCGCCATGCTGCAGGCGATGCTGATGATGAGCCTGGCGGCGTGGATGTACGCGGTCGGCGCGGCGCTGGTGCGGGTGCGCTCGATCATCCTCGAGCGCGAAAGGCATACGCAATGGGCAAGGAGCCTCGCATGAACTGGGCAAGTGCAGCGGATTTCTGGAACATGGGCGGCGCCGGATTCTACGTCTGGGGCTCGTACGCGGTGGCGGCGCTCGCCATCGGCTTCGAGGTGGTCGCGCTCGGCATCCGCCGCAAGCGCGCCCTGGCCGCCATCCGCGCGGAGCGCGAGCTGTGAAGCCGAGAACCCGGCGCGCCCTCTGGATCCTGGCCGGAGTCTCGCTCCTCGGCGTGGCCACGGCCCTGGTGTTGAACGCCTTCCAGTCGAACCTGGTGTTCTTCTTCACGCCCACGCAGATCGCCGCCAACGAGGCGCCGAAGGACCGGGCCTTCCGCATGGGCGGGCTGGTCGAAGAAGGCAGCGTGGTGCGCCAGAAGGACGCGCTCACCGTGACTTTCCGCATCACCGACACGGCGAAGTCGATTCCCGTGGTCTACACCGGCATCCTTCCCGACCTTTTCAAGGAGGGCAAAGGCGTGGTCGCGCAGGGCCGCATTTCGCCGGACGGGACTTTCAAGGCGAGCGAAGTGCTCGCCAAGCACGACGAGAACTACATGCCGCCCGAGGCCGCCGAAGCGCTCAAGCAGGCCGGGACACCCATGGACAAGAGCCATTTCGCCGGACAGAAGAAAGGCAAATAGCGATGATCCCCGAACTCGGGCAGTTTGCCCTGATACTCGCACTCGTCCTCGCCGCGCTTCAGGCGGGGCTCCCGCTCACGGGCGCAGCGCTCGGCAATCGCACCTTGATGGCCTCGGCCCGGCCTCTTGCCGCCGGGCAGTTCGTCTTCGTCGTCATCGCTTTCGCGGCGCTCGCCACGAGTTTCGTCACCAACGACTTCTCCGTGCTCAACGTCGCGTCGCACTCCAATTCCGAGCTGCCGTTGAATTACCGTTTCGCCGCGACCTGGGGCTCGCACGAAGGATCGCTGCTGCTCTGGACGCTGATGCTCACCGGCTGGACGCTCGCCGTATCGGCCTTCAGCCGCCACCTGCCCGAGCGCATGGCCGCCCGCGTGATCGGCGTGCTGGGGCTGGTCTCGATCGGGTTCCTGCTCTTCATGCTCACCACGTCGAACCCGTTCGACCGCCTGCTGCCGCCCGCCGCCGACGGCCGGGACTTGAATCCCCTGCTGCAGGACCCGGGCATGGTGATCCATCCGCCGATGCTCTACATGGGCTATGTCGGCTTCTCGGTCGCCTTCGCCTTTGCCATCGCGGCGCTGCTCGAAGGCCGGCTGGATGCGACCTGGGCACGCTGGTCGAGGCCATGGACCACCGCGGCATGGAGCTTCCTCACCATCGGCATCGCGCTCGGCAGCGCCTGGGCCTACTACGAGCTCGGCTGGGGCGGCTGGTGGTTCTGGGACCCGGTGGAAAACGCGTCCTTCATGCCGTGGCTGGTGGGCACCGCGCTCATGCACTCGCTCGCCGTCACCGAGAAGCGCGGCACCTTCAAGAGCTGGACAGTGCTGCTCGCGATCATGGCGTTCTCGCTGTCGCTGCTCGGCACCTTCCTGGTCCGCTCCGGCGTGCTCACTTCGGTCCACGCCTTTGCCACCGACCCGAAGCGCGGCGTGTTCATCCTCGCCTTCCTCGCGGTCGTGATCGGCGGCTCGCTCGCGCTTTTCGCATGGCGCGCGCCGCGCATCGGGCTGGGCGGGCGTTTCGACGCGGTGTCGCGCGAATCGATGCTGCTCGCCAACAACGTGCTGCTGACCGTGGCGATGGCTGCCGTTTTCCTCGGCACGCTCTACCCCCTGTTCCTCGACGCGCTCAACCTGGGCAAGATCTCGGTCGGCCCGCCCTACTTCGATTCGGTGTTCATGCCCTTGATGGCGCCGGCGATATTCCTGATGGCCGTGGGCCCGGTGGCCAGCTGGAAGCGCGCCGCGCTGCCGGAGCTCTGGACCCGGCTAAGTGGGCCTGGACGGTCGCCTTCGTGTCCGCGATGCTGCTGCCTTTCGTGCTCGGCAAGTGGACGCCGCTCATCGCGCTGGGCCTGCTCATGGCTTTGTGGGTGATCTGCGCCACTGTCGCGCAATTCATCCAGCGCATGCGCATCGCGCCGCAGGCCGGCATCGCCGCGAAGCTCGCGGCCCAGCCGGCCTCGTGGTACGGCATGTCGCTCGCGCACGTCGGGATCGCGGTGTTCATCATCGGCGTGACCATGGTGAAGGGCTACGAGACCGAGAAGGACGTGCGCATGGCGCCCGGCGACACGGTCACCATCGGCGCCTATGACTTCACCTTCCGCGGCGCGACCGAGGTGAACGGGCCGAACTACGTCGCGATGCGCGGCAAGGTCGAAGTGCGCCCCGCGGGCGGCGGCGCGGTGCAGCGCACGATGTTCCCGGAGAAGCGCATCTACCGCGCCACGCAACAGACCATGACCGAGGCCGACATCGACTGGGGCCTCACGCGCGACCTCTATGTTTCCCTCGGCGAGCCGGTCGAGAACGGGGCCTGGGGCGTGCGCGTTTACGTGAAGCCCTTCATCGACTGGATCTGGGGCGGTGCGTTCCTGATGGCGCTCGGCGGTTTCCTCGCCATCGGCGACCGGCGCTACCGCTTCGCCCGCCGCCGCGAAAGCGCGCCGGACGCGGCGATGGCGCAGGCGGACTAGGCCAATGCGGGCGCTCAAGTTCGGCATCCCGCTGGCGCTCTTCGCGGTCCTGGTCGCGTTCCTTTTCGTCGGCCTGTTCCGCGACCCGCGCGAGGTGCCCTCCCCGCTCATCGGCAAGCCCGCGCCGCCTTTCGAGGTGGCGCAGCTGCACGACGGGAAGCTCGTGTTCTCGCCCGCCGAGATGAAGGGCAAGGTCTGGCTGCTCAACGTCTGGGCCTCGTGGTGCGTGTCGTGCCGCGTCGAGCATCCCTTGCTGGTGGAGATGGCGAAACGCAATGTCGTCCCCATCGTCGGCCTCAACTGGAAGGACCAGCGCGCCGACGGATTGAAGTGGCTCGCGCAATACGGCAACCCCTACGCGCTTTCCGTCTGGGACATCGAGGGAAAGGTCGCGATCGACTACGGCGTGTACGGCGCGCCGGAGTCCTTCCTCATCGACAAGAAGGGCGTGATCCGCTACAAGCAGATCGGCCCGATCACGCCCGAGGCGCTGGAAAAGACGATCCTGCCGCTGATCAAGCAACTGGAGGCCGCGTGATGCGCGCCATCGTCACGATGGTCGCCTTCGCCGCGGCGCTCGCGCACGCGGACGGCAGTTCGCAAAGCGCCGTGGACGCGCGCATGAAGGCCATCGCCGACGAATTGCGCTGCCTCGTCTGCCAGAACCAGACCATCTCGGACTCCAACGCGTCGCTCGCCGTCGACCTGCGCAACCAGATCAAGGAACAGGTCGCGGCGGGCAAGAGCGACGAGGAGATCCGCGACTACATGGTCACGCGCTACGGCGACTTCGTCCTCTACCGGCCGCCTTTCAAGGCCAGCACCCTCGTGCTCTGGCTCGGGCCGCCGCTGCTGCTCGGCGCCGGTTTCCTGCTCTTCTGGGGCATCCTGCGCCGCCGCCGCGCGGCCGCGCTGCCTCCCGAGGCCGGAAAGGACCGAGCCGCCATTGCCGCGCTCCTGGAAGGCAGCGGCCCTCCGCCCCGCAAGAAATAGGACGGCGAATGCGCCCCGGCACAGGGGTGCAGCGCCGGATTCGCGATCACCCCGGGCCGAATCGCCCGGGACACAATGACGAGACCGACCTGGGGAGCCGCGCATGAAGACCACCGCAGTCACCACCTCCGACCTGACGCGTTCCGTCCTGGCGGTCCCGCCGCTCGCACGATCGGACGACCTCACGATCAACCGCGCGGCAAACCGGATGCTGATCGACCATCTCGAGGGCGGCGGCGTGCGCACCCTGATGTACGGCGGCAACGCGAACTTCTACAACATCGGCCTCTACGAGTATGCCGACCTGCTCGATTTCCTCGCGGAGGCTGCGGGCGCCGACACCTGGGTGATCCCTTCGGCGGGACCGGACTTCGGCAAGCTGGTCGACCAGGCGAAAGTGCTCCGGGCGCGCGACTTTCCCACCGCGATGGTGCTGCCGCTGTCTTTTCCGGCGACCAGCGACGGCGCCGAGAACGGCATCCGCCGCTTTGCCGACGCCTTCGGCAAGCAGGTGATCGTCTACGTGAAGGCGGAAAATTTCCTCACCCCGGAGGCCGTCGGAAGGCTCGTCGATGCGGGCATCGTCGCGGCGATCAAGTATGCCGTCGTGCGCAGCGACCCGAAGGTCGATGCCTTCCTCGACAAGCTGGTCGCGCTCGTGGACAGGAAGCTGATCGTGAGCGGCATCGGCGAGCGCCCGGCCATCGTCCACCTGCGCGACTGGGGGCTCACGGGATTCACCTCCGGCTCCGTGTGCGTGGCGCCGCGCGGATCGATGGCGCTGCTCGCCGCGCTGCAGGCAAGGGACTACGCGACCGCGGAAGCCATCCGCGCGGCCTACATGCCGCTCGAAGACCAGCGCGACAGCCTGAGCCCGATCCGCGTGCTGCATGAAGCCGTGTCGCTCGCCGGCATCGCGCCGATGGGCCCGATGCTGCCGCAGCTGTCCAACCTCGACCGCGAGCACCACGCGACGCTGGCCAAAGTGGCGGCCGAACTGCTCGCCCACGACCGCGCGCTCGGCAACCGCCGGGCCGCGGCCTGAACTCGCGCGGCCGGAACCCGCCCCGGATGCCCTCCCGATGACCAAGCCCCGCAAGCGTCCGGAAGAACTGCGCAGCCACCTCTGGTTCGGCGTCGACAACCTGCGCTCCTTCGGCCACCGCTCGCGCGCCAGCCAGATGGGCTTGCAGCGCGCCGACTACCAGGGCAAGCCGCTGATCGCGATCATCAACACCTGGAGCGACATCAATCCGTGCCACAGCCACTTCCGCCAGCGCGCCGAGGAAGTGAAGCGCGGCATCTGGCAGGCCGGCGGCTTCCCGGTGGAGATGCCGGCGATCACGCTCTCCGAGCCGTTCCAGAAACCGACCACGATGATGTACAGGAACCTGCTCGCGATGGAGACGGAGGAGCTGCTGCGCTCCTATCCCGCCGACGGCTGCGTGCTGATGGGCGGCTGCGACAAGACCACGCCGGCGCTGGTGATGGGTGCGACCAGCATGAACCTGCCGGCGATCTTCCTCCCGGCGGGGCCCATGCTGCGCGGCAACTGGGCGGGCAACACGCTGGGCAGCGGCTCGGACACGTGGAAGTACTGGGCGGAGCTGCGCGCGGGCAACATCACGGACGGCGACTGGCGCGAGATAGAGGACGGCATCGCGCGCTCGCCCGGCCACTGCATGACCATGGGCACGGCGTCCACGATGACCAGCGCGGCCGAGGCGCTCGGCCTCACGCTTTCAGGCGCGGCCTCCATCCCTGCCGCGGACTCGCGCCACGCGCACATGGCGACCAGCACCGGCAGGCGCATCGTCGAGATGGTCTGGGAAGATCTTCGCCCTCGCGACATCCTCGGCGCGGCGTCCTTCGACAACGCGGTGACGACCGTGCTGGCGCTGGGCGGCTCGACCAACGCGATCGTCCACTTGATCGCGATGGCGGGACGCGCGGGCGTGGCGCTCGACCTCGACCGTTTCGATGCCATCGCGCGCAAGACCCCGCTGCTCGCGAACCTCCGGCCCTCGGGCAAGTACCTGATGGAGGACTTCTACTACGCGGGCGGCCTGCGCGCGCTGCTGGCACAGCTCGGCCCCCGTCTCGATCTCGCGGCCCGCACCGTGAACGGCACGACGCTGGGCGAGGACATCGCCGGGGCGAAGGTCTTCAACGACGACGTGATCCGCTCGCCGGGCAAGGCGCTGCAGGAAAAGGACGGGCTCGCGGTGCTGCGCGGCAACCTTGCGCCCGATGGCGCGGTGATCAAGCCCGCCGCGGCAGAAGCGCGCTTGCTCAAGCATACCGGCAAGGCCGTGGTGTTCAGGGACTACAACGACATGGCCGCGCGCATCGACGACCCGGCGCTCGCCGTGGACAGGGACAGCGTCCTCGTGCTGCAGAACGGCGGCCCGCTCGGAGGGCCCGGCATGCCGGAATGGGGGCAGTTGCCGATCCCGAAGAAACTGCTGAAGGAAGGCGTGCGCGACATGCTGCGGATATCGGATGCGCGCATGAGCGGCACCAGTTACGGCGCGTGCGTGCTGCACGTCGCGCCCGAGTCCTTCATAGGCGGCCCGCTGGCGCTGGTAAGGGACGGTGACCTGGTCTCGCTCGACGTGGACGCGCGCCGGCTCGACCTGAAGATCACGGACGCCGAGATGGAGAAGCGCAGGGCCGCGTGGAAGGCGCCGGAGGCGAAGTTCGAGCGCGGCTTCGGGGCGCTGTTCTCGCGCCACATCTCGCAGGCCGACAAGGGCTGCGACTTCGATTTCCTCGAGGGGACCGCCGCGACCGCCGATCCCGAGATTCACTGAGCTTAAGAGGCAAAAGCGGATTAACCGCCGCGGGGCCCCCGCCGAGATGGGGGGATGGACGCCGATGGACGCCGATGAACTCAACGAAGTAGTGTGTTTTGGATTCTTGCGCGCGTTGAGCGTCTTCACCACAGGCACGGCCAGGACAATTCCCTTGACCATCGGCGTCCATCGGCGGTTTCAATTGCCTTTGCGCCAAGTAAAACGGCCGCCTAGATGAGCATCGGCTTGTCGGGCAGTTCGTTGGGGTTCTCGCTGTCGCCTGCCGGGAAGTGGCGGTCGAGCAGCAGGCTTGCCGCCTGCACGCCGACAATCGCGCCGCGCTCGAACTCGCCCTTTGCGAACGCCGCGCCCATCGAGGCGCAGATCGCGTCCCATTCCGACTGGTCGACCTTCCGCGCGATGCCGCGGTCGGCGACGATCTCCACCTTGCGGTCGGCGAGCAGGACGTAGAGGAGGACGCCGGTGTTGTCCTCGGTATCCCAGAGGCGCAATTGCGCGAAAAGCTCCAGGGCCCGTTCGCGCGAGCGCAGGTCGGCCCAGAGTTGCGCGGTGGTGAGCTCGGCCTCGACCACCAGCCGCACTTCGCCGCGATGGCCCCTTTCGCCGGCGGCGACCTCGCGCCCGATCGCCTCCATCACGCTTTCGGGAAAGGCGCGCCGCGCCTTCAGCGGCGACATGAGGATGTGGCGCCAGAATCGCTTGAGGTCCATCACCAGTCTCCCGAGGAGCCGCCGCCGTCGAAGCTGCCGCCCCCGCCGCTGAAGCTGTCGCCCCCGCCCGAGGAACCGCCGCCGGAGGACCAGCCCCCGCCGCCCCAGCCTCCGCCCCTGCCTCCGGAAAGGAAACCCTTGCCGCCGGATGCGAACGCGAAGATGAGTGCGATCACGGCGACGACCCCGGCGATGATCGCGCTGCCGAAGATCACCCACGCCGCGAGCCCGGTCACTCCGCCGGCCAGCGTCGAGCCGAAGAAGCGGCCGAGCAGTTTCGTCAGCATCGAGGCCACGAGCGGCACGAGGAAGATCGCCAGCCAGAAGAAGTTCTCTACCGAGCCGGAACTGGTCGCGACCTTGCGCTTCTTCGGCTCCGGCAGCGGCAGTTGCTCGCCTTCGATCGCCTTCATGATCGCATCGGTGCCGGCGATGATGCCGCCGGCGAAATCGCCGGTGCGAAACTTCGGCGCGACGATGTCGGCGACGATGCGCTTGGAGAGCGCGTCGGTGAGCGTGCCCTGCACGCCGCGGCCGGTGTGGATGCGCATCTTGCGCTCCTGCTTGGCGACGACGAACAGCGCGCCATCGTCCACGCTTTTCCTGCCCAGCTTCCACTCGTCGGTGACGCGGCCGGCGAACTCCTCGATCGTCTCGGGCCCGATGGAAGGCACCATCAGCACCGCGACCTGGCTGCCACGGGCGTCCTCGAAGGCCTTCAGGCGCGCGGAAAGCGAATCGCGCTCTTCCCTGGTGAGCGTCCCGGTCAGGTCGACCACGCGGCCGGTGAGTTTCGGCACCGGGATGGGATCGGTGACCTCGACCGCGAGCGCGGCGAACGAAAGGAAAAGCGCGAGCGCCCCGGCCAACATTCCGGCGAAGCCGCATCTGCGTGCATCAGCGTTCATCTGCGGTCCCATCGCCCGAACGCGGCGAAGCCGCATCGGCGTCCATCGGCGTCCATCGGCGGTTGCCTTGCCTTTCTGGATTCCGGGTCAGGCCCGGAATGACGAAATGGGCGGCGGAATGACGAAGCAGGCTACTTGCTTGGCGCAGGCGAGTACTCGTTGATCGAAGGCGGCAGCGCAGGCCGCTCCGCGGCGGGCGCGGCAGCGGCGGGCTTGGGCGCGAAGTCCACCTTGGGCGGAGCGGCGATCGCCTTTTCGTTGTCCACCGTGAACGAGGCCTTCTCCTTGTAGCCGAAGAGCATCGCCGTCAGGTTGGTCGGGAACTGGCGCGCGAGGACGTTGTAGTCCTGCGAAGCCTTGATGAAGCGGTTGCGCGCGGTGGTGATGCGGTTCTCGGTGCCTTCGAGCTGCGCCTGCAGGTCGCGGAAGTTCTGGTCGCTCTTCAGCTGCGGGTAGTTCTCCGCGACGACGAGCAGCCGGGAAAGCGCGCTGGAGAGGTCGCCCTGCGCGGCCTGGAATTTCTTGAGCGCCGCCGGATCGTTCAGCGTCTCGGGCGTCACCTGCACCGAGCCGACCTTGGAGCGCGCGTTGGTGACGCCGAGCAGGACGTCCTTTTCCTGCGCCGCATAGCCCTGCACCGTGGCGACGAGGTTCGGGATCAGGTCGGCGCGGCGCTGGTACTGGTTGAGCACTTCGGCCCAGGACGCCTTTACGGCCTCGTCCCTGGTCTGGAAATCGTTGTAGCCGCAACCGGACAGGAACAGCGTGGCGATGAGACCGAAGGCGATGTAGATCTTGCGCATGGCGTTTTTGGCTCCCAGGGGGATGAAGGCATGTCGGAGAATCGGGGCGGCGGGACGGATTTCAAGTGCGGTCGAGTTCCGCCATGGTCCGCTTGGCAAACAACAGGTCGTCCCAGGCCTTGGACTTGTCCGGCGGGTTGCGGATGAGGTAGGCGGGATGATAGGTGATCACGAGCGGGATGCCGCGGTAATTGTGCATCTTGCCGCGCATGGCGCCGAGCGCGCCTTCGTTGCCCGTCAGGCGCACGGCGGCGGTCTTGCCCAACGCCACGATCAGCTTCGGCTTGATGAGGGCGACCTGCCGGTCGAGGAAAGGCGCGCAGGCGGCGGCCTCCTCGGGCCTGGGCACGCGGTTGCCCGGCGGACGGCACTTCACCACGTTGGCGATGTACACCTCGCGGCCGCGCTTGAGTCCCGTCGCGGCGAGCATGGCGTCGAGGAGCTTTCCCGCCTGGCCGACGAAGGGCTCGCCCTTCTCGTCCTCGTCCGCACCCGGTCCTTCACCGACGAAGAGCCAGGGCGCCTGTTCGTTGCCGACACCGAAGACAGCCTGTTTGCGCGTGCCGCACAGCTCGCAGTTGCGGCAGGAAGCGGCCGCGGAACGCAGGTCGTCCCAGCCGAGGCTGTCGAGCGCGGCGGTCGGCGGCGGTGCCTCTTTACGCGCGGAAGCGAGCGGGGCCGCGGGCCCGGCACCGGCCTTCGCCGGCCGTGGCTCCGCGACGAGTCCGGCGGCCGCGACTTTCGCAGGCGCAGGGCTCTCCTTGCCGCGATAGAGTTGCACGACTCCCAGCAACTCGAGTTCCTTCAGCGTGCGATCGTCCATGGCCGGTCGCGGGCCTAGAGGGTCAGGCCGAGAAACAGCGCGTCTTCGCGGCCGTGCAACGCCGGATAGTAGTCGGGGCGCAGCGCGATCTGCTGGAATCCCATCGTCCGGTAAAGGTGGCGCGCGACCACGTTGGACGGGCGCACCTCCAGGTAGATCACCTCCACGCCCTTGGCGCGGCCGATCTCGATCATGCGGGAAAGGAATTCCCGGCCGATGCCGCGGCGCTGCCGGCTCGCGGCAACCGCGAAGTTGAGCAGGTGCGCCTCGTCGAGCGCGATCATGAGGATGGCGTAGCCGACCACCTCGTTGCCGTCGCACGCCACCCAGCAGTCGTAGCCTGCCATCAGCGAATCGCGGAAATTGCCCTGGCTCCACGGAAAGGCGTAGAGGTCCTTCTCCAGGGCGGCGATCCAGGGCAGGTCGAGCGGTTGCATCGGCCGGTAGCCGATGCCGGGTTTCGGGACTGCGCTCAAGCGCGGGCCTTTCTTTCTTCGATGGTCTGGGCGACCTTGTCACGCAAGTATAAGGGCGCGGCGAGTTCCGGCGAGACCGCGAGGCCACGCGCAAACGCGCGCGCGCCAAGCCGGGCGACGGCGCCGGCACGCGGCCGCACGCCGGAAATGGTGTGGTCGACCTGCCCCAGCCATGCGCCTTGCAGCCAAGGCAGCGACTCGAAACCGCTGCCGATCGCCGTCCAGCCGCGCGCCGGCAAGGCGGGCAACCGGCCCTGCCCGAATACGCCGGGCGCGATGACCTCCTTCCAGTCGCGGCCGTCGCGCGCATAGGCGGCGAGGTAGGTCTCGTTCATGCGCGCGTCCAGGGCCACCAGCACCCGCGATTCGTTGGCCTGCTCGGCCAGCGCCAGCAGCGAGGAAACGGCCGCCACCTTCTTGTGCGCGGCGAAAGCCATGCCCTGCACCACTCCGCAGGCGATGCGGATCCCCGTGAATGCGCCGGGGCCCTGCCCGAACGCAAGTCCGTCGAGGCCGGAAATGGCGAGCCCGCTGCGCGCAAGCAGGCGCTCGATCATCGGCATGAGGAGTTCGGAATGGCGGTTCTCGGAGACGGCTTCCTCGACCATGAGCTCGTCGCCGCGCAGGATCGCGGCGGAGCAAAGTTCGGTGGAGGTCTCGACGGCGAGGATGTTCAAGGTAGCCGGATGGAAGCGCGAATCGCACCATTATACCCGACCAGAACGGCATAATGTTAGTTTATAAACCAATCTAGTTACATGATATTTCTCTTCTTTTACTTTAAAGTCAAAGCAAGGCGATTCACGCCTTGAGAAACTCGACCGGCACGAACGTCCCGCGCAGTGCGGCCTGCGCATCGACTTCCCACCACTTGCCCAGCACCGTTGCGTAGACGCTGCGGAAATCCACCGCGTGCGAAAGGTTGCCTCCGCCGTCGAGCCGCTCGAGCCGCGGCGCTTCGCCGTAAAAACCGCCCTTCACGCGACCGCCCAAGGCAAAGTGGACATTCGCGGTCCCGTGGTCGGTGCCGCCCGACTGGTTCTCCTGCGGGCGGCGGCCGAACTCCGCGTAGGTCAGGACCAGCGTGGAATTCCAGCGGCCGGTCTCGATCAGCCCCTCGCGCAAGGCGGCCAGGCCTTCGCCCAACTGGCGCAGCAGGTTGGCGTGCGGCCCGGCCTGGTTGGCGTGGGTATCGAAGCCGTTCAGCGTAAGCCGGATCACGGCGATGCCTGCGGGGTTCGCAGCCAGTTGCGCCGCGGTCTTCACCGCATTGCCGAACGGGCCTTGCGGGAATTCCGTCCTGAAGGCGACATCGGCATCCAACCTGCCGGCGGAATCGGAAATGTCGCGCTCGACCTTGAGAACATGCGCGAGCGCGGGATTGCGGGTCGCGGACGTGTCGGCTTTCGCGAGCCGCGCATTCCTCAGGAACTGCTCGGTGTTGGTGAGCGCGATGGCGCGGGCCGAGTGCCCGGCGAGCGGCCCCATGTCGTTCGAGCCGACCACCACCGCGTCGGCCACGAAGCCCTTCGGCGTCGGGCGCTGGCCGAAGGCGCGAGTGAGCCAGCCTTCCTCGAGGTACTCGCTGCTCTTCGATGCCGTATCCCAGATCTCGATCGACCGAAAGTGCGAAAGATTGGGCTCGGGATAGCCGATGCCCTGGACGATCGCGAGTTCCCTGCCGCTCCAGGCCGGCAGGAGCTTCTCCAGCGAGGGGTGCAGGCCGGCGCTGTCGGACAGCGCCAGCACCTTGTCGCGCTCGATGGCGATCCTCGGCCTCAGCCTCCGGTAGGCCGGGTCGGCATACGGGATCACGGTGTTCAGCCCGTCGTTGGCGCCCTTCAGCTCGACCAGGATCAGCAGGCGCCGGTAGTTGCCTTCGGGCGCCGCGGCCCACGATATTCCCGGCAGCGCGCCGGCCAGCGCGAAACCGCTTGCTGCCTCCAGGAATGATCTTCGGTCCATCTACATTTCACTCCTTCGTTCCTGTAAGAACGCCGGAACCCGGAAAAGTCAAGAACTCTTGGAACCGCCGATGGACGCCGATGGACGCCGATGAACGAGGCGAAAGACTCTAGCGCGTCCTTGCGAACGGGCATCGCTGCACCCATTGGCACGGACGAAACAATTCCCTTGCCTATCGGCGTCCATCGGCGTCCATCGGCGGCTAATTCGCTTTTGGGCTTCGCTTGGCAACGTTCGGCGATTCAACTGCTTCATTTGAGCTGGTAGACGGGATCGGAAACGAGCGAGCGAACGAGCTCGAGCCCGGTGGCGTTATCGGGAGGCGGCGCGACGGGGGGCGCGGCCAGCACCAGCCGCTCGATCCTCGCCGCCTGCGCAGGCGGCGCGCCAAAAGGCTTCGACCACTTGACCCAATCGAACGCGTAGGCGCCGATGCCGCGGTCCATCAGGCGCTGCATGCGCGCCTCCCGCCCCTTGTCCTTGTCGTTGGCTTGCGCGTCCGCCACCCCGGCGGTAGCAGCCATCATCACCGGCATCGCAGGCATCTCCTCGGCGCGGAACACGCGATCGAGCAGCTGCTTCCTGCCGAGCAGCGTGGCGGAGTTGATCCAGGCCTCGCCACCGGGCCAGCCTTTCACGTTGGGCGGCGAGAACACGTTCTGGCCGAGCAGCGCGCCGGCAAGCACCGCGGGGCGAAGGTCCATCGGCATGATCTCGAACGTGTGCAGCGTCCCCACCACGAGCTCGACCGGCGACTTGATCAGGCTGGCGCGGTTCTCCGGCGCCCAGAAGGCATTGGAAAGCAGCATGGCGCGCATCAGGGACTTGGTGTCGTAGCGCGAGTTGCGAAACACGCCGGCCAGGTATTTCACGTCGCCCTCTTCGGGCACGGGCGAAACGAACTCCCGCCAGAGCTTTCGCGTGATGAACTCCGCCGTTTCGGGCCGGGCGAGCAGCAGGTTCAGCACATCCTCGGCGCCAAAGTTGCCGCGCTTGCCGAAGATCACCTTCTCGCCGTCGTCATGGATGAAGCGCCGGTAGGTGAACTCGCCGGTATCGCGGTCGAGGCTCAAGCCGGTGAACGCGCGCGCCGCTTCCTTGACGTCCTTCTCCGAGTAATTGCCCTCGCCGAGCGTGAACAGCTCCATCACCTCGCGGGCGAAATTCTCGTTGGGCTTTTCCTTGCGGCTGCCGGCGTTGTCGAGGAACACCAGCATCGCCGGGTCGCGCGCGACGTTGTGCAGGAGCGTGCCGAAGTTGCCGAGGGCTTCGCTGCGCAGCAGTACATTCTGGCGATAGACCAGCTGGGGATTCCTCACCTTCTGCTGGCTGGTCGCGAAATGGTTGTGCCAGAACAGGGTCATCTTCTCGGTGAAGGGCGAAGGCGAGAGCAGCATCTCGCGGTACCACCATTCGCGCAGCTCGAAGCCGCGCTCGACGTTGCGCTGCTGCTCGACCTTCCTCTCGGCTTCGCTCTTCTCGCGCAGCTTGTAATACGGGGTAAACGGCTCGCTCACCCAGGCCGGGGGCGCGATCGAGGCGCCGGAGCGCGCACCGCGAATGATCCTGTCCACCGCAGCTTCGCGCGCGAGCCCGGCACAGGCCTCGACCTCGGCCTCCGTGGCGCCGAAGCCGGTGCGATTGAGAAGATGGCGCGCGCCTTCGTGACCGATCGGGGCGCCATGCGCCGCCGCCGCGAGCAATGCGACGAGCAGCGCGATCGCTCTCATGCGCTCCTCATTTCGTCTCGAACCGGTCGCCGGCAGCGAGCATCGCCCGGGCGCCGCCGTCCATCAACCACGCCCGCGCCGACCGATCGCCGTTCAGGTTGGCCTCCCAGAACGCCAGCGTCAGCGCCTTCACGTCCCTCTGGATGACGGCGTCGCGCGGCGTTTCCTTGCGGCGCAATTGGTGGCCGTTGAAGATCATGTGGTCCGCGCCCTCCAGCACGGCGAGCGCCTTGCCCGGACCGGGCGCGTATTGGAACGGCAGCAGGCGGTCCTCGGGTTTCGTGCCGTCGCCCAGCACCGAGCCGTCCGCCGTGCCGGTGAGGAACAGCACCGGAATGCGCAGCTCGCCGAACTGCTGCTCGAGCTGGTTCTTGTTGCGCGCGTTGGGGCTCATCGCGATCGCCGCCTTGAGGCGCGGCTCCTTCGTCATCGGCTCCGTGCCCCGGGGGCTGATGAAGCGCTGGCCGGAGGCGGCGAGCGTGGTCTGCGCGCCGAAGGAATGCCCGGCCAGTCCGATCCTCGCCAGGTCGACCGACTTGAACGGCGCCTCGCCCGCTGACTTGCGCCGCTCGATCTCGTCGAGCGCAAAGCGCACGTCGCCCACGCGCAAGACGAGGTTGGCTGGCGTCATCGCGCCTTTCATCGCGCGCGTGACGCCGGCCATATTGCCCTTCTCCGGCATCCATACCGCGTCGTCGCTGCCCTTGTGCTGGAGATGGACGCTGACGAATCCGTGGCTCGCCCAATGCTCGCCCCACATCGCGCCACCGTCCCGCGTGCCGCCCAGGCCGTGCGAGAAAAGCACCAGCGGCGCCTCTCCGGAAAGGCCCTTGGGTGCATAGATCTTCACCGGCACCGGCCGGCCGCGCTTAGCGTCCAGCCACTCTGCGAGCGTCACCTCTACCGCATAGGGCCCGGCCGCGGCGAAGTCCATCCGGGCGGGTTCCGCCGCGCCCGCGGTGCACGACGCACTGGCGAACGCCAGTACCAATGCGGTTGCGAGGCGGCGAAACCAGCTTGTCATGGCAGGATCCTACTTGCCCTTCCCGTGCGCGGCGCGAAATGCCTGCAGCTCTTCCTGCGAAAGGTAGCCGTCCTTGTTGGCATCGATCTGGTCGAAGTGCTCGGCCAGCTTCGGCATCTTCGCGGCTTCGGCACGGCTGATGCGGCCGTCGCCGTCCGTGTCGGCCTTCTTCATTCGCTCGCCGTGGCCATTCTGGTGGCTCGCGCGCAATTCCTCGAAGGTGATGAAGCCATCCTTGTTGGCGTCGATCTTGTCGAAGTTCTCCAGGAGTTTCGGCAGCGCGCGCGCCTCGTCGCGGCTGATCATGCCATCGCCGTTGGTGTCTGCCGCCTTGAGGCGTTCCATCATCTGGCCGCCTTTACCCGGGGCGCCCTGGCCGGACTCGGCGTGGGCAACGGTTCCGAGCACGGTGAGCGATGCAGCGAGAATCAGTCTTGCGGTTTTCATGGTCTTCCTTTGGTCGAGAGTGCGACTGGTTGGATCAATTGTGGACATTCCCGCTCCCTTTGATCATGCCGAGAGCTTACCGGGACAAACGCCCCTGGCCTGTGACCGGAAACGCCGCATGCGTAACCGCTTGTAAGCGGAACCGCGTGAATCCCGCCGCTGTTAACATCTGCTTACATTTCGCCCCGGCCGCAGGGGGGCGAGCCGCTAGAATCCCTCCATGCAGACACCATCCAGACACAAGGTGCTGGTCGTCGACGACGACATGCGCCTTCGCGACCTGCTGAAACGCTACCTCACCGAACAAGGCTTCTCGGTCGATACGGTCGCGGACGGGCAGGCGATGGACCGCCAGTTCCAGCGCGTCCGCTACGACCTGATGGTGCTGGACCTCATGTTGCCGGGAGAGGACGGCCTCGCGATCTGCCGGCGGCTGCGTGCGCAGGGCAATGCGCTGCCGGTCGTGATGCTCACGGCCAAGGGCGACGACGTGGACCGCATCATCGGCCTCGAGATGGGCGCCGACGACTACCTGCCCAAGCCTTTCAACCCGCGCGAACTGGTGGCGCGCGTCAACGCGGTGCTGCGCCGCCAGATGCCGCAGTCCACTCCCGGCGCGCCGACGCCGGACGACCAGGTCGTCGTTTTCGGGCCCTTCACGCTCAACCTCGGCACGCGCACGCTTTCCAGGGACGGCGAACCGGTGCCGCTCACCAACGGCGAGTTCTCCGTTCTCAAGGTTTTCGCGCTGCATCCGCGCGAGCCGCTGTCGCGCGACAAGCTGATGGACCATGGCCGCGGGCGCGAGCACGAAAGCTTCGACCGCGCGATCGACGTGCAGGTATCGCGCCTGAGGAAGCTGCTCGGCGAGGACTCGCAGAACCCGCGCTATCTCCAGACCGTCTGGGGATTCGGCTACGTGTTCATCCCGGACGGCACGCCGGCGAAATGAAGTTGCGACTCTGGCCGGGCTCGCTTGCGTGGCAGACGCTGATCGTGATGGTCGTGGCACTGGTGGTCTCGCAGGCGGCCTCGCTCTGGCTGCTGCGCGAGTACGTCACCAACCCGCGCCAGTCGATCGGCATCGGCCAGTTCGTGAGCCACCTCAAGACCATCAGCGCGGCGCTGGAATCCATGCCCGACGGCCAGGAGCGCGTGTTCATCCAGAAGCTCGCCGAGAAGGAGGGCATCCGCGTCTTCCCGGTGCGCGGCAACGAGCCGGGCCGGCCGGCGCCGGACGTGCCGGGCGTGCGCCTGTTCCGGGAGCGCATCAAGGCGCTGTTCGGCGCCGACGCCGACGTGTTCATCCGCCCCGGCGCGCCGGGCGCGTTCTGGATCCGCCTTCCCGCGGGACAGCGCGATTACTGGGTCGCATTCCCGCGCAACCGCATCGAGCGCGACACGTCTGAAGCGCTCGTGTACTGGGGTTTTGCCGGGATCGCGATTGCGCTCCTGGCCGCGCTTTTCATGGCGTGGCGGCTGAGCCGTCCGCTCAACCGGCTTTCGCTGGCGGCGATGAAGCTTGGCAAGGGCGAGGACCCCGGCAGGATTCCCGAGGAAGGCCCCGGCGAGGTGCGCGAGGTGGCGCTGGCCTTCAACAGGATGCACGACGACCTGAAGCGCAGCGATCGCGAGCGCGCGACCTTTCTCGCCGGCGTTTCGCACGACCTGCGCACGCCGCTGTCGAGGCTCAGGCTGGGCATCGAGATGCTCGGCGACAAGGACCCGCAGATGCAAAGGGAACTTGCCGGCGACATCGAGGACATCAACGCGATCATCGACCAGTTCCTCGACTTCGCGCGCGGCGAGGCCGCCGAAGCGCCGGTGGCCGGCGACCTGAACGACATCTCCCGCGCGGCTGCAGAACGATTCACCCGCGGCGGGGCGCAGGTGAAGTGCGAGCTCGGCGGCGTGCCGCGGCTTCGCCTTCGCCCCGTCGCCATCCAGCGGCTGGTGGAGAACCTCGTCGGCAATGCCGTGCGCCATGCCGGCGGCGAGATCGTGATCCGCACCGCCCGGCAGAAGGACGAAATCGTGCTGTCCGTGCTCGACCGCGGCCCCGGCATCCCCCCGGGCGAGATCGAGCGGCTGAAGCTGCCCTTCACGCGGCTCGACGACGCGCGCAGCGGCGCCTCGGGCGCCGGGCTGGGGCTGGCGATCGTCGATCGCATCGCGCGCATGCACAAGGGACGGTTCGACATCCTGCCGCGCGAAGGCGGCGGGCTGGAGTGCCGGGTATCGCTGCCGATTGCCGGGTAAAATGGCGCTCGCGCGGATCGCGCCCTTTGCCAACCGGCCACACAATGCTTCCCGAACTCGACATCACCGGCATTTCCCACGTCATCCAGATCGCGATCGCGCCGGTATTCCTGCTCACGGCGGTGGGCACGATCATCGGCGTGCTGGCCAACCGCCTGTCGCGCATCGTGGACCGCATCCGCGTGCTCGAGGAGCGGCTGCACGACAATGCCCCGGCGGATCCCGCGCCGCTTCGCTACGAGCTCGACTCGCTGGGGCGGCGGCTGCGGCTGGTCTACCTCGCGGTCACGTTCGACGTCTTCTGCGCCCTGTTCGTGGGCCTGCTGATCATCGCCGCCTTCGTCGACGCGTTCATCGGCGTCAACCTCACGCGGGCCATCAGCGCGCTGTTCGTGCTGGCGATGATCGCCTTCATCGTTGCGCTCGTCGTGTTCCTTCGCGAGATCTACCTTGCCGTGAACAGCACGCGGCACTCGATGCTCTAGGCCGCCCGGACCGGGACCGACATGGCCACGATCGGACTGAACCACTACAACCTGCGCGCGCCGCGGGACCTGATGGAACTCCTCAAGGTGTTCTATTGCGACGTGGTCGGGCTCAAGCAAGGCGAGCGGCCGCCTTTCGCCTTCCCGGGGTACTGGCTCTACGCTGGAAACGCGGCCGTACTTCACCTCACCGAGGCGCGGCCGGGCGAGACGCGCGCCGCGCACGCCGCTTCCACATTCGATCATGCCGCCTTCACCTGCACGGGGCTCGCGGCAACGCAGTCGCGCCTCGAGGCGATGAGCATCCCGTTCGAGCGCGCCGTCGTTCCGGCGACAAGGTGCGTGCAGTTGTTCCTGCAGGATCCGGCGGGCAACGGCGTGGAGCTGAACTTTCCCGACGGCGAGGCATGACGCCTTGCTTCCGCGGGGGCCGGCCATGAAGTGGTCCGTGCTCGACCAGTCGCCTTCTTCGCTTGGCGATACCCAGGACGTCGCGATTCGCGATTCTCTCGCGCTCGCGCGGCATTGCGACGCGCTCGGCTACCACCGCTACTGGGTCTCCGAGCACCACAACAGCGCGAGCATCGTCGGCACCGCGCCGGAGATCCTGATCTCCGCGATTGCCGCCACCACGAAACGCATCCGCGTCGGAAGCGCCGGCGTGATGCTGCCGCACTATTCCTCGCTCAAGGTCGCCGAGCAGTTCCGCGTGCTCGAGGCGATCGCCCCGGGGCGCATCGACCTGGGCGTCGGCCGCGCGCCGGGCTCCGACCGGGTCACCGCGTACGCGCTCAACCCGCACTCGAATGCGGCCGACGAGTTTCCGCACCAGGTGCACGAGCTGCGCCTCTGGCTGGAAGGCGGCACGTTCCCCGAAGACCATCCCTTCCACACCATAGCGGCGTTCCCGCAAGGACCGACCAGCCCGGAGATCTGGATCCTCGGCAGTTCCGACTACGGCGCGCAGCTGGCCGCCCATTTCGGCCTGCCCTATGCGTTCGCTTATTTCTTCACCGACGGCCGCGGCGTGGAAGAAGCGCTCGCGCTTTATCGGGACAACTACCAGCCCAGCGAGCGCCATCCGTCGCCGGTCGCGACGATCTGCGTATGGGCGCTCGCCGCCGACACAGAGGCCGAGGCGCGCCGGCTGCTGATGACGCGCGAACACTGGCGGGTCGGCTTCGAGAAAGGGCTGCGCGAGCCGCTCGTCCCCCCCGAGCACTCCGCCGCGCACTCCTACACCGAGCCGGAGCGCGCGATCATCGCGAGGCTGCGCGGCAAGGCGATCGCCGGCACCGCGCAGCAGGTGGCCACGAAAATGGCCGAGCTGGCGAAGCGGCTGGAACTCGATGAAATCGTGATCAACACCTGGACGCACGATCCCGCCGCGCGCCGCCATTCCTATGCGCTGCTGGCGCGCGAACTCGGGCTGGCCGGCCTGCAGGGGGAGCAATGAATGTCACGCTGCAGCCCATCACCCAATCGACGCTCCGGCAGGTCCTGGCATTGTCGGTGTCGCCCGAGCAGGCGAACTACGTCGCCGGCAATGCGGTGTCGCTCGCGCAGGCGCTCTTCCATCCAGAGGCGTGGTACCGCGCCATTTGCCTCGATGCGGCGCCTGCCGGCTTCGTCATGCTCGAAGACCCGCTGCTCCTTCCCGTGCCGCCGGAGAAACCCGAGCCCTCGCTCTGGCTGTGGCGGTTCATGATCGACCGGCAATTCCAGGGCCGCGGCATCGGCAAGCGGGCGCTCGGGCTCGTGGTCGACCATGCGCGCAGACGCGGCGCGTATTCGCGCTCTTCACGTCCTATGTCCCGGGCCCGCACGGCCCGGAAGGTTTCTACAGGGGCTTCGGCTTCCGGGATACCGGGCGAGTGGACGGGGGCGAGGTGGTGCTCTCGTTTCCCCTGTGACCCGTGGACTGGTTCCTCTACATGATCGAATGCGAGGATGGCAGCCTCTACACCGGCATCGCCCTCGATCCGCAGGCGCGTTTCGCCTTGCACGCCGCCGGCAAGGGCGCGCGCTACACCCGCTCCCACCCGCCTCGCCGCCTGTTGATGGCCCTTGCCTACCCCGACCGTTCCACTGCCCTGAAAGCGGAATACCGGTTGAAGCAACTCTCCGCGGCGGAAAAGCGGCGCTACGCCGAGGCGGCAGGCTGACCGCGGTTTGTTTCACCCTCGCTGATGGGAGATAATAGAAGTTTGCCCCCTTCCCCTTCACTTCAGTCCAGGAGAAAACGATCATGAAGAGAATCCTCTTGACCGGGCTTGCCCTTGCCAGCCTTTCGGGCTGCGTATCGAACCAGCAATTCCTCGATTCGATGCAACCGATGGCGCTGGACAGCGCCCTGAGCCGCGCCCGTTTCACGATGAATTGCCCGAGCGCCACCGCCCAGGTCCTCAGCAGGGAAGTGGTACAGCCCGTGATCAACGCCCCGCGTGCCGGCGGCGTCGAACGCGCCCAATACACCGTCGGCATCGAAGGCTGCGGCCAGCGCATGACTTCGGTGGTCATCTGCGCGGAAGGCAACAGCGGCTGCTTCGCCGCGCAATGACCCGCATCTTTCCCGCCCCCTTTTTCACTTGACCGGAGATTTCCTTGAGAACCATCGCACTGCTCGTTTCCACCCTCGTTGCCGCCGCCGCCATCGCGCAAGACAAGACGGCGCCGCCCGGCATGCCCAATCCCGCCATGAAGGAAGTCGTCGCCGGTGACGTTGCCAAGATCAGCGCAACCGTCGCCTCCGTCGACCAGGCCTCGCGCGTGGTCACGCTCAAGATGCAGGACGGCAGCACCACGCGTTTCGTTGCCGGGCCGGAGGTGAAGAACCTCGCGCAGGTGCAGAAGGGCGACATCGTGACCATCGAGTACGCGCAAGCGATGGCCGTGATGCTGAAGAAGACCTCGAGCCCGATCCGCGAGCGTATCGTCACCGAGGCCAGCCAGGGCGCGGCCGCCGGCCAGAAGCCCGCCGGAGTCGTGATGCGCGACGTGAAGATCATCGCCACCGTCCAGGCAATCGACGCGGCGAAGGGCACCGTCACCCTGCGCGGGCCCGAGCACACCGTCAGCCTCAAGGTGAAGGACCCCGCGATGCTTAAAGGGGTCAAGGTCGGCGAGAACGTCGAAGTCGACTACACCGAGGCGGCCGCGCTCAAGGTCGAGAAGGGCCCGGCCCCGCCGATGCCGCCCGCAGCGCCTGCTGCGCCGGCCAAGAAGTAGCACCGCAGCCGAGCGTTTCCGGGAACCGCACCGGTTTCCGGAAACGCTGCTGCCCGGTCAAGGCCGGAATTGCCATGGCAGAAAAGCATCACGTGACCGCTTCCGACATTCGCGGCGCCGGCAAGCTGGCGATCGACGCGACCATCGGGCTGACCGACCTGGTCGAGTCCCTGCATCACAACATTTCGCGCGCTCCCGGCATTCTCGGCGAGCCGACGAAAAAGCCCACTACCGGCGTCACGGGCCTGGTCTACCGCAGCATCCGCGGCGTGTCGCGCCTCGTCGGCAGCGGCATCGACGCCCTGCTCGCGCGCCTGGTCCCGCTGATCGCCGAGCGGCCCTCGTCGGCCGAGCGCGAGGCCGTCGTCGCCGCGCTCAATGGCGTCCTTGGCGACCACCTGGCAGAAACGGCAAATCCGCTCGCCATCGAAGCGCGGCTGCGCCGCAATGGCAAGCCTCTCGAGCTGACGCAGCCGGCCCTCGCCGCGGCGATCCCGGATGCGACCGGAAAGATCGCCGTGTTCGTGCACGGGCTTTGCATGAACGACCTGCAGTGGAAGCGCAACGGACACGAGCATGGCGCGGCCCTCGCCTCGAAAACAGGCTTCACCACGGTCTGCCTGCACTACAACACCGGGCTGCACATTTCCAGCAACGGCCGCGCATTCGCCGGACTGCTCGATTCGATGGTGCAGGCGTGGCCCGTGCCGGTCGAGGAACTGGACATCGTCGCGCACAGCATGGGCGGGCTGGTGTCACGCAGCGCCTGCCACTACGGCGCGGAGGCCGGGCATCAGTGGCCGCGGCTGTTGAAGCGCATCGTCTTCCTCGGCACGCCGCACCAGGGCGCGCCGCTGGAGCGTGGCGGCCACTGGATCGACATCGTGCTCGATGCGAGCCCGTACACCGCCGCGTTCGCCAGGCTCGGCAAGGTCCGCAGCGCGGGCATCACCGACCTGCGCCACGGCAGCCTGCTCGACGGCGACTGGATAAGGCGCGATCGCTTCGCGCGCTCCCACGCCAGGCCCCTGCCCCTTGCACTGCCCGAGGGCGTCGCCTGCCATGCGATCGCCGCTTCCCTGGGCAAGGGCCCGGGCGACCTCGGCGGGCGAATCCTCGGCGACGGACTCGTGCCGGTCGCCAGCGCGCTCGGCGTGCACAAGGATCCTTCGCGCAGCCTGGCCTTCCAGCCTTCGCGCCAGTGGACGGGCTACGGCATGAACCACCTGGACCTGCTCGATCGCAAGGAAGTCGGCGAACGGATCGTGGCCTGGCTTGGTGCGCCGACGTGAACTGCCGAGCTTGCACACCAACCTGCCGAGACCACGCAGCGGCGCGGTTGCTGCGGCGCTGAACGATGCACAGTGTTGCTCTCCCCTATTGGGAAGCCCGGGCGCTGCAATGGCGTGTGATGCCGCCGCTTTCGCCCGGCGCCGAGGATGTCGACTTCTACGAGCGCTGCGCCGCCGAGTTGGGCGCGACGGGAAGTCACAACCCGCGGGCCCTCTTGCTCGGCGTCACGGCACCTATCGCGACGATGCGCTGGCCGGCGGCGACCGAACTGGTCGCGCTCGACTGGGCCGCCGCCATGTTCCGCCTGGTCTGGCCGCGCACCGGGCAGCCGGCGGCCACAGCGCGCGTACGCGGCGATTGGCGCGAAATGCCGCTGGCCGCGTCGAGCCGGGACATTGCGGTCGGCGATGGCTGCTTCACCACGTTTGCCCGGCTTGACGACGCGCGGCTGATGGTGGGCGAATTGTGGCGCGTGCTCCGGCCCGGCGGTGTGCTCGCGATGCGCAGCTTCTGCAGGCCGGATGCGCCGCTCGACTTCGAGCCGCTGTTCGCGGACCTCCTCTCCGGCAAAATGCGCAACCTCGGGCTGTTTCGCTGGCTGCTCGCGATGGCGGTGCACGGGGAAACGACCGAGGGCGTCAGCCTTCATGCCGTATGGCGAACCTGGAACGCGCATGTTCCCGACCCGGCGCAATATCGCAAGCAACTCGGCTGGGAAAGCGAGGGCATCGAAAGCCTCGAGCGTTGGCGCGACCTCGATTCCAGGTACATCTTCCCCTCGCGGGAGGAACTGTACGCCCTTGTCTCGCCGCATTTCGAGGTGATCGCAAGCGAAACGCCGGGCTACGAGTGGGGGCAACTCTTCCCTCGCATGCTGATGCGCCGCCGTGACTAGCGAAGGAACGCGCCCAGCCCCTCGGCAAGCAAGGCCAGAGTCGCCCGCATCCCGGGACTGGCGGCCAGCGTCGGCGGCATACCGGGCGTGCGGTTGGCATCGAGGAGCGCATAGCGGTCGCCATGGCGCACGTAGTCGAACTTGCCGAAATCGAACCCGAGCTTCGCACGCCACGCGCGGATCTCGTCCGGGACTTCCACTGCCTCTCGGTCGGCGATGTTGCGCGCCTTGATGATCGGCTCGCTGGACCGGAAGCGGCTGCTGCGCTCCCGGTCGCCGAAGAAGCTCCAGATGCGCAGGTAATAGCCCCGCGCATCCTGCTCCGGCAGGAACTTCTCCACGAACAGACCGGGCAGGTTGCGATGCGCGGCCGGAACGCCGGCGGCGCTGTTGAACACCGGGTAATCCTTCAGCGCCTGCAATTCCGGGATGGCACTGGTCCCGTGCGCGCGCATCTCGAGCGCGCGAAGGTGCATGTCGATTCGTCCGCCGAAGTTGCCCTCCGACTTGAGGATGACCGGGCCCGGCCAGTCGCTCCCCGGACCGACGGCGTCGCGGCTGTAGAGGCGCTTGGAAATGTCGAGCACCGCGGCGTTGACGACGCGGGGATAGAAGGCGAGCAGGCGGCGGTAGGCCGCGGGGGTGACGGTCAGGTCGACGTGAAGGACGGCCAGGTCACCGGGGGGCGGATCGACCTCGCCGCGGTGGAACAGCACCCGGTGGCCCTGCGCGCTCCAGTGCCCGGCGATCGCATGCAGCATGTAGGGCACGCCAAGCTGGTCCTGGAAGGCATGCTCGAGAATGACGATGGTCGCCATCGCCGCGAGTCTAGCATTGGCGGATCGGTTAACATTCCCCTCGCTTGCGCGATGCCCCGAGCAGTCCCGACACGGTGATTCCCGGCCGGAACCAGAAGGAGAGGCAAGGATGCCGCTGGTCGCAGTCACCCTCCACACAACGAAGGCCGCAGCGAGCGCCATGCCGGCGCGGGCAGCGTGATGGACGGCGCCGGAACCCTGTTCTGGGGCGTATTCTTCGGTGCTTTCGGCGTCGGTTACTTCATCTACGGCCGCAAGCAGAAGCGATTCGTGCCGCTTTTCTGCGGGATAGGGCTCATGGTCTTTCCGTATTTCGTTTCCGGCACGGCGCCGATCCTGCTGGTGGGCGGCGCCCTGCTGGCCCTGCCGTTCGTCTTCAGGGAGGGGTGAGCCTTTCGGCGCCGCCGGCCCCGCGGTTTGACTTATTCGCCTGCGCTCCCTACCCTGTCGCACACTTCCATTGACTACTCGAGGGACGACGGCAGATGGCCAAACCCAATTACGCGTTCGCAAAACGCCAGCGTGACCTGGCGAAGAAACAGAAAAAAGAGGAAAAGCTCCAGAAGAAGCTCGCCGCCAAGGGCGGCCCCGGCGAGGGCGAGGCCGCCCCAGCCGAGGAAGGCGCCGCCGAGGCGCCCGCCGAGGGCACCCCGCCCGCCTGATCGTGGCCGCGACCGCCGTGCCTGGCCCGCGCGTCGCCGCCCTTTTCATCCGATTCGACATTCGCGAAGGCGCTTCATGACGCTGCGCATCTGGGGCCGGCCCAACTCGATCAATGTGCAGAAGGTCGTCTGGACGTGCGAGGAACTCGGCGTTCCCTACGATCGCACCGACGCCGGCGGCGCTTTCGGCATCGTCGCGACGCCCGAGTACAAGGCGATGAACCCGAACAGCGTGGTGCCGGTCATCGACGACGACGGCTTCATCCTCTGGGAATCAAACGCGATCACGCGCTACCTCGCCGCGAAGCATGGCGCGGGAACGCTCTGGCCGTCGGACCTGCGCGTGCGAGCCGACGCCGACCGCTGGATGGACTGGCAGTGCACCGAATACAGCCCGCGCATGCGCCTCGCGTTCTGGAACCTGATCCGCACGCCGAAGGAAAAGCAGGACGCCGCGGCGATCGAGGAATCGCGCGCCGGCAGCGAAGCGATGACTGCCATCCTCGACGCGGCGCTCGCCGGGCGCACGTTCATTGCGGGCGACCACTTCACCATGGGCGACATTCCCATCGGCGTGGCCGTGCATCGCTGGCTCAATTTGCCCCTCCGGCGGGAGGCGCGCCCCGCGCTCGAGGCGTATTACGCGCAGATCATTGCTCGCCCTGCGGCGGCGAAAGTGCTGGCGAGCCCGATCACTTAGCGAGGTCCGGCAGTGGTACAGTCTTGGCATCCGCCCGGTTCCGGGCGCCGAGTCCCCTGGAGATCCCTATGACCCTTTGCCCCATCGCCGTCGTTGCCGGCTGCAAGAAATGCCCCGTGTTCTCCGTTTGCCCGCTCAAGTCCGTGATCGGCGACCAGCCAGCTGCAGGCGCCGACGACAGCAAGTCAAAGAACAGCAAGCCCGGGAAGAAGTAGGCCGGGAGTCCGGAACCGGCTGCGCCTTGCCGGCCGAAATGTACTCTGACCCCGTTTCTTGCCGCTATTTGAAGAAGGCGACCGCCTCGGCCTCGAGCCGCGTGCGCCGAAACGGCGGCAGCGCGCGCCAGATGCGCTTGCCGTAGGGCTTGGAGATCATGCGCGGGTCGCAGATCATCAATACGCCTCGGTCCGATTCGTCGCGGATCAAGCGCCCCGCGCCCTGCTTCAACGAAATCACCGCGCGCGGCACCTGGTAGTCCATGAAGGGATTGCCGCCGGCCTTCGCGATCTGCTCGATGCGCGCGGCCAGCACCGGGTCGTCGGGCGGGCTGAACGGCAGCTTGTCGATCACCACCAGCGACAGCGCCTCGCCCTTCACGTCGACGCCCTCCCAGAACGACTGGCTGCCGACAAGGATCGCATTGGGCGTGTCGCGGAAGCGCTCGAGCAATTCGTTCTTCCCCGCCGTGCCCTGCAGGAACACGGTCCAGTCGTGGCCGGCCTTCTTACATCTCGACCAGGCGCTCGAAACCGCGGTCCATGGCGCGCAGGCTCGTGAAGAGCAGGAAGGCGCGGCCGCCGCTCGCCTCGATCACCGGGAACGCCGCCTCGATCACCGCCTCGGTGAAGCCCTCGGTGTTGGGCTCGGGCAGGCCTTCCGGGACATAGAGCAGCGCCTGCGCGGCAAAGTCGAAGGGGCTTTCCCAGAAGCGCGTCTCGGCCTGGGCGAGCCCCATCTCCGACTGGTAGTGCGAGAAGTCGCCGGCCACCGAGAGCGTGGCGGAAGTGAAGATCCACGCGCGCTTCTCGGCGGAGACCTGCGCGGCAAAGATCGGCCCGATATCCAGCGGCGTGCGGTTTAGCACCGCCGTCTGGGAATAAAGCTCGATCCAGCGCACGGAACCCTCGGAATCCCGGTTGCGCCACTGCGAAAGGTGTTCCCGGATCTCGCCCACGCGATCGGACGCGTTGCGCAGTTCCTCGGCGCGTTCTTCCTGCGCCGCAAGCAACTTGCCCAGGGCGGCAAGCTTCTCGTCGAGCTGGTCGAGTGCCTTGGAGAATTCGGGCTTCGCCTCGAACTGCGCCTGCGCCAGGCGCATGGTCCCGCTGCCAAGCGCAATGCGCACGTCGCGCGCGGCCTTGTCCATGGCCATGGCCGCATCCGCGATCTCCGGCATCTCCTTCGCGTGCAGGATCTGCGCCGCGCGCGCATCGCGCGCCAGCTCGATCAATTGCGCCGTCGACACCGACTCGCCGAAGAACTGGCGCGCCAGGTCGGGCAGGTGGTGCGCCTCGTCGAAGATCACCGTATTGCCGTTGGCAGGAGGTCGGTGACGCCCTCGTCGCGCAGGACGAGGTCGGCGAAGAACAGGTGATGGTTCACCACCACGATGTCGGCATCGTTGGCCCTCTTGCGCGCCTTCATCACGAAGCAGTCGTCGTGGAAGCGGCATTTCGCGCCGAGGCAGTTCTCCCGGGTCGAAGTGGCGCGCGCCCAGGCGCCCGATTGCTCCGGCACCTCCGCGCACTCGCCCCGGTCCCCGCTGGTGGAAGTCCGCGCGAAGCTCTTGATCTTGTGGATGTGCCGCACCTCGTCGCGCGTGCCGAAATTGCCCTCGGCCGCCGCCTCCTCGAGGTGGTGCAGGCAGACATAGTTGGCGCGGCCCTTGAGGAGCGCGATCGACACCGGCGCCCCGAGCACGTCGCGCACCTTGGGCAGGTCGCGGTGGAAGAGCTGGTCCTGCAGCGTCTTGGTGCCCGTGGAGACGATCACGCGGCCGCCCGAGATCATCGCCGGGATGAGATAGGCGAAGGTCTTGCCGGTGCCGGTGCCGGCCTCCGCGATCAGCACGCCATGGCTTGCCAGCGTGGCCTCGACGGCCTCGGCGAACTGCAGTTGCTGCGCGCGGAAACGGTAGCCTTCGACCGACCGGGCGAGCACGCCGCCTTCGCCGAACACCTCCGCAAGAGCGCTCAAGCAGGTCGCCCGAAGACGATGCGCTCCTGGCGCAGCAGGCGGCTCACGGTGGCCAGGCAGATCGCGGTCCCGAGCAGCGCGACCGCGCCCGGCAGCAGGAAGTCCGCCGCCGCGAGGGAATCGCCCTTGATGACGCGGCCGAGCGCCATTTGCTGGCCGAACACCGGCACGAACAGGTGCCAGAGCGCCTCGCGCGGCGAGGTGAGCAATACGATGATCGGCACGAACGACGCGACGGTGGCGACGTAGCTCACGTAGGTCTGGGCTTCGCGGTAGGAACGCCCGTAGGTCGAGATCAGCATCTGCAGCGAGGCGGTGAGCGCGGCAAAGGGCACGACGATGAGCGCGAAGGGCAGCAGTTCCGGCAGGCCGAACTGCATCATCTCGGCGATCTTCTTGTTCGCATAGAACTGCGCCGTCACCGCGAACCCGCCCAGCGTCAGCATCGCCACGCCGCACGCGTAGGTCCACGCCGTCAGCCACTTGCCGATCACCAGCGCCTCGCGCGTCACGGGGTTCATCAGCAGCGGCTCGAGCGAGCCGCGCTCGCGCTCGCCCGCCGTGGCGTCGATCGCCACCGTCATGCCGCCCAGGAGCGGCGCCAGGATGGCGAACATCGGGATCAGGAAGAGCAGGAAGGCGGCCTTCTGCTTCGGCGTGGCCGCGTTGACATGCTCCACCTTGACGGGCTCGGCGAGGTCCGGGCTCACGCCGCGCGCGATCAGCCGCAGCACGCCGGTCTCGCGGTTGAAGGCGCGCAGCAGTCGCTCGGCCTGGCGCACCGCCGGCGTGGCCTCGGTGCGCGAGTCGTCGTAAACGAGGTCCACGTAGGCCGCGGCCCCCGAGAGGTAGCGCTCCTGGAAGTCGCCCGAGACCGCGATCACCGCATCGATTCGCCCGTCCTTCACCTGTGCCTCGTAATCCTCCGGAGCCGTTTCAATCTGAACGTCGTTGCGCTCGAAAAAGTTGACGAGCGCCGGGGCATTCTCGGCGTGCGCCATCATCACCTTGCGCGCCGCCGCCTTTTCCTCCAGCCCGGAAACGAAGCCCGCCATCAGCGCGAGCGTGACCGGCCCGGTGATGACGGAGGCGACCAGCACCATGAGCATGGTGCGCCGGTCGCGCAGGCTGTCCTTCAGTTCCTTCAGGTACACCGTGAGCGCCGGCCTCATGCGCCCTCCCCGGTGAGGGAAACGAAGGCGTCCTCGAGGGTCGCCTTGCCGCTCGCCCCGCGAATGGCCTCGGGCGTGCCCTGCGCCGCGACACGGCCGCGCGCGACGATCACGATCTCGTCGCAAAGCGCCGTGACTTCCTGCATGACGTGGCTGGAAAACACCACGCACTTCCCGGACTCGCGCAGTTCGCGGATCAGGTCCCGCAGCGCGCGCGTGGTCATCACGTCCAGCCCGTTGGTGGGCTCGTCGAGCAGGATGTTCTGCGGGTCGTGCACGAGGGCGCGCGCGATGGCCACCTTCATCCGCTCGCCCTGCGAGAAGCCCTCGGTGCGCCGGTCGAGCAGCGCGCCGAGGTCGAGCACGCGGGAGAACCTCTCGACCTGCGATGCGATGGTTTCCGGCGCAAGCCCGCGCAGCTCGCCGTAGTAGCGGATGTTCTCGCGCGCGGTGAGGCGGCCGTAAAGGCCGCGCGCATCCGAAAGCACGCCGAGGCGCCTGCGCACCTCGACCGGCGCGCTGCCCACGTCGAAGCCATCGACGCTGGCGCTCCCCCCCGTGGGCACCACGAGCGTCGAGATCATGCGCAAGGTCGTGGTCTTGCCCGCGCCATTGGGGCCGAGGAGCCCGGTCACGCGGCCGTCCGGCGCTTCGAAGCCGATGCCGTCGACCGCGACCACATCGCCGAAGCGCTTCGAGAGCTTGCTCGCGCGGATCACTTGCGGGCCGCCTTTCCCTGCTTGCCGCCCGAAGGCCGGGCGCCCAGCGGAAGCGCGAACAACGGCCGCGGGATGCGCGCGAGGCAGGCGCCGTCCAGCTCCGCGCCGCTGCCGGACTTGATGAACTTCTCGATCAGCTTGGGCGCGCAGCCGTGCATGCTCACGCCGTGGCCGATGTTGGGCGCGACAAGGTGCCGGGCGTTGGGGAGCGTGCGCGCCACATACTCGGCGTGGCGGGGAGGCGTGGCCGGATCGATCCCGCCCGAGAGCAGCAGCACCGGTACATCCGAGCGTACGGGATCGTAGTAGGCCGGGTCGACCGTGCCCTTCGGCCAGTGCTTGCAGGCGTTGATGAAGTCGTCGACGAGCGCCCGGCCGAAGAAGCCCTTGCCGGCGCTCGCCAGCGCTTCGGGCGTGATGCGCGGCACATCCTCGGAGCACACCACGGAAAGGTGCATGCCGACGGCAAGGTCGTCGCCGATGTCCTCCGCCATCTCGAAGTTCTGCGCGAACAGCGGATTGAAGTTGCCATCGCGGGCGCTGGTGATGCCCAGCGGCAGCAGGCTCGCGAGTTCGGCCACGTAAAGCGGCCGGAAGAGGCTCGCGAGGAAGCCCGGCTCGGTCACGGGAATGGCATCCTCGACGCCGGTAAGCGGATCGGCGACGGCCACCTTCGCCGGCTTCGCGCGAAGCGACACGCGCAGGTACGCAATGTCCTCGCGCAGCTTCGGATAGGCGTCGCGGCAGCCCTTTTCGGCCTCGCACGCCACCAGGAGGGACTCGAAGGCGCTGTCGCCGTCGAAGGTGAACGAAAGCGGCAGCTGCATCGTCGCGGGCGCAACGCCGTCGAGCACCGCGGAGCGCACGTGCGCCGGGAACAGCCTGATGTACTCGAGCGCGGCGCGCGTGCCGTAGGAGCCACCCCACAGGTTTATCTTCGCGTAGCCCAGCGCCTGCCTGACGTCATCGATGTCGCGCATCGCGATCGTCGTCACGTACTGGCGCGGGTCGGCATCGAGCTTCTTCAGGCACTCGACAACCAGTTCCTCGGGAATGCGGTCCTCCAGCATCGACTCGACCGTGAGCCCCCCGTCGTCGTTGCAATTGAGCGGATGCGATTCCCCCGTGCCGCGCTGGTCGATGAACACCAGGTCGCGCGACGCGTTGAGCCGCGAGAACAGCGGCATGACCTGCGCGACGAGCGAGACCGCGCCCTGCCCGGGGCCGCCGGCAAGGATGAAGATCGGGTCCGGCTCGCGTGCCCGGGAGCGCGCCGGCACGACGACGACCTTGAGGGCGATCCTGCGTCCCGACTTCGCCTCGCGGTCCTCCCACACTTCGAGCTTGCCGCATTGCGCGACCGATTCCACCCCCGGCAGGCGGCACTCGGCAAGCGCAAGGCTGCGCGCGGGCTCGTCCTTGCCCGGCCAGTCGCAGCCGGCGAGCGCGAGGACCGAGAAGAGGACGAAGTGGCGCGGGATCACTTGAACTTGTCGGGACGCAGCACCTGCGCGTCCGTGGTGAAGAGCGAAAGGGAGTAGTGCGCGAGATACGCCTCCTGGACATGTTCGAGGATGCGCCGGGCGACTTCCGCGCTGCAGATCACCTTCATCTCGATATTGCGATCGCCGTCGAAACCGCCCGCCCGCGGCCCGTGCAGGCCGCTGCCGCGCACGTCGGCGACGGTATAGCCCTGTGCGCCCAGGCGCAGCACGTCCGCGGCGAGCGACTGCTCGAGCGCCGCCTCGGTGATGATGACCAGCAGTTTCCTGTCGTGGAGTCCGGTCATGGCGTCCTCAGTTTCCGGTGAAATGCCGTGCGAAGGCGTGGCAGAGCGGAATGCCCGCGAGCACATTCCACGGGAAGGTCACGCCGAGCACGGCGCCCAGCGACAACGCGGGATTGGCCTCCGGCAACGCGATGCGCATTGTCGCCGGCGCGGCGATGTAGGACGCGCTCGCGGCGAGTACAGCGAGCAGCGTGGTGCCGCCCAGCGACAGGCCGATCGCCGCGCCCGTGGCCGCGCCGATGGCACCGAACGCGATCGGCGCGACGATGGCGAAGAGCGCGAGGAAGGGGCCCGCGCGCTTCAGGTCGCGCAAGTGATGGGCGACGACGATGCCCATCTCCAGCAGGAAGATCGCAAGCACGCCCTTGAACAGGTCGTAGAAGAACGGCTTGAGGGGCGCGATGCGCTCGGGCCCGGCGAGCCAGCCGATGGCCAGTGCGCCGGCGAGCAGCACCACGCCCTTGCCCAGCAGCACCTCGTGCGCCACGCGTCCCCATGCCGTGCGGCTGCCCGGGGCGCCGATGCGCGCGATGAGGATGCCGACGACGATGCCGGGCAGTTCCAGCACCGCGACAAACACCGGCATGTAGGCTTCATAGGCGATGCCGCGCTCGCTGAGCCATGCGCTGCCCACGGCAAAGGTGACCACGGAGACCGACCCGTAATGGCCGGCGATGGCCGCTGCGTCGACCTTCTTGAGCCGCCCGGCATAGCGCAGCGCGACGAAGGCGAGCACGGGAAGGATGAATCCCATGGCGAGCGCAACGGCAAGTTTCGGCCCCAGCCCGCCGGCCGGATGGGCCGCGAGCTCGACGCCGCCCTTCAGGCCGATGGCAATGAGCAGGTAGATCGCCAGCGCCTCGTAGAGCGCCTGCGGCACGCGCAGGTCGCTCTTTGCAAGCCGGGCGACAAGGCCGAGCAAGAAGAAAAAAATGACGGGATCAGGCAAAAGAAGGGTCGGGGACGGGCAACGCGAAATTATAGCGGCTTTGCACCCCGCCCCCCGCCCTGCACACTACTCGGTGGCGCGGTGAGCGTCCTGCACCTGATCGATCGGACAGGCCTTGCCGGGACTCAGGCGACGCCGTTCTTCTTGAACCACGCCATCATCTTGCTCCAGCCGTCCTCGGCCTTGTCCTTGCGGTAGCTGGGGCGGTAGTCGGCGTTGAAACCGTGCGGCGTATCGGGATAGAGCACGATCTCGCTCTTGTCGCCCGCTGCCGCAAGGGCTTCGCGCATCTTGTCCACCGTGTCGTTGGGGATGCCGCCGTCGGCTCCGCCGTACAGGCCGAGCACGCGGCCCTTGATTGCGGGGGCGACATCGACCGGGTTCTTCGGCTTGAGATCGGAGGGCTGGCCCACCAGCGGGCCATACCAGGCCACGCCGGCTTTCACCTTCGGGTTGTGGGCGGTGTACATCCAGGTGATGCGGCCGCCCCAGCAAAATCCCGTCACGGCGAGCTTGTCGGCGGAGCCGCCGTTCTTCGCGGCCCATGCCGCGGCCGCATCGAGGTCGCCCATCACTTGCGCATCCGGCACCTTGGCCACCACGGGCCGGATGTCGTCGATGCTGGTCATCTTCGAGACATCGCCCTGGCGCGCGTAAAGGTCGGGGGCGATGGCCATGTAGCCGGCCTTTGCCAATCGGCGGGCGATGTCCTTGATGTGCTCATGCACGCCGAAGATTTCCTGCACCACCAGCACGACCGGGAAGTCCTTGCCCTTGTCGGGCATGGCGCGATACGCCGCCATGGTCCCACCCTGCGTGGGGATCTTCACCTCGCCGGCAATGAGGCCCGAAGTGTCGGTCGTGATGACTGTCTGCGCCGCAACGGGAAGCACCGCGGTGGCAAATCCGGTGGCCAATGTGGTCATGACGAACTCCCGGCGGGTGTAGTCGGTCTTGGGTTCGAAGTTGATGAATTCGGGGTCACGCATGGAAGGCTCCGTTGGGATTTTGCGGGTGTCTTGTCTCGGCGATTGGCGGTGTGACTGCCGGCAGGCACGGTTGGTTCCAGGTCGTGGACCGCATTCCCGGCTGCTGCCGTCACATCGCCGCGGGGACATGGAAAAGGGCGCCGCAGCGCCCTTTGACCCTCACCGGGTGCCGATCACTCGCCGTACATCTTCTGCTTCATCTCGCGGCGTTCCTGCGCCTCGATCGTGAGCGTCGCGGTCGGTCGCGCGATCAGGCGCTGGATGCCGATCGGCTCGCCGGTTTCCTCGCAGTAGCCGTAGTCGCCTTCCTCGATGCGGGCCAGCGCCCCGTCGATCTTCTTCAGGAGTTTCCGCTCGCGGTCGCGCGTGCGCAGTTCAAGCGCGTGTTCCTCCTCCAGGGTGGCGCGGTCCGCGGGATCCGGCGCGAAGGACAGCTCGCGCAGGTGTTCGGTGGTGACGCCCGCGTTGTTCATCAATTCCTTTTGCAGTTCGAGCAGTCGTTGCTTGAAAAACGCCAACTGGGCGGCATTCATGTAGTCCGACTTCGGCATCTTGATGATTTCGGATTCGGTCGGGATTTTCGTCTTGCTGGCCAACGTTTTTTCTCCAGGAGTTGCGGCAAACGCGCTCCCGGACAAAGTTCCGGGAGCGATGAAAAGCGCGCTAGTTTATCCCAACGGCGTCCCCCAGTTCAATTTGATTTCTCACGTTTCTTCGCGTCCCCGGAACGGGGCAGAAGGCGCCCTGCAAGCCCTTGTTTAGTCATGTTTTTTTCGGCTCCGTCCAAAGGCTTGCGACGATCGATGCAGCCAGGATCGCGCCGACAATGCCCAGCGACATGAACACCGGGACCTTGAGGAAGTCGACCACCAGCATCTTCATGCCGACGAAGACCAGCACCACGCCCAGCCCGTAGCTGAGCAAGTGGAAGCGCTCGGCGAGGTCGGCAAGCAGGAAATACAGGGCCCGCAGCCCGAGCACGGCGAACACGTTGGAGGTCATGACGATGAACGGGTCTTCCGTGATGGCGAATATGGCCGGGATCGAGTCCACGGCGAACACCAGGTCGGTGATCGCGATCAGCACCATCACCACGAACAGCGGGGTCACCCAGCGCACGCCGTCCCGGGCGACGAAGAAGCGCTCGCCATGGAAGCCGGGCGTGATGTTCAGGTGCCTGCGCATGAACAGGAGCGCCGGGTTGCGCTCGAGGTCCGGCTTCTGGTTCGCGAACACCAGCATCTTTATCCCGGTGACCAGGAGGAACAGGCCGAAGACGTAAAGCACCCAGTGGAACTTGGCGATCAGCCAGGCGCCGATGAGGATCATCACCACGCGCAGCACGATCGCCCCTATGACGCCCAGCACCAGCACGCGCCGCTGGTGCTCGGCGGGCACCGCGAAATAGGTGAACAGCATCAGGAAGACGAAGATGTTGTCGACCGAGAGCGATTTCTCGATCAGGTATCCGGTCAGGAACTCGCCCGCCTTCAGGTTGGCGAGCGCCCTGTCGCCGGTGCCGTCGAGGTACCACCAGAGCCAGGCGGCGAACGCGAGCGAAAGCGCGATCCAGACCACCGACCACACTGCCGCAACCTTGAAGGTCACCGCCTGGCCGGCGCGGCGGTCCATGACGACGAGGTCGACGACGAGCGCCACGACCACGAGGGTGAAGAAACCCGCCCACATGAGCGGCGTTCCGATTGTCTCAAGCATGTCGTTCTCCAGAAAAGTTGGCGGAAAAGCACGAAGGCCCTCGATCGCAAGCGGTCAAGGGCCTTCCGGAAACGAAAAGACCTTCAACCGGCATGCGGTCAAAGGTCTGGCTTGTGGCCTGCCGGCCACTCCGCGCGCCGGGGCCAAAAGGCCCGTATTGACGACATCGCGGATTCAGCTACTCCCCTTTGGAGGAATACTCGCCGGCAATTATACGTGCGTACTGCAAACGGTCAAGCGTCGCGAGTGCGCGCGCAAGGGTTGCTAGAATGCGTTTTCGCGCACAGGCCTGCATGTCGATCGCTCCCGCACCCGCCCTTGTACTGCCTTCCGGATCCCGCCCGCGCATCCTTGTGGCCGCAGGCATCGGCGTGGCCGTGGTGCTCGCGATTCCGCTCCTGTCGATCGTCGCCAGCGTGTTCGCCCCGGGGGGGCAGGCCTGGGACCACCTTGCATCGACCGTGCTGCCGGGCTACGTGAAGAACACGCTCTGGCTATTGCTGTGGGTGGCGATCGGCACCGCCATGGTCGGCGTGGGCGCCGCGTGGCTCGTCACCAGCTGCCAGTTTCCCGGTCGCGCGTTGCTCGAATGGGCCCTGGTGCTGCCGCTGGCCATGCCGGCCTATGTGATCGCGTACGCCTACACCGACCTGCTGCAATTCAGCGGGCCGGTGCAGTCGCTGCTTCGCGACACTTTCGGCTGGTCGAGAAACGACTACTGGTTTCCCGATGTGCGCTCGCTCGGCGGTGCGGCGGCGATGTTCGTCTGCGTGCTTTATCCCTATGTTTACCTGCTCGCGCGGGTTGCCTTTCTCGGCCAGTCCGGGAGCCTCACCGAGGCCGGGCGCACGCTCGGGCTGTCGGCATGGCAGTCGTTCTTCCGGTTGAGCCTGCCGCTCGCGCGGCCGGCCATCGTCGCGGGCGTGGCGCTGGCGCTGATGGAAACGCTGGCCGATTTCGGCACCGTGGCGTACTTCGGCGTGCAGACCTTCACCACCGGCATCTATCGCGCCTGGCTCTCGATGGGCGAGCCGGTGTCCGCCGCGAAGCTCTCGCTGTGGCTGCTTGCGTTCGTGATGGCGGTGCTGGCGCTGGAACGCGGCAGCCGGCGCGGCGCGCGATACTTCGAAACGCCCGCGACGAAGCAGCGCGTGCGCGTCGCGCTCTCGGGCCGCAACGCAATGGCCGCCTCGTTCGTTTGCATGCTGCCGCTCGTCGCGGGATTCCTCCTGCCGCTGGCCCTTCTCGCGCGGATGAGCATCGGCGGCGGCGACGAGCAGTTCGGATCGCGCTTCATCGTTCTTGCGGCCAACAGCTTCAAGCTCGCGGCGATCACCGCCGGGATCGCCGTGTCGCTCGCGCTGCTGATGGCCTATGGCGCCCGGCTGGCGAAGAGCCGCCTTGCCTCGGCGGTGAACCGCTTCGCGGCGCTGGGCTACGCGGTGCCCGGCTCGGTGATCGCCGTCGGCGTCCTCATCCCCGCCACGCGGATCGACCATTTCATCGCCGACCTCACCGGCGCGGGCCTGATCCTCACCGGAAGCATCGCGGCGCTGGTCTATGCCTATCTCGTGCGCTTCCTCGCGGTCGCGCTGCAAACGGTCGAGGCGGGGCTGGCCAAGATCACGCCCAACATGGAGGACGCCGCACGGTCACTGGGCCTGGGCGCGGCGGAAACGCTCGCCCGCGTACACGCTCCCCTGCTCAAGCCCAGCCTCGTCACCGCGGCACTGCTGGTGTTCGTCGATGTCATGAAGGAATTGCCCGCGACCTTCGTCATGCGCCCTTTCAACTTCGACACGCTCGCGGTTCAGGCCTTCAACCTGGCCTCCGACGAGCGGCTTGCCGAAGCATCGACCGCTTCGCTAGCGATCGTCGCGGTGGGGCTGCTTCCGGTGATCGTCGCCTCGCGGCGCATCGTCCGCCCGGAAGCAGCGGCAAAATGAAAACGGGGCGCGATTGCGCCCCGTATCCTGTTGCCGAAAGCCCGGCCTCAGCCGCCGGCGCCCCCCGTCTTGGAAGGACCCTTCGGCCCCTGCATCGACTCGGGATCCACCGTGATGACGCGCGAGCCGGTCCGATCCTTCTTCGGGATGTTGCTGCCGGTAATGGTCTCCTTGCTGTTGACTGCGGGCACCTCTCCCTGGTTTCCGCCCGTCGAGGGGGAGTTCGTGCCGGCGCAACCTGCAAGCAACGCGGCAAGCGCGATTGCGAGAAAAACAATTCTCATGGAATGGTCTCTCCGAAAAAAACATTCGGTGGAGATCGCGCGCTGCTTGCTGCCGGGCGCCCGATCGCGTGGTTTGCCGCCCCGCGCTACGCCATCGACTTCATGGCAGCGGAAAGACCGCATTGTACAAGAACCGCGCTCCTTACTTCCATCCCGCTCGATCGTAGATCTGCTGCGCCGCGCTCTGGTTCTTCCCGTACACGGAGACGTTGACCGCATCCTTCTTGAAGCTGCCGAGCGACTCGAGCTCGGGATTGGCCTTTATTCCTGCGGCCACCGGATATTCGTTGTTGCCGTTGGCGAAGTAGGCCTGCGCCGAATCGCTCGCGAGGTACTCGAGGAACTTCACGCCATTTTCCTTGTGCGGCGCGAACTTGAGGACGCCCGCGCCGGAGATGTTGACGTGCGTGCCGCGATTGCCCTGGTTGGGGAAGATCACGCCGATCTTCGCCGCCGCCGCGCGATCGGCCGGGTTCGACGATTTCACCAGGCGCACGTAGTAATAGGTGTTGCTCACCGCGATGTCGCACTCGCCGGCGGCGACCGCCTTCAACTGGTCCGTGTCGCCTCCCTTGGGATCGCGCGCGAAATTCGCCACCACCCCCTTCGCCCATTCCTCGGCCCGGGCCGGCCCGTCTGCGGCGATCATCGAACTCATCAGGGAGAGGTTGTACATCGCCGAACTCGAGCGGATGCAGATCCTGCCCTTGAACTTCGGGTTGGCGAGGTCCTCATAGTTGGCGAGTTCCTTCGGATCGACCTTGCCCTTGGCGTAGAAAATCGGCCGGGCACGCGTCGAGAAGCCGAACCACAGGCCGTCCGGATGGCGCAGTTCCGCCGGCACCCGCTCGCTGAGCGACGGCGATTTCACCGGCAGGAACAGGCCCATCTGCTCGGCGCGCCACAGGCGGCCGGCATCGACCGTGACCAGCACGTCGGCCGGGCTCTTGTCGCCTTCGTTCTTCAGGCGCTCGAGCAGCGCATCCTCCGCGGCCTCGATGCGGTTGATCCTGATCCCGGTCTGCTTCGTGAAATTGTCGTAAAGCGCATCGTCGGTCTGGTAATGGCGCGAGGAATAGAGGTTGAGCACAGGCTCTTCGGCGCCAAGTGCGGAGGCGGCCAGGGCAAGCATCGATGTCGCGGCAATGATGTTGAGGAGTTTCATGTCGACCGCTCCGGAATCAGGATAAGGCGAATCTTATTACGAACAATTCGCATTCGTCAAGCTAATTTCGCTTTATAATCATTCCCATGTCCTCTGCGCTCGATGTCGTCAGCATCGGCTTCGCCTACCCGGGCGGGGTTTCGATCTGCCAGGACCTCAGCCTCTCGCTTGCAGAGGGCGAGATCGGCTGCCTGCTGGGACCCAGCGGCTGCGGCAAGACCACGGTGCTGCGCCTCATCGCCGGGCTCGAGGACCTCTCAGCCGGGGAAATCCGCCTGAACGGCACCCTCGCAAGCCGTCCCGGGCGCATCATGCCGCCCGAGCAGCGGCGCGTCGGTGTCGTGTTCCAGGACTACGCCCTCTTCCCGCACCTGACGGTCGCGGCGAATGTCGCATTCGGACTGCGCGGGTCTTCCGCGTCCGAGCGCAAGGCTCGCACCAACGACCTGCTCACCTCGGTCGGCCTTGAGGCCACAGCCGAGCGCTATCCCCACGAGCTTTCCGGGGGCCAGAAACAGCGCGTGGCGCTCGCCCGCGCGATGGCGCCCCGCCCCCAGCTGTTGCTGCTCGACGAGCCTTTCTCGAACCTCGACGTCGACCTCCGCGAACGACTTTCGCTGGAGGTGCGGGCCATCCTCAAGGCGCAAGGCATCACCGCGCTCCTGGTCACCCACGACCAGCAGGAGGCCTTCGCCATGGCCGACATGGTCGGCGTGATGCGCAACGGCCGCATCGAGCAATGGGACAGCGCCTACAACCTTTACCACCGCCCGCGCAGCCGCTTCGTCGCCGATTTCGTCGGCGAAGGCGTGCTGATCGACGGGCAGGCGATGGACGGGGACGGCATCGAGACAGTGCTGGGATCGCTCAAGCACTGCCCCGGCTGCGACATCCTTCCCGGGCAGGCGGTCTCCCTCCTGCTGCGGCCCGACGACGTGCAGCACGACGACGACAGCCTGCTCAAGGCGGAAGTGGTGAAGAAGGCGTTCCGCGGCGCGGAATTCCTCTACACGCTCCGGCTCGCGGACGGCATGCAGGTGTTGTCGCTGGTGCCGTCGCACCACAACCACGCGATCGGCGAGCACATCGGCATCAAGCTCGACGTCGACCACGTCGTCGCCTTTCCGCGATAGGGGTCAGACCCCAATTCACGCGATAGGGGTCAGACCCCAATTCATGCGCGGGCTGTCCGAAGTTTCTGCGCTCGATTTCGAAATTGGGCTCTGACCCCGGTTTTCTCCGACCCACGAAATTGGGCTCTGACCCCGTTGCCACTTGTCCGGAAAATGTACTCTGACCCGATTTCCGGGGAAATGTACTCTGACCCTGTCTTCTAGTACTTGCGGATATCCTCGATCACCTTCCCGTCATTCGGCAAGGTCCCCGCAGCGACCAATACGACCGCGCAACGCAACTTGGTGACATCGCGGATCGAGGCGGCGATCGCCTCGGCATCGCCGCCGCCTTCGCAGCGAAGGGTCATGGTGTCGTCGCCGCCCTCGTTGCCCACCGTCAACCGCGCGCGCTTCACTTCCGGATGGCGCTTCAGCGCCTCGGCGAGCTGGTGGGGGTGCACGAACAGCCCTCTCACCTTGGTGGTCTGGTCGGCCCTTCCCATCCAGCCCTTGATGCGGACGTTGGTCCGGCCGCAGGGGCTCCGGCCCGCGAGCACCGCAGAAAGGTCGCCGGTGGCAAAGCGCACCAGCGGATAGTCGCGATTGAGCGTGGTCACGACCACCTCGCCCACCTCGCCCTCGGCGACGGGATCGCCCGTGCCCGGCCGCACGATCTCGACGATGATCTCCTCGTCGAGGACCAGCCCCTGCCGCGCCGGGGTCTCATAGGCGATCATGCCGAGGTCCGCCGTGCCGTAGGACTGGTAGCCGTGGATGCCGCGCGCGGCTAGCGCCTCGCGCACCGGCGGCAGGAACGCCTCTCCGGAGACCATCGCTTTCTTCAGGCAGGACACGTCGACCTTCAGTTCGTCGGCCTTCTCGAGCAGCACCTTGAGGAACGACGGGGTGCCGACATAGCCCACGGGCTTCAGTTCGGAAATTGCACGCACCTGCATTTCACTCTGACCCACGCCGCCGGGAATCACGGCACAGCCGAGCTTGTGCAGCCCGGTCTCGAACATCGACCCGGCCGGCGTCAGGTGATAGGAAAAGCAGTTGATGGCGACGTCGCCCGGGCGGAACCCGGCGGCGAACAGCGTTCGCGCGGTTCGCCAGAAATCGGCTCCGCGTCCCTCGGGGTCGTAGATCGGCCCGGGCGAGACGAAGATGCGCGCGAGACCGGAGACCGGCGTCGCATTCAGCCCGCCGAAAGGCATCGCGGCCTTCTGGAACTCGTGCAGGTCGGACTTGCGCGTGACCGGCAAGCGGGCCAGCGCGGCCCGGTCCTTCACCGAGGCGGCATCGAAACGCGCGAGCAGCGCCGCGAAGTACGGGGCGTTCGACTTTGCATGCGCGACGAGCGAAGGCAAGGCGCCGAACAAGTCGCGCTCGCGCCCGGCCGGATCGCGCGCCTCGAGCGCGTCGTAGAAGTCCATCAGGACAGCCAGCGCTTGCGCCGGCGGTAGTTCTTGGTGTCCTTGAAGCTCTTGCGCTCGCCCGTGGAGATGCCGAGGTAGAACTCCTTTACGTCCTCATTCTCGGACAGGTGCTTCGCCGTGCCTTCCATCACCACGCGGCCGTTCTCGAGGATGTAGCCGAAGTCCGCGAAGCGCAGCGCCACCATGGTGTTCTGCTCCGCAAGCAGGAAGCTCACCTTCTCCGCCGCATTCAGGTTCTTCACGATGCCGAAGATCTCCTCGACGATCTGCGGCGCGAGCCCCATCGAGGGCTCGTCGAGCAGGATCATCGTCGGCCGCGCCATCAGCGCGCGCCCGATCGCGGTCATCTGCTGTTCGCCCCCCGAGGTGTACCCGGCCTGCGACGAGCGCCGCTCACTCAGGCGCGGAAAAAAGGCGTACACCTTGTCGAGGTCTGCCTTGATCTCGCCGCGAGGGGCATTGCGGGTGTAGGCGCCGGTGAGGAGGTTTTCCTCCACCGTCAGGTGCCCGAAGCAGCGCCGCCCTTCCATCACCTGGACCACGCCGCGCTTCACGAGATCCGAAGGGGTGAGCTTCTCGATCCGCTCGCCCCTGAATTCGATCGTGCCCTTGGTCACCTCGCCGCGCTCGCCCTTCAGCAGGTTGGAGACCGCGCGCAGCGTCGTGGTCTTGCCCGCGCCGTTGCCGCCCAGCAGCGCCACGATCCCCGCTTCCGGCACCGAGAGCGAAACGCCCTTGAGCACGAGGATCACGTGGTTGTAGATGACTTCGATGCCGTTGACGTTGAGAAGGGGCGCGGTCATGGGAATGAAAACGGGCAGGGAGCGCTACGCCCCCTGCCCCGTTCAGCGGGTTGTCACTTTTCCTTCGAGCAGTCGCGCGGCGTGATCTTCTTGTCGGCCGCGTACTTGGCGGCGAATTCCTGGATCAGGGGCTTCAGGAACTTGGCATCCGCTTCGTACCAGTCGGACGTATAGCTCCACTTCGCGCCGTCCCAGGTGTGGATGCGGCCCTTGCGCACGCCCTCGTGGTCGCTGCAGGAGGTCTTCATCGGTTGCATCATGCCCTCCATGCCCATCGCCTTGATGCGCGCGACGTCGATGTTGAGGTTCTCCGCGCCCCAGCGCACTTCCTCGCCGGTGACGACGCGCTTGCCGTACTTGGCCTGCGCGGTGCGGATCGACTCCACCACCAACATCGCCGAGAGCATGCCGCGGTTGTAGAGCACCGTTCCCACCGTTCCGCCACCCTGGGTTTCCGAGGTGCCCTTGCCCTTGTCATAGAGGTACTTCTTGATTTCCTTGTGGATCGGCCGGTCGCTCTCGCTCGAGTGCCCGAGCGTGATGCCGTTGTAGCCCTTGGCCGCCGCTTCCGCCGGCATGACGTCGGGCTCCGCCGAAGACCACCACACGCCGTACATCTGCAGGCGCGGATAGGAAACGGCGATCGCCTCCTTGATCGAAGTCGAGTTCATCACGCCCCAGCCCCACAGGAAAACGTAGTCGGGACGCTGCTGGCGGATCTGCAGCCATGTCGCCTTCTGCTCCACGCCGGGGTGCGTGACCGGCAACTTGACCAGTTCGAAGCCTTCCTTCTTGGCATGCGCTTCCAGCACCGCGATCGGCTCCTTGCCGAAAGGCGAGTCGTGGTAGACCAGCGCGATCTTCTTGCCCTTTAGCGGGCCCTTGGTCTTGACGTGCTGGACGAGCATGTCGGCCGCGCTCCAGTAGGTGCCGAGCAGCGGGAAGTTCCATGCGAACACCGCACCGTCGACGGACTCCGAGCGCCCGTAGCCGGTCGTGAACAGCGTGATCTTGTCGGCCGCCACCTTCTCGGTGAGCGCGAAGGTGATGCCGGTGGAAAGCGGGTTCACCGCCACCGGCTTCTTGCTCTTCAGCCGCTCGTAGCACTCGACGCCGCGGTCGGTCGCGTAACCGGTCTCGCATTCCTCGTAAGCGATCCTGATGCCGTTCACGCCGCCGTCGCGCTCGTTCACCAGCTTCAGGTAATCGACAAAACCGTCGGCCCAGGGCACGCCGTTGGGCGCATAGGCGCCGCTTCGGTACACCAGTACCGGCACGAAGATCTCGCCCGCCTGCGCCGCGGCATCCTGCACCGCGACGAAGCCCGCGCCTGCCGCGAGCACCGCCGCGGCCAGTTTCAGCTTGAGTGTCGCCTTCATTCACATCCTCCGTTGCGTTGTTGAAATGCCGCCCTGTGGTGGCCGGTTGTCGTTCATTTAATACGGTTATCCGCGCCCCGACAATCAGTGCGGAAAGGGCCAGAGCCTCAACTTCTCCTTGCCGATCGCCCACAGCCGGGCCAGCCCGTTGGGCTCGGCAATGAGGAAGAACACGATGAGCATCCCGAAAATCATGAACTCGAGGTGCGATACCGTGGCCGTCGACACGGGGACGCCCAGCCACGCCGGTATCTGGTTGAGAAGGATCGGCAGGATGACGATGAATGCCGCGCCGAGAAAAGAGCCGAGGATCGACCCGAGCCCGCCGATGATGATCATGAAAAGCAGGCTGAGCGAGCGGTTCACGTCGAACGCAAGCGGCTCCCAGGAGCCCAGGTGGACGAAGGCCCAGAGCGCGCCGGCGATGCCGATGAAGAAGGAACTCAGCGCGAACGCCGAGAGCTTCGCCGAGACCGGCCGGATGCCGATCACCTCCGCAGCCACGTCCATGTCGCGCGTGGCCATCCAGGCCCGGCCGACCCGGCCCCTGACGATGTTCTTCGCCACCAGCGCGCCGAGCGCGACGATGGCGACCAGCAGCAGGTATTTTTCAACAGGGGAATCGAAGGTGCGGCCGAAGATCGTGATCGCGGGCGCGCTCACCGAGCCCGAGGAGGAATCGTTGGTGAACCACTTCACTCGCGAGAACAGCCAGTCGACGAAGAACTGCGCGGCGAGGGTCGCGACGGCGAGATACAGGCCCTTGATGCGAAGCGACGGGACGCCGAAGAGCACGCCCACCAGCATCGCCGCCACGCCCGAGAGCAGGAACACGACCAGCAGGTTGAGGTCCGGGACGCGCACCGCGAGGTTGTAAGCCGCGTAGGCGCCCACGGCCATGAACGCGCCGCTGCCCAGCGACACCTGCCCGCAGTAGCCGGTGAGGAGGTTCAGCCCGATCGCCGCGAGCGACAGGATGAGGAACGGGATCAGGATCGCGCGGAACAGGTACTCGCTGGCGAAAAGCGGGATGCCGACGAACGCGATCGCGACGAGCAGCACAATGAACCAGCGGTCCTGCAGGATGGAAAAAGCTGCTGGTCCGCCCGGTAGGTGGTCTTGAACTGGCCGTTTTCGCGATAGAACATGTTTACGACCTGCTCGATGTACTTGCAACTGCGGCCCGCTCGCAATGCTCGCTTGACCTTCGCGAAGCGAAAGTCAGCCTGCGCTGAAGGCGATTGACCGCGTTACACACGGTCAATATGCCTTTCCCCGAACAAGCCTTCGGGCCTGACGAGAAGAAACACCAGCGCGAGCACATAGGCAAACCAGTTCTCGATGCCGCCGCCGATCACCGGGCCCAGGAATACCTCCGACATCTTCTCGCCGACGCCGATGATGAGGCCGCCGATCACCGCGCCCGGCACCGAGGTGAAGCCGCCGACGATCACCACCGGCAGCGCCTTCAGCGCCACCTGCGAAATCGAGAACTGCACGCCGAGCTTCGAGCCCCAGACCATGCCCGCGACCAGGGCCACGATGCCGGCCACGCTCCAGACGATCACCCAGATGCGGTTGAGCGGAATGCCGATCGACTGCGCGGCCTGGTGGTCGTCCGCCACTGCCCGCAGTGCGCGTCCCGTCGGCGTCTTGTGGAAGAAGAGCGTGAGCGACGTCACGAGGACGACCGCGATCAGGGTCGCGGCGATGTCCTCCTTGTTCACCAGCACGCCGCCCTGGAAAACGCTTTCCAGCAGCAACACCCCGTCCTTCGGTATGCCGAGGTCGATCTTGTAGATGTCGCTGCCCCACACGATCTGCCCGAAGCCGTCGAGGAAATAGCTGATCCCGAGGGTGGCCATCAGCAGCACGATGCCTTCCTGGTTCACGAGCGGGCGCAGCACGAGGCGCTCGATCAGCCAGGCGACCGCGACCATGATCGCGACGGAAAGCGCCAGCGCTGCCCACATCGGCATCACCTCCGACATGCGGGCAAGCGCCAGCGCGGCAAACAGCACCATCGCGCCCTGCGCGAAGTTGAACACGCCGGAAGCCTTGAAGATCAGCACGAGGCCCAGCGCCACCAGCGAATAGAGCACGCCGCTCATCAGCCCGCCGATCAGCACTTCCAGCCAGAAACCGGGCGGCGCGCCCATCGCCAGCGGCGCGAAGAGGCCGCAGGCGAGCAAGACGGCCAGGACGATGACGGGCTGTTTCTTCATGGCGCGCCTAGTGGCTCACGCCGAGGTAGGCGTCGATGACCTGCGGGTTGGCGCGCACCTCGTCGGGCGTGCCGTCGCCGATCTTCCTGCCATAGTCGAGCACCACGACGCGGTCCGAGATGTCCATCACCACGCTCATGTCGTGCTCGATCAGCACGATGGTCGTGCCGAATTCGTCGTTCACGTCGAGGATGAAGCGGCACATGTCCTGTTTCTCCTCGACGTTCATGCCGGCCATGGGCTCGTCCAGCAGCAGCATCACCGGCTCCATGGCGAGCGCGCGGCCCAGGTCCACGCGCTTTTGCAGGCCGTAAGGCAGGCGGCCGACCGGGGTCCTGCGGATGTGCTGGATCTCGAGGAAATCGATGATCTCCTCCGCCTTGTGGCGGTGCTCGATTTCCTCGCGCTCGGCCGGCCCGACGTGCAGGGCCTGCCAGAGGATGTTCCTGTGCATCTTCAGGCTGCGCCCGGTCATGATGTTGTCGAGCACCGTCATGCCCTTGAAGAGCGCGAGGCTCTGGAAGGTGCGCGCGATCCCCCTCGCCGCCGAATGGTGCGGCTCCATGTGCTCGCGCACCTCGCCCCGGAACGTGATCCGCCCCTGCTGCGGCGTGTAGACGCCGTTGATCACGTTCAGCATCGAGCTCTTGCCGGCGCCGTTCGGGCCGATGATGGCGCGCACCTCGCCCTTCAACACATCGAGGCTGACATCGGTAAGCGCCTTCACGCCGCCGAAGGAAAGCGAGATGTTCTCGAGGTTGAGGATGGCCTCGCCGGGGGAAGCCGCCATTCAGGCCGCCCTCTTCGCCGCCGAAGGCGCGTAGGTCTTCGCCGCGAGCACCAACAGGTCCGCCTTGACGTTGCCGGTGCGCCCGTCCTCGAACCTCACCTGCGCCTCGATCAGGCAGTGGTCCACGCCGGAATAAAGCGCCTCCACGATGGTCATGTACTTCTCGCCGATGAAGCCGCGCCGCACCTTGCGGGTGCGCGTGAGCTCGCCGTCGTCGGCGTCGAGTTCCTTGTGCAGGATGACGAAGCGGTGCAGCTGGCTGCCGGAGAGCTTCACGTCCCGCGAAAGGTCGAGGTTCACCTTCTCCACGCAGTCCCGGATCAGGTCGTTCACCTGCGGCTTGCCGGCAAGGTCCGTGTAGCCCGAGTACGGGATCCCGCGCCTCTCGGCCCAGTCGCCGACCGCCTGCACGTCGATGTTGATCATCGCGGTGGCCTCGTCGTGCCCGTCGCCGAACGCCACCGCTTCCTTGATGTAGGGAAAGAACTTGAGCTTGTTCTCGAGGTACTTCGGCGCGAACAGCGTGCCGTCCGAGAGCTTGCCCACGTCCTTGGCGCGATCGATGATTTTCAGGTGCCCGTCGGGCTCGAGATAGCCCGCATCCCCCGTATGGAACCAGCCTTCCGCGTCCTTGGCCTCGCGGGTGGCGTCGGGGTTCTTGTAGTACTCGACGAACAGGCCCGGGCTCTTCAGCAGGATCTCGCCGCTGGCGAGGATGCGCAGCTCCACGCCCTTCATCGGCGGGCCGACGGTATCGGCGCGCACCTGCCCGTTGGGCTGGACGCAAACCTGCACCGACGTTTCCGTGGAGCCGTAGAGCTGCTTCAGGTTGATGCCGAGCGAGCGATAGAAGACGAACAGGTCGGGGCCGATCGCCTCGCCCGCGGTGTAGGCCAGCCGCACGCGCGACATGCCCAGCGAATTGCGCAGCGGCGCGTAGGTCGTCAGCGTGCCCAGCGAATAGAGAAGCCGGTCGAGGAAGCCCACCGGCTCGCCATCGAGGATCTTCGCGCCGACGCGCCTCGCGAGGTCCATGAAGTAGCGGAACATCCAGCGCTTCACGCGGCTGGCGTCCTCCATGCGGATGGTGACCTGCGTGAGCAGCGCTTCCAGCACCCTTGGCGGGGCGAAGTAGTACGTCGGGCCGATCTCGCGCATGTCGGCGATCACCGTGTCGGCGGACTCCGGGCAATTGATGCAGAAGCCGACCACCATCGGCTGCGCGTAGGAAAAGATGTTCTGCCCGATCCACGCCATGGGCAGGTAGGCGAGCACGTCCTCGTCGTCGCGCAGGCCTTCCATGTCGGCGTAGGCCTGGCTTGCCTTGATCAGGTTGTCGTTCGACAGGACCACGCCCTTGGCGTGCCCCGTCGTGCCCGAGGTATAGAGGAGCACCGCGGTGTCCGGTCCCGCTCCCTTGGCGATCTCGGCCTCGAAGAACCCGGGGTGCCCGGCGGCGTACTTGCGCCCGGCCTCGCGCAAGGCTTCGTAGCTGCCAAGCTCGGCCTGCTTGTAATGGCGCAGCCCGCGCGGCTCGTCGTAGTAGATCTTCCTCAGGTTCGGGCACTGCGGCTGGATCTCGAAGAGCTTGTCGGCCTGCTCCTGGTCCTCGACGATCGCGAAGGCGATCTCGGCGTTGTTGAACACGTAGACCATCTCGGTGGCGACCGCATCCTGGTAGAACGGCACGGGGATGCCGCCCAGCGCCTGCGCCGCGCTGAGCGCCCAATACAGCCGCGGCCGGTTCTCGCCGATGATCGCCAGGTGCTGCCCGCGCTGGAAGCCGGCGGCGGCCAGTCCGCAGGCGAGCCACTCGATTTCCTGGCGCACTTCGCGCCACGACCACGCCTGCCAGATGCCGAGGTCCTTCTCGCGGATGGCCGGGCGGTCGCCACGCACCGCTGCGTGATGCAGCAGGAGCTTGGGAAAAGTGTCCTGCGTCCCGACCGGTGCGGCCAAGGGCGATCTCCTCGGATGGTTGTATTTGCAGCGGCGACGGATCGAGCCTTCGCCGGTTGAATCTTACGCATATTCAACGATCCCGGTGCGGCAGGTTGTCTTTCCGGCGACAATCACGGGAACCATGGCCACCCTCTCCGAATTCCTGCGCCAGTCCTCCTGGGCCCGCTCGCTCGGGCCAGCCGAATTCTCGCGGGCCGCCGCCGATTGCATCGAGCGCACCGTCCCCGCCGGAGGCTCGGTATGCCGCAAGGGCGAGCCGGTCGAGCATTGGGTCGGCGTCATCGAAGGGCTGGTCAAGCTTTCCGCCACGACCGCCGAGGGCAAGCTCACCACGCTTGCCGGGGTCACCGGCGGGGCATGGTTCGGGGAAGGCTCGATGCTGAAGAGCGAGCCGCGCCGCTACGATGCGCTGGCGCTGCGCGACAGCCGCGTGGCGCTGATGCCGCGCGCGACCTTCGACTGGCTGCTCGAGACGAACATTGCCTTCAATCGCTTCCTGCTGGTGCAGCTCAACGAGCGCCTCGCCCATTTCATCGCCACCGTCGAGTATGACCGCCTGCTCGACCCGGACGCGCGCGTCGCGCGTTGCCTCGCCTCATTTTTCAATCCGGTGCTCTACCCCGGGGTCGGCCCGCAGCTCTCCATTTCGCAGGAGGAGATCGGTTACCTTTCCGGGGTTTCGCGCCAGCGCGTGAACCAGGCCCTCCAGGTCCTGGAGAAGGCGGCGCTGCTGCGCGTCGAGTACGGCGGCATCACGATCCTCGACCTGCCGGGACTGCGCACCTTCGCATGATCCCGTTCGACGCCATGCAACGGCCCCCGGAGGGCCTGCCCGGATGACCGTCACGCTCCTCCTCGGCGTGCTGGTCGGGACATTGATGGGGCTGACCGGCGCCGGGGGCGGGATCCTCGGCGTTCCGGTGCTGGTGTTCGGCCTGGGCTGGACCATGCAGCAGGCGGCGCCCGTGGCGCTTGTCGCGATGGCCGGCGCCGCGGCGATCGGGGCGATCGAGGGGTTCCGCCGGAAGCTGGTGCGCTACCGGGCCGCGACGCTGATGGCGATCGCGGGCGTATTGATGACGCCTCTCGGCGTGCGCGTCGCGCAGGCATTGCCGCAGCGATGGCTGCTTGCAGCGTTCGCTGCCATCATGTTGGTCGTTTCCGTCCGCCTTCTCGCGCAGTCGGCCGGCGAAGTAGGCCTCGAATCGGAGAATCCCGGCGCGTGGGCACGCTTGAACCCCGCGACCGGCCGCCTCGACTGGACCTGGACCACCGCTGTCGTCATGAGCGCGATCGGCGCCGCCGCCGGCTTCCTGACCGGCGCCCTCGGTGTCGGTGGCGGTTTCCTGATCGTGCCTTTGCTGCGCCGCTTCACCGACATCTCGATGCACTCGATCGTCGCGACGTCGCTGATGGTGATCGCACTGGTGGGCACAGGCGGAATCGGCGCAGCGGTCCTCCACGGCGCCACCTTGCCGATGGAGATCACCGCCATGTTCGCAGGCGCCACCGCCGCCGGCATGGTGATCGGACGCTTGCTGGGAAAACGCCTCGCCCCGGTGCCCCTGCAGCGCGGTTTTGCCCTCCTGCTCCTGGCCGTGGCCCTCGCCCTGCTGGCGAAGGCGGCCACTGTGCAATAAGGCGTGCATGGGCACGCCACGCGCTTCCTTCCGGGACATCGAGTCGCCCTACGCCTGGGCACGGTTGGCCGCCTCCTTGCTGCTGATGACGATCGGCGGATCGGGAATGTACTCGGTCGCCGTCGTGCTGCCGCGCGTGCAGGCCGAATTCGGCGCGCCGCGCGCCGACGCGTCGCTCCCCTACACGTTGACGATGATCGGCTTCGGCCTGGGCGGCATCCTCATGGGCCGGCTGTCGGACCGCTTCGGCGTGATGGTGCCGGTGCTCATCGGCTGGCCGGGATGTCGGCGGGCTTCATCGCCGCCGGTCATGCCGGCAGCCTCTGGCAGTTCAATCTCGCGCACGGACTGCTGATCGGCTTGCTCGGCACCTCGGCCACCTTCGCGCCACTGGTGGCCGACACCTCGCTTTGGTTCGCCCGGCGGCGCGGCATCGCGGTGGCGATCTGCATGAGCGGGAACTACGTCGCCGGCGCGGTGTGGCCGCCGATCATCCAGCATTACATCGCGTCGGCGGGCTGGCGGGAGACCTATATCGGCATCGGCATGTTCTGCCTCGCCTCCATGCTGCCGCTCGCGCTGGCGCTGCGGCGGCGCCCGCCCGTGCCGGCGCCAGCGCACGAGGCGGCGCCCGCGAAGTCGCTCCGGCTCGGATCGCCCGCTCGGACTGTCGCCCGCCGTGCTGCAGATCGCTGCTCTGCGTTGCGGGCGTCGCCTGCTGCGTCGCCATGGCGATGCCGCAGGTGCACATCGTCGCCTATTGCGGCGACCTCGGATTCGGCGCGGCGCGCGGGGCGGAGATGCTCTCGGTGATGCTCGGCTTCGGCATCGTCAGCCGGCTGGCCTCGGGCTGGATCTCGGACCGCATCGGCGGGCTGCGCACGCTGCTGCTGGGCTCGGTGCTGCAGGGAATCGCGCTGCTCCTGTTCCTGCCGTTCGACGGGCTGGTGTCGCTCTACGTCGTGTCCGCGCTGTTCGGGCTGTTCCAGGGCGGCATCGTGCCCTCCTACGCGATGATCGTGCGCGAATACTTCCCGCCGCGCGAGGCCGGCGCGCGCGTCGGCATCGTGCTGACGGCGACGCTGTTCGGCATGGCGCTGGGCGGCTGGATGGCGGGCGCGATCTTCGACGCGACCGGCTCGTACCGCGCGGCCTTCTTCAACGGCATCGCCTGGAACCTGCTGAACGTCGCCATCGTCGCATTCCTCCTCTATCGTACGCGGGGCCGGCCCCGGCCGCTCATGCCTGCCGCAGCCTGAGTTGCCGCCCGTCGAGGCTCCGCGCCCAGCCTGTGCAAATTTGCACAGTGGATTGCATATAGCAATATTGCACAGTTCATTTTGTTATCGGTAGTATTCATGCACATTGCGGCGCGCGCTCCCCGTGCGCCCATGCCGATCTCGAAAGGGACATGCCCATGATTTCCCGCACCCTCGCTGCACCGGTCGCCGCCCTCCTGCGTGCCGCCGCCCTGGGAGTCGCGATGCTGGCGACCGCCGCGCACGCCCAGAATGCCCCCATCCGCATCGGCTTCCCGATCGTGATGTCGGGCTCCGGCGCGCAATTCGGCATTCCCGTCCTGAAGGGCGCGCAGATGTACGCCGACGAGGTCAACAAGTCCGGCGGCGTGCTCGGCCGCCAGATCGAGATCATCGCCCGCGACACCAAGCTGCGGCCCGACGAGGCGGTGCGCGTCGCGCGCGAGCTCGTCACGCGGGAGAAAGTGAATTTCCTGGTCGGCACCTTCACCTCGGCGGAGGGGCCCGCGGTGTCCGAGATCGCCAAGGAAAGCAAGATCGTGTTCATCGCGCCGGTCCCGGCGACCGACCGGCTGACCGCGCCCGAGGCCCTGCATCCCTACGTCTTCCGGGTGGCCGAGAACACCACCACCGAGGGACGCGCCGCCGCGGAAATCATGTCCAAGTGGACGCAGGTCAAGCGCGTCGCGACCATCGCGCCGGACTACGCGTACGGGCAGGACACGGTCAAGTCGTTCGTCGAGCGCATCAAGCAGTTGCGCCCCGACATCGAGATCGTCGACCAGCAATGGCCGAAGTTGAGCGAGCCCGATTACACGCCGTTCCTGACGGCGCAGATCTCGCGCAAGCCCGATGCGGTCCTCTCGGTGCTGTGCTGCGGGAATTTCGACACGCTTGTGAAACAGGGCAAGCCGATCGGCTACTTCGAGGCCATCAACTACAAGATGCTGGCGCTGGGCGAGGCCGGATCGGTCGAGACCATGCGATCGCTCGGCAGCGACTATCCGCTGGGCGTATGGGGCAATACCTATGACGCGTTCTACTGGGACGGCCCCCCGGGGCATACCGAGTACGTCGAGCGCCTGAGGGCATTCACCAAGGAGAAGGACCCCTCCTCCTGGCCGATCCAGGGCTATATCGCCATGCAGTTCCTGGTCGAGGCGATCAGGAAGGCGAACAGCATCGACTCCGACAAGGTCTCCGCGGCGCTCCTGGGCATGACCATCAACTCGCCGATCGGCCCGCTGACCATGCGCGCGAAGGACCACCAGGCCAACCGCGGCCAGCTCTACGGCATCGCGATCAAGGACCCGCGCTACCCCTTCGCCATCCTCGACCCGAAGCAGATCCTGAACATCGATCCGGCGAAGTTCATGGACTGAGCCCGGAGCGCGGCGGTGACGCTCTCCATCCTGGCAAGCCAGGCCTTCAGCGGGCTGACCACCTCGGTCTTCCTGTTCATGGCGGCCATCGGCCTGTCGCTGATCTTCGGGGTCGTGCGCGTGCTCAACTTCGCGCACGGCTCCTTCTACATGATCGGCGCTTACTGCGCGTACCAGTTCTCCGTGCTGTTCGGCCCCGGCAATGCCGGTTTCTGGGCGGGCGCGGCGCTCTCGGCCGGCGTCGTCGCGGTCCTCGGCCTGCTGGTCGAGCGTTTCCTGCTGCGCCACCTGTATGGCAAGGAGGAACTGCTGCAGCTGCTCTTCACCTACGCGCTGGTCCTGGTCTTCGCCGACAGCGTGAAGGCGATCTGGGGGATCGAGCAAGTGTCGGTGTCGCGTCCGCCCGCGCTCAGCGGGCGCGTCGAACTGGCCGGCGCGGTGATCCCGGAATACAGCCTGATGGTCAGCATCATCTGCTTTTTCCTCGTTCTCGCGCTCTGGCTGGTCATCCAGCGCACGCGGGTGGGACGCATCATTCGCGCGGCCGCCGCGGACCGCGAAACGACCATGGCGCTCGGCGTCAACGTCACCTGGCTCAACTCGTCGGTATTCGCCGCCGGCTGCTTCCTCGCAGGCCTCGGCGGCGCGTTGGTGGCCCCGGTCACGGCCATCAACCTGGGCATGGACACCGAGATCGTCATCGCGTGCTTCATCGCCGTCGTCGTCGGCGGCATGGGTTCGTTCTGGGGGACCTTGCTCGGCTCCCTGCTCTATGGCCAGGTGCTGGCCTTCGGCATCCTGCTGATGCCCGAATTCTCGCTGTTCGCGGTCTATGCGCTGATGGCGGTCGTGCTGATCGTGCGTCCCCATGGCCTGCTGGGCTCAAGCGAGGCGGTTCGCGCATGACGCGCTGGCACTGGCTGCTGGTTGCCGGCGTGGTCGGCGTCGCGCTGGTTCCGCTTACCGGCGCCCGCATGGGGACCTTCCTCGCCACCGACGTGGCGATCTGGGCGCTCTTTGCGGTCAGCCTGAACATCCTGGTCGGTTCCACGGGGCTCGTCTCGTTCGGCCATGCCGCGTACTTCGGCATCGGCGCCTACGCCGCCGGCCTGCTCCTGAAGAACGGCAGCGTCCCGTTCGCCGTCGTCCTGCCGCTGGCGGGACTGTTCGCAGCGGCATTCGCCGTGGTCGTCGGCTTCTTCTGCGTCCGGATAACCAAGGTCTACTTCAGCATGCTGACGCTGGCATTCGCGCAGATCGCCTGGGCGCTTTGCCTGAAGCTCAACGCGGTCACGGGGGGCGACCAGGGCTTGTCGGGCATCCCCTACCCGGGGTTCCTGAAATACCTCGACGGCATCCCCGTCATCGGTGCATTCGACATGGGCGAGCGTTTTCACGTGCTGGTGATCGTGCTGGTGGTCGCGTTCCTGGCGATCATCCACCGCATCCTCGGGTCGCCATTCGGCCGGGTGCTGACCATGATCCGCGAGAATCCCGGCCGCGCCGAGTTCGTCGGCGTGAACGTGCGCCGCTACCAGCTGGCCGCGTTCGTGATCGCGGGTCTGTTCGCCGGGCTCGCGGGCGCCCTGTTCGCCATCTTCAACCGGGGCATGTACCCCGACCTGATGTACTGGACCAAGTCCGCCGAGGTCCTGATCATGGTGGTGCTGGGCGGCATGAGCCGCTTCTACGGCCCGATCCTCGGCGCTTTCCTGCTGCTCTGGCTGAACCAGGAAATCACCGCGCTGACCGAATACTGGTCGCTCATCGTCGGCCTGTCGCTGATGGCGCTGATCTTCTTCCTTCCGGGCGGCGTCGCCGACCTCGTGGAGCGCGCCCGCCGCCTCTGGGATGCGCGTTTCGGGCGGGCGGCCGGCGCGCCGGCGGCGCCGCGTACGAGCGCACCATGACAGCCGCCCTTGCCACACGCGCCGAAGGCGCCTGCCTGAAGCTCCAGGACGTGTCCAAGTCCTTCGGCGGATTCAAGGCGATCGGCAACGTCAGCTTCGAGCTCGAGCGCGGCACGATCAACGCGATCATCGGGCCCAATGGCGCCGGCAAGTCGACGCTGTTCAACCTCATCACCGGCCACTACACGCCGACCTCCGGGACCGTCTGGCAGGACGGGCGCGACATCACGGGAATCGCGCCGCACCGGCTGAGCAGGCTCGGCATCGGCCGCTCGTTCCAGCGCACCAACGTGTTCGCGAAGCTGAGCGTCTTCGAGAATGTCCAGGCCGCGCTGATCGCGCACCACGGGTTCGGGCCGCGGCTGTTCTCGCGCTCGGCGTCGCTGTTCGTGAAGGAAACCGGCGACATGCTCGCCGCGGTCGGCCTGCAAGACCGCCCGGACCTGCCCGCGGGGCTCCTTTCGTACGGCGACCAGAAGCAGCTCGAGCTCGCGATCGCACTCGCGCTCGACCCGAGCCTGCTGCTGCTCGACGAGCCGACAGCGGGAATGTCGACGGCGGAGACGGAGAAGTCGGTCGACCTCATCTGCCGCATCGTCCGCGAACGCGGCATCACGCTGCTCTTCACCGAACACGACATGCACGCGGTGTTCTCGATCTCGGACCGCATACTGGTGTTGCACCAGGGCAACGTGATCGCGGACGGGACGCCGGCCGAGATTCGCTCCGACCCCCACGTCAAGCGCACCTATCTCGGGGCCAAGGGATGAGCGCGGCGCTCCTGCGCGTCGACCGCGTGTTCGCCGGCTACCTCCAGTCGGAAGTGTTGTTCGAACTTTCGCTCGAGATCCGCGCCGGCGAGTGCGTCGGCCTCCTCGGCCGCAATGGCGTCGGCAAGACCACGACGATCCGCGCGGTCATGGGGCTGACCCCGGCGCGCTCGGGGCAGATCACCTGGAAGTCCACCGACATCACGCACTTTCCCGCGCACCGGATCGCGCGCTCGGGCATCGGGTTCGTCCCCGAGGACCGGCGCATCTTCGCCGACCTGACCGTTTTCGAGAACCTCGACGTCGGCAGCCGCCCCGCATCGAACGGCCGGGCGGCGTGGACAATGGAAAGGGTCTTCGACATGTTTCCGCAGCTTGCGGCACTCAAGGACCGCCGCGGGGGCTTTCTCTCCGGCGGCGAGCAGCAGATGCTCACCATCGCGCGAACGCTGATGGGAAACCCCGAGTTGCTGCTGCTGGACGAGCCTTCGGAGGGACTCGCGCCGATCATCGTCGAGAACCTCTTCGAGCAGGTGCAGCGCCTCAAGCGCGACGGCCTCACCATCCTGCTCGCCGAGCAGAACCTCGATTTCGTGCTCGACCTTTCCGATCGCGTCTACATCCTGGAAAAGGGGCGGACCGTGTTCGACGGCACCCCGGCGCAAGTGCGCGCGGACCGCGCGCTCAGCGACCGCTACCTCTCCGTTTGACCCGGCCACAAAACGCATTTCAACCAGGGAGCGCAACATGGACATCCGCAAGATCGTCGTATTCGAGGAAGAGATCGCGTTCGAGAACGGCACCCGCCTGCCGGTGCCGCTGCGCCGGGTGGCCGTGGGCGCGGTGCTGAAGAACCCGCTGGCCCGCAAGCCCGTCGGCACGGACCTGGCGCCGCTGATCGACCTGTCCGTCAAGATCGGCGAAATGCTCACCAAGAGGGCGCTGGCGCTGATCGGCGACGCGAAGCAGCTCCGCGCCTATTCGAAAGCGGCGCTGGTCGGCACCGACGGCGACCTCGAGCACGGCGCGGCCATGATCCACGCGCGCATCGGCATGGCCATGCGCAGCACCCTCAAGCGCGGCCGCGTCCTCATTCCCGGCAACGCCAAGGTCGCGGGCCCCGGCGCGCACATCGACATGATCTTCGGGCCCGATCGACGAGGGCTGGGACCTCGACGCCATGGACACGATGCCGGTGATGGTCGCCGACGCGCCGCGCTCCGACGAGATCCTGCTGCTGGTCGGCTACGCGGCCGGGTCCCGTCCGCACGCCAGGTCGAAGGGACCCGACCAGAAGGATGTGGATGCGCTGCTCAAGTCGTTCTCCTGACCGGCGCGCGACCGGCCCGGCGCCATGAAGGCGAGCGCCCGGTCCGCGCCTGCGAAGGAGCCCGACGAGGCAAGGGACGACATCGCGGAAGCGCTTCCCTGGGACGACATCCGCTACTTCCTCGAGCTGGTGCGCAAGACCAAGCTGCTGAAGGCGGCGCGGCGCCTCGGCGTTTCGCATACCACCGTGCTGCGCCGCGTGGCCAACCTCGAGCGCCAGCTCGACCAAAAGCTCTTCGAGCGCACGCAGCGGGGCTACATCCTGACGGAAGCCGGCTGGAAGCTGCTCGAGAACGCCGAGGCGATGGAGCGCGCCGCCGACGGCATCAAGGGCATCGGGCAGGGCCTGAACGACCTGTCCGGGTCGGTGCGCCTCGCGAGCGTGGAGGGACTGGCGGCACGGGTGCTGACGCCGGCCCTGCGCGATTTCCGCGAGGAGCACCCCAACATCGTCGTCGAGCTCGTGACGGCAATGCTGATCGCCAACCTCACCAAGCGCGAGGCCGACATCTCGCTCGGCCTGGTGCGGCCGACCGGCCCTCGCCTGGTGGCGAGCCGACTGGCGCGGTGCGACGTCCATCTCTATGCGTCGCAACAGTACATCGAGCGGCATGGTGAGCCCAAGCGGATCGAGGACATCGAGAAGCATGCCTTCGTCGACTACGTCGAGGACCTCATCGAGATTCCCGCGCTGAAGTGGCTGCGCGACACGGTGGGGCAGCGACGGGTCGTCTTCAGGAGCACCAGCCCGCTCGCGCAGCTGAGCGCCGTCGCGAACGGCATGGGAATCGGCATGTTTCCCGACTACATCGTGCGCGGGATGCCCTCGCTCAAGCCGGTCCTGCCCAGCCGCGTGAAGGCCGAACGCGAGTTCTGGCTGACGATCCACGAAGACCTGAGAAACGTGCCGCGCATGGCCGCCGTGTTCAATTTCATCAAGACCACGATCCAGGCCGACTCTTCGTTCCGGCGTTGAAATGCCGAAGACCGCCGTTGCCGTCCGCCACGTCCACTTCGAGGATCTCGGCGCTTTCCGGCCCGCGCTCGAGGCGGCCGGTTACGCCATCGGGTACCGCGATGCCGGCATCGATGAGCTTGCGGCGCTTCGTGGCGAGGACATTGACCTGCTCGTCGTGCTCGGCGCGCCGATCAGCGCCAACGATGAGGGCAGCTACCCGTTTCTCAAGGACGAGATCGCGTTGCTCGAACAACGCCTCGCGGCGCGGCAACCGACGCTGGGCATCTGCCTCGGCGCGCAATTGATGGCGCGCGCCCTCGGCGCGCGTGTCCATCCCGGACCGGAAAGGGAAATCGGCTGGAAACCCGTCACGCTCGCGGATGCCGGGCGCGCCAGCCCGCTGCGCCATTTCGACGCATGCCCCGTCCTGCACTGGCACGGCGACAATTTCGAACTTCCCGCCGGCGCGGGGCGGCTCGCCTCGACGGAAGCCTGTCCCAACCAGGCGTTCGCGCTCGGCGATTGCGCACTGGCGTTCCAGTTTCATCCGGAGGCGGACGGGCGCGACTTCGAACGCTGGTTGATCGGCCACGCTGTCGAGATCGCGGCCGCCGGCCTTTCGGTCGCGGCATTGCGCGCGGACACGGCGCGTTTCTCAGCCGAGGCCGCCGCGCGAGGGCAGCGTTGCCTGGGCGAATGGCTGGAGGGACTCTGAACCGGCGCCTGGCCGGCTCATCAGCCGCCGACCAGCCGGAAGTAGCGCCCAGCCTCTCCCGCGAAGACTTCGAGCGAGACGAGCACCATCAGGAACATCACGCCCCAGGCCCAGAACACGGCGTTCGACTTCGGCCTGGGCGGGGTTGCGCCGGCTGAACTGCCTTGCGCCGCGACCGGCGCAAGTGCCGCGCCGCGCCCGAACCAGACGCCGAAGGGCAGCCACAACGCCTGGGCGATGGTGGTCACGCGCTCGCCGGAGGCAAGTCCCGTGCGCGGGTATTCATCGCGGCCGGGATGATAGTAGGTGCCGAAGAGCACGTCCCAGAGCGGAAAGAAGGCCGCATAGTTGCGGTCGAGATGGCGCGCCTCGAGGGAATGGTGGATGCGGTGCACTTGCGGCCCGGCGACAAGCGGCGACAGCGGCCCGAGCGGCAGCCGCAGGTTCGCATGGATGAACACGGGCCACAGGCCGATGATGAAGGTGACGAGGCCCGCGCCGGCCGGCTTCAGGTCGAAGGCAATCGACATCGGCAGCGCGATGAAGAAGACGCGCAGCAGGTCCTCGAGCCAGTGGTGCCGGTTGGTGGTCGTGGCGTTGAGCGATTCTTCCGAGTGGTGGAACTTGTGCTGCGCCCACAGGAAGCCCCACTCGTGCTGCAGGCGGTGGAACCAGTAGTAGAAGAAGTCGTAGGCGAAGAGGAACACGACCGTCTTCCAGGCGCCGTCGAGAAAGCCATCGATACGCACCAACTCGAACGCTCCCGGGTGTGCCGCGCGCAATCGACCGACCACCAGCGCCGTCAGCAGCGGCGCCAGCAACAGGCTGATCAACTGGTAGATCAACAGGTTCTCGACGTTGAATACGGCCGCGCGCAGGGGCTGCCCGCGTTCGGCCGGACGCAGCCGCTCCACCAGCGAAAATGCCGCGTAGATGAGCAACAGTTTCCCGATGTCCGATGCGTAGGTGGTCAGCAGGTCGAGCATGGTTGCGGCGGTCCGGTGGGGTGCGAGCGCCGCGCTGCAGTTGCAGGCATCGATCGCGCGATGCGGCGCGCCTGCAGGGTGGCGAAAGCAAGCGCGCAAATCGCGTGGCGGTGGCACGAATTATAGCTCGCAGCCCCTGCCGCCGGGGCGCGGCAGGCGATCTCGATCGCTTCCCGGGCACGGTGTCGACTCCCGTTGATTCAAATCAAGCCCAACCCCCTCCCACCGTGGCACTTTAGGCCTTGAGTACGTGCGGCGCCGTCGCCCGCGCGCTTTTCGGACGCATTGGCCCGGACTCGATGAGAACAGCGGCGGTCATCCCGGAAAGCACGACGATGAAACGCGTGACGATTCGTGGGATCCTGGCCGCGCTCCTGATCGGCGCCGCGGCAATTGCCATTGCCAAGCCGGCGCCCGGGAAGGAACCCCCGCCCAACCCGAACGACGCCTGCCTCGCCTGCCACGGCGACGCTTCCGCCAAGAGCGAGGCCGGCAAGTCGATCGCGGTCGATGCCGCGAAGTTCGGCGGATCGGTCCACGGTTCAATGCAACTCCCCTGCACCGGCTGCCACGCGGACGTGTCCGCAGACAAGTTCCCGCACGGCAAGGTGAAGGCGGTCGATTGCGCGACTTGCCACGAGAAGGCCGTCAAGGAGTACTCGACCACCATCCATGGCAAGGCGCGCGCCGAAGGCAGGAACGTCGCGGCGACCTGCACCGACTGCCACGGCTCGCACGACATCAAGCGCTCCGCCGAAGCGACCTCGCGCACCAACCACGCGAATATCGAGGCAACCTGCGCGGCGTGCCACGGCAACGACGCAACGATCAAGAAGGGCAATATTCCCGGCGGAAATGTCGCCGGCAAGTACCACGACAGCATCCACGGGGTGATCGTCGGCAAGAAGGGCACCAACAGCGGCGCGGCGCCGACCTGCACAAACTGCCACGGCGCGCACGACATGCGCCCGAAGTCGGATCCCGCGAGCCGGGTTTCGCGCAAGAACATCCCCGACACCTGCGGCGGCTGCCACATGGGCGTCAAGGAAATCTGGAAAAACAGCCAGCACGGCAAGCTGCGCCAGAACCTCGTCCTGGTGGCACCCGGTTGCAGCGACTGCCACAGCGCGCATGCCATCCAGGCGCACGACAAGCCGCAATGGCAGGTCGACGTGATCAAGGAGTGCGGCAACTGCCACGGCGAGTACCTCTCCACCTACCGTGACACCTTCCACGGCCAGGTAACAGACCTCGGCTTCGCCCGCGTGGCCACTTGCGCGAGCTGCCACGGCGCCCACGAGATGCTGCCGAAGGACAACCCGCTTTCGAAGGTCTCCAGCACGAACCGCCTCAAGACCTGCCAGGCATGCCATCCGAAGGCCAATGCCAACTTCGTGCTCTACGAGCCGCACGCCAACAAGCACAAGAAGGAAAGCGGCGTGATCCTGTACTACACGGCGCTCTTCATGCAACTTCTTCTGGCCGGCGTGTTCGCGTTCTTCGGGCTGCACACGGTCCTTTGGCTGTACCGGTCGCTGCACGTGGTGGCGGAAAGGCGCGCCGCCCGCCGGGCAGCGCAACAAGACGGGGAGAAGCACTGATGGCCAGCCAGGCAAGGATTCCGGCAGGGACGGCGCCCATGACCGCGAAGGCGGCCCCGGGCCGCTACTACCTGCGTTTCGACCGCATCGATCGCGCCATGCATGCGGCTTTGATGATCACCTTCATCGGCTGCGCGATCACGGGACTTCCGCCGCTCTTCTCCGACCACGCCTGGGCCGCGGGACTCGCCCGCCTTTTCGGCGGCTTCGAGTCGGCGAGCCTGATCCACCGCATCTGTGCCGGGATCATGATCGTCGTCTTCGTCTCGCACGTCGTGCGCGTCTTCTACGCTGCCGTGCGCAAGGTAGGACTGCTCCCCACCCTCTGGGGGCCGAGGTCGATGACGCCGCAGCCGCAGGACATCATCGACATGTACCGTCACGTCATGTGGTTCATCGGCAAGGGCCCCCGCCCGCAATTCGACCGCTACACGTACTGGGAGAAGTTCGACTACTGGGCGGTGTTCTGGGGCATGTTCATCATCGGCGGCTCCGGCCTGATGCTGTGGTTCCCGACCGTCTTCGCGCAAGTCCTGCCGGGCTGGGTCTTCAACGTCGCCACCGTGATCCACGGCGAGGAAGCGCTGCTCGCGGTGGGCTTCATCTTCACCATCCACTTCTTCAACGGCCACATCCGCCCCGAGAAATTCCCGATGGACCTCGTCATCTTCACCGGGCGGATCCCCGAGCACGAGATGAAGGAGGAGCGCACCAACGAATACCAGCGGCTGGTCCGCGAGGGCGGATTGCAGGCGCTCGAGACGACGCCACCATCGCAGGGCGCGACGCTGTTCGGCTACGTCGTCGGCGGGACGGCCGTGGTGCTGGGCACCATTACGGTATTGGTGATCGTGTACAGCGTGATCCTGTAAAGGGCCAGGGCGTTATAATCAGCGTCGCGGGGCCGGCATGACCGGCCCCGCGACCATGTAGATCGAGGCCCGAGAGGGCCGCCGCGGGCCGGGACCAACCATCGAGGAAGAGGGAACGACAATGCAGATCCGCTTGGGCAGGAAGACGCTGATGGTGGGCACCGTGACCGCCCTGCTGGTCGCGGGCGTTGCCGTCGCGGTGGCGACCGTGGTCGGCATCGCCGGTTGGGAATATTCGAACAGCGACGCCTTCTGCGCCAACATGTGCCACTCCGTGCATCCGGAGGAAACGAACAGCCACAAGGTCGGCGCGCACGCGCGCGTGCACTGCGTCGAGTGCCACATGGGGCGCACGTCCACGCTCCACCTCATGGCGCTCAAGCCCACGCACATGAAGGAGCTCTGGGGCATGATCGCCGGCTACGAACGACCGGTGAACTCCAGCACGCTGCGCCCGTCGCGCGAGGCATGCGAGAGCTGCCACTGGCCTTCGGTCGAGCACCACGACAGCATCGCGCTCAAGGTGCACTACGACACCGATGCCGCGAGCAGCGAAACGAAGACCAAGCTCGTCCTGCACACCGCCTTCGGGGCATTGCGCGAAGGGACCTCCAAAGGGATCCACTGGCATATCCAGAACGATGTCGAGTTCATTTCTCTCGACCCGCAGCGCCGCGAGATCCCGTGGGTGCAGGTGAAGAAACCCGACGGCACGAAGGTCACCTACATCGACGCCGCGTCCAAGGTCACGGCCCAGCAGATCTCGGCCTCGGAGCCGCGGCGCATGGCGTGCTACGACTGCCACAACGCCGTCGGGCATCCCTTCCCGAACCCCGAGTTCCTGGTCGACGAGGCGATCGGCACAGGCAAGATCGACCGGACCCTGCCGGGCACCAAGTCGCGCGCCATCGCCCTGATCAATGCCGTCGGCGACCTGAGCGGGAAGATGTCGGACCGCGAGGCGGCCATCAACAAGCTGATCGCCGAGCAGACAGCCAAGGCCGGTACCAAGGAAGCGGACAAGGCCAAGGAGCAGAAATTCAACGCGGCGATGAAGGAAATCCTGCTCAACGCCACGTTCGACGAGAAGGGCATCACGTGGAAGTCCTTCCCCAACCACACCGGCCACAGCGACACGCCGGGCTGCTTCCGCTGCCACGACGGCAAGCACTTCAACGACAAGGGCGAGGCGATCCGCATGCAGTGCACGCTCTGCCACGCGCTGCCGCAGGTCACCAAGGAAAAGGGCAAGGGCAGCGTCACTTCCACGATCATGGCGGGGCTCTCGCCCCCGGACAGCCACAGCGAGCCCAATTTCATGCACGACCACCGCATGAAGATCGACCAGAGCTGCGAGATGTGCCACGGCAAGCTCGATTTCGGCAGGGAAGGCGGCAACTTCTGCTCGAACCCCGCTTGCCACGGCCGCACCTGGCCGGCATTGAACCTCAACGTCGAGCCGAAAACGGCCGCGCTGAAGAAGGAAGAGCCGAAGAAGGCCGAGCCGAAGAAAGCCGAGCCGAAGAAAGCAGAGCCGAAAAAGGCCGAAGCAACCAAGCCGGAAGCGAAAAAGGGTTAACCAAGCGCTACCCATGCGCGTTAGTGAAGCAGGCAGTGCCGGGGACGGTTCCCGGCAAGGCCGTCAACCAGGAGAAACCATGAAATCGATGCTGATCGTTCTGGCTGCCTCGGGCGGCCTGCTTGTTTCCGCAACCACCCAGGCCGCGACCGGGGAAGAGGTCTTCAAGGCCAGCAAGTGCGATACCTGCCACGCGGCGGACGCCAAGAAGATGGGCCCGTCGCTGAAGGACATCGCCGCCAAGTACAAGGACAACAAGGGCGCCGTCGATGCGATCGTCGCGAAGATGAAGGAAGGCAAGGGCCATCCGAAGTCCACCGCGACCGACGACCAACTCAAGCAGGCAGTGACCTACGCCCTGACCGGCAAGTAGGACGGAACCGGTGGGCGCCCCGCCCTGCGCGCCCCCGGATTTCGCGCCGCGCAAGCCCCGGCTTGCGTTCGCGCCGCTCGCCTGCGATTGCCACGCGCACATCCTCGGACCGGCGTCCCGCCACGCGTATTCCCCGGAGCGGGTCTATACGCCGCCGGACTGCCTTCCCGGGGACTATCGCGCCATGCTCGCCACGCTGGGCGTGGAGCGGGCGGTGCTGGTGCAGCCCAGCGTCTATGGCACCGACAACACGGTGATGCTGCAGGCGCTGCGCGAGGCCGGCCCGGCGTTTCGCGCGGTGGCCGTGGTCGATTGGTCGATCGGTGACGCGGAACTCGAATCCCTGCACGCGGACGGCGTTCGCGGCGTGCGCTTCAACGTGGTCGACGTGAAAGAAGGCAAGGGCGCGCTGCCGCTCGAACGCCTCAGGACTCTTGCAAGGCGCATCGCGCCGCTCGGGTGGCACCTGGAATTGCTGGCGCACGTCGACGCATTCCCGGGCCTCGATCGCGACCTCGCGGATTTCCCGGTCGACGTCGTGTTCGGCCACCTCGGTTACATGCGCACGGATTTCGGGCTCGACGCACCCGGGATTCCAGGCGCTGCTGCGCCTGATGCGGCATGGCCGGTGCTGGGTGAAGCTCACCGGGCCCTACCGGATTTCCACGGGCGCCCTGCCCCATGCGGACGTCACGCCCTTCGCCCGCGCATTGCTGCGCGCCGCTCCCGATCGCGTGGTGTGGGGCAGCGACTGGCCGCACGTCATGGTGAAGGGCCCGATGCCCAACGACGGGGACCTCGCCGACCTGCTCCTCGACTGGATTCCCGACGAGGACCAGCGCCGCCGGGTGCTGGTGGACAACCCGGCGCGCCTTTACGGTTTTCCGCCGCCCTAGAGCGGCTGGATGTCGGCTTCCTTGACGATCTTGCGGTAGGTGTCGATCTGCTCGCGCACGAAGCGCGCGAACTCGTCGGGCTTCATCGGCGCCGGCGTGATGCCCAGCTTGGCGAACTGCTCGCGCACCTCAGGCGTCGCGAGGATGGCGCCGACCTGCGCGTTGAGCTTCTGCACGATCGCGGCAGGCGTGCCGGCAGGCGCCCACATGCCGAACCATAGCGAGATGTCGAAATCCGCCAGTCCCTGCTCGGCGAGCGTGGGCACGTCCGGCATCACCTCGGCGCGGCGGCGGGTGGAAACGCCCAGCGCGAGGAGCTTGCCGTCCTTCATCTGCCCCACCACGGTGTTGATCGGCGCCATGTAGAAAGCCGAGCGCCCGGTCATCGCGTCCTGGATCGCCTCGGGCGAGCCCTTGTAGGGGATGTGCAGCATCTTCACCCCGGCGACCTGGGCGAAGTATTCGGCCGCAAGGTGGGTCGAGCTGCCTACGCCTGCCGAGGCGAAGGGAATGGCGCCCGGCTTGGCCTTGGCTGCGTCGATGAGCGCCTTGAGAGTGCGGTAGTCGCCTTCCCTCGCGGTCACCATCACGTACGGCGTCACGCCCAGGATCGCCACGTCCACCAGGTCCTTCAGCGGATCGTAGGGCAGCGTCTTGTAGATGGCCGGGTTGGCGGCGTGGGAGGCGGACTGCACCAGCAGCGTGTAGCCGTCGGGCTCCGCCTTGACCACCGCCTGCGTGCCGATCTGCCCTCCCGCGCCGGGGCGGTTCTCGACGATCACCGGCTGCTTCCAGACCTCGCCCAGGTGCTTGGCGACGATGCGCCCGGCGATGTCCGCGCCCGAGCCCGGCGTGAGCGGGACGATGATGCGGATCGGCTTGGTCGGGTAGTCCTGCGCCGAAACCAGCGTCGTCATCATGGCGATCGTTGCGGCAGTGGCCAGCTTGGTCAGTATGTTCACGGCTCTTCCTCGTTGTGAAAGCGGGATCAGGCGCCCGAAGGCAGGCTGTCCTCGACTCGGTCGATGAACGAACGCAGGGCGGTATTGAAGGCCGCGGGCTGCTCGATGTTGGAAAGGTGGGCGGCATCCTCGAGGATCACCAGTTGCGAGCCGTCGATCATGCGGTTGAGGACGATGGACTGCGCGACCGTGCAGGCGGGATCCTGGCGCCCCGTCATGACCAGCGTCGGCTTCGCGATCCCGAGCAGCATCGTGGTCTGCGCCATGTCGCGCACCGCGCTCGCGCACGCCATGTAGCCTTCGACGCCGGTGCCGAGGATCATCTTGCGCACCTTCTCGATGTCGCCCGGCGCGCGCCGGATGAACGGCTCGGTGAACCAGCGCTTGATCGTGCCCTCGGCCAATCCGGCGATGCCCTGCGTGCGCGCGATCCCGAGGCGCTCTTCCCACATGCTGCGCGGCGGCATCTCGCTCGCGGTATCGCACAGCGCGAGCGACAGCACCTTGTCCGGATAGCGCGCGCCGAGCTGCTGGGCGATCATCCCGCCCATGGACAGGCCGGCGACGTGCGCCGCGCGGATGCCGAGCGCGTCGAGCAGCGCCGCCGCGTCGTCGCCGAGCATGGCGATCGAATACGGTCCCGGCGTGGTCGAGGAACGGCCGTGGCCGCGGGTGTCATAGCGCAGGACGCGGTAACGGTCCGAGAGCGCCGGAACCGTCCAGTCCCACATCTCGTAGTTCGACATGAGGCTGTTGCTGAGCAGCACGACACGGCCCCCGGCCGGGCCGTCGAAGCGATAGGCGGTCTCGACGCCATTCACGTTTACCGAATCAGTCACGCAGTCACCTGGCTGGAAATTGGCGTTGTCGCCGGAATCAACGCAGGACACCCGCTTCGCGCAGGTAGCGCTGCACGCCGGGATGGATGAGGTCGATGCGCGGCGCCGCGGCGACCGTATTCGCTGCCGTCGTTTCCTTGGCCTGCGGCAACCGCTTGGCGATCGCCGCCTCCCCCTTGTGCAGCGCGCGCGCCAACCGATAGGCAGTATCGTCGGGCAGCGTCGGGCGGGCGATCACGAATGCCCACGACCCGACGGAATTGATCGGGGCATCCTGTCCCGGATAGCTGCCGGCCGGGACGGTCATCGGCTTGAGCAGCGAATGCTTCTCGAGGATGCGCTTCGCTTGCGCGGCATCGGGCACGAGGAAGCGCGCGCCCGCCGGGCCTTTCGCCACGGCGGCGAAGCCCGGCCAGCCGATTCCCGCCCCCCAGAGCGCCGCCACGCGACCGTCCTCGACCATTGCCGGGCCATCGCCCGCCTTGTCCAGCAGGATCGCCTGGAAATCCTTGTCCATGTCGTAGCCCATGCCGTCGAGGACATAGCGCGCGAGGATCACGAGGCCCGAGCCCTTCGCGCCGAAGGCGACCGGCTTGCCGAGCAGGTCGGCGATGCTGCGATAAGGACTGTCGCCACGGACGACGAACATGCCCGGCGAGGAGTACATGGCCGCGACGATCTTCAGGTTCGCCGCCGGGCGCCCGATGCCGTTGACGGCTTCGTAGAGCGGCTCCCCGGTCACCAGCGCGATGTCGAGCTGGCCGCCTCGATCAGGGGAATGTTCTCGGTGCTGCCTTTCGTATTGCGCGGCTCCACCAGCAGCGAAGCATCCATCTCGTTGACGGTTTCGGCGAAGGCGGCCCCGTAAAGCGGGAACCCGCCTCCCGGCGTGGCCGTGCCGAGGATCACCTTCGTCTTTTCCTGTGCCATTGCGAGGCTATGCGGAAGCATGGCCAGCAGGCCGGCGATGAGCAGCGTCCGACGTCGGTTCATTCGTGCGTCCCTTCAAGGAGAATTGCCGGATGCGAGCCGATCAATGGTCTCACGCGGCAGCCTGAGCTTCGCGCCCGCCGCAACGATTTCTTCCCAGGTGTTCGCGTCGACGGGAATGCCGTCGCGTTCGCGCTTCACCCGCATCTCGCGCTCCGGCTCGCCGGCGATGCGGACCTTGTCGTTGCCGGGTGCGACCGGGGATTTGCGAAGCGACGCAAGGAACGCCGTCGTCTCGGAGGCGAACGCATCGCCATGGCCCAGGCGCGCCGGGTCGATGAGGATCGTGAGCATGCCGTTCCAGATGCGCTTCTTCGAGCGGTCGTCGGAATGCCAGGTGCCGCCACCTGTGAGCGCGCCGCCGAGGAGTTCGCAAACCACCGCCAGCCCGTAGCCCTTGTGCAGGCCGAAGGTGCGCAGCGCGCCGAAAGGCTCGATCACGCCGAACTTCGGGTCGGAAGTCGGATTGCCGGCGTTGTCGAGCAGCCAGTCGGGCGAGACCTTCTCGCCCTTGTTGTGCGCCACGCGGATCTTGCCTTGCGCGACACCGCTGGTCGCCATGTCGAGGATGAACGGCGGCTCGTTCGGGATCGGGATGCCGACCGTCATCGGGTTGGTGCCGAAGCGCGCGTCGGCTCCTCCATGCGGCGCGACGATGGACCGGGAAATCACGTTCACGAAATGCAGCGAGATGAGCCCTGCGGCGACCGCCTGCTCCGCCCACTGGCCGATGCGGCAGAGGTGGTGCGCGTAGGCGAGGCCCATCACGCACAGGCCGTGCTCTTTCGCCCGCGCAATCGCGATCTCCATCGCCTCCAGGCCGATCACTTGCCCATAGCCTTTCTGGCCGTCGAGCGAGATCATCGCGCCGCCGTCGAACACCATCTTCGGGTGCTGGTTGACGACGAGGCCGCCTTCGAACAGCGATTCGATGTAGCGCGGGATCATGCCCACGCCATGCGAGTCGTGCCCGGTCAGGTTTGCCGCAACGAGGTTCTGGCGACGATCGCGCCTCGCGCTCGTCGCTCCCGCCCGCGCGAACGACCGCCTCGATGGCCTTTTCCAGCGCGTCCTTGCGAAACAGGGGCATCGCGCGGTCACTCGGTCTTGATGCCGCCGCGCTCGACCACGAGCGTCCAGCGATCCACCTCGGCCTTCATGAACTGGCCGAATTCCTCGGGCGTGCCCGCGACCACGTCGAAGCCGATCTGGTTCAGGCGTTCGCGGACGTCGGGCGATTTCAGCGCGCGCACGATGGCGTCGTTCAGCTTCATCACGATATCGCGCGGCGTCTTCGCCGGCGCCACCACCGCCTGCCAGGACGTGACGACCAGGTCCGGGAAGCCCGCTTCGGGAGCGGACGGCACGTTGGGCAGTTGCGGGTTGCGCGCATTGGCGGTCACCGCCAGCGCCTTCATCCTTCCCGCCTTGATGTAGGCGGTGACGGCGCCGAGGTTCTGGAAGGAGTAATCGACCTGTCCGCCCATGAGGTCGGTCTGGCACGCCGCGCCGCCCTTGTAGGGCACGTGCACCGCGGTGGTTCCCGCGCCCTGCTTGAAGACTTCGCCGGTCAGGTGGTCCGACGAGCCCGTCCCGCTCGAGCAGTACGACAGCTTCTCGGGGTTCTTCTTCGCGTACTCGACCAATTCCTTCATCGTGGCGACCGGCATGTCGGGCTTCGTCACGAGTATGTTCGGCGTGGTGACCGCCAGCGTGATGGGCGCGAAGTCGCGCAGCGGGTTGTAGCGCAGGTCCTTGAAGAGCGCGGTGTTGATCGAGAAGACGCCGATCGAGCCGACCAGGATGGTGTAGCCGTCCGGTTCGGCCTTGGCGACGAACTCGGCCGCGATCGCGCCGTTCGCGCCCGGCTTGTTCTCGACGATCGCCGGCTGGCCGAGGATCTCCTGGAACTTCGAGCCGATGGCGCGCGCCGACGATGTCGGACGAACCGCCTGCGACGAACGGCACGATGATCTTGATCGGCTTGGTGGGGAACGCCTGCGCCCGTGAGGCGACGGGGGAAAGCGCGAGGGCGACGGCGGCAAGGGCAAGGACTCTTTTCATGACGGGCTTCCTCTGGATGGAAGAGCGGAGTCTAGGGACAGTCGGTTGATTCGTCCATTCCCGGCGTCATTGCCAGGCGAGCCCGGCCACAATCAGCAAGAAGCGTCCCCTGAACTCCAGGCCTGGAGGATACAAATTCCGGGCCGGGCTCAACCCATCATCACATTCACGATGGCATTGCCGATGCCCATCAGCGCCGAGCCGGAAATCAGCCCGGCGCAGATCGGCTCCATGCCCTCGACCCAGAACTCGTTGCCCTTGGTGCCCGGCGTGGGATGGCGGCGCTTCATCACCCAGAAGATCATCGCGCCCACCCACATCGCGAACGTCGCCTCGGGCGGAAGCACCACGCCCAGCCCGATCGACACGGCGGAGAGCGGAAAGCGACCCTTGGTGACGATTCGCGCGATCTCGATCGCGCGCCGCGGACACTGCCGCAACGACCATCGACACGATCGCGGAGTAGGGCAGCGCGCTGACCCCCTTGGCAATCAGCTCGGCCACGCCCTTCCACTGCAGCGCGGCGGGGAAGGCGAAATTGTCGGAGACCATCGTCGACACCGAGCGCACGCCGTTGGCATCGGGCTGCAGGAACAGCAGGAAAAACAGCGGCACGCAGCAGATCGCGCCGGCGAAGATGCCGATCACGTGGCCGACCGCCTGCTGGCGCGGCTTGCCGCCCAGCATGTAGCCGGGCTTGATGTCGGAGAGCAGGTTCGCGGCGTTCGAGGCGATCTCCGCGGTCATGCCCGCCGGGATCAGGTTGCTCGCCGGGTTGGTGCGGTCGATCGCGCCCATCGAGAACTGCGTGATCTTGGAGAGCGCCCCGGTGGGCGTCCACGAGGTGAGCGCCATCGAGTTGGTGCAGATCACCGAGAGCACGAAGATCAGCGGCAGCGAGATGAACGCGAGCAGCCACGGCACGCCGAAGAACTCGTGCGTGACCCATGCGCCCAGCACGCTGAAGATCGGGATCCCCACCGCCGAGATCCAGAGCGGGAACTCGATGTGCTTCAGGACATCGGTGCCGTCGCCCTTCGCGCCCCTCTTGAAGAGGCCCTTGAAGATCTCGGGACGCGCCGAGCAGGCTGACGAGCGAGCCCACCACCATCATCGTCACGCCCCACCACAGCGACCACTGGTTCACGATCTCGGCGCGCGAGATCGGCACCACGGCGCCGGTGGGCCCGATGCGGGCGACGATGTCGCCCGCCTGGATCATGATCGGCGCGAGGATCACGAAGTTGATGAACCCGCCGAGCAGGCAACTGGTCGCGACCACGATGCCCATGAGGCCGCCCACGCCCAGCATCGCGGCGTCGAGCGTGAGGCGCAGCCCGAGCATGCGGATGTCCGTGCCGAGGATCGTCGGGATGTACTGGCTCGCCTTGCCCACTGCCTCGTAGTAGTAGGAATCCAGCCGCTCGTGGAAGATCCACGGCTCCTTCATTCCTGCCCACTGGTGCATGCGCAGGATCTTGAACTGCAGCAGGTTCATCCAGCCGTCGCTGATGAGCGCCTGGTAGAGGCCGGTGAAGAGCGCCGTGTAGCCGAGCAGCCGCGCCTTGAACATGCCCGCGCTGGCCGCGCCCGTGTAGAGCGCATCGAGCACCACCCCGCTCGCGCGTCCTTCCGGAAACGGCAGTTGCTCCTCGTTGATGAAGCGCCGCTTCATCGGGAACGCGAGCAGCACGCCGATGATCGACACGATGCACATCCACGTGACCATGTGCCACCACGGGATGATCTTGCCGGTCACCATCATGTAGGCGGCGAGGCTGGAGATCATCGGCGCCACCATGTAGCCCGCGGCGGTCGCGATCGACTGCGTGCAGTTGTTTTCGAGGATGGTGAAGTCGTCCGCCAGCCCGGCGCCGTGCATGATGCGATAGAGCGCGAAGGCGAGGATGACGGAAGTGAGCCCCACGCCGATGGTGATGCCGGTCTTGGCGGCGATGTAGAGCGCGGTCGCCGCCAGCACGCCGCCCAGCAGGAACCCGGTGGCCCCCGAGCGGATCGTGAGCTGCGGCATGTCGCCGCGAAAGACGTTCTTGAACCACCACTCGTCCTTTTGCGCCCGCGTCCAGGTGCGGACCTGCTCTTCGCTGAGTTGTAGTAGTGCCATGGGGCCTCTTTGGGGGAACGAGCCGCGCTATATTGACAGAGACCCGGCGCGCGACAAAGCGCATGGCGCGAGTTCCGGTAACATCAAGGCAATTTCCCCGATGGAGACACGCCACCGTGAAAGTCGATAACAAGCGCCGCAAGCTGCTCGCCGGACTGTCCGCCTTGCCGATGATGGCCAGCCTCACCGTCATGGGCGCAGGGCGCAGGTGCCTGGCCCAGAAGCCGATCAAGATCCTGGTGGGCTTCCCGCCCGGCGGCGGCGCCGACGCGATGGGGCGCCTGATCGCCTCCAAGCTCCCCGAGCGGCTCGGCCAGTCGCGTGATCGTCGAGAACAAGACCGGCGCCACCGGGACGATCTGCTCCGAACTCGTCGCCAAGTCGCCGCCCGACGGCTATACGCTGCAGCTCGCGCACATCAACTCGAACACCATCGGCCCGCTGATGGTCGCCAAGGGCCGCTTCGACCCGGTCGCGGACTTCACGCCCATCGTGCTGATCGGCATCACGCCGCAGATGCTCTGCCACCATCCCAAGCACCGGTTCAACACCGTTCCGGGACTCATCGCCTACGCCAAGGCGAATCCCGGCAAGCTGAGCTTTGCGTCTTCCGGCGTGGGCAGCATCCAGCACATCGCCGGCGAGGCGTTCAAGCTGCAGGCGGGCGTGGACATGCTGCACGTGCCGTTCAAGGGAACCGGCGAAGCGCTCGCGGCGCTGATCTCGGGCGACGTGGACATGACGTTCAGCTCGACCGGCTCGGCCCTGCCGCAGGTGAAGGCGGGGAAGCTGAAGCTGCTCGCCGTATGCTCGCCCAAGCGACTGCCCAACCTGCCCGATGTCGCCGGCGGTTTCGGAAACCCTGCCCGGCTACGAGATCGCCACCTGGTATGGCCTTGCCGGACCGGCGAAACTGCCCAACGACATCGTCGTGCGACTGAACGGCGACGTGCACGCCATCCTCAAGCAGCCCGATGTCGCCCAGCGCATGAAGGACCTCGATGCCGAGGCCGGCGCCGGAGGCACGCCCGAACAGTTTGCGGCATTCTGGAAAAAGGAAATCGAGCGGTACCGCAAGCTCATCGCCGAAGCGAAGATCGAGGCATGAGCGCGGCCGCGCCTCAGGCCTTCGCGGTCGCCCTCAGGAAGCCGCCTTCGACCGCCACCGCGCCGGAGCGCATCAGGTCCTGCAGCAACCACTCGCCGAGCGATTCGGGCGGCGCATGGAAAAACTGCTCGTTCAGTTCGCCGAAGTACGCGATGCGCGAGAGATAGGCAGGCACCTCGGCGACCGCCATGCGCCCCTTGTCGAGCAGCGAAAAGATGAACAGCGCCTTGGCGACATGGCGAGCGTTTTTCGCCGGGTCCGCTGCGAACGCCCTCAACCGCGACGCGGCCGTGGCCAACGCCTTCGCGACTTGCGTGAACGGCGCGCCATGCCCGGGAATCACGACCGCGGGATCCAGCTTCGCGATCGCGGAAAGCGTCGCCATCGCCGCGTCGATGTGGGGATGGCCGCCGGCCTCGGGCCAGACGAAACCCATGCCGTTTTCCCACAGCGCATCGCCCGAGACCAGGATGCGATGGCGCGCATTGAAGAACATCAGCGCGTCCATGTCGTGGCCGGGAGCGGCGATCGCCTGCCATTCGAGGCCGCCGGCCTCGAAGGCGTCGCCCGCGGCAATCGTGTCGTGGAAGGCGAACTCCTCGGCGCGCTGGTCGAAGCGTTCCATCCAGACGCTTTGCGGCGTCCATGGCACGACGTGCCTGACCTCGCCCTCTGGAATGGTGATGCGGGCGCCGTAGCGCCGGGCGATGGCCGCGTTGCCGCCCATGTGGTCGGAGTGGCAATGGGTGTTGACCAGCCGCGCGAGCGCCTCGCCGTCGAGCGCCGCTTCCACGAGAGCCAGCGTGCGGTCCTGGTGGGAAACGTAGCCCGAATCGACAAGGACGTTGGCTCCCGGCGCGCGCAACACGATCTGGTTGCAATTGAGCCAGCCCCGCTCGATGACGCGGACCTCGGCGGAAGGGGGCTCTTGGAGTTCACCGGACGGGATTTTACCAGTCGGTCGAATATCCGCCGCGCGTGCGCGGCGACGGCACGCCGCTTGACCGGGATCAGGCCAGCGTCCGAGGAGAGACCCTATAATCGGAGGCTCCAACCCCGCTCTCCCACCTCTTGCAAACCGCTCCGCTCGCCGGCATCAACGTCGTCTCGCTCGCCCTGAACCTTCCCGGCCCGGCGGCATGTTTCCGCCTCGCGGAAATGGGCGCCACCCTCGTGAAGATCGAACCGCCCTCGGGCGACCCGATGGAGGCTTATTGCGCGCCTTGGTACCGCAGTCTGCAGGCCGGCGCACATGTCCTGCGCTCGACTTGAAGGCGGAGAGCGGAAGTGCACGCGCGACGAGCGCTGCTGGGCGCAGCCGACCTGCTCGTCACCGCGCAGCGCCCGGCCGCCCTTTCCCGCCTCGGCATGGACTGGCCGCCCTGCACGAGCGTTTCCCGAGGCTCTGCCAGATCGCAGTCGTCGGCCACGCGCGCCCCGCACCAGGACCGCGCCGGCCACGACCTTACCTACTCTGGCTGAGGCCGGCCTGCTTTCGCCGCCCGCGCTGCCCGCCACGCTGTTTGCCGACATGGCGGGCGCGGAGCGCGCGGTGAGCGCCGCGCTCGCGTTGCTCGTGCAATGTTCGCGAAGCGGCGAAGGCGGGTTCGCCGAAGTCGCGCTGGCCGACGCGGCCACTGGCTGCGCGCTGCCGCGCAAACACGGCCTGACGCTGCCCGGCGCGCACATCGGCGGCGGTTATGCCGGCTATGATATTTATCTTGGCGAGGCAAGGCTGGGTTGCGGTGGCGGCGCTCGAGCCGCACTTCGCCGCGCGGCTGGCCAAGGCGCTGGGATTCGCGACGCTGGCAACCGACACGCTGGCCGCGCGTTTCCTCACCGAAAGCGCCGAATACTGGCAGGCGTGGGCGTTGGAAAACGACCTGCCGATCGTCGCCGTCCCCGATTTCCTTCCCTGAAACGAAAGCCGAAACCATGCAGATCGCCAATCACACTTTCCTCATCACCGGCGGGGCCTCCGGCCTCGGCGCTGGCCACCGCAAAGATGCTGGTCGCCAATGGCGGCAATGTCGTGCTTGCCGACATCAACCATCTCGGCAAGGCGCACGCCGATGCGCTCGGCTCGCAGGCACGCTATTGCCGAGACCGATGTGACCGTCGAGGCCAGCACGCAGGCTGCGGTGGACCTTTGCATCTCCGCATTCGGCGGGCTTCAAGGCGTGATCAACTGCGCGGGCATTGCGGGCGAGCCGTAAAGGTGCTGTCGAAAAAGGGCCCGCTACCCGCTGTCGAGCCTTCAACCGCGCGATCATCCAGATCAACCTGGTCGGGACCTTCAACGTCATCCGGCTGGCTGCGGACGCAAATGGCGAAAAACGAGCCCAACGAGGCAGGGCGAGAAGGGGGTCATCATCAATACGGCTCTCCGCCGCCGCCTTCGAAGGACAGATCGGCCAGGCGTCCTATAGCGCCTCCAAGGCCGGGCGTGTACGGCATGACGCTTGCCGTCGCACGCGAGTTCGCCAATTACGGCATCCGGGTCATGACCATCGCCCCGGGGATCTTTGACACGCCGTGCTGCTGGCGATGCGCCCGGAGCCGCCCGGGTCGCCCTGGGCAAAATGGTCCCGTTCCCGCCGCGGCTGGGCCGCCCCGCAGAATTCGCGGCCGCTGGCGCGCCACATCATCGAAAACCCGATGCTCAACGGCGAGGTGATCCGCCTCGACGGGGCGATCCGGATGGCGTCCAAGTAGCCCCGTCGCGAATCTGCGTTCACCCGCGATGCGAGCGTCGGGCGAAGCGAAGCCCGGTGAAGCGAGCCTCGACGAAGCGGGACCCAGTAAAGCGAGACCCGGCGATGCGATCCCCGGCGAAGCCCTCCCTTTCGACCCGGCGCCATCACGGTTGCTCGACCGAGTTGCCGCCCTCGTGAATCGGGCGACTCTTCTGTAGCGACGATTCAATTGGTGGGAGGGACTCGCCTCTCGAAAGGGAGGGCTCCGCCGAGGCTCGCGTGGACATCGCTGCGCGAGGCGCGAAGCGCCCTCTCCTTACGCGCAGGCGGGGGCGGGGCGGTTCCCTTCGAGAGGCGCGACACTCACGCCAAGCTCGGCGGTGCTGCATAAGGACGCCCGATCTGACGAGGGCGTCGGCGCGGTCTTGAATACCGTCATGGCGCCGGGTCGAAGGGAACCGCCCCGCCACACCACCATTTCGCCGGGTCGAAGGGAACCGCCCCGCCACCGCCTTTGCTTCTCCGCGACCCCGCCCCTTACGCCGCCTTCTTCTCCTTCGACCGCAAGCTTGGCGAAAGTCATCCCGCCGGGCTTCTTCAAATCGACGCGGATGGTGTCCTTGGCGACGAAGTGCCCTTCGAGGATCTCCTTCGACAGCGGGTTCTCGATCGACTGCTGGATCGCCCGCTTGAGCGGCCGCGCGCCATAAACCGGGTCGAAGCCCGCCCGCGCCAGCTCCTCGAGCGCGGCGTCGGACACCTCGAACCCCATCTCGAGTTTCGCCAGCCTTCCCGTGAGGTACTTGAGCTGGATCTTCGCGATGCCCTTGATGTTCGCCTCGTCGAGCGCCTGGAAGACCACGATCTCGTCGATGCGGTTCACGAACTCGGGACGGAACTGGGTCTTCACCTCGGCCAGCACGGCTGTCTTCACCATCGTCGGGTCGGACCCGGCCATCTGCTGGATCATCTGGCTGCCGAGATTGGAGGTCATGACGATCACCGTGTTCTTGAAGTCCACGGTGCGCCCCTGCCCGTCGGTCATGCGGCCGTCGTCGAGCACCTGCAGCAGCACATTGAAGACGTCCGGGTGCGCCTTCTCGACCTCGTCGAGCAGGATCACGGAATACGGCTTCCTGCGCACGAGCTCGGTGAGGTAGCCGCCCTCCTCGTATCCGACATAGCCGGGAGGGGCGCCGATCAGACGGGCGACCGAATGCTTCTCCATGAACTCGCTCATGTCGATGCGGATCAAGTGGTCCTCGCTGTCGAAGAGGAACGAGGCCAGCGCCTTGCACAATCTCCGTCTTGCCCACGCCGGTGGGCCCGAGGAACAGGAACGAGCCATACGGCCGCCCCGCGTCCGAAAGCCCGGCGCGCGAGCGGCGGATCGCGTCCGACACGAGGCGCACCGCCTCGTCCTGGCCGACGACGCGCTCGTGCAGCTTCGCTTCCATCTGCAGCAGTTTCTCGCGCTCGCCCTGCATCATCTTCGACACCGGGATGCCCGTGGCGCGCGAGACCACTTCGGCGATTTCCTCGGCGCCGACTTCGGTGCGCAGGAGCCTGCGGCTTTTCCGTCTTCTCGGCCTTGTCCGCCTTCTTCAGTTGCGCTTCCAGCTGCGGCAGCTGGCCGTACTGGAGTTCGCTCATCTTCTGCCAGTCGTTCTTGCGCCGCGCCTCTTCCATGGCGAGCTTGACCTTCTCGATCTCCTCGCGGATGTGCGAGGTGCCCTGCACCGCCAGCTTCTCCGCGGTCCAGACCTCCTCGAGGTCGGCGTATTCCTTCTCGAGCCGGGTGATCTCCTGCTTCGATCAGCTTCAACCGCTGCCTCGAGCCTTCGTCCTTCTCGCGCTTCACCGCCTCGCGCTCGATCTTCAGCTGGATCAGGCGGCGGTCGAGCTTGTCCATCACCTCGGGCTTGGAGTCGATCTCCATCTTGATGCGCGACGCCGCTTCGTCGATCAGGTCGATCGCCTTGTCGGGCAGGAAGCGGTCGGTGATGTAGCGGTGCGAAAGCTCCGCCGCGGCGACGATCGCCGGGTCGGTGATCTCGACGCCGTGGTGGACTTCGTATTTTTCCTGGAGCCCGCGCAGGATGGCGATGGTGGATTCCACGCTCGGCTCGTCGACCAGCACCTTCTGGAAGCGGCGCTCGAGCGCGGCGTCCTTTTCGATGTACTTGCGGTATTCGTCCAGCGTGGTCGCGCCGACGCAGTGCATCTCGCCGCGCGCGAGCGCGGGCTTGAGCATGTTGCCCGCGTCCATCGCGCCTTCGGCCTTGCCGGCGCCGACCATGGTGTGCAGTTCGTCGATGAAGACGATGATGCGGCCCTCGTCCTGCGCGATCTCCTTGATGACCGCCTTCAGGCGCTCCTCGAACTCGCCGCGGTACTTGGCGCCGGCGAGCAGCGCCGCCATGTCGAGCGAGAGCACGCGCTTGTCCTTGAGGGTTTCCGGCACTTCGCCGTTGACGATGCGCTGCGCGAGGCCTTCGACGATGGCGGTCTTGCCCACGCCGGGCTCGCCGATCAGCACCGGGTTGTTCTTGGTGCGCCGCTGCAGGATCTGGATGGTGCGGCGAATCTCGTCGTCGCGGCCGATGACCGGGTCGAGCTTGCCTTCGCTCGCGCGCTCGGTCAGGTCGATGGTGTACTTGGCAAGCGCCTGGCGCTGGCCCTCCGCCTCGGCGCTGCCGACCGTTTCGGTGCCGCGCACCGCATTCGATGGCGGCTTCGATCGCCTTCTTGGTGCCGCCGGCTTCCTTGAGGGCGCGCCCGGCCTCGCCCTTGTCGTCGGCAAGCGCGAGAATGAACATTTCGGTGGCGATGAACTGGTCGCCCTTCTTCTGCGCCGCCTTGTCGGTGACGTTGAGGAGGTTGTTCAGGTCGCGCGAGATCTGCACGTCGCCACCATGCCCTTCGACCTTGGGCAGCCGCTCGATCGCCTTGGTGAGGCTCTCCTTCAGCCGCGCGACGTTGACGCCGGCCTTTGCGAGCAGCATCCCGGTGGAATTGTCCTCGGCGGAAAGCAGCGCGGAGAGCAGGTGCACCGGCTCGATCATCTGGTTGTCGTTGCCGACCGCCAGGCTTTGCGCGTCCGAGAGGGCCTGCTGGAACTTGGTGGTGAGCTTGTCTATTCTCATCGGTGTTATCCTGAGATTGGTCCCTGATGCCTCGTAAATGGGGGAATTCCCCTGCGGTTTCAAGGGCATTGGCCGGGAAATGTGCTCCGGCCCGGTTTTCGGCGAAATGTAACCTGACCCCGTTTTCCCTTCTCACCATGTCCGACCATCCCCTGCATGACCTTGAAGAGGCGATCACCCTCGATGTGACGCGGGCGCTCGCCGAAGACGTCCGCACCGGCGACCTGACCGCATCCCTCGTTCCGGCCGAGGCCCGCGCCAAGGCGCGGCTCCTGACCCGCCAGTCGGGTGTCCTGTGCGGCACCGAGTGGTTCGACCGCACGATCGAGGAGCTCGACCCCGATGCCGAGATCTTCTGGCACCACCGCGATGGCGACCTCGTCGTCGCCAACACCTCGCTTTGCGAGCTCGACGGCAACGCGCGCGCGGTGCTCACCGCCGAGCGTACCGCGATCAATTTCGTCCAGTTGCTCTCCGGCGTGGCCACGCGCACCCGGCAGTTCGTCGAGGCCGTGAAGGACACGCGGGCGAAGATCCTCGACACCCGCAAGACCCTGCCGGGATTGCGCATGGCGCAGAAGTACGCCGTGCGCATGGGGGGCGGCATCAACCACCGCATCGGCCTGTATGACGGCATCCTGATCAAGGAAAACCACATCGCCGCGGCAGGCGGGATCGAGGCCGCGCTCAAGGCCGCCTTCCGGCTGGCCCCGCCCGGCGGATGGTCGCAGGTCGAGGTCGAATCCCTCGACCAGTTGCGCACGGCGCTGGACGCGGGCGCCCGGCTGGTGCTGCTCGACAACTTCGAGCTCGCGCAGATGCGCCAGGCCGTGGCGATCGCCGGCGACCGGGCGGAACTCGAAGCCTCCGGCGGCGTCTCGCTCGAATCCGTGCATGCCATCGCCGCAACGGGCGTGCACCGCATCTCGATCGGATCGCTCACCAAGGATGTCAGGCGCTCGACCTGTCGCTGCGCTTCCTCTCCCACTAGCCCCGATCCCAGCAGAAAGACCGCCGTGCCCATGAGAGCCATGCTTGCCCTCGCCGCCCTCTGCTTGCCTCGGGTTGTGTCACCGTTCCCGGCCCCGCCCAACCCGCGCGACCCGTGGGAGAGCTACAACCGCACCGTCTCCAGTTTCAACGACGCTGCCGACAAGGCCGTGCTGAAGCCGGTTGCCCAGGGCTACGAGTTCGTCCTGCCCGCGTTCGCCAGGCAAGGCGTGCGCAATTTCTTCGACAACCTGAAGGACATCAACAACGGCATGAACAACATCCTGCAGGGCAAGGTGAAGCGAGGGATTCAGCGACTTCGGCCGCTTCGGCTTCAATTCCGTGGTCGGCATCTTCGGGCTGTGGGACGTCGCCACGCCCCTCGGGCTGGAGCGGCATGAGGAAGACTTCGGCCAGACGCTCGGCGTCTGGGGCGTGCCCCCCGGCCCGTTCCTGATGCTCCCGCTCCTGGGCCCGTCGAACCCGCGCGATGCGGTCGGCCGTTTCGTCGATCCGTCCTACGCCTACAACCGCAGCATCGGCGACGTTTCGGTGCGCAATTCCCTCTACTTCACCGATGTGGTGAGCGTGCGCGCCAGCCTGCTCAAGGCCGGCACCATCCTCGACGACGCCGCGCTCGACCCGTATTCCTTCGTTCGCGACTCCTTCATGCAGCGTCGCCAGAACCTGGTCTACGACGGCAAGCCGCCGAAGGACCCGGACGACGAATGAGCCTGGGGGGAAAGCTGGCGATCGTCTTTTGCGCATTTCTCGCGGTGCTGGCCGCGGTGATCTGGATGAGCTTTCGCGAACGCAGGCTCTCCCGAAGGAAATCGCCGACGACGACATCCCGGCGCAGCAAGCGCAGGACGCGCGCGTGATGACGATCGTCTTTTCCGCCATTCTCGGCGGCATGCTGCTTACCGTGCTGGTGGCCTGGCTGGTGTTCTTCTAGCAGGCGGATGGAATGGGGCACTGGGGGGGCGGGGCGGTTCCCTTCGACCCGGCGAATTGGTGGCGGTGGCGAGGCGGTTCCCTTCGACCCGGCGAATTGGTGGCGGTGGCAGGGCGGTTCCCTTCGACCCGGCGAATTGGTGGCGGTGGCGAGGCGGTTCCCTTCGACCCGGCGCCACGACGGTGTTCACGACCGCGCCGACGCCCTCGTCAGATCGGGCGTCCTTATGCAGTACCGCCGAGCTTGGCGTGAGCGTCGCGCCTCTCGAAGGGAACCGCCCCGCCCCCGCCTGCGCGTAAGGAGACGGCGCTTCGCGCTACGGGCAGCGATGTCCACGCGAGCCTCGGTGGAGCCCTTCCTTTCGGGAGGCGCACCGGCACCAACAAGCACCGCGACGCCACATGAAAGACGCCCGATCCACGAGGGCGTCAACTCGGTTTCAGCCAACGCACCGGCGCCGGGTCGAAAGGGAGGGCTCCGCCGGGGATCGCCACTTCGTGAACTCCGCTATGGCGACTCCTTCGCGACTTGCGTTGGGAGGCCGTTGATCGCGACCCACATCGCCACGGGCAGAACCGTTGGCACTATCAATGCTCCCAACTGGTATCCCAACGCGATCGCCTCGCGCTTGGCCTGGCTGAACTCGAACAAGGACGACCCGGACGGCGCGGCCAGCGATGCCAGCGACTTCAGCGCGTCGAATCCGACTCCGATGCCGGCAAGCAGGAGCAGCACGCCAAGCCCGGCGGCGATCTTCCAAGCCTTCGCGCGTGGGCGAGAGGCGAGCATCAGGGCGAGAAAGAACGGCAGGCTGTAGGTGGCGGTAAGCGGCGTCACCGGCACGTCGAGGATCATTCCCGTTGCCAGCGCGTTGCGGTGCGCCGTTTCGTAGCCGGGCTCGATCGCGATCAATGCCTGCCGATCGCGGTAGGCGACGCCCGCCATCGACACCGGGGCAAGCGAGGCCACCACCTTGCCCCCTATCCACGAGGCTGCGAGGGATACCGGCCTTGCCGCTGCATACCAGAGGGCGAATGCCACTGCCAGCCAGAGGAAGACCCGTCCGACGAAGGGTGCGATCGGCTTCACGCCGTCGCCCCGCGCGGGTGCTGCGGCAGCATCCTCAGCCACACCAGCCAGACCACCAGCGCATCGATCATGATCAGGACCGGCCACACGTAGAGGTGCGCCCATTCGAACACTTCGCGGTTCCATTGGCCGATGTAGAAAAGTGTCGCGATGCGCACGAGGTTCAGGGCCTGGATGGCGACGGTGCCCACCATGAGCCCGGCGATGCGGTGCTTCCACGGCGCCGGATAGGCAAGTATCCCCGCCAGCAGGACGATCATCGCTTCCACCCCGTTGCAACCGGCGAGGATCGTCACTGCGAACCCGTTGCTCGCGCTCGTGATGGTCGGGCCGTTGACCACCACGGCTGCGTCGAAAAGCTGGATGAGCGAAGTGCTGGCAACTGCGACCGCCGCGGTCCACGGTTCCACGAACCAGCGCTGCGCGGGCGGCGTCAGCTCCGCCGCGAACAGGACGACCAGGATCACGAAAAACAGCAGGCCGAATCGGCGCATCGCGTGTCCAGGGAGAACCGGGTTCAGGTGCGGCCGGCGATGATCCGCTTCACGGCCTCCGCGTCGGGCTCGATTACCTCGAATCGCTGCGGCAAGTCCTCGATTCCCTCGAATGCCGGCGGCCGCGGCGGTTTCTCGCCAAGCGCCTCGACGATGGTCTCCTCGAACTTCACCGGCAGAGCGGTCTCGAGGCAGACGAGCGGGTAGCGCGGCTCCCTGAAGCGCAGGCCGATCTTCACTCCATCGGCCGTGTGCGGATCGATGATGTAGCCGTACTGCTTCTTCACCTGCCGGATCGTCTCGAGCCGGTCCTCGTGCGTGCTGCGGCCGGAAACGAAGCCCGAGTCCTCGATGCGGTCCCAGATCGCGCCGCCGGATATGTCGAAGCCGCCCTTCTCGAAGACCTCGCGCCAGAGCGAGCCGACCTCGTCGCCATCCTGCGCGGCCATGTCCCAGAGGTAGCGCTCGAAGTTGGACGCCCTGGAGATGTCCATCGAGGGGCTCGACGTGGCCTCGGCCGACTTGCGCGGGCGGTAGCGCCCGGTGCGGAAGAATTCGTCGAGCACGTCGTTCTCGTTGGTGGCGAGGATGAGCCTGCGGATGGGCAGCCCCATGCGGCGCGCGACGTGCCCGGCGCAGATGTTGCCGAAGTTGCCCGAGGGCACCGCGAACGACACTTCCTCGTCATTGGAGCGCGTCGCGGCAAAATAGCCCTTGAAGTAGTAGACGACCTGCGCCACGACGCGCGCCCAGTTGATGGAATTCACCGCGCCCAGCTTGTAGCGCGCCTTGAACTCGAGGTCCCCCGCGATCGCCTTGACGATGTCCTGGCAGTCGTCGAACACGCCCTTGACCGCCAGGTTGTGGATGTTGGCCTCCTGCAGGCTGAACATCTGCGCGCGCTGGAAGGCGCTCATGCGGCCGTGCGGCGAGAGCATGAAGACGCTCAGGTTCTTCTTGCCCTTCATGGCATGCTCGGCCGAGGACCCGGTGTCCCCGCTGGTGGCGCCGAGGATGTTGAGCGACTCGCCGCGCTTGCCGAGCACGTGCTCGAACAGGTTGCCGAGCAGCTGCATCGCGATGTCCTTGAACGCGAGCGTCGGTCCGTTCGAGCAGGCGAGGATGTGCAGGCCCGGCTCGAGCGTCTTCAGCGGCGTGATCTCGGCGGTGCCGAAGACTTCCTTCGTGTAGGTCCGCTCCACGAGCGCCTTCAGCTCCGCGCCCGGCACGTCGTCGGCGAAGAAGCGCAGGATCTCGAAGGCGAGCTGCGGGTAGCCAGGTCCCGCATCGCGTCGAGTTTCGCGCGCGTCACTCGCGGCCATTGCTCGGGAACCGCCAGGCCGCCGTCAGGCGCGAGCCCTTCCAGCAGGATGTCGGTGAACGTCTTGGGCGGCATGCCGCCCCTGGTCGAGACGTAAAGCATCAGCTCGCCTCGTCATTCCGGGATTGACCGGAAATCCAGAAGAGCGAATTAACCGCCGATGAACGCCGATGAACGCCGATAAAAGCAAAAGCAAATTGGGTTTGGTCCGGGATGCCACGGAATTTGCCGAAGCAAATCTCTTTCACGGTTTTATCGGCGTTCATCGGCGTTCATCGGCGGTTCCAATGCTATTTCGGCGGTTCCATCGCGCTACAGCAACTCTTCCAGGCGAATGCGGGTAACGGGAACCGGGATGGTATCGAGATCCTCGATGCGCCGGATGGCGGCGTTCACCTGCCGCTCCACCGTCACGTGGGTGAGGATCACCACGTCCACCTGGTCCTCGCCTTCGCCCGCTTCCTTCTGGAAGATGGCGTCGATGGAAATGCCGAGGTCCGCGCAGATGCGCGTGACGTCGGCCAGCACGCCGGGGCGGTCCATGGCGCGCAGCCGCAGGTAGCACGCCGTCTCCACGTCCTCCATCGGCAGGATCGGCGCGTCCGACAGCCGGTCGGGCTGGAACGCGAGGTGCGGCACGCGGTGTTCCGGGTCGGCGGTGGCCATGCGCGTCACGTCGACGAGGTCAGCGACCACGGCGCTCGCCGTCGCCTCCGCGCCCGCCCCGCGGCCGTAGTAAAGCGTCGGGCCGACGGCGTCGCCCTTGACGAGGATCGCGTTCATCACGCCCTCGACATTGGCGATCAACCGCCGGGACGGCACCAGCGTGGGGTGCACGCGCAGCTCTATGCCCTTCGGCGTGCGGCGCGTGATGCCGAGCAGCTTGATGCGGTAGCCCAAACCCTCGGCATAGCGCAGGTCGAGCGCGGTGAGCTTGGCGATGCCCTCGGTCGAAACGCGGTCGAACTGCATCGGGATGCCGAAGGCGATCGCGGCGAGGATGGTGAGCTTGTGCGCGGCGTCGATGCCGTCGATGTCGAAGCTGGGGTCGGCCTCCGCGTAGCCGAGCCGCTGCGCCTCCTTGAGCACGACGTCGAAGGCGAGCCCCTTGTCGCGCATCTCTGTGAGGATGTAGTTGCAGGTGCCGTTGATGATCCCGGCGATCCATTCGATGCGGTTGGCGGAAAGCCCTTCGCGGATCGCCTTGATGATCGGCACGCCGCCGGCGACCGCGCCTTCGAAGCCGATGCCCACGCCTTTCTCCTGGGCGAGCTTGAAGATCTCGTTGCCGTGCTTCGCGAGCAGCGCCTTGTTGGCGGTGACGACATGCTTGCCGCTGGCGATCGCCTTCATCACCAGTTCGCGCGCCACCGTCTCGCCGCCGATCAGCTCCACGACGATGTCGATGTCGGGGCTGGAAACGATGGCGGCCGGGTCGGCGACGAGCGCGATGCCCTCCAGTCCCACCGAGCGCTTCTTCTTCAGGTCCTGGGCAGAGGCCATGGTGACAACGATCTCGCGGCCGGCGCGGCGCGAGATCTCCTCGCGGTTGCGGCGCAGCACCTCGATCGTGCCGCTGCCCACGGTACCCAGGCCCAGCAGGCCTACGCGGATCGGCTTCACAGACAGGCCGTCCTTCCGGAACATGTCCTTGATGCCGCGGATCGCCTGCCGGGAGCGCGATTCGTTCTCGATCAGCGCGATGCGCACATGATCGTCGCCGTAATCCCCGAAGCCGATGCCCGGCGACACCGCGACCTTGGCCTCGCGCAGCAGTCGCTTGGCAAACTCGATCGAGCCCTGCGGCGCGGTACTTCTCCGGGATCTGCGCCCAGACGTACATCGAGGCCTTCGGGTTCTCCACCATCCAGCCGGCCTCGTGCAGGCCCTTCACCATCACGTCGCGGCGCATCTGGTACTTGGCGGCGATCTCGGCCACGCACTCCTGCGGCCCTTCCAGCGCGGTGATGGCGGCCACCTGCAGCGGAGTATAGGTGCCGTAGTCGTGGTAGCTCTTGATGCGGGCGAGCGCGTGCACCAGGTCCGGGTTGCCGACCATGAAGCCGATGCGCCAGCCCGCCATGTTGTAGCTCTTCGACATGGTGAAGAACTCCACGGCGACGTCGCGGGCGCCGGGCACCTGCATGATCGAGGGCGCCTTCCAGCCGTCGAAGGTGATGTCGGCATAGGCGAGGTCGTGGACCACGAAGATGCCGTGCTGGCGCGCGAGCTTGACGACCTTCTCGAAGAAATCCAGCTCCACGCACTGCGCGGTGGGGTTGCGACGGGAAGCCGATGATCAGCATCTTCGGCTTCGGGAAAGCTCCCCGATCGCGCGCTCGAGCTCGGCGAAGAAGTCGATGCCCGGCGCCATGCGCACCGAGCGGATGTCGGCGCCGGCGATGATCGCGCCGTAGATGTGGATCGGGTAGCTGGGGTTGGGCACCAGCACCGTGTCGCCGCGCTCGAGCGTGGCGAGCATCAGGTGCGCGAGCCCCTCCTTGGAGCCGATCGTGACGATCGCCTCGGTATCGGGATCGAACTCCACGCCCCAGCGCCGCTGGTACCAGCCGCAGATGGCGCGGCGCAGCCGCGGGATGCCCTTCGACACCGAGTAGCCATGCGTATCCTCGCGCTGGGCGACCTCGACCAGCTTGTCGACGATGTGCCGCGGCGTGGGGCCGTCGGGGTTGCCCATCGAGAGGTCGATGATGTCCTCGCCCGCGTGGCGGGCCGCCATCTTGAGCTCGTTGGTGATGTTGAAGACGTACGGGGGAAGCCGCTTGATGCGGGGAAACTCCGGGGCCATTGCTTTCTCTTGCCTTTGCTCAGACGTTCTCGTTGTGATGCTGCGGTGCAAAAGTCTATGATTCTAGCTGCCGCAGTCACCCCGGGCAAACCCGAGAGCCACGATGAAGATCGAGCAGACCCTGAACGAAGGCAGCAACGCCTTCACCGGCTATGGCGACGGCTACGTCGAAGTGGGCGGAAAGCGCCATGCCGGGAGCCTCGTGGTGAGCGCGAAAAGCCTCACCGAGGGCTGGGCCGGGGGCTCGATCGAGCAGCTCACCGAGGCGCATTTCCGCATGCTCGCCGAGATGGCGCCGGAGATCGTGCTGGTGGGTTCGGGCAAGGCCTTCGCCTTCCCCGATCCGGCGCTCCTCGCCCCCTTGCATGCCGCGGGCATCGGCGTGGAGGTCATGGACACTCGCGCCGCCTGCCGCACCTACAACCTGCTGCTGGGCGAAGGCCGCAACGTCATCGCGGCCCTGATCGTCGACTGAGCGGGAGCCAGGGGGGAGTCTCCCTTCGAACCGGCGAAATGGAAAGGGGGCGGTTGCGGGGGCTCCCCTCGACCCGGCGAAATATGGGGCGGGGGCGGGGCGGTTCCCTTCGACCCGGCGAATGGGTGGCGGTGGCGGGGGGTTCCCCTCGACCCGGCGCCATGACGGTATTCACGACCGCGCCGACGCCCTCGTCAGATCGGGCGTCCTTATGCAGCACCGCCATGCTTGGCGTGAGTGTCGCGCCTCCCGAAGGGAACCGCCCCGCCCCCGCCTGCGCGTAAGGAGACGGCGCTTCGCGCCTCGCGCAGCGATGTCCGCGCGAGCCTCGGTGGAGCCCTCCCTTTCGAGACGCGCCTCGGCACCGAAAAGCACTGCGACGCCACATGAAAGACGCCCGATCCACGAGGGCGGCAACTCGGTCTTGACCGACGCACCGGCGACGGGTCGAAAGGGAGGGCTCCGCCGGGGATCGCCACTTCGTGGATACCGCCATGGCGGGGCTCGCTTCGACTGCGACGAACTGCCGTGGCTCACGCCCCCGACGGGTGCCGGACGGCCACGATGAAGCTGATGGCGGCGAGCAGCGCGATCGCCGCAAGGAACAGGATCACGCCGCCGTAGCCGCCCATCGGCGCGATCAGCGCGGCACCGGCCAGCGGTCCCGCCGCCCTTGCGATGAGCGACGGAGCGGCGATCAGCCCGTTCATCGCGCCATAGCCTTCGCGTCCGAACAGTTCCGCGGGCACCGTGCCGCGCACGATCGTGACAATACCGTTGCCCGAGCCGTACAACACGGCGAACGCCACCACCAGCGCAACGCTCGCGCCGGCAAACCACAGCACGACGAGCGAGCCAGGCAGCGCCAGCATCGCAAAGATGCCGACTTGCCTGGGATTGAAGCGATTGGCGAAAACCATGTCCACGACCCGCCCTGCCACCTGCATCGGTCCGATCATGGCCCCGAGGGCGGCTGCCTCGCCGGCCGAATACCCGCGGTCCGCGAGAATGGCGAGCATGTGCAGTCCGGCCGTGGCAAACACGAAGGTGTTCCCCGTGAAGGCGATCGCCAGCCAGCGAAATCGCGGGTCCGCCAGCAACCGGGCGCGCTGGCCCGGATCGGGCTTGTTGTTTGCCGCCGCCGCGTGATGGCCGCCGGGAAGAAAGACAGCATGCAGCGGAACGCACGTCGCGAAATTGATCGCGGCGAGGACCAGCAGCGCTTCCCTCCAGCCCATCGTGTCGGCCAGGTACTGCGTCAGCGGCCAGAAAACCGTGCTGGCGAAGCCTCCCGCGAGCGTGAGCACGGTGATCGCCTTGCGCAGATTCTCCTTGAACGCGATTGCAAGGCTGGCGAACGCCGGCTCGTAGAGCGTCATGCCCATCGCCACGCCCATCACCGCCTCGGCGATGTAGAGCGCTGCCACGGACTGCGCCTGCGACAACAGCGCGAGCGACACCGCGGCGAGGAACGAGCCGGCCCCCATGAGCACGCGGCTGCCGTTCGAGTCGATGTAGCGCCCGACCGGCACCGCGACCAGCCCGGAGACCAGCAGCGAGAGCGAATAGGCGCCGACCACGACCGACCGCGATGCGCCCAATGCTTCCTGAAGCGAAGGCATCACGACGGCGAAGGCGTAGTACAGCGAGCCCCACGAGACCACCTGGGTCACGCCGAGCGCGGCCACCACCCGCCAGGGACGGGAGGCGCTCATCGATCAGGCAAGCCCGCGCAACTCCCGCAGCAGGACCGACAGCACCGCCAGGTCGAGCGTGCCGCCGCGTTTCAACTCGGCGACCATCGCCTTCATCCGCGCGAGCGGCTGCTGGTAGCGGTTTTCCCAGGAAGCGAGCATGGCCGCCACGTCACTGGCCTCGGGCGCCAGCCGCGCGACCGCCATGGTGAGGCCGCGCTGCTGGCTGGCAAGGTCGTCGCGAAGCGCGTTGCGCGCCAGCGCCTGCCACGACGTCTCGGTGGGCAGCGTGGAGATGCGCTCGGCGATCCAGCGAAGTTCCAACTTGCCGACCAGAGCAAAATAGATCGCCGCGACGGTTTCGCGCGGCAATTGGCGCTCCTCGGCCACTTCGGCAACGTCAAGCGTCGCGTAGAGGGCGTCGAACCCGGCCATGCGCCGCGCGAGCGCCTCAGGCACGCCCGCCCCGGTGAGCCTGGCCACCGCCGCATGCCACGCGGCCCGGTCGCCCTCGGCCAGCGCCGCCGGCAGCATTGCGCCCACGGCAGCCACGCCCGGCTGGAAAACGCCGATCACCTGCGCCATCGGCAGCTTCTCCCGGCGCCGGCGCAGGAACCAGAGTGTCGCGCGCAGCACCAGGCGACCCGCGTCGATCAGCATGCCGTACTGGACCGGCGCGGCGACCTTCCCGTCGAGCGCGTCGATCTCGTCCCAGAGCCGGTCGAGCCCGAAGATGTCGCGCACCAGGAGGTATGAACGCACCACGTCCTCGGCGCTCGCCCCGGTCTCCTCCTTCATGCGGTGCACGAACACGCTTCCGGTGCGGTTGATCATCGCGTTGGCCACCATGGTGGCGATGATCTCGCGCTTGAGCGGGTGGCGCGGCATCGCCGCCGCGTGCTTCTCGCGCAGCAGCGTCGGGAAGTACGTCGGGAGCCCTGCGGCAACATAAGGATCGTCGATGATCGCCGCCTTCAGCAACTCGTCGTAGAGTTCCATCTTCGAGTAAGCAAGCAGGACCGCGCGCTCCGGCGCTGTAAGCCCCGCCTTCTGCTGGCGCCTCTCGGCGATCTCCTCTTCGGAAGGCAGGAACTCGACCGCGCGGTTGAGCCGCCCTGCCTTCTCGAGCGCGCGCATGAAGGAAGCCTGCGCGTCGAGCAGCTTTTCGCCGCGCACCCCGGAAACCGCGAGCGATTGCGTCTGGAAATAGTTGTCGGTGAGCACGAGGAGGCCCACCTCGTCGGTCATCTCCGCGAGCAGCTTGCTCCTCTGCTTGTCGGTGAGCTCGCCGTCGGCCGTGATGAGGCCCACGAGGATCTTGATGTTCACCTCGTGGTCGGAACAGTCGACGCCGGCCGAGTTGTCGATGGCGTCGGTGAAGATCCGGCCGCCCTTGGCCGCGAACTCGACGCGCCCCAGCTGGGTGAGCCCAAGGTTGCCGCCCTCGGCGACCACCTTGCAGCGCAGTTCCGCGCCGTTCACCCGCACCGCATCCGTCGCCCTGTCGCCGACATCGGCGTGGGTCTGGTGGGTGGCCTTCACGTAGGTGCCGATGCCGCCGTTGTAGAGCAGGTCCACCGGCGCCTTGAGGATGGCGCGGATCAACTCGATCGGCGCAAGGCTTTCTTCGGCCACATCGAGCACCTTCCTCACTTCCGGCGTCAGCGGGATCGATTTCAGCGTGCGCGCATGGATGCCGCCGCCTTTGGAGATGAGCTTCGCGTCGTAGTCCGCCCATGACGAACGCGGCAGCGCGAACAGGCGCTCGCGCTCCTTGAAGCTGGCCTCGGCATCCGGGCTCGGGTCGAGGAAGATGTGGCGGTGGTCGAAGGCGGCAAGCAGCCGGATGTGCCGCGACAGCAGCATGCCGTTGCCGAACACGTCGCCCGACATGTCGCCGATGCCGACCACGCTGAAGTCCTGGCTTTGCGTGTCCAGGCCCATTTCGCGGAAGTGGCGCTTGACGCTTTCCCACGCGCCGCGCGCGGTGATGCCCATCTTCTTGTGGTCGTAGCCGACCGAGCCGCCGGAGGCGAAGGCGTCGCCCAGCCAATGGCCGTACTCGGCGCTCACCGCGTTGGCGTAGTCCGAGAAGGTCGCCGTGCCCTTGTCGGCCGCGACGACGAGGTAAGGATCGTCCCCGTCGTGGCGCACGACGTCCTTCGGCGGGACGATCTTGCCGCCGACGAGGTTGTCGGTGATGTCGAGGATGCCGCGCAGGAAGTCCTGGTAGCAGGCGACGCCTTCCTTCAAGTACGCCTCGCGATCCGACGCCGGGGGAGCGGCCTTCAGAACGAAACCGCCTTTCGAACCTACCGGCACGATCACCGCGTTCTTCACCATCTGCGCCTTCATCAGCCCCAGCACTTCGGTGCGGAAGTCCTCGGGGCGGTCGCTCCAGCGCAGCCCCCCGCGCGCGACCTTGCCGCCGCGCAGGTGGATCGCCTCGAAGCGCGGCGAATAGACGAACACCTCGTAGAGCGGTCGCGGCTCGGGCAATTCCGGCACCTTGGCGGAATCGAGCTTGAAGGAGAGATAAGGCTTGCGCGCGCCCGATCGGTCCCGCTGGTAGGCGTTGGTCCTGATCGTCGCCTCGATCACCTTGAGGAAACGGCGCAGGATGCGGTCCTCGTCGAGGTTGGAGACCTCGTCCAGCGCGGCCTCGATCTTCGCCACCTGCGCCGCCTGCGCGGCCGCCCTGCCCTGTTCTTTGCGCCGGATCGAATCTCGCGTGGAACAGCGCCACCAGGCCGGCGGCGATTCCCGGGTGCGCGGCCAGCGTCTGCTGGATGTAAGCGGGACTGAAGGTGAAGCCCGCCTGCTTCAGGTATTTCGCGGAGGCGCGGATGCCGACCACCTCTTCGGCGGAAAGCCCGGCGCGCAGCACCAGCCGGTTGAAACCGTCGTTCTCGTCCTGCCCGGTGACGACGCGCTCGAGCGCAGCCTCGAAGAGGCCCTTCACCGCATCGAGGTCCGCGACCGGCGTGCCGCTCTTCATGCCGAAGTCATGGATCGTGACGCTCTCCTCGCCTTCGCGGGCAATCGCCCAGGATTGCTCGTCCAGGACGGTGAGGCCCATGTTCTCGAGGATCGGCAGGCTGGTGGAGAGCGGCATGCCGCCGCCCAGCTTGAAGAGCCTCAGGCGCAGCGTCTGCGCGTCCGCCTCGACAGGGCGATACAGGCTGAACGCGCGCGGCCGCGCCGCGTCCATCCCCTGCATGATGGCGATGTCGCGCACTGCGGCGCGCGCGCCCAGCGTCTCGCGATACGCGATCGGAAAGGCGTTGGCATAGGAACGCATCGCCACGGCCGCGCCTTCCTCGCCAAACTTCTCGGCCAGCGCAAGCCGCAGGTCTTCGTCCCAGCGCCGTATCGCTTGCGCGATCTCCGATCTCGATTGCGCGCACATCGTAGGCCGGGTTGTCCTTTGGCGAGGTGCGCACCAGCAGGTGGATGCGCGCGAGCACCGCCTCGGACAACTGCACGGTGAATTCCACGCTGATCCCGGAAAGGTGGCGCTTCAGGATCTGCTCGATCTTCAGCCGGACGTCGGTGTTGAAGTTCTCGCGCGGCACGTAGACGAGGCAGGAAAAGAAGCGCCCGTAGATGTCGCGGCGGATGAAGACCCGCGTGCGGCGGCGGTCGCCGAGCCTGAGCACGCCGCTGGTGGTCTCGAAGAGCGTGGTCTCGTCGACCTGGAAGAGCTCGTCGCGCGGGTAGTTGTCGATCACCGAGAGCAGGTTCTTGCCGAAATGCGAAGCGCTCTGGAAGCCGGCACGCTCGATCACGCGCGCGACCTTGCGGCGCAGCAGCGGGATGTCGCGCGGGTCCTGGTGGTAGGCGGTCGAGGTGTACAGGCCGACGAACCTGCGCTCGCCGGTGACGCGGCCGGATGCGTCGAATTTCCGGATGCCGACGTAATCGAGGTAGCCCGGGCGATGCACCGTGGCGCGGGTGTAGGACTTGTTCAGCACCAGCAACTGGGGGTCGCGGGCAAGCGCGCGCATCTCGCGGGGAAGGTCGCGGAAGCTTGCGGAGAGGCCGCCCAGCTTGGGCTCGCGCAGCACGCCGAGCCCGGTGCGCGGGACGATGTAGAGCTGGTCCTCGCCGCCTTCGGCCCTGAGGTCGTACTCGCGGTACCCGAGGTAGCTGAAGTGATCTGCGTCCATCCACGAGAGGAACGCCCGGATCTCCTCGACTTCTCCCGTGTCGAGCCCCTTCGGCGGCTTGCCCAGGTCGGCGATGATCTCGTGCATGCGCGCACGCATCGGCTTCCAGTCCTCGACCGACGCGCGCACGTCCGAAAGCACTGAAAGGATGCCCGCGCCGAGCGCCTTCAATCGCTTCGGGTCGGTTTCGCGATCGACTTCGACGTGGATCAGCGACTCCTGCCGGGCGCCCTGGGGCTGCTTGCCGAAGGATTGCAGGCGGCCCTCCTGGTCGCGCGAAGCCTGGAACAACGGATGCAGGAACAGGTGCAGCGCGTGGCCCTGCCGGTTCACTTCCATGGTCACGGAGTCGACCAGGAACGGCATGTCGTCGTTGACGATCTCGATCACGGTGTGCGGGCTGGCCCAGCCATGTTCTTCGAGGCGCGGGTTGTAGACGCGGATTTTCGGCGTTCCGGAGGAAAAATCGCGCGCGAACGCAAGGTGCGCCATCGCCGCTCCATAAAGATCCTCGGCATTCCGGGTGGAAAGGTCTTCGGCGTCGGCCTGCTCGAAATAACGCTCGATGAACGCCCTGGCCTCGTCGGCCTGTGCGCCTTTCAGGCGCGCGGAGGCAAGGCGCAGCAGGGGGTCGAGGACGGATTGCTTCTGGTCGCGTGCGGATGTCTGCATTTTTCTGCCCAGCTTTCGCTTTGTTGGCCGCATGCCGGCTCGTTCGAGTCCTTCATTGTGCCGCGAAAGCATTGCTGAAGTCATACCGGGCCCGATCGCAGGGCGGCAATTCGAGCGATCAGGCGGCGTCGACAGGCCTTCCGCCATTCCATTACACTCGACCGCATTGCGGCAGGGCGCCCTTTCCGGCCGGCAATCCCCCCACACACCGCACAGGAGTCCTGCCCCATGTTCAAGCGCGCCGCCTTCGTCATTGCCGCCACTGCTGCCGTTTTCCTGATGGCCCCGGCCGGCGCCCAGGAACTCGCCGGCACGCTGAAGAAGATCAAGGATTCAGGCTCGATCACCATCGGGCACCGCGAGACCTCGATCCCTTTTTCCTACCTCGACGACAAGCAGCAGGCGATCGGCTATTCGATGGACATCTGCGCCGCGGTGGTGGAGGAAATCAAGAAGGACCTGGGGCTCGCCACGCTCCGGTCAAGCTGAACCCCGTGGTGCCGCAGACGCGCATCCCGCTTCTGGCCAACGGCACCATCGACATCGAGTGCGGCTCCACGACCAACACGCTCACGCGCCAGAAGCAGGTGGCCTTCTCCACCGTGCATTTCATCACCGGGACCAAGCTGCTGGTGAAGAAGTCCGCGAAGATCAAGTCCTACAAGGACTTGAAGGGCAAGACCGTCGTGGTGACGCAGGGCACGACCAACGAGCGCGCCATCAAGGCGCTTTCCGACAAGGAAAACCTCGGGATCAAGTTCCTGAACGCCAAGGACCATGGCGAGTCGTTCCTCACCGTGGAATCCGGCCGCGCGGTCGCCTTCGCCATGGACGACATCCTGCTCTACGGCCTGATCGCCAAGGCCAAGACCCCCAAGGACTACGAGGTCGTGGGCGACTACCTGTCCTACGACCCGTACGGCATCATGTTCCGCAAGAACGACGACGATTTCGGCGTCGTGGTGCGCAAGGCCATGGCGCGGCTCTTCTCCAGCGGCGACATCAACAAGCTCTACGCCAAGTGGTTCCTCGACAAGCTGCCCTCGGGCGAGACCATGGGCGTGCCGATGAGCCCGCTCCTGAAGGCCGCCATCGTCATCAACGCGACGCCGAGAATATCGCGGGGCAGCCGCAAGGCGCCGCTGCTCCTGCGCGACGGAGCGTCCCTGGACTGGAAAGTCTTCCTCGAGCAGGCGCCCTCGGGGGGCATGACCTACCTCGGCTGGCTGATGTCCGGCCTGCTGTGGACGATGCTGGTCTCCGTCGCCGCGTGGGTGATCGCCTTCACGCTGGGCTCGGCACTGGGGGTCCTGCGCACCACGCCCTTGAAGGTGCCGCGCGCGCTGGCCACTTGCTATGTCGAGGTGTTCCGCAACATCCCCCTGCTCGTGCAGATGTTCCTGTGGTATTTCGTCATGCCCGAACTGGTGCCCGAATCGTTCGGCACGTGGATCAAGACGGAACTGCCGAACCTGGTCGAGCTGCCCTTCGCGCAGTTCAGCATGTGGGAGTTCATCGCGGCCGTGCTGTGCCTGGGGCTGTACACCGCCTCGCGCGTGGCCGAACAGGTGCGCGCCGGGATCCAGTCGATGCCGCGCGGGCAGGCCGACGCGGGGCTCGCGATGGGCTTCACCCTGCCGCAGGTCTATCGCTACGTGCTCCTGCCGATGGCCTACCGCCTGATCATCCCGCCGATGACCTCGGAGTTCCTCACGATCTTCAAGAACTCCTCGACCGCGCTGACCATCGGCGTGCTCGAGCTCACCGCGCAAAGCCGCCAGATCTCGGAGTACACCTTCAAGACCTTCGAGGCGTTCTCCGCCGCCACGCTGATCTACATCGTGATCACGATGAGCGTCATCCTCGCGATGCGCCTGCTGGAAAGGCGCGTCGCCGTGCCGGGCTTCATCTCCCGGGCGGCAGGCCACTGAGATGGGGGCGCTCGATTTCTCGGTCGTATGGAAGAACCTGCCGATCCTGTGGGAAGGGATGAAGGTTTCCTTGCAGCTCTTCGCCATCGCGCTCGCCGGCGGCATCTTTCTCGGCACCCTCCTCGCGCTGGCAAGGCTTTCGAGCCGCCGCCTGCTGTCGGTGCCCGCCACCGCGTTCGTGAACCTGATCCGCTCCATCCCCTTCATCATGGCGATCTTCTGGTTCTACTTCCTCACGCCGATGCTGGTCGAGAAGCTCACCGGCAGGACCGGCGAAGCGGTGGGTCCCTTCGTTTCCGCCATCGTCGCCTTCATCATGGTGGAATCGGCCTACTACTCTGAGATCATCCGCGCCGGGATCCAGTCGATCCCGCGGGGCCAGCCGGCCGCGGCCTACGCGGTGGGCATGAACTACTGGCAGGCGATGGGCTACGTCGTGCTGCCCCAGGCCTTCCGCAACATGGTGCCGATCATGCTGACCCAGGCGGTGATCCTGTTCCAGGACACTTCGCTCGTGTACGTTGTCGCGCTGAAGGACTTCCTCGGCGCCGCCGGCAAGGCCGGCCAGCTCTCGGGCCGGCTGGTGGAGATGTACCTCTTCGTCGCGCTGGTCTTCTTCCTGATCTGCTTTTCCGCCTCGTGGCTGGTGAAGCGGCTGCAATCCGCCTTGCCACCCCGCGCTAGGGACACCCGACACCATGGCCATGATCGACATCAAGAACGTCAGCAAATGGTACGGCGCCTTCCAGGTTCTCGCCGACAACACGACTGCGGTCGAGAAAGGGGAGGTCGTGGTCGTCTGCGGGCCTTCCGGCTCCGGCAAGTCGACCCTGATCAAGTGCGTGAACGGGCTGGAGCCCTTCCAGAAGGGGGAAATCGTGATCGAAGGCATCTTCGGTGGGCGATCCGGCGACCGACCTGCCGAAGCTGCGCTCGCGCGTGGGCATGGTGTTCCAGAATTTCGAGCTGTTCCCGCACATGTCGGTCATGCGCAACCTCACCATCGGGCAGGAAAAGGTGCTCGGCCGCGGCCGGGACGAGGCCGAGGACAAGGCGGCAAAGCTCCTGGACCGGGTGGGGCTCCGGTCCCAGGCGGAGAAATTCCCGGGGCAGCTCTCTGGCGGCCAGCAGCAGCGGGTGGCCATTGCCCGGGCGCTCGCCATGGACCCGATCGCGATGCTTTTCGACGAGCCCACCTCGGCGCTCGACCCGGAGATGGTCAACGAGGTGTTGGAGGTGATGGTAGGGCTGGCCCGGGAGGGCATGACGATGATGTGCGTCACCCACGAAATGGGCTTCGCCCGCACCGTGGCAAGCCGGGTGGTATTCATGGACGAGGGCCGGATCGTCGAGGATTGCACCCGGGACGCGTTTTTCGGCACCCCCCGGGGAGAAAGGGCAACCCAGTTCCTGAGCAAGATTCTGCACAACTGACCCCAAGTTATTGCACAATAGGGGTATCCATACCCGCGACCCCCGCAAAACGGGGGCATGAACCGGATGAATCGAACGGCCCTGCTGGGCATCCTGTCGGTCATTGCCTACGGCGCGTTGCTCGCCGGAAAGTACGTCGGCTCCGCCCCGAAGCCCGCCGAGGCGAAGGAGGTTGTCGCCCCCGCCGCCCGCGGCGCCAGCCCGCTTTCTTCCGTCCTCGGCCCCGCCGAGATCCGGCCCGCCTCCGCGATGGCTCCGGCACGGTCCGGCAATCTCCCCCGCAACCCGCTTTCCCCCGTCGCGCAGAACTTCCGCTCCTCCCGCGACCTGAAGGCCTTCGCCGATGCCCTGCTCTCCCGCAAGGAGAGCCTCAACCGCGAGGAGCGCTATTACCTCGCCAAGGCGCTCGAGACGTGCCTCTTCGCCACCTCGATCAACGAAGACCTCGCCGCGACCAGCGAAAAGCAGCGCCGCCAGTTCGTGGCCGGCATCCCCGCGTCGGACGCCAATGCCGCCAGGCGCATTGCAGCCTACGATGCCGCGGACGACACGCAACGCTGCCTGCGCTTCCAGGGCGTTCGCATCGCACAGAAGGACATCGACGACCTCTACCAGCAGGCCTCCCTCGGTGGCGACCCGCGTGCCCAGGCCCGGCAGCTGGTGGCGGAACTGAACAAGAACCTCGTGCCCTCCAAAGACGGCGCGGACACCTCGCGGGCCGTGGCCGTGGACGACTTCCAGCGCATCATCAACCTGCTGGAGACGAAGGACGCGGAGGCGATGCTGATGGTGGCGCAGTTCCTCGCGCAGAACCGGCTGATCGGCGAATTGCGCATCGGCCCGAACGGCGAAGTCCCGGAACCGGCCTCGCTGGTCGGTGCATTTGCGCTTGTCGGCTGCGACTTCCAGGCGTCCTGCCCGAGCTTCGACCGCGAGGCGCAGCAGGCCTGCGCGTATGCCGGCTATTGCAGCGCGGGCAGCTACGACGAACTGTTCGAGAACTTCCTGGCCTCGCCCTGGGCCTACGCGATGGCCATGCGCTATCGCGGCATCATCCACACGGCCATCGACACCCGGAACTGGAGCCTGCTCGGCCTGCAAAAGCTGATCGGCTCGAAAGCGAACCCGGCGTCCTGAGGTCCCGCCGGCCCCGCCGGGGACGTACTCAAAGCCCCCCGTTTACCGCGACAGCACCTTGAGGTGCTCGACGACGCAACGGCCCGAGCGCGTTGATGTTGTACCCGCCTTCCAGCGTCGATACGATGCCGCCCCCGGCGTGCGCGTCGGCGACCTCGCGAATGCGCTCGGTGACCCAGGCGTAGTCCTCGTCCTCGAGGTTGAGGTAGGCGAGCGGGTCTTCGCGATGCGCGTCGAATCCCGCCGAGACGAACACCGCCTGCGGCCTGAAGGCGTCGAGCGCGGGCAGCCAGACGCGCTTCGATCGCAGCGCGAAATCCCCGGCTGTCGGTGAGCGCGGGCAGAGGCACGTTGAGAATGTGCTCGTTGGAGCTGTCGGCGCCGCAGTACGGGTAGTACGGGTGCTGGAAGGTCGAGCACATCAGCACCCGCGGGTCCTCGTGGAAGGCGTCTTCCGTACCGTTGCCGTGGTGCACGTCGAAGTCGAGGATCGCGACGCGCTCCAGCCCGTGCGCTTCAAGGGCGTGCGCCGCGCCGATCGCGACGTTGTTGAAAATGCAGAATCCCATCGACCTGGTCCGGCGTGGCGTGATGGCCCGGCGGCCGCACTGCGCAAAACGCGTTGGCTGCGCGGCGCGAAAGCACCAGGTCCGTCGCAACGACCGCCGCGCCGGCGGCATGCAGCGCGGCCGAGAGCGACCTGGGGTTCATCGACGTGTCGGGGTCGAGATACGGCGTAACCCCGGCCCGGCGCCGCCTCGAAGACGGAATCGACGTACTGTTTCGTATGCACGCGAAGCAGTTGCGCCACAGTGGCCTCGGGCGCCTCGTAGAGGTCGAGGGAGCCCACGAGGCCGGCCGCGTCGATGGCGTTGAGGATCGCGCGCAGGCGGTTCGGGGATTCCGGGTGTTGCGATCCCATCTCGTGCTCGAGGCAGTCGGGATGGGTCAGCAGGGCGGTGCGCATGACGGAACCATTTTCCGGCATGCGGGTCAGGATGACAAACCCGGTGCGGCGCCACCCGGTCCCGCGGCGTCTTGCGTGCTATCCTTGATTCGTCCTTTTTCCCTCTGCCAGACACGATCACCATGCTCCTCGACGCCCGCCAGCGACTCATCCCCGAACCCGGTCGAAGACGTGGTCGGCGGAGCCTCGCGCATCATCCTCGGCAAGGAACGCCAGATCCGGCTGGCGATGGCCTGCATCCTGGCGCGCGGCCACCTGCTGATCGAGGATGTTCCCGGCGTCGGCAAGACCACGCTGTCGCACGTGCTGGCGCGCCTGCTCGGGCTGGACTACCAGCGCATCCAGTTCACCAGCGACCTCCTGCCGGCCGACGTGATCGGCGTGTCGGTTTTCGACCGCGACAGCTCCACCTTCCGCTTCCATCCCGGCCCGATCTTTTCGCAGGTCATCCTGGCCGACGAGATCAACCGCGCCAGCCCGAAGGCGCAAAGCGCGCTGCTGGAGGCGATGGAAGAGCGCCAGGTCACGGCCGAAGGCGAGACGCGCGCGCTTCCCGAGCCCTTCTTCGTCATCGCCACGCAGAACCCGTTGCACCAGGTCGGCACCTTTCCGCTGCCCGAGTCGCAGCTCGACCGCTTCCTCATGCGCATCCACCTCGGCTACCCCGACGCCAAGGCCGAGCGCGAATTGCTCAAGGGGCAGGAGCGGCGCGAGTTGATCTCGCAGATCGTCCCGGCGATGCAACGCGCGCAGCTGCTCGAGCTGCAGGCGAGAGGTCCCGGGCGTGTTCGTCTCCGAAGCGCTGCTCGATTACGTGCAGGCGCTCATCCGCCACACGCGGCATTCGCCGAACTACGCGCAGGGGCTCAGCCCGCGCGCGGGGCTTGCCGTGCTGCGCGGCGCGCAGTCCTGGGCAATGATGCAGGGACGCGCGCAGGTGCTGCCCGAAGACGTGCAGGCCGTGCTGCCCTCGGTGGTCGGCCATCGCCTGCATGTCTCCGGCGAAGCGCGCGGCACGCTTGACGTCACGCGCGACCTGCTCGAGTCCGTCGCCATCCCCTAGAAGCGCCGTTGTTCGCCAACTTCAGGCAATCGATAGCCGACTGGATCTTCCGCATCAAGGTGCCGGAAGCGGCGCCGGTGACGCTGGTCCAGCGCCGCATCTACATCCTGCCCACGAAACAGGGCTACCTTTTCGTCCTGGTGCTGCTGGTGATGCTGTTCGCGTCGATCAACTACGCGCTGGCGCTCGGCTTCCTGCTCACGTTCCTGCTCACCGCGATGGGCTCGGTGGCGATGCTGCACACGTGGCGCAACCTCTCCTACCTGAAGCTGCGCCCGGGGCGCGTCGAGCCGGTGTTCGCCGGCGAAACCGCGCATTTCGGCGTGACGCTGGAGACCCCGGGAGCAGAGCCGCTTCGCCGTCGCGGTGCGCCGCATCGGCGAGGATCCCGTCTACTGCGACGTGAACCCGGGCGCGCCCGCGTCGATCGCGATTCCCGCCGCCGCGCGCCGCCGCGGGCTGCTCGAATGCGGCCGGCTGGAAATCTTCACGCGTTACCCGGTCGGGCTGTTCCACGCGTGGGCGTATTTCGATTTCGGCCAGCGCGCCATTGTCTATCCGCGGCCCGACACGACCGCAGGCGCCCCGCCGGCCCTGTCCACCGCAACGGGCGAAGGCTCGCTGTCGGTCCACGGCGACGAGGAGTTCCACCAGCTGCGCCCCTACCACGCCGGCGATCCGCCGCGGCAGATCGCATGGAAGGCGCTGGCGCGCGGCCAGGGCCTGCTCAGCAAGGAATTCCATGCCATGGCGGCCGACGAGATCTGGCTCTCCTGGGACGATGCCGCATCGTCCTTCGCCGAAGCGAAGCTCTCGGTGCTCGCCCACTGGGTGCTCGAAAGCGATCGCCGGGGACAGCGGTTCGGGCTCATGCTCCCCGGCGTGCGCATCCCGCCGGCCACAGGCGACGCCCATCGCGACCGCGCGCTCGAGGCGCTCGCGCTTTTCGGCATCACGGCGCCCGCGACATGAGCTCGCCGCGCTCCCCCGCCCTCACGCTCGCGAACGTCCTCTGGCTGATCGCCGCGATGGCGTTCGTGATCGCGCCCCACCTCGAACGCCAGCCGCTGTGGGTGGGCGCCTTCTGCGGCCTGATCCTCGCATGGCGCGGCGTGATCGGCTGGAGGGCACTGCGCACGCCGCCCCGATGGCTGATCTCGGTGCTCGCCATGGCCGTGGCGGCGGCCACCTGGATAGCCTACCGGCGCCTGATGGGACGCGACCCCGGCGTCACCTTCCTGCTGCTGCTGGTCGCGTTGAAGGTCCTGGAGATGCGCACGCAGCGCGAGGTGACGCTCGCGATCTTCCTCGGCTTCTTCCTCGTGATGACCAACTTCCTCTACTCCCAGAGCATCGCCCTCGGCCTCTACATGCTGGCGTGCGTCTGGATCTTCGTCGCGACCTGGGTGGGCTTCAACCGGGTGGGCACCGAGGCCACGCTCAAGGAGCGCCTCTATCCGGCCGGCGCGCTGCTGCTGCAGGCGCTTGCCGATGATGCTCATCTTCTTCGTGCTCTTCCCGCGCATCCAGGGACCGCTGTGGGCCATTCCGCAGGACGGGCGCGCCGGCCGCTCGGGACTGTCGGACTCGATGACGCCGGGCAACATTTCCAGCCTGATCAAGAGCGAGGAGACCGCCTTCCGCGTCATCTTCGACGGCGACATGCCTTCCTACCAGTCGCTCTATTTCCGCGGGCCCGTCATGCCGCTGTTCGACGGACGCACGTGGCGCATGTCGGACTTCACCGCCTTCGGCCGGCCCGAATATGCCTCGGCCAGCCGGCCCTCGCGTTACTCGGTGATCCTCGAGCCCAACGGCAAGCCCTGGTTGTTCGCGCTCGACGTGCCGGGCGCGCTGCCAAGGCTGGAATCGCCCGACCTGAGCGAGCGCGACCGCGACACGCTCATGCTCGCGGACCTGCAGTTGCGCGCCCGGCGACCGCTCGAATCGCGCGTGCGTTACGACATGACTTCCTGGCTCGACTATCGCTATGGCGAAGCGCTGAGCGCGCAGGCGCGCGAGCTCTACACCCGCATCGAGGGAGACGCCAACCCGCGCACCAAGGCGCTTGGCAGGCAGTGGGCCGCCGAAACGCCGGACAAGCGCGAATTGATCAACCGGGCCTTCTCGCTTTTCAACACGCAGTTCACCTACACGCTCGACCCTCCGCTGCTTGGCGACAATCCCTACGACGAGTTCCTGTTCAATACCAAGCTCGGCTTCTGCGAGCACTACGCGGGCAGTTTCGCGCTGCTGATGCGCGCGGCGGGAATACCGGCACGCGTGGTGACCGGCTACCAGGGCGGCGAGATCAACCCGCTTACCCGCGAACTGGTGGTGCGGCAGGCCGATGCGCATGCCTGGACCGAGGTCTGGCTGGAAGGCCTCGGCTGGCTGCGCGTCGATCCGACCGCCGCGGTATCGCCCTTGCGCGTGGACAACGGCATCAACGCCGCGCTCGGGCCGATGGGCGTATTTTCGACGCTCGCCGCCGCCGACAGGTTCGGCCTGATCTCCAACCTGCGCTTCGCCTGGGACATGATGAACAGCAGCTGGACGCAATGGGTGCTCGGCTACAACGTGGAGCGCCAGAGGAGCTTCCTCGCCAGGCTGGGCATCGACGTCGACTGGCGCAGCCTGGGGCTGTGGCTGGTCGGCCTCACGCTCCTGGTGGGCGGCGCGGTGTCGGGATGGCTGGTGCTGCGCGACCTGCCGCGCCACCGCGATCCTGCGCAGTTGGCCTGGCTGCGCTTCTGCGCCAAGCTCGCCCGCACCGGCCTCACCCGGCGCCCCAGCGAGGGCCCGCTCGATTTCCTGGCCCGCGTGCGCACTTCCTCGCCTCAGCTGGCCGAACAAGCTGCGCGGATCACCCATAACTACGTGGACTTGCGCTACGGCCCCGGCCGCGACCCGCACGCCGCGCGCGAATTGTCGCGGCAGGTCCGGCAATTCCCCGCCTGAGGCCGCTCAGGGCTGCGGGGGAAGCAGCTTCAGGGGATCGACCGGGCTGCCAAGCTTGCGGATCTCGAAGTGCAGCTTCACCGAATCGGTGTCGCTTGCGCCCATCTCGGCGATCTTCTGGCCCTTCTTCACCACGTCGCCTTCGCTCACCAGCAATTTCTCGTTGTGCGCGTAGGCCGAGAGCCACGTCTCGTTGTGCTTGAGGATGACGAGCTTGCCGTAGCCGCGCAGCCCCGTGCCGCTGTAAACGACACGCCCCGAGGCGGCCGCGAGCACCGCTTCGCCCTTGGTGCCGGTGATGTCGATGCCCTTGCCGGCATCGGTGAAGGTGGCAGTGACCTTGCCCTTGGCCGGCCAGGTCCAGTCCACCTTGTCGCCGTCGGCCGCGGGCACGCCCGGGGCCGGGGGAGGAGCCGGCTCAGCGGCCGGCTTGGGGTCGGGCTCGCCGCCCAATTGCGCGAGCGCCTTGTCCGAATAGGGAAGCTTCACGCCGCGCGGCTCGACCTTCAGCTTGTCGGTATTGGCGTTCGGGCGCGCTTCGACCGGCTGCGCCGCGCCGGCAAGCGGTGTTGCCACGGGCGCCCCTGGCGTGGTCGCGGCACCGGCCGGCGCCTGCAATTGGAGCACCTGCCCCACCGCGAGAAGATTGGGATTCGCAACACCGTTCCAGGCGGCGAGCTCGCGATAATCGAGGCCGTATTGCAGGGCAATGCCGACCAGCGTTTCGCCGCGCTTCACGGTGTGGGTGCGCGTGGGGGCTTCGACCGGCTTCTCCGGCGGCTTCGGTGCCGGGACCGCTGCGCGAGGCGGAACCGGCGACGTGCGATCGACCACCGGCGCGGGCGCCTTTGACGCGCAGGCCGCCAGCGCCATTGCGACAACGAGAAGGGACAGGCGTCGTGCCGCCGCAAGCATCGTCATGCGAGCCCCGGCATCAAGGGCACGAAACGCACTGCCTCGCGCCTTTCTTCGCTGAATTCGTCGCCATTGCGGTCGATGACGAACAGCCACTGGTCCTCGGCGCCCACCGGCAGCACCAGCCTTCCGCCGGAAGCGAGTTGCGCCTTCAACGCGGGCGGCACATGGCTCGAAGCGGCCGCCGAAAGGATGCCGTCGTAAGGCCCGCCCTCGGGGTAGCCGTTGTGCCCGTCGACATGCTTGAAGCGCACGTTGTAGAAACGCAGGTCGCGCAGGTGGCGACGCGCCTTGTCCATCAGGGGCGCGATGCGCTCCAGCGAATAGACTTCCTTGAAGAGCCTGGCCAGCACCGCGGTCTGGTAGCCGCAGCCGGTGCCGATCTCCAGCACCTTGCCGGTCGCGGGCACCTTCTCGGCCAGCCACTGGCTCATCAGCGCGACGATGAACGGGCTGGAAATGGTCTGGCCGAAGCCGATCGGCAGCGCGGTATCCTCGTAGGCGCGAGAAGCGATGCCCTCGTCGATGAACAGGTGGCGCGGGATCTCGGCCATCGCCGCCAGCACGCGCTCGTCCTCGATGCCCGCCTTGCGCAATTGCTCGATCATGCGCATTCGCGTGCGCTCGGAGGTCATGCCGATGCCAAGCGCCGTCATGACTTGATCCAGGTATCGATGGCGCCGATCTGGGCCGTGTTGGTGAGGTCGATCTGCAACGGCGTGACCGAGACGCAACCGCGCTCGACGGCATGGAAATCGGTGCCCGGGCCCGCATCGCGCGCCGCGCCTGCCGGCCCCACCCAGTACACCGTGTCGCCGCGCGGATTCACGCTCTTCACCACCGGCTGCGCGACATGGCGGCGACCGAGGCGCGTCACTTCGAATCCCTTTATCGCCTCCTTTGCCACGTCGGGAACGTTCACGTTGAGCAGCACCGGCTGGCCGAAAGGCTTGGCTGCAAAGCGCTCGACGAGCACTTTCGCGACCCAGCCGGCGGTCGCGAAGTGGCGAAAATCGCGGCCCACCAGCGAGATCGCGATCGAGGGGATGCCGAGCAGCCAGCCTTCGGTGGCCGCGGCGACCGTGCCGGAATAGATCGTGTCATCGCCCATGTTGGCGCCGGAATTGATGCCCGAGACGATCATGTCGGGCTGGAAATCGAGCAGCCCGGTCACCGCCATGTGCACGCAGTCGGTCGGCGTGCCATTGACGTGCCAGAAGCCGTTGGGCGCGCGGTTCACGCTTAGCGGGCGGTCGAGGGTGAGCGAGTTCGAGGCGCCGCTGCGATCGCGTTCCGGCGCCACGACCGTCAGGTCAGCCATTGCTGCAAGGCCTTCGGCGAGCGCTGCGATGCCGGGAGCGAAGTAACCGTCGTCGTTGGAAAGGAGGATGCGCATGCGTGGGATTCGGGACTCGACGCGGATTATAACCGAGGCATCGCGCCGGTCCGCCGTTTCCGGCCGTTCGTCGCCGACGTGGACGCAAGGCGCGACAGCCGTGGCCCGGGTAGGCTATTATCCAATGAAAATAGGCAGATAATCCGCAAAGTTCCGGAGGATGGTGAGTTTCGGCGAAGCCGCTTTGCACCCGCGGCACCAGGCAGTACCGCGCCGGCAGCAACGATCACGACCGACCGGAACGGGCCCAGGGAGGGCCACGATGACTTTGCATCCGACCCGCGTCGCGCATCGCAGGTTTCGGTTGGGTTGCATCCCGCACTCCGGGTTGCGCTCGGCATTGGCACGGTCGCTCCAGGCCACCTGTATCGCCGCCTTCATTGCGCTCTTCTCATCGGGCGTTGCCATGGATGCCCGTGCAGGCGATTTTGTGAGCGGCGGTTGCGACGGCTGCCACACGATCGGCGGCGCGCGCGTGAACGGCGCCAATGCGGCCGGCGTGCTGACCGCAGCGACCACCCGGCACACGATGACCGGGGCGGCAGCCTATCTCGCCATAGGGACCAACGCTGCCGACATCGCCGCGGAAATCACTACTTCAAACGGCATCACCTTCACCCAGAACCTGCCGGCCGTTCCCTACAATGGCACAGTCGGCTTCGTCGTCGACGACATCGTGCTGGACGACAACGGCAACGGCGTGATCCTTCGCATCGACCAGGTGGGCGCCCCAAGCAGGGGCAACATGCTCGGCTCGGGCACGGCCTCGGTCTCGTACCAGCACACGGCCACGAACTGCATTGCCGATTCCTTCACGGTCCGCGGCGCGGGTTTTGCCAACACCGCGACCCGCACGATCAACGTCCCCACGATCAATCCGCCCCTGGCGGCGCAGGTCACGAGCACGCTGGCCAACACCACTGTCGCTTACAACCCGGTCGCCGGCGTCATCGTCCCCGGGGGACCGGTGTTCGGTGGCGTTGCCAACGGCGTGGGCACCGTCGTCCAACCGGGGACCGGCACGATCAGCGTCGTCGGCGGAACCCAGCTGCGTTACACCGCGAGCCCGAACACGCTGGTGTCGCCGGTGACCTTCCAGTACCAGACCACAGGCCCGTGCGGCTCCACTTCCGCCGGCCTGAACTCGGTTCAGCTCACCATCACGCCGCCGGCCGCGCCTTCCATCACCTCGGGCGACATCCCCGGCACGGGAGGGCAGCCGATCGCGCCCTACAACATCGTCGCGACCAACTTTCCGTTCAGTTACTCCTCGACCGCCTTGCCCGCGGGACTCACGCTCAACACGTCCACAGGCCAGATCACGGGCACGCCCACGGTCAGCGGCACTTTCCCGATCACGGTCAGCGCGCAGAACGTCACGACCACGACCAACAAGAACGTGAACGTCAACATTGGCCTGGCCACGCCCGTGATCACGGTGCCCGGCTCCGTGCCGGGCACCTCCGGCTCGCCCTTCAGCTACCAGATCGTCGCAAGCAACCTGCCGTCCACCTACGCGATCACGCTGCCAGCGGGACTGACCGGCCTCGTCGTCAACCCGGCCACCGGCCTCATCACCGGCACGCCGGTGGTCGCCATCGGCGGCGTCTACGGCGTCACGCTCAATGCCGGCAACGCGGCAGGCACCGGCGCGGCAACGCTGAATATCAACATCGCGCTCAACCCGCCGGTGATCTCGAGCGCGCTCACCGCTTCGGGCATTGCGGGCAATGCGTTCTCCTACCAGATCACCGCGAGCGACTTCCCCACCGGGTTCACCGCGGCCCCGCTTCCCCCCGGGCTCACGCTCAGCCCGACCGGCCTGATTGCCGGGATTCCCGCCGGGCCGGCCGCGGTCACCAACGTCACCATCGGCGCAAGCAACGGGGCCGGGGCCGGACCGACGCAGACGCTGGCCATCACCATCACGCTGATCGCACCTGTCATTACCAGTCCGGCCTCCGCCAGCGGCGCGGTCGTCCAGGGTTTCAGCTACCAGATCACGGCCAACAACGCGCCCGCCAGCTTCAATGCGACCGGCCTGCCGCCGGGGCTTGCCGTGAATACCGGCACGGGCCTGATCTCGGGAACGCCTACCACGGCCGGCAGCTACGTCGTCGCGCTCTCCGCAACCAACGCCGCGGGAACGGGCAACCTGACACTGACGATCACGGTCGGGGCGATTCCCCTGCCCACCGCGGCGCCGGTGAGCGTGAACGTGGTCCACGACACTGCCACGATCATCGACCTGACCGCGTCGATCACCAACGCCAGCGTGATCCAGATCGTGAGCCCGCCCGCGCACGGAACGGTCAGCGTGAACAACCTCGGCGTGCTGTACACGCCCGCACCCGGTTACTTCGGAGCGGATTCGTTCACCTACCGCTCGGTCGGCCTTGCGGAATTCTCGGCGCCGGCAACGGTGTCGATCGTCGTCGGCAACCCCGGGCCGCCGGTGGCCGGCCCCGGCAATGTGACCGTCGCCTTCAATACGGCCACCGTGCTCGACCTTGCCGGCACCATTACCGGGGTCGCGACCTCCGTTGCCGTCACGACCGCGCCGACGCACGGCACCGCAACCGCAAGCGGCAGGACCGTTACGTACACGCCGACCCGCGGGTACAGCGGCCCGGACAGCTTCGCCTACACGGCGACCGGCCCGGGCGGCACTTCCGCGCCGGCCACGGTCAACATCACCGTCGGCACGCTTCCGCCGGTGGCAGGTCCGGCGACCATGACGGTCGCAATGAACTCGAGCGTGACCTTCGACCTCGCGCCCTTCATCGGCGGCTCCGGCGTCACCGGCGTGGCGATCGTCGCACCGCCGATGCACGGCAGCGTCGCAGTCAACGGCACGCGCGTCACCTTCACGCCGGGCAACAACTATTTCGGGACGGACGCCTTCACCTACACAGCCTTCGGCAATGCCGGCAAGTCGCCGCCAGGCGTCGTGAACGTGCTCATCACCGGGCGCCCCGACCCCTCGGTCGACCCGGCGGTCACGGGCCTGCTCGCGGCACAGGCCGATACCGCGCAGCGCTTCTCGCGCGCGCAGATCTCGAACGTGCAACGGCGCATGGAATCTCTTCACTCGCGCACCGACAACGTCCCGCCGGCGGCCGATCCGCCCAAGGGAACGCCGCAGGCATCGCGCGGCTCCCCGGGAACCGCGAACCTCGCGGACCCGGCGCGGACGCAGGATCGCGCGCCCGACGAGCCCGGCGGCAAGCTGTCTTCCTTCGCGGGAAAGGTCGCCTCGATGCTCGCCGGCCGTTCGATCGACTTTGCCAGCGTCAACGTCGACGGCGCGCCTGCAGAGCCTTCGGGCGGCAAGGCGCCGGGCTACTGGATCTACGGCATCGGCAATTTCGGCACGCGCGACGCCAATGGCAAGCAGAGCGGGCTGGAGTTCAGCACCAGCGGCATCAGCGTAGGCGTCGACCGCCGCTTCAGCGAGGACTTGGCGCTCGGCCTCGCGCTGGGATACGGCAAGGACAAGACCACCGTTGGCCAGGATGGCACGCAGAGCAAGGCACAGGGCTACGCCGTGTCCGCTTACGGCAGCTGGCAGCCTTCGCGGCAGACCTACCTTGACGCGCTGCTCGGCTACGGCACGATCGACTTCGACACGCAGCGCTACGTCGAGCCGATGAGCGACTACACGCGCGGCAGCCGCAGCGGCAACCAGTTCTTCGCCTCGGTGGCGGCGGGCTACGAGCATCGCAGCGATGCGACGCTGATATCGCCCTATGCCCGCCTCGATTACGCCTCGACCAAACTGAATTCGAGCACCGAGTCGGGCGCCGGCCAGTATGCCCTGACCTATTCCGGGCAGACCACGCCGTTCTTCCAGGGCTCGCTCGGTCTTCGCGCGGAATCGGTGCACGAGACCAGCTTCGGCTGGGCCGCGCCGCGCGCGCGCGCCGAGTACCAGCACGTGTTCAAGGGCGATCGCAACGCTTCGATCGGGTATGCCGACCTGCTCGGGGGTCCGCAGTACGTGGTCACCACGAGCTCGACCAGCGGCAATGCCTTCATGCTGGGCGTCGGCGGCGACTTCGTCCGCCGCGACGGCTGGTCGTTCGGTTTCGACTACCAGGCGCAGTACTCGAACTCCGACTCCAATATCGGCCACACGGTGCGCCTCGCGGTCTCCAAGGAACTCGACAGCCGAGGCTGGCCGTTCATCGACGGGTCATGGCTCACGGCAACGAAGCCCATCGACCTGCAGCTCGATGCGGGCTACATGTACGACGACAACGTGAACAGGGCAAACGTCTCCCCGGACAAGCTCTCCGACAGCATCTACAGCGTGACGGCGAACAAGTCGTTCACCTACCCGCTGGGAACCAACACGCGCGGGCAGCTCAGCGTCACGGGGGGCGCACTCGGCTTCAAGACCTACCAGGGCCTTGACCAGGCCTTCCTCGGCCTGCAAGGCGACCTGCAGTACCGCAGCTCCGGGGATTTCGACGCGCCCACGTTCTCGCTGTTCGGCCGCGCCTTTGTCGACGACTACCGCTCCGACCTGCGCGACGGGGAGCGCTATTCGCTGGGCGTTTCGTACCGGCAGCTGCTCACCGACCGGATCGGGCTGTTCGGCGCGGTGGCCTACAACATCCGCAACGCCCGCAGCGAGGTGTGGGACAACCGCGAGACCGCGGCGCGCCTGTCGTTCGACTATTCGCTCACGCCGGACAGCACCATCTACCTGGTCGGCGAGTACCGGCGCGGCAACATCGTCTCCAGCACCAACCGGCCGTCGCTCGAGCAACTCGATATCGCCAACGTGTTCGTGCGCGACAACGCCTTCCCCGGCACCTATTTCGCCTACCAGTTCGACGGCCGCACCGTGGTCTCGACGCTCGGGTGGAACATCGGCTTCGGGCCGCGCGACTCGATCGATTTCACCTGGATCCGCGCCCAGTCGACGCCGGACTCGAAGTCGAGCTTCGGCTCGACGCCCTCGGACTACATCGTGAACCAGTACTCCATCGTCTATCTGCTGCGCTTCTAGGGGGCAAGATCGTGCGACGCCAATCGATTTCCGCTGCGGGACTGCTTGCCACCGCGCTTCTGCTCGCCTCTTGCGGCGGCGGCGGCGGAGGCAGCACGGGCGGCGACGTCCGCCCCTCGGACACGCCCGCCCCGCCCCCGGTCAGCGGACCGAACAGCTTCCTGCTCTTCCCCAACCCGCAGAAAATATCCGACGGGACGCTGCAGACCGACACCGAGGCCTACGCGAAGGCCTACTACGCCGCGATCGACCCGGCCAACCAGCGCGATACGCTGGACAAGCTGAAGGGCCTCAACGGCTTCGGCAACGGCAGCGGGACCGAGGTTGGCGTGGTCTTCGGCGACGTGCGCGACCTTGGCTACGGCCGGCGCATGTCCGCCCGCCAGAATCCCGACGGAACGCTCGCATTCGTGGTCGAGAACTACCTGATCGAGGTTGCGGCCGGCTATGCCTATTCCCCCCTCAACCTCGAAGCGGCCATCGTGCGAGACCCGCGCTGGCACATCGGCACCAACGCCATCGAGTACAGCCCGGGCCCCAACGGCGGCGTGCCCTTCGCCAAGTTCTACAACTTCGACGCGAAGACCGGCGAGCGCCGCCTCTTCGTCGACCTCGATGGCCGCGGCGAGAAGGCGATGCCCGGCCCGTGCATTACCTGCCACGGCGGGCGCGGTGACCTGCTGACCCCGCCCGACGCGGGCGGAAAACAGCTTTTCCCGCTGGTAGCCAACGCGCCCTCCGCGGCCCGGGGCGACGTGCAGGCCCGCCTGCATATCTTCGAGCCCGACACCTTCGATTATTCGACTGCAACGGGTTACACGCGATCCGACATGGAGGCGTCGTTCAAGGCCATCAACAAGATGATCCTGTGCAGCTATCCGATCCCGGCGCCGACGGGCCTGCCGGAGGATGCCTGCCGGCGCGTGGCGAGCGTGAACGAATGGCAGGGCACCGCCGCGGCCACGCACCTCAAGGCGGCCTATGGCGGCGATGGCATGCCCAACGCAAAGTACGTGGACACCTACGTGCCGCAGTCGTGGCTCGTGGCAGGCCAGTCGACTCTATACAGGGAGGCGCAGGTGCCGGCCTGCCGTGCCTGCCACGCGCTGCGCGGCACTGGCAACCAGTCCGACCTCGATTTCGAATCCTACGAGAAATTCCTCGGCTACGCCGACCGGATCAAGGCGCACATCGTCGATCGCGGCAACATGCCGTTGGCGAAGATCGTGTCGGAAAAGTTCTACAGCACCAACATGGCGGACCTCGTGGCGAACTTCCTGCAAGGCAACGGCTACGCGGCGCGCGACAGCAGCGGCGCCCTGTTGAAGCCGGGCCGGCCGATCGCCGACCCGGGACCCGGGCGCGTCACGAGGCAGGGGGCGACAGCGCTCTCGGCAGCGGGCAGCCTCTATTCCAGCGCCTACCAGTGGTCGATCGTCTCGGGACCCGCCGGCGCGTCGCTCGCCAACGCCGACAAGGCGCAGGCGACGTTCAACGCAAGCGCGGACGGAACCTACGTGGTACAGCTCGTGGCGAGCGAGGGGACGGTGAAGAGCGCGCCGGCACAGCTCACGATCGTGGTCGACAACAGCTTGTCCCCGGCGCCCACGGCGATTCGCTTCTCCGACATCAAGAATGTGCTGCAATCGCCCAACACCGGTTGCGCCGGCGCCGGCTGCCACTCGGTCAGCTCGACGAATGCCGTTCGCGCGCCCGTGCTCTATACCAACGTCGACCGCAATGGGGATGGCGTGGCGGGAGACGCGACCGACGACCTGTGGTTCTACAACGAAGTGCGGGGTCGGATCAACTTCACCGACATCGTCGCGAGCCAGTTCCTGCGCAAGCCATCCGGGCATCACCACAAGGGCCAGTTGATCAACGGCTTTGCCGACACCGATGCCCCGGGAAGCGCGTCGCGCGCCGGCTACGACCTGTTCCTGAACTGGATCCTGAACGGCGCCCCTCTCTAGAGGGCTAGTAGTTGCGCCGCGGCCCGCTGTAGGAGTCGTTCGAGAACACGAAAGGCAGCGTTCGCCCTACCAGCGTCTCGATCAGCGCCAATTCCTGGTCGGTGTGGTTGATGAACGGCGCGTTGCGGATGCTCTTGCCGCCGCCGGCGTTGTTGACGATGTAGAGCGGCCGGTCGTGATGGGTTGCGGCTACCGACTCCTTGCTGTCGGGATCGGTGTTGGACTGGATGTCCGCGGCCCCGTAGCAAGTGCAGAAATAGGTCTGCTCCGGATCCGACTCGACGTAGAAGCCCGTGCCGCGGATTCCGACCGTGGCCGACACGGTGCGTATGCGCATGGGCGTATTGCGCGATACCGAAAGCAGCTTCCCCGCGAGCATGCGCAACCCCGAGATCGTGAAGACCGCCGGGGACTTCTCCTCGGCCTCGATGATCACGGTGCTGCCGCCGCGCAGGATCATCGCGTTGGTATTGACCACGAACACGAGCTCGCCGTCCTTGCCGGTCTGCACCTTGTCGCCGGGATTCACCCGGGTCTCCAGGGTCGCCACCTTGTCGTTCACCATCGCCTCGCCGGAAATGCGATAGATGGACTGGCCGGGAGGCAGTTTCGCGGGGCGGTCGCCGAAGAGGCTCGCGGCGACTGCGTTCACCCCGGGCATGCCTGCGGAGAACGCGCCTGCGGCCAGTGCCTGAATCAGGATTCGCCGGCGTGGGTCGTCGGCCTCACCAAAGCGTTTCATGTGTGCGCCTTTTTCATTTCTTGCCTCGCTACGTGGCGATGATAAACCATCTGCCGGCGCCGCATTCGACTTCGGGTTGATTGCACCTTCCCGGCTACAATCCCCCGACAAGGAGAACGAACCATGAGCAACCCCAATTTTCGCCTCGATGGCAGGACCGCGCTGGTCACGGGCGCCTCGAGCGGAATCGGCCACCACTTCGCCTCGACGCTGGCCGAGGCCGGCGCCACGGTCATTGCGACTGCCCGGCGCATCGATCGCCTGGAGACGCTCGTTGCCGAACTGCGCGCAAGGGGCTTCAAGGCGCACGCATTGGCGCTTGACGTCACCGATCCTGCCTCGGTCGCCGCGTGCGTGGAGAAAGCGGTCGCGCATGCCGGCCCGATCGACGTGCTCGTCAACAACGCCGGCATCGCCGATGTCCGTCCCGCGATCGATACCGGCGAAGCGGATTGGCGGCGTGTGCTCGACACCAACCTCGACGGCGCCTGGCGAATGGCGCAGGCGTGCGCGCGGACCATGCTGGCTTCGAAGCGCGGCGGATCGATCATCAACATCGCCTCCATCCTGGGGCTCCGCGTGTCCGTGAACCTGCTCGCCTATGAGGCGGCCAAGGCGGCGTTGATCCAGGTGACGAAGGCGCTTGCGCTGGAATGGGCCCGCTACGGGATCCGCGTGAACGCGATCTGCCCCGGCTACATCCACAGCGAGATCAACGCGGGACTCTTCGACACCGAAGCCGGGCAGGCCATGATCAAGCGCGTGCCGCAACGGCGCGTGGGCGACCCGAAGGAACTCGACGGCGCGCTGCTGCTGCTCGCCACCGACGCCGGCTCCTACATGACCGGCTCCATCGTCGTCGTCGACGGCGGGCACGTCGTCAATTCACTCTGACGGGGCAGCCCGGGAATCCGCGCTGCCGGGACCGCGGAAGAGCGGAAAGACCCTTCCTGCTATTCGTATTCGACCAGGGGCACGCAGCTGCAGAATAGGTTGCGGTCGCCGTAGACGTTGTCGGCGCGCCCCACCGGCGGCCAGTACTTGTTGTCGCGCAATGTTGCCACGGGGAATGCCGCTTGCTCGCGCGAATAGGCGTGCTTCCATTCATTCGCGAGCACCGCCACTGCGGTATGCGGCGCGTGCTTCAGCGCATTGTCCTCGCGATCGGCCCTGCCCTCTTCCACCGCGCGAATCTCCTCGCGGATCGCGATCATCGCCGCAATGAAGCGGTCGAGCTCCTCCTTCGATTCGCTCTCTGTCGGTTCGATCATGAGCGTGCCCGCCACCGGGAAGGACATCGTCGGCGCGTGGAAGCCGTAGTCCATCAGGCGCTTGGCGACGTCGTCCACGGTGATGCCGCTCGACTCCTTCAGGGCGCGAAGGTCAAGGATGCATTCGTGCGCAACCAGGCCGCCCGGGCCGCTATAGAGCACCGGGAAGTGCGGCGCCAGCGCCTTCGCGACGTAATTGGCGTTGAGGATCGCCACCTCGGTGGCCGCAGTGAGGCCCTCGCGGCCCATCATCGCGACGTACATCCACGAGATCGGCAGGATCGAGGCGCTGCCCAGGGGCGCGGCCGAGACGGCGCCGACGCCCTTGCCTGGCAGGAAGGGCGCGAGATGCGCGGCCACCGCGATCGGGCCCACGCCCGGCCCGCCGCCGCCGTGCGGGATGCAGAAGGTCTTGTGCAGGTTCAGGTGCGAGACGTCGCCGCCGAACTTTCCCGGCGCGGTCAGGCCGACCATCGCGTTCATGTTGGCGCCATCGACGTACACCTGGCCGCCGTGCTCGTGCACGATCTCGCAGATTCTCGTGATGCCCGCTTCGAATACGCCGTGGGTCGAGGGATAGGTCACCATCACCGCGGCGAGCTCTCGCGCATGCCGCTTCGCCTTGGCCTCGAGGTCGGAGAGGTCGACGTTGCCGTCGCCATCGCAGGCGACCACGACCACGTTCATCCCCGCCATCTGCGCCGACGCGGGGTTGGTGCCGTGCGCGGAACTGGGGATCAGGCATACGTTGCGCCCGCCTTCGCCCCGGCTGGCGTGCCAAGCGCGGATGGCGAGCAATCCCGCGTACTCGCCCTGCGAGCCGGCGTTCGGCTGCAGCGACACGGCGGCATAGCCCGTCGCCTCGCAGAGCATGCTCTCGAGGCTTTCCGCCAGTTCGCGGTAACCCGACGCCTGTCCTGCAGGGACGAACGGGTGGATCGCCCCGAACTCCGGCCACGTCACCGGGACCATCTCGCTGGTGGCATTCAGCTTCATCGTGCAGGAGCCGAGCGGGATCATGGCGCGATCGAGCGCAATGTCCTTGTCGGCGAGCTTGCGCAGGTAACGCAGCATCGCCGTCTCGGAGTGGTAACGGTTGAACACCGGGTGCGTCAGGTACGGCGTGGTGCGCCGGAGGTTCGCAGGCAGTCCATCGGCGGCGTCGCCATCGACCTCATCGACGCGTGAACGGCGCGTCCCCGGAATGGAAAACGCGCCACAGGAGCGCGACGTCCTCGCGGGTGGTCGTTTCGTCGCAGGAAATCCCGATCGTCGCATCGTCCACGCGGCGGACATTCACGCCGTGCTCGGTGCCGCGGGCGAGTATGCGATCTGTCTGGCCGGCCGTGGCCACGGTGAAGGTATCGAAGAATGCCTGCGTCGGCACGGTGAAGCCGAGTTTCTCCAGCCCGCGCCTGGCAATGGCGGCCATCCGGTGGACACGGCGGGCGATTCGCTCGAGTCCTTCCGGACCGTGGTACACGGCGTACATGCTCGCCATCACCGCGAGCAGCACCTGCGCCGTGCAGATGTTCGAGGTCGCCTTCTCGCGGCGGATGTGCTGCTCGCGCGTCTGCAGCGCGAGACGGTAGGCTGGCTTGCCGTGGCTGTCGATGGTCACTCCCACGAGGCGCCCCGGCATGCTGCGCTTCAGCTCGTCGCGCGTCGCGAGGTAGCCCGCATGGGGACCGCCGAAGCCCATCGGCACGCCGAAGCGCTGCGTCGTGCCGACCGCGATGTCCGCGCCCCACTCGCCCGGCGGGGCCAGCACGGTGAGCGCGAGCAGGTCGGCGGCGGCGATCACGAGCGTCTTCTTCGCATGCGCGGCGGCGACCAGGGCGCGGTAGTCGCGCACCTCGCCTTCGGCGCCGGGGTATTGCAACAAGGCGGCGAAGCATGCCGAATCGGCGAGTGCAGCGGCCGGCGCGACTTTCACTTCGATGCCCAACGGTTCGGCGCGCGTGCGGATGACGGCAAGCGTTTGCGGAAGAACATCGTCGGCAACGAAGAAGGCCTTCGCGTCGTTCCTCGCCGAGCGCCAGGCAAGCGTCATCGCCTCGGCCGCCGCGGTGGCCTCGTCGAGCATCGAGGCGTTGGAGATCGCCATGCCGGTCAGGTCGCACACCATGGTCTGGAAGTTGACCAGCGCCTCCAGCCGGCCCTGCGAGATCTCGGGCTGGTACGGCGTGTAGGCCGTGTACCAGGCGGGGTTTTCCAGGATGTTTCGCTGGATCACGCCGGGCGTGTGCGTGCCGTAGTAGCCCTGCCCGATGAAGGACTTGAATACCTTGTTCTTCGCCGCCAACGCCCGGATCGCCGCGAGCGCCTCGGCCTCGGGCATCGCCTCCCCGAGCTTCATCGCCTCCTTGCGCCGTATCGCCGGCGGCACGATGGCATCGACCAGGGCCGCGCGGCTCGCGAAGCCCAGTCCGCGCAGCATGGCCGCCTGGTCCGCTTCTCCCGGGCCAATGTGGCGCGAGATGAACTCGTCACGTGCCTCCAGCTCGGCGAGCGTGCGGCGGCGGATGTCCTGGGGTGGGGAATTCGGCTGTGCGGCCATGGCGGTCCCGTTCGGCGTTCAGTCTTCGGCAGCGGTCTTTTCGTAGGCACCGGCATCGAGCAGCGAAGCGAGGTCGGCCGGATTGTCGGGCTTCAGGCGGTACATCCATGCGCCGTATGCATCGGCATTGACCTTCTCCGGCGTATCGCCAAGCTCCTCATTGCGTGAGAGGACCGTTCCCGCGATCGGGGCGTAGATGTCGGAGGCGGCCTTCACCGATTCCACGACGCCGCAGGATTCACCCTTCACCAGCTTGCGGCCGGGCTCTGGCGCCTCGACGAACACGATGTCGCCCAGCGCCTCCTGCGCGTGGTCGGTGATGCCGACGGCGACGCTGCCATCGGCTTCGAGCCGCGCCCATTCATGGGATGCCGTGTACTTGAGTTCCGGGGGCAGGTTCATTGCGTCTCCATGTCAAACGAGGGGTTTTCCATTGCGCACGAAGGGCGGCTTGACCACCATCGCCGCCAGCTCCTTGTCGCGGACTTGCACGCGCACGGTCGAACCAACCGCGGTGCCGATCGGCACTCGCGCAAGCGCGATCGATTTTTCCAGCGTAGGCGAAAAGCTGCCGCTCGTTATCTCTCCTTCGCCACCGGCGGCAAAGACCTTCTGGTGGCTGCGCAGCACACCGCCCTTGTCGAGGAGCACGAGGCCGACGAAATCAAACTTGTGGCCCCTCGCCTCGAGCGCCTTGCGCCCGAGGAAATCGCGATCGCCGGCAAGGTCCACTGTCCACGCGAGGCCCGCATCCAGCGGCGAGGTGTCCTCGTCCATGTCCTGCCCGTACAGGTTCATGCCCGCTTCCAGCCGCAGCGTGTCGCGGGCGCCAAGGCCGCAGGGTTGCACGCGCGCGGCGACCAGCGAGTCCCATACTTGCTCGGCCCGCTCCGAAGGAAAGGTGATTTCGAAACCGTCCTCGCCGGTGTAGCCGGTGCGCGCGATCATCGATTCGCCCGCGAATGCGGCGGTGAACGGCTTGAGCGGGTTGCCCTCCGCCCGCAGTTCCGGCATCGCCTCCCAGAGGCGTTCGCGCGCGAGCGGCCCCTGCACGGCGAGCATCGCAAGATCGCGGCGCGCGTGAATGTCGAGTGCGAGGCCGAGCATCCCGGCGAGGGACTCGAGCCACGCGAGGTCCTTGCCCGCGCAGCCGGCATTCACCACGAGCCGGAAATGCGTGTCGGAGAAATAGTACGCGATCAGGTCGTCGATCACGCCGCCGCGCTCGTTCAGCAGGCACGAATAAAGCGCCTTGCCGGGCTTCGCCAGCCTGTCGACGTTGTTGGCGAGCGCGGCCCACAGGAAATCGCGCGAGCCCTCGCCTTCGATGTCGATCGCGAGCATGTGCGAGACATCGAACATGCCGGCAAAGCGCCGCACGGCATGGTGTTCCTCGATCTGCGAGCCGTAGTTGACCGGCATGTCCCAGCCGCCGAAGTCCACCATGCGGGCGCCGGCGGCGAGGTGCTGGTCGTGAAACGGTGTGGTCTTGAGCACGTTGATTCCCGGTTACCGAAATGAAAAAGGGGTAACGGAAGCCCGATCGGCTCGCGTTACCCCTCTGTCCTTGGTACCTGAGAGATTACGGGCACCGGACATCCGGTACGCCGCGCGCCCCTTCGGTGGGCAGGATTCCTGCCGCTCTCCAGAGTCCGGGATTTCCCCGGTTGCCGGCCAGTCCTTTTGCCTGAGAGTTTGCGGGTGGTTCCCCTTCGGCGGCCCCGCATTTCACGCGGAACGCTCTCCCGGTCGGATGGCGCGAAGTCTACCGGCGCGGCGCTGGGGCGTCAAACCGCGGCGAGCGATGGGCGATGCATCGGCCGATTACAGATGCAATCGGCCGCAACGGCCGGGAATGTCCGCGTTTTTTTGCCTGCAGCCGGCAAGCGTGTATATTTCGAGCTCGCCACCATTGATCCGGGCCAGCCGATCGGCTCTTGTTTCACGCCTTCGCGGCATGCGATCCGGAAACTCCTGGCCAACAAGGCGTTTTCGAAAATGAACTCTGCGCCGCCGGCGCACACGGTCTGTTGATTCGGACTGGTCGGTGCGGCGCAGGCGGCCTTCCGATTGCGCCCTCGTGCCGGCCGGAATGACGCACCCGACGACAAATGAACAAGGCCCCGGGCCCTGGCGCTGCGACAGGAGATTGCATTGACCTCGAACCATGGCATTCCGGCATCCACCGCACAGGCTGTTCCTGGCTCGATGATTCCGATGCGCGAAACCGCGGGCCGCGCGGCCCGCTCCGCTTCCCGGCAGCACGCTTCGATCCTCGCGGCGACGCTGCTGCTTGCATTGGCCGTTCCTGCGGCGGCGGCCCCGGTGGCGGGCCCGAACGTGAACGTGATGTCCGGCAACAAGTTCCCGGATGGCGACCCGTTCCTCACGAAGCAGAATGAGCCGTCGATCGCGGTTTCGTCGCGCAATCCCCAGCACCTGCTGGCCGCCTCGAACGACTACCGCGCGGCCGAGCTTTCGACCATTGAAGGCGTGGGCGGCGGCAAGGCCTGGATTTCCCTCTACAAGTCGGTCAACGGCGGGGGAACCTGGCGGCCGATGCTGCTGGCCGGCTGCCCGCTGGGGAACGCGCAGTGCAACAGCGGCAATGCGGCGATCAAGGGCCTGGAGTTCTCGGCCGACCCGACGCTGCGCGCGGGGCCCTACGGGACCTTTTTCCTCTCCTTCATCGCCGGTCGTCGCGATACCAGCGCCGGCGGCGTCACCGCCGTGCAGCGCTTCTTCGACAGGAACGACGCGGTGCGCAACGGGCAGGACCCGTTCGTGGCGGACGTCCTCAGCATCCTCGACACCGGCACGGAAGGCCAGTTCAAGGACAAGCCATGGGTCGTGGCGGACGTTCCCGGCCGCTCCTGGCTCGCGGGCAAGACCTGCGACCTGCGCCCGAACTACGGTTCCGCGCCGGTGCCCGCCTTCAATGTCTATGTCTCGTTCTCGAACTTCGTCGGGCAGTCGGATCCGAACCCGCACCCGCAGCTCTTCGTGTCGGCGTCGGACGATTGCGGCAAGACCTTCGGCAAGCCCGGTGAAGGTCAGCAATTCCGTCGACGTGAATTCCGGCTCGTCGCTCGCGGTCGATCCCTCCACCGGCCATGTCTACGTCGTCTGGCGCCGTTTCGGCGACGCCGCGGCCGGCATTCCCGACGCCATCTACCTCAGCAAGTCGACCGACGGCGGCAAGCAGTTCAGCAATCCGAAGCTTGTCACGAACATCAAGGCGTTCGACCAGGCGACCACCGCCAGTTCGTTCCGCAGCAACGGCTTTCCCTCCCTCGCGGTGTCGGTCGATCCCGCCGGCGCGAGCCGCGTCCATGTGGCTTGGGCCGAACGCAAGGCAGCGCTCGATCCGGCCACCCGGGCTGCCTCGCGCCGGACGGCAATTGCGACGCGCGCATCACCATCATCACCTCGAGCGACGGCGGAACGACCTTCGCGGCGCCGGTGCGGGTCGATGACTGGGTCTCCGATCCGATCAACCCGGCGAACCCGGGCCGCGGCCACCAGATCCAGCCGGCGCTGGCTTTTGCCGCGGGCAAGCTGGCGATCACCTGGATCGACCAGCGCTACACGCAGACGGTCGGCGAATTGCGCTGCCAGAGCACGGACGGCGTCGCGGGCTGCAGCTACCCCGACGAATATCGCGAGGTGCGCGTCCCGGCCGGCAATCTGGCCGCCTGCTCCTCGCCCGCCGGGGCCGCCTGCGCAGCGGCCCGGAGCCATTGTGTTCAGTGCCTTCATCGACGACGCGGGCCTGACCCGCCGCCACACGGTTGATGCGTTCGCAGCCACGGCGCCGGTAACCACGACCGGGGTAGGCGCATTCGCGTCCAGCCGCGTTTCCGAGTACCGCTACGCGCAATTCGACGCCTCTTCGGGAAAGAACTGCACAAAGACGTCCGCGACCTGCGTGATCCGGCAGATCCGGTTCAATTTCCCGAACCTGCCGATGTTCGTGAACGGCACGCGGCCCTTCTTCGGCGACTACATCGACCTCGCCGCGCAGGCGATCGTCCCTTCCGGCGGAAGCTACAAGTTCAACACGGGCATAAACGCAGCGACGCAGGCCGGCGGCTTCAAGCCGATATTCCATGCCGTTTGGGCGGACGACCGCGACGTGGTTCCGCCGAAACCCAAGGCCGACAGGACCGTCGACTGGACCAACTACCAGCCCCTGTTCAACCTCGACGCCGCAAGCGGCGTGATCTCACGCAACGCGCTCGCGTGCACGCCGGACGGCAAGAACACCGGCCAATCCGGCAACCGGGACCAGAACGTCTACACCGCGGTGGTTGGCGAGAGCTGGACTGCGTTCGCCAATGCGACGACGAAGAACCTCGCGCTGAACGGAGCCTCGGCGCCGCGCGGATTCGTGGTCACGGTGCGAAACCTCGAACTGGCCACCACGGGGCGCTACCAACTCACGGCCACCGCGGGACGGGCGCGCAGGCGAGCTTCACCTATCCGGGCGCCGGCAACGCGACGAGCTCGATCACCGTCGACGTTGCCCAGCGATCCTCGGCAACGCGAACGCTCTGGGTCACCTCCGCCAATCCGGCAGCGTCCGTCTCGGTCCTTGTCCGCAACCTCGCCGGCCCGGCCAGCGACACCACCACGATCGTCCTCAATGCCGATCCGCGGGAAACGCTGCTCGGCAGCGCCGACGGCCGCGCCGACCTTGCGAACAACAACCTCTGGTACCCGAATACCGGGCCGGGAGCGGCGGGGCTGGCCAACGTCGAGCTCGCCAACATCGAGCTGGCGAACAACGAACTGGCCAACATCGAGCTGGCCAACATCGAGCTCGCAAACGTCGAGCTCGCCAATGCCGAGCTGGCCAACGTCGAACTGGCCAATATCGAGCTCGCCAATGCCGAGCTGGCCAACGTCGAACTGGCCAACATCGAGCTCGCCAATATCGAGTTGGCCAACATCGAGCTGGCCAACATCGAGCTGGCCAACGTCGAGCTCGCCAACGCCGAGCTCGCCAACATCGAGCTCGCCAACGTCGAGCTCGCCAACGGGCCGGTCATCGAATCGACGGTCATCGTCAAGAACTCGGGCAACACCGACACGACGCTCGCCGTCAAGCCGGTCCTGCGCGACCTGCCCGCAGGCGCGAAACTCCAGCTGGTGGTGCGCAAGATCGCGCTCGCGCCCGTCGTCGGCACGAGTTGCGTGCCGCAACTCGTCCAGCGCAATGCGCAGGTCGCGAGCATCCCGTCGCCCAGGACCTACACGCCCGACAACATCGACACCAATTTCCCGGACGTGAGGACCGAAACGGGCGCAGCGACCCTGCCGCTGTCGGTCGACGAGCTGGCGCAGGTCACCCTGCGGATCGTGGGCACCGGACTGACATCGGCCCAGGCGCTCGACTTCGGCAAGTGGGGCACCAAGTTCGTCATCGTCGACGCGAAGCCCAACACCGTCACGACCGTTCCGCTGGTGATCAAGACCCTCGCGCTGCCCGCGGTCCAGGCGAATGCAGTGGTCACGATTCCTTCGGCGCCCAACGGCCTTCGGGCGATCGGCGGCGCGCCCGGCTCCGGACTCGCCTGGAGCATCGAGTCCGTCACGCCGCAGGCCGGGTTTCCCGTGCTGCAGCCGGGAGCGGTCACGGTCGATGCGGCCTCCGGTGCGTTGACGGTCACCAACGCGCCGCCGGGCAAGTACGACCTCATCGTGAGCGTTCGCGACTGCGCGGCCGCGGCTTGCACCGTCACGCAGCAGCAGGACGTGCAGAAGCTCACGCTGAGCGTCGTGAACATCTCCTTCGCCGCCCCGATCCCGTCGGCGATTGCCGTCGGCTCGACGCTGACGCTTGCCGAGCGCAAGCAGCGGGTCCGGTGACCCGGTGATCTATACCGCCCCCACCGATCCGCAGCTGGCGCCCCAACCGAACGACTGCACGATCGCGAGCGCCGGAAGCCCTGCCATCTATACCCTCACCGCCGGAACTGCGCCGGGGACCTGCACGGTCATCGCCTGGGCGGGCGGCACGAGCATCCAGCTCTCGGTCACGGTGACGACGACGATCGCGATCAAGAATTCGCAGGCCATCGCCTTCCCGGCGATCGCGCCGAAGACCTACGGCGACGCGGCTTTCATCGTCACGGCAACAGCCAGCTCCGGCCTGCCGGTCACCTTGTCGTCGACGACGCCCGCCGTGTGCACCGTGAGCGGCAGCACGGTGACCATCGTCTCCGCCGGCAACTGCACGATCTCGGCCGACCAGCCGGGCAATGCCTCCTATCTCGCGGCAGCGCGCGGTGACGCAAACCGTGGTGATCGCCAAGGCGTCGCAGTCGATCACCTTCCCGGCGATCGGGGCGAAGATTTTCGGCGGGCCGCCATTCGCTGCCAGCGCAACGGCAAGTTCGGGATTGACGGTGTCGTTCAGCATCAGCCCGTCGAGTGCCGGCGTCTGCTCGATCAGCGGAAACACCGTCGCCATCCTGTCGGCGGGCAGCTGCACGATTGCCGCTGATCAGGCAGGCGACGGGAACTACCTCGCGCGCGCCGCAGGTACCGCTGACCGTGGTCATCGGCAAGGCGGCGCAGACGATCGACTTCCCGGCCGTGGCCGCGCAGGCCTACAGTCCCGGCGCGACGGTCGGCATCAGCGCGAGGGCCCTTTTCGGCGCGACCCCGACGGGCCTGCTCGTCACCTTCACCGCGAGCGGATCGTGCACCGTGTCTTCCTCGACGCTGGCGGGCGCCAGTTCGACGGCGACCGTCACGCTGACGGGCGCGGGGACCTGCACGCTCACGGCGAATCAGGCCGGGACCACCAACTACGCCTCGGCGTCGGCGATCCAGAGCTTCAGCATCGCGAAGGCATCGCAGACGATCACCTTCGGCGCGCTGCCGGACGTCACCCTTCCCGTGGCGCCGTTCGCCGTGGTCGCGACCGCCTCGAGCGGGCTCACCGTTGCGCTCAGCTCGCTCACGCCTGCCGTCTGCACGGTCAGCGGCTCTACCGTGACGGTGATCGGCAGCGGGAACGTGCACCATCGCGGCCGACCAGCCTGGCAACGCCAACTACCTGGCTGCAGCTCAGGTTGCGCGGAGTTTTGCCGCGAAGGTCCCGTGGATCGCTTCCGGTTCGATGTTCCAGCCGCGCGCCGACCACACGGCAACGCTCCTCAACAGCGGCAAGGTGCTCGTCGCGGGGGGATACGATGCCAGTGGCGCCCCGACGGCTACCTCGGAAATCTACGATCCCGCGACCGGGCTCTTCACGACCGCCGGCAACCTGCCGAGCAAGTCGACCGGCCACACGGCGACGCTGCTGAGTTGCGCGTGCTCAAGTGACGGCAAGGTGCTCGTGGTCGGCGGCGGAAACTCGAGCTCGCAGATCTTCGACCCCGCGGCCCGGACCTGGTCCTCGGCGGGCGGCCTGGGCAGCAATCGCTCATACCACACCGCGACTGCGCTGCAGAGCGGCAAGGTGTTCATCGTCGGCGGCTCGGACAACTCCTCGAAGACGATCGGCTCGACGCTCCTGTTCGACCCGGCCACCGGGAGCACTCTCGAACGGGCCTTCCCTGGCCTTCGCTCGCGAACGTCACGTTGCGGTCCTTCTCGGGGATGGCCGCGTGCTCATTGCGGGCGGCCGTGCCAAGGCCGGCAATGGTTACACCGTGATCGCCACGGCCGAGATCTACGATCCGGCGAAGGGAGCGATCTCGCTCTGCGGGCGCGATGGTGACGGGCCGTCATTCCGCCGACGCCGCCCTGCTGGCCGATGGCCGGGTGCTGGTGGCCGGCGGCGCGGGCGCGACCGATGCGGCGATCGGATCCGCAGAGCTCTATTCGCCCGTCAGCCGGGCCGCCAGGCAACTGGACGGTAGCTGCGAGCATGGCGGTTCCGCGCGCCGACTTCACCGTTGACGCTGCTGGCGAACGGACAGGCGCTCGCGACCGGCGGATGGAACGCCACGGGTCGCCTTTCTTCGACCGATTTCTACACGGCCGCAACCGGCGGCCCGGGTGCGTTCGTGGTTGCGCCGGCGATGCTGACGGCGCGCTCCGGCCATACGGCAACGCGCCTGATCGACGGCCGCGTGCTGGTCGTGGGCGGGATCGGTGCGGCGGGCAAGGCAATCGGCGCCACGGAGTACTACCTGCCCGCCCCTTAGGGGCGCGCCTTGGGAGCAATCCATTCCCTAGACGACCGGCGCGCCAACTCTCAATCCGCGAGCTTCATTTGCCCCAGGAAAGATTGCCACCGGGCGTCCTCGTGCAACGGGACGAGGAACGGATCGATCTTGACGTAGGAAAGCCCGGGGTCGCGGTAGGCAAATGCGCGCTCGAGCCATGTGAAGGCCTCGTCGGCCTTCCCCGCGCTGCGCGTGGACCTCGGCGACCTGGTAGGGGCTGTCCTCGCCATTGCGCGCGACGAGTTCGGCCAGGGCCGCATCCGAGCGCTCATCTTCTCCGCGCCGCGCATGGACCACCGCGAGCGCAACGAGGCGGAAGATCTCGCTTGTTTCCGATTCCGCCTCGGCGAGCGCCTCGTCGAGACGGTCACCTGACAGCTCGACCAAGGCGCGCCATGTGTGGGTGAGCCCGCCTTTCGCGCTCAACTGCAAGGTCACGTCCAGGGCTTGGGCAGCGGCATCGAACTCGCCGTTCGCGAGGCAATAGAGCCCGAGGTTCCGGTTCACCGCGACGTTGAGGGGGTCGAGCCCGACGGCGCGCCTGAGGAGGGCGGTCGCCTCGTCGAGGCGGCCCAGGTTGCCGAACAGCGTTGCCGCCGCGTTCAGGGCCATCGCATTGGCCGGTGCGAGCGCAAGCGCGCGCTCGAACGATTCCTCCGCGCCCTTCCAGTCCCAGTCCCACGCCCTGAGGATCCAGCCGCGCGCGATGTGCGCTTCCGGAAGGTCGGGCTCGAGCTCGATGGCACGTTGGGCGGCATGGGTTGCCTTCGCGTAGCCCTCTTCGCGCGCCACGAAGTTCTGGCCGATCTGGTCGGACACCGCGCGCGCCAGCCCGGCCCACGCGAGCGCGAACCCGGGATCGAGCTTGAGGGCCTCGTCGTAGCAGGCCACCGCCTGCGCCGCGGATTCGCGGTTGAGATGGACCCGCAGGAACTGGCCCCGAAGATACAAGCGGAAGGCTTCGGGGTTGTCGCTTCGTCCCTTTCGTCGCCTCCTGCACCTCGGCGATCACCTTCGCCTCCTCCGCCTTCGCGTCCGCCGGCGTGCCGAACAGGCGGCCCCGCAGCTCGTTCACCACCGTCCGGGCGATGTCGTCCTGGACCGCGAAGATGTCGTCGAGTTCGCGGTCGTACGTTTCCGACCAGAGATGCGAGTCGCCTGCCACCTCGATGAGCTGGGCCGTGACCCGCACGCGATTGCCCGATGCGCGGACGCTTCCCTCCAGGATGTGGCCCACGCCGAGCTTCTGCGCGATGGTCGGGATGTCGATGTCCTTGCCCTTGAAGCTGAAGGCGAGGTCCGCGACGTGACCCGCAGGCCGCGGATCTTGGCGAGGACGTTCAGGAGTTCCTCGCTCAGCCCGTCGGCGAAGTACTCATGCTCCTCGTTGCGGCTCATGTTGACGAAGGGCAGGACCGCGATCGACAGGGCGAGCGGGAGCGCCGGTGCCGGGCGGCGGCCACTTCGTGCGCGATGACCTTGACGAGACCGTATGCGCGCACGCGCCTCGCGATGTTCTTGAGTTCCCTTTCGCCGAGGTCGTGGCACGGGACCGCCAGCTTGTCGCGCACCTGCCGATACACGTCCTCGGAGATGCAGATCCCGCCGGGCGCGGCGATGTTCTCGAGCCTCGCCGCGATGTTGATGCCGTCTCCGTAGATCCGGACCTCGTCATGGATGACGTCCCCGAGGTTGATCCCGACGCGAAATTCCATGCGGCGGTTTTCCGGCGTCCCGATGTTGCGCTCCGCCATCACCGCCTGGAGCCTGATCGCGCACTCGACGGCTCCGACGACGCTGGGAAACTCGGCCATGATGCCGTCGCCGGCCGTATCGATGATGCGCCCGCCATACTCCCCGACGAGCGGCAGCACCGCGCCTTGATGGCCCTTCAGGTCGCGAACTGTCGAAACGTCGTCCTCACCCATCAGCCGGGAGTACCCGGCGATGTCCGCGGCCATCACGGCGGCGAGACGACGCTTGACGATTTCCTCCCCCACAAATCCTCCGTGTCCCGCTGCCGATGCTGCGACCGCCGCCGCTTTCCATCGAGCCGAAGCGTGGAAAATTCTACCTCATCGAAGGAAGCCCACCGAGTTGCCAAGCAATGAAAAAGGGGTAACGGAAGCCCGATCGGCTCGCGTTACCCCTCTGTCCTTGGTACCTGAGAGATTGCGGGCACCGGACATCCGGTACGCCGCGCGCCCCTTCGGTGGGCAGGATTGCTGCCGCTCTCCAGAGTCCGGGATCCTCCCGGTGCCGGCCGGACTTTTTGCCTGAGAGTTTGCGGGTGGTTCCCCTTCGGCGGCCCCGCCCTTGCAGGCTGAGCGCTCTCCCGGTCGGCTGGCTCGGAGTCTATCGACCCCGCCTCATCGCGTCAAACCGGAGTGGCGGCAGGGATGGCGTCCGCCGGTACGGCCGGCAACTGGCAGTTCACGTTGACCGCATTTTGCCGCGCTGACAAACTCCGGGGTTGGCGCACTGCCCCAAACCTGTTTCGCGAGATTGGCAAGATTGGTCATCAACACGCATTTCAAGTTCATCTTCGTGCATATCCCCAAGGCCGCGGGGACGAGCGTCATGGAATCCTTGTCGAAGCTGCCGGGAAACAACACGAGCTGGCTGGCAAGGACCAAGCACGAGACGCTTGCGGATTTCGACAAGGCATTCGAAGCGCGCCGAAGCCCGGCGGACCGCGGCCAGAACCTCGACCCCCGGGGATACTTTCGATTCGGCTTCGTGAGGAACCCCTGGGACAGGATGGCGTCCCTCTATCGTTACATGCTGGAATCGCGGCCGGTGCGGGAAATCGATTCGGTCACCTCGTTCAAGGACTTCCTCGCCAAGGCACGGCAGGGCGCGGACTGGATCAAGCGCCTGCATTCGATGCGCGCCCAGGTCGACTATTTCACGACGAGCGAGAATCACCTGAAGATCGATTTTCTCGGGCACTACGAATACCTTCACGAAGACGTCCACGCGATCGAGTCCCGCATCGGATGCGCCATCGCGATGCGGCACCTGAATCGTTCGTCCAATGCCGGCCGGGACTACCGGGAGGATTACGACGCGGAGATGGTCGAGATGGTGGCGCACAGGTTCGCCGAGGATGTCCGGCAATTCGGTTACCAGTTCGAGCAGCGATTCCCGGCCCGCCGTTGCAGCGGCAGCCTGGATTGCCCCCGCTGAGTGCCCTTGCGCGGCGGCGGCAGACCATGATCGACAATGCCGCGCGGTGCAGCCTGAACGCCCATGGAAGCGGCGTGGTCTGGCTGACCGGCATCTCCGGGGCGGGCAAGTCCACGATCGGCGAAATCCTCGAAAGGCGATTGCACGATTCGGGCATACGCACGTACTGGCTGGACGGGGACAACATCCGCCATGGCCTGAGCAAGGACCTGGGATTCACGGACGAGGACAGGACGGAGAACATCCGGCGCGTGGCCGAGGTCGCCGTGCTCATGGCCGACGCGGGACTGGTCGTCATCGCCACGTTCATTTCTCCTTTTCGGGCGGAAAGGAGGCTTGCCCGCGAACTCCTGCAGCCCGGGAGATTCGTCGAGGTCCATGTCGATACGCCGCTCGCGGTCGCGGAGCAGCGCGACGTGAAGGGCCTCTACAAGCTGGCGCGCGCGGGATTGATCAGGAATTTCACCGGGATCGACTCGCCGTATGAGCCGCCCGAGGCGCCGGATGTGCACATTGACACCGCCACGCTGGAAGCGGAAAAGGCGGCCGCGCTGGTGCACGCGAAACTGGCCGAGATGGGATGGCTTTCGCCAGGTCCGGCATGAACTGAACCATTCCAGCAGCCAACTGCGCCGGCACGCTTGAAGCCCATTTCGCCATCGTCGATTTTGGCGGGCGCCGGATTCAGCCAGGGAGCCCGGCCGAAGAGGTTTGGCTATTGGTCGGGGCGAGAGGATTTGAACCTCCGACCCCCTGCACCCCATGCAGGTGCGCTACCAAGCTGCGCTACGCCCCGACCGAGCTTGAAATTATAGCCCGCGGCGGGCGTTCACGCCATCCGTAGCCGCTCAGGTATCGAGCATCTTCAGGATGTTCTTCAACTCCTGCCGGATCATCTTGGTCGGCACGGGTTGCGGCACGGTCACCGTCCCGGCCTGCGGCGGCGGCGTCGAGCCGGCCGAAGCCCTCACCTGCGCTCCGCCGTCAAGGCGATTGCGCGCGCCGTTGATGGTGAAGCCGTGTTCGTAGAGGAGTTCGCGGATGCGGCGGATCAACAGCACCTCATGGTGCTGGTAATAGCGCCGGTTGCCACGGCGCTTCAGCGGCTTCAACTGGGTGAACTCCTGCTCCCAGTACCTGAGCACATGGGGCTTCACCCCGCACAGGTCGCTTACTTCACCGATCGTGAAGTAGCGCTTGGCGGGGATGGCGGGCAGTTCATTCGTTGCCAGTATCTCCTGGACCATTGAAGGACTTCTCCACCAGGCTCTTCAGCTTTTGGCTCGCGTGGAAAGTGACCACGCGCCGTGCGGTAATCGGAATCTCTTCACCGGTCTTCGGATTGCGTCCCGGGCGTTGCGGCTTCTGTCGCAGCTGGAAATTGCCGAAGCCCGAGAGCTTCACCATCTCGCCCCTTTCGAGGGCGATACGGATTTCCTCGAAGAAGGACTCGACCATGTCCTTGGCTTCGCGCTTGTTGAGCCCGACCTTCTCGAACATCAGGTCGGCCAACTCTGCCTTCGTAAGGGTGACTTTGTCTTTCACGTGCGCAGTTGGGCGGAGAATTGTTCGTTAAGGTAGAGGCGAATGTCAGAGACCACCGCGTCCACCTCCGAATCTGTCAAAGTCCTGTCAGTATCCTGCATAACTACCCGTAATGCAACGCTTTTTTTCCCGGTTCCACCCCGGAACCCCGGTATAAATCGAATATTTCGATCTCCCGGACGATCGCGGGTGCCCTGCCCCTGAGCCCGGCAAGGAGGATTCCCGCAGGAATGCCCTCGTCGACCACAATGGCGAGGTCGCGGCGCACCGAAGGCATCCTCGAAATCCCGGCAAAGGCAGGGGGATTCCCGAAGAGCAGGGCTTCGCAGGAAACTTCGAACAGGACCGCCGTTTGCGGCAGGTCGCACTGCTGCTGCAGGCGCGGATGCAGTTCTCCGAGATGGCCGATCGACTTGCCGCCCAGGCGAACCTCGGCGCAACGCCCCGGATGCAGGGCGGGATGGGTCGCGGCAACGAACTCGAGCCGATGCGGTGCCGCCAACGCCTCGAGGTCGGCCTTCACATCGAAGAAGTCGACGTTCAGGGCCTTCTCGCCCCATTGCTCGGGGATACGGCCGCCGTAGGCGATGCCGGCAATGCGCTCCGGCTGGCTTTCAAAGTCCGGTGTCTCGCCAAGGAAACAGCGGCCGATCTCGAACAGGCGCACGCGCGTCTCGTCGCGATTCAGGTTTTCGCGCAGCGTGGCTACCAGTCCCGCGACGAGCGAGCTGCGCATCACGCTCATTTGCGATGCGATCGGATTGGCCAATCTCACCGGGCTCGCATTGCCCGCGAAGTCGCGCTCCCACTCCTCGGCCACGAAGCTGTAATTGACCGCCTCGAAGTAAGCTCGCGCCGCAAGCGCGTGGCGCAGCGTGAAACGCGTCTTGCGCCCCTCCGCGGGCGACAGCATCGGGACGCTCGAGCGCGGAGCCTCGGCGGGCACGCGGTCATAACCGAGAAGCCGAGCGACCTCTTCGGCGAAGTCTTCCTCGATGGCGAGATCGAAACGCCATGACGGCGGCGCCACCCGGAAATCGCCGCCCGCCCCCTCCACCTTGCAACCGAGCGCTTCGAGCGAGGCAGATACCTCCACGCTCGTCAGCGGAAATCCGAGCAGGGCCTGCACGCGTGCCGGGCGCACGGCCACCGGCGTCCGCCCGGGCAACCGGCCGACCGCTTCCGTTACCGGACCGGCCGCGCCGCCGCAAATCTCGAGCGTGAGGCGGGTTGCCAGTTCCAGCGCGGCGCGCGCGCCCTCGAAATCGACGCCCCGCTCGAAGCGATAGGCTGCATCGCTCGTGAGGCCGAGCCTGCGTGCCCTGCCCTGGATCGTTGCAGGATCAAAGAAAGCCGCCTCGAAGAACACGTTGGTGGTGGCATCGGTCACCATGCTCTCGAGGCCGCCCATGAGGCCGCCGAGCGCGACGGGGCCGTTCGCATCGGTGATGAGCAGGAACGAGGGGTCGAGTTTCACGCGCTCGCCGACGAGCACGTTCATCTCCTCGCCCGCGCGGGCGAAGCGGACATCGATGCCGCCCGCGAGCTTGTCGTCGTCGAAGGCGTGCATCGGTTGCCCGCGCTCGAGCATCACGTAGTTGGTGATGTCCACGAGCGGGCTCCTCGGCCTGAGGCCCGCGCGCTCGAGGCGGCGCGCGAGCCATCCTGGCGTCGTCGCCTTCGCATCGATGCCGCGGATGACCCGCCCGCAATAGCGGCTGCAGGCCGCGTCGTCGGTGAGGTGGATCTCGCGCCGGTCCTTGATCGTCGCCGGGACCGCTTCGACGCCGTTCGGCGCGAACACCGCTCCGGTCAATGCCGCCGTGTCGCGCGCGATGCCGGCAATCGACAGGCAATCGCCGCGGTTGGGGGTGAGCTTGAGGGTGAGCACCACGTCGTCGAGGTCGAGAAACCTTGCGGATGTCCTCGCCGACCGGCGCATCGCCGGGCAGCACGAGCAGGCCGGCATGATCGTCGGACATGCCGAGTTCGCGCGCCGAACAGAGCATCCCGTTCGATTCCACTCCGCGCAGTTTCGCTTTCTTGATCTCGAACGTGCCTTCGCCCGAAGGCAGCACCGCGCCGACCAGGGCACAGGGCACCTTCTGCCCTGCCGCGACATTGGGGGCGCCGCAAACGATCTGAAGCGTCTCGCCGGTGCCGGCATCGACCTCGGTGACGCGCAGCTTGTCGGCGTTGGGGTGCGGCGCGACCGACTTCACGAGCGCCACGACGATCTTCGTGAACGGCGCCGCCGCCGGCGTGACCTCCTCGACCTCGAGCCCGCCCATCGTGAGGGCATGCGCGAGGTCCTCCACGGGCCGCTCCACTGCGACGAACTGCTTCAGCCAGGCAAGCGAGACCTTCATCGGAACTGCCTCAGGAACTTGAGGTCGTTCTCGAAGAACAGGCGCAGGTCGTTCACGCCGTATTTCAGCATCGCGAGCCGGTCCACCCCCATTCCGAAGGCGAAGCCGGAGTATTTCGCGGGGTCGATGCCGCCATTGCGCAGCACCTGCGGATGCACCACGCCCGCGCCCGCGATTTCCAGGTAGCGGACCTGGTCCCCCTTGCGCTCCCATTCCATGTCGATCTCCACGCCCGGCTCGACGAACGGGAAGTACGAAGGGCGGAAGCGGATCGCGATGTCGTCGCGCTCGAAAAAGGCGCGCAGGAATTGCGTCACCGTGCCCTTGAGGTCTGCGAGGCTGATGCCCTCATCGACCCACAGGCCCTCGATCTGGTGGAACATCGGCGAATGCGTCGCGTCATGGTCGCAGCGATAGACACGCCCCGGGCAGATGATGCGGATAGGCGGCTTGTGCGATTGCATGTAGCGGATCTGCACCGGCGAGGTCTGCGTGCGCAGCACGCGCGTGCTGCCGGCGATGTAGAAGGTGTCCTGCATGCTGCGCGAGGGATGGTCGGGCAGCATGTTGAGCGCGGTGAAGTTGTGGTAGTCGTCCTCGATCTCGGGGCCGTCGGCGACTTCGAAGCCCATCGACGCGAACAGGGTCTCGATGCGCTCCTGCGTCCTCGTGATCGGGTGCAATGCGCCAGGCACCTGGCCGCGGCCCGGCAGCGTGACGTCAAGCGCCTCGGCGGCCAGCTTCGCATCGAGCTCGCGGGCGAGGATCGCATGGCGACGGGCCTGCAGCAGTGCCTCGACCTTCGCCTTGGCCTCGTTGATGAGCGCGCCTGCCTTCGGACGCTCCTCGGCCGAGAGCTTGCCCAGCGACTTGAGCAGCTCGGTGAGCGTGCCCGACTTGCCGAGGAAGCGCGCCTTGGCCTGCTCGAGCTCCGCGATGCCCGAAGTGGCTGCTATTGCGGCACCAGCGTCGGCGACGATGCGTTCGAGGTTGTCCATTTCCACTCATGAAAAACAAAAGGGGCTCGCGAGAGCCCCTTTCGTTGCTTTACGTCGTGTCAGGCGGCGAGGCTGGCCTTCGCCTGTTCGACGATACGCGCAAACGCGGGCTTGTCGAACACTGCGATGTCGGCAAGGACCTTCCGGTCGATGTCGATCCCGGCCTTCTTCAGCCCGGCCGTGAACACGCTGTACGACATGCCCGACTCGCGGGCGGCAGCGTTGATGCGGGTGATCCACAGCGCCCGGAACGTGCGCTTCTTGTTGCGGCGATCGCGGTAGGCATACTGCCCCGCCTTCATCACCGCCTCTTTGGCGATCCGGAAAACCGTGCTGCGGCGGCCGCGGTAACCCTTGGCCAGCGCGAGGACCTTCTTGTGGCGTGCGTGCGCCTGTACTCCACGCTTGATACGGGGCATGGTCGGTCTCCGTCAGGCGTAAGGCATCATGGCTTTGATCGAATCCACATTGGTCTTGTGGACGCCCGTCGTGCCGCGCAGCTGCCGCTTGTTCTTGGTGGTCTTCTTGGTGAGGATGTGGCGCTTGAATGCCTGGCTGCGCTTGATCGATCCGCCTGCGCGGACCTTGAAGCGCTTGGCTGCGCCACTCTTGGTCTTCATCTTGGGCATATGCCCTCCTTGTTGCTCTTGATGCAGCAGGTGGCGGAACCGTTCCGCGCTTTTGAACCTGAAGTCATCTTGTTGCCCGTCATTCCGGCTTCAGGCCGGAGTCCAGCTCTTGCGGGGCCGCTGGGTCACGGCAATCGCCGGGACGACAAGAATTCGACTCGTGCTACTTCTTCTTCGGCCCGACGATCATGATCATCTGGCGTCCTTCCAGCCTCGGGAACTGCTCCACGACGCCGACCTCCAGCAGGTCCTTCTCGACGCGTTTCAGGAGCGCCATTCCCAGTTCCTGGTGCGCCATCTCGCGCCCGCGGAAGCGCAAGGTGATCTTCGCCTTGTCGCCTTCGGTGAGGAAGCGGACCAGGTTGCGCACCTTGATGTTGTAGTCGCCATCGTCGGTGCCCGGCCTGAACTTCACTTCCTTCACCTGCATCTGCTTCTGCTTGAGCTTGGCCTCGTGCGCCTTCTTGCTCTCGCGGTACTTGAACTTGCCGTAATCCATCAACCGGCAAACCGGCGGCTTTGCCGTCGGTGCAATCTCCACCAGGTCGATCTCAGCTTCCTCGGCCATCCGCAGGGCCTCTGTTACCGGCACGACACCGAGCTGCTCTCCTTCGATGCCGACGAGACGAATCTCGGGGGTGTTGATGTCGCCGTTGATGCGGACTGATTTGTCAGGGATTATGCGCAATTTCCTCTATAAATTCAATAATATGGCGAACATAGTTCACGTAACTTGTTAGATTACGGGCCCGCCACCCCGTTGCTTCAAACCCGGTCCCGGATTTCGCCTTGCATGCGCGAAATAAAGGCCTCGAGGGGGACCGGCGCCAGGTTTTCACCTGACCGCGTCCTCGCCGAGACCGTCCGAGCCGCGACTTCCTTGTCGCCAAGTATCAGCTGGTAAGGAAGCTTTTGAATGCTATGTTCCCGTATTTTATACGTAATTTTCTCGTTTCGCAAATCGGCCTGAACGCGCAGGCCGGCTGCCTTGAGGGCAGCGACGACCTCATGGGCATAGTCGGCCTGGCGATCCGTCACGCTCATTACCGTTACCTGGACCGGCGAGAGCCAAAGCGGCATGGCGCCCGCGTGCTGCTCGATCAGGATGCCGATGAAGCGCTCCAGCGACCCGACGATGGCGCGGTGCAGCATGACCGGGTGCCGGCGGGCGCTGTGCTCGTCGACGTACTCGGCGCCGAGCAGCGCGGGCATGTTGAAGTCCACCTGCATCGTCCCGCACTGCCAGACGCGCCCAAGCGCATCCTTCAGCGAATACTCGATCTTCGGGCCGTAGAACGCGCCCTCCCCCGGCGTCACCTCGAACGCGCAGCCCGATTGCCTGAGCGAGGCCATCAAGGCCTCTTCGGCCTTGTCCCAGAGCTCGTCCGTGCCCACGCGCTTCTCGGGCCGCGTGGCGATCTTGTAGATGATCTCGGTGAAGCCGAAGTCGGCATAGACCTTCTGCAGGAGCGCCGTGAACGCCGAGCATTCGCCGAGGATCTGGTCCTCCGTGCAGAAGATGTGGCCGTCGTCCTGGATGAAGCCGCGCACGCGCATGATGCCGTGCAGCGCGCCGCTCGGTTCGTTGCGGTGGCACGAGCCGAACTCCCCGTAGCGCAAGGGCAGGTCGCGGTAACTGCGCAGGCCGGCATTGAACACCTGGATGTGCCCGGGGCAGTTCATGGGCTTGATCGCGAAGTCGCGCTTCTCCGACTCCGTCGTGAACATGTTGTCCTTGTAGTTCTGCCAATGGCCGGACTTCTCCCAGAGCGACCGGTCGAGGATCATGGGGCAGCGGATCTCCTGGTAGCCGTTGCCTTCGTACACCTTGCGCATGTACTGCTCGACCTGCTGCCACAGCGCCCAGCCCTTGGGGTGCCAGAACACCATGCCCGGCGCCTCGTCCTGCAGATGGAACAGGTCGAGGTGCTTGCCGATCCTGCGGTGGTCGCGCTTCTCGGCCTCTTCCAGCATGTGCAGGTAGGCGTCCTGGTCCTCCTTCTTTGCCCAAGCCGTGCCGTAGATGCGTTGCAGCATCTCGTTCTTCGAGTCGCCGCGCCAATATGCGCCCGCCACCTTCATCAGCTTGAAGACCTTCAGCTTGCCCGTGGACGGCACGTGCGGCCCCCGGCACAGGTCGATGAAGTCGCCTTCCCGGTAAAGCGAGATGTCCTGTTCCGCCGGGATGGAGGAGATGATCTCCGCCTTGTATTTCTCCCCGATGGAGGCAAAGAACTTCACCGCGTCATCGCGCTTCCACACTTCGCGCTTGACCGGGATGTCCTTCTTCGCCAGTTCCGCCATGCGCTTCTCGATCGCCTCGAGGTCCTCGGGCGTGAACGGGCGCTTGCAGGAGAAATCGTAGTAGAAGCCGTTTTCGATCACCGGGCCTATCGTCACCTGCGCCTCGGGGAACAGTTCCTTCACGGCATAGGCGAGCAGGTGCGCCGTCGAGTGCCGGATCATCTCCAGTCCGTCGGGATCCTTGTCAGTGACGATGGCGAGCGCCGCGTCGCGGTCGATGACGTGGCTCGTGTCGACGAGCACGCCGTCGACCTTGCCGCCGAGCGCGGCCTTGGCAAGGCCGGGACCGATCGATGCCGCAACCTCGGCGACCGAGACCGGCTTGTCGAATTGCCTGACCGATTTGTCAGGGAGCGTTATGGCAACCATGTGCGAAGTCCTCGGGCGAGAAATGAAAAAAGCGCGGACGGGCCGCGCTTTTTCCGTGAATCGAAAAAGGCCTGGGCCCGACCTAGCGTCGTCCCTCGTTGGAGCTTCTAGTCGGCGGTCTCATAACCATGTTCCAGCCCTTTCTCTCGCTTTTCCGGCAGCCGGCCGGATGGCCCGGACTGCGATGCCGCGAGTATAGCAAATCGCCTTCTGCGCTCAGTTGCCGCAGCGCAGGTGGCCGTTGTCGTTCTCGATCGTCCCGCCGCACGGCAGGTAAAGCGAGCTTTGCGTGTAGCGCCCGTTGCGATCGCTGCAAGTCGCATGCAGGACGCCGCGCCCGCCCGCCTGGTATTGCGCCACGACATCCATGCACGAACGCAGGTAGGTGCCCGGGGGCGGCTGGCCGGCTGATTGCCCATGCGGCAGCGCAACGATGGCCGGGCCCGGCGCGAACCCTTCGCAGGAGAGCCGGCCGTCGTCATTGGAGACATTGCCTTCGCAGGGCAGGAAGAGCGAGGACTGCATCACGTTGCCGCGGCGGTCGGTGCAGTAGGCAATGAGGACCGGCCTGCCGTTGCGGTCGGAGCGAACGGAAACACTCTCGCAGGAATTGCGATACGACCCAGGGGGAGCCGGCGGGCCGGCCCACGAATCGCGCTCGCCCCCGCTGTACTCGCACTTCAGCCGCCCGTTGTCGTTCTCGGCCGACGCGCACGGAAGATCGATCGAACTCTGGATCGGCACGCCATGGCGGTCCGTGCAGGTTGCAAAGAGCATGAGGCCGCTGATGCGATTCTGTCGCACCGAGATGTTGGTGCACGAGTCGCGGTAGGAGCCGCCGGGAAGGTATTGCTGATTGCCCTGCGCGCGCGCTTCGCCGGCGAATGCGGCAAGCGCGAGCAGCATCGATGGGAGCGCGCGCCATTCGAAGGATCGGATCATTGCCACGTCGGAATCTTGGCTGACGGCGAGCGGGAACTGCGGGGCATTGGTAGGCGCGATTGGACTCGAACCAACGACCCCCACCATGTCAAGGTGGTGCTCTAACCAGCTGAGCTACGCGCCTGCAAAAACGAACGTGGATTCTAGCTGAAGGAGCCCCGTGTTTCAACTTTCGGAGAAACGCCGGCGACGACCGGCGAGTCGATCAGACGCCGTGGCGGACTCTGCCGCGCCGCCTGGCGCCGCGGACCCATGACTTGGGCTGCGCAACCGGGCGACCGGCGGTCAACCTGCCCGGCAGGTAGCTTGCAAGGACAAGGATCGACAGCGGCAAGGCTGCCTCCCGCCGAAGTGTCGACTGCACGATCACGGCCGCAATCCGGTGCGCAGCGTCCAGCCTGCCTTGCCGAGCTCCTGCTTCGCCCGGTCACTCGCGCCGCCGGCCGCCAGCAGGCTGCGCCGCTTTCCCTTGAGTTCTTCGCGACCAATGAATTCCGCAGTGGCCTTGTCCCAAGGGACATAGTCGGTCGCGGCTGCGATCACCAGCGTACCGTCCTTCGCGACGCCCACCGGCACCATGCCGCTCATGCGGAGCTTGGCGAGGGCTGCGTTATTCGCGTGGAACGTGCCGAACATGCGCACCGATTCCACCAGGAACCGGACGCGGACCTCGCCCTGCACCCGGGATGCCACCCCGATCACGGACTCCAGGCCGGGAACCTTGCCGATCTTCGCCAGGCCGGCGACGAGCGCAGTTTGCAGGGAAGGCGTAAACCAGCGATTGCGCAGGAAATCGCGGGTCGTGCGTCCGCTCACGCCGAGCGCCAGGAGTTGCGCCTCGTTCTGCCTCGCGAGATCGACCGGCGGCAGGTTCCACACCGCATCGCGAACGTCGGTGTCGAATCCGACGACGAGGTTCGCGCCCATCGAGACGGCGCTGAGGGCCGTGTTGATCGCGAAGCTCCCGGCAAAGCTGGCCGACGATGCCTTGTCGAGTAGCGGCCGCAGCACCGGATTGGACGTGTAAGGGTCGATGTTGAGCTGCCTGGCCCAATCGCGCCGCGCCTTGTTGAAACCGAACGGGTCGCCGTTGAACGCCGGCGGCGGCGCTTCGCCGACCGGCGCCTGCGAGTAATCCGACGCCGCCGCCGCGGTGCTCCGGGTGCCGTCGGCCACCGATTGCGCGCCCGACCGGGCGAGGAAGCCGACACGCCCGAGCACCGAGCCGAGGCCCTGGCCCACGTTCTCCATCGTGCCCGAAGGATTGGTCACCGCGCTCTGCACCAATTGGATCGGCGCCTGCGCGGCGCGCGCGAGCGAATCCTGGAAGGCGCGGCTGCTCTCCACTTCCTTGAGCGCTTCGATCGCCTGCAGCTCGTTCACGCGCACGCCCAGCATGTTCACGCCCGTGATGGCGAAAGCGCCGAATTTCGACTCCATCACGAAGCGACCGAGGAAACCGTCCAGCGCCACGGGCTCGGCCACCGTGTGCAGCGGTCCTTTCAAGAGCGCGGCCGGTGCAAGCGCCGCTCCTGCCAGCGAGGATACGGCCTCGAAGTCGTCGCTCGCGCGCGCGACCGCCGTGACCGTCGTGGCAAGGGCCACCGCCGACAACAGGCAAGCGAGGGCAGCGGCAGTTCGGTGAATCATGGGGTCGGGAGTCATCATCATCATTCTGGTGAAAGATCGCACTGCTGCCGGCGGCAGCCCACCCATCCGGTCGCCGTCCATCGTCGATCGGTGCGCCTGGGAAGCGCGGGCGACATCAGGATACTCCCCGGGGCGCTCCTGCCATGGTCGCTGCGCCGGCATCAAGGTACAGCATGCCGATTGCCTGCACCCAGGTTTGCAACAATTGAAGCCGAAGATTAGGTGGCGTGCTCTAGAGGCGTCCTCCAGAATGCCGCAAAAGGGCAAGCCACATGAAAGCGATTCCCGTCACCGTCAGCCGCCTTGCCATGCACGACCGCGCCGCGCTCGTGCGGCATTTTCTCGCGCTCGGTCCCGATGACCGGCGCCTGCGCTTCGGCTCGGCATTGACCGACGCAGGACTGCGGGCTTACGCGAAAACGCTGAGCTTCATCAGGGACGAGTTCCATGCGGTACGGGACGCCGAGATGCGCATCCTCGGCGTGGTGCACATCGCCCGCGGGCATGGCGTCCCGGAAATCGGGCTCTCGGTCATCGAAGCGGCGCGCGGCCAGGGAATTGGCGGCGTGTTGTTCGCGCATGCAGTGCAGCGCCTGCGCGTGCTTGGCGATCGCGAGGTCCAGATGCGTTACCTCGCCGAGAACGCCGCGATGATGCACCTGGCGCAAAGGCACGGCATGGAGATCGTGATGTCGGGCGCCGACAGCGAAGCGCGGCTGAAACTTCCGCCGGCCACGCCGGAAACCGTGATCGCCGAATGGTGGAGCTCCCAGCAGGCCGCGGTCGTCGATTCCGTGCGCCGCAACCTGCGCGCGGCGCGCCCGCGCAAGTCTCCCCGCCGCTAGGCGCAACCGTTCGGCCGCCCCCTCAGGCAGCCGCGCTCCGACCGAGGCACGCGCATTGCTTGCACTACGGCGGTAACAATGGTGCGCGAAGATTGGATGGTGGGCCCTGCAGGCGCGCCCCAATATGTAGCGATGTAGCGCAAAGGAAGGTCCATGAACCAGATTTCGATCGTTATCAGCCGCCTCACCGTGCACGACCGCGCCGCGTTGGGGCGGCATTTCCTCGCCCTCGGGCCAGAGGACCGGCGCCTGCGCTTCGGCTCGTCGCTTGCCGACGCGGGCCTGCGCGCCTTCGTGAGATCCCTCGACTTCAGCCGTGACGAATTCCACGCGGTCCGCAATGCCGAGTTGCGCATCCTCGGCCTGGTGCACATCGCCCGCGGGCCGGGCATGGCGGAACTCGGCCTGTCCCTGCTCGAACCGGTGCGCGGCCAGGGCATCGGCAATGCGCTGTTCGCCCATGCCGTCCAGCGCCTGCGCGTGCTCGGCGATCGCGAAGTCTACGTGCGCTGTCTTGCCGAGAACGGCGCGATGATGCATCTCGCGCGCAAGCACGGCATGGAGATCGTCATGGACGGCAGCGACACCGAGGCGAAGCTGAAGCTGTCGCCCGCCACGCCGGAAACCATGATCACCGAGTGGTGGCAATCGCAGCAGGCGGCCGCCGTCGATTCGCTGCGCCGCAACTTGCGCTCGGTGCTGCCGCGCAAGGGTTCGCGCCGCTAGGCGCGGCGGATCTGCAAGCCCTTCAGGTACTCGCCTTCCGGAAACGTGAGGGAGACGGGGTGGTCGGCAGAAGCGGCGAGCGGCCTTTCGATCGCCGCGTCCACTCCCGCGTCTACGGCGGCGCCCGCCACGATCTTCTGGAACAGGTCCCGGCTCACCGCGCCCGAGCATGAAAACGTCACCAGCCGCCCGCCCGGCCGGAGCAGCTTGAACGCCCACAGGTTCACGTCCTTGTAGGCGCGCGCCGCCTTCTCCACATGCCGCTCGGTAGGCGCGAACTTCGGGGGATCGAGGATGACCAGGTCGAACTGGCGCCCCTGGTCGCGAAGCTTGCGCACGGTCTCGAACACGTCGGCATCGCGAAACTCGGCAAGCGACTTGTCGAACGCATTCAGCGCGAGGTTCCGTCCCGGCCTGGCCGATCGCCTCCTCGGACGAGTCGATCGAGAGCACGCTTTTCGCCCCGCCGGCAAGCGCTGCGAGCGAAAACCCTCCCGTGTAGCAGAACGCATTGAGCACCTCGGCGCCCGCGGCGAGGTCGCGAACGATGCGGCGGTTGTCGCGCTGGTCGAGATAGAAGCCGGTCTTCTGCCCGCTGACGACGTTCACCTCGTACCTGATCGCGTCCTCGACGATCGCCACCGGGCCCGGGGCGGCCCCGAGCATCGGCGCCGGTGCGCGGCGCGAGGCCCTCAAGCGTGCGCACTTCGACGTCCGAGCGCTCGAAGATCGTCTTGAGCCCGGTGATCGACGCAAGGGCCGCGACGATCTCGTCCTTCCAGCGCTCCGGTCCCGCGGAGAGCACCTGCACCACCAGCACCTCGCCGTAGCGATCGACCACCAGCCCCGGAAGGCCGTCGGATTCGGCGTGCACCAGCCGGCACGCGGTATGGCCGGCATCGAGCATTGCCGAGCGCCTCCCGATCGCGGCAGCAAGCCGCTCCCGCAAGAAGCCGGCGTCGACGGTTTCGGCCTCGCGATACGTCCAGGCGCGCGCGCGAATCTGCGACTCGGGACTGTAGGCGGCAAGCGCGAGGAAACTGCCATTGGCGTCCCGCACCTCGACCGTGTCGCCGGAGGCCGGTGCGCCATCGACGCTCGCGATGGCGCCGGAAAACACCCAGGGATGGCGGTGGCGCAGCGACTTCTCGCGACCGGGCTTGAGGACGATTCGGGAAACGGCGGGGGGCATGGCAGGCTCGCGCTTGAAGTGAGGCCGCATGTTACAGCAGGCCCCGCGCACGCCTCGGCTGTCAGGTTGCCGCGACGGTGACCGGCTGTACCTGGTTGCGGCCGTGGTGCTTCGCCTCGTACAGCCAGTGGTCGGCCGCATCGAGGATGCCCTGCGAAGTCGGCATCGAGGCGCTGCACGCCAGTCCGATCGAAAGCGTCACGCGCATCATCGGATTGATGGCCTTCCAGCCATGCAGTTCGACGGCGCGGCGGATGCGCTCGCAGATCTCGGCGGCCGCGCGCACGTCGAGGCCGCGGAACACGAGGACGAATTCCTCTCCCCCGTAGCGCCCGGCAACGTCGCCGCCGCGGGTGTGGCCGCGCAGGATCTCGCCCACGCGCCTGAGCACCTCGTCGCCCGCGGCATGGCCGAAGCGGTCGTTGATGCCCTTGAAATGGTCGACGTCGGCAAGCGCCACCGTGACGACCGTGCCGTCGCTCTCGGCCTCGGCAAGCAACTCCGCGAGCCTCAGGTCGAGCTGGCGGCGGTTGGCCAGCCCGGTAAGCGCGTCTTCGAGTGCCAGCTGCCGGTAGCGGTCGGTCTCGCTGCGCGCCTGCTCGAGGCGGCGCCTGCGCCGCGAGCACCCGCGCCTGCCGTTCCGCCACCTCGCTGCGCAGCGCGGCGTCGATTCCTCCTGCGCGCCGAAGGTGCGCAAGGGCCTCGGCGAGACGGCCGTCGGCCTCGCAGGCGTCGGCGAGGATGCGCAACACGCGCGACACCTCGTCGAGCGCACCCAACGCCTCCAATGCAGCGAGAGCCTCGGTGAGCGTGGGAATGGCCGCGCGATGTTCGCCCATCTGGTGGCGGATCTCGCCCAGGCACGCCTGCCCGCAGGCCTCGATGAAGCGGTCGTTGCAGGCCTTGGCCGTGGCGAGGAACTGGTCGACCAGTTCCAGCGCGCGCTCGGGCCTTGCCATCGCCTGGTAGGCCTCGCCCATCGTCTGCAGGCAGAACGCCTCGAGGCGTTTCGCGCCGTGCGCGCGCGCAATGCCGAGGGCGCGGTCGAGCAGGCCGAGCGCGGTCTCGGCTTCGCGTTGCGCGCCGTCGGCGTCGCCCGACTTGCGCAGCGAAAGCGCCTTCTGGATGTGGGCGAAGCCCGCGTTGTTCAGGTCGAAGCCGGCGCCTTCGTCGTCCTTGATCTCGCGGCGCATGCGCAGCGTCTGCTCGAAGAGCTCCAGCGCCGTGTCGAAATTGCCGAGCGTGATCTCGATGTTGCCGATGTTGGCCATCACGCGCGCCTGCCAGAGCAGGTCGCCGGCATCGCGGAAGTGGCGCAGCGCCTCGTCGTAGCAGGTGAGCGCCTGGCCGTAATCGGCAAGCTGTCGGTGGGTGATCCCGAGCAGGTTCTGGCAGCGCGCCTCTCCCGTCCGGTCGCCGAACCGGCCGAAGATCGCCAGAGCGTCGTTCTGCGTCTCGAACACTGCCGGGTAATCGCCCTGCGCATAGAGGTTGCGGCCGAGGCAGTAGAGCCCCTGCGCCTCCCCCACCGGGCTCTCCGTCGCGCGCGAGAGCCGTATCGCCTCGTGGGCAAGCTCGGCGCCGCGCACCGCATCTCTCTCGTAGAGCGCCTCGGACAGCACGTTCAGCGCCTCTATCCGTTCCCAGACGGACAACGGCTCCTTCAGGCGCGCCTCGAGCTGCTCGATGGTCGGCGTCAGCATCGGCGCACCGTGTCCACGCCCGGCACCTCGGCCACCTGCCTGAGCACGCGCTGGATGTGCTCCGACGTCCCGACCTGGAGCGTGAAGCGCATGAACGCATAGGCGCCGCGCGAAACAGTGTTCACCGCGGTCACGTTGATGCGCTCGCGCGAGATCGCCTCCGAGATGTCGCGAAGCAGCCCCTGCCGGTCGAGCGCAACGGCCTCAACCTCGGCAAAGAAGCTGGCCTCGCCGGTCTGGCCCCAGTCGGCGGGCATGAGGCGTTCTCGCTGCTCGGGCCGCAGCAGCGTGATGTTCGGGCAGTCGAGCCGGTGCACCATTACCCCGCGGCCGCGGGTGACGAAGCCGACGATCGCATCGGGCGGCACGGGCTTGCAGCATTTCGCCACCAGCGTGGCGATGTTGTTCACGCCGAGCACCAGCACCCCCGTGCCCCCCTTCGAGGGCGTTGCGGGACGCGGCACGAACTCCGGCCCGGGCGCGGGCGCCGTTTCGCCACGAACGGCCACCTCGATCTGGCGCGCCGTCACTTCGCTGCGCGAAAGCGCGGCAAGGAACTCGTCCAGCTTGGCGAAGCCGCATCCCGTGGCAACCTTGTCGTGCGGCTCTCCCGTGGCGCCCAGGCGCTGGAGTTCCTTTTCCAGCAGGCCCTTGCCCTCGGACACGTCGCGGTCGAATTCCTCCTGCCGGAACCAGTGGCGCACCTTGGCCAGCGCCCGCGGGCTCGCGAGGTAGCCGGCCTGCGGGTTCAGCCAGTCGCGCGAAGGGCCGCCCTGCTTGGCCGACAGGATTTCGATCCGCTGCGCATTCGCGAGCTTGGCAGTGAGCGGGACGATATGGCCGTCGACCTTGGCGCCGCGGCAGCGATGGCCCAGGTCGGTATGCACGTGATAGGCGAAATCCACCGGCGTGGCCCCCGCCGGCAGGTCGATCACCCGCCCCTGCGGCGTGAGCACGTAGATCACGTCGTCGTAGAGGCCCTGGCGCACCTTGTCGCTCACGCCGCCGCCCGCGACCAGTTCCTGCTTCCACGCCAGGACCTGCCTCAACCACGCGATGCGCGCATCGAACTTGCGGTCGGTGCGCGTGCCTTCCTTGTAACGCCAGTGCGCGGCCACCCCTTCCTCGGAGTGCTGGTGCATTTCCTCCGTGCGGATCTGCACCTCCAGCGTGCGCCGGTCGGGACCGATCACCGCGGTATGCAGGGAGCGGTAGCCATTGGCCTTCGGGCTCGCGATGTAGTCGTCGAACTCGCCTTCCACCGGCGTCCAGAGGTCGTGGACGATGCCCAGCACGGTGTAGCACTCGCGCACCGTCTTCACCACCACGCGCACGGCCCGGATGTCGTGCAGTTGCCCGAAGGCGAGTTCCTTGGCGCGCATCTTCTTCCAGATGGAATAGATGTGCTTCGGCCGCCCGGTGATCGAGCCGACGATGCCGGCCTGCCGCAGCTCGGACTGCAGCCCCTGTATCACCCGTTCGATGTAGGACTCGCGTCCCTCGCGCTTCTCGTCCAGGTCGGTGGCGATGCGCTTGTAGAGGTCGGGCTCCATGAAGCGGAAGGAGTAGTCCTCCAGCTCCCATTTGATGCCGGAGACGCCGAGGCGGTTGGCCAGCGGCGCGAACAATTCCAGGGTCTGCTTTGCTGCCGCCCGCCGCACCGCCTCGTCGGCCCGGGTGATCGAGCGCAGGTAGACGACGCGCTCGGCGAGCTTGATCAGCACCACCCGCACGTCCTCCGCGATCGCCAGCAGCATCTTGCGCAATTGTTCCGCATCGATGCCCGCGCCCGACTGGGCCAGGGCGTCGATGCGCCCGGCGCGGGCGAGGCCCTTGAGCAGGTCGACGAGTTCCGGGCCGAACGCCGCCTTGATGCCGTCGAGGTCGAGATCCTTTTCCGGGACGGCAAGGCTCACCAGCGCGGCGGCAATCGTGTCGGGGTCGGCCCCTTGCGCGAGCAGGACTTCGGCCACGGCGACCGCTCCCCGCCACGCCTCGTCGCGACCCGCGGCGCGGCTGGCGCCTTCGGCCAGGCCCGAGGCGCGAAGCGGGAGGTCCGCGAGCGTTTCGCCGAAGGCGGCGCGCAGGCCCGCTTCGAGTCGCTCGCGCAGTTCGGCAGGAAGGGTGGGGACGTCGGGGGCGATCATTGCTGCGCCAGGGAAATTCCGCTTCGATTGTAGCCCATCGACCGCTGCAAGCCGAAGGCGCGCTGCGGAATTTTACGCATACGCCAGCCTGCTTTCTCCGTGGTAAGCCGGGCACGTCCCGGCACAGAGTGGGAACCGTTGCAGCAGGGCATTTTCAATTTCAAACGGAGGCTGGAATGAACACGCATCATGTGAACGAGGAAGGTGAATTCAAGGCCTGGAGGCTGCTCGGGAAAGTCGGCGCGATCTCGGCCACGGTCGGGCTGGTGGTGGGCCTGGGCCTCGGCCTTGCCGGTCACGCCAATGCGCCGGAAAACAATGCCGGCAGCGGCGAGACTGCCTACGCCGCGGCCCGCATCGACCATTCGCGGATCGCCGCCACCGGCGAACCGGAAGCCCAGCCGGCGACATTCTAGACCGGCCCGAATCGACTCGCCAACATGGACTTCGCGCCGTGATCACTGCCGCCTTGATTGCCGTCTCCTCCCCCGCGTTCGCGCAGTCCGCAAACGCGGTCCGGCCGACCTGGACTCCGGCTTCGCCCTTTACGCCGCCGGGAAGTTTCCCGAGGCAATGCTGGCCTTCCAGGCCGCGGCCAAGAGGAACAACGCGGCCGCGCAGGAAATTCTCGGCATGATGTCTGCAGGGGGAAACGCTCTACCCGCGTCCCGGCCGACGAAAGCGCCCCTGGCTGCGCAGCGCCGCCGCCAACGGCAGCGATGTCGCCGGCCACCTCGTGGGAGCGCTCGCACAACGATGAGGCATTGCGCGCCCGGGGGCACCTTCCTGGTGCCGAAATGCCACGCCCGCGCCCTCGCCACGGCAGGGGCGGCTTTTTTCCGGAGCGGCGAACAGGGTATGCTTCGGGCATGGCGCTTGCTCCCGCTTGCGGACAGCGCCCGCCCCAACCTTCCCCATGCCGCTCAAGACCTATTACAACGAGATGTTCGCGGAGGACCGTTCGGTCCGGCCGCACTACAGCTGCCTTCTCCACCTGGCTGGACGAGACGCCGCCCGAGAGGATCGCGCAGAACCGCCAGGCTGCCGACCTCCTGTTCCACCGCGTCGGCATCACCTTCGCGGTCTACGGCGACGACGTCCGGCACCGAGCGCTGATCCCCTTCGACATCATTCCGCGCATGATCCGGCGCGAGCCTGGAAGAATGCTCGAGCCGGCGCTGCAGCCAGCGCGTCAGCGCTGAAGCTTCCTGCACGACATCTACCACGACCAGGAGATCCTCAAGGCCGGCATCATCCCGCGAGACCAGGTCCTCGGCAATCAGCCTATTCCGCCGCGAGATGCATGGCTCGACGTGCCGGGCGGCGTCTATGCGCATATCGCCGGCATCGACATCGTCAAGACCGGCGACGGCGAGTTCTACGTGCTCGAGGACAACCTGCGCACGCCTTCGGGCGTCTCCTACATGCTCGAAAACCGCAAGATGATGATGCGGCTGTTCCCGGAACTGTTCGCGCCGCATGCCGATCGCGCCGGTCGACCACTACACCGACGTGCTGCTCGACAACCTGCGCGCGGTCGCCCCGCGCCGGCGTCGAGCGAGCCGACCGTGGTGCTGCTGACGCCCGGCTCGCTACAACAGCGCCTACTTCGAGCACGCCTTCCTCGCCCAGCAAATGGGCGTCGAACTGGTCGAAGGCCAGGACCTGTTCGTCGCCAACGACATCGTCTACATGCGCACCACGCGCGGGCCCGCAGCGCGTGGACGTCATCTACCGCCGCATCGACGACGATTTCCTCGACCCGCTGGCGTTCCGCCCCGATTCGGTGCTCGGCGTGCCCGGCCTGTTCGCCGCCTACCGCGCCGGCAACGTCACGCTGGCCAACGCCATCGGCACCGGCGTCGCCGACGACAAGTCGACCTACCTCTACGTGCCGGAGATGATCCGTTCTATCTCGGCGAGAAACCGATCCTCGCCAACGTGCCGACCTGCAGCTGCGCAAGCCCGACGACCTGCCTACGTGCTCGCGCACCTGCCGGAACTGGTGGTCAAGGAAGTCCAGGGCTCCGGCGGCTACGGCATGCTGGTCGGGCCCGACCTCGACCACGCGGAACAGATCGCCGATTTCCGCGCAGCGCATCTCGCAGAACCCGGACAACTACATCGCGCAGCCGACGCTGGCGCTGTCGACCTGCCCGACCTTCGGCGAAGCCGGCATCGCGCCGCGCCACGTCGACCTGCGCCCCTATGTGCTGTCCGGCAGCGAGGTCACGCTCGTGCCCGGCGGCCTGACCCGCGTGGCGCTGCGCGAAGGCTCGCTGGTGGTCAACTCCTCGCAGGGCGGCGGCACCAAGGACACCTGGGTACTGGAGGATCTGACTGATGCTGAGTCGCCGGCCGCCAACAACCTGTACTGGATGTCGCGCGCAAATCGAGCGCGCCGAGAACACCGCGCGCCTGCTCGACGTCACCTATCGCATGTCGCTGCTGCCCTACCGCATCACGACACCGAGCAGGCCTGGGCCGAGCCGTGGGCCGCTGCCGCTGGTCATCAACGGCCTGCGCCAGCGACTACTACGAGCGCCACCCGGGACTCGCTGCGCCGGACAACGTGCTGCGCTTCATGGTGCTCGACAGCACCAACCCGTCCAGCATCTACTCCTGCATGCATGCCGCGCGCGAAAACGCCCGCAGCATGCGCGGCGCGATCACCTCCGAGATGTACGAGACCTCAACGCCATGTGGCTGGAACTGCGCGACGCTGCGACTACGCCGCGCTGCAATCGCGCGGCATCAACGAATTCTTCGAATGGGTCAAGACGCGCTCGCACCAGTTCCGCGGCGTCACCTTCGGCACCATGCTGCGCGACGAAGCCTACCAGTTCATCCGGCTCGGCACGTTCATGGAACGCGCCGACAACACCGCGCGCCTGCTCGATGTCAAGTACCACACGCTGCTGCCCAGCGCGGCCGATGTCGGCGGCGCCGTCGACTACTACCAGTGGAGCGCGCTGCTGCGCTCGCGTCTGCGCCTTCGAGTCCTACCGCGCATCTACCGCGACGTCGATCACGCCGAAGCGCGTCGCCGAACTGCTGATCCTGCGCGACGACCTGCCGCGTTCGCTGCACGCCTGCATGAACGAGATCTACGAAATCCTGCGCGGCCTGTGCCGACGAGATCGCGATGGAACCGGAGCGCCTGGCCGGCGAACTGCACGCGCAGCTGCACTACGGCCGCGTCGAACAGATCATGGCAGCCGGCCTGCACGAATACCTGATGGAGTTCCTGGAAAAACTCCATACGCTGAATGACGAACTGAACGATCATTTCCTCGCGCCTGTTTACGGACCTGACGGCAAGAACACGCTGGGCAGAACCCAGAGCCAGGCGCCTGATGCCCGCGACACGAAACATGATCGCCCTTGTCTGCAACCACATCCTATGCTTCGCACGGTTCAAACAACGCAGAAGACAATGACTTATTGTGTTGCAGTAACGCTGGACGCCGGCATGGTGTTCGCCTCCGATTCCCGCACCAATGCGGGTGTCGACAACATCGCCAGTTTCCGCAAGATGTACGTGTTCGCGACGGACGGCGATCGCGTCATCGTCATGCTGACCGCGGGCAACCTGTCGATCACGCAAAGCGCGATCAAGCTGCTCGAAGAACAGGCACGCGGCAGAGCCAGCCGCAGACCATCATGAACGCGAAGTCGATGTACGACGTCGCCGACCTGACCGGCCACGCACTGCGCGACGTGCGCGACCGCAACGGCGCCCTACCTGCAGCAGAGCAACATCGACTCCAGCGCGTCCTTCATCGTCGGCGGCCAGATCCGCGGCGAGGCGCCGCGGCTGTTCCACGTCTACAGCGAAGGCAATTTCATCGAATCGACGCCGGAAACGCCTTATTTCCAGATCGGCGAAAGCAAATACGGCAAGCCGGTCATCGACCGCGTCATCAAGCGCGACACCAGCCTGCTCGAAGCGACCAAGTGCCTGCTGGTGTCCTTCGATTCGACCATGCGCAGCAACATCTCGGTCGGCCTGCCGATCGACCTGCTGATCTACGAACGCGACAGCCTGAAGATCGGCTACCGCCACCACATCGACGAAACCGATCCCTACTTCAACATGATCCACAGCCGCTGGGGCGAAGGCCTGCGCAAGGTGTTCACCGAACTGCCCAACCCGGACTGGAATGTCGCCAACCGCCGCCTGACCGCCGGACAAAGCGGAGCGCCGCGCCTTGAGCATCCACGTCGCGCTGCATCACCAGACCCGCTACCGCTACGACCGCGCCGTCGGCTCTGTCGCCGCATGAAATACGCCTGCGCCCGGCACCGCACTGCCGCACGCCCATCCTGTCGCTATTCGCTGAACGTCGAGCCGGAAGAGCATTTCATCAACTGGCAGCAGGACGTCTTCGGCAACTACATCGCGCGCTTCGTCTTCCCGGAAAAAACCCGCGAACTGGAAATCACCGTCGACCTCGTCGCCGACATGACGGTGATCAACCCGTTCGACTTCTTCATCGAGAGTTACGCCGAGAACTTCCCTTTCGCCTACCGGCCCGAGCTGGCGCGCGACCTGACGCCGTACCTGGCGCTCGATCGAACACGGGCCGCTGCTGCAAGCAATGGCTGGCCGATTTCCGCGCGAGCGCATCCCGGCCGCGACCGCCACCATCGATTTCCTGGTCGCCGTCAACCAGCAGTTGCAGCGCGACATCCGCTACCTGGTGCGCATGGAACCCGGCGTGCAGACGCTGCGAACAAACGCTGCAGCACAAGAGCGGCTCCTGCCGCGACAGCGGCTGGCTGCTGGTGCAGATCCTGCGCCACTTGCGGCCTCGCCGCGCGCTTCGTCTCGGGCTACCTGATCCAGCTGAAGGCCGACCAGAAACCGCTCGACGGCCCGCCGGGCACCGAGCGCGACTTCACCGATCTGCACGCCTGGGCCGAAGCCTATATTCCGGGCGCCGGCTGGGTGGGCCTCGACCCGACCTCCGGCCTGCTCGCCGGCGAAGGCCACATTCCGCTCGCCTGCACGCCGTCGCCGCGCAGCGCCGCGCCGGTCAGCGGCGGTCATCGACCCCTGCGAAACGCAGTTCGATTTCGCCATGACCGTCACGCGCATCCATGAAGACCCGCGCGTCACCAAGCCGTATACCGACGCCGCAATGGCAGGCGATCGCACGCGCTCGGCCGCGCAGGTCGACGCCGAACTCGCCGCCGGCGACGTGCGCCTGACCCAGGGCGGCGAGCCGACTTTCGTCTCGATCGACGACATGGACGGCGCCGATGGAACTACCACCGCGCTGTCGCGACAAGAAATGCGCGCTCGCCGAACAACTTGCTTGCGCGGCTGCAGGAACGCTTTGCGCCGCGGCGGCGCTGCTGCACTACGGCCAGGGCAAATGGTATCCGGGCGAACCGCTGCCGCGCTGGGCGCTGGGCATCTTCTGGCGCACCGACGGCAAACCGCTGTGGCGCAATCCGCGCGCTGATCGCCGCGGCCGGACAACGGGCAAAGCGCAACGCCGAGACGGCGCGCCGCTTCGCCGACGGCACTTGCCGCGCAGCTCGGGCTTGCGGCCGACTTCGTCAGCCCGGCCTACGAAGATCCGCTAGGATCCTGCGCGACGAGGCCGACCTGCCGCGTCAATGTCGATCCGCTCGCGGCAGAACTCAAGAGCCGGCGAGCGCGCGACGGCTGCGCGCGCAAGCTCGCCGGCGGCCTCGGCAAGCCGGTGGGCTATGTGCTGCCGCTGAGGCCGCGGCTCGGGCGAAGGCCTCGGCCGCGACGAACTGGCAGAGCTCGCCGTGGCCCCTGCGCCGCGAGCACCTGTTCCTGTCGCCGGGCGATTCGCCGATGGGCTATCGCCTGCCGCTCGCGTCGTTGCCCGAGCGTGCTGCCGAAGGATGAAGAGCCCGTGATCGCCGCGCGACCCGTTCGACGGCGCGACGCGCTCGGCCGATCGCAAGCCCGCCCGCTCAGCGAGCGCCGCCGCATCCGCGCGGCGCGCGGCCGACCGGCGCCGAAGGACGTGATCCGCACCGCGCTGTGCGTCGAAGCGCGCGACGGCACGCTGCATGTGTTCCTGCCGCCGGTTGCAACGCTCGAGGACTACCTCGACCTCGTCGGCCGCGATCGAGCGCCGCCGCGGCGCGCTGCAACTGCCGCGTGCGCATCGAAGGCTATGGCCGCCGGCCGACCCGCGCCTGAAGCGTGCTCAACGTCACGCCCGACCCCGGCGTGATCGAAGTCAACATCCACCCGGCCGCGAACTGGGACGAACTCGGCGACCAACACCACCGCGCTCTACGAAGAAGCGCGCGCTGGCGCGGCTGGGCACCGAGAAGTTCATGCTCGACGGCCGCCACACCGGCACCGGCGGCGGCAACCACGTCACGCTCGGCGGCGCCGACGCCGGCCGACAGCCCGCTGCTGCGCCGGCCCGACCTGCTGCGCAGCCTGATCACCTACTGGCAGAACCACCCGGCGCTGTCCTACCTGTTCTCGGGCACGTTCATCGGCCCGACCAGCCAGGCGCCGCGCGTCGACGAGGCGCGCGACGACAACCTCTACGAACTCGAAATCGCCTTCCAGCAGATGGCCGCGAATGCCGCAGGCCGGCAAGGAAAGCGCTAACGCCCTGGCTGGTCGACCGCCTGCTGCGCAATCTGCTGGTCGACCTGACCGGCAACACGCACCGCGCCGAGTTCTGCATCGACAAGCTCTACTCGCCCGACGGCGCCGCACCGGGCGCCTGGGCCTGCTCGAATTCCGCGCCTTCGAAATGCCGCCGCACGCGCAGATGAGCCTGGCGCAGATGCTGCTGCTGCGCGCGCTGGTGGCGCGCTTCTGGAAGACAGCCCTACAGCGGCCGGCTGGTCCGCTGGGGCACGCGACTGCACGACCGCTTCATGCTGCCGCACTTCGTCGCCGCGGACATGCGCGACGTGGTCGCGCGACCTCGACGCGCCGGCTACGCCTTCGACGTCGACTGGTTCGCGCCCTTCATCGAATTCCGCTTCCCGCGCTACGGCACGGTCGTCTACGACGGCATCGAGATCGAACTGCGCCAGGCGATCGAGCCCTGGCATGTGCTGGGCGAGGAAGTCATCCAGGCAGCGACCGCGCGCTACGTCGATTCATCGGTCGAGCGCCTGCAGGTGAAGGTGACGCGGCCTCGACCGAATCGCGCCACGTCGTCGCCTGCAACGGCCGCGCGCTGCCGCTGACGCCGACCGGCACGCCGGGCGAATTCGTCGCCGGCGTGCGCTACCGCGCATGGAAGCCCGCCCTCGGCGCTGCATCCGACCATCGGCGTGCATGCGCCGCTGGTGTTCGACCTCGTCGACACCTGGAGCGGCCGCTCGCATCGGCGGCTGCACCTACCATGTGTCGCATCCGGGCGGGCGCAACTACGACACCTTCCCGGTCAACGCCAATGAAGCCGAAGCGCGCCGCGTTGCGCGCTTCTGGGATCACGGCCACACGCCGGGCCCGATGGACGTGCGGCGAGAGGCGCGAACCCCGCATTCCCCTGCACGCTGGACCTGCGTCGCGCTCCGGTCTACACGCTGGACTAGCGCAAGGCCGGGATTGCGCGGAGAGGTGCGCGCCCTCGCCATGATAATCTCGTGATGTTTGGTGCCTGTGCCGTCCCCCGTGGCGGCACGGGGTAAACGGGAAGCAGGAAGGCAAGGCCCGGGTTCGCGGCCGCGCCCAACCTGCGCTGCCCCCGCAACGGTAAGCGGAAGACGCGCGCATCGAACGCGATTTCCGCAAGCCCGGATACCGGCCAACCAGGGGGCGTGCCGCGAGAGCTGCGCGCCGTGGAGTGCCAGTCCTGCGGGGAAGCGGGAAGGCACGATCGTTCCTGCAGGACTTCCTTGACGACGATGGCTTTGCCGGTACCGCGTGCCTTCGGGCTGGTCCTGCTGGTTTGCGCTTGCCTGAACGGCAGGGCACAGGCGGAGATCACCGTTCGCGATGACCGTGGAGAGGTGCTGGTTTGGAACGCGCCACCGAAGCGCATCGTGAGCCTCCTGCCATCGGTCACCGAAAGCCTGTGCGCGCTCGGCGCCTGTGCGAGCCTGGTCGGTACCGACGACTTTTCAAACTGGCCGGATGCCGTCCGCAGGCTCCCCAAGCTCGGCGGACTCGACGACGCACAACTCGAGCGCATCGTGCAATTGAAGCCGGACCTTGTGCTGCCACACCCGGCGCACGCGTGATCGAGCGGCTGCAATCGCTCGGCTTTCGCGTGATGGTGCTCAAGTCCGAGAGCCACGCCGATGTCCGCCGCTCGCTCCTCCTGCTTGCGGAGTTGACCGGCAAGCGCGAGGCCGGCCCGCTCGCGTGGACGCGAATCGAGAACCAACTTGCCGATGCCGCCGCGCGCGTGCCCGCCGGCGTTCGCGGACAGCGCGTCTACTTCGAAGTTGGCGCGCCGTACGCCGCGGGAGCCACATCCTTCATTGGCGAAACCCTCACGCGCCTTGCCATGGGCAACATCGTTCCCGCGGAGCTGGGCCCATTCCCCAACCTGAACCCCGAATTCGTGGTGCGGGCGAATCCCGACATCGTCATGGCGGTCGCGCGGAGATCGACAACATGCCGCGCCGTCCCGGATGGGCGAGCCTCAAGGCGCTGAAGGACAGCGCACTTGCGCCTTCGCGCCCGATCGCTATGAAGTGCTGGTGCGGCCCGGTCCGCGCATGGGCGAGGCCGCGCTGAATATTTCCGAATGCCTCGCCGGACTGGGCAGGCCGTGACGGCCATCGCCGGCGCAAGCACGGATCGCCGCCACCTCGCGCTCGGCCTCGCCGCCGCAAGCACATTGCTGGTCATTGCCGGACTGCTTGCGGGAAGCGAAGGCTGGTCACCCGCAGCGCTCTTCGGTGCCGACGCGAACATGATCGTCGGGCAGATCCGCGCGCCGCGTACGCTTGGTGCCTGGCTCACCGGCGCCCTGCTCGGGCTTGCCGGCGCCATCGCGCAGGGACTCTTTCGCAATCCGCTCGCCGATCCCTACCTGCTCGGCTCGGCGGCAGGCGCTTCGCTCGGCGTGGTGATGGTGCTTGCCGCAAGCGCTCTCGCCGGTCACGCCATCAGCCTCGCCACCGCCGACGGGATCGCGCGCTTCGGCCTCGTGGGTGCGGCGTTCATCGGCGCGCTGGTGGGCGTGATGCTGACGCTCATGCTCGCGCGCGGCGCGCAGCAAACGACGCGCTTGCTGCTCTCCGGCGTCGTCGTCGGCGTGGTGATGACCGCCGTCGCCGACCTCCTCACCGCCGCGGCGCCCGAGGCGCTGCGCGGCAAGCAGGTGTTCATGCTCGGCACCACCGGCTTCCTCGGGTGGGAGAGCACGCTGATCCTCGCCATCGGGCTGGCGCTGACGCTGCCGCCTGCCTGGCGGCTCTCGCGCACGCTCGACGCCCTCACGCTCGGCGAGGAAACCGCGATGAGCCTCGGCATCGCGCTCGCGAAATGGCGCCGCCTGCTGGTGCTGGTGATGGCGATGGCCACCGGCCTGGCAGTGTCGCAGGCGGGACTGGTGGCGTTTGTCGGCCTGGTGTCACCGCACCTCGTGCGCCGCTTCGCTCCCGCGCCGCACGGCTTCACGCTGGTGGCGAGCGCTGCCGCGGGGGGCGTGCTCCTGCTCGCCGCCGACGTCATGGCACGCACGCTGGTCGCGCCGCAGGAGTTGCCGGTGGGCGTGGTCACCGCGGTGCTGGGCGGAAGCTATCTCCTGTGGCTCCTGCATCGCCGGAGCTGGCGATGACGACGCTGCGCACGGAGAACCTGCACGTCGCACTCGGCGGCGCGCCGGTGCTGCGCGGCGTTTCGCTATCGCTTTTGCCCGGCTGGACCGCGGTCGTCGGCCCGAACGGCGCCGGCAAGTCCACCCTGCTTCGCACCATGGCGGGATTGCTTGCCCCTGCAGCCGGGACGGTGATGCTGGGCGAACGGGCGGTCGGGCAATGGCCGGCGCGCGAGCGCGGCCAGCGGGTCTCGGGCTGGACCAGAAAGGCGAAGCCAGCGGCGACCTCACGGTGCGCGACGTCGTGCGGCTGGGGCGCCTGCCGCACCTGGGCCTGTTCGCGGTGCCCGGCACGGAGGACGAGGCCGCAGTCGACCGCGCGATTGCAGCGTGCGAATGCGGCGACTGGCAGCACCGCAGGTTGCCGGAGCTTTCCGGCGGCGAGCGGCAGCGCGCATTGCTGGCGCGCGCGCTTGCGGTGGAGGCGCCGGTGCTGTTGCTCGATGAACCGACCACGCACCTCGACCCGCCGCATCAGGTGGCGCTGGTGCGATTGCTGCAGCGGCTGTCGCGCGATCACACCGTGGCCAGCGTGCTGCACGACCTGCCCCTGGCGCTCCAGGCCGACCGCATCGTGGTGATGCGCGCGGGCCGGTGTTCGCCGAAGGCGCGCATGACGACACGACGGTGCACGCGGCGATCATGGCAGTGTTCGACCAGGCCATCTGCATCAAGCGACTGGGAGACCGTTTCATCGCGGTGCCCAACCTCGCCGGGGCATGAACGCGTGCCTCAGGTGCTTCCGAGCCCGAAGAATTCCCGGATTCGCAGCAGGATGTCGCCATGCGCGGCCGGCGCGCGCGCGCCGGCGCGTGTCTTCTCGCGCAGGGACTCGAGCCCGGCATTGCGCTCGACCAGCACGCCTGAGATCTGGTTGGCGATGTCGGGCCGCGACTGCAGGACGCCCTGGAAGCCGACCTTGTCGAGCCGGTAGCACTCGACGTCGCCGCGCGCCGTGACGGTCGCCCGCCGCGCCTCGCCCGTCATCATGCCCATTTCGCCGAACACGCTTCCGGCCGCCAGGGTGCTCAGGTGCACGCGGTCCGATCCCGGCACCTCGATCCAGACATCGGCCTCGCCGCTGACGATGAGGTAGAGCCAGTGGGCGACCGCGCCTTGCCGCGTGATGGTGTCACCCTGCAGGAAGGGCGCGTAATCGAGGTGGTCGGCGACGATGCGCAGCTCCTCGGGCGTGAGCCCGGCGAAGATCTCGACCTTGGCGAGCGCGTCCAGCCGGCGGCGGATCTCCTCCGCATGGCGCGAGGTCCGCAGCGATTCGTTCTCCTTCGTGACCAGGTGCTCGGCATAGGGCGCGGCCAGCTGCATCCCGGCGCGCGTCAGCGCCGCAAGCGCATGCTCGCGCACCAGCGAATCGGTCGGGTCGTCGACGGCGGGGTCGGTGAGCCAGTAGCGGATCGCGTAGCGCCCGCCGCGATCGACGAAATCCATGAGCACGCAGGTCGGCGCGGGCTCCTTGGCCACGCAGGCGATCTCGGCCTCGCGGATGGCGCGCTCGAGCGTCGCGCAGACACGCGCGGGCGTGGCGGAATTCCCGACATTGAGGAATACCCAGCGCCGCACCAGGCGCGCCGGGTCGTTGCGCGAGCCCAGCACCGCGAACTTCTGCTTGGTGAGCGCACCGTTGGGCAGGAACACCGTCTCGCGGTTGCGTGTTTCCACTGCCGTGTAGCGCCAGCGGATCTCCACCACGCGGCCGCTCACGTCGTCGAATCGGATCCAGTCGCCGAGCCGGATCGAGCGGTCGAACTGCAGCACCAGCCCGCCGAGGATGTTGCCGAGAGTCTCCTGCATGGAGAACGCGATCACGCCGGTGATCACTGCCGACGTCGCGATCAGGCTGGAGAGGTCCACGCCCGCGAGGCGCAGCCAGACCAGGCCCCAGGCGACGATCGCAAGCGCGAACGCCACGTCCTCGACGATGCGCGCGGTCTCCATCTTGAGCGCCTTGAGGATGACGCGGAAGAAGACAGGAACGAAAGCCGCACCAGCACGACGCCGATGCCGATCACGGCAAGGTCGGCCACGAGGTGCGCCACCGATTGCGCGCCCATGCCGGTGAAGGCGCTCGCCACGCTCTCGGCCAGCGCGCACAGCGCGAGGAAAACGAGCGCGCGCCGCACCGCGCGGCGGTCGGGCGGCAGGAGCGCGAGCAGCAGGAGGCCGAGCAGCAGCCCGGCCAGCGCCGCGTAGCCCACTTCCATGCGGAACGCGGCAAAGCTCACGCCGGCGCCCTTCCCCGCGAGGTGTTTGCGGCTGCGCTCAAAGCCTCTCCTCGATGCGCTCGCAGAGCGTGCTCAGCACCTTGATCGCGGGCGTAGTAGCTTGTCGTTGGCCTCGACCAGCGTCCACGGCGCGAGCTCGGTGCTGGTGCGGTCGATCATGTCGCAGACCGCGCGCTCGTAGGCGTCCCACTTCTTGCGGTTGCGCCAGTCCTCGTCGGTGATCTTGAAGTGCTTGAAGCGGCGTCTCCTCGCGCTCCTTGAAGCGCCGCAGCTGCTCCTCCTTGGTGATGGCAGCCAGAACTTGACCACGATCGCGCCGGCGTCGGCGAGCTGCTCCTCGAAGTCGTTGATCTCGGCGTAGGCGCGCATCCAGTCGGCCTCGCGAGCAGAAGCCCTCGACGCGCTCGACCAGCACGCGGCCGTACCAGGAGCGGTCGAAGATCGCGACGCTGCCCGTGCCGCGGCATGTGCCGCCAGAAGCGCCACAGGTAGGGCTGCGCGCGCTCCTCCTCGGTCGGCGCGGCGACCGGGATGACGTGGTACTGGCGCGCGTCGAGCGCGCTGCGTGACGCGCCGGATGGCGCCGCCCTTGCCGGCGGCGTCCGTGCCCTCGAACACCACGATCACCGAGATGCTCTTGCAGCATCTTCGCGAGCGCGTGAGCAGGTTCAGGCGCCCCTGCAGCTTCTCGCATGCTCGTTCTCGTAGCGCCTTCGTCGGGAGCTTCTGCGTCGAGTAGTCGAGGCGTGTTGAGCACGTTCGCGTCGGTCGATCGGCGCGGCTGGCGGCGCGGGCGCCTGACGGCGCGATCGCTTGGGCGCTGGCTCGTCGAGCCGCTGGCGCAGCGCGTCGAGCAGCAGCTTGCCCGACGGTGAGCGTCCGGTAGTGCGGGTCCGTGCCCTCGACGACGATCCACGGCGCCTCGCCGGTGCTGGTCTCGCGCAGCGCGTCGCTCGCAGACCTCGCGGAAGCGGTCGTAGAGCTTGAAGTGCTCCCAGTCGGGCTCGGTCACGCGCCAGGCGGTCTGCTTGTCGCGCGCTCGAGCTCCTTGAGGCGCTTCTTCTGCGCGTCTTCGACAGGTGGAACCAGAACTTCAGGAGCAGCGCGCCCTCGTCGCGAGCATCCGCTCGAAGCGGCGGATCTGCTCGATGCTGCTGCTCGAGCTCGGCGCGCTTGAGCGTCGCCCGATGCACGCGCTCGACGATCGGGTCGGTGTACCAGGAGCCGAAGAAGATGCCGATCTTGCCCTTGGGCGGCAGCGCCCGCCAGAAGCGCCACATGCGGCGGGCGCTCGCGCTCCTCGTCGGTCGGCTCGCCGAACGCGTGGGTCTGGATGTGGCGCGGGTCCATCCACTCGTTGAGCAGGTTGACCGTCTCGCCCTTGCCGGCGCCGTCGACGCCGCCGATGAGGATGATCACCGGGAACTTGGCCGCTTGCCAGCAGGTCGTACTGCGCGTCGAGCAGCGCCTCGCGCAGCTTCGGCTCCTCGCGCTTGTAGTCGCTCCTTGTCGATGCTTGTGGCCGAGCTCGGCGGACTCGAACATGGACTTCTCCTTTCGAGGCCTCAGGCTAGCGCGGATCGGCCGCGGCGGGGATGATCCTGCGCAAAAATCAGCGCAAACTGTCGAGGAACGCCTTGCGCTCCGTCTCCGAGTCGATGTGCTCGGCGAGCTTGCGGTAGAGCTCCTTCACGTTGCCTGAATCGTTGGCCGCGCGCTTGATCAGCACCCTGGCCAGCGGCCCGACATGCTGCGCAAGGCGTTTTTCCGCGGCCGCGAGCATCGCGGGATCGAAGACCACCGCCGCCTGCGCCGAGGTCCTTGCGGGCGGCCCGTCGGCTGTGGCGGTATCGAAGCGGACGAGCCCTTGTCCAGCCGCCCGATGCGCTTCAGGAAGTCGCTTCGCTCGATGCCCTCGGGAATGTTCTCGGCAAGCACCGCATAGAATTCCTCGACGCTCTTGGCCTGCGTAGCGCCCTTGCGCACAAGGTGCCTGGCGAGCGGGCCGATCACTTTCGTCAGCGAGGTCTCGATCTCCGCCAGCGTCTCCGGCGGCAGCGCGAGCTGCATCGACCCGAGCATGGTCCTCGTGCCGATGGTCCCGGTCTTGTCGTAGCGCACCGCCTGCTCGGGAGAAAGCGTGCGCTCGATGTTCGGGCTGGCGGGCTTCACCACCTCGGCCACCGACTTGCCCTTGAACGCCGCGACCAGCGCGATGGCGAAGTCGCGCGCGCTCTGGAAGCGGTTGTCGGGCTTCTTCGCCAGCGCGCGCGCAACCACCGCGTCGAACACGGGCGGCACGGAAGCGACGATCGACGAAGGCAGCGCCGGCTCCGCCTGCATCACGTTGTGCATCACGGCGGCAGGCGTCTCGGCGAGGAAGGGCCCCCGCCCGGTGAGCATCTCGTAGAGGATCACGCCGGCCGCCCACAGGTCGGCGCGGCCGTCGGCGGGCAGGCCCATCAGCTGCTCGGGCGCCATGTGCGTGGGTGTGCCCACCACCGTGCCCACCTGGGTGAGCGACGAGCTCTGGATCTTGGCGATGCCGAAGTCCATCACCTTGATCTTCATTCCCGCCAGCACCATGAGGTTGGCCGGCTTGATGTCGCGGTGCACGACGCCGTGCTTGTGCGAATAGTCGAGCGCCGCAAGCAGCTGCTTCATCACCTCGAAGACGTCGATCAGGTCGAAGCGGCCGCGCTCGCGCATGAGCTTGCGCAGCTCCTGCCCCTGCACGTACTCCATGACGATGAACGCCATCTTCTCGTCCTCGCCGTACTCGTACACGCCGACGATGCCGGGATGCTGCAGCCGCCCGCCGGCCTGGGCCTCGCGCTTGAAGCGCGCGACCGCGGCCTCCGAATCGGCGTCCGCCAGGTACTCGGCGAGGATGGTCTTGATCGCGACGGGGCGCTCGATCACCGGATCGAAGCCCTCGTACACGGTGCCCATCGCGCCTTTGCCGAGCTCGCGGCGGATCTCGTACTTGCCGATGCGTTCCGGGATGGCCATGGCGCGCGCTCGGCCCTCAGCCCTCGATCAGCTTGATCGCCTTTTGCAGGCTGCGGCGCATGCGGTTGAAGGAGTTCGCCAGCACGCCGATCTCGTCGCCGCCGCGCGCGGGGAACTCGTCCACGTCGAAGTCGCCGGTGGAGACGCGGTCCGCCGCCGCCGACATCCGCGAGATCGGCCGGATGATGAGCAGCGACAGCATGATGTTCAGCACCACGAACGTGGCGAGGAAGATGCCCCCGAGGGAGAGCATGAAGGTGTTGAAGGTGCGCTTGGCGTTGGCAAGCGGCACCGACATCGGCACGGAGACCACCTGCGCGCCGATGATCTCGTTGAGCTTCCAGCCGTAACCGTTGTTCTCGCCGTAGATCTTCACCACCGTGGCGGGGGTGGTGGCGGCCGACGTGTGGCAGGCGAGGCAGGCCGGGTCCTTGATCTGGATCGGGCGAGCGATGTAGAGCATCCGGCCGGTCGCGGTCTCGCGCTCGCCGGTCAGTTCCCTGGAGCTTTCGTCGCCGCGGAATTTCTGCACGATGTCGCTCTCCCACTCGACCGCGCGGTCGCGCGGGTTGGTGGGATTCAAGGTGGCTTCCTTGTAGGTGAAGTCCGGGTACTTGGTGTGCAGCGCGTTGAAGATCTCGGTTGCTGCGTAGGCGGGCACCGTCTGCGGCAGGAAGGTCTCCACCAGCTGCGGCTCGAGGAGCGGCTTCACCTGCTTCACCGTGTAGCCCCGCACCGAGAGTGCGGCTTCCATCATCAGGCCGGCGGCGCGCAGCGTCTCCTGCTTGGCATTCTCGTCGAGCAGGCGGTGCGACACGTAGGCCGATACGCCCATGCCTGCGCCGAAGACCAGCAGCAGCACCAGGTTGAATTTCAGTCGCAGACCCATGTTCGGTTCCCCTTGTTGGTCGCACGGCCCGGTGAAACAGGCTCCCCGCAGTTACGGGAGGCAGCCGGGATCGGATGCAGGAGCCGGGCTGCCCGCCATTATCATGCAGGCGGCATGTAACGCCTAGCGTAACGATTTACCCGGCCGGTCGCGCCAGTAGCGCAGGCTGCTTTCGCGGTAGCCCTCGACAAGGATCGCGCCGTCGCCGGCGGGAAGCCGCACGCGGATCGCGCCGCTTTCGTCGGTGCGCCCCAGCCGGATCCCTATTTCCTCGTAGCGCGCGACCACGTCGGCATTGGGATGGCGGAAACGGTCGCGATAGCCCACCGCGAGAAGGCCGAGTTGCGGGGCCACTGCATCAATGAACGGCTGCGTCGACGAGGTTTTCGAGCCGTGGTGCGGGATGAGCAACACGTCCGCGCGCAAGCCGCTTGCGTCGCGCGCCACCATTTCCGCTTCAGCGCGCCGCTCGATGTCGCCGGTGAGCAGCGCCGACCCGGAAGCCGTGCTCACCTTGAGCACGCAACTGAGGTCGTTGCCGCGCACGTTGCGCCGGTCGTAGCTTTCCAGCGTGGGATGCAGGATCTCGAAGCGAACGCCGTCCCACTGCCAATGCTGGCCGGCGCTGCACAGCCGCGAGAGGCCCGTGGATTCGTGCAGTTCATGACCCGGCGGCAGCGACGACAGCAACCACTGCGCATCGCGCGCCGCGAGCAGGGACGCCGCCCCCCCGGCATGGTCGTCGTCGGCGTGCGTGACGATGACGCCATCGAGCCGCGCCACGCCTTCGCCGCGCAGGAACGGCGTGACGATGCGATTGCCGCTGTCGGACTCGTCGCTCCAGCTCGGGCCGGCGTCGTACGCGACTGCATGGTTGGCGGTACGCACCACCATCGCGAGTCCGTGGCCGACATCGAGCACGTCCAGCCACGCCTCCCCCTCCGCCGGGCCGGCCGGGCGCACCAGCACGAGGGGCAGCAGCCACAGGAGCGCGCAGGCGCGCATCGGCACGCCGCGCGGCGCCATCATCCAGAGCGTGCCGGCCAAGGCCGCGGCAACCGCCCACGCTTGCGGCGCATGGCTGCCCCAGACCGCGCCCGGCCATGAAGCGATCCACTCCAGCGCCGTCATGCCCAGCGCCATCACCCGATGCGAAAGTTCAAGCAACACTGCAGAGTCGAGCAGCCCGCCGGCAATCGCCAGCGGAACGACGCCCCAGCTCACCAGCGGGATCGCGAAGGCATTGGCAACCGGCGAGACCAATGAAACCTCGCCGAAGAGCGCGACCAGCATCGGCAGCATCACCAGCGTCACCGCGGCCTGCGTTACCAGCGCGGCATGCAGCGCGGCAGGCTTGCCAGCGCGCAGGCTCACCGCGTAAAGGATGGCCGCCACGGCACCGAAGGAGAGCCAGAATCCGGGCGTGAGCGCGGCCCACGGATCGATGACGGTGACCACCAGCGCGGCAAACGCGAGCACGCGCGTGGCGCTGGTGTGGCGATCGGCGAGCACTGCGGCGGTCACGGCCGCCAGCATCAGCAGCGTGCGCTGCGTCGGCACCGAATAGCCGGCGAGCAGCGTGTAGGCGAGCGCAACGGCAAGCCCCGCGACCGAGGCCGCCTTGCGCGCGGGAACGCGCAGCGCAAGCCCGGGGACGCGCACCCAGGCAAAGGCGGCCATGAGGAACGCCAGGCTCGCAAGCATGGTCACGTGAAGGCCCGAGATGCTCACGAGGTGCCCGGTGCCGGTGCGCCAGAACACCCGCCACTGCTCCTGCGAAATCGCCTCCTGGTCGCCGACAACGAGAGCCACCAGTACGCCGCGCATCTCGGCCTCGGGCAACGCCTCCATTCATTCGATCGCGGATCCGGCCGCGCAGGCGATGCACCGCGTAAAGGAAATCCCCCGCAGGCAAAGCGAGCCTTTCCGCAGGCGGTTTCGCGCGTACATACCCCGTGGCGCGAATGCCGCGCTGCAGCGCCCACGCCTCGAAGTCGAAGGTGTGGGGATTGGCGAGTCCGTGGGGACGTTTCAACCGCACCGTCATTCGCCACCGATCGCCGGCCGCGAGTGGCGGCGGCGGAATCGCCGCGGCATTGGCGGTGCGTTCCGGATACCACGACAGCGAAATCGTCGCGGGCACGATTGCCCCCTCGGTGGCCACCGATTCCACGTCGAGCAGGAAGCGCACGCCGCGCTCGTTTACCGTCGGCAAGCTGGCTACCGCGCCGACGAGTTCGATGTCGCGGCCCTCCCAGGCGACCGGCAGGTTCTCTGCAAGTCGATCGCGCGCGCGCGCTGCTGCCCAGTCCTCGCCGAGGAGCGCCCCGGCCAGAAGCAACGCCATCACCACCATCGGGCGGCTTTGGCGGACGGCGGGCAGGACCGCAAGTGCCGCAACCGCGAACGGCCAGCCTTGCCAATCGGGCAGCGCGCCCTGCCACTGCAGCCACGCCGCCCCCGCCACGAAACCGGTGCAGAAGCTGCGCATCGCCTGGCCCCCCGTCCCTCCCAGCAACGCGCGAACCCGCGCCTGCGCCGACATGCCGCGCGCTTTGCGCGCCGCGAACGGTATCATCGGCACATGCGAATCCATGCTGCGGCAAGCGAAGGCGGCTTTTCCATCGTCGAAATGTTGTTCGCGCTCGCCATCGCGGGCGTGCTCCTCGCCATGGCCATTCCCGCGCTGCAGGGCATGGCGTTGCGCAAGCAGGTGCAAGAAAGCCTCGCGCTGGCGAAGCTGCCCGAGTCGGGGGTGCAAGTCGTGTGGGCGCTGGCGGCAAAGATGCCGGCCAACAATGCCGAGGCAAGCGTTCCGGTGCCCGAGAAGATCATCGGCAATACCGTCAGCCGGGTCGACGTCAAGGACGGCGCCGTGACGCTCACATTCGGCAACAATGCCGGCACGGCGCTGCACGGCAAGAAGCTGACCCTGCGCCCTGCCGTGGTGGCCGATACGCCCCTGGTGCCGATCGCCTGGCTGTGCCACACGGCGCCGGTGCCTAACGGCATGGAGGTGCGCGGCGAAAACCAGACCGACGTTCCCGCGGAGTGGCTGCCGGTGGAGTGCCGCGGCCCTTCGGCGGCGGGCGCCAGGTAAGACCCATGACGCCGGACTACTGGCACGAGGCCAAGGCCGCGCTCGGCAAGCGCGACGCGCGGCTGCGCAGGATCATCTCCGCCTATCCCGATGCCGCGCTGCGCACCCGCGGCGACCCGTTCCAGACGCTCGCGCGCTCCATCGTCGGGCAGCAGATCTCGGTGCGCGCGGCGCAAGCGGTATGGGATCGCTTCGCGCTGGCCGCGGGGAAGGCGGTCACGCCCTCTTCCGTGCTCGCGTTGCAGGAACAAGCGATGCGCGACGCGGGGCTGTCGCGCATGAAGGCCGCCTACCTGCACGACCTCGCCGCACACTTCGGCGGCGGCGCGATACGCCCGCGCCGCTGGGCGCGCATGGAGGACGAGGCCGTCATCGAGGAACTGACCGAAGTGAAGGGCATCGGCCGCTGGAGCGCGGAGATGTTCCTGATCTTCTACCTGATGCGCCCGGACGTGCTGCCGGTGGGCGACCTGGGATTGCAGCGCGCGATCGAGAGGCTCTACTTCAAGGGCGAGCCGATCACGAAGGACGAGATGGCGCAAGTCGGGGAGAAGTGGGCGCCGTGGCGCACCGTCGCGACCTGGTACCTGTGGCGGTCGCTGGACCCGGAGCCGGTGGAGTACTAGCGAAGCGGGCGCAACTGCGAAGCTTTCGTCAAGCGCAGGCGGATTGATTTCGCGATCCGGCAACCGCAAGCGTGCCGGGACGGGCGGGGGCCCGGAAATCGAAGGGGCGCCAACACAAGGCATCCCCTCCGATTTCCACCCGCCTCGCCCGGCGCGGTTGAACGGATCGCGAAATCAATCCGCCTGCCCTCAGGCAATCCGGCTTTTGCTCCTGAGCCTCGTTAACGATTGCGCGCCTTCTCCTCGGCGGCCTTCTCCAGCGCGCGGATGCGTTCGCGTTCACGCTCTTCGGCGAGGACCCGCTCGTAGCGCGCCTTGCGGATGCGCTCTTCCTCGAGCTCCGCCTTGAGCAGCACCTCCTTCTGCCTCTCCAATTGAAGCGTGGCGGCGCGGCGCTGCTCCTCTTCCTGCCTGCGGCGGGAATCGTCCTCGCGCTGCCGGTCGTACTTCGCCCGCGATTCCGCCGCTTTCTGCTGGGCCGCGGCCTGCTGCAGCCGGTATTCCTCGTTGCGCCGCCAGCTTTCGTAGTCGGAATTGTCGCGCTGCAACCGCGTCTGCTCGTAGCGCTCGCGGGACAGCGCCTGCTGGCGCTCGCTGCGCTCGCGGCTGTCTTCGATGCGGGCACGCTCGATCTCCGCCTGCTTCGCGATGCGCTCCTTCTCGACGGCAAGGCGCTCGGTTTCCAGCCGCACCACTTCCTTGCGGCGGGCATTCTCGTAGGCATAGCCACCGAGGGCGATGGCCACCAGGGCGCCGATCAGGATCGCAAAAACCCAGCCGCTGTGGCTTCCCGAAGCGCCTTCGAGCGCGTCCTCGGCGGCCGCAAGCTTGGCGTCGTAGGGTTCCTTCTTGGCCGGGATCGTCAGCGTCGCGAGCGCATCGCGCAGCAACCGCTCTTCGGCGCGGCGCTCCGAGGCCGACAGGCGGTTCTCCGGATCCTCCAGCACCTTCATGCGGCCGTCGAAGGCGATGCGCACCACCTGCGCGCTGGCATCGCGGGACACGCCCAAGACCTGGTAGAAGTCCTTCATCGGTTCGCGGTTATCGCCAGTCCGTTGGGGACGGACATTCCTGCGCGAATTCTAGCAGCCGCACGCGGCAAAAACAGCGAACTGCGTCACTCAGGCAAGCCGCCCGTCGCCCAGCACAAGGGTGCGCTGCATGCGCGAAGCAAGCTCGCGGTCGTGCGTCACCATCACCAGCGCCGACCCGAGCTTCGCGTTCAATTCGGCGATCAGGGCGAAGATGCGGTCCGCGTTGCCGCGGTCGAGGTTGCCGGTCGGCTCGTCGGCGAGCACGCAGGCGGGCTTCGTCACCAGCGCCCTCGCCACCGCGACACGCTGGCGCTCGCCGCCGGAAAGCTCGCCAGGGCGATGCTGGAGGCGATGCCCCAGCCCGACGTCGGCGAGCATCGCTTCGGCCTGCCCCCGGGACTCGCGGTCGGGCAGGCCGCGGATCACGAGCGGCATCGCCACGTTCTCCAGCGCGGTGAACTCGGGCAGCAGGTGATGGAACTGGTAGATGAAGCCCAGCGAAGCGTTGCGCAACCGGCCCTGCTCCGCCGCGCCCAGCGACACGAGGTCCCTGCCGAGCAGCCGGACCGATCCCGCGGAAGGCCGGTCGAGGCCGCCCAGGAGATGCAGGAGCGTGCTCTTTCCCGAGCCCGAGGCGCCGACGATGGCCACCGACTCGCCGCGCGCGACCGTGAAGTCGATCCCGGAGAGCACCGGCACGGCGATGTCGCCCATGCCGAAGGTCTTGGACAGCCCGCTGCACGACAGGACGGCGTCACTCATAGCGCAGCGCCTCGGCGGGATTCACGCGGGAGGCCCGCCAGCTGGGATAGAGCGTCGCGAGGAAAGCGAGCGCCAGCGACATCGCCGCCACCGTCCCCACGTCGCCCCACTTCAGGTGCGAGGGCAGCTCGCTGATGTAGTACACGTCGCGCGAGAGCACCTGGAAATTGCCCAGCCGCTCGATCAACGGGACGACGACGTCGATGTTGAGCGCGAGCAGCACGCCGCCGATCACGCCGAGCAGCGTGCCGGTGACGCCGATGACCGTTCCCTGCACGACGAAGATCTTCATGACCGAAAGCGGGGATGCGCCGAGCGTGCGCAGGATGGCGATGTCGGGATGCTTGTCGGTCACCACCATCACCAGCGTCGAGACGAGGTTGAACGCCGCCACCGCGATGATCAGCGTGAGGATGATGAACATCATGCGTTTCTCGATCTGCACGGCGCGAAAATAGTTGGCGTTCTGCTGCGACCAGTCGGTGACGAAGGCCGAGGTCCCGAACACCTTCTCCAGTTCCCGCGCGGTGCGCGGCGCCTCGAGCACGTTGCGCGTCTTCAGGCGCACGCCGCTCACGTCCTCGTCGAGCCGGTAGAGCACCTGCGCGTCCTTCATGTCGATGAGCGCCAGGCCGGAATCGAATTCGGCGTGGTCGACCCGGAACAGCCCCACCACGGTGAACTGCTTCAGGCGCGGCACCATGCCCGCCGGCGTAACCTGCCCTTGCGGCGTGATGAGGACGACCTTCTCGCCCATCTGCACGCGCAGGTTCCGCGCGAGGTCCGCGCCCAGGACGATGCCGAACTCGCCCGGCTTGAGGTCCGCCAGCTGCCCGCTCCTCAGGTGCTTGCCGATGTCCGCGACCTTGTCCTCGAGCTCCGGCACGATGCCGCGGATCATCGCGCCGCGCACCACCTGCCCGGAAGAGAGCAATCCCTGCCCGTTGACGAAGGGCGCCGCGTCGAGCACCGCGGGATTGGCCCTGGCCTGCGCGGCAACCTTTTCCCAGCCGGCCAGCCGCCCGTCGTTGCCCAGGACCTGCACGTGCGAGGCCACGCCGAGGATGCGCCCGCGGATCTCGCGCTCGAAGCCGTTCATCACCGACATCACCGTGATCAGCGCGGTGATGCCGAGCGCGATCCCGAGCATCGAGATGAGCGAGATGAACGAGATGAAATGGTTGCGGCGCTTGGCGCGGGTATAGCGCAGGCCGACGAAAAGCTCGAAAGGCTGCAAGGGCATCTTCGTGTCGAAAGGCGGTCGCCAGTTTGCCACAGAGTGCCTCGTGGCCAAAGGAGGACCGCGCCGCGGTGCTAAGATTCCCTGCCCTTCCCCATGCGCCTCGACCTCGTCGTTCCCCACCTGCTGCTGCCCCGCGACGCCCGCGACGCGTTCGCGATGCCGCGCCTGCCGTTCCTCGAGCGCCTGTTCGCAAGGGGCGACCGGCTTCCCGCGGTTCCCCTGGGCTATGCGCAGGCGATGGCCGGGCGCTTCGGCCTGGACGGCGCAAGGCTGCCGATCGCCGCGCTGACGCTCGCGGGCGACGTCCAGCCCCGGCCCGGGCACTGGCTGCGCGCCGATCCGGTGCACCTCGCCGTGGAGCGCGACGCCCTGGTGTTGCGCGGCGCGGCGACACTCGCGCCGGACGAAGCCGAAGCCACGGCACTGGCAGGCGCGCTCAACGCGCATTTCGCGCGGGACGGCCTGGAACTGCTCGCGCCGCGTCCCGCCCGCTGGTACCTGCGCGTCCCGGAAGGCGAAATGCCCGTCACCACGCCGCTCGACGAAGCGGTCGGCCGCAATGTCTTCGGCCGCCTGCCGCAATCGTCGGGCCGCATCAACTGGCGCAGCCTCGTCACCGAGGCGCAGATGGTGTTGAGCGCGCACGAGGTCAACCTGCGGCGCGAACAGGCCGGGCAGTTGCCGATCAACAGCCTGTGGCTCTGGGGCGAAGGCGCGATGCCGGGCACGCTGCGCACGGCACACGATGCCGTCTTTGCGGACGAGCCGGTGGTGCGCGGGCTTGCCGCGCTGGGCGGCCTCGGCGCAAGAACGCCGCTCGACATCGGCGGCATCCTGCACTCCGGCGCCGCAAACAGCCTTGCCGTCGCCGATGCGCTTTCCGGGCCGTGGCACCGCGGCGATCCCGATGAATGGCGCGCCGCTGCCGAAGCGCTCGACCGCTCGCTGTTTCGGTCCGCATGGGAAGGGCTCGGCGAATTCACGGCCCTGGCCATCCACCTGCCTTCGCCGGGCCGCACCATCGCCGCGCAGGCCGCCGCATCGGCACGCTGGCGCTTCTGGCGCGGCGCCGAGGCAATCGACCGCGATGCCTGACATCGTCCAGCGCGAAGTCGATGCGGCCGCCGAACGGGCGCTTCTCGCCGGCGGCTGCGACCCGCGCTTCGCGCGCCTCTACGCCGCGCGCGGCGTGACGGCGGTCGGCCAGCTTTCGCATTCGCTTTCGCAATTGCTGGGTCCCGGGGCGCTTGCCAATGTCGGGGACGCGGCCCGGCTCCTGGCCGACGCCATCGGGCGAAAGGAGAGGCTGCTCATCGTCGCCGACTACGACGCCGATGGCGCGACCGCCTGCGCGGTCGGCGTGAAGGCATTGCGCGCATTCGGCGCGACTGTCGATTACCTCGTGCCGAACCGCTTCGAGTTCGGCTACGGCCTCACGCCGGAGATCGTGCGGCTGGCGCACGAGAGGCGCCCCGACTGGCTGGTCACGGTGGACAACGGCATCGCCAGCGTCGAAGGCGTGGCGGAAGCCAACCGCCTCGGCATGCGCGTTCTCGTGACGGACCATCACCTGCCGGGCGAGTCCCTTCCCGATGCGGCGTGCATCGTCAACCCGAACCAGCCGGGCTGCGGCTTTCCGAGCAAGAACCTTGCGGGCGTCGGCGTGATCTTCTACGTGATGCTGGCCTTGCGCGCCGAGCTGCGAGAGCGCGGCCATTTCGCCGGGCGCGCCGAGCCCAATCTCGCCGGACTGCTGGACATCGTCGCGCTGGGCACCGTGGCCGACGTCGTGAAGCTCGACGCCAACAACCGCATCCTCGTCGCGCAAGGTCTCTCGAGGTTGCGCGCCGGCAAGGCGCATCCCGGCGTGAACGCGCTGCTCGAGATCGGCGGGCGGCGCGCCGCGCGGGCGTCCGCCTACGATTTCGGCTTCGTCGTCGGCCCGCGCCTGAACGCCGCCGGGAGGATGGACGACATGTCGCTCGGCATCGAATGCCTGCTGGCGGAAACCGATGGCGCCGCGCGCGACATTGCCGCGAAGCTCGACCGCCTCAATCGCGAGCGGCGCGAGGTCGAGGCCGGCATGCAGGAGTCCGCGCTGGCCCTGCTGGAAACGATCGATGCCGGCGACGGCTTCTCGCTGGTGATGCACCGTCCGGAATGGCACCCCGGCGTCGTGGGGCTGCTCGCCTCGCGCCTGAAGGACCGCACGTGGCGCCCGGTGATCGCTTTCGCGCGCGACGGCGAAACGATGCTGAAGGGCTCGGGGCGCTCGATCGCCGGGCTGCACCTGCGCGACGCGCTCGATCTCGTCGCCAAGCGCGCCCCCGGCGTGATCGAGCGCTTCGGCGGGCACGCTGCGGCGGCCGGTGTCTCCATCCCTGCCGCGCAGTTGCCCGCGTTCACGAAAGCGTTTGAAGGCGTGTGCCGTTCGCTTCTCACCGCCGATGACCTGAAAAGGCGCATCGAGACCGACGGCGCGCTGGCGCCCGAGGCGCTCGAATTCGCCTTTGCGAAGGACCTGCGCGCCGAAGTATGGGGACAGGGCTTCCCGGAGCCGCGCTTTACCGGCGCATTTCGCGTCGAGGAACAGCGTGTGGTCGGCGAAAAGCACCTGAAGCTGGTGCTCGGCGCGGGAGGCCGGCGCTTCAGCGCGATGCTGTTCGGCGCCAACGAACGCTTGCCCGGGACGATCGAAGCGGTTTACCGTCTGGACACGAACGAATGGCAGGGCGCGGAAACCCTGCAGCTCACCCTCGAGCACTGGCACTGATGGACTTCGACCTTCCTGCGACCGACGACCTGCGCATCGCGGTATCGCTTGCCACGAGCCTGGCGATCGGGCTGATGATGGGGCTCGAGCGCGAGCGCCGGCCCGACGCCAGGGCGGGGCTGCGCACTTTCGCGCTGACGGCGCTGCTGGGGTCCCTCACCGCGCTGCTCGCCGATGAGTTCAATTCGGGCTGGATCCTCGCCGCGGGCCTGCTCACGGTCGGCGCGGCGATCGGCTATGCCCAGCTGCGCGACGCAGGCCCGCCGCCCGCCGATCCCGGCACGACGACGGTGGTGGCCCTCCTGGTGTGCTACGTCCTCGGGGCCGTGGTCTGGGTCGGCTACCCGACGCTCGCGGTGATGTCCGGCCTCGCCGCCACGGTGCTGCTCACCTTCAAGGCCGAGCTGAGCGGCATCGCCCGGGGGCTGGAACGGCGCGACCTGATCTCGGTGCTGCAGTTCCTCGTCGTCACCTTCATCGTCCTGCCGCTGCTGCCCGACGCGGACTACGGCCCCTATGGCGCCCTCAATCCCTACAACATCTGGCTGATGGTGGTGCTGATCTCGGGAATCAGCCTCGCAGGCTATGTCGCCATGCGCTGGCTGGGCGACCGCAGGAGCGTAGTGCTGCTCGGCCTCCTGGGCGGCCTGGTGTCGAGCACCGCCACCACGCTCGTGCAGGCGCGCCACGACAGGAGCCATCCGGAATCCTCCCCGATGCCGGTGGTGGTGATCCTCTTGGCCAACCTGGTGCTGCTCGCGCGGATCACCGTGCTCACCGCCGTGGTCTCGCCGGCACTGCTCGCCACGCTGCTCCCGGTGCTCGCGTGCGGCCTTGTCGCGGGCGCCGTGCCGGCGCTCTACTGGTGGCGCAAGCTCGGAGCTTCGCAGGATGTCCCTGAGCCGGTGGTGGGCAATCCCACGGAATTCCGCACTGCGCTCGGCTTTGCCGCGCTCTACGCCTTCGTATTGGTGCTGGCAGCATGGCTTGCGGACATTGCCGGCGACCGCGGCCTTTACCTCGCCTCCGCCCTGTCCGGGCTCACGGACGTCGATGCCATCACGCTTTCCACGCTGCGGATGCAGGGGATCGGCCAGGTCGATGCGGTGGTGGCGGTGCGTGCGATCGTGGTCGCCATCGCTGCCAATGCCGCCTTCAAGTCGGGAATCGCCGCATTTGCAGGCGGCGCAGCGCTTGGCAGGCGCTGCGCAGCGGGGCTGGCCTGCACCGTCGCCGGGCTGGCGATTGCAATTGCCCTCTCGTGAGCGGGCCCCAACCGGTATAATTTGCGGTTTGCCGGACATGAAAACCGCCATGGAAGCCGACCAGGTCAACCTCATCGACAACTCCCTCCAGGATCTCGCCGTACGCGCGGCGGAACTCCGGAGGTATCTTTGACTACGACGCGAAGAAATCGCGCCTGAGCGAAGTCGCCCGCGCGCTGGAAGATCCCGCGGTCTGGCAGGACGCCAAGCGCGCGCAGGAACTGGGAAGGGAACGCAGCGCGCTGGAGGACACGGTCAATTCCATCGAGAAGGTCGATGGCAGCCTCGCCGATTCCCGGCAGCTGTTCGATCTCGCCAAGACGGAAGGCGATGACGACACGCTTGCCGCGGTCGGTGCCGACGTCGGGCGCACGCGCAAGATGGTGGAGGACATGGAATTTCGCCGCATGTTCTCCGACCCCATGGACCCGAACAGCTGTTTCGTCGACATCAATGCGGGCCAGGGCGGCACCGAGGCGCAGGACTGGACGCAGATGCTGCTGCGCATGTACCTGAAGTACTGCGACCGCAAGGGCTTCAAGGCCGAGGTGCTCGAGGAGTCGCAAGGCGAGGTCGCGGGCCTGAAGAGCGCGTGCATCAAGATCACCGGCCCCTACGCCTACGGCTACCTGCGCACCGAGACCGGCATCCATCGCCTGGTGCGCAAGTCCCCCTTTGATTCCAACGCGCGGCGCCACACCTCGTTCGCGAGCGTGTTCGCCTACCCGGAGGTCGACGACACCATCGAGATCGAGATCAATCCGGCCGACCTGCGCATCGATACCTACCGCGCGTCAGGCGCCGGCGGCCAGCACGTCAACAAGACCGACTCCGCGGTGCGCATCACGCACCTGCCGACCAACATCGTCGTGTCCTCGCAGAACGACCGCTCGCAGCACAGGAACCGCGCCGAGGCGATGGCGATGCTGAAGTCCAAGCTCTACGAGGCCGAGATCCGCAAGCGCCAGGTCGAGCAGCAGAAGCTCGAGGACTCCAAGACCGACATCGGCTGGGGCCACCAGATCCGCTCCTACGTGCTCGACCAGTCGCGCATCAAGGACCTTCGCACCAACTACGAAACCGGCAACACGCAGGCCGTGCTGGACGGCGACCTCGATGATTTCATCACTGCCAGCCTGAAACAGGGAGTCTAGCCATGCGCGCTTTCTTTTCCGCCTTCGCCTTCGCCGTCACCGCCGCCCTCGCCGCCCCGGCCGCGCTCGCCCAGCCGCTCGAGCCCGTCTTCGCGCAGGTGCGCGCCCAGAAGCAGCCGATGCTCGACACGCTCAAGGAACTCACGGCGATCGAGTCGGGCAGCCGCGACATCGAGGGGCTCGACCGCATCGCCGCCGTCATCGAGGCGCGCCTCAAGGCGCTCGGAGCCGACCGGGTCGAGATGCTCGAGCCGGCAAACATCTACCGCATGGAGGACACGCCCGAGAAACTCGGCAAGGCCGTGCGCGCCACGTTCAAGGGCAAGGGCACGAAGAAGCTGCTCCTCATCGCCCACATGGACACGGTGTACGCCAAGGGCCAGGGCGTGCAGCAGCCTTTCCGCATCGACGGCGACAAGGCCTACGGCCTCGGGATCGCCGACGACAGGCACGGCATCGCCATGATCCTGCACGCGATCAAGGTCCTGCGGGACGTCGGCTTCGACGAGTACGGGACCCTCACGGTGCTCATCAACGGCGACGAGGAGATCAGCTCGCCGGGCCACCGCGACGCCATCACGAAGGAGGGCGCCGAGCACGACGCGACCATGTCCTTCGAAAGCGCGGGCACCACCATCGACCAGGTGCGCCTCGCCACCGCCGGCATCGCGGGCGTCACGATCAAGGTGAAGGGCCGCGCCTCGCACGCAGGCAGTGCGCCGGAGCGCGGCATCAACGCGCTCTACGAGCTCGCGCACCAGATCCTGCAGATGAAGGACTTCTCCGACCCCGCCACCGGCCTCAAGATGAACTGGACGGTCGCGAAATCGGGCTTCAACCGCAACGTGATCCCTTTCGAGGCCGAGGCCATGGCCGACATCCGCGTTCTGCGCGTCGCGGACTTCGATGGCATCGAGGCGAAGATCCGCGAGAAGGCGAAGACGCAGCTCGTTCCGGACGCCAAGGTCGAGGTGGTGTTCGACCGCCGTCGCCCGCCGCTCGAGGCGCCGCCCCCCTCGATCGCGTTTGCGCGCCACGCCCAGGAAATCTACAAGGAACTGGGCAAGTCGCTCGACGTGGCCACGGTGAGTACCGGCGGCGGTACCGACGCCGCATTCGCCGCGCTGAAGACCAGGGCGCCGGTCGTCGAGGGCTGGGGCCTCATGGGCTTCGGCGCGCACTCGAACGACGCCGAGTACATCTACATCGACAGCATCGAGCCGCGCCTCTATCTCGCGACGCGGATGATCATGGACTTCTCGCGCGGAAAGGTTGCGGCCCAATAACATGAGCGACAAGGACACCAGCGCCCCCGAGGCGCCCCAGGACCAGAACCAGATCATCGCCGAACGGCGCGGCAAGCTCGCGAAGATGCGCGAGAAGGGCAATGCCTTCCCGAACGACTTCCGCCGCCGCGACCTCGCCTCCGACCTGCACGCCGCGCACGGCGCGAAGACCAAGGAGGAGCTCGAGGCCTCTCCCGTGACCGCCTGCGTCGGTGGCCGCATGCTCCTCAAGCGGGTGATGGGCAAGGCCTCGTTCGCCACGCTCCAGGACATGGGCGGGCGCATCCAGCTCTACATCAACAACGACGTCACCGGCGCCGAAGTCCATGACGATTTCAAGCACTGGGACCTGGGCGACATCCTCGGCGCCGAAGGCACGCTCTTCAAGACCCGCACCGGCGAGCTCACCATCCAGGTGACGAAGCTGCGCCTGCTCGCGAAGGCGCTGCGGCCGCTGCCGGAGAAGTTCCACGGCCTCGCCGACCAGGAGACCCGCTACCGCCAGCGCTACGTGGACCTGATCGTGAACCCGGAGGCGAAGCGCGTCTTCGCGCTGCGCTCGCAGCTGATCCAGTCGGTGCGCGAGTTCTTCGTCCGCCGCGGCTACCTCGAAGTCGAGACGCCGATGATGCATTCCATCCCCGGCGGCGCCGCGGCGCGCCCGTTCAAGACGCACCACAACGCGCTCGACATGCAGCTGTATCTTCGCATCGCGCCCGAGCTGTATCTCAAGAAGCTGGTGGTGGGCGGCATGGAGAAGGTGTTCGAGATCAACCGCAATTTCCGCAACGAGGGAATTTCGCCGCGTCACAATCCCGAGTTCACCATGCTCGAGTTCTACGAAGCCTACCAGGACTACCACTATCTGATGGACCTCACCGAGACGCTCTTGCGCGAATGCGCGCAGAAGATCCTCGGCACCACGTCGCTGCCCTACCAGGGCGAGACCATCGACCTCGCCAAGCCCTTCGACCGGCTCACCATGCCGGAGGCGATCGCCAGGTACAACCCGCGCTTCCCGCTGCATGAGCTCTCGAAGCCCGAATACCTCAAGGTGGCGCTGGCGCCTTTCAATGTCGAGGTCTTTCCCACCGACGGCATCGGCATGCTGCAGCTCAAGCTCTTCGAGGCGACCACCGAGGACAAGCTGATCCAGCCCACCTTCATCTACGCGCATCCCACCGATGTCTCGCCGCTTGGCGCGCGCCAACGACGCCAACCCGGCGGTCACCGACCGCTTCGAGCTATTCATCACCGGGCGCGAACTCGCCAACGGGTTCTCCGAGCTTAACGATCCCGAGGACCAGGCCGCGCGCTTCGCCGCGCAGGCCGCGGCCAAGGAGGCCGGCGACGAGGAGGCGATGTATTTCGACGCCGATTATGTCCGCGCGCTCGAGCACGGCCTGCCGCCCACCGCGGGAGAAGGCATCGGCATCGACCGGCTGGTGATGCTGTTCACCGACAGCGCGTCGATCCGCGACGTGATCCTGTTCCCGCAGCTCAAGTCGTCGGGGGAATAGCGAAGGCGCGAAGGCGTGCGCTGCGGTGCCTAGCGCCTGTCCACGGCCTGCATCACGAATCTGGAAGAAATCCCCCCATCAATCCGTGTAATCGCAGGCGTCCGGATCAGGTGCGGCAATGACAGTGCCCGCGGACGCCCCCAGCATTGCAACTCCCGTCATGCCGACTGTATGGCATACGGCCAAGGCAATTGGCGCGGCAACTGCTGAAATGGCGATGAATGGCAGCGCGAGGAGGGTCCCGTAGATCGCCCGGCTGCGTGGCGAGGAGCATCCGGTTTCCCATCGCGCAGTCCTGAATCCTGCCTTGGCGCACTCGATGGTAAGCTTCCCGTCGCCGATGGCGACATCGACTGTGCCGGGCGTGATCCTTTCCCATGTCCCCTTGTCGTTCTTCGCCGTGCACTTCACGCCCGGGAGTTCTTCCAGCCGGATACTCCTCCCTCCCGCCCGGAACGTCCGTCCTTGTTGACGACCCAGTGCCAGACCTCGATGGGCAGCCGCTGGTACCCCGCAGCCACCGGCCGAGCCTCGTTCGCAGTACCTTTTGAAGGAGCCGTAGCGCAACCGCCCGCGAACAACACGAGCGCGACCGCGAGCACGAGAAGCTGCGTCGTCTTTCTTGCCCGATGCGGTGGAGAAGATCGCATGTCCATTCCCGTGCACCTACCGACATGAATCAAGCGAACGGCACAAGCGGCCGTCACCTGTTTTCAATCTATCCGCCTTGCCGGTCGCACACTTGACCCCGCACAAGCGCGCCTGCAATTCCGGACAAGGATCGCCTTCGCGCAATTGCCGGCGCCGGAAGCGTAAAATGGCATCCACAGACATTCCCGACGGAGGAAACCCGATGAAGCTCACCCGCTGCCATTTGTCCGCCCTGTTCTCGTGTGCCGTTTTCGCCGGCGCGATTGCCTATGCCGAGGTGTCCCACGCGGCCTGCAAGGAATGCGGAACGGTCTCGGAATTGAAGACGATCAAGGTCGAAGGCCAGGGCTCGGGCGCCGGCGCGGTTGTCGGCGGCGTTCTCGGCGGCGTGCTCGGCCACCAGGTCGGCAGCGGTCGCGGCAACACCGCGGCGACGATCGTCGGCGCAGGCGCCGGCGCCTATGCCGGCAACCAGGTCGAGAAGAACCAGAAGTCCACGACGAACTATCGCGTGTTCGTGACGATGGAAGACGGCAGCTCGAAGTACTTCACCTTTGCGGAGCCCACCAGCTACCGGGTCGGCGACAAGATCAAGGTCGTGAACGGCAAGCTCACGCGCGTGCAGTAGCCGGGCCTCGCTTCACATGGGAGACGGCCCGCGATCGCGGGCCGTTTGCTTTTCAGGCGGCGAGTTTTGCCGTGAGGTCGTGCTCGCCCGCGGCGGTAACGACGACGCGCACGAGGTCGCCCGGATGGAAGGCCTTCTTCGTGGCCACGTGCACGAGACCGTCGATCTCGGGCGCATCCGCGGCGCTGCGGGCGACGATGCCTTTCGCGTGCACTTCGTCGACCAGCACGGTCATCTCGCGGCCGACCTTGCGCGCAAGCTTGGCCTTGCTGATCGCACCCTGCACTTCCATGAAGCGCGCGCGCCGTTCTTCACGGAGGCCTTCGGGCACCGGCATCGGGAAGGTCGTTCGCCTTCGCGCCCTCGACCGGCGAATAGGCGAAGCAGCCGACGCGGTCGAGCTGGGCCTCTTCCAGGAATGCCAGCAGTTCCTCGAACTCGGCCTCGGTCTCGCCCGGGAACCCGGCGATGAACGTCGAGCGGATGGTGATATCCGGGCACGCCTTGCGCCAGGCGCGGATGCGCTCGAGCGTCTTCTCGCTCGAGGCCGGCCGCTTCATCAGCTTGAGGATCCTGGGACTCGCGTGCTGGAACGGCACGTCGAGGTAAGGCAGCACCTTGCCTTCGGCCATGAGCGGAATCACTTCATCGACATGCGGATAGGGATACACGTAGTGCAGGCGAACCCAGACGCCAAGTTCGCCGAGCGCCGCGCACAACTCCGTCATGCGCGTCCTCACCGGCTTGCCGCCCCAGAACCCGGTGCGGTATTTCACGTCGACGCCGTAGGCGCTGGTGTCCTGCGAGATGACGAGCAACTCCTTCACGCCCGCCTTGACGAGGTTCTCGGCCTCCTGCATGACGCTGCCGATGGGACGGCTGACGAGGTCGCCGCGCATCGAGGGAATGATGCAGAAGGTGCAGCGGTGGTTGCAGCCTTCGGAAATCTTCAGGTAGGCGTAATGCCCGGGCGTGAGCCTGATGCCCTGCGGAGGGACCAGGTCGATGAACGGGTCGTGCGGCTGGGGCAGGTGCGCATGCACCACGCGACATCACCTCCGCGGTCGCGTGCGGGCCCGGTCACGGCCAGCACCTGCGGATGCGCGTCGCGCACCACGGTGCCCTTGGCGCCAAGGCACCCGGTGACGATCACCTTGCCGTTCTCGGCCAGCGCCTCGCCGATCGCATCGAGCGATTCCTCGACGGCGGCATCGATGAAGCCGCAGGTATTGACCACCACGAGGTCGGAGCCTTCGTAGCTGGGCGAGATCTCGTAGCCCTCGGCGCGCAGCTGGGTCAGGATGGACTCGGAATCGACCAGCGCCTTCGGGCAGCCGAGCGAAACGAAGCCGACCCGCGGCGGCCTCTTCTTCCGCGCGGAAATGGCGCGGGGAAGGCTCACTTGCGGGACTTGGCCTTGCCCTGCGAGCGTGCCGCTTTCGGCTTCGCGGCCGCAGGGGCGCGTGCCGCCTCGGGCTCCGCGCCGTTGTCGGGCGAATACGGGAATCCGGAGAAGAGCTTCAGCGCCTGCCGGCGCAGTTCTTCCTGCATGTCGATGACGGCCTGCGCGCCTTTTTCGAGATAGCCGCCCATCACCACCGGGACCTGCTGCCCGGGCTTGAGCATCGTCGCCAGCGCATCGACGGGCGTCTTCGGCAATTCGCCGTAAAGCGTGCTCGCCTGCCCCTGGAAACGCTTCTGCGCCTCGTGGAAGGCGAAGATCGAGCGCTCGAGATAGGAGCCCATCAGGCCCTGCATCGCATGGCCGTAGTAGCGGATGATGTTGGCCAGCATGTCGGAGGAGAACATCGGCACGCCGCCGCTTTCCTCCTCGAGGATGATCTGCAGCAGGATGGCGCGGGTGAGGTCGTCGCCGCTCTTGGCGTCGACGACCTGGAAGTCCTTGTACTGCAGCACCAGCTCCTTGACGTCCGCGAGCGTGATGTAGGTCGAGGTCTCGGTGTCGTAGAGCCGCCGATTGGGGTATTTCTTGATGATCCGCGGTTGCGCCATGGTGTGGTCCTGTCGTCATGTTGCGATACATCATTCCGCGCCGCACAAAGCGCCATCGGATGATCGCGAGGAATCCATCTAAGTGGCTCATTTTACGGCAATTTCATCCGATTGTCACAAGCCCGCGCCCGGCCGTGGTGCAACGCATCAAAAATGCCTTGACAGCCCACTTTCCGCTTCCTAGAATGGGTCATGTTGCAGCGCACCATGCGCGCGAAACCACTGAGGAATCAATGCCATGAAAAACGTGCCCGAGCAGTTCTCCCAATTCAGCAGCGCCGCGATGGCGTCCGCAGCCAAGATGTCCAAGGTATCGATGGACAGCGCCGAGAAGCTGATGGCGCTGCAACTGGAATTCGCCAAGGCCTCGCTTGCCGATGCCACCAAGCTCGCCAAGGTGCTCTCCAGCGTCAAGGACGTGCAGGACCTCGCGTCCCTGCGCAGCGTCACCGCCGAAAGCGCCATGGAAAAGCTGATGGGCTATTCCCGCCAGGTGTATGAAGTCGCCTCGGACGCGCAGGCCGAAATGACCAAGCTGGCCGAAGAGCGCATGGCGATGTTCAACCAGACGCCTGGCCCAGGGCGTCGACAGCGCGAGCAAGTCGGCCCCGGTGGGCAGCGAAGCCGCCGTCGCCGCGATGAAGTCCACCATGGCCGCGACCACCGCCGCCTTCGACAGCTTCACGAAGGCCGCCCGCAACCTCGCAAGCTACAGCGATGCCGGCATCAAGCCTGCATCGAAGCCGGCCCGCAAGTGACGGGCCCGACCGTCTCCTCCTCCTTTATCGCAAATCCCAAAATTTGGATAAAGGTTCAAACCCCGGGCTCGCTCGGGGTTTTTTTTAGGCGCCTCGAAGAAGGCGAATTGAAAACAGAAAGGCTGCGCCCATGAAGAAGCTTGCTCTTGTCACCGGCGGCGTCGGCGGAATCGGAACCGCCATCTGCAAGAAGCTGGCGGAGGAAGGCCACTTCGTCGTCGCCAACTACGCCATACCCGGCAGCGAGGACCGCTGGAAGCTGTCGATGGCCGCGGCCGGCCTGAACGGCACCAGCTCGGCGCTGGCGTTCGGCGACGTCACCGACTTCGACGCGATCGGCGCGATGGTGAAGGACATCGAGGCGAACTACGGAAAGGTGGACATTCTCATCAACTGCGCCGGCATCACGCGGGACGCGCAGTTCCGCAAGATGACGCCCGAAAACTGGCACGCGGTGATCGACACGAACCTCACCAGCGTCTTCAACGTCACACGCCACGTGATCGACGGGATGATCGAGCGCGGCTGGGGACGCATCATCACGCTTTCCTCGGTCAACGCCGTGCGTGGCCAGTTCGGCCAGACCAACTATGCCGCGGCCAAGGCCGGGATCCTCGGCTTCACCAAGTCGCTCGCGCAGGAAGTGGTGAAGAAGGGCGTCACCGTGAACGCAATCTCGCCCGGCTATGTCCACACCGACATGGTGATGGCCATCCGCGACGACGTGCGCGAGCAGATCGTCGCGCAGATTCCCGCCGGGCGCCTCGCGATGCCCGAGGAGATCGCCGATTCGGTCGCCTTCCTCGCCTCCGACAAGGCTGCCTACATCACCGGCACCAATCTTTCGGTGAATGGCGGCCTGCACATGTATTCGTAGCGCGCCACGGCGGTCCGATCCCCGTCGGAGCGAGCGCCCCGACTATCCGATCCCCGCCATAGCGGCATTCCGGAAGTAGCGAGCCCCGGCGAAGCCCTCCCTTTCGACCCGGCGCCATCACGGTTGCCATGACCGGGTTGCCGCCCTCGTGAATCGGGCGACCCTTCTGTAGTGACGTTTCTCTTGGTGGGAGGGTCGCGCCTCTCGAAAGGGAGGGCTCCACCGAGGCTCGCATGGGCATCGCTGCGCGAGGCGCGAAGCGCTGTCTCCTTACGCGCAGGCGGGGGCGGGGCGGTTCCCTTCGAGAGGCGCGACACTCACGAAAAGCTTGGCGGTGCTGCATATGGACGCCCGATCTGACGAGGGCGTCGGCTCGGTCATGACTACCGTCATGGCGCCGGGTCGAGGGGAACCCCCGCCACCGCCACCATTTCATCTCGCCGGGTCGAAGGGAATCCCCGCCCTCGCCTCTCCAACGGGATTCCGGGTCAAGCCCGGAATGACAACGCCACCACTATTGCATGTGCTGGCCGCCGTTGATCGCGATGTTGGCTCCCGTGATGAAAGCCGCCTCGTCGCTCGCGAGATAGGCGCACAGGCCGGCGACCTCCTCGGGCTGGCCGAGCCGGCCGACCGGGATCTGCGGGATGATCTTCGAATCCAGCACCTCGGTCGGAATCGCCATCACCATCTTCGTGCCGATGTAGCCCGGGGAGATGGTATTGACCGTCACGCCCTTCTTCGCCACTTCCAGCGCAAGCGCCTTGGTGAAGCCGTGCATGCCGGCCTTGGCGGCGGAATAGTTGGTCTGCCCGAAGGCGCCCTTCTGCCCGTTCACGCTCGATACGTTGATCACCCGGCCCCAGCCGCGCTCGACCATGCCATCGACCAGCGGCTTGGACATGTTGAAAACGCTGTCCAGGTTGGTCGAGAGCACCGCGTCCCAGTCGACCTTGGTCATCTTCTTGAAGGTCATGTCGCGCGTGATGCCGGCGTTGTTGATCAGCACGTCCACCGGGCCGACCTCGGCCTTGACCTTCTCGGCCATCGCGGCGCAGGAGTCGTAGTCGCCGACGTCGCAGGCGTAGGCGTGGAACTTGAAGCCGCGCCCCTCCATGTCCTTCAGCCAGTCCTTGTACTTGGTATTGCCGGGCGAATAGGTCACGACCACCGTGATGCCCATGCGCGCGAGCTTCATGCAGATCGCCTCGCCCAGCCCGCCCATGCCGCCCGTCACCAGCGCAATTCTCGCTTTCATTCGATTCCCTCCTCCTTGCGTTGTTTTTTTAACTGCGGAATTCAGGCCTTCTCGAGGACGTAGCGGCCGGGCGCCTTCTCTATCGGCGGGTTCTGCCGGTTGCCGAGCGCCTTGCGCGCCGGCACCAGCTTGCCGCCGAAAGGCTTGATCCAATGCGCCCAGGGCGTCCACCAGCTGCCCGGCACTTCCTTTGCCTTCGCCAGCCACGCCGCGGGATTCGCGGGCAGCGCGTCGTTCACCCAATGGCTGCGCTTGCCCTTGGCGGCCGGGTTCATCGTGCCGGCGATGTGGCCGCTCGCGCCGAGCGTGAACTTCACGTCCCCGCCGAGGCACAGGGCGCTCAGGTAGGCGCCATGCCACGGCACGATATGGTCCTCGCGCGCGGCAAAAACGTATGTCGGCAGCTTCACGCGCTTCAGGTCCACCGGCACGCCGCACATCGTGAGCGCGTCGGGCTGGGCGAGCTTGTTGTCCTGGTAGGTATTGCGCAGGTAATACGCGTACATCGGCCCCGGCAGGTTGGTCGAGTCCCCGTTCCAGTAGAGCAGGTCGAACACCGCCGGCTGCTTGCCCTTGAGGTAGTTGTTGACGACGTAATTCCAGACGAGGTCGTTGGCGCGCAGGCTGGAGAATGCCGCCGCGAGCTCCCCGCCCGGCACCAATCCGCCCTTCTCGAGGTCCTTCTCGCGCTTCTCGACGAACGCCTCGTCGATGTAAACGCGAATCTCGCCTACCTCCGTGAAATCGAGCAGGGAGGTCGAGCAACGTCAGGCATTCCACGGGCCGCTTCTTCTTCCGCGCGAGCACCGCGAGCCCGCTGCACAGGAGCGTGCCGCCGATGCAGAACCCGAGCGCGTTGATGCGCTCGGCGCCCGTAATGGCCTGCACCGCCTCGATCGCATCGAGGACGCCCATCTTGATGTAGTCGTCCCAGGTGAGCGTGCCCTGGTCTTCCTTCACGTTGCGCCAGGACACCATGAATGCCGTGTGGCCCTGCTGGACGGCGTAGCGCACGAACGAGTTGTCCGGCTGCAGGTCCATGAGGTAGAACTTGTTGATGCACGGCGGCACCATCAGGAGCGGCCGCTCGAAGACCTTGGCCGTGAGCGGCGTGTACTGGATGAGCTGGATCAGGTCGTTCTCGAACACCACGGCGCCCTCGGAGGCGGCGATGTTCTCGCCGACGCGGAAGGCCGACTCGTCGGTGATCGAGATCTGGCCTTTCTCGACGTCGGCCGCGAGGTTCCTCATGCCCTCGTGCAGGCTCTCCCCGCCGGTGGAGAGCGCCATCTTCAGCGCCTCGGGATTGGTGAGCAGGTAGTTGGAAGGCGACATGGCGTCGAGGTACTGGCGCATGAAGAAGCGCATGCGCTGGCGCGTGACGGGATCCAGGCCGGCTTCGTCGACCGATTCCATCAGCATCTTCGAGGTCATCAGGTAGGACCGGCGAAGGTAGTCGAACGCCGGGTACTCGCCCCATTCCGGCGCGCTGAAGCGGCTGTCGTGCACGGACGGGGACGCGCCCGCGGCCTTCGGCTGCATGGTGCGGTTCCACAGCTCGAGCTGGCCCTGCATGAACCGGCTTTGCATGTCGGCGAGTTTCTGGGGCTCCCGCGACAGCGCCTCGACCCAGGACTTGTAGGCATCGCCGAAGCCCGCCATCACGGCCTGCGCGTTGCTGGCGCTCTCCAACTTCTTGGTGATCTTCTTCTGCGACAGGGCGAGCGTCGCCGCGGTGTCGTCAGCGCTGTCCTTGCGCGATGTCTTGGTCATGGGATTCCGGAGCGTTGCTGCCTCGTACCGGCAACCGGCGAGGCAATTGTGGGATTCGGCAGCCTGCCGGGTATTGTGCGTACCCGGTCGGAACGGTGTCAAGGCGAAACCCCGCGCTCAATGCGGTACGTCAAGCAGGACGTGGATGCCCCAGATGGTCGCGATGCCGATCGCGATGAAAGTGACCTGCGTGACCGTCTGGGAAAGCTCGGCGCGCCGATGCAGGCCGGGGATCAGGTCCGCCACCGCGATATAGAGCATGCTCGCGCAGGCGATCGCCAGCAATGCGGGCACCCATTGCTCGAGTTGGGAAAGCGCGGCATAGCCGAGCAGCGCGCCGGCGAAAGTGGCGAGGCTGGAAAGCAGGTTCAAGGCCAGCGCCTTGCGTTTCGAGAACCCCGAATGCAGGAGGATCAGGAAGTCCCCGATCTCCTGCGGGATCTCGTGGGCAATGATGGCCAGCGCCGTGACGATCCCGACCTGGACATCGGCGAGGAAGGCGGCGGTGATGATGATGCCGTCGGTGAAATTGTGGAAGGCGTCGCCGATCACGATCATCCAGCCCGAGCGCCCCTGGTCGAATCCGTGGCCGTGGCCGTGGCCATGGCCGTGGCCATTTCCCCCGCCCCCTTCTTCGCCGTGCGAGTGCCGCCAGAGCAGGAGCTTCTCGAGGATGAAAAAGACGAGGATGCCGGCGAGGATGGTGGCCGCGCTCGTGCTCGGGTTGCTGCTGCGCTCGAAGATGTGCGGAAGCAGGTCGAGGAAGACGGCGCCGAGCAGCGCGCCCACCGCGTAGCTCACGAGGGTCGGGACGAACGTGGCCTTGACGCGGAAGGCGACCAGGGCCGCCAGCACGACGGAAAGCACGCTGCCGGCAAGGCAGGCGGCAAGTATCCAGAGAAGGGTGTTCACTTGGGCTGTTTGCAAGGTTGTTGCAAACAGCATAGCAGCCCTGTCAAGGCCGCCGCGTGCCGGCTCACTCCAGCCAGACCACCGATGCCATGCGCCCGCTGAGTTTTTCGCGGCGATAGGAAAAGAACCGCCCGCTCTCGGTCCAGGTGCACAATCCACCTCCCGAAACCTGCCCCACCCTGCTTTTGCCGCCAGCCTCTGGCGCGCCAGCGCATACAGGTCGGCCAGGTACTTGCCCCCGCCCTTGTCGACAAAGGCCGCTTCCGCTGCGGGGTCGTGCGCGAGGAACGCCGCGCGCACCTCGCCGCCGACCTCGAAGGCCTGCGGGCCGATTGCCGGCCCCAGCCATGCCACCAGGCGCGCGCCCTCGACACCCATTCGATCGACCGCGCGCTCGATCACGCCCGCGGCGAGCCCGCGCCATCCGGCGTGGACGATGCCCACAGCGGTCCCCGCCTCGTCGGCGAGGAAAACGGGAAGGCAGTCCGCGGTGAGCACGGCGCAAGGCACGCCCGGCGCCCGGGTCACGGCGGCATCCGCCGTCGCGCCGGCGTCTTGCCCGGCCTCGAGCACATCGATGCCGTGCACCTGGCGCAGCCAGGATGGTTCCGCAGGCAGGTGCGAGCCAAGGAGGGCCCGGTTGCGCGCCACGTTCCCCGGCGCGTCACCGCTCGAGTGGCCGAGGTTCATCGAGGCGTATGCGCCTTCGCTCACGCCGCCCGTGCGCGTGGTGACCAGAGCCCGCACCGATGGTGGCGCGGGCCAGTCGGGCACGATCCAGCCCTCAGGCAGGGGCACGTACCGCGAGCTCGGCGAGCAGCGCGTGGAAGTCCTCGGGCTGCGGCGATTCGAACGAGACGAGCTTGCCGTTGCCGGGATGGGCGAAGGCGAGCCGCCAAGCGTGAAGCGCCTGGCGAGGGAAGCGCTGTGGGCCGCGGCCGGCATAGACCGCGTCGCCCTCGAGCGGAAAGCCGGCCGATGCCATGTGCACGCGGATCTGGTGCGTGCGGCCCGTTTCGAGCCGGCACTCGACCAGCGCATGCGCCGGGTAGCGCCTGATCACATGATAGTGGGTGACCGCGGGCTTGCCGCCGTGCACCACGGCCATGCGCGTGCGCTGCGTGGGGTGCCTGCCTATCGGCGCGTTCACGGTCCCCTCAGCGGGCGGCTTGCCGCGCACGACCGCGAGATAGGTCCTTTGCACGCTATGGTCCTTCAACTGGTTCACCAGCGAGAACTGGGCGCCCTCGGTCTTGGCGACCACCAGCAGGCCGCTGGTGTCCTTGTCGAGTCGATGCACGATGCCGGCGCGCGGCAGGCGCTTCAACTGCGGCAGGTGGTGCAGCAAGGCATTGAGCATGGTGCCCTGCCAGTTGCCGCTGCCCGGGTGCACCACCAGTCCGGGCGGCTTGTCGATCACCAGCACCTCTTCATCCTCGTGGACGACGGCGAGCGCGATCTCCTCGGGACCATGCGCCTCGTCCTCGGGCCGCGGCAGCAGGTTCACCTCTACCGCCTCGCCTATGCGCACCTTCGACTTCGCCTCCATGGCAAGCCCACCGACCGTGACCTGCCCTTCGCGGATCAGCGTGGCGAGGCGGCTGCGTGAATGGCCGGGGACCAGCTTGGCCAGGGCCTGGTCGAGGCGGTTGCCCGCAAGCTCGGCAGGAATGGTGAAGCGGAGAAGGTCCCCCGACGCGGTATAATTCCGCGATGGCTTTTCGAGGTTTCCCATGAACAGAATTGTAACCGCTATTTCGCTCGCCCTCGCCCTGTCGCTCGTCGCCGGATGCGGAATGTTCGGCGACAAGCAGGTGGACGTGAAGAAGGACTGGACCCCGCTGCAGTTCTACACCGCGGCCAAGGAAGAACTCGACAACGGCAATTGGGGCACCGCCATCAAGCTCTACGAGCAGCTCGAGTCCAAGTACCCGTTCGGCAGGTTCGCCCAGCAGGCGCAGATCGACACTGCCTACGCCTACTACAAGGACAACGATTTCACGCAGTGCGTCACCATCTGCGACCGGTTCATCAAGCAGTTCCCGAACCATCCCCGCCTGGACTACGTCCTGTACCTGAAGGGGCTGGCGAACTTCAAGGAGGACCTGGGGCTTCTCACGTTCATCGCCGCGCAGGACCTCGCCGACCGCGACCCCAAGGCCGCTCGCGAGTCCTTCGAGGTGTTCAAGGAACTCGTCCAGCGCTTCCCCGACAGCCGCTACGCCTCCGACGCCCGGCTGCGCATGCTCTACCTGGTCGACGCGCTCGCCCGCCACGAAGTGCATGTGGCGCAGTACTACATCAAGCGCGGCGCCTACCTCGCCGCGATCAACCGCGCGCAGACCGTGATTACCCGCTATCCGAACTCGCCGGAACGGCGCGCCGCGCTCGACGTGATGGTGATTGCCTACGACCGCATGGACATGCCGGAAATGCGCGACGACACGAAGAAGATCCTCGCGAAGAACTTCCCCGAGGACCGGCTTGCCGAGCCGGGCAGCACCAGGCCCTGGTGGCAGCTCTGGTAGGCGCTCGCCCGCCGCGGGTGCATTCGCCCTCGCCGGCCTGAAACCGGGCCTCAGTCGGAGGCGCCAAGCAGCTTGAGCAATTCCCGCTGCGCGCAGCGTCCCGCGCTTCGCCCGCGCTTGCGGCGCAAATAGGCGCCGTCGGGCTGCATCTCCCACGCCTGCGTGTTGTCGTCAAGGTAGGTCCTGAGGCCCTCGGCGACCACGCGCCTGCGCAGCTTCGCTTCGTTGACCGGGAAGCACAACTCGATGCGGCGGAAGAAGTTGCGGTCCATCCAGTCGGCGCTGGAAAGCCACACCCGCTCCTCGCCGCCATTGCGGAAATAGAAGATGCGGGGATGCTCCAGGAAACGGCCGATCACCGAGATCACGCGGATATTGTCCGAGACCTTCGGCACGCCCGGCCTGAGCGCGCACACGCCGCGCACGACGAGGTCGACCTTCACCCCCGCCTGCGAAGCGGCATAGAGCGCCTCGATCACCTGCGGCTCGAGCAGCGCGTTCATCTTGGCGATGATGCGCGCGGGTTTCCCCGACCTTGCGATGCGCGTCTCGTTCTCGATCGCATCGAGAACGCCCTTGTGCAGGGTGAACGGCGACTGCCAGACATGCTTCAGCTTCGACACCTTGCCCAGCCCCGTCAGCTGCTGGAACACCTCATTCACGTCCGCGCCGATGGCCTCGTTCGCGGTGAGCAGGTCGAAGTCGGTGTAGAGCCGCGCGGTGCGCGGATGGTAGTTGCCGGTGCCCAGGTGCACGTAGCGGCGCAGCTTGCCTTCCTCGCGCCGGACCACCATGACCATCTTCGCGTGGGTCTTGTGGCCGACCACGCCGTAGACCACGTGCGCGCCCACCTCCTCCAGCTTCGAGGCCCAGTTGATGTTGGCCTCCTCGTCGAAGCGCGCCATGAGCTCGACCACCACGGTGACTTCCTTGCCGCGGCTGGCCGCGTCGATGAGGGTCTGCATGATCACCGAGTCGGTGCCGGTGCGGTAGACCGTCTGCTTGATCGCGACCACGTTCGGGTCGCGCGCCGCCTCGCGGATGAAGTCGATCACCGGCGCGAAGGACTGGAACGGCCGGTGCAGCAGGACGTCGGACTTGCGCAGCGTCTCGAAGATGTCCCTGCTCTTCGCCACCTGCTTCGGGATCCCCGGCGTGAACGGCGGGTACTTCAGGTCCGGGCGGCCCACCTGGTCGGGGATGTTCATGAGGCGCACCAGGTTCACCGGGCCGTTGACGCGATAAAGGTCCTCGGGCTGCAGTTCGAACTGCCGCAGCAGGAACGCCGCCATCGCGGGCGAGCAGTTGTCGGCGATCTCGAGCCGCACCGCATCGCCGAAATGGCGCTGGGGCAATTCGCCCTGGAGCGCCACCCGCAGGTCCTTGACCTCTTCCTCCTCGACGAACAGGTCGGAGTTTCGCGTGACGCGGAACTGGTAGCACCCCAGCACGCTCATCCCGGCGAAGAGTTCGCCGACATGGGCGTGGATCACCGAGGTGAGAAAGACGAAATCGAATTCGCCCCCGCCGACTTCCTTGGGCAGGCGGATCACCCGGGGCAGCACGCGCGGCGCCTGCACGATCGCGGAGCCCGAGTCGCGGCCGAAGGCGTCGCGCCCCTCCAGCTCGACGGCGAAGTTGAGGCTCTTGTTGAAGACGCGCGGGAACGGATGCGCCGGGTCCAGCCCGATCGGCGTGAGCACGGGCATCAGCTCGCGGAAGAAATAGCCGCGCACCCATTCCTGCTGGGCGGGCGTCCACGCCGTGCGGCGAATGAAGCGCACGCGCTCGCGCGCGAGCGCCGGGCAGGATCTCGTCGTTCAGCAACGCGTACTGCCGCTCGACCAGCTGGTGCGCGATCGCGGTCACGCTGCGAAAGACTTCGCCCGGGCTCATGCCGTCCGGATCGACGCCCGCCGCAGAGAGCTTGATCTGCTCCTTGATGCCGGCCAGCCGGATCTCGAAGAACTCGTCGAGGTTCGACGAGACGATGCACAGGAACCTGAGCCGCTCGAGCAGCGGCACGCTGCTTGTCCTCGGCCTGCGCGAGCACGCGGCGGTTGAACTCCAGCGCCTGCAGCTCGCGGTTCAGGAACAAGGCGGGAGGCAGCCTGCTCACGTGGCGGGGATCGACCTTGGATTTCTTTGCCATCAGGGTAGCGGCGCGATGTGACGGATATGTTGCAGCGGAACTGGAGGCACGCCGCGAGGGGCGCGCGCATGTGCGATACTCCGGCGCAAACAATAACGGCGCCGCGTCAAATGGAATATACCACCCTCGCCGCTGTGGACCTCGGCTCCAACAGCTTCCATCTCGCGATCGGGCGCGTGGTCGACGACCAGGTCTATCCCCTCGATTCGCTGAAGGAAACCGTGCGCCTCGGTGCCGGCCTGGGCGAGGACAAGCGCCTGGATGCGGCGTCCCAGGAACGCGCGCTCGCCACGCTGAAGCAGTTCTCCGAGCGCATCCGCGGCATGCCCCGGGAGGCCGTGCGCGTGGTCGGCACCAATACGCTGCGCGTGGCGAAGAACGCGCCCGACTTCCTCGCGCGCGCCGAGGAAACGCTCGGTTTCCCGATCGAGATCATCTCCGGGCGCGAAGAGGCCCGCCTCATCTACCAGGGCGTGGTGCACAGCCTGCCGCTCACGGGCCACAACCGGCTGGTGGTGGACATCGGCGGCGGCTCGACGGAATTCATCATCGGCGTGAAGCTCAGGCCCAAGGTCATGGACAGCCTGTACATGGGCTGCGTGAGCTACACGCGGCGCTTTTTCCCCGACGGGCACGTCGACAAGAAGAGCATGAGGCAGGCCGAGCTCGCCGCGCGCCAGGAAGTGCAGACGATTTCGGTGCGCTACGAGAAGACCGGCTGGAAGGAAGCGGTGGGCTCCTCGGGCACCGCGCGCTCCCTGGCCGAGGTGATGCAGGCGAACGGCCACTCCCGGCAGGGCATCACCGCAAAGGGGCTCGAGTGGCTGCGCGAGGAAATGCTGCGCGCGGGCGACCTGAAGAAGCTCGCGCTTGCCGGGGCTGCGCGAGGAGCGCGTGGCCGTGCTCGCGGGAGGCGCGGCGATCATGTCCGCCGTGTTCCGCGAGCTCGGGCTCGAGCAGATGAACATCGCCGAAGGGGCGCTCAGGCAGGGCGTGCTCTGGGACCTGCTCGGGCGCGTGCACCATCGCGACATTCGCGAGGTCACCGTGGAGCAGCTGGTCAAGCGCTACCACGTGGACGTGGTGCAGGCCGAGCGCGTCTCGGCGCTTGCGCGCAACCTGTTCCGCCAGCTCGAGCCCGGCAAGGATGAAGGCACGTTCCAGCGATCGCGCTTCCTCGAGTGGGGCGCGAAGCTCCACGAGGTCGGCATCTCGATCTCGCCGGGCACCTACCACAAGCACTCGGCCTACATCCTCACCTGGGCGGACATGCCGGGATTCTCGCGGCTGGAGCAAAACCGCCTCGCCAGCCTCGTCGTCGCGCAGCGCGGCAAGCTCGACAAGCTGGACCTCGCCATCGGCTCCGACCCCTCCCTCGCCACGAAGGTGTTCTGCCTGCGCCTCGCGGTGATCTTCTACCGCAGCCGCCGCACGCTGAAGATCCCGGGGCTCAAGGTGTCGATGCGCCCGAAGGGTTTCCGCCTCGCGCTCGAGCGCCGCTGGCTGGACGACAACAGCCTCGTCGCCACGGCGCTGGACCACGAGTCGGAACTGTGGAAATCGGTCGGCATGCACCTGGACGTCGAGGCCGACTAGCGGCTACTCGGGACCGGGGGCGGGCGTGCCGCGCGCGCCGCGGCTGGTGAGCGCGATGCCGGCCAGGATCGAGGCCGATGCCGGCGAGGTGATAGGCGTAGATGCGCTCGCCGAGAAACATCCAGGCGAGCAGGCTGCCGAATGCCGGCATCAGGTGCACGAAGACGCCGGCCACGTTCGACCCCACCTCCGCCACCGCGCGGTTCCAGAAGATGTAGCCGAGCAGCGAGGGGAATATGCCCACGTAAAGCATTGCGGCGACGGACGCCGGCGTGAAGACGAGCGTGCCGCCGAGGAACACGAGCTCGATTGCCGCCATCGGCAGCAGGATGGCAATCCCCACCGTGCCACAACAGGCGATCAGCGCGAGCCCGGGAATCCCGTCGGGCTTGGTGCGCAGGAACACCGTGTACACCGCCCAGAACACCATCGCGAAGAGCACGATCAGGTCGCCGCCGTTCAGGCTGAAGCGCGCCAGCACCCCGATGTCGCCGCGCGTGAGGACGGTCAGCACCCCGGCCAGCGAGATCGCCACCCCCACCGCCTGCAGCCGCGTGATCGTGTCGCGGAACACCATCCAGCCGCAGACGATGATCATCACCGGGATGGCGCTGTTCAGGATCACGCCGTTGGTCGCCGTCGTGTACTGCAGGCCGAGGTAGGAAAACGCGTTGTGCAGCCCCGTTCCCCAGAACCCGAGGAACACGATCCTCCTGCGGTTCGCGACGATCGCCGGCCAATGGTCGCGCAGCTGCCGCCACGAGATCGCCACCAGCAGGACCACCGCCACCGTCCAGCGGATGAGCGCGAGCGTGAAGGGCGACACGGTGCCCACCAGCGCGCGACCGACCACCCAGTTGAGCGACCAGAACAGGCTCGTGAGGGTGAGCAGGAGATAGGGCGAGAAATGAAGGCGCGGCAAGGTCGGGGTCAGGGACGCAATTCGGGGTCAGGGACGCAATTCGGGGTCAGGGACGCAATACGGAAAACCCGGGCACCGTGGCCGGAGCCGCAATTGCGCGGACGGAAACCAAACCAGGGTCAGAGCCGAAGCCGGAAAAGCGGGGGCAGAGCCGCGGAGACCAAACCAGGGTCAGAGCCGGATTTCCAAAAGTATTGCCGGAAACCTGGATGGCATCACGAGGAAATTCGGGCCTGACCCTACGCAACGGCGCGAATCGTGGCGAGGGGCGGGCTGTCGATCGCCCGGCGCGTGCCGAGCAGCCCCGCCGCCGCCACGCCGATCGCGCCCACCGCCATCCCGACGAGCGGGATGAGCGCATTGAACTCGTAGGGCACGCCGAGCAGTCGCTCGGAAAGCGCGAAGGCGAGCGCGACCGCACCGAGCGCCGCGATCACGCCGGAGAGCGTGCCGATGGCGAGAAACTCGGCGAACTGCAGCGTGACCAGCTGCCGGCGGCTGGCGCCAAGCGTGCGCATCACGGCGCCCTCGAAGACGCGCTCGTCCTGCGTCGAGGTGATCGCGGCGAACAGCACGACGATGCCTGCCGCGATCGCGAACAGGAATACGAACTCGACCGCGCGCGACACTTGGTCCGTGATGCGGCGCACCTGCTCCATGATCGCGGAGAGGTCGATCACGCTCACGTTCGGATACTCGCGCACCAGGGCGTTGACGGTCGCCTCGCGCCCCGGCGGCAGGTGGAAGCTGGTGATCCAGCTTGCCGGATACGACTCGAGCACGCCCGGGTTGGCGATGACGAAGAAGTTGGCCTTGAACGAATCCCAGTCCACCTTGCGCAGGCTGGTCACCTTGCCCGTGAAGCGCGATCCGCCCACGTCGAAGCCGAGCGCATCGCCCACCTTGATCCCGAGCGACTTCGCGAAGCCCTCCTCGACCGAGAACTGCGGGTCGCGGTCCCCCGGCTTCCAGAACGTTCCCGCGACGATCGCGTTGTCCGGGCGCGGCTTCTCCGCCCACGAAAGGTTCAGCTCGCGTTCGGCCTGTCGCTTCGCGCGCTCGTCCTTCATCTCGGCGGGCTTCACGGGCCGGTCGGAAATGGTCATCAACCGGCCGCGCACCATCGGGTAGAGGTCGGGCGTGGCGAGCGACTGCGACCTGAACCACGCCTGCACGCCGGGCAGCTGGTCGGTCTGGATGTTGATCGCGAATCGGTTGGGCATGTCGGCCGGCAACGACTTTTGCCACCTGCCGATCATGTCGGTGCGCACCAGCGTGAGCATGAGCATCGCCATGATGCCCAGTCCCAGCGCGATGATCTGCACCACGCTCGACCCGGTGCGGCGGCGCAGGTTGGCGAGCCCGTAACGCCACGGGCCCGAAGCGCTGCCGCGCAGCGCCGACACGCCGCGAACGAGCATGAGGCCCGCGACGGCCGCCACGCCGATCGTGGCGGCGAAGCCGGCCAGCGCCTGGCTGCCCAGCGCCAGGTCGCCCACCTGCCAGAGGATGAGCCCGGCAAGCACGGCCAGGCCGAGCGCATACGCGCCGAGCGCCGAGGGCTCCGCGACATCGAGATCGCGGCGCAGCACGCGCAGCGTCGAGGCGCTGCGCAATCGCAGCAAGGGCGGCAGCGTGAAGCCCAGCAGCAGGACGAAGCCGATCGCCGCGCCCTGCACCGCCGGCAGCGGCCCGGGCGAAGGCAGGCTCACCTTGAAGAAATCGGCAAGCCAGATCGCCAGCGCCTCCTGCGCAAAATAGCCGAACGCCGTGCCGAGCGCGCTTCCGGCCAGGCCCAGGAGAAGGAACTGCCACGCGTTGATGGCGAAGATGCTCGCCTGCGAAGCGCCGAGGCAGCGCATCATCGCCGCGCCATCCATCTGCCGCTGCGAGAATCGCCGCGCGGCCAGCGCCACCGCCACGGAAGACAGCACCACGGAGAGCAGCGAAGCCAGCGCGAGGAAGCGTCGCGCGCGATCGAGCGAAACGCGCACCTCGCTGCGCGCGTCGCGAACGCTTTCGATGCGTTCGCCTCGCCCGAGTTTCGGCAGCATCGCTTCGCGGTAACGGTCGATGGCGTCGGGCTCGCCGGACACCAGCAACCGCCAGGTGACGCGGCTGCCCACCACCACCAGCCCGGTCGCGTCGAGGTCGCGCTCGTTGATCATGACCCGCGGCGCGATGCCGAAATAGTCGAGCACGCTGTCGGGTTCGCGCACCACGATCGCGGCGATCCTCAGGTCCGCCTTTCCCACGCGGATCACCTCGCCCGGACCGGCCCCGATTCGCGCGAGCAGCGGTTCCCCCACCCACGCCGTTCCCGCCGCGGGCACGCCTTCGGCCTCGCGGTCGGGCAGCCCCGGCGCGTCGGCAATCCGGATCTTCCCGCGCAGCGGGAAACCCTCGCTCACCGCCTTGATCTCCGCGAGGTTCGCGCCCGCGCTGCCCGAGACCATGCTCGGGAAGGTTCGCGTATGCGCGGTCGCCAGGTTCTCGCCCGAGGCGGCAGCGCTGAATGCGGGGCCAAGCGCATGGTCGGAGATGACCACGAGGTCGCCTCCCATCAGCTCGTTGGCCTGCCTGTCGAGCGCTGCCCGGACGCGGTCCGCGAAGAAGCCCACCGTGGTCACGCTGGCCACCGCGATGAAGAGCGCAAACAGCAGCACGCGCGACTCTCCCGCGCGCCAGTTGCGGCGCAGGAGCTTGGTGGCCAGGGCAAGGGAGGTCATCTCGGGCACATGCAAGAAGCTCTTCACGACTGGATCCGCCCGCCGGAAATATGGATGCGCCGATCGCAACGGGAAGCAAGGTGCTCGTCGTGCGTGACCAGCACCAGGGTCGCGCCCCGCTCGCGGTTCATTCCGAACAGCAGTTCGATGATCATCTCGCCCGTCGTGGAATCGAGGTTGCCGGTCGGCTCGTCGGCGAACAGCAACGCGGGCTCGGTGACGAAGGCGCGCGCGACGGCGACCCGCTGCTGCTCGCCGCCCGACAGCTGGCGCGGGTAGTGCCCGAGGCGCTCGCCGAGGCCGACGCGTTCGAGGATCGCGCGGGAACGCCTTGCCGCTTCCTTTCCGCCCGACAACTCGAGCGGCAGCATGACGTTCTCCAGCGCGGTCAGGGCCGGCAGCAACTGGAATGACTGGAACACGAAGCCGACCATGCGCCCGCGCAGGCGCGCGCGGCCGTCCTCGTCGAGCGCGAACAGGTCGTTCCCGTCGAGCAGCACCTTGCCGCCGCTGGGGTTGTCGAGTCCCGCAAGCAGCCCGAGAAGCGTCGATTTTCCCGAGCCCGAGGCGCCGAGGATGGCCACCGACTCGCCCTGGGCGACATCGAAACTCGCGTGATCGACGATGACCAGCGTGTGGTCCGGCGTGGTGACCTGCTTGGTGAGGCCGATCGCCTGCACGATCAGCCTGGCGGGCAGCGCCTGCGGGAGCAGGCCTTCCTGCGTTTCGGGAGCATTCATCGGGAGGGCGTGTCGCCGGGCGGGGCGGGCGATGCGTTATTCTTGGTATATGGCATCAGGTATCTCGAAATTCAAGCTTTCCGCACTGTTCGTGCTGGTATTCACGATTGCCCCGCTGGCTCACGCCGAGCGGGTGTTGCTCGTGTTCGGCGACAGCCTTTCCGCCGCCTATGGAATTCCTGCCTCGCAAGGCTGGGTGGCCTTGCTGGGCGAACGCATCGCTCGCGCGAAACTGCCCTGGCGCGTGGTCAACGCAAGCGTGAGCGGCGAGACCACCTCCGGGGGACTGCGCAGACTGCCAGAGGACCTGCGCCGCCACAAGCCGGAGGCCGTGCTGATCGCGCTGGGCCCGAATGACGTGCTGCGCGGCCAGCCGGTTGCCAACGCCCGCGCCAACCTGGAACACATGATCGCCGACGTCCGCAAGGCAGGGGCCGAACCCGTGCTCGTCGGATTCATGATTCCGCCCAATTATGGCATCGACTACGCGCGCGAGTTCCATGGGATGTACGTGCAGCTGGCGAAGAAGCACAAGCTGGCGCTCGTGCCCTTCCTGCTCGAGGGCTTCGCCGACCAGCGCGACCTCTTCCAGCCCGACCAGCTCCATCCCACCGCCGCGGCCCAGCCGCGCATCCTCGACAATGTCTGGCCGGTGCTGCAACCGGTGCTGAAAAGACTCGACACACGCGGCAGATGACCGACCTTCCCTTCCGTCGCGACCGCGGCCTGCCTTCGGTCGCCACGCCCCTCTCGCTGGCCCGCATCGAGGCCTTCGACGCGGTGATCGACGCGCGCAGCCCCGCGGAGTTCGCAGAGGACCGCCTGCCCGGGGCGATCAACTGTCCCGTGCTCGATGACGCCGAGCGCGCCCTGGTCGGCACCATCTACAAGCAGCAGTCGTCTTTCGAGGCCAAGCGCATCGGCGCGCCGATGGCCGCGAGGAACATCGCCCGGCACATCGACGAGCGCTTCGCCGCCATGCCCAAGGGGTGGAAGCCGCTGGTGTACTGCTGGCGGGGCGGCGGGCGTTCGGCCTCGCTGGTCCATGTCCTCAGGCAGGTCGGATGGGACGCCAGGCAGCTCGAGGGCGGCTACAAGGCCTTTCGCCGCCAGGTCGCGGCCGACCTGGGGACGCTGCCGGCGCGGTTCACCTTCCGCGTCATTGCCGGCCCCACGGGCACCGGAAAGAGCCGACTGCTCGAAGCGCTCGCCGCTTCCGGCGCGCAGGTGCTGGACCTCGAGCAACTGGCCGCGCACCGCGGTTCCGTGCTGGGGGACTTGCCGGGCGAGCCGCAGCCGACGCAGAAGACATTTGAAACGCAGCTCTGGGAACGCCTGTCGCGGTTCGATGCCTCACGGCCCGTGTACGTGGAAAGCGAAAGCAAGCGCGTCGGCAAGCTGCGCGTCCCGGAGTTCCTGATCGAGCGCATGCGCCAGGGGGCCTGTTTCGCCATCGACATCGCCCAGGAGGACCGCGTCGGGCTGCTGATCGAGGAATATGCCCACCTGATAGCGAATCCCGATGTGCTGGTCGGGCGCCTCGAACTGCTTTCCGACCTGCACCCGAAGGAGCGCATCGAGCGCTGGAAGGGCCAGGTGGCGGCCGGGGAATGGCCGCAACTGGTGGCGGGACTTCTCGCCGAGCACTATGACCCGGCCTACCGCAAGTCGATGTTCAGGAACTACAGGCAGGCCGCCGTCGCGACCCCGATTGCGGTGCTGGACCGCGGGAAGTCCGGGTTCCTCGACGCGGCCAGGCGCCTGCTCTCGGGGCCTGTGCATTAGTGCACATCGCCCGCACCCGGAAATGGGTTATATTTCTGCGGGCGTAGCTCTCCACCCGAAATCCCCGAAATGGCAGCCTCAGACCGCCCCAACAAAGTCGGCAAATACAACATCCTTTCCGAAGCCGGACAGGGTGCGTCGGCGGTCGTCTACCTGGGCGAGGACCCGTTCAACGACCGCAAGGTCGCGGTCAAGGTCGCCAAGCCGGACCCCTCGATGGGGGCGGAGGAGGCCAAGAGGTTCGAGAAGCTGTTCCTGAACGAGGCGTCGCTGGCGGGAAAGCTGAACCACCCCAACATCGTCGCGGTGTTCGACGCGGTCGTAGAAGGCGAAACGCGCTACATCGTGATGGAGTACGTCCCCGGCGGCTCGCTCAAGAATTTCTGCACGGAGACCAACCTTCTTCCGGTGCGCCAGGCGGTGCTGGTGATCTTCAAGTGCTGCCGCGCGCTCGACTACGCTTTCCAGAACGGCGTCATCCACCGCGACATCAAGCCCGCCAACATCCTGCTGTCGGAGCGCGACGACATCAAGATCTCGGACTTCGGCACCGCCAAGATCTCGCACGCCACGCACACGCAGATCGAAGGCTTCCTCGGCTCCCCGGCCTACATGTCGCCCGAGCAGATCAACGAGGAATCGCCCTCCGTGCAGACCGACATCTACTCGCTGGGCGTCGTGATGTACGAACTGCTGACCGGCAAGCTCCCGTACCGCGCCGAGAACTCGGTGGCGATGATCAACAAGATCCTGAACGAGGAAGCGGTGCCGATCGAGTCCTTGCGTCCCGACCTGCCGCCGAAGCTGGTCGAGATCGTCAAGAAGGCGATGGCCAAGGACCCGAAGCAGCGCTACCAGGTCTGGTTCGACATGGCGCGCGACCTGGCCGAGACCTTCCCGCAGCTCGAGAAGTACTCCTTCGAGATCAGCTCGACGGAGAAATTCAACAAGCTGCGCACCGTGCCTTTCTTCCGCGAGTTTCGCGACGCCGAGCTCTGGGAAGTATTGCGCGGCGCCATCTGGGAAAACCACAACCGCGACGAGAACCTGCTTCTCGAAGGCGAAGTGGGGCAGGCCTTCTTCATCATCGTCGGCGGGCAGGTCAAGGTCGTGAAGGACCAGAAGCTGCTGAATGTCCTGAAGGAAGGCGACTGCTTCGGCGAGATGGCGTATCTCTCGGGCGACCGCGCGAGGCGCTCCGCCTCGATCATCTCGGTGTCGGAAGTGCAGTTGCTGAAGATCGCCTCGGCGCAGCTCGAGCAACTCTCCGAGGGCTGCCAGTTGCGCTTCAACCGCGAGTTCCTGCGCACGCTCATCGAGCGGCTCAGCTGGACCTCGACCGTGCTCGCCCAGGTCAAGCGCTAGTCAGGCGCCGGGAATTGCGCCTTTCGTCATTCCCGCGCACGCGGGAATGACGATCAGCCGGCGTCGATGAGGCAGATCGCCTGCGCGGCAATGCCTTCCCCCCGCCCGGTGAATCCCAGCCCTTCGGTGGTCGTCGCCTTGACGTTGACGCGCGCGGCCTCCATGCCGATGTCCTCCGCGATGTTTTCCACCATCGCCGCGACGTGCGGCGCCATGCGCGGCGCCTCGGCGATGATCGTGGCATCGACCGAGAGCACGCGAAAATGCCTCGCCCGCAGCAGCGCCGCGACTTCGCGCAGCAGCTTCCTGCTGTCGATCCCCTTGTAGCGCGGATCGGAATCGGGGAAGTGGGCGCCGATATCGCCCAGGGCGGCGGCGCCAAGCAGCGCATCGCAGACGGCGTGCAGCAGCACGTCGGCGTCGCTGTGCCCGAGCAGGCCCAGGTCGTGCGCGATCTCCACGCCGCCGATGACGAGTCGCCGCCCGGCGACAAGGCGATGTACGTCGAACCCCTGCCCGATGCGCATGTCAGAGCCTCACCTTGTTGCGATTCAGCAGGATCAATTCCGCCAATTGAAGATCTTCCGCAAACGTCACCTTGAGGTTCGTGCTCTCCCCGCTGACCAGGCGCGGAGAGGCACCGCCCGCCTCGATGGCCTGGGCCTCGTCGGTGGCCTGCGGATGCGCGGGCAAGGCGAGCCTGAGCTTGCCGTAGCGGAACATCTGCGGCGTTTGCGCGCGCCACAGGCCCTCCCTCGGCACCGTGCGAGCCACGCGCTGCATCGCGTCGGCCTCCTTCAGCGTATCGGCGAGCGGCAAGGCGAGCAAGCCGCCCACCGGGTCGTCCTCGAGCTCGTCGAGGAATTGCTCGACCAGCAACGTCTGCACGCAAGGGCGCGCGGCATCGTGCACCAGCACCCAGTCGTCCTGCGACGCGGCATCCTCGAGCGCGCGCAGTCCCGCCATCACGCTTTGCGAGCGCGAGGCGCCGCCGATGTAGAGCGCCTCGACCCGGGGGTCGAGCCCGCTCCAGTCCTGCGCCTCCCAATGCGCATCGAGCGGCGCGAGCACGACGATGATGCGCGCGATGCGCTCGACGGCGGCAAGGGCGTCAAGGCAATGGAACAACATCGGCCTTCCGGCGAGCGGCAGGTATTGCTTGGGAAGCGCATCGCCGATGCGCGTGCCCTGTCCCGCTGCGGGCACGATGGCGAAGACTTTCGGGGACATTCTTTGGCGTTCGTCGGAAAACGACGATTATCGCCGCTTTGGTTGCAGTGCCGCAAATTTCGCGATGGACAGCGAAGCGCCAGTCCGGTGACACTGTGGCCATGAAGGCGCTCGCCCACGCACTCGTCTTCGCTTGCCTCGCGCTCCTGTGCGCATGCGAAAAGCCGGCCCGGCCGATCCCTTCGCTGAAAGACGGGGGCAATCTCGTCGTCGTCACCTTCAACGGCCCGGTCACTTATTTCGAGGACGCGCAGGGCAATCCCACCGGCTTCGAATACGACCTCGCGCGGATGTTCGGCGAGGAGGTCGGCCGCAAGGTGGATTTCGTCCTGGTCGAGAATGCCTCGAAAGTCTTCCAGGCCCTGCAGGACAGGCAGGCGCATTTCGCCGCGGCGGCGCAAGTGCAGGAGTCGATCACCGGCATCGTGTTCGGGCCGCCCTACTTCGACGTGACGCACCAGGTGATCTTCCGCGCGGGCGACGCGAAGCCGAAGACCCGCTCGGACCTCGTGGGCAAGCGCGTCGCGGCGATCGCGAGCTCGCGGGCGGACGACTATTTTGCCGGCAAGCCCCCGACCGGAACGCAGCTCATCAACCTGCCCGAGGGCACGCCCCCGGACGAGCTGATGGCGTGGGTGGACCGCGGCGACGCCGACTATGCGATCGTCGATTCGCTCCTCTTCTCGACCGGGCGCAAGTTCCATCCCGAGCTCGAGTTCGCCTTCACGATCGGCAAGCCGCAGCAATACGCCTGGCCCTTCGCCGCGTCCTACGCGGACGAGCTCATCCCGAAGGCCAAGGTCTTCTTCGAGCGCATCAAGCGCGACGGCACGCTCAAGCACCTCGTGGAAAAGTATTTCGCCCACGTGTCGCGGATGAGCGCGATCGACGCGGGCACGCTGCTCGAGCGCGTGGTCACGCTGCTGCCGGGGCTGCGCGGGCACTTCCACCAGGCGCAGGACGCGAGCGGGATCGACTGGCGCATGATCGCTGCCATCGGCTACCAGGAATCGCACTGGGACCCGCTCGCGACTTCGCCCACGGGCGTGCGCGGCCTGATGATGCTCACGGAGGACACCGCCACGCGCATGAAGGTCAAGGACCGGCTCGACGCGCGCGACAGCATCCTGGGCGGCGCGCTGTATTTCGCGCAATTGCGCGCATTGGTCCCGGCGCGCATCAAGGAGCCGGATCGCACCTGGTTCGCGCTGGCCGCCTACAACATGGGCTACGGCCACCTCGAGGACGTGCGCATCCTCGCGCAGCGCATGAAGCTGGATCCCGACGACTGGCTCTCCGTGCGCAAGGCGCTGCCGATGCTCTCCGACCCGGAAATCTACCCGACCCTGAAGCACGGCTACTCGCGCGGATACGAGACGATGCAGTTCGTCGACAACGTGCGCAACTACTACGACATCATCTCGAAGCTCGAGGCGCGGCGCGATCCGGGCCTCGCGGGCGGCGCGATCCTCGTTCAGGGCTCCTCGAAGGCGTCCGCCCCGCCCAGGTGAGCGGTGTCGCCCCAGCGCAATAGCCGGAAGGCGCCGGACTCGAAGCTGAGCACGTTGTAGGACGCGTTCACGATCGGGATGGCATGCGGCGTGGCGATGCCCAGGCCATGGACGTGGCGATAGAGGATCGCCAGCACGCCGCCATGCGTGACGACGACGATGCGCTTGCCGTCGTGCGCCTCGGCCACCGAGGTGAACGCGGACACCACGCGCGCGTGGAACTGGCGGCGGCTTTCGCCGGAGGGAATGCGGAAATCGGGATCAGTCTCGCGCACCCGCGAGAACACGTCGGGGATACTGGTAGTCGAGCTCGCCGTAGGTGAGGCCCTCGCCGACGCCGAAATTGCGTTCCCGCAGCCGCGGGTCCTCGATGGCGCGGTGCCCGGTGCGCCCGGCAATCGCCATGGCAGTTTTGCGCGCGCGCCCCAGGTCACTCGACAGCAGCGCGTCGAAGCGCTCGCCGGCGAGCCGCGCGGCGATCGCATCGGCCTGCTCGAGGCCCAACTCGGTCAAGGCGCTGTCCGAGTGCCCCTGGATGCGCGACTCGGTGTTCCAGACCGTCTCGCCATGGCGGACCAGGACGAGTTCCGTCGCCACGCTCAGCCGGCGCGCGCGAGGCGGGCCATGCCGCCCATGTAGGGCGCGAGCGCCTTCGGCACCGCGACCGAGCCGTCGGCCTGCTGGTAGTTCTCGAGGACCGCGACGAGGGCGCGGCCCACGGCGAGCCCCGAGCCGTTGATGGTGTGCACGAGCTCGGGCTTGCCCTTTTCGCTCCGGTAGCGCGCCTGCATGCGCCGCGCCTGGAAGGCCTCGTAGTTCGAGCAGGAGGAAATCTCGCGGTACGCGTCCTGCCCCGGCAGCCAGACCTCGATGTCGTGCGTCCTGGCCGAGGCGAAACCGGTGTCGCCCGTGCACAGCACCACGGTGCGGTAAGGCAGCTCCAGCCTCTGCAGGATCGTCTCCGCGTGCGCGGTGAGTTCCTCGTGCGCCTCGGCAGACCGCTCGGGATGGACGACCTGCACCATCTCGACCTTGTCGAACTGGTGCTGGCGGATCATGCCGCGCGTGTCCTTGCCGTAGCTGCCCGCCTCGCTGCGAAAGCACGGGCTGTGGCAGACGAACCTGAGCGGCAGTTCCTTCGCGTCGACGATCGTGTCGCGCATGAAATTCGTCACCGGGTACTCGGCGGTGGGAATCAGGTAGAGGTCGCGCCCTTCGAGCTTGAAGAGGTCGTCCTTGAACTTGATGAGGCTCGACACGCCGTCGGCGCATTCGCCCGTGACCATGTAGGGAACGTACACCTCGGTATAGCCGTGCTCCTGCGTGTGGGTATCGATCATGAACTGGGCAAGCGCTCGATGCAGGCGCGCCACGCCGCCTTTCAGCACCGAGAACCGCGCGCCGGCCAGCTTCGCCGCGGTATCGAAGTCCAGCCCGCCGAGGCCGGCGCCGACGTCCACGTGGTCCCTGGGCGCGAAGTCGAACGCGCGCGGTTTTCCCCACCGGCGCAGCTCGACGTTGTCGGCCGCGTCGCGGCCTTGCGGAACATCGGCGCGCGCGATGTTCGGCAGGGTGCGCAGGAAGACCGAGAGCTTGTCCTGCAGCGCCGCGAGCTGCGCCTCGTTGTCCTTGAGTTCCTCGCCCAGGCCCGCGACCTCGGCCATCGCCGCCGCCGTGTCCTCGCCCCGGCCCTTCATGCCGCCGATCTGCTTCGAGGCGCTGTTGCGCTTCGCCTGCAGTTCCTCGGTGCGTGTCTGGATGCGCTTCCTCTCGTCTTCAAGCAGGCGGAATCCGGCCTCGTCGAAATGAAAGCCGCGGCGGGCAAGGCCGGCGACCACGGTCGCGAGGTCCTTGCGCAGGAGTTGGATGTCTAGCATGGGGCGCTATTCTCGCGGTTTGCGCGCCTTCTTGTCGAGCGCGCGAAGATGCTCGAGCTTTTCGCGGATCTTCGCTTCCAGCCCGCGATCGGTGGGCCGGTACCAGCCGGGAGCGGCCATGCCGTCGGGCAGGTAGCTCTCGCCGGCCGCATAGCCGCCCTCCTCGTCGTGGGCATAGCGGTAATCCTTGCCGTAACCAAGCCCCTTCATGAGCTTCGTCGGCGCATTGCGCAAGTGCAGCGGCACGGGACGCGAATCGTCGTCCGCGACCACCGCCCTGGCCGCGTTGTACGCGGTGTAGACGGCATTCGATTTTGCCGCGACCGCCAGGTAGAGGATGCATTCGGCCAACGCGAGTTCGCCCTCGGGAGAACCGAGGCGCTCGTAGACATCGGCCGCATTGAGGGCCACTTCGAGCGCGCGCGGATCGGCCAGCCCCACGTCCTCGCTCGCCATGCGGATCATGCGCCGCGCGAGGTAACGCGGGTCCGAGCCGCCATCGAGCATGCGCACCAGCCAGTAGAGCGACGCGTCGGGGTCGGATCCGCGCACCGCCTTGTGCATCGCCGAGATCTGGTTGTAGAACTCCTCGCCGCCCTTGTCGAAGCGCCGCGCCGATCGGGTCACGACCGCGTTGACATAGCCTACGTCTGCGCCGCGCCGGCCTTCGAGCTTCGCAGCGCTGTACACCTGCTCCACGAGGTTGAGCGCGCGCCGCCCGTCGCCGTCGGAAAGCTCCGCGAGCCGCTTCCTCGCTTCTTCGGTCAGGTCGAACACCTCGTCCTCGGCGGCAAAGCCGCGCACGACCAGCAAGTCGAGCTCGGTCGCCGAAAGGCTTTGCAGCACGTAGACCTGCGCCCTCGACAACAAGGCCGAATTGACCTCGAAGGACGGGTTCTCGGTGGTCGCGCCGATGAAGGTGAAGAGCCCCTGCTCGACGTAGGGCAGGAACGCGTCCTGCTGCGCCTTGTTGAAGCGGTGCACCTCGTCGACGAACAGGATGGTGTGGCGCCCGTACTGCTCGAGCGTGAGCCTGGAGCGCTCGACCGCCTCGCGGATCTCCTTCACCCCGGCCAGCACCGCGGAGATCGCGATGAATTCCGCGTTGAAGGCGTCGGCCATGAGGCGCGCGAGCGTGGTCTTGCCCACGCCCGGGGGCCCCCAGAGGATCATCGAATGCGGCTTTCCCGAACGAAAGGCGAGCGACAGCGGCTTGCCCTCCCCCAGCAGGTGCTTCTGGCCGACGACCTCCTCGATCGTCTTCGGGCGCAGGCGCTCGGCGAGCGGCACGACGGCGGCGCCCGGCGGTGGCGGAAAACAGGTCTCGGGAGGCATTCATGTCGGTTCAGCCGCCATCGTAAGGCAAAGTTGCCAGCCCCGCCGGCATCGCGTAAGTTGGCGCGGCGAACACCAGCAGGCGGAGACCGTGCCCGTGAACTTCGTCATCAGCGACAGTCCCGATCTTGTCCATGTCCTGGGTAGCGGCAATTACGACCCCATGCAGGCCCGCAAGGGCATCGACGAGGCCTTCGCGCTGTGCGAGGCCAGGGGACTCAACCGCATCTTCATCGACGGCCGGGGCATCTCCACGCAGGTTTCCGTGGCAGAACGCTACGAGCTCGGCGCCTACCTCGTTGAGCAACGACGGGTCCCCTTGCGCATTGCCTTCCTCGTCTCCGAAGCGCACGTCGCTTTCAGCAAGGCCGTGGAGAACACCGCCAACAACCGGGGGCTCCCGGTGATCACGACGGCAAGCGAGAGCGAGGCCTGGGAGTGGCTCGGCCTGCCCGCGCCGTGACGCCTTATTCGGAAACCACGTCGACGCCCTTGGGCGGCGTGAACTGGAATTCCGACGCGCTCGATCTTCGGGTTGCGTTTCAGCTCCGAGATCGCCAGCACGGTGCGCCCGCCCAGCTGGTCGAACAGTTCCATCGCCGCGAGCGAGCCGCCGGACATGCCGAGCAGGACCAGCTCGAAGCCCGTGTCCTTCACCTTCGGCGTGGCCTCCAGCCAGGCCAGGCCGTCCTTGTCGGGCAACTCGCGCAGCGTGAACACCTTCTCGATGTCTTCCTTGCCGGCCAGCAGCGCCGCCGGGGTCGCGGAGAGCGCGCGGCCGACGTTGCGCACGGTTGCCTGCTTCAGGTCCTCGTCGTAGAGCCAGACCCTGGCGCCGTCGCCGACGATCAGCTGCCGGTACGGCTTCAGGTAGTTCCAGCGGAACTTCCCCGGCCGCGAGAAGGAAAACTCGCCGCTCGACGTGTCCACCACCGCGCCCCGGCGGTCGTAGGCGCGCTGCTCGAAGCGCGCGCTGGCCGATTGCGTCGACGTCGAGAACGCCCTGAAATCCTGCAAGGCGCCGGCGGAGGCCGCGGCGCTCGCGAGAAGGGCAAGCACGAAAAGCGCCGGGCGCATCACTTCTCCCGGTTCGGCGCGAGGATCTCGCGATTGCCGTTGGAAGCCATCGACGAGACCAGCCCCGCGCGCTCCATGTCCTCGATCAGGCGCGCCGCGCGGTTGTAGCCGATGCGCAGGTGCCTTTGCACCAGCGAGATCGAGGCGCGCTTGTTCTGCAGGACGATCTGCACCGCCTGGTCGTACAGGGGATCGGCTTCGCCCGAGGCGCCGCCCTCGCCGCCTTCGCCCGCGTCGATCTCGGGCTCGTCGAGGATGCCTTCGATGTACTGCGCCTCGCCCTGCTTCTTCAGCCACTCGACCACGTGGTGCACTTCCTGGTCGGACACGTAGGCGCCGTGCACGCGCTGCGGCAGTCCCGTGCCCGGCGGCAGGTAGAGCATGTCGCCCTGCCCGAGCAGGCTCTCCGCGCCCTGCTGGTCGAGGATGGTGCGCGAATCGATGCGCGACGAGACCTGGAAGGCGACGCGGGTCGGCACGTTCGCCTTGATCAGCCCGGTGATCACGTCCACGGACGGGCGCTGGGTGGCGAGGATGAGATGGATGCCGGAGGCCCGCGCCTTCTGCGCGAGCCGCGCGATCAGCTCCTCGACCTTCTTGCCGGTGGTCATCATCAGGTCGGCGAGTTCGTCGATGACCACGACGACGAACGGCAGCGGCTCGAGGTTCTCGGGATTGTCCGGCGTGAGCGTGAACGGGTGCTTCACCGGCTGCTTCTTCTCCTGCCCCTCGTGGATCTTCTGGTTGTAGCCGGCGAGGTTGCGCACCCCGAGCGCGCTCATCAGCTTGTAGCGCCGGTCCATCTCGGCCACGCACCATTGCAGCGCGTTGTGCGCCTGCTTCATGTCGGTGACCACCGGGGCCAGCAGGTGCGCGATGCCTTCGTACATCGACAGTTCCAGCATCTTCGGGTCGATGAGGATCAGCCGCACCTCTTTCGCGGTGGACTTGTAAAGGAGCGACAGGATCATCGCGTTGATCGCCACCGACTTGCCCGAGCCCGTCGTGCCGGCGACAAGCAGGTGCGGCATCTTGCCGAGGTCCGCGACCACGGGCTTGCCGGAGATGTCCTTGCCCATCGCGATCGTTATCTTCGAGCCCATGTCGGCGTAGGCCTGCGAGCCGACGATCTCGGAGAGCCGGACGATCTCGCGCCTGGGGTTCGGGATCTCGAGCCCCATCGACGAGGTCCCGGGGATGGTCTCGACGACGCGGATCGAGGTCACCGACACCGCGCGGGCGAGGTCGCGGCCGAGGTTGACGATCTGGCTGCCCTTCACGCCCACCGCGGGCTCGATCTCGTAGCGCGTGATGACCGGGCCGGGGTAGGCCGCGACCACCTTCACCTCGACGTTGAAGTCGAGCAGCTTCCTCTCGATCAGGCGCGAGGTGTACTCGAGCGTCTCGGGCGTGGGCCTTTCGATGTGCTTGTCGGCGGGGTCGAGCAGCGCGATCGCAGGCAGCTCGGAATCCGGCAGGTCGGCGAAGAGCGGCCGCTGGCGTTCCCTGGCGACGCGTTCCGAGCGCTGCACTTCCTGCGCCGGCATCTCGATGCGGATCGGCTCGTGCTCCTCGAACACCTTGCGCGCGTCGCCGACTTTCTCTTCCCTCTCCAGCGCCGCCGCTTCGCCCTGCTTGCGGTCGCGCCTCGCCTCGAGCCGCTCGCGGACGAACAGCCAGGTCGTTTCCAGCGCCGCGCCCAGCCACTCCGCGAACTTGATCCAGGACAGCCCCGTGAACACGCTGAAGGACGCCGCCACGGTGGCGACCAGGACCAGCGTGCCGCCCGTGAAGCCCAGCGCCCTGGCGACCTGCTCGGCAAGCACGAGGCCGAGCACGCCGCCGGGCACGCCCGGCAGGCTCGCGCCGATGCTGTGCAGCCGCAAGGCCTCGAGCGCGCAGCTCGAGGCGATGAGGATGGCAAACCCGGTGAGCGCCACGGCAAGCGAGCGGCGGTTGACGATCTCCCAGGCCTCGATGCGGCGGAACCCGCGCACGATCGCCCAGAGCGCGAGGATCACCCACCACCATGCCGACAGGCCGAAGACATAGAGCAGCGCATCGGCCAGCCACGCGCCGATCGCCCCGCCCTTGTTCAGTATCGGGCCGTCCGCGCCCTTGAAGAACGGCCCCGGGTCGCTGCGCTGGTAGCTGGAAAGGATGAGGGCGAGGTACAGCCCGACGGCGAGGAAGACGATCCAGCCGGCCTCGCGCAGGATCCTGCCGAGGCGGGGGTGGGCGGGCGGCGCGGGAGCGCGGGTGGCAGCTTCGGGCATCAGCTGCGGATTATAGGGCGCCGCAGCCCCGAATTACAGCGACGGCGGCAGGTCGCGATTGATGATCGTGATGGATTTCGATTCCACCGCGATGAAGCCCCGGTCGGCGAGGTCCTTGAGGATACGGTTCACCATCTCGCGGGACGCCCCCACCATGTTGGCGAGGTCCTGCTGCGAAAGCCTCTCGCCCACCATCAGCTTGCCGTTGGTGAACACCGCGAGCTCCAGCAGAGTGCTTGCCACGCGGCCGTAGACGTCCATCAGCGCGAGCGTGCCGATCTTCTTGTCCGCCTCGCGAACCCGCTGGGCAAGCACGTTCATCACCATGGTGGCGATGCGCGGCGTCTGCTCGACGCATTTCTCGAAGGCATTGTGCGACAGGATGTGGAAGGACGAGGGGTCGAGCGAGCTGACCGAGGCCGAGCGCGGCTGCTTGTCCACGAGCGACATCTCGCCGAAGAAGTCGCCGGGCCCGAGGATCTTCAGGATGATCTCGCGTCCGTCCTCGTCGCCGATGAACACCTTCACGCGCCCGCTCTCGATGATGTAGAGCGAGTCGCCCATCTCGCCTTCCGTGAGGACGACGGCGTTCTTCGGGTAATTCTTCTCCATCGCCACCGACTTGACGTGTTCCAGCTCCTTGTCGGACAGCTGCGAGAAGAACGGGACGTTCTTGAAATGGGTTGCCGCCCGCTCTATCGAGCTCAGGGGCTTCTTGGCTTGCATCAGGTCTCCTCCACGCCCAAATAAATACACTGGAACGCCAAATGCGTCAATCGCTTACCCCCGTGTGCTGCCAAAACGCTCTAAGACCCTGCCCCGTCCCCAAACCCCGGATCCGGATGGACAAGGCGGCCCCGGGCGATTCCGGGGGAAATGCGATAATCAACGCCGCCGCGCGTCCCCGCTGCCCTCCCACACCCCAGGATGTCCGAAAAAATGACCACCAGGCACACCCGTCTCCTCATCCTCGGCTCCGGCCCCGCCGGCTATTCCGCCGCGGTCTACGCCGCCCGCGCCAACCTGAAGCCGGTCCTGATCACGGGCCTCGCGCAAGGCGGGCAACTCATGACCACCACCGACGTGGACAACTGGCCGGCCGACTTTGCCGGCGTCCAGGGCCCGGAACTGATGGAGCGCTTCAGGAAGCACGCCGAGCGCTTCGAAACCGAAATGATCTTCGACCACATCCACACCGCGAGGCTTTCCGAAAGGCCGATCGCCCTGGTGGGCGACAACGCCACGTACACCTGCGACGCGCTGGTCATCGCCACGGGCGCCTCGGCGATGTACCTCGGCCTCGATTCCGAGCAGGCCTTCATGGGCAAGGGTGTGTCCGGATGCGCGACCTGCGACGGCTTCTTCTACAAGAACCAGGATGTCTGCGTGGTCGGCGGCGGCAACACCGCGGTCGAAGAGGCCCTGTACCTTTCCAACATCGCGCGGCACGTCACGGTGATCCATCGCCGCGACAAGTTCCGGGCCGAGAAGATCCTGCAGGACAAGCTCTTCGCGAGGCAGAAGGAAGGCAAGGTCGCGATCGTCTGGAACCACACCCTGGACGAGGTGCTCGGCGACAAGAGCGGCGTGACGGGCGTGCGCATCAAGGCCACCGACGGCGCGACTCGCGAACTCAAGCTTTCGGGCTGCTTCATCGCCATCGGCCACCGCCCCAACACCGAGATCTTCGCCGGCCAGCTCGACATGAAGGACGGCTACATCGTCACGAAGAGCGGGTTGCAGGGCAACGCCACGGCGACCAGCGTCGCGGGCGTGTTCGCCGCAGGCGACGTGCAGGACCACGTCTACCGGCAGGCCGTGACCAGCGCCGGCACGGGCTGCATGGCCGCACTCGATGCCGACAAGTACCTCGAAAGCCTCGCCCCGTGAAGCTCCCCCGCCCGCGCGAGCGTGGCGGTGAGCCTGCGCCGGACCCCGACGACGCCGCCCTCTTCCGCGCCGAAGTGCGCGGCGTGAGGCCGGTCGCGGCGGGCAATCGCGCGGTGCTTGCGCAACGCAAGCCGCCCCCCATCCCCGCCAAGCGGCTGGAGGACGAGCGCGCCGTGATGGGCGAGCTCGCCGCCCTGGGCCCCGATCCCGGCGACGGAACGGAAAGCGGCGAGGAACTTTCCTACCTGCGAGCAGGCGTCCCGCGCGACGTGCTGCGCAAGCTGAAACGCGGCCATTGGGTGCTGCGCGACGAACTCGACCTGCATGGCCATTCGACGGCCGAGGCGATGCTGGCCCTGTCGCTGTTTCTCGCCGAATGCCGGCGCGACGGCCACCGTTGCGTGCGCATCATCCATGGCAAGGGACTGCGCTCGCACAACAAGGAGCCGGTGCTCAAGCACAAGGTGCGTGTCGCGCTCATCAAGCGTTCCGACGTGCTTGCCTATGCCGAGGCGGCGCCCGCGGATGGCGGCAGCGGCGCCGTGGTGGTACTCCTGGAGGCCTGAGGCGATGACCGCGCGCCCGCTGGCGATGCGCCGCCTGCTGCTCGTGCTGCTGGCCTTGCTGTCGATTTGGGCGACGGTGGACAACCTCGGGCGCACGCTCGCCAACCCGGACGAAGGGCGTTACTCCGAAATCTCGCGCGAGATGGCCGCGAGCGGCGACTGGGTGACGCCGCGCCTGAACGGCCTGAAGTATTTCGAGAAACCGCCCCTGCAGTATTGGGCGAGCGCGGTCTCCTTCAAGCTGTTCGGCGAAAACGAGTACGCGGCGCGGCTCTACGTCGCCCTCGCCGGCCTGCTCACCCTGTTGGTCGCGGGCGGCACCGCGGCGAGGCTGGCCGGCTTCGAAGCCGGCGCCTTCACCTTCCTGGCGCTCATGGCGAGCCCCTATTTCATCGGCCTCGCCGGCGTCGTCACGCTCGACGCGGGGCTCACGCTGTGGCTGACGCTCGCCCTGTGCGCGTTTCTCCTTTCGCAGGCGCCGCCCCGTTCCGGCACGTCGCGGCGCAACTGGCTGCTCGTCGCGTGGGCGGCAATGGCCCTGGCCGCGCTCTCGAAAGGCCTGATCGGACTGGCGTTCCCTGCGGCCACGCTGCTGCTCTACTGCGCGGCAGAACGGAATTTCCGGATGCTGGCGAAGCTCGAATGGGTTCGCGGTCCCCTGGTATTCCTCGCCATCGCCGCGCCCTGGCATATCGCGGTGTCGATCGCCAATCCCGAGTTCCCGTATTTCTACTTTGTCCACGAGCATTTCCTTCGTTTCCTCACCACGGAACACCGCCGGGTCGCGGCATGGTGGTACTTCCTTCCCATCCTGTTCGGCGGCATCGCGCCCTGGACGCTGCTCCTGTTGCCGGCCAGCGTGAGCGCCTGGCGCGACCCGGGCCTGGCCAACGGCTTCCGGCCGTTGCGTTTTGCGTTGCTGTGGAGCGCCTTCATCCTGGCGTTCTTCAGCGCCTCGGGATCGAAACTTCCCGCCTACATCCTGCCGATCTTTCCGGCGCTGGGGCTGGTCCTCGGCGCGCATCTCGCGCGCACCCCGGGGCCGCGGATCGCCCCATGGATCCTGCCGATAGCGCCGCTGGCGCTTCTCGGCGCCTGGGCGGCATGGAAGGCGCCGGAACGCATCGGCGACGCGTGGACCTGGGCGATGTACAACGACGCCAGCGGGGAAATCATGGCCGGCGCGCTCCTGGTCTTCGCAGGCACGGTCGTGGCGTGGCTTTTCCTGCGACGGGACCGGAAATGGACCGGCATCATCCTGCTGGCCGCGAGCACGACGTTCCTCGTCAGCGCCATCGAAGACGGCTACGAGGACCTCTCGCCACGCCAGTCGGCGAAACTGGTCGCCGGGAAAATGCGGCCCCTGCTGCAGCCCGGGACCGCGGTCTATTCGGTGAAGCACTACGAGCAGTCGCTGCCCTTCTACATCGGCCGCACCGTGACGCTGGTCGACTACGTCGACGAATTCGACCTCGGCATCCGGCAGGAACCGGCGAAGGCCATCGCGGACCTGGCGACCTTCCGCGCCGAGTGGCTGCGGCAGGGCGACGCGATGGCTATAATGCATCCGGACATCTACCAGGACCTCAGGATCAAGGGGCTTCCGATGCAGCTGTTGCACGAAGACCTCCGCCGCGTCCTCGTCAGGAAACCGTGACCCCCGTCTCTTTCGCGCTCGTGTTAGCCGGCGTGCTGCTCAATGCCGTGGCGCAGCTGTTGCTCAAGGCCGGCACCAACCGCATCGGCGAGTTCGCCTTCAGTCTCGACAACCTCGTGCCGGTCGGCGCGAAGGTCGCCTCCAATCCGCACATCCTTGCCGGATTGGGCTGCTACGCGGTGAGCGTGGTGGTGTGGGTCATGGCGCTTTCGCGCGTGCCGGTAAGCATCGCCTACCCGATGCTTTCGATCGGCTACGTGGTCAACGCGATGGCGGCGTGGTGGCTGTTCGGCGAATCGCTCACCATGCAGAAACTGGTCGGCATCGGCTTCATCATCATCGGCGTGTTCCTGGTGGCGCGCTCGTGAAGGCCGACTGGCTGCCGTTCGCCCGCCCCGTGATCGACGAGGCGATGATCGCCGAAGTGGCCGACACCCTGCGCTCGCAGTGGGTGGCGAGCGGCCCGAACGTCGCGGCTTTCGAGGCGGCGCTTTCCTCCTACTTCGGCGGCCGCCCCACGCGCGTGCTTACCTCCGCCACCGCCGCGATGGAAGTCGCCTTCCAGGCCTGCGGCATCGGCCCCGGCGACGAGGTGATCACCTCGGCCATGACGTTCTTCTCGGTCGGCAACATGATCGTGAAGTGCGGCGCGAAGGCGGTGTTCGTCGATTGCGACCTCGTCACGCGCAACCTGGACCTGGACCAAGTGGAACGCGCCATCACGCCGCGCACCCGCGCCATCGTGCCGACGCATTTTGCCGGGCTGTCGTGCGACATGGACCGGCTGCTCGCGATCGCCGCGCGGCATGGCGTTCGCGTGGTCGAGGACGCGGCGCTCGCCATCGGCTCGAGCTGGAAGGGGCGAAAGACCGGCTCCTTCGGCGACATCGCCACCTTCAGCTTCCACCCCAACAAGAACATCACCACCATCGAGGGCGGCGCGATCGTGCTCTCCGACGAGGCCGAGGCGAAGCGCGTCGAAATGCTGCGCTTCCACGGCATCAGCAAGCTGGCGGACGGGACGCGCGACGTGGAAGTCGCCGGCGGCAAATTCAACCTCTCCGACGTGAGCGCGCGGCTCGGGCTCGCGCAGCTGAAGCGCCTGGACGGCTTCTGCGCCACGCGCCGCTCCCTTGCCGGGCGTTACTTCGAGCGGCTCGGCGAAAGCGCGCTGGCGGTCCTTCCGGCGCCCGCGCACCCGGGCGAACCCGAAGGCCACAGCTGGAACATGTTCTGCGTGCTGCTGCCGCTCGGGCGCATGGCCCTCACGCGCAAGCAGTTTGTCGAGCGCATGGCCGAACACGGCATCGGCATCGGCATTTCCTACGAGGCCATGCACCTGACGACGCTGTTTCGGGGCCTCGGCCATCGCGAAGGCGAGTGCCCGAACGCCGAGCGCATCGCGCGCGAGACTGTCACGCTTCCGCTGCACGCGGCAATGACGCAGGCCGACGTCGACCGCGCCTGTGCCGCCTTCCGTCCATGTCCTCGGCGAGGCGGTCCGGTGAGCGCGCCCGCCGTCTCGGTGGTGATCCCGGTCTACAACGAAGAGATAGTCCTGCCCGCACTCTTCGCGCGCCTTTACCCGGCGCTCGACAAGCTCGGCACGACCTACGAGATCGTGTTCGTCTGCGACGGCAGCACCGACCGCTCGGCCGCTCTCCTGCGCGAGCAATTCCAGAAGCGCCCCGACGTCACGCGCGTGGTCCTCTTCAACGGCAATTTCGGCCAGCACATGGCGGTCGTCGCCGGCTTCGAGTACTGCCGCGGCGCCCGCGTCGTGACGCTCGACGCGGACCTGCAGAACCCGCCCGAGGAGATCGCGAACCTTCTGGCGGAGATGGACAAGGGCCACGACTACGTGGGCTCGATCCGCCGTCGCCGGCAGGACGCGGCATGGCGGCGCTGGGCATCGCGCGCGATGAACCGCCTGCGCGAACGGCTGACCCGCATCAGGATGACCGACCAGGGATGCATGCTGCGCGCATACGACCGCGCCATCGTCGACGCCATCCGGCAGTCGCGCGAGGTGAGCACCTATATCCCGGCGCTCGCCTATTCGTTCTCGCAGAACCCCGTCGAGATCGAGGTCGATCACGAGGAGCGCCATGCGGGCGAATCCAAGTATTCGCTCTACAAGCTGATCCGCCTGAACTTCGACCTCGTCACCGGCTTTTCCGTCGTGCCCCTGCAGCTTTTCTCGCTATTCGGCATCTTCGTGTCGGTCGTGTCCGTCGTCACCTACGTCGTGGTGGTGATCGAGCGGCTCATCATCGGGGAGTACCACGGCATCGGCGTGATCTGGGACCGCGACATCCTGCAGTTCTTCCTGATCGGCGTGATCCTCTTCGGCCTCGGCCTGATCGGCGAGTATGTCGGGCGCATCTACCAGCAGGTGCGCGAGCGCCCGCGCTACGTGGTGCAGGCCGTCCTCGAGCAATCCGGCGGCGCACCGCCACCTTAGAAAACATGACCACCGCCGTCGTCTTTGCCTACCACGACGTGGGCGCGCGCTGCCTTTCCGTCCTCCTCGCGCACGGGGTCGAAGTGAAGCTTGTCGTCACCCATCGCGACAATCCGAACGAGACGATCTGGTTCGCGAGCGTGGAGAAGCTCGCGCGCGAGCATGGCATCGAGGTCGCCATGCCGCGCGACCCCAACGAGCCGGCCTTCGTCGAGCGCGTGCGCGCGCTCGCCCCGGAGTTCCTGTTCTCCTTCTACTACCGCCAGATGCTCTCGCCCGCGCTGCTCGCCTGTGCCACGCGTGGCGCCTGCAACATGCACGGCTCCCTGCTGCCGAAGTATCGCGGCCGCGTGCCGGTCAACTGGGCGATCCTCCATGGCGAGAACGAGACCGGCGCGACGCTGCACGAGATGGTGGAAAGACCCGATGCCGGGCGCATCATCGACAGCGAGGCCGTGCCGATCGGCAGTAACGACGTCGCGTCGGAAGTCTTCGCCCGCGTGACCGGCGCGGCGGAAGCAGTCCTCGCGCGGGCGCTCCCCCGCCTGGTCGCCGGCACGGCGGAGTTCACCGAACAGGACCTGGCGAAGGGCGGCTATTTCGGCGGCAGGTCACCCGAGGACGGGCGCATCGACTGGACGAAAGGCGCGTGGGACGTGCACAACCTCATTCGCGCCGTCGCGCCGCCCTACCCGGGAGCGTTCACCGGGCTCGACGGCCAGAAGATCGGCGTGCTCGGCAGTTGGTGGGACGAACCGCCGTCCGAACTGCCGCCTTCGGGCGTGCCCGGCAGCGTCGCCGTCGCGGGCGGGCGCTGCTACGTTCGATGCGGCGATGGCCGCTGGCTGCAGGTCACGGCAATCGAGGTTCCGGCTGCGGGCAAGCTCCAGGGCGCGGCGCTCGCCGCGTACTTTGCGGGACGCGGCGCCCGCATGGGACAATGAGCGCGCTTCCGGAACCGCCCCCATGAAAAAAATCCTGATCCTCGGCGTCAACGGCTTCATCGGCCACCACTTGAGCCAGCGCATCCTCGCCGACACCGACTGGGAGGTGTTCGGCATGGACATGAATTCCGAGCGCCTGGCCGACGTGATGGGCAACCCGCGCTTCCATTTCTTCGAAGGCGACATCACCATCAACAAGGAGTGGATCGAATACCACATCCGCAAGTGCGACGTGGTCCTGCCGCTGGTGGCGATCGCCACGCCCGCGACCTACGTGCGCGAGCCGCTCAAGGTGTTCGAGCTCGACTTCGAGGCCAACCTGCCGATCGTGCGTTCCTGCGTCAAATACGGCAAGCGCATCCTCTTCCCCTCGACCTCCGAGGTCTACGGCATGTGCGCCGACGAGGCGTTCGATCCCTACGCGAGCGACCTCGTGCTCGGCCCCATCGACAAGCAGCGCTGGATCTATTCGTGCTCCAAGCAGCTGATGGACCGCGTCATCTGGGCCTACGGCTCGATGGGGCAGCTCGACTTCACGCTGTTCCGCCCGTTCAACTGGATCGGCTCGGGGCTGGACTCGATCCACACCGCGAAGGAAGGCTCGTCGCGCGTGATCACGCAGTTCTTCGGCCACATCGTGCGCGGCGAACCCATCAAGCTGGTCGACGGCGGCACGCAGAAGCGCGCCTTCACGTATATCGACGACGGCATTGCCGCGCTGATGAAGATCATCGAGAACCCGGGCGGGGTCGCCACCGGCAGGATCTACAACATCGGCAACCCGAGGAACAATTTCTCGGTCCGGGAACTCGCGCAGAAGATGCTCGCGCTGGCCGCGCAGTATCCCGAATACCGGGAAAGTGCGGCCCGCGTGAAGCTCGTGGACACCACGGCGGACTCCTATTACGGCAAGGGCTACCAGGACGTGCAGAACCGCGTGCCGAAGATCGACAACACGATGGCGGAACTGGGCTGGGCGCCGAAGGTGGACATGGACACCGCGCTCAAGCATATTTTCGATGCCTACCGCGGCCAGCTCGAGGACGCGAGGGCGCTGGATTCGTAGAAGGGTGGCCATGGAAGAATTCCCGCTGGTCGGCGTGGTGATGGGCTCCCAGAGCGACTGGGACGTCATGCAGGCCGCCGTGAAGGTGCTCAAGGACTTCGGCGTCCCGCACGAGGCGCGCGTGGTCTCCGCGCACCGCACGCCCGACGCCATGTTCGCCTACGCCGAAGAGGCGCGCGGCCGCGGGCTGAAGTGCATCATCGCCGGCGCCGGCGGCGCCGCCCACCTTCCGGGCATGATCGCCTCCAAGACCACTCTCCCGGTGCTCGGCGTGCCGGTGCCCTCCAAGCACCTCGCCGGCCAGGACTCGCTCTATTCCATCGTGCAGATGCCCAAGGGCATCCCGGTGGGCACCTTCGCCATCGGCGAGGCGGGCGCGGCCAATGCCGGGCTCTTCGCGGTGAGCCTGCTCGCGGGCAACGACCCGGCGCTCGCCGTCAAGCTGGCCGAGTACCGCGAAAGCCTGAAGGAACAGGTGGCGGCAATGCAGCTCCCCGACGTGCTGTGATCCTGCCCGGCGCGACCCTCGGGCTGCTCGGCGGCGGGCAGCTCGGACGGATGTTCACGGTGGCCGCGCGCACGCTGGGCTACCGCGTCACCGTGCTCGACCCCGACCCCCTCTCGCCCGGCCGCCGAGTTCGCCACCGGCCACCTCAACACCGCCTACACGCATCCGGTCTCGCTCGCGGAACTGGGGGAGACCTGTGCCGCCGTCACCACGGAATTCGAGAACGCGCCCGCCGAGGCGCTCATCGCGCTGGCCGGAAAGACCATCGTGCGCCCGCGCGGCGAGGCGGTGGCGATCGCGCAGGACAGGGCGAGCGAAAAGGCCTTCTTCCGCGATCACGGCTTTGCCGGTCGGGCCCGTTCGCCGCGATCCGCGCCGACGACCGATTTCGCCGAGGCGCTCGCGACCGTGAAGCTGCCGGCCCTGCTCAAGACCACGCGTTTCGGCTACGACGGCAAGGGCCAGGCGACGCATCGCCTCGCCGCGCGGACCTGCGAGCGCGTGTTTGCCGAATGGAAACGCGTGCCCTGCATCCTGGAAGAACGGCTGCGCGCTGGAGCGCGAGCTCTCGGTCATGCTGGCGCGCGCAGAGGACGGCGAAACCGCCGTGTTCCCGGTCGCCGAGAACTCCCACGCCGATGGCATCCTCGACATCACCATCGCCCCGGCGCGCATCCCGGACGCGCTGGCAGCGAGGCGACGCAACATCGCCACGCGGCTGGCAGTCGCCCTGGATTACGTGGGCGTCCTTGCGGTCGAATTCTTCGTCGTGGGCGGCAAGCTCCTCTTCAACGAAATCGCGCCCGCGGCCCGCACAACAGCGGCCATTACACCATCGACGCATGCCGCACGTCGCAGTTCGAACAGCAGGTGCGCGTTCTGGCCGGGCTGCCCCTGGGCGACCCCAGCCAGCATTCGGCGGCGGTGATGGTCAACCTGCTGGGCGACATCTGGCGCGGCGGCGAGCCGCGCTGGGAGGCCGTGCTCGGCATCCTGGCGCCCACCTGCACCTCTACGGGAAGCGCGAGGCGCGGCCGGGGCGCAAGATGGGCCACGTGACGGTGTGCGAAGCGACGCTCGACGCCGCCCTGGCGGTAGCGATGAAAATCCGGGCCGACCTCGGCATCGGCGCCGGCGGCGCTCCGCCGGCCTGACCCTCCCGGGCGCGATGTTCGACTGGCTGAAGCGCAAGGCCGCGCCCTCGAGCATGGCCATCGACCCGGCCGAATGGCGCGAGGCCACGGCACCGTTCCTCTTCATGCGGGGCGTGACCGACGACGAGTCCGCGCGGCTGCGCCAGCTTTGCGGCCGCTTCCTTGCCTCGAAGCACTTCTCGGGCGCCGCCGGGCACGACATCACCCGGAAAATGCGCCTGCAGGTCGCAGCCCAGGCCTGCATCCTGATCCTCGAGCTCGACCCGGCCAGCTACGACGGCTGGAGCGAGATCATCGTCTATCCCGGCCAGTTCGCTCCCGAGCGCGAAGTGGTCGACGAGGCCGGCGTGGTGCATCTCACCAACGACGCGATGGCGGGCGAAGCGTGGCTGGGCGGGCCGGTGATCCTGTCGTGGGAGGACGTGGCCATGTCCGCCGACCTCGAGCGGCAGGTGGCCGGATACAACGTCGTCATCCACGAGTTCGCGCACAAGCTCGACATGCTGGGCGGCGGGCCGAATGGCTTCCCGCCCCTGCACAAGGGCATGGGCCGGAAGGCCTGGAAGCAGGCCTTCAGCGCGGCCTTCGAAGACTTCTGCAGGCGCGTGGACATCGCGGAGGCGCAATCGGAGAAGGACGGCGGGGAGGCGCTCGACCTCCTGCCGATCGACCCTTACGCCAGCGACAGCCCGGCGGAGTTCTTCGCGGTGATTTCGGAGGCGTTCTTCGAAACGCCGGAGCTGCTGGTCGCGGACTATCCGGAAGTGTACGAGCAGCTTCGCCAGTATTACCGGCAGGATCCGATGCGGCGCCTGCCGGACGGGCCGCGCGACTACCGCTAGCGCCGGGCGGGGACGATCAGAGGAACAGGACGGCCGGGAACACGCCGATCGCGAGCACGATCAGGATCCACTCGCAATTCCAGCGCTTCAGGTGGCCCGTGTAGTGCAGGCCGATCGCGGCGATTGCGGTAACGTAAAAAAGTGCGAGGAGCATGGAGGTTCTTTCCTTCTGCTACCGCCGCGGACTTGCGGGCGGGACTGTGTTGTGCGCTTTCAGACCGCGTCTTCGTTGGTTTCGCCGGTGCGTATGCGCACCACGTGCGAGACGTCTGTGACGAAGATCTTGCCGTCGCCGATCTTGCCGGTATGCGCGGCCTTGACGATCGAATCCATCGCCTTGTCGACGAGGCTGTCGATCACCACCACCTCGACCTTCACCTTGGGCAGGAAATCGACCACGTACTCGGCGCCGCGATAAAGCTCGGTATGGCCCTTCTGGCGGCCGAATCCCTTCACCTCGGTGACCGTGAGCCCGGTGACGCCGATCTCGGAGAGGGCTTCGCGCACCTCGTCGAGCTTGAAGGGCTTGATGATCGCCTCGATTTTCTTCATGTCTTCGCTGAGGGCAGGAACGGCGGTTGGTAGCGCGATGTTATCGGATAACGCCAGTCCTTGCCAAACCCGCGCTGGGTGACCTTGACGCCGACCGGGGACTGGCGGCGCTTGTACTCGTTCACCTGCACCAGCCGCACCACGCGGCGGACGTCCGCCTCGCCGAAGCCGGCGGCGATGATGTCGCCCGGGCTCTGGTCGTTTTCCATGAAGCGCTCGACGATCGCGTCGAGGACCTCGTAGGGCGGAAGGCTGTCCTGGTCCGTCTGGTCCGGGCGCAATTCCGCCGAAGGCGGGCGGTCGATGACCCGCTCGGGAATGACGCGGGAGATGCCGTTTCGCCAATGGCAGAGGCGATAGGCCAGCGTCTTGAAGATGTCCTTCAGCACCGCGAAGCCGCCCGCCATGTCCCCGTAGAGCGTCGAATAGCCCACCGCCATCTCGCTCTTGTTGCCGGTGGTGAGCACGATCGAGCCGAACTTGTTGCTCATGGCCATGAGCAGCGTGCCGCGGATTCGCGCCTGGAGGTTTTCTTCCGTGGTGTCCGGCTGGCGTCCGGCGAACGTTTCCGCGAGCGAGGCGTTGAAGGCGTCGAACATCGGGCGGATCGCGATCTCCGAATAGCGGACGCCATGGATTCTCGCCATCTCGCGCGAGTCCTCGATGCTGATCGAGGCCGTGTAGTCCGAAGGCATCATGACGGCCTGGACCCGGTCCCGGCCCAGCGCATCCACGGCGATCGCCAGGGTCAGCGCCGAATCGACCCCGCCGGAAAGCCCGAGCAGCACCCCGGGGAAGCGGTTCTTGTCGACGTAGTCGCGCACCGCGAGCCGGAGCGCGGCGTAGACGCTGGCCTCGGCGGGCACCGCCGCCGCGCGCGGCCCATCGAAGCGGCCGCCTTCGAACGAGATCACCCGCACGCGCTCCTCGAACTCGTCTTCCTGGTAGGTCACGCTGCCGTCCGCCTCCATCGCGAACGATGCGCCGTCGAAGACCAGCTCGTCCTGCCCGCCCACCTGGTTCACGAACAGCACCGGCAGGCCGCACTCCTTCACCCGCGCCGTGACCACATCGAAGCGCGCGTGGCGCTTCTTCATGTCGTAGGGCGAGCCATTGATCGAGACGATGAACTCTGCGCCGGCGCGCCTGGCGACCGCGACCGGCGCCGCCTCCCAGACGTCCTCGCAGATCGTGATGCCGACCTTCACCCCCTGGTGGAGCACGACCAGCGGTTCGGAGCCCGGCTCGAAATAGCGCTCCTCGTCGAACACCCGGTAGTTGGGCAACGCATGCTTGAAATAGAGATGGGCCACGCGGCCGCCTTCGAGGACCGCAGCGGCATTGAAACGCGCGGACCCGCGCCGGACGGGAACGCCGACGATCGCGGTGAGACCGGCGAGCCTTTGCGCGAGCGGGACCAGCGCCGCCTCGCACGCGTCGCAGAAATCGTCACGGAATAACAGGTCCTCCGGGGGGTAGCCGCAGATCGACAGTTCCGGGGTCACAAGCAGGGTGGCACCCTGCCCCAGCCCGGCGCGGCCGGCCCCGGCGATGCGCTCGGCATTGCCGGCGAGGTCTCCGACAACCGGGTTCAACTGGGCAACGGCGATCTTCATTTGCTGCGCCGATTATATAAGATGGCCGCATGTCCCGCCCCGAGCTGAAGATCGTCGACTCGCTCCGTGACATCCCGGCCGCGGATTGGGACGCGCTCGCGCCGGGCAATCCGACGCTGCGCCACGCTTTCCTTCATGCCATGCACGAGAGCGGAAGCGCGGTCGCGGACACCGGCTGGCAGCCCAACTACCTCACGCTGTGGCGCGCCGATCGCCTCGCCGGCGCGGTGCCGCTCTACGTGAAGGGCCATTCCTACGGCGAGTACGTATTCGACTGGGCATGGGCCGAGGCCTACCAGCGCGCCGGCATCGAGTACTACCCGAAGCTGCTCGCCGCCGTTCCCTTCACGCCCGCAACAGGGCCCCGCCTGATGGCGCGCAGCGACGAGGATCGCGCGGTCCTCGCACAGGCGTTGGTCGCGCTGGCACGCGACTCGGGCCTGTCTTCGCTGCACGTGCTTTTTCCTCCCGGGGCGTGCGTCGCCGCGCTCGAGGCCGCGGGAATGATGGTGCGGCGCGGGGTGCAGTTCCATTGGCGCAATGCGGGCTACGCCGATTTCGACGACTTCCTCGCCGCGCTCTCGCACGCCAAGCGAAAGAAGATCCGGCAGGAACGGCGCAAGGTCCGTGAATCGGGCATCGTCCTGACTCGCGTCGTCGGCACCGACATCACGGAGGCGCAGTGGGACTTCTTCCATGCCTGCTACAAGCGCACTTACCGCGACCACAGGTCGACGCCCTACCTCAACCGCGAGTTCTTCGGGATGATCCATGCCACCATGCCGGAGAACATCCTGCTCGTGCTCGCCGAGCACGACGGCCGGCCGGTCGCCGCCGCGCTCGATCTTTTCTCGCCCGACGCGCTCTACGGGCGCTACTGGGGCAGCGTTGCGTATGTGCCGGGGCTGCATTTCGAGGCCTGCTATTACCAGGGGCTGGAATTCTGCATCGAGCGCGGCATCAGGATCTTCGAAGGCGGCGCGCAGGGAGAGCACAAGCAGGCGCGCGGGTTCGAGCCCGTGGAGACTTTCTCCTGCCATTGGCTGCGCGCATCCTGCCTTCGAACGCGCCGTCGAGGACTTTCTTCGTCGCGAGGGCCTGGGAATTTCCTCTTATCTGGACGAACTGAGCGAACGCACCGCGTTCAAGAAAGAGCGAAAGGCAGATGGAACCGCCGATGAACGCCGATGAACGCCGATAAAAGCACCTGATGGTGGGTTTGGCTCGGGAGACGTTCGAGTTTGCCGAAGCCAAACCCGATCTTCGGGTTTGCTTTTTTCGGCGTTCATCGGCGTTCATCGGCGGTTTCAATCGCCTTTGCCTTCCGGCCAAGCAGCCGAGAACTCCTTCCAATGCGGCGCCTCCTGTGCAGCGAGGAACGAGCGGAACAACTTGACCTCGGCGGCATAAGCATCGGCGGTAAGCATCCCGCGCATCTTCTGGAACCGCTGGAACAACAGGTAGGTATTGGCAACGTCGGTCTCGCAGTAGTTGCGGATCGCGGCGATCTCGCCCGCCTGGAAAGCGTCCCACACTTTCGAGCCGTCCATGCCGAGCTTGCCCGGCAGGCCGCACAGCTGCGACATCTCGTCCAGCGGCGCGTAGGCGCGCGCCTGGTAGAGCGCGAGCAGGTCCATGAGGTCGGTGTGCCGCGCGTGGTAGCGCGACAGGTAGTTGTTCCACTTGAACTCGCGGTCGTCCTCGCCCTGGTCCCAGTACTTCGGCGCGGCGATGCCATGCACCAGCGAACGATAATGCAGCACGGGAAGGTCGAAGCCGCCGCCGTTCCACGACACCAGTTGCGGCGTGTATTTCTCGATGCCGTCGAAGAAGCGCTGGATGAGCGCCGCCTCGTCGTCGTCGGGCGCGCCGAGCGACCAGACCTTGACCGCGTCGCGATCGCGCAGCGCGCACGAGATCGCCACCACGCGATGCAGGTAGTGCGGCATGAAGTCGCTGCCGCTCGCCTGCCTGCGGCGCTGCTGCGCCAGTTCCACGACGGCCGCGTCGCTTGCCTCGGGCGGAAGCTCCCAGATGCGGCGCAGGCCCGCCACGTCGGGAATCGTCTCGATGTCAAAAACCAGGATGGGTGCCATCGTTATCGGTTATCTTGTCGGCAAACGCGCGCTTGCATTCGGCGCCGGCCAAGTATAAATCCCCCCGCCTAGAAAGGATCGCCCATGACCGGGAAAAACCTGCAGGTCACGCTCGCCAACCGCCCCACCGGCTGGGTCGAGGAAGCGAACTTCAAGCTGGTCGAATCCGCGATCCCCGCGCCCGGCGACGGCGAAATGCTGCTGCGCGTGAAGTGGCTTTCGCTGGATCCGTACATGCGCGGGCGGATGAACGACACCAAGTCCTATGCGGCCAAGGTCGAGCTGGGTGAGGTGATGACCGGCGGGACCGTGGCCGAAGTGGTCGAATCGCGCAACCCGAAGTTCAGCAAGGGTGACAGCGTGGTTTGCGCCTGCGGCTGGCAGCAGTATGCGATCTCCGACGGCAAGGGCCTGATGAAGGTCACCGCCGGGAATACCGGAGTCCGCTTTTCTTGGCGCGGCCGGAATGCCGGGCGTGACCGCCTGGTACGGGCTGATGAAGATCGGCACGCCGAAGGCCGGGGAGACCGTGGTCGTATCGTCCGCATCCGGCGCCGTGGGCGGCGTGGTCGGGCAGCTCGCGAAGATCCACGGCTGCCGCGCGGTCGGCATCGCCGGCGGCCCGGCCAAGTGCGAGTACGTCGTGAAGGAACTCGGCTTCGACGCCTGCGTGGACTACAAGGCGGCGGACTTTCGCGCGCAACTGAAGGCCGCGGTGCCCGACGGCATCGACATCTACTTCGACAACGTCGGCGGCGAAATCCTCGACACCGTGCTTTCGCGGGTCAATGCCTTCGCGCGGATTCCCCTTTGCGGGCTCGTCTCGGGCTACAACGGCCAGCCCATCCCGCTGACCAACGTGTTCTCGCTGCTCACCAATCGCGTGCGGTTGGAGGGCTTCATCGTCTCGGACCACCTGCCGCTGTGGCCCGAGGCGATCAAGGAACTCGCGGGCCACATCGCCACGGGCAAGATCAAGTACCGCGAGAGCGTCGCCAACGGCCTGGAAAACGCGCCCAAGGCTTTCATCGGCCTGCTCAAGGGCGAGAACTTCGGCAAGCAGCTCGTCAAGGTTTCGTAGCCACTACAATTGGCGGCAACGCGGGTTGATCGCTGCAGTTTGGAACCGCCGATGGACGCCGATGGACGCCGATGAACCCAACGAAATAGTTTGGTTTGGGTTCTTGCGAGCGATGGGCAACGTCACCATGAGCACGGCCAAAACAAATGCCTGGTTCATCGGCGTCCATCGGCGTCCATCGGCGGTTCCAACTGCTTTTCCGCAAACAAACCCCGGCGGTTGCTAGGCAGGAAATACGCCGGTAGTAAGGTAGCGGTCGCCACGATCGCAAACGATGTGAACGATGACGGCGTTCTCGACCTCGGCGGACACGCGCAGCGCGGCGACTAGCCCGCCGCCCGACGACACGCCGGCGAAGATGCCCTCCTCGCTGGCCAGCCTGCGCGCCATGTCCTCGGCCTCGGCCTGCGAGACTTCCTCCACGCGATCCACACGCGCGCGGTCATAGATCTTCGGCTGGTAGGCCTCGGGCCACTTGCGGATGCCGGGCACCTGCGAGCCGGGGGCCGGATGGACGCCGACGATGCGGATCGCCGGGTTCTTTTCCTTGAAGAAGCGCGAACACCCCATGATCGTGCCTGTCGTGCCCATGGTCGCGACGAAATGCGTTACCTTGCCGGCGGTGTCGCGCCAGATCTCGGGTGCCGTGCCCTCGTAATGCGCGAGCGGATTGTCGGGGTTCGCGAACTGGTCGAGCACCACGCCTTCGCCCGCCGCTTGCATCTGCATGGCAAGGTCGCGCGCCGCCTCCATGCCGCCGCTATCGGGCACGAGCACCAGCTCCGCGCCGAACGCGCGCATCGTCTGGCGGCGTTCGAGGCTCTGGTTCTCCGGCATGATGAGCCGCATCCTGTAGCCGCGCATCGCCGCCACCATCGCCAGCGCAATGCCGGTGTTTCCGCTGGTCGCCTCGATCAGCGTGTCGCCAGGCTTGATCGTGCCGCGGCGTTCGGCGTTCACGACCATCGACAATGCGGGCCGGTCCTTGACCGAGCCGGCCGGGTTGTTGCCCTCAAGCTTCGCCAGGAGGAGGTTCGACGTCTTGCCCGGGATGCGCTGCAGGCGCGCCAGCGGCGTATTGCCGACCGAGCGGTCGAGGGTGGGGTACATGGCGAAATTATAGCGGCTGGCAGCACCGCGGAAGCGGAAAGCCCCGCTTCTGGCGGGGCTTTCCGGTATTGCAGGCGATCGCGCCCTACTTCTTGGCTTCGTCGGCCTTCTTCTTGTCGTCAGCCGCCTTCTTGGCTTCGGCCTTCTTCTCCGCGTCTGCTTTCTTCTTGTCCGCGTCAGCCTTCTTCTTGTCGTCGGCTGCCTTCTTGGCTTCGGCTTTCTTGTCCGCGTCGGCTTTCGCCTTGTCGTCGGCCTTCTTCTTGGCTTCGGCCTTCTTGTCCGCGTCAGCCTTCTTCTTGTCGTCGGCCGCTTTCTTGGCTTCCGCTTTCTTGTCGGCGTCGGCCTTCGCCTTGTCGTCGGCCTTCTTCTTGGCGTCGGCCTTCTTGTCATCCGCGGCCGCGTCCTTCTTCCCCGCGTCCTTCGAGTCCGCCTTGGCGGGCTTGTCGGACTTCTTCTCCTCCTTCATCTCTTTCTTGTCCGCCGCCTTGGTATCGGCAGCAACCGCCTTTTCCTTCTTCGGCTCTTCCTTGGCCGGTGCCGCTGCCTTCGGCGCTTCCTTGGCCGGTGCCGCTGCCTTCGGCGCTTCCTTGGCAGGTGCTGCCGCCGCCGGTGCCGCTGCTTTCGGAGCTTCCTTGGCCGGTGCCGCCGCAGCCGGTGCCGCCGCTTTCGGTGCTTCCTTGGTCGCAGCTGCCGCAGCCGGTGCTTCCTTCTTCGCATCGGACTTCGGGACGACCGTCGTGCCGGAAAGCTGGATGTCCTTCCTGACCTTGTCGAACGTGGCGTCGCCGATGCCGTCGACCTTCTTCAGGTCCTCGAGGGACTTGAACGGGCCGTTCTTCTTGCGATAGTCGATGATGGCCTGCGCCTTGACCGGGCCGATGCCGTCGAGCGACTCGAGCTGTTCCTGCGTGGCTGAGTTGATGTTCACTGCTGCAAAGGCAATGCCGGCGTACGCAAGCAGCGCGACGAGCATTCCGATAAATCGTTTCATTCCCGTTCCCCTTGTTCGAAAGTTGATGGACTGCGCCGCCCTGGCAGTTTGCCGATGCGGATTCGAGGTTCTCTTCGCGAGGTCTCCCCTGACCGGTTCCGTGCGCGAACCACGGTCGGAAATCGCAGCAAGCCTGCCGAAGCGATTTCAAAACTTGCTGAATATACAGGCTTTTTCGGGGGCTTGCTAAGGTTTCGGCGGGGCCGACCCGAGCACCTCGAGCCGCACGTTGTCGTAGCGGGCCACGCCCCCGCCCTCGATCACGAGATGGACCTTCACCATGGAAGCCCCGGCCGGGACGTCGACTTCCGTGCTGACCGTCCGCCAGCCGGGGGAGCGAGGTTGCAGGCGCTGGTCATGCGCCAGGATCTGCCCGCCGGTGTTCTCCACCAGAAGGATCGGGCCGGCGCCGGCGCCCTGGAGCAACGAGCCGTCCACATCGACACTCAGCCGGATCCGCTTTCCGAGGACAGCCCGGGCCTCGATCACCTGGCTCGCCAGGGCCCATGGTTCGTTCTTGACGCGCTCGACGCGCAGGAGCCGGTTTCCGCTTCGCCCATCGCGCTCCACCGAGAAGCGAAAAGCGGAGGGATCGGCGTGCACGGTGCACCACCATTGCGGCGGGCAGTCGCGCTCCGGATCCGGATCCATCGCGAAATCGGCGTTCTTGAGCGCCACCGTGGACAAGGCCGGCTTCGCGACCTCCGGGCCGGAGGCGCAGCCCGCGGCCAGGAACGCCAGCGCCGTCACGAATCCCCGCACGCTCATCGGGCCGACGACTCCCGGGCCGCCCGGGCCTCGACATACCGGCCCACGCCCTCCTCGACCGTCAGGAATGGCGCTGCGTAGCCCGCCCCGCGCAAAAGGGTGAGATCGGCCTCGGTATAGCTCTGGTACTTGCCGACCAGCTGGGGAGGAAACGGCACGTACTCGATCGCGCCGGCCGACTTCAACTGCGCGAGCGCCAGCGCCGGCTCACCTTTCGTCCGGCGCACCGCGTTGATCGTCGCCACCGCGACGTCGTTGAAGCTCTGCGCCCGGCCCGTGCCGAGGTTGAAGATGCCGCTGCGATCGGGATTGTCGAGGAAGTGCAGGTTGACCTTCACCACGTCCTCGACGCTGACGAAATCGCGGCACTGCTCGCCCGGCCCGAAGCCGCCGCTGCCTTCGAAGAGCTTCACGCGTCCTGCCTCGAGGTACTGGTTGCAGAAATGGAACGCGACCGAGGCCATGCGGCCCTTGTGCGACTCGCGCGGCCCGTAGACGTTGAAGTAGCGGAATCCCGCCACCTGCGCGGTGCGCCCGGCGATGCGGCGCCGCACGACCTGGTCGAAGAGGAACTTGGAATAGCCGTAGAGATTGAGCGGCGCCTCGTTCGCGCGCTCCTCGGTGAAATCGCGGCCGTTGCCGTAGACCGACGCCGACGACGCGTAGAGGAATGGCACGCGCCGCGCATGGCACCATTCGAACAGGTCGAGGGTGTACCGGTAGTTGTTCTCCATCATGTAGCGCCCGTCCTGCTCCATCGTGTCGGAGCACGCCCCCTGGTGAAGCACCCCCGACACGCGGTGGTTGAAGCGGCCGTCACGCACCCGCGCGATGAATTCCTGCTTGTCGAGGAAGTCGACGATCTCGCAATCGACGAGGTTGGGCACCTTCTCGACGCGCGCGAGGTTGTCCACGGCGATAACGTTCGTTTCGCCGCGCGCGTTCAGCGCCTTGACGAGGTTGGAGCCGATGAAGCCGGCGGCTCCGGTGACGATGACTGTCATTTTGGCAGGGCCTTCAGGATTGCAGGGAGCGCAACAACTCGTCTTGCGTGACCACGGCGGTGCCGAGCTTGCCGACGACGATGCCGGCGGCATGGTTCGCCACCCGCATGGCGTCGTGGAGACCGGCCCCGCCCGCCACCATCAGGGCAAGCGTGCCGATGACGGTGTCGCCCGCGCCGCTCACGTCGTACACCTCCTGCGCCCTGGTCTGCTCGGTCCACGCCTCGCTCGGGGTAAAGAGCGACATCCCCTCTTCGCTGCGGGTCACGATCAGCGCGTCGAGGTCGAGCGACTCGCGCAGCTTTCGGGCGCGCCTGGCGAAGTCGGCCTCGTCGCTCCATTTCCCGGCAACCTCCCGGAATTCCGAGCGGTTCGGCGTGAGCACCGTGGCATGGCGATAGCGCGAGTAGTCCGAGCCCTTGGGGTCCACCAGCACGGGCTTGCCGGCCGCGCGCGCCAATTCGATCATCTTTGCCACGTGCGCAAGGCCGCCCTTGCCGTAGTCGGAGAGGATCACCGCATCCGCATTGGCGATGAGCGCGGTGTAATCGTCCAGCTTGTCGGCCAGCACCTCGTGGCTGGGCGAACGCTCGAAATCGATGCGCAGCAACTGCTGCTGCTGGCCGATCACGCGCAACTTGACGGTGGTGGAGAGCGCCGGGTCCCGGTGGAGCGAGGCATTGACATGCTCGCGCGCGAGCAGGGACTCCAGCGTGCCCGCCGCCTCGTCGTTGCCGACCACCGAAAGCAGCGTCGCCTGGCCGCCCAGCGCGGCGATGTTGCGCGCCACGTTGGCCGCACCGCCCGGCCTTTCCTCCGTGCGCTTGACCAGCACGACCGGCACGGGCGCCTCGGGAGAGATCCGGTTCACGTCGCCGAACCAGTAGCGGTCGAGCATCACGTCGCCGACCACCAGCACGCGTGCCTTGGCGAAATCCGGAAGCGTCATGGCCGCCACGGGCTAGCGCCCGATCCCGTGGTATTCGAAGCCGAAGTCGCGCACCGGCTTCGGCTCGTAGAGGTTGCGGCCGTCGAAGATCACCGGGGACTTGAGAAGCAGGCGCATGGCCTCGAAGTCGGGGCTGCGGAAGGCCTTCCACTCGGTGACGATGGCGAGCGCGTCCGCGCCGGTAAGCGCCGCCTGCGCGCTGGCGGCGAAGGAAACGCGCGGCTCGTCCTTGTACAGGTGCTTCGCCTCTGCCATTGCCACCGGGTCGTATGCGACGATCGTCGCGCCACGCGCAAGGAGCCCGGCGATGATCACGCGGCTGGGGGCTTCACGCATGTCGTCGGTATTGGGCTTGAACGCGAGGCCCCAGAGCGCGAACTTGCGGCCGGCGAGATCCTCGCCGAAACGCTTCACGATCTTGTCCACCAGCACGCCCTTCTGGCGCTCGTTGGCCTCCTCGACCGCCTTCACCACTTTCAGCTCGAGGCCGGATTCCTGGCCGGTGCGCAGCAAGCGCCGTCACGTCCTTCGGGAAGCACGAACCGCCGTAGCCGATGCCGGGATACAGGAAGTGGTAGCCGATGCGCGGATCGGAGCCGATGCCCACGCGCACCTGCTCGATGTCGGCGCCGAGGCGTTCGGCGAGAAGCGCCAGCTCGTTCATGAAGGAAATGCGCGTCGCGAGCATGGCGTTGGCGGCGTACTTGGTGAGTTCCGCCGAGCGGATGTCCATCACGTGCAGGCGCTCGTGGTTGCGCTGGAACGGCGAATAGAGTTCCCGCATGGCGTTGATCGCTTCCGCGTCGTCGGCACCGATGACGATGCGGTCGGGACGCATGAAGTCATCGACCGCGGCGCCCTCCTTGAGGAATTCGGGATTCGACACCATCGCGAAACGCAGCGGCGATCCGCGCGCGGTCAAGCACCTCGCCGATCGCGGCGCGCACCTTGTCGGCGGTGCCCACGGGCACGGTCGACTTGTCCACGACGATCCTGGACGCATCCATGTGCGTGGCGATGGTGCGCGCGGCGGCCAGCACGTATTGGAGGTCGGCGGAGCCGTCCTCGCCCGGCGGCGTGCCCACCGCGATCATCTGGATGCGGCCGTGGCGGGCGCTTTCCGCCGGATCGGTGGTGAAGGCCAGCCTTCCGCTCGCCACGTTGGCCTGCACGACCTCTTTCAGGCCGGGCTCGAAGATGGGGATCTCGCCGCGCTTGAGCATCGCGATCTTGCCCTCGTCGATGTCGAGGCAAAGCACGTGGTTGCCGACGTCCGCGAGACAGGCGCCGGTGACGAGGCCCACGTAGCCGGTGCCGATGATGCTGACTTTCATGGCGTGGTGGCGGGAACGATCGACTCCCGGATCCGGTGAAGGGCGGCGACAGGATCGGCCGCCGCGGTGATCGGGCGCCCGACCACGAGATAGTCCGCGCCAAGGCTGATGGCTTCCAGCGGCGTTGCCGTGCGCGCCTGGTCGCCCGGGTCGTCCCCGGGAAGGCGGATGCCGGGCGTCACCAGCGCAAACGCCGGCCCGAGCGCCGAGCGCAACCTGGGCGCCTCCCGCGCCGAGCAGACGACCCCGTCCAGGCCGCTTGCCTTCGCCAGCTTCGCGAGCGCGAGCACGGTTTCGCCGGCATTCGAGCGAAAACCGATCTGCGCAAGTTCGTTGTCGCCGAGGCTGGTGAGGACCGTCACGCCGATCACCAGCGGAACGCGCGCGTTGCCCGCGACCGCATCCCGCGCCGCGCGCATCATCGCCTCGCCGCCGCTGGCGTGGACGTTCAGCATCCAGACGCCCAGCCTCGCGGCCGCCCGGCAGGCGCCGGCGACCGTGTTGGGAATATCGTGGTACTTGAGGTCGAGGAAGACATCGAAGCCGCGCCCGGCGAGTTCCCGCACAACATCGGGACCCGCGGCAGTGAAGAGCTCCTTGCCGATCTTGACGCGGCACAACGCCGGGTCGAGGCGGGACGCCATCGCGAGCGCACCCGCGGCATCGGCAAAGTCGAGCGCGACGATGATCGGCTTGTCCTGCATCACATTCCCAGTTGCATGCGGGCGAGATGGCGCTCCGCGGTGTCGAGTTCGGCGGTGCGGCGCGGCGGCACCGTCTCCCATCCGCCGCAGGCCGGGCATTGCCAGTAGAACTGCCTGGCCTTGAAGCCGCAACTGCTGCAGAGATAGACGCCGAGCGCAAGCGCATGCGAATGCACGAGGTCCTTCATCAGTTGCAGGTCCTGCCGGCGTTCCGGCGCAGCGTTCACCAACTGGGCTTCGAGCAGGCGGTCGAGCCCGACCAGCGTCGGGTTGCGGCGGATCTCGTCGCGGACGAGGCGATAGGCCTCTTCGTCGCCATCCTTCTCCGCGGTCGCCTGGTAGACGACGTTGAGCAGGTCGAGGCCGGGATAGCGGTGCTGCAGCCCGCGCAGCAGCGCAAGTCCCTCGCCGAGGTTTCCCGAGGCCTTGTAGCTTTCCATCATCCCCTCGGCGGCGAGGCCGAGGTAGGCCGGGTCCTGCTGCTCGATCCCTTTCCACGCCTCGATCGCCTCGGCATGCCGGCCGTCGCGCGCCAGCCACTCGCCGCGCAGGAGGTTGGCGCGAACGCACTTGCGATTGGCTTCGAGCGCGCGGTCGAGGTAGCCAGACGCGCTTTCCTTCCGGCCGTGGATCTGCTCGGAGATCGCCAGCTCGCAGAGGTAATTCGCGATCTCCTTCTGGTAGTTGCGCTTGGCGCTCACCTCGAGCTTCTTCGCGGCCTCGATCGCCTTGCCCCACTCCTTTTCCTGGATGTAGATGTCGAGGAGGTACTTGTGGACGTTGGCGGAGGAGTCCGTTTCGGCGATCTTCGTCAGCACCTGCTCGGCGTGGTCGAGGAGCCCCGCCTTGAGGTAGTCCTGCGCCAGTTCGTAACTCGCCTCGCGGCGCTGCTCGAGCGCGAGGTCGTCGCGCGCGACGAGGTCCTCGTGCATGCGGATCGCGCGGTCCACCTCGCCACGGCGGCGAAACAGGCTGCCGAGGGCGAACTGCAGCTCGACGGTGTCGGGGTTTTCCCTGGCCACGTCCAGGAACGATTCGATGGCGCGGTCGGGCTGCTCGTTCAACAGGAAATTGAGGCCCTTGAAGTAGCTGCTGGGGAGCGATCGCGACTCGGTGATCACCGAGCGGATGTCAACCCGGGCCGCCAGCCAGCCCATGCCGAAGAACAAGGGCAGCGCGACCAGCCACCAGAACTCAAACTCCATGGTTTCCAGGGCCGGTGGTGGTCACCGGCGGCTCGGTCATGCGCGCGGCTTCCGCCTTGAGCGCCGCGGCATGCGCCTTCTTGTGCCTGCCGATCTCGCGGCGCTGCCGGAAGAGGGTCGGGATCGCCGCGAGCAGCCCGATCACCACCCCGCCGACGAAAAACAGGAGCACCACCACCACGAGCGGCGCCTTGAACTCGTGGTCGAGAAAGCCATGCAAGGTGACCTGATCGCTGTTCTTCACGGCGAACCAGACGATCGCAAGCAGGATGACGAGGCGGAAGATCCAGATGAGCGCTTGCATGTTCCCGGGTGACTGCCTTGGGCGCGGGGGGAGCCGCCATTGTAACTTGCCGCGCGCATTTCCCCGAAGCCCGCCGCGGCACCGCGCGGCAAAAAAAAACGGCAGGCCGCGTGGCCTGCCGTCGGTTCTGCCTCTTCGCGGGAACCGGCCTCAGCCCTCGTGGTAGTCCACGCGCTCGCGCAGCTCCTTGCCCGCCTTGAAGTGCGGGACGAACTTGCGCGGGACCTGGACCCTTTCGCCGGTCTTGGGATTGCGGCCCACGCGCGGCGGCCGGAAATTCAGGCCGAAGCTGCCGAAGCCGCGAATCTCGATCCGGTTGCCTTCGGCGAGCGTGACCGCCATCGCGTCGAGCATGGTCTTCACGGCCAGTTCCGCATCCTTGGGCGCAAGCTGGCTGTGCCGCTGGCTCAACAACTCGATGAGCTGCGACTTGGTCATCGTGCGCACGTCTTCCCTGATGGTGCCGCGTTCGATCGCCGTCAGTCCTTCTGGGTCGTGCCGAGCTTCGCCTTGAGGAGGGCCCCAAGGTTGGTCGTACCGGCGCTGGCGTTGTTCTCGGAGGCCATCTTCTGCATGGCGGCCTGCTCTTCGGCGTGGTCCTTGGCCTTGATCGAGAGGTTGATGGAGCGGTTCTTGCGATCGATGTTGACGATCACGGCCTCGACTTCGTCGCCTTCCTTCAGGTGGCTGCGGACGTCCTCCACGCGGTCGCGCGCGATCTCGGAGGCGCGCAGGTAGCCCTCGACGTCCTTCTCGAGCTCGATCACGGCGCCCTTGGACTCGATCGACTTGACCACGCCCTTGACGATGTTGCCCTTGTCGTGGGTGGAGACGTAGTTGCCGAACGGGTCGCCGTCGAGCTGCTTGATGCCGAGCGAGATGCGCTCGCGCTCGACGTCGATCGACAGCACCACGGCCTCGACTTCCTCGGCCTTCTTCAGCTCCTTGACGGCGTCTTCTCCGGTGGCGTGCCACGACAGGTCGGACAGGTGCACGAGGCCGTCGATGTTGCCCGGCAGGCCGATGAACACGCCGAAGTCGGTGATGGACTTGATCGTGCCCTTCACCTTGTCGCCCTTCTTGTGGTTCATCGCGAACTCTTCCCACGGGTTGGGCATGCACTGCTTCATGCCCAGCGAGATGCGGCGGCGGTCCTCGTCGATCTCGAGGATCATGACCTCGACCTCGTCGGCGAGCGAGACGACCTTCGCGGGATGCACGTTCTTGTTGGTCCAGTCCATTTCGGAGACGTGGACCAGGCCTTCGATGCCCGACTCGATCTCGACGAACGAGCCGTAGTCGGTGATGTTGGTGACCTTGCCGAACAGGCGCGTGCCCTGCGGGTAGCGGCGCGAGATGCCGATCCACGGGTCCTCGCCGAGCTGCTTCAGGCCCAGCGAAACGCGGTTCTTCTCCTGGTCGAACTTGAGGACCTTCGCGGTGACCTCGTCGCCCACGTTCAGCACTTCGGTCGGGTGCTTGACGCGGCGCCATGCCAGGTCGGTGATGTGCAGCAAGCCGTCGATGCCGCCCAGGTCCACGAACGCGCCGTAGTCGGTGATGTTCTTGACGATGCCCTTGACGGTCGCGCCTTCCTTCAGCGTGCCGAGGAGCTGCTGGCGCTCCGCGCCCAGCGTTTCTTCCATCACGGCGCGGCGCGAGACCACGACGTTGTTCCTCTTGCGGTCGAGCTTGATGACCTTGAACTCGAGTTCCTTGTTCTCGAACATCGAGGTGTCCTTGACCGGACGGATGTCGACGAGCGAGCCGGGCAGGAAGGCGCGGATGCCGTTCACCATCACTGTGAGGCCGCCCTTCACCTTGCCGCTGACCATGCCGGAGATGATCGTCCCGTTGGTCATGGCGTCGTCGAGGCTGCTCCATGCGGCGAGTTTCTTGGCCTTGTCGCGCGACAGCTTGGTGGCGCCGAAGCCGTCTTCGAGGGCCTCGATGGCAACAGACACGAAATCGCCGACCTTCACTTCGAGTTCGCCGCGGTCGTTGCGGAATTCTTCCGAGGCGATCGCGCTCTCGGACTTCAGGCCTGCATTGACGATCACGACGTTGGGGTCGACGCTGATGACTTCCGCGGTGATCACTTCGCCGATGCGCATTTCCTGCCGCGTGAGGCTTTCCTCGAACAGGGCGGCGAAATTGTTTTCCTGGACGGGGGCTGAGGTGGATTGGGCCAACATGGAGTGGAAACCTGTACTTTCAGACTGAAACGGCTGGAGCCGTGGTTAGTGAACGTCCGGCGGGCGGGCCTCGAGGCCTAACCCCCTGACACCAAAGACTTCTTCATCGCGAAGGGGACAAAAAAGCACTATCCGCGCGCGCGCTCCCGAAAAAGACCGACCACCCTGTCGACCGCTTCGTCGATGGAAAGCGAGGTCGTATCGAGAAAAACCGCGTCTGGATAATGCTTTAGCGGCGCCACCGGCCTTGCGCTGTCTCGCGCGTCCCTTTGGCGCAACTCCTCCACGACGATTGGCATTTTCCCATACATTCCCTTTTCCATCAACTGCTTATAACGGCGCTCGGCGCGCGTCGCGACTTCCGCCGTGAGGAATACCTTGAGCAGGGCGTCCGGGAACACTACCGACCCCATGTCGCGCCCGTCGGCGACGAGGCCCGGCGGCCGGCGAAATGCCTGCTGGCGCGCCAGCAGCGCCGTGCGCACGGCCGGCACTGCGGCCACCCGGGAAGCGGCGACACTCGTTTCCTCGGATCGGAGGGAATCAGTAACATCTTGATTGGCAAGAACTATTCTTCCGTCGCGAAACTCGGCAGGAAGCCGCGCCGCCAATGCAGCGAGGGCCGCGGCATCGTCGAGGCTGGTCCCGGAGCCGAGCGCAGACAGCGCGACAAGCCGGTAAAGCGCGCCGCTGTCGAGGTAATGGAAACCGAGCGCCTGCGCGACACGTTGCGCCACCGTGCCCTTGCCCGAGGCCGATGGCCCGTCGATGGCGATGACCGCGGGCAAGGCGCTCATTTCACCAACGCCCGCCATTCGTCGAAGAAGCGTGGAAAGGTCTTGTCCACGCACTTCGGGTCGTTGATGCGGATCGCCACGCCGCCGAAGCTGGCCAGCGCGAAGCTCATCGCCATGCGATGGTCGTCGTAAGTGTCGATCGTCGCGGCGCGCAATTGCGCCGGTGGCGTGATGCGGAGGTAGTCCGCGCCCTGCTCCACCGTCGCGCCGAGCTTGGCCAGCTCGGCGGCCATCGCGGCGAGCCGGTCGGTTTCCTTCACGCGCCAGCTGGCGATGTTGCGCAGCGTGGTCGTGCCTTTCGCAAACAGCGCGACCGTGGCAAGCGTCATCGCGGCATCGGGAATGTGGTTCATGTCGGCGTCCAGCGCCACGAGTTCGCCGCCGCGCGCGGACTCGATCCAGTTGTAGCCGTGGCGAATGGTGGCGCCCATGCGCTCCAGCGCCTCGGCAAAACGCACGTCGCCCTGCGCGCTGCCGGCTCCCACGCCGACGACGCGCACCGGGCCGCCGCCTATCGCGCCCGCGGCAAGGAAGTACGACGCCGAGGAAGCATCGCCTTCGACGGCGATGGAGCCGGGACTCAGGTAGCGCGCGGTTGCCGCGATCCGGAAGCGCTGCCACCCTTCGCGCGCGACTTCCACGCCGAAAGTGCGCATCAGGCCGAGCGTGAGCTCGACATAGGGCTTCGAGATCAGCTCGCCCTCCACCTCGATCACGGAGTCCCGGCGCCGCAATGGGGCGGCGAGGAGCAGCGCGGAAAGGAACTGGCTCGACACGCTTCCCTTGACGCGCGCCACGTCGCCTCCCCCGGCACATTCGCCGATGGCCAGCGGCGGGTAACCCGCAGTACCGTCATAGGCAATCTGGACTCCCCAACCGCGCAGCGCCTCGACCAGGTCGCCGATCGGCCTTTCATGCATGCGCGGCACGCCGGAGAGGCGGTAGTGCCCGCCGAGCACCGCCAGCGCCGCGGCGAGCGGCCGGATCGCTGTGCCGGCGTTGCCGAGGAAGAGATCGGCCTCGCGCACCGGAAACGGCGCACCGGCAAGGCCGTTAACGCGGAAGCAATCTTCCGCGGCAAGCGCGTCGATGCGCACGCCCAATTTCGCGAGCGCAGCGCGCATCACCCGCGTGTCATCCGCGTCGAGGAGGTCGTTGATCTCGGTGGGCCCGTCAGCCAGCGCCGCGAGCAGCAGCGTGCGGTTGGAGATGCTTTTCGAGCCGGGCAACCTGACGGTGCCCGACGCATGGGTGGCCGGCGCCAGATCGAGGAAGTCCATGCTATTGCGGCGAGCGCGCCGCCTCGTAACGCTTGAGCCACTCGTCCCGGGAGGCGCGCGCTGCCGCCATCATCGCTTCAAGCCCGGCACCGTCGCCTCGCTCGACAAGGTCGCGGTACCCGGCCAGGCGCGCGGCATAGCGGTCGATTTCCTCGAGCAGCGCGCTGCGGTTCTGCAGCGCGATGTCGCGCCACATTTCCGGCGAGCTCGACGCGATGCGCGTGAAATCGCGAAAGCCGCCCGCGGCAAATCCGAACAGGCGATCGGCGTCCGCGCGGCCCGCGATTTCCGTCACCAGCGCGAAGGCGAGCAGGTGCGGCAGGTGGCTGACGGCGGCGAAGACGCGGTCGTGCAGGGCGGCGTCCATCTCGACCACGGTGGCGCCGGCCGCCTGCCACGCCGAGCGCACGCTTGCCAACGCGTCGGCGGCGGTGCCGGGCTGCGGCGAGAGCACCACCTTGGCGCCGCGATACAAGCCAGCGATGGAGGCCGTGACGCCGCTTTCCTCCCGGCCCGCAATCGGATGGCCGGGGACGAAGCGCTCCTGCAGGGACCCGAGCGCTTTCGCCGCAACCAGCACGACATCCTGCTTGGTGCTGCCGGTGTCGGTGATGACCGCGCCGGGACGCACATGCGGCGCGATGCCCTCGAGCACGCTTTCGATCGCGCGCACCGGCGTGGCGACGAGAATGAAATCGGCCTGCGCCACGGCGGCGGCAAGCGATCCGGGCGCGTCATCGACGACACCCAGCCGAACTGCCGCGCTTCGCGTATCGGGATCGCGGTCGAAGCCGACCACGCGATCGACAGCGCCCGCCGCGCGCAAGGCACGCGCGAAAGATCCGCCGACCAGGCCGATGCCGACGACCGCAAGCGTGCCGATTTTCAAGGCGAGGCGAGCGCCGCCTCGAGCGCGGCAAGGAAGGCGGCGTTCTGCCCGGCCAGCCCGACCGTGACGCGCAGGAACTCAGGCATGCCGTAACCGGCGATCGGGCGCACGATGATGCCGCGCTTCAGGAGGAACTGGTACACCCGCGGCGCATCGGCGAGCTTCACGCAGACGAAGTTGCCGAAGGAAGGGATCCATTCCAGCCCGAGGCGCCTGAAGCCCTCGGTGAGCTGGGCCAGGCCGTCGCGATTGACCTGGAAGCTCTTCTCCAGGAACGCGTAGTCCTCCAGCGCCGCGCCGGCCGCGGCCAGCGCCAGCTGGTTCACGTTGAAGGGCTGGCGCACGCGGTTCATCAGCGCGATCAGTTCCGGATTGCCGACGCCGAATCCGACGCGCAGCCCCGCCAGCCCGTACGCCTTGGAAAGCGTGCGCGAGATGATCAGGTTGGGATGGCGCTCGATCCAGGGGAGCGTTTCCGCGCGCAACTCGGCCGGCAGGTATTCGCCATAGGCCTCGTCGATCACCACGATCACGCGCTTCGGGATGCTTTCGATGAAGCCCTTCACCTCGGCCCAGGGTTCGAAGGTGCCGGTGGGGTTGTTCGGGTTGGCGAGGAAGACGACCTTGGTGTCGTGCTCGACTGCGGCCGCCATCGCGCCGAGGTCGTTCGAATAGCCGCGCGAGGGCACCTCGATGCCGCGCGCGCCCACTGCCTGCACGACGAGCGGATAGACCATGAACGCGTGCTTCGAATACACCGCGGAATCGCGATCGGTCAGGAAGGTGCGCCCGACCAGCTCGAGCACGTCGTTGGAGCCGTTGCCGAGGATGACCTGCTCCGGCGCCACCTTGAAACGGCGCGAGATCACCTTCTTCAGCTCGAAGCCGTTGCCGTCCGGATAGAAGTTGAGCGTGTCGAGCGCGGCGCGGATGGCCTCGAGCGCCTTCGGGCTGGACCCGAGCGGATTTTCGTTCGAGGCGAGCTTGACGATCTTCGCCGGGTCGAGGCCGAGCTCGCGCGCGGTCTCCTCGATCGGCTTGCCGGGGACGTAAGGCAGGATCTCGCGGATGTGCGCGGGCGCGAGGTCGCAGAGGCTCACCGACTGGTCGTTCATTGGCAATCCCTAGATCACGGCCGTGGGGTAGGAGCCGAGCACCTTCAGGTACCCGGCGATCTTCTCGACATCGGCGAGCGCCGCGGCCACTTTCGGGTCGTCGCGATGGCCTTCGATGTCGACGAAGAACAGGTAATCCCAGAGAGCGACGCGCGAGGGCCGCGACTCGAACTTGGTCATGGACACGCCGCGCGTGGCGAACGGCGTGAGCATCGCGTACACCGCCCCCGCCTCGTTCTTCGCCGACAGCACGAGCGAGGTCTTGTCCTGCCCCGAATGCTTCGGCTCGTAGTCGCCGAGGATCAGGAAACGCGTGGTGTTGTTCGGTTCGTCCTCGATGTTGGACGCGAGGATTGCAAGCCCGTAGTGCTCCGCGGCCATCTCGCCTGCTACCGCGGCCGAACCGGCCTCCTCCGCGGCGCGGCGCGCGGCTTCGGCATTGCTCGCCACGGCGACGCGTTCCACGTGCGGCAGGTTGGAGTTCAGCCACTCGTGGCATTGCGCGAGCGACTGGCCGTGCGAGAAGACGCGCTTGATCGCGGTGAAGTCCTTCACCGGGAACCTGCTCATCAAATGGTGGTGGATGCGCAGCAGCACCTCGCCGCACACTTTCATCGGCGTCTGCGGCATGAGGTCGAGCGATCGCCCGACCGCGCCTTCGGTGGAGTTTTCCACCGGGACGATGGCGAAATCCGCGGCGCCCGACTCCACCGCGCGGAACACTTCGTCTATCGAAGCCATGGGCAGCGCGTCCGCGGCGATGCCGAAATGCTTCACCGCGGCGCGCTCGCTGAAGGTGCCCTTCGGCCCCAGGTAGGCCACCGTGATCGGGCGCTCGAGCGCGAGGCAGGCGGACATGATCTCGCGAAACAGCATCGCCACGGTCTCGTCGGCGAGCGGGCCCTCGTTGAGCGCCTTCACGCGCGTGAGCACCTGCGCCTCGCGTTCCGGGCGGTAGGCCTGCCCGACCTTGAGCGTGCCGATCTCGCGCGCGAGCGCGGCGCGCTGGTTCAGCTTGAGCAGCAGTTCGGCGTCGAGGCGGTCGATCGCCTCGCGCAGGCGCCCGAGTTCTTCGCTCATTCCGCGCCCTCCTCGGGAGAAGGAAGCACGCGCACCGAGAGCACGCCGGCGATCGAGGCGATCCGCCGGATGGTTTCCGCGTCCGCCGCGCTGTCGAGATCGACGAGCGTGTAGGCCATGTCGCCCTTCGACTTGTTGACCATGTTGTGGATGTTGAGGCCCGAGCGGGCCATCGTAGTGGAAATCTGCCCGACCATGTTGGGCACGTTCGCGTTGGATATGGCGATCCGGTAGGCGGACTCGCGCGGCATCTCGACCGAGGGGAAGTTGACGGCGTAGCGCACGGTGCCCTGCTCGAGGAAGTCGCGCAGCTGGTCGACCACCATCACGGCGCAGTTTTCCTCGGCCTCCGCGGTGGACGCGCCGAGGTGCGGGAACGCGACCACGCCGGCCACTCCCGCCAGCCCCGGGCTGGGGAAATCGCAGAGATAGGCCTTGAGGCGCTTGTCGGCGAGCGCGGCCTTGACTGCCTCCTCTTCGACGATGCCTTCGCGCGCGAAGTTGAGCAGCACTGTCCCCTTGCGAATTCCGGAGAGCCGCTCGGCATTGATGAGGTGGCGCGTCTGCGGCAGCAGCGGCAGGTGCAGCGTGATGAAGTCGCAGTGCTTCATCACCTCGTCGACGCTTTGCGCCTTGCGCACCGAAGCGGGCAGCCGCCAGGCGCTGTCGACCGTGATGTCGGGGTCGTAACCGAGCACCTTCATCCCCATGCGGATAGCGGTATCGGCCACCAGCCCCCCGATCGCGCCCAGCCCGATCACGCCGAGTGTCCGGCCGGGAAGCTCTACGCCGGCGTAGGCCTTCTTGCCCTCTTCGACGCGGGATTCGAAATCGGCCGCATCGCGCGGCAACGCCTGGGTGAATGCCAGCGCCGGCGCAAGGTTGCGCGCGCCGATCAGCATCGCGGCGAGCACCAGCTCCTTTACGGCATTGGCGTTCGCGCCCGGCGCGTTGAATACCGGCACGCCGCGGCGCGTGAGTTCCTCGACCGGGATGTTGTTCACCCCGGCGCCCGCGCGCCCGACTGCCTTCACGCTATCGGGAATCTCCGAGACCTGCAGCGGGTGCGACCTGAGCAGGATGGCGTCGGGACTGGCCGCTTCCTTGCCGACGCGATAGCGCGCGCCGGGCAGGCGCTTCAGCCCCGAGGCCGAAATGCTGTTGAAGACGAGGATCTGGAACACGGGCGCCCGCTCTGCAATGCCGCTTAACCGCGGCGTTGCGCGAACTCGCGCAGGAAATCGACCAGCGCTTGCACGCCCTCGATCGGCATCGCGTTGTAGATCGAGGCGCGCATTCCGCCTACCGAGCGGTGGCCCTTCAGCTGCGACAGCCCCCTCGCCTCGGCCTGCTTCAGGAATTCCGCGTCGAGCGCCTCGTCCTTCAGCCGGAACGGCACGTTCATGCGCGAACGGTCCCCAGGCGCCACCGGGTTGGAATAGAAATCGTGGCCGTCGAGGAAGCCGTAGAGCAATTGCGCCTTGGCGACGTTGGCCTTCTCCATGGCCGCGAGCCCGCCGCGCGCGAGCAGCCATTTGAAGGTGAGGCCCGCGAGGTAAAGCGAAAAGGTCGGCGGCGTGTTGAGCATCGAGTCCGCGTCGGCCTGCAATTTGTAGTCGAGCACGTTGGGCGTGCCGGGAAGCGCTTTGCCGATCAGGTCCTCGCGGACGATCACGATCACCAGCCCCGCCGGCCCGATGTTCTTCTGCGCGCCGGCGTAGATCAGGCCGAATTTCGACACGTCGATCGCCTTCGACAGGATGTGCGAGGACATGTCGGAAACCAGCGGCACGTCGCCGGTGTCGGGCGTCCAGTGGTACTCCACGCCGCCGATGGTCTCGTTGGTGCAGACGTGCACGTAGGCCGCGTCCTTCGAGAGCTTCCATGCCGATTGCTTCGGCACGTAGGTGAAGTTGCGGTCCTCGGCGCTCGCGGCGAGGTTGGGCGTGCAGTACTTCTTCGCCTCGGCGAGGGCCTTCTTCGACCATTCGCCGGTGACGACGAAGTCCGCCGAAGTGCGGCCGCGCAGCAGGTTCATCGGCACGGCCGCGAAATGCGCCGAGGCGCCGCCTTGCAGGAACAACACCTTGTAATTGGCGGGAATGCCGAGCAGCGCGCGCAGGTCCTCCTCCGCCGTGGCGGCGACAGCGACGAAGTCCTTGCCGCGATGGCTCATCTCCATCACCGACATGCCGGTGCCGTGCCAGTCGATGAGCTCCGAACGGGCCTTTTCCAGCACTTCGACCGGCAGCATCGCCGGGCCGGAGCCGAAATTCCAGATGTGCATCGCTTCTCCCGCCTCAGCCTTCGGTGCTGTCGCCATTGCCTTCGCCGTTCTCGCCCTCGTCGTCGCGCTCGAGGATGCGTTGCAGTCCCGAGAGCTTCTCGCCCTTGTCGAGGTTGATGAGGGTGACGCCCTGCGTCGAGCGGCCCATCTCGCGGATTTCCTTCACGCGGGTGCGGATCAGCACGCCGCCGGAGGTGATGAGCATGATCTCCTCGTCGGCCGAGACCAGCGTCGCGGCGACCACCTTGCCGTTCCTCGCCGTGGTCTGGATCGCGATCATCCCCTGCGTGCCGCGGCCGTGGCGGGTGTATTCCGATATCGGCGTGCGCTTGCCGAAGCCGTTCTCGGTCGCGGTCATCACCGACTGCTGCTCGTTTTCCGCCACCAGGAGGGCGATCACCTTGCCGCCCTTGGTGAGTTTCATGCCCCGCACGCCGCGGGCGCCGCGGCCCATCGGCCGGACATCGTCCTCCTCGAAGCGCACCGCCTTGCCGGCATCGGAGAACAGCATCACGTCGTGCTTGCCGTCGGTGAGCGCGACGCCGATAAGGCGGTCGCCCTCGTCCAGGTCCACGGCGATGATGCCCGACGGCCGCGGGCGCGAGTAGTCCGCCAGCGAGGTCTTCTTCACCACGCCTTCCTGCGTGGCGAAGAACACGTACTTGTCCTCGACGAATTCCGAGACCGGCAGGATGGCGTTGATCTTCTCGTCTTCCTCCATCTTCAGGAGGTTGACGATGGGCTTGCCGCGGCTGGTGCGGCTGCCCTGCGGCACCTCGTACACCTTCACCCAGTACACCTTGCCCTTGTTCGAGAAGCAAAGGATGTAGTCGTGCGTGTTGGCGATGAAGAGGTTCTCGATGAAATCGTCTTCCTTGGTCGCGGTCGCCTGCTTGCCGCGCCCGCCGCGCTTCTGCGCGCGGTATTCCGCGAGCGGCTGCGACTTGATGTAGCCGGCATGCGAAATCGTCACCACCATGTCGGCCGAGGCGATCAGGTCCTCGATCGAGAGGTTCTGGCCGTTGACCACGATCTCGCTCTTCCTCTTGTCGGCGAACTCGCGCCTGACCTCGGAAAGCTCGTCGCCGATGATCTGCGTGACGCGCTCGGGCTTGGCGAGGATGTCGAGCAGGTTCTCGATGGTGGCGATGACCTCCTTGTATTCCGAGAGGATCTTGTCCTGCTCCAGGCCCGTGAGGCGCTGCAGCTGCATCTCGAGGATGCGCTGGGCCTGCACGTCGGAGAGGCGGTAGCCGGACTTCGACTGGCCGAACTCCTTGGCGAGGCTCTCCGGGCGGAACGCTTCGGCCGCCGAACGCGACAGCATCTCCTCGACCAGCGCGGAGCGCCAGGTGCGCGACATCAGTTCCTGGCGCGCCACCGGAGGCGTCGGGGCCGCCTTGATGATGGCGATCACTTCATCGACGTTCGAGAGCGCCACCGCGAGGCCTTCGAGCACATGGCCTCGGTCTCGCGCCTTGCGCAGGTCGAACACCGTGCGGCGCGTGACCACTTCGCGGCGGTGGCGCAGGAACACCTCGAGGAACTGCTTCAGGTTCAGCAGCCGCGGCTGGCCGTCGACGAGCGCGACCATGTTCATGCCGAAGGTGTCCTGCAGCTGCGTTTGCTTGTAGAGGTTGTTCAGGACGATCTCGGGCACTTCGCCGCGCTTCAGCTCGATCACGCCGCGCATCCCGGACTTGTCGCTTTCGTCGCGCAGGTCGGAGATGCCCTCGATCTTCTTTTCGCGCACCAGTTCGCCGATCTTCACGAACAGCGCCGCCTTGTTCACCTGGTAGGGGAGCTCGTCGATGATGATCGCCTGGCGCCCGCCTTCCCTGCCGATGTCCTCGAAATGCGTGCGGGCGCGCATCACCACGCGGCCGCGCCCCGTGCGATAGCCTTCGCGCACGTCCTCCAGCCCGTAGATGATCCCGGCGGTCGGGAAGTCCGGGGCCGGGACGATCTTGATCAGTTCCTCGATGTCGATGTCGGGGTCCTTCAGGACCGCGAGGCAGGCATCCACGATCTCGCCCATGTTGTGCGGCGGGATGTTGGTCGCCATGCCGACCGCGATGCCCGAGGAGCCGTTGACCAGGAGATTCGGGAAGTTCGAGGGCAGGACCAGTGGCTCCTGTTCGCTGCCGTCGTAGTTCGGGCCGAAATCGATGGTTTCCTTGTCGAGGTCGGCAAGCAGGCCGTGGGCGATCTTCGCCATGCGGATCTCGGTATAGCGCATGGCGGCCGCGTTATCGCCGTCCACCGAGCCGAAGTTGCCCTGCCCGTCGACCAGCGGATAGCGCAGGCTGAAGTCCTGGGCCATGCGGACGATGGCGTCGTAGACCGCGGTGTCGCCGTGGGGGTGGTACTTGCCGATCACGTCGCCGACGATGCGGGCCGACTTCTTGTAGGCCTTGTTCCAGTCGTTGTTGAGCTCGTGCATCGCGAAAAGCACCCTGCGATGCACCGGTTTCAGGCCGTCCCGCGCGTCCGGAAGGGCGCGCCCCACGATCACGCTCATGGCGTAATCCAGGTAGGAGCGGCGCATTTCCTTCTCTATGCTTATCGGGAGGGTTTCCTTGGCGAACGATTCCATATTCAGGCGGCCTAAGCTGTTGATTTAATATGTTTTTATGGCGAAATGCCAAACGCTCATGATAGCACAGCGCGCCCCCGAACTCCAGCCATGGGACTCACCCGTGGAAGGTGTCTCGGAAACGCAACTGGAAGGGAGGTTGTGTTGCGAAAAAGGTAAAATCGGTTGTGAAAACAAGCCTGCCTTGTGTATCATTACTCGGGACGTAAAAGGCGCAGGCCTTCTCGAAATAAGCGTTTGCGGCAATAAAATCACTCACTCTTGGGAGTTCAACATGAAGAAATTTCCGAAGCTGCTTTTGTGCGCGGCAGCATTGGCCCTCGCCGCCGGTCCGGCATTTGCCAACAACGTACCGAACGTAACCGACGCCTCGGGCAACGCCGTCCGCGATGCCTCGGGCACCTGCGTGATGTCTTCGGGCATCAGCAGCCCGGAGTGCATGCCGAAGCCTGTCGCCGAACCCGCCAAGCCCGCCCCGGCCGCCAAGCCGGGAGCTCCCGCCGCCCCCGCCCCGGCCGCCAAGCCGGCACCGGCGTCGGTCAAGCAAGCGATCGTGATCCAGGCTGACGCGCTGTTCGACTTCGACAAGTCGGTCGTCCGTCCGGATGGCAAGAAGACCATCGACGCTGCCATGGCGAAGCTTGCCGGCATCAGCCTCGAAATGGTCATCGCAACGGGCCACACCGACTCGATCGGCACCGAAGCCTACAACCAGAAGCTGTCCGAGCGCCGCGCTGCCGCGGTCAAGGACTACCTGGTGAGCAAGGGCATGCCGGCCTCGAAGATCACCACGATCGGCAAGGGCGAACTGCAGCCTGTGGCAACCAACAAGACTGCCGAAGGCCGCCAGAAGAACCGCCGCGTGGACATCGAGTTCAAGGGCGTGAAGCAGTAAGCTCTACACAAGCCTCAGCAAAAAGCCCCGCCGAGTGCGGGGCTTTTTGTTAGTGGAACGCCCATGCCCGCCCAAGCCATCGATACCCTGATCACCGCCCGCTGGGTCGTCCCCGTCGAACCGGCGGGAACGGTCCTCGAGAACCATGCGGTCGCCATTCGCGACGGGAAAATCGTGGGCCTGTGCCCGATCGCCGATGCCGCGCGCCTTTACGCGGCGGAGCGAACCGTCGCGCTAGGCAACCATGTGCTGATCCCGGGGCTCGTCAACACGCATTGCCACGCAGCGATGAGCCTGCTGCGCGGCATCGCCGACGACTTGCCGCTTGATGTCCTGGCTGAAGGACCACATCTGGCCGGCCGAGGCGAAGCACGTGAGCGACGAGTTCGTCCACGACGGCAGCTTGCTCGCCAGCGCGGAGATGCTCGCCGGCGGCGTCACCTGCTTCAACGACATGTACTTCTTCCCGGAGGCGACGGCGAGCGCGACGCTGAAGGCGGGCATCCGCGCCAGCCTCGGCGTGATCGCGCTGGAATTCCCGAGCGCCTACGCGGCCGACGCCGAAGGCTACCTCGCCCGCGGCCTCGCGGCGCGCGACGCCTACCGAGGCGAGCCGCTCCTCGGCTTCTGCCTCGCGCCGCACGCGCCCTACTCGGTGGCCGACGATACCTTCAAGCGCATCGCCACGCTCGCCGAGGAACTCGACTGCCCGGTGCACATGCACGTGCACGAGACGCACGACGAGATCGACGAGAGCGTCGCGCAGCATGGCGTGCGGCCGCTGGAAAGGCTGCGCCGGCTCGGCCTCGTGGGCCCGAGGCTGATCGCGGTGCATGCGGTGCATCTCGAAGACCACGAGCAGGAACTGCTGGCGCGCGAAGGCTGCGCGGTGGCGCACTGCCCGTCTTCGAACCTGAAGCTCGCCAGCGGCATCGCCCCGGTCACCGCGCTGCACGCGCGCGGCATCACGATCGGGCTGGGCACCGACGGCGCGGCCAGCAACGACCGGCTCGACATCTTCACGGAGATGCGCACCGCGGCGCTCATGGCCAAGGGCGCGACGCGCGATGCCACCGCAATCCCGGCGCATGCGGCGCTGGCCATGGCCACGCTCGGCGGCGCGCGAGCGATCGGCATGGGCGAGAAGATCGGCTCGATCACCGTCGGCAAGCGCGCGGACCTCGCCGCCGTGGAACTTTCGGAGCTGGCGACCGTCCCTTGCTACAACCCGGTCTCGCATCTCGTCTATGTCGCGGGCCGCCAGCACGTGACGCACGTCTGGGTCGATGGCAAGGCCGTCGTCGCGGACCGCCAACTCACCACGCTGGATGTGCCCGAGCTGCGCGCCAAGGCCAACTGGTGGCAACAGAAGATAGAGCCGAAATGACCGCAAGCGAAACGCCCAACGTCGATCCCGCCGAACTCGCGAAATTCAGCGCGCTGGCGCACCGCTGGTGGGACCCGAACAGCGAATTCCGCCCGCTGCACGAGATCAATCCGCTGCGGCTCGCGCACATCGCGCGCCTCGCGGGCGGGCTCGCGGGCAAGCGCGTGCTCGACGTCGGCTGCGGCGGCGGCATCCTCGCCGAGGCGATGGCGGCCGAAGGTGCGCACGTCACCGGCATCGACCTCGCGGAAAAGCCGCTCAAGGTGGCGGCGCTGCACCTGCTGGAGAGCGGGCGCAACGTCGACTACCGGCTGGTTTCCGCGGAGGCGCTCGCCGCCGAGGCGCCGGCGAGCTTCGACCTCGTCACCTGCATGGAGATGCTCGAGCACGTCCCCGACCCCGCCAGCAGCGTGCGCGCCTGCATGCAACTCGCGAAGCCCGGCGGCTGGGTGTTCTTCGCGACCCTCAACCGCAACCCCAAGTCCTTCCTGTTCGCGATCGTCGGCGCGGAATACGTGCTGAACCTGCTGCCGAAGGGAACGCACGAGTACGCGAAGTTCATCCGCCCGAGCGAACTCGCGCGCTGGTGCCGGGACGCCGGGCTGGAAGTGCAGGACCTGACCGGCATGACCTACAACCCGATCACCAAGGTGTTCGCGCTCGGGCGCGACACCGACGTGAACTACATCACGGGCGCGCGCCGTGCGCTTTGACGCGGTCCTCTTCGACCTGGACGGCACGCTGGCCGACACCGCGCCCGACATGGCCCGCACGGTGAACCTGATGCGCGCAAGCCGCGGCCTGTCCCCGGTTTCCGTCGCGACCGTCCGCCCGCACGTCTCGAGCGGCGCGCGCGGCGTGGTGTGCACGGCATTCGGCATCGACGTTGACCACCGCGACTACGAAGCGATGCGCGCGGAATTCCTCGCGCTCTATGCCGACAACCTCAGCTTCGATACCGTGCTCTTCGAGGGGATGGCGGGCCTGCTCGACGCGCTCGACCGCGACGCCGTGCCCTGGGGCGTGGTCACCAACAAGGCGGAGAAATTCGCCCGCCCGGTGATGCACGGGCTGGGGCTGGCGGATCGATGCGCGGTATTGGTCGGCGGCGACACCTGCGCGCGCGCCAAGCCCTTCCCCGATCCCCTGCTCCACGCGGCGTCCGTCCTCAAGCTGAAGCCGCCGCGCACGCTCTACGTCGGCGACGACATCCGCGACGTGCAGGCCGCGCAGGCCGCGGGCATGCCCGTGCTGGTCGCGGGCTACGGCTACCTCGGCGGCAGCGACCCGCGCACCTGGGGCGCCGACGGCATCATCGATTCGCCGGAGAGCATCGGCGCCTGGCTGGCGCTGGCGCGCCCCGAGGCGACCGCCTGAGGGCAGAGTTGCGGGAATTGACATACCATTTATGATATAGGCACAATATGCCATGTGGCGCATCGAGGAACATCGCCGGGTCGACAAACAGGCAGCGAGTGCACCGGTCGAGATCCTGAAGCGATATGAAAAATGGAAGGACGTCGCCTCGATGTCTGGTCCACCGGGGCTGCGCCTCATCAAGGGATTCCACGATGAGGCACTGGCCGGAGAGTGGAGGGGCTATCGCTCTTCCCGATCGGGAGACCAGTGGCGAGTGCTTTACCGGGTCGTGGTGGAGAACTTGACGTTTCAGGTCGCTTCCCTCACCGCCCATGACTATCGGAGAGCGTGATGAAGGATTATCGCCCTGCCAAAAAGCGGGCAATCGTGACCGTTGGAGAATCCGTGAGGATACTTCGGGAACTCCAGGAATTGAGCCAGAACCAATTGGCTGAAGCTTCGGGAATCCCCCAAGGCACCATCTCCGCCATCGAGAATGGCCGGGTTCGCCTTGGTGTCGAGCGCGCGAAGGTTCTTGCCCGCGCCTTGAAGTGCCATCCGGGCGTACTGGTCTTCCCGGGATGGGAAGCGCCCAATGAAGAAGCTGCATAGCAACGCGCTTCTCGCCGTCCCGGACTTGATGTTGTAAATCGTCATTCCCGCGGAGCAATTGCAGTGTCCTTCGATCAAAACCGCTGGATTCCGGGTCAAGCCCGGAATGACGAAGCTGGATCCCGGGTCAAGCCCGGGATGACGAAGACAGAGATAATGACGCCATGAAACGCCGTTCCTTCCTGCAAGGCCTCGCCGCCGCGCCGATCGCACTGGGAATCCCCCGGGCCTTCGCCGCCCCCGCGCCCGCATCCAGCCGGCTGACGATACTGGTCAACCTCGAAGGCGGCAACGACAGCTACAACACCTGGGTGCCGTACACCGACCCGCTGTACTACAAGCTCCGCCCCACCATCGCGATCCCGGCGGACCAGGTGCTCAAGGTCACCGACAAGCAGGGCTTCCATCCCGCGCTGGCCCCCCTGATGCCGCTGTGGGAGTCGCAGCAGCTCGCCCTCGTGCAGGGCATCGGCATGCCGGACATCAACCAGCAGCACTACCGCGACGTCGAGCTGGTGTACACCGCCAGCGACCCGGAGGAGTACCTGACCTCGGGGTGGATGACGCGCGCCCTCGCCCGCCGGCCGCTCGACGACAAGGCCATCGCCGACGCCCTGGCCATCGGCGAACTGGATATCCGCGAACTCGACCCGTACGGCCCCTTCCGCGGCGGCACCAAGCGCGTCGTGCAGGTCCACCACGCGAGCGAGCTGCTGGGCTTCCGCGACCTCTCCAAGTGCGCCACCGACATCAACCCGCCGGGCAAGGCCTCGCTCGCGGGCCGCAACGTGACCATCCCGCCCGTGGCGCTGAAGACCGCCTTCCCCGACGAGCCCTTCGGCACGCCATCCGCGCCGCGGTGGAAGTCGCCGCGTACGACCAGGACGCTGCCGGTGATCCACCTCACGCTCAACGCCACCAGCCGCGACCACCACCACGCCTTCGACACGCACTGGGAACAGCTCAAGTACCACGGCACCGCGCTGGAGCGCTTTGCCAAGGGCATGGTGGCGCTGAAAGCCGGGCTGGAGGAGATCGGCCGCTGGGACGACACGCTCGTCCTGACCTATGCCGAGTTCGGCCGCTCCCCCGTGGAGAACGAGGACAAGGGCACCCACCACGGCCATGCCGCCACCCAGTTCGTCCTGGGCGGGCGCGTCAAGGGCGGCCTCTATGGCGAGGCCATCAAGCCCATCAAGCTCTTCGCCATCGGCGGGCCGCCCCCGGTGATCGACTACCGCGAGCTCTACACGACGGTGATCGAGCGCTGGTGGGGGGCGGACGCTTCCGGCGTCTTTGCCCGGCGCTATTCCCCGCTCGACCTGGTTCGGGCCTAGGGCTGCCCGTTCCGTCGAAGGCTACCGGTAGATCTCCCGTCGATTGCCGATGCGCAGGACGCGGACGACAATGCGGCGATCCTGGATGTCGCAGACGATGCGCCAGTCGCCGACGCGGTATTTCCAGTAGTTTCCGAGCTTTGCGCCCGCGAGCGCCTCGCCGATGTCGCGGGGATTGTCGAGCGGGGCGACCCGCAACTTCAGGAACCCGAGCAAGCGTTGCTGGACGGGACGATCCAGCTTCTTCAGGTCCTTCACCGCCTCCGGATCGAATTCAATCTCGAAGGCCAAGCTTTCGCTCCACCTCGGCAAGCGGAATGGTCTTGCGATTTCGCCGGGCACGCGCCTCGGCAAGGTAGTAGTCCTCGAGGTCGTCGATGTACTCGAGGATCGCTTCGCGCGCGAGCGCGGTCTTGGTCCGCCCGGTTTCGCTGGCCAATGCATCCAGGCGTTCTTCGATCGATTCGGGCAGGCGGATGGCGAGCATGGCGGTTCTCCTGGCGGTCACATTTGCTATACAAGTATAGCATCGCTCCCCCGTACCGGGCGTCGTCCCGGCCGTCGCGAACGCGCCCACATGCCACTCAACGCCCGGCCCGCGTATCGGTTGTCTTCCCGGCCCCCGCCCCCACATGTGGGATAATCGAACTGCTGAACACGGCTATGTTGGCCGTGGCCCATTTTTCAAGTATTGGGGGCGACCCGGTTTCGACGTGGGTTACAAAGCAGCGCAGGGCATACCGAGGCCCAGCTACCTCGTAAATACAACTGGAAACGCTATAGTCGCAAACGACGACAGCTACGCTCTAGCCGCTTAATACCGGCTGGACTCCGCACCGGTCAGCCTTCGGGCCGGGTGGCCTTAAAAACCACGGCGGAGCCATTTACAAGGCTCGCTTCTCGCAGGGCCACTTTGCGCGGGGTTAAAACCAAGGTGACTCGCCTTGATCCAGCCTGCCGGTTGGCGTGATCCGGGTCAAATCAAACAACCTGGCTAAGTATGTAGAACTGCCTGTAGAGGGCTTGCGGACGCGGGTTCGATTCCCGCCGCCTCCACCAAGAAAGCAAAAAGCCACCCTCGCGGTGGCCTTTTTGCTTTCTTGATCGGCGGTGGTGCGAATCGCACCGCGGCCGCGACGCGGACGTGGGGCGAGGCCGGGGTTTCGGCGGGTCAAACTGCTTTGACCCGCTGCCGGCCGAGCGGGCGCTCGATGCAGCGAGCGCCTTGGACTGATTCCCGACGCCTCCGCCAAGAAAAAACGATATGACCGCTTGAAGGTATGATTCCCGCAAAGCGATGAGATTCCACAAAACGGCTGGAGCCCCGGTCGCACATGACCATACCGAAGAAGAACAAGGCGACGACAGTCACGACCTCCGCAATCGCTTGCGAAGTAGCTCCGCGCGCCAGCAGATGGCTGACGTGTTCCGCATAAGCGTTGAACTCGTCGCGGACTGATTCCCATGGCCATCAAGAAATCCGACCTCTACTCCTCCCTCTGGGCCTCGTGCGATGAACTGCGCGGCGGCATGGATGCCAGCCAATACAAGGACTACGTCCTGTTCATGCTGTTCATCAAATACGTCTCCGACAAATACGGCGACTACGACGACTTCGCCCCGCCGGTCGTCATCCCGAAGGGCGCGAGCTTCAAGGACATGGTCGCGCTCAAGGGCAACAGCGACATCGGCGACAAGATCAACACCCAGGTCATCCAGCCGCTGATCGACGCCAACTCCCGCCTCGCCCGCAGCGACTTCCCCGACTTCAACGACCCGAACAAACTCGGCGACGGCGCGCAGAAGGTCGAGAAGCTCGGCAACCTCATCGCCATCTTCGAGAACCCCGCGCTCGATTTCTCCAAGAACCGCGCCGAGAACGACGACATCCTCGGCGACGCCTACGAGTATCTCATGCGGCACTTCGCCAGCCGAGAGCGGCAAGAGCAAGGGCCAGTTCTACACCCCGTCCGAAGTCAGCCGCATCATGGCCAAGGCCATCGGCATCTCGCCGGCCAACTCCATTGCCGCCACCACCGCCTACGACCCCACCTGCGGCTCCGGTTCGCTGCTGCTGAAGGTCGCCGCCGAGGCCGGCAAGCACATCACGCTCGAAGGGCAGGAGAAGGACGTGACCACCGCCGGTCTCGCCCGCATGAACATGATCCTGCACGACTTCCCGACGGCCAACATCCTCTCGGGCAACACGCTCTTCGATCCCAAGTTCAAGGACGGCGAGCAGCTCCGCACCTACGACTACGTCGTCGCCAATCCGCCCTTCTCCGACAAGACCTGGTCCACCGGCCTCACCCTGGGCGAGGGCGGCAGCGGCGACCGCTTCCAGCGCTTCACCTGGGGCGTGCCGCCGAAGAAGCAGGGCGACTACGCCTACCTGCTGCACATCATCCGCTCGCTGAAGAGCACCGGCAAAGGCGCCTGCATTCTCCCGCACGGCGTCCTCTTCCGGGGCAATGCCGAGGCCGTCATCCGCCAGCAGCTCGTCCGCTCCGGCTACCTCAAGGCCATCATCGGCCTGCCCGCCAATCTCTTTTACGGCACCGGCATCCCCGCCTGCATCGTCGTGCTCGACAAGGAAAACGCCACCGCCCGCAAGGGCATCTTCATGATTGATGCCTCCAAGGGCTTCAAGAAGGACGGCCCGAAGAACCGCCTCCGCGAGCAGGACCTCCACAAGATCGTGGACACCTTCACCCGGCAGGATGAAAGCGACCCGCGCTACGCCCGCATGGTGCCCGTCGCGGAAATCGCCGACCCGAAGAACGACTACAACCTCAACCTCCCGCGCTACATCGACAGCACCGAGCCGGAGGACTTGCAGGACATCGACGGCCACCTGCGCGGCGGCATCCCGGAGCGCGACCTCGATGCGCCTCGGCGCACTACTGGAAGATCATGCCCGGCCTGCGCGCCGCCTTGTTCGAGAAGTTCAACCGCCCCGGCTACGCCGCGCTGAAGCTCCCCATCGCCGAGGTGAAGCCCGCCATCTTCGGCCACCCCGAGTTCACCGCCTTCACCACCAAGGCCAGGAAGCTCTTCACGAAATGGCAGACGGCCTCCGTCCCGCTGCTCAAAGGCTTCGCCAAGGACGGCCATCCCAAGCCGCTCATCGAAACCATCGCCGAGGACCTGCTCGCCACCTTCAAGACCGCGCCGCTGCTCGACGCCTACGATGTCTATCAGCACCTCATGGACTACTGGGCCGAGACCATGCAGGACGATTGCTACCTCATCGCCGATGCCGGGTGGAAGGCGGGCGCGCAGCCCCGCGAAATCCGTCAGGTCAAAAACAAGGAAGGCAAACTCGTCTGGCCCGAGAAGGAAGACTTCAAAAAGGGCAAGCGCCGCTTCAAGTCCGACCTCGTCCCCGCCGCCCTGCTCATCGCCCGCTACTTCGCCGCCGAGCGCGATGCCATCGCCGCCCTCGAAGCCGAACTCGCCGGCATCGAGCAGCAGCTCGACGAAACGCGCGAGGAACAAAGCGGCGAGGAAGGGCTGCTCGCCGAAGTCATCGAAGGCGAGGGCGAGAAGCAGAAAATCACCGCCAAAGCCGCTGAAGGCCCGCCTCAAGGAAATCGGCCGCGACCCGGACTACGCCGAAGAACGCCAGGCCCTCGAAGCCTACGCCGCGCTGCTCGACCAGCAGGCCGACGCCAAGGCCCGGCTCAAGACCGCGCAGGAAGACCTCGAAGCCAAGCTCGACGCCAAATACCCCACGCTCACCGAGGACGAAATCAAGACCCTCGTGGTGGACGACAAATGGCTGGCCACCATCGCCGCCGCCGTGCAGGGCGAACTGGACCGCGTCTCGCAAACCCTCACCGGCCGCATCCGCCAGCTCGCCGAACGCTACGCCACCCCGCTGCCGCAGCTCACCGACGAAGTGGCGACGCTCGCCGCCCGCGTGGACGGACACCTCAAAAAGATGGGAGCGGTATGGAAGTGAAACCCGGCTACAAACAGACCGAGGTCGGCGTCATCCCGGAGGAGTGGGAAGTCCGGACGATTGGCGAAATGTTTCGCCTCATTAACGGGTGTGCTTTCAAGCCGCGACGATTGGAAACCAAGCGGCACACCAATCATCCGCATCCAAAACCTGAATGACCGCATCTGCGGAATTTAATGTGCTCGCAGGCACCGGTTCCTGAGAGCAAACCGCATTGAGGCGGGTGACCTCGCTGTTTGCATGGTCTGGAACTCTTGGTTCGTCCTTCGGTGCTCGCGTTTGGAATGGTCCTTCAGGACGTTCTGAACCAACACATCTTCAAGGTGCTCATGGATGAGCAGCAGATAACGCTGCCGTTCTCGTTGCTCGTCTTTGCGAGCAGTGGAAGACGACATCGCGAAGCAGGCGCATGGATTCAAAGCGTCATTCGTTCACGTCAAGAAGTCCGACCTTGTAAAGGTTGACCTGCCCCTTCCACCACTCGCCCGAACAACGCGCCATCGCGACGGCGTTGAGCGATGTGGATGGGCTGCTGGGCGGGCTGGACCGGCTCATCGCCAAGAAGCGCGACCTCAAACAGGCCGCCATGCAGCAACTCCTCACCGGCCAAACCCGCCTCCCCGGCTTCCACGGCGAGTGGGAGGTGAAGACGACTTGGGACGAATCATCGCCGCTTCTCCACGGCGATTGAATCCACGGCAAGACTTTCGGCTGAATAGCGGCGGAAATTTCCGCTATGTCACGATCAAGAACTTCGCTGTCGGGCAGCTTGTCCTGAACGAAAACTGCGATCTAATCGACGACGCGGCATTCTGGAGAATCAACGAACGGTCCGATCTTCGGAAGGACGACATCCTGTTCTCAAGCATCGGGAGAGTCTGGCGAAGTCGCGTATTTGAGCACGGAGACTCCGACGCAATTGGAACGTCAACGAGTCAGTGTTCACGCTCAGGCTCCGACGAATCTGCAAGTCGTGCCGTTGATGCTGTTTTATGCTTCTCACGGACAAGACGGTCACAGACGGCCTAAGCCAAGGAGTGACGGGTAGCACATTCAAGAGTATCAAGCAGGCGCAATTGAAGGCGATTCCAGTGTCCCACTTCCAGCCTCGCTCGACGAACAAACCGCCATCGCCGAGGTGCTGACGGAGATGGACGCGGAGCTGGCGGCGCTGGAGCAGCGGCGGGAGAAGACCCGCGCCCTCAAGCAGGCCATGATGCAGGAACTCCTCACCGGCAGGACGCGGCTGGTATGAACTCGTTCGCGGAGACCTAAACGATGCTTGGACTCGTTGCCTTTCTGAAAGCCGCCGGAGTTGGGGTAGATGCTGCCAGCCTCAAGGTTCACCTCGCCTGCTGGAATGGGCACGAACATCCTCTCGACGTTTTCTTTGCCGGCAACTTCAAGCAGTGGCAGGAGCAGCAGAACAAGCGCAACTTCCAGTGCGCCCAAATCATCAGCTTGATCGATCTGGGGCAAAGCCGATGGCTCTTCGCGGGGGTTTATCAAATCCTCGATTGCCAGGCGAATCCCGGACCAGGGACGCCTTTTCGCTACACGACCAAGCTGTTGCCAGGACAGGATGAATGGATCGGGCGCCTCATCGTGCAGCACTCGCGGAGCGGCCGGGCCTCCTACATTTGGTGCAAGCCGGAGGTGGAATTGCCGCTCATCGAACTCCGCCGGGAGAAGCTCACCATCGGCGACTTCCCGGGCTACAACGCGGTGGTCGTGAGCCATGCCCAGTTGAAGATCATCACGGATCAGAAGATTGCCTCGTGGCATGGGGCGCTGGCCAACATAAAGGCGTTTACCTGATCACCGATACCAGCACCGGGAAGCACTACGTCGGCAAAGCCTCGGGCGGTGAAGGCATATGGCAACGCTGGTGCGCCTACGCGGACAACGGCCACGGCGGCAATGTGGAGCTGAAAAAATTGCTGAAGGATGTAGGACTCGGGGCGATATGGCGCATTTCCAGTATTCCATTCTGGAGATCGCCGACACCCATGCATCTGGATGCCGATATTCTAGCCCGTGAGTCTTACTGGATGTCGGCCTTAAAAACCCGTGATTTCGGTCTTAACCGATAACTATCATGCCTGAACAACCCCGCTCCGAACGCAAGACGCAGAACCGCGTCATCGCCCTGTTCACGGACAAGGCCCGGCCCGATTGCCTCGGCTACGCTTACCTCGGCGAGTGGAACAAGCGGGAGAACAACCGCTGCATCGAGGCGGACCTGCTCCGGGCGAACCTGAAGCAGCGCGGCTATTCCGAGGCGCACATTTCCGCCGCCCTGCAAAAGCTGATGGCCGCCGCGGACGCCACCGGCATCACGCTCTATCAGGCCAACCTGCGCACCTACCAACTGCTGCGCTACGGCGTGTCGGTGCAGATCGCCGCCGGACAGCCGAACGATCACGGTGCATCTGGTGGATTGGGAGCACCCGGAGAACAACGACTTCGCCCTCGCCGAGGAAGTGACCTTGCGCGGCGGCTACGAGCGGCGGCCCGACCTTGTCCTTTACCTGAACGGCATCGCCGTCGGCGTCATCGAGCTGAAGCGCAGTTCGGTCGAGATCGCGGATGGCGTGCGCCAGCTCATCACCAACCAGGAGGAGATTTTCAACAAGGGCTTCTTTGCCACGGTGCAGCTGGTCTTCGCGGGCAGCGATTCGCAAGGGCTGCGCTACGGCACGGTGACCACCAGGGAGGAGTTCTTCGTGGAATGGAAGGCGGCGAACACCGCCGCGCTGACCGCCGGGCGCCTTGCTGGACCGGCCGCTGGCCGAGATGTGCGAGAAGTCCCGCCTGCTCGACCTGATCCGCAACTTCATCATCTTCGACGACGGCATCAAGAAGGTGCCGCGTCCGCATCAGTTCGCGGGCGTGAAGGCGGCGCAGGAACGCATCCGCAAACGCGAGGGCGGCGTCATCTGGCACACGCAGGGCAGCGGCAAGAGCATCCTCATGGTGCTGCTCGCCAAGTGGCTGCTGGAACACGATCCCGAGGCCCGCATCCTCGTCGTCACCGACCGCGACGAACTGGACAAGCAGATCGAGGGCGTGATGAAGAACGCCGGGGTCATCGGCGAGAACTCGCCTTCGCCCCGCATCCTGAACCGGGCGGAGTTTGTCGCCAAGCTCGGCGCCGCCGCGCCCCGGCTGCTCTGCGCGCTGCATCCACAAGTTCGATCCCGCCGACCTCAAAGGCCCGCCGCCGCCTGTGCATGGCCGGTTCTACGTCTTCGTGGATGAATGCCACCGCACCCAGGGCGGCGACATGAACAAGCAGATGAAGCGCTGGCTGGAGAACGCGATCTTCATCGGCTTCACCGGCACGCCGCTGCTGAAGAAGGATGCGGCCAAGCTGAGAACGCAGGACATCTTCGGCACCTACATCCACACCTACAAGTTCCACGAAGGTGTGGCGGATAAGGTCATTCTCGATCTGAAATACGAGGCCCGCGACGTGCCGCAGCGCCTCACCTCGCCGAAGGCCATCGAAGACTATTTCGCGCAGAAGACCAAAACGCTGAACAACTTCCAGAAGGCCATCATCCGCAAGCGCTGGGCGACGATGGAGGAGCTGATGAGCGCCGAGGAGCGCAAGGCACGCATCGCCGCCAGCATCATCCACGATTTCGACACCAAGCCGCGCCTGAACAACGACCGGGGCACCGCCATTCTCGTGGCCGCGAGCATCTACGACGCCTGCCACTATTACCGCATCTTCCAAGGCAAGCCCTTCGGCCAGTACTGCGGCATCATCACCTCCTTCGAGCCGAACCACAACGCCATCTCCCGCGAACCGGCCAACAGCGACGAACGCTACAAGTTCGACACCTACACGCAAGCACGTCCTCAAGAACGGCCAGACCACCAAGGCCTACGAGGACGAGGCGAAGCGCCGCTTCATCGAAGAGCCCGCGAACATGAAGCTGCTGATCGTGGTGAGCAAGCTCCTGACCGGCTTCGACGCGCCGAGCTGCACCTACATCTACCTGGATAACGAGCTGCACGATCACAACCTCTTCCAGGCCATCTGCCGCACCAACCGCCTCGACGGCGACGACAAGGACTACGGCTACATCGTGGACTTCAAGGAGCTGTTCAAAGACGTGCAGGAGGCCATCGCGGTCTATAGCTCCGACGAGCTGGACATTGATCAGGGCAACGGCGGCACCAACAACGTCGAGCTGAAGGACTGGCTCAAGGAAGGAAAGAAACAGCTCGATGCCGCCCGCGAGGCGCTCCGCTATCTGTGCGAGCCGGTGCCGCTACCGCGTGAGATGGAGCAGTTCCTCCATTACTTCTGCGGCGACGCGGCCAATCCTCAGGCACTGACGGACACGGAGCCGTTGCGCATTTCGTTCTACAAGTCCGTGGCCACCTTCGTGCGCGCCTACGCCGACATCGCGCAGAACCTCACCGAGGCTGGCTACTCCGATGCCGAGGCCGCCGCGTTGCAGAAGGAGGTCGAGTTTCTACGGCGACACCCGCGCCGCCATCAAAAAGCACTCGGGCGAGGAGCTGGACATCAAGCCCTACGAGGCCGACATGCGGCACCTGCTCAACACCTACGTCCAGGCCGACCCGGCGGCGGACATGGGCAACCTCAATTCGCTGTCGCTCACGGAACTGATCATCGAGACCGGCATCCATGACGCCATCGCCCGCAAGCTGAATGAGAAGGGCAAGCTCTCGAAGAACGCCATCGCCGAGGGCATCATCAACAACGTCCGCAAGACCATCATCCGCGACCAGCTCACCGACCCACGGTTTTACGCGGAGATGTCGAAGCTGCTGGATGACCTGATCAAGCAAAGCCGGGCCGACGCCGCGGCCTACGAGGCATTCCTCAAGAAGGCCGAGGAACTGGTGAAGCGCATGGCGAAGAAGGATGCCGTCGCCGGTGTGCCTGCGGTTCTTCACGGCAAACCGGAGGCCATCGTGCTCTACAACAACCTGCCCGACATTCTTGCCGGCGGGGCAATCGATGGTGCGTGAAGAAAGTCCCGATGAACAGGAGCAACGGGCGGAGCTGGCGCTCAAGATTGACCAAGCCATGCGCGAGCATGCCCCGGCGGGCTGGAAGGGCGATGACACGCGCGAGAAGCAGGTGCTGAACGCGCTATTCCCGATCATGTCGCGGGACCGCGCAGGCGACGCAGGCCATTTTCGAGATCATCAAGAACCAACCGGGCTACTGATGAGCGAGACGATCCAACTCGGAGAGCTTTCGATTCAGGTGACCAGGAAGGACATCAAGAACGTCCATCTCTCCGTTCATCCGCCGGACGGCCGCGTGACGCTGGTCGCGCCCAAGCGCGACCCGTCTAGAAGTCGCCCGCGCCTATGCGATCTCCAAGCTCGGCTGGATTCGGCAGCAGCAGGAGAAGCTGCAAGAGCCAGGCCCGCGAAACGCCCCGCCAGTTCATCGAGCGCGAGAGCCATTACCTCTGGGGCCGGCGGCATCTGCTGTCCATCGTCCACCGGGATGCCAAGCCATCCGTTTCCCTCGACCACAAACGCATCACCCTCACCGTGCGCCCCGGCAGCGATGCCGGCGAAGCGCGCCGAGGTCATCCACGAGTGGCACAAATCGCTGCTGCATGAGGTCGTGCCGCCGCTCATCAAGAAATGGGAGCCGAAGCTGAAAGTGAAAGTCACCGGCTATTTCCTGCAACGGATGAAAACCAAGTGGGGAAGCTGCAATCACCGGGCGGGACACATCCGCCTCAACACGGAACTGGTGAAGAAGCCGAAGGACCTGCTCGAATACGTCATCGTCCACGAAATGGCCCATCTGCTGGAGCCGACGCACAGCGAGCGTTTCATCGCCATCCTTCAGGAACATTATCCAACTTGGCGCGAAGCACGGGCCGAACTGAACGAGCTGCCGCTGAGGGCCGAGGCGTGGAGGGAGTGACAGCCACGACATGGGGTCGGCTTGAACAAATTATTAGTTCTCATGGGATGCCAGTGACATTCCAAAGGTCCTCGCATCCAGCACCGAAGACAAGGTACTTGAATCCCGTGCGATCACTGTCTCGAAGCCACTTCATAGCTGTTGCTTGCCGAAGTGCCGTATCACTTGGTGGAAACAAAACACGTTGGTGTGCAGTGTGAGGCCATTGTGAACTGGATATCAATTCGACGGCGGCGGAAGAAAGCACTGTCCCGTAGGCGGTAGCCAAGGTCTGCATGCGAGCAGCGCAATTAAGGGGGTAACCAACGAAGTCAACCTCATTCAGTTCTGAAATGAATGTCTCTGGCTGGAGCATCACCGCCTCCCCAACGGAAATTCCAATCCCATATCCGGGCGGAAGAGCATGGGCTGTGTCTTGGCTTAGGTACCAAAACTTCTTATGCAAATGAAACGCAGCATCAACTGCATGGGCTAAACAAAGATGGAGAGGCGTTTCCCCACTTTCTTCCCAGACCAGCACGAACCCGTCCCCCAAAAACTTGTGGAAGTCGTGGTGATGGTCATTGCAGATTTGAATGACCCGTTCAAACTGGGTTCTCATGAGAGATTCGACTCGCTCAATCCCAACACTCTCGCACCAGTTCGAGAACCCCCTCAGATCGCAGAACAGAGCAACTACGTTGACACGTCTACCGGCAATAGAGCTTTTGCCGTCGGTAAGGGTGAGAGCCGCGTTCTTGACGTACATGAAACCTAGCGTTTGAATTCAACGGACGGCATAAAGCGTAGCTTTTTGACGGTCAGCTGGAATGATTTGTTAGCCAACATTACGTGTACCGTGGGGTTCCAAGCATGCTCGTCACCCTAATTCTGTCTTCGAGCCCGTGTGCTCTGGCCGAGTCGCGGATTGCAATAATGTCAACCTCGGACAATGACGGACCAAGGTAAATGCGGTCAACAAGCTGCGGAATGTCGAACTCAACCTTTACTCCGTGCTCGGGGACTTGAACGCCAAATTCCTCCGCCATGCGAACCGAAATGGCCAAGCGAAATTCTCGCTCCCATGAGAAGGCCATGTGCTTGTACCAGAAGCGGTCCATCATGCTTACGCGAAGCCTCTCCTTCAGCAGGTCAACATAGTTCACGTTTCCAGCCCAAAGGTCTTCATGTCCGTGTGCGGACTTCAGACGGAAAGGCTTGGCTGCGGCACGTATTCGTTCAGCGCTTGTGCGTATAGCAACGCCCTTTCGTGCCCCAGCGTAGAGTTGCCACATGGCATCGCTCTCGTAGCCCGCACGGTGCCAGCAACTCACCTTTGTAAGACGTCGTAGTTCTTCAAAAGCGCTCTCGCTTAACTCAAGTTCTGTATAGCGAGGATCAACGGGGAATCCCGGGGGAAGCACTGCAACAGCGCCCTCAAACGGATCCTCAAACTGCCTAGCTGACGCGAAGTACAGTTGGTTCGACTGAAGTAACTCCAGGAACCTCTCTGTCTTGAAGTAACGCCAGAGCGGCTTGGTCATGTCGAGCTCTTGATTGCCGATGATGCGCAAGGCAACTCCTGTGGGGCTAACTACTATTCGATGGCTGTTCGCGATCAACTCCCGCAGCCCAATCCGGGGCGACGGAGTGATTGGGTCGGAAACATTCCACATTAAACAATGGGATACGGCATTTACGTCGCCTAATCTAGCAGCCTAATTTCGCAGTGTTTATGGGATTTGGAAGCATCAGCTTGAAAGTCTCTCACGAAACCGGAGGGCCGACAACGAGTACGCCGGGTTCGGCGGGTCGCCTGCCGAGACTGCTGGATCAAGTGCGATTGAGGGTGCATCGACTTGATCTGCCAGGCTGTTGATTTGCATCCAACAATGATCCAATCGAGGTACATATTTGCGCGATATTTCGACCTACCGACGAGCAAAATATCCGTAGACAGACTATCTAGATTAGCATCTGTTTGATGGTAAGCAATTTCAATGCCAGCTGTGGCTCAAGTTTCGGCGCAAATCCACAACAAGGGATTATTTGTTCGTCTAAAGGATTCTGTTATACTTTCCACGTAATGACTGTTATGTTGAATGTTACAGGAGGCGTGGTATGAAGAATCAGGTGGTTGGCATCGACTTTCGCAAGGGTAAATCGACTAAAACGTTGAATGTCCATGATTCAGGCAACCGCTCACGGGTGGCCAATGATGAACTGCGCGGTAAACGGCACCTGACCGATCCAGAGGTGGTGAAGGTGTGCGCGGCGATTCAGCAAGGCTCCCGCTATCCAGATCGAGATGAGTTGATGGTGTGGATGGCCTTTCGCCATGCCTTCCGGGTATCGGAACTGGTTAACGTGAAGTGGCAGCACATCGACTTGAAGGCCGGTCAGATCGCCATCAAGCGCATGAAAAACGGTATTGATACCCAGCACCCGATTTCGGATAAACGTGAACTGCTGCTGCTCAGGCGGGTTCACCGGGAGCAAGGTAAGCCGACGACCGGGTTCGTGTTCAAAAATGAACGCGGTAACGTTGTTTCAGCCAATGGCTTTCAGAAGATGTTCGGTAAGTTTTCTGAAAACGCACTGGGTGTTCAATGGAATGCCCATGCACTGCGGCATGGCTGTGGGACCGCGCTCATTGATCGCGGACATGACCTGCGTACCGTGCAGGTTTATATGGGCCACCAGAACATCCAGAATACGACCAGGTATCTGCACGAAAGCGTGAAGCAGTTTGCAAAAATTGAGTGGTGAAATTCAGAGTCGACACGCGAACTAGCACGGATAAACATCTGGACTGCAATGGACCGCTTTCTACCACAGGAATTGCAAAGGACGATACGCTGGTTTTAGTCAGAAAGCGGTTATTCGACAGCTACATTTTTCAGCGACACGCATAGCTGGAATCGGCCAGTAGCGGACAATAATGCCCCCGCTCTTGCTGTTAGTCCAAGGTTGGAATTGCTATATGATACAGAATGGGAGCGTGCCATAGATCACGCAATCCCCAACCCAAGATTGAAAAAATGTGTCAAAACTTAGCGCGGAGTTTGCCAATCATGCTCTGGAATAAGAAGTATTACTGGGTAGGGAATTTCTATTTCAAGGCTGTTTGCGGTTCTTATACTTGCTTTATGAACTATTCGTTACTTAACAGGCTCAACCCACAGCCACAAATCGGATATACCCTTTACGCTGGAAAATACTCATTCACAATTACAAAAACTGAATTTCATGAGTACATTTGGAAGAAAAAAAATGTGTTTGTGTTTAACGCGGTAGTTGATGACATTGACTTCACTCAGGAATGGAGTCGAGGCGAGGTAGCAAACGATCCCTTGATTGAAAGCAACAGGACACATTACTTTTACAGAGAGTATATTTCAGCTATTACAACCTTGGAGGAAGATGGTTGGAGCGGAGATGTGCCAGGTATTATTGGCAACTGCCCGCACTGGCTTCTTTTTCGAGAGACCCAAAAAGGGAAATATGAAGTAACAGATCAGGATTGCCTTTTTTATCATGTGGGGCAGGTGCACGGCAAACTTCCTGACATTCACGCTGTCCATCCGCTGGCAGCTATTTTTTAGCAACAAAATCGGACAGGAAGCAGCCACTCACTAAAGTTTTATTACTACGTCACTCAGTTCCCAATTCGGCCAAAAGCTGCCTTACCCCGTACGCAAAGACGCGACCATAGATATGTTATAAACAATGGGAACTTGACATTAAGGCCCGATTAGAGAAGCTGCCGTAGGATTCGTGCAGATTTCAGCAACACGAATAAGCGGTTCCGGCCAAGCAGTCGCTGGCAAACACAATAAAAGGCCGCCAATGATTGACGGCCCGCTTTATTCACATCGTCTTTTCGTGGCGGCCATCCGTAAAACCCAGTCTGTCGCATAGCCCATTACGGGATCACCACCGAATGAAAAGTGCGTTTCAGTAGCAACCAATCGCGGCCATGGTGAACACAGCTGATGCAATGATACTTTCAGCATCACCCAAGGAGATTTTCTTGCCTGTTTGTGCATTTACCTCATGAATGAAAGCCTTAAGAGTCTCACAAGCTGCCACATCATCGCCTACTTCATAGTAAGCTTTTGCATCCACCATTTTATTGAAGAGACTTTTCCCTGGGCCTGTATCTTCCACAGCCGCAATAAGACTGTCGAATTGCAATAACGGTTCGGGCCCGGCAAGAAATGTTTCGGCATTGTTGAAATCGGCCGATTTCACATCAAAGGTTTGAATCAAAGAGCTATCTGGGAGAACTGGATCGCCGGGTCCCAGGGTGTACCAAACAGGTGCTTCTTGACGGTCGTCTGCGATTTCCAGGGTTCTTTCTTCAAGGAAGCTTGCCAGTCCGCTAGGACTCCAAATTATGGGCGTTTGGAATGCTTCGAGTAGCGCTAAACCCCAGAACGACCAGCGTCCTAATGCATATTCCTTCTTGTCTTCTGCCGCCCCAGAATAGAGCGCAATGTTATTTAGTTGGTTCAAATCATTAAAGCCCAATCCCTCGGGTGGGCTCTCCTTTAGATCACTGCCCCCCCAAAAGCCACCACCGTGGCAAGTATCGAGGAAAACCATGACGCGAAGTCCGTCAAATCTAACTAGCTCTTCGGCAAGCTGGTTATCCCACAAATAATCCCCAACATATATGATCTCATCACCTATCCCAGTATCAGTTACAGTGGAACCGGGCACAGCGGAGCCACCATGGTTGTTAATGTATAGCGTCAATGTATCTTCTGATCGCATTTGTGAGCGAATGTCCCGTAGCTTCCGCTGAATATCACCGAGTGTTATTGGGTCTACCTGGTTGCCATTAGAATCAAGGCTCAAATCCCCGGTCAAAACATAGGCCTTTGTGTTAGGACGTGCCGCGAACGCTGTTGCCATTGTTCCGGCATTACGGCTAAAGTCGACAATATTAAGCAAATCCCATCTGAACCGAGGATCATATGCGCCGATAAACAGTCCGTAATTTGTAGGCTGTGGTTTTTCAACACTCCACGTCAGAGTATTTTTTATATATGTTGGAACTTCAGAATACCACTGAGGTGCACTTCCTATTTGAATGTTTGCTTGTACCGAGTAATTACCCGGAGGAGGAGTATAGGAACCGGGCGTTTCTGTAATGAAATCGATCGTTCGTGATCTGCCGGGGGCGATTACAAGCCCCTGTATTTCGTTCGAGAATGCGTCCCAAGGGAAAGGTTCATCATGGCCAAACCCACCGTTATAGAAACAGCAAGTCGCTTCACCAGCACGATAAACCCCCCAGATCCCAGCACCACTGAAACTTGAAAAATCAAGAAATTGAGTCGATGTTAACTTATTATAAATTCTGGCACGTCCATACACGTGGTCGGTTGATGCAAGTGGGCCTACGGCACTTGGTTCAAATTTCCAACCCCAAAACAAGGCAGAGTTTGCACTGACCATATTGACACCATAGGTATACACCGAACTGACAGGGCCACAACCAGAACTGTTGCAGCCAATGAAGAGTAACTTTGTTTGTCTGTACTGTCCGTTGAATCCCCAATAGCTAAGTGCAGCAGTTGGTCCGTCTAGAATACCGTCATAGTAGTAGTTGGGTGACCAAGGCGTTGGCGCTATTGGGTTTTTCGGCGAACTACCGTCATAGGTGTTCTCAACAGTGTAAAAGATCTGTGTTGCTCCGGGGCTTTTAACAATTATTTGATTTGGCGTGGTAATCCACGTTTTAGCTGCCGGACTTACTGAGACTGTCCCTGGCGTCTGAGCGAATATAGGTGGTGCTAAGGTAAAAAGAAGAGTTAGGAAAACTAGCGTAATAAGATGTTTCATACCGAATACCCCCATACCAGCAACTACGTGGCGACGAGCATCCATGCAAGGGACTGTGTGCCGAAAGGAAGCGATTACCGCACTGAGGAGATCATTTTTCTTCTTTGGCTAGCAGTCAACGCTACACCCAACGATCTTGCGTGACAATTAGATTCACATTTCTGAATGAATTCCGTGAAGAGTTGAGTCAAAAGCCTACACGCACCGTGCCCAGAATCGAGCAGGCAATCGGAATCGGTGTTCCTCTTGCACCATCACCCCCCACAAGCATCAGCGGAGTTCCGCACTGGGTCGACTGGAGAGATAAGCCACCCAGTAAGGCGTGGTTCCGGTATTGCGAGGAAAGAAGCGATTCGTCGGCGCTAAATTTCAACGAACTAAAGTTCTCAAAACGGCCAGAAGCAGCCCTTCTCGATTGGTGGCTTGCACCCCGACCGACCCCTATAGCCCCCCACGCAGTAACCGACCCCGCCCGCTTACATTGACTTAGCTTGGTGCTCGCCGACTGGCCAGCGCTTTGATCAAATATTTCCATGCTATTTTGTTTTGAAAAACCCTGATGCACAGATGTTTCGTTACATCTCCCGGATCAGTGGATAAACTACCTAAAACGACAGGGGTAGTCGCCAAGAGACATGTTTAAACGAGAGGAAGAATTGCAGCTGCTGGTGCACGACAAGCCGGAATTGGTCTTATCTGGGATACCTGAGATCAATCCGGAAAATTGTCCGGACACCCCCAAAATGGTCTCCCTGGGTAGAGAAGTGCCTTTGGGCAGTGGCCCAGTGGACAATCTATTTCTCGATACGAATGCGATTATTACGTTTGTTGAGTGCAAGCGTTACAGCGATGCTCGTGTGAAGCGGGAGGTCTATCCGCAAGCACTGAATTATGCTTCTGATCTCCAGTCCCATCTCATTCACTACGAGGGCGATGAGTTCCTGGAACAACTATTCTCGATTGTAGGCCAGGGACAGGGTTCTGATTTCGGTACATTGGATGATGTGATTGAAGCGCTCTCCAATGATCCCGTGATCGTGGGAAAGAATAAGACTGAATGGCGTCGTCAGTTTGTCAAACGGCTTGAAAGCAACATTAAAGCTGGAATCTGTCGGGTTGTGATTCTCTGCGCTCCTGCGCCAAACACTCAGTTCGCCTATAGGGCCGTTCGTAATCTGATGCAGCTGATGTCATTCTCCGAGCAGACAAATTCGAAATATGACCTCATCTTGATGGATTTGAGGGAGGAGTTTGATAACTACATTTCGCGAATAATTTGGAGAAGATACGCATCATTACCACAAATACCGTTGGTTGCCGAATACTCCCGTGATCAGTCCGCTGGAATTGAAAAAATGAAATTGCGGGAAGAAAAACTTTCCGAAGAGCAGAGACTGGCTCTGGATGATCTGTTCGTTGAGTTGGCTGAACACAAAATTCAGGCAACGGAAAACACTCAGGGATATTCATTGAAGTGGGAGGAATCAAATAAGTCACTCTTTACTCAGGTGAATATTAAAGAAAAAGGATGGGTAATTCTGCGTCACCAGATTCGATCGCCGGACCCACTTTTCCAGCATATTCTGGATGGCAAACCAATTGGTGTTTTAGAGGGACTGATGTTTGAGAAGAGGAAGAAGAAGTCTTCGTTGCAAGGCGGCTCCATGTTTGAAATTGAGATAACCCCCGAGCCTCCATGCCAAGCAGATCAACTGAGTCGGGCAATTGTTGGAATTGCTGCGGCTAATAAATGAGAGTTCGTGACTTCAAATAAATCGTGCGACAGTCAATTTTGAATCATGGCTGTTAACAGCATTTTGGACTCCCCATATACCGGGCCCGTCAATCACTGGCGGCCCTTTTCCTGCATAATTCCCGAATGGTTAATCTATCCGCTGGCGACCTGGGCCTGGAAATCGACTACGGCAGAAACAAGCCGGGCGATGTGCTGCAACGCTGGGATTATGAGAATGACGGCTGGCGGGACTTCAAGCGGGACGGAAAGCTGGTTACAAACCCCTTCGACTACACAACGCTTCCACCTGGGCGGTATCGGCTGCGGCAGAAGTAAACCCCACCGACATTAGTTAGAAGACGCTTTTTCGGGCTTCGATTTCCTCAAACAGCTTAGTGGCACGTTGCTGGGCTGCAATCAGTGCTTCGGCGGGTAGCTCCTTAGATGCCGTCTCTCGATTTTTTGCCGCATCCGCATCGCCACTAGCCGCAGCCAAACTAAACCATGTGTATGCTTCAGCAAAGTCCTGTGGCACGCCTTCGCCCTTGGCATACGAGGCGCCGAGGTTGTTTTGGGCATTGGCATGTCCCTGTTCTGCAGCCAGGCGATACCATTTGACAGCTTCGGCATAGTCCTGCGGAACACCTCGTCCGTTGCCATACATGACACCGAGGTTGAATTGGGCATGGGCATGTCCCTGTTCTGCAGCCATGCGATACCATTTCACGGCTTCGGCATAGTCCTGAGGAACACCTCGTCCGTTGCCATACATGACACCAAGGTTGAATTGGGCGTCGGCGTATCCCTGTTCTGCAGCCAGGCGATACCACTTCACGGCTTCGGCATCATCCTGCGGAACACCATCTCCGGTGTCATAAATGACGCCGAGGTTGAATTGGGCACGGGCATCTCCCTGTTCTGCAGCTATGCGATGCCACTTCGCGGCTTCGGCACCATTCTTCGGAACACCTCGGCCAGAGGCATACATGACGCCGAGGTTGTCTTGGGCATTGGCATATCCCTGTTCTGCAGCCATGCGATACCACTTCACGGCTTCGGCATCATCCTGCGGAACACCTTCCCCTTCGCCATACATGACACCGAGGTTGTATTGGGCAGGGGCATGTCCCTGTTCTGCAGCCAGGCGATACCATTTGACGGCTTCGGCATAGTCCTGCGGAACACCTTCCCCTTCGCCATACATGACACCGAGGTTGTATTGGGCAGGGGCATGTCCCTGTTCTGCAGCCATGCGATACCATTTGACGGCTTCGGCATCGTCCTGCGGAACACCTTCGCCCTTGCCATACATTATGCCGAGGTTGAATTGGGCGGCAGGATCACCGGCTTCAGCATCGCGCTGGGTTTGTTCAAGCACCGTAAGTTCAGGAACCTGGACGGCAGGTTGCTTATCGCAGGAAGTAAGGGCAAGAATCAAAACTGCTATCAGCAAGCCTTTGCAGTTCATAGTTGTCGCCTTTTGCACTCATAGAAGGGAATGGGATTCGCCCTGGTATGGTAACGCTAACCGCAGATGAGAGGTAATGGCCCAACAAAAAGCCCCGTTTGTCGGTTCCGTTCAAAACCGGCATTGAGCACTAATTACCAAACCTAGGTCATATCCAAGCTCTTCGTCCTGGAGTACCTTGATTGTCCCTCTTTAAAGGGAGTAATGTCATGAAATCCAGATTCCCATCCTATTGTGCTCTAGCCGTTCTCCTGCTATGTCTGCCGTTATCTGCTGTCGCGGGTCCGTCATCATCGAAGCCTACCCTGGAGCAGAGAGTTGTTGCGCTGGAAGCGCTGGTTGCCACGCTGCAAGCGGATCTGGCTGCAAACACTGCTGCTGACTCCAGCGCGGGTGATGATATAGCAGCCTTGCAGGCAGCGGACAGTGATCTACAAAGCCAAATCGATGAAATAGATACGGGCGGTGCAGGCTCTGACCCACGCTTCGATGGCGTAGAGCGCTTAATAGATCCAAACACTGGTTATGACACGCTTCGCTTCACAGGCATGAACGTACAGATCGTCAACGGAACCGAGGTGACAGATTCGCCTAACGGAACTGGCAACCTGATTATCGGTTATAACGAGACCAGAGGTGACGCGGACTGTCCAGACGGGTACTTGTGCGACAGGCGGAGCGGTTCCCATAACCTCGTTGTCGGTGCGGAAAATAATTACTCTTCATTTGGTGGCATGGTCGTTGGTGTCGATAATGAAACCTCTGGAGACTTTTCATCGGTCAGTGGTGGCGTCAACAACATAGCCAGCTTTTACTTTTCGTCTGTCAGTGGTGGGTGGGGGAACACAGCCAGCGGGGATTCTTCTTCCGTCAGTGGTGGGCGTGGTAACACAGCCAGTGGTGCCTATTCATCAGTCAGTGGTGGAGGAAGCTATGAAGGCATGGGGTACGCAGGCAACGAAGCTAGCGGTTATGTGTCATCGATCAGCGGCGGAAGAAGTAACTTAGCCAGCGGGGAGCATTCGTCAATCACTGGTGGGTACGACAACATAGCCAGTAATGAAGGTTCGGCAGTCAGCGGTGGAAGGAACAACACTGCTTCAGGATTAGTTGCAATTGTCAGTGGCGGTTCATATGTGTCTGCAACGGCTGAGGGCGCCAGCGCGGCAGGCGGGCAGAACAACATAGCCGCCGGAGCCTACTCCCGGGTTAGTGGGGGCACTGGAAATACAGCGTGGGGGACCAATTCTGTAGTAAATGGGGGAGTGAATGGTGCCGCTCACGGTATCTCTGCAACCGTGACGGGCGGTCTGAATAACGATGCTATCGGTGAGTGGTCTACTGTTTCTGGTGGTGCCCAAAACACAGCAACCGGTAATTCATCGAGTGTAAGCGGTGGCTTTGATCGTGACGCACCAGGCAGTACCGACTGGGTTGCTGGATCGTTGTTTGAGAATTATTAATAAGCAGCTTAAGCTAATTCCTGTCTTCAAGGGGCCGCCAATCACTAGCGGCCCTTTTTTCTGCATAATCCCATCATGGTGATGCTATCCGCAGGTGACTTGGGCATTGAGATCGACTACGGCAGGAACAAGCCGGGTGATGTGCTGCAACGCTGGGATTATGAGCACGTCGCTTGGCGGGACTTCAAGCGGGACGGACGACTCGTTACAAACCCATTCGACTATCAAACCCTACCGGCGGGGAAGTATCGGGTGCGGCCCAAATAGCTACCCCCATGCAAAAGCTGTTGAGGGCCCGCTTGGGCGACCTGCTGGGGCCCAGAACTACAATGGCCACTTATCTCGGAGTTGACAAAGCTGAGGTCGCAATGACCTCAATGCGGTAAGACTATCCTCCAGTTGGGAGAGCGAATAGCGCACTTCGCGTTGCTTCTCCGAAGTTGGGAGGCCAATGACGTTGACGACTTGGCCTTCTGTCGCCGATATTCCCCAGCGGCCATGAACGAACTCATTCCTCCGCAGACGCGCTTCGTGAGCAGCATCCACCAACCTCGGAACGCAAGCAGCGCAGGGGGATTGCCGTCGTACTTCGACTTAGCGAGCTGGTCTAAGCGACACAGTTTGGTATGAAGGGCGTCTTCGGTAACCTGGGCAGTAAGGGGTTCAAGATGCTTTCCCCTGATCGGACCAAACCAGGAGCATGGCAAGTTCCAGCTCCAAGCGTCCGAACTCGAAGATCATATGGCCAAGCAGAGTTGCAGCGGCGTCCTCAAGTCGCGCAGTTTCGGCTGCAATCTGGGGGAAGGTCCACTCGGTCACTCTCTGCGCCCCACCTTCACATTAGACCCCTGAATCGGGGTGGAGCACCAGATAGTCACACCTCATCAATTTCACGTCAAGCCATCTCCTATGCCAGTTCAAGTAGCTAGCGGAACGGGCGTGGAGATACGTCGGAGAGGTAATTTCGACTAATGGGTGCCTGGGTATTCCGACTCAATAACCCAACAGGTAATGGTTTGATAGCGATCCCCTGAGTCCGGGAAATCCAGTAATTCCGGATAGTAATTCTGCAACCAACCATAAAACATTACAGGACCCAAGATGGGATCCCGATTTTGTCGGCCTCCGATCTCGGGGAGGTATTCCGAGGTATGTGCCCGTAGAATTTTCGTGCGTGCTTCGGCTCGGGTTAGTGATTGATCTGTGCTCATATTACATAGTCTCCAAACTGGACCGGCTCGAGCAAGGTAAACCGATGCTTTACCGGCTTCGTGCTGAAGGTGTTCATTTTGCTCAGCAGGTACCGCGTGGCATCCATCAGGTCGTCATGGCTCTTGGTGATCTTGCCGTCCTCGCGCTGGTAGCTCTCGTACTCTTCGCGCCACATCGGCAGGGTGTTGAACACCTTGAGCCGGCCGGTCTCAATGCGTTGACGCATGGCGTAAATTCCGCCCTCCACATTTTTCTTGGCGGGGATCAGATTAAGGCCCAAGCCGCGGTAGATGTCGATCATGCGTTTACCGTCAGAGGCATTGGTGCCAGCTGTTTCAGAGTTGCCCTTTATCCACTCGCCACGCATCTTGATCGCATCAGCATGGGCGCTGGGTAACTCCATTTTCATGCGGTGCTCGGAGTACAGATACACAATGTCGCTTTCACGATCCCAAGCACCCCATACGGCTGCCGTCGGGTGTGGTGCCCAGCCAAAGTCCAGGCCATAGGCCCGGGGCCAGTGGTCCGGTAGCTTGAACGGCTTGACCGCAATTACGTCATCAAAATCGGTGGTGAACACAGCCCCACTGCCCATTTTCGGGATACCCCAGCGCCGCGCTTTCATCTCATGCGGCGGGTAGATTTCTTTCATATCCGCGATCATTTGCTCGGTCAGGTGTGGCGCGTCGTCCCAGGTGATGCGGGTCAGATAGACGCTGGGACTGTCGCCCTTCGAGCGTTTCTCAAAATCCCTGGTCAGTTCGGTCTGACCCTTCAGCGGCGTGTAGGTGTTCCAGACTATGCCGTTGGTGGTCATGGTCCGCGCCACGTTTTCCCCATGGATGGGGATGTCGGCTTCCTCGTCTTCCCAAACCCAGTCGCGCCCGGTGGCTTCAAATGCCTCACGGCCCTGGTCGTAAGACTTCAGGTTGATGATGGACTTACCACCCGTTATGTGACGGACCGCAATGATGTCGTACAGGTCGGGGGTGCCGGACGCCCGTTTACAGTCTTCCTCGATCAGCAGGTGCTTCGGTATCAAGCCAGTCCCAAGCGGTCCTTCCGGATAGCCCAGCAGCTTGACTTGAATGCTGTCACGAACGACTTTGCCGGTTCTGCCCGCAGCTACGCCGGAGGTCGGTCTGGGAAATACCTTGCCTTCCCACCAGGTCGGGTAAAGGCCGGTTGAATGGCACATCGCCTCGTAAGCGCCCGACTCAGTTTTTCCGCTCCGGCTGCCACCCATACAGCAGCGTTCTTTGAGGTGGCGCCCGCCTTGAAGAAGTCGGTGTGCTTTGCGTACAGTTCCCGGCGCAATCTCCCGGTTTCTGGAAATAAAGTGGCGGCGCGGTTGAAAGTGAGAAATTGCAGAATCTCATCACTTATCAAGATGGATTCTGCAACCGCTTGCAATAGCTGTTTTTGACAGGAAGCCTTTTGTGCCGCAGAGGCCATTACTTATTACCCTACGACAACCCAGCTTGCAGAAAAGCGATTTCTTCATCTTTCTTTCGCCGGCGTTCCAGGAGCTTGTCGAGGGTCTTATCATCCGGGTTTTCATTCTCGATCTTGAGTTTCGACACGTCGCGCCAGTTCTGCGATTGGCGGTTTTTCAGCCAAAAGATCGCCGCCGTGGTGTCAGGGGGATAGTGCTTGATGGTCGGAACGATCAGGGGCTTCCCGTTGTCATTGAAGATTTTGTCCTCGGGATGCTCGTAACCCAGCGCACGACGATAGAGACTCTGAGCGACCTTGGCGTCGGCTTCACCCTTACCGGCCTTTAGGGACTCCGAAAATTCAGGGCGCTTTTGCTTCCAAAGGTTCAAGGTTGATTCAGATACCCCAAAGAAACTTGCGAGCTCTGCATCCTTCGCACCCAGCAGGCAATAGTTAGATGCCAGCTCCACATACTCTGGTTTGTACTTGGTCGGCCTACCAGTGGGCAGGAAGTCTTCGGGTTTTTTACGTTTGGTCATGGTTGTCTCCTTTGGCATTTGGTGTGGCTCTAGTGATCGGATTCGTTAATCATGGACAGGCCCTTTCCCCCGACATCCCATTGCCGGGGTGGGCTTCCTTTATTCAAATATGCTGATGTCATCACTTGGCCCGGGGAAGTAGTGGTCAGCAGAAATAAAACCGTGACACAGCAACTGATCCCAAAGATCATTCGCGGCCTTAGTCGTGATGCCACACCTCATGATGAGCCGGAACAACTGATCCTTCAGGTGCGCTTCGTCTTCGGTGATAAACCAATGTGGATAATCTGGATCCTCTCGGTCTGTCCCACTCGGCTTGTATCCCGCGTGATCCTTCTTCCTGAATCTTGAGGACCTCGGAACACGTAGATCTTGTCGATAGGCTTCCCAGAATAGTCAACACGGGGGCGGTAATCTTGGGTCTCTCGACGGACTTCGGCAATGGAATCCGACACAAACGTATCTTCAGTATTTCGTTCGTTCATGGTGTGCTCCTATTCGGTTGGTTGGGTAGGTCAGAGATACATTTTTCGGCCTTGTTAGTAAGAGTCATGGCTTCGGGTTGGGCTGGTGTGAGCCAGCTTGCCCCCGGGTGGTAGTTGCGTAGGTAGATACTGGTTACCATTAGCCAGACCCAATTCGAGATTTGCGCCCAAAATTGAATAATCGCGCCCATTTTTTTTGCCAAACCAAAGTGCCGAAGGCAAAAAACCGTGCGGTCTTCACCCCATGACGAGGTAGGGGTGGGAGTAGGGGTAGGGAAAGGTGTGGGTTAAGGTTAAGGTTAAGGTTAAGGTTAAGGGCTTTCATGCTCCAACTTCCAAGAGTTCACTAATAATGCTGTATTGCAGAAGTTCTGGCAGTTTGCGTTGTTTGGCATTTTGGGTAACCGTTTCCACGCGGCCTTTAATCACGCAATGCTTGTAGGGGTGTAGTGAGATTCTGTCCGGGCGTTTTACTGGCGCGGTAAACAGCGTGAGGTACTCAAGCACAAAGTCGACAATGGGGAGCGAACTGCAAAACAACCACCTTTGCAAGGTTTACCAATGAGGCGTTTGGCGTTAGACCCACGTTTTAGTTCTGTCCCCTAAGTATGGCCCCTGGTCGATAATGCGGAACTTCAATGCAATTTTTGGTGCCTTTCCAAACTGAGTGCGGTCCTATGCTCAACAAAGACCATTTTGTATACGCCAGGGGGAACCAGTGGCGATAGGTCAAGGCTCACGGTTGCTTCATTGCTTTCACTACCCTCAGCGGCCTTGTGGCCCGTTGTGGCCCGATTTCTAAAGCCGCCTATGGTTGTGACCGTCGTGCTCTCTGAGACGTCCCTATCGGCCTCATTTAGTTGTACAATTTCCACCATCAGTTGCATTCCGTTTGTGTGACTGTGAATCCCGCCAAGGATTACGAAGCCTGCCCATAAATCGGTGGGCTTTCGTCTTTATAAGCCTCCTGAATTGCTGCCCTCAGTTCATCGGGATCGGTCCAAGGTCGATCAGGCAGCCGTGTTTTACCGTCGGTCGGCACAAACGAAAAAAGTCCGGTGTCACTGTCCGCGAATATGCGACCGATGGGTTGTCGTTCTTTGAAGATGGTTTCACTAATAATCATGCTGCACCGCCGACGCCTTTTTCTTTCTGACGTTCCAGCCAGGCTTCGACATCTGAGCGGTCATAGTAGGATTTGTTGCCGACTTTAAAACGACGCGGTCCTTTGCGTTGCCAGGCCCAGCGGTCAAGTGATCGTGGGGTGAGCCTTAGAGTATTGGCCAGTTCCAGGCGGGACATCAGGTTCCCCAGGATGGGGATGTTATCAGGTTGTTTTGTGGTCACTTAGATAGCCCTTACGTAGCGTGAGGGGCTATTCTTGCACCTAGAGAGGAGCGATCGGGTTAGAGCAATCGGGCTGCTTTTCCCATAACCTCAATAGCTTGCTTGTGCCACTGGCTAACGATCGCTCTCGGTTGCGATAGGCGATAAAATTTGTCTAATGCTGTTTCATTCTCTCCCGATACCTCTTCTGCAAATTGTGCGTATATTTCCTCATGAGTAGCATGTTGGTCTTTGGCATCTATCACACGCAGGTGACGAGGCCAGTTTTTCTGCATTTTTTTGAATTGCTTAACTTCTGGATGAAGTTCCATCGAAGTCTCTGAAACTCTTGCTGACGCGAGCGAGCTGTGTGTCCAACGAACGGGATATGTCGAATGAAAAAAAATATATGCTGTCCTTTGACAAGCCATCGCAGGATCGTGTGGGCCAGTGCTGCGACTGAGCAATCGAGGCCAAGAATCTGTCTTTCTCTTCCAGCGACATTGCCAGGATGTCCGCAACATTAGGGGGCACAGCCAGCTCTTGGGCGAACACATCGTAAAAAGTGATCACTACGAACGCTTGCTGTTCTGGGGTCAGGTAGCACATTCATTGAGTACCTTAATCTTATTTCCGAAAGTTGCTCCCGAAGGGGCATACGAACTTCGTAGTTAGGCCAACCACGGCCAATTTTTAGTTTGGGCAGGCTTTCCCAGGAGGTTCGGTATTCTGGTGCTCCTTTTGAAGAAACGCCCAACGCCACTGCCAAGTCCTCCAATGAGTCTGGGGCGCATGGATATGCCACAGCATCTCGCCAATCAGGACAGCCCCAACGATCCGCTTTGCCGGTCATTTCTTCGCCCTCCGCCGCATGGGTACAACATCGCCGCTAGGTTCGGCTAGCAAGTCGCGCAAGGTAACAAGGGCTGCAAGTTTCTCCGCGTGGTATTCGTACCGTTGGTAGTGTTCTATCCTGTACCCCGCCGAAGCCGTGTGACAGCAGGTGTTTTAGATGGTCAGACGGAACCTTAGCGGCTGCCAGCCGGGTTTCTATCGTTCTGCGAATGTCGCCAGGTGTAAACAACTCCTTGCATTCCCCAGCTTTCACCATCGCATCCGCAACGGCATTGAATCGGACGCGGAATGCTGCATCCGTTGAGGGGGTTTTGCCGCCGTCAAAACTCACTAGGTTCGGTCCCTTGCCAATGGCTTCGAGTGCGTTCTTTGCCTCCGGCAGAAGCGGCACGATATGGACGCGGGGTTGCTTTCTTCGGCCTTTGGGATCAAGCAGCGTTAAATCATCGCCGTCCCGGTCTTTGCTTGTCAGGCGAAACAGTTGCTCCAAACGCTGCCCACCAGTTAGCAGGTGCAGACTCAGCACGGCACCATCTGGAGCGGGCAGGGCACTAATGCGCTTGTAGTAGGCTCGCAATTCCGGCAAGGCCAAAGCCAATTGGCGCGGCTGGATGCTGTCCTTGATGGGCGCCAAGTCGGATACCGGGTTTCGTTTCAGTTTGAATCTACGCATGGCGGGAGTCGCCGTTGCGTCAGTGCGGGCTTGTACACCAGCGGTGTAGGCGGCTCGCAAATATGCCCGCAGCTTTGCGGCCTCGCGTTTCGTTCCGGCATCCGTTAGCGTCGCCACGATTTCCAGAAAGTCATCTACGTCCAGGTCGGCAGCAGGGGTATTCCACATTTTGGGGAATGCTTCCTCGACATTTTTCTTTAACGAGTTATCGACGGCACGCGCACTGCTCTTGCCGTCCCGTTTCAATTGCGCGACATACGCTTTAAGCAGTGCACCTAATGTGAACTCGGTTTTCGCTTGCTCAGCGGCCTCTGCTTCGATCTCGGCTTGCTTTGCAGCGGCCCTGTCAGCCAGCGGGTCAGACTCGCCGGAATTGATCGCGGTTTTGATCTTGCTCGCTTCCTCGCGGGCTTTCTTCGGCCCCCATGCCGGATACGGCTTATCCAGGGTGAGGCGACGTTCACGCCCCTTTACGTAGTAGTTCAGAATCCAGGCCTTGCTGCCCGCTGGAGTTACGCGCAAGGCGAATCCTTTTGGCGCGGCCTTGTGTTCATCGAAATAGATTCGCGTGACTTGCTCCGGCTGTACGGCATCAATGAATTTCTTTGTAAGGGTGTACTTCGCCATGCTTTTTGCTCCTGTCCCTCGGCAATCCCTCGGTTTTGTGTCAGGGTTTGTGTCAGGGTTGAAGTGTGTATAGCTTGTGGCGGAATTGTCCCTCCGTGTCAGCACAAAGTCAATGGGAACCGCATAACAAAGAGGTTCTAAGGTGGGTAAATTGAATGGTATCAGATACTTGGAAAAATAGTGTTTTGGGACTTA
>CAWKGC010000022.1:0-452364 GCA_963849005.1 uncultured beta proteobacterium | reverse complement strand
TGGCTGTGGCTGCCAAAGCTGGCGTCTGGGTTGCGGTCGGTTGCGGCGTCTCTGTGGCGGTGGCTGCTGTTGTCTCCGTTGCCGTGGCCGTCAAAGCTGGCGTCTCCGTTGCGGTTGGTTGCGGCGTCTCTGTGGCCGTGGCTGCTTCCGTCTCCGTTGCTGTGGCTGCCAAAACTGGCGCATCGGTTGCAGGCGGCAATGGCGTATCTGTGGATTGGGGGAAGGGCGTTTCTATCATGCCAGCCGCCACCTCGGTCTCCACAACAATGACGCCTGCGGCCGCGATTGGCGTTGGCGGCAGCGGCACAATCTCCGTTGGCGTCACGAATTCGGCTGCGGCGGATGGTGGCGGTTCGCCCTGGCCGCTGGCCCCTTGCGCAGCTAAGAGCAGTGCCAGCGTTAGCCCAAGGCTGGCCATGACGAATGTAAGCTGTAGTGCACTCGCGAGCGCGTGCAACGGGATGAACAGGGCCATAACCCGTAGGATTGGGAACCGTGGACGCTTGAACATGGGTGCTCCTTGCTGGCCAGCGATCATCAGCCCTGACGACCCTGGACCACTGCAACAAACCAGACGAGATGGCGCCGCATTCGGTGGCGCACCACCTGCGTTTCAGTTTAGAAAGAGAGGTGCGCAGAATCAACGGGGGGCAGGGGCAAAAACCTATGGAAAACCTCTAGAGTTTCTGGAAGTTGATCTTTCCTGCAAGCGCGTCTATGCTGTCGCCATGAGTGGAATCACCTGGAGCCATCTGATCCTGATCAAAGGCGCCGGCGACCTGGCCACCGGCATTGCCCTTCGTCTGCATCGCGCTGGCTTCCCCGTGGTCATGACCGAAATCGAGCGCCCCCTGGCCGTGCGGCGCACCGTCGCCTTCGCCCAGGCCGTATTCGATGGCCACTGCCAGGTCGAAGAAGTGACGGCTCGACTCTGCACCGTAGCAGCGGTGGCATGAAACCCTGGGCGAGCGGTTGCTGCCCGTTCTGATCGACCCGACCGCCCACAGCGTGGCTGCACTTGAAGCCCGCTGTGCTGGTCGACGCCATCATGGCCAAACACAACACCGGCACCCAATGGACTGCTGCGCCGCTGGTGATCGCACTGGGACCCGGTTTCACGGCCAGGCGTAGACTGTCATGCCGTGATCGAGACCAATCGTGGTCACAACCTGGGCCGCGTGCTCTGGCAAGGCAGCGCCGAGGCAGACACGGGCGCCCCGGGCGAATTGCCCGGCGTGGGAAGACAGGCGAGCCGGGTGCTCCGGGCGCCGGCGGCAGGGCATGTGGTGGGCGCTGCCCCATCGGCGCGCGGGTGGAACAAGGCGCGCTGTTGGCAACCCTGGAGCATGAGGGCCTGACGGTTGCCACGTTCGCAGCGCCCTTTGCTGGCGTGCTGCGCGGGCTGATTCATCCTAGCGTGCCTGGTGACGCCAGGGCTGAAGATCGGGGATCTTGACCCGCGGGCCGACCCAGCGTACTGTTTCACCGTTTCTGATAAATCCCTGGCCATCGGCGGCGGCGTCCTGGAGGCGGTCATGAGCGACCTCTATCGGCGCCAGCACGCTGTCGATCTGCCCAACCAAACGAACTGACGAAAACTCACATGAATTCGCTACAACTGTTTGCGGTACCCGGCTTGCCCATGATTCGGCCCGGAGATGACCTGGCCACGCTGATCGTGGCTGGTCTGGCCGCTGTAGGAGAAGCGCTTGCACGAAGGCGATGTCGTCGTCATCGCCCAAAAAGTGGTGAGCAAAGCCGAGGGCCGCCTGGTGCGGCTGGCTGACGTGACGCCAAGCCCCCAGGCCTTGGAATTGGCGCCCATGGTCGGCAAGGACCCGCGCACGATCCAAGTGGTGCTGGACGACAGCAACGCTGTGCTGCGCGTGCGCCGTGGCTTGCTGGTGGTGGAGCAGCGCAGCGGCTGGGTCTGCGCCAACGCGGGTGTCGACCGCAGCAATGTGCAGCCGGACGACGAAACCGAGTATCTGTCCCTGTTGCCCTGGGATGCAGATGAGAGCGCGGCGGCCATCCGCCAACGCCTGACCGAGCTGACTGGCGTGGCGCCGGCAGTCATCGTCAACGACAGCCACGGCCGGGCCTGGCGCATCGGCACCGCCGGCGTGGCCATCGGCTGCGCCGGGCTGCCGCCCATCTGGAATCAGCGCGGGCTCCACGATCTCTTCGGCTATGAGTTGACGTCCAGCGAGGAGTGCATTGCCGACGAGTTGGCGGGCGCGGCCAGCCTGCTCATGGGCCAAAGTGACGAAGGGCGTCCGGTTGTGATCGTGCGCGGCTATCGTCTGCCTCCCGTGCCGCCAGCGCCCGCACGCTCGATCCAGCGCCCCGCAGCAATGGATGCGTTTCGGTAAGGACGGCGCCCCTCGCCCCTCGCCCCACTTAAGCCAACGGCACGGCACTCACGTCATCATGGTGCAGTGTGCGCGACCCCGTGCGATCGATGCGCATGATCAGGCGGCAGGCGGGGTCGGGGCAGGTGACGCGGGCATCGGTCTCCATCCAGTCGGCGGGATGGTTGTGGCGCTGTTTGGCCGGCAGCAAGGGCAGGGTGGCCTGGAGCGCGTAGACGCAGAAGTCCTTGCCGGCGGGCAGGGAGAGCTTTCCCCCTTGCAGGTAGAAACAGTCGCCGACCGCCATGTTGCAGGTGCAGTTGCCTTCGATCGCTTCTACGACGACGGTGAGGTCATATAGATTGAAACTCGCTGGGACTGGATTTTTGGCTTCCATTTTGTGCCTTTGTGGTGGCTTTTCAAAGAGTCTCTAAGCTCCAACCCCCAATTCCCGCAGCGCGCCCTCCAGCACCAACACCGCGCGCCAGTACTCGTCCACGGCCACGTGCTCGTGGGGCGTGTGATCCAAACTGCTGTCCCCCGGCCCGTAGGCCAGGATCGGGCAGCGCCAGGCAGGACCCACCACATTCATGTCGCTGGTGCCGCTCTTGACCACGAACCCGGGTTTTGCCGTGGGATCCACGGTGCGAATTGCGCCCAGAAAGCTCCGCACCAGTGCGTTGTTGCGCTCGCTGCGCCAGGCTACTTCGTAGGCGCTGAGGCGCAAGCGTGAGGGTGGTGAGCGGGCCGATACTAGGTGAGGGGGGCGAGGGGCGAGGGGCGAGGGGCGAGGGGCGCACTGGTCCGCGTGGACGCCCAGGCGGAAAGGCAGCGCGGTGAAGGCGTCGATGTCGAAGCCCAGGGGCAGGCGAATCCCGGCCTGCGCTACCACGTGGTCGAGCATCTGCTCATCGGTGAAGGTCGTCAACCGCCGCAGGCTGGGCGAAACCTGGTCGAAGATCTTGTCCACGCCAGCGTTGCAGGTGGCCGCAAAGCGATCCAGCCACTGCCAGAAATCCACCGCCGCCGTGGCGACGCCGGCGTCCGGTCCCGCGGTGTGGGCCATGGGCTGCATGGCCTCCATTTCCACCAGCACGCGCCCCTTGTACCCCAAGGTGACCCGCCCCCACCCGCTCGGCTCGCCGATGATGCAGGCGTCGGGCACAGGCTCGTGGACGCCATCGAAGCGGTCGCGGATGAACCGGGCGCCTTTGCTGCTGGCCGCTTCCTCCTCCACCGCGCCGACCACGACCAGGCGGATAGCGTGTTCATGGGCCCAGGCGCTGCCGACTCTTGCCGCCGCTGCCGTAGCCGTGGCCAGCGGGCCTTTGGCATCCACGCTGCCCCGCCCATAGAGGACCGCCCCGCCTGGCGTCTCCTCCACCCGCACAGGAATCGCCCCGGGCACCGTGTCGATGTGGCCCAGGAGCAGGATAGTCCGGGCAGCGTTCACCGGTCCCAACTCGCCTACGGCGTTGCCGGCGCCGTCGACGAAGGCCCGGTCGTAGCCCAGAGCCTGCATCTGCGCAGTCAGCCACACGCTGGCCGCCGCCTCCTGCTGGGAGAGCGAAGGGATGGCGACCAATCCTTGGAGCAGCGCAAGCCCCGCTTCCTTGTTCATGCCCCCGCCTGCTTTCTGATCTCTTGTTCGACCAGCGCCCGCCGGAGGACCTTCCCGACCTGCGTTTTGGGCAGTTCGGTGGTGAACTCGACCAGCGCCGGCACTTTGTAAGGGGCCAGGTTCTCTTTGCAGAAGGCACGAATCTCTTCGGCGGTGGAGCTCTCCCCTGCCTTGAGCACGACAAACGCCTTGACCGTCTCGCCGCGCTTGGGGTCAGGCACCCCCACGACCGCGGCTTCCATCACTTTCGGGTGCATGAAGAGCACTTCCTCCACTTCCCGGGGCACGATGTTATAGCCGCTGGCGATGATCAAATCCTTCTTCCGGTCCACAATCGAGAAGTAGCCTTCCGCGTCCATCTTCGCAATGTCGCCGGTATGGAGCCAGCCGGCGGCGTCGATGGTGTTAGCCGTCTCTCCCGGGTTGTTGTAATAGCCCTTCATCACCTGCGGCCCGCGCACCACCAGTTCACCCGGCTGCTCCAGCTCCAGAAAGGTGTAGTTGCCCTTTTCGTCTGGTTCCAGGGCCACGACGGCGACCTCCGTGCTGGGGAAAGGCATGCCGACGGAACCATACTTCACCCGACCGGAGACCGGATTGCCGCTGATGAGCGGCGAGCACTCGGACATGCCGTACCCTTCCACCAACTTGCCGCCGGTGACCGCCTCGAACTTCTGGGCCACTTCCACCGGCAGCGCCGACCCGCCGCTCAGGCAGACGTCGATGCTGTGCAGATCATAGTTGGCCATCTGGGGATGGTTGAGCAGCGCAATATACATGGCTGGCACGCCGGGATAGAGGGTGATCTTCTCGTGGGCGATGAGTTCCAGAATATGGAGGATATTGCGCGGATCTGGCACCTGGACCACTTCACCGCCCAGCTTGATGCCGATCAACATACCCACCGTCATGCCATAGACATGGAAGGCCGGCAGGGCCAGGAGCAGCCTTTCTGCCCCCGGCCGCAGCCCAGGCACCCACTCGACAGTCTGCGTGACATTCGCGACCAGGTTGCGATGGGTCAGTTCGGCGGCCTTGGGCACGCCGGTGGTGCCGCCGGTGAACTGGAAGACTGCCGTGTCGTTGGCCGGGTCAACGGTGATCTTCGGCGCTGTGGCCGGACTCTTGGCGAGCAGATCTTTCATCCAGTAGAGGCCTGGTTGCGACGCAACCTCCTTCATCATACCGCTGGCGCGCACCTGTTTGGTCACGCTGTTGCGGAACAGCAGACCGACATGTTCGGGAATGTCGGTGAGGATGATGTTTTTGAGGGCCGTCGTGGGCTGAACCTCGCGCACACGCTCAAAGAGACCGCTCAGGGTGACAATGGTCTCGGCGCCCACGCTGCGCAGCAAAGGTTCCAGTTCATGGGCCGGGTAGGTGGGGTTGGTGTTGACCACGATCGCGCCAGCCTTGAGGATGCCAAAATAGGCGATCACCTGTTGTGGGATGTTGGGCAGCATGATCGAGACGCGGCTGCCCTTGCCCACACCCAGTGCGGCCAGCGCCGCCGCAAAGCGGTCGCTCAATTCGTTGAGGGTGCGGTAAGTCAACCGCGCCTGCACCCGCAGCCCCAAGGGCAGGTAGCGGAGCACCATGCGGACGGCGGTTTGGTCTGGATAGCGCGCCGCGGCATCCAGCAACATTTGCTGCACAGTTGTTGCCGGCACCTCGACGGTGGGCGCAACGCCCTCGTCATAATGCGCCAGCCAGCGATAAGTTTCGGGCATGACTCGCTCCCCCTGTCCACATGAACTTGCCTGGAACCCAACGGACTTCAAGCGTTTACGCGCTCTGACTTCACGAAAGTGTAACTCCACACCGGCTTGCCATGGTCCCGGCACCAATGCTCCCGATGGGTTGGGGCATAGTCACCGAGTGGTCCTGCCAGGGCGGGATCGTGGGGGGCGAAGGCGCCGTGGCTCCACCAGATACCGCACCAACTCGCCGTACTCCTCCACGTCGCTCTTGAAATAGAGCAGCCCGCCCGGTCGCAGCTTGGCGGCCACCAGTTCCACAAAGGGCGGCGAGAAGAGCCGCTTCACCCGGTGCTGGGTCTTCCACCAGGGGTCAGGGAAGAGGACATGGCAGGCATCCACACGGCCATCCGGCACTACGCGCGGCAGGTTGAAGCGGGCATCGTCGTCGCTCACCCACAGGTTCTGGAGTTGGGCCGCTGGATCCGGCGCAGGAGCAGGCGGGTGGCCTTGGTCTTGGTCTCGTAGCCGAGGAAGAGTCCGTTCGGGGTGGCGGCGCGCGCGGTCGAGGAGAAAATCGCCGCGGCCGTAGCCGATCTCGATCTCCAGGGGGTGTCGCTGAAGCCAACGCAGCCCGCAGCTGGGCGCCGTTGTCCCCGCGCGTATCGTCCAATGCCAGGACCCGAAAGAAGGGCTGGTCGAGGCCCCAGGGCGGCAGCAGGTCAGAACCGGGCCGCACGCGCGGATCGCCGCCGATGAGTCCCTTCCCGGCGGCCCAGTCGGCATAAGCCTGGGCGCGGTCGGCCTCGCTCAGCTCCTCCCAGGCGAAGTCCATCCGGCCTTGGGAGAAGGAGGTAGGGGAGTAAGGACAAAGAACTGTCCATTAGACGTGGCCTGTATACAGGTCAGCGATCGGAAAACATAGATCGTAGTTGTTCCACATCAGATTTCCGTAGTCCAGTGTAAAGCGCTTGAACTCATCCATGTCAAGATAGGCACGGATTTGGGGGTGGTGAGATTTGCGCAGGAATGGGCCAAAGTCAACGATCGCATATTGCCTCACCAATAGCCGGAATGCCCGCAGTTGCGCCGGCGGTAATGGCGGCTTGCCTGACTATAACTGGAGTTTCCGCGCAATCGCATCTTTCACAACCTTCGCGTCCGCCGGCAAATAGACCGGCGGATTCGCCAGCTCGCTCTCCACCTCGTCCAGTTTGCCCTCGTGATAGCCCACCTTGAAGCCGGTGAATTTCAGCCCGTGCGCGGTGCTGATGACCACCACCCGGTCCGACCCCTTGATCTCCCCGCGCTTCACCAACTGGAAGAGCGCGCCCAGGGCCACGCCCGTGTGGGGGCAGGTGTACATGCCGGTCAGGTCGGCCCGGGCCGCGGCGTTGGCCAGCTCATGTTCGCTCACGGCCTCCACCAGCCCGTTGGTCGCCATGCACCGCCTGCACCGCCTTCTCGTAGCTCACCGGGTCGCCGATCTGGATGGCCGAGGCCAGGGTCTTCTGGGCCGGGATGGCGACTTTGTCCTTGAAGCCGTTCAAGTAGCTTTGGTAGAACGGATTTGCCTTGCCGGCCTGGGCTGCCACCAGCCGCGGCAGCTTGTCGATCAGCCCCAGCTCCTGGATCAGCTTGAAGCCCTTGTAGAGCGCGCTGATGTTGCCCAGGTTGCCCACGGGCATGATGATCCAGTCGGGCACTTCCCAGTTGAACTGGCGCAAAATCTCGATGCCCACGGTCTTCTGGCCTTCGATGCGCACGCTGTTCATGGAGTTGGCCAGGTAGATGCTGTTGTCCTGGGTCACCTCTTTGACGATGCGCATGCAGCCATCGAAGTCGGTGTCCAGGGCCAGCACATGGGCGCCGTTGGCCACGGGCTGGATGAGCTGGGCCGTGCTCACCTTGCCCGAGGGCAGGAAGATGATGGCTGGGATGCCCGCGTAGGCGGCATAGGCGGCCAGCGCAGCCGAGGTGTCGCCGGTGGAAGCGGCTGCCACCGCGCGCACGGGGCTGCCGTCCGCGATCATCTGTTTGACCACGCTCACCAGCACGGTCATGCCCAGGTCTTTGAAACTCCCCGTGTGGGAGTTGCCGCAGAGCTTGATCCAGAGATCCGGGACGCCCAGTTGCCGGCCCAGGCGCTCGGCCCAGAAGAGGTTGGTGTTGCCCTCGTACATGCTGACGACATTTTCGTCGCGCAGGCTGGGCATGACCCACTCGCGCATGCCCCAGACGCCGCTGCCGTAGGGCCACTGGGTGGTGCCGACCCGCTTTTCGATGAGCGTTTTCCACGCATCGGCCGTGCGGTCGCGCAGGGCATCCACATCGTGGTGGACTTCCAGGAGCCCACCACAGTGGGGGCAGGTGTAGATCACTTCATAGACTGAATATTCACCCGGACAGCCGCGGAAACACCGGAAGTGCGCGGTGTAGGGGCGGGCGACGACAGTGGGTGTGGCTTCTAGCGCAGGCATAAGTTTCCTTCGTTCTGTTTGCAGGAACACGCTGCAGCGTGTCCCTGCGCGGCAAGGATTTTTTGCCATTGTACCATAAGGTGAATGCAACGACCCCTGCCGAAGACGGTGTCAAGTTATCAACAAAGTTGCGAAAACCACTTTTTTTGGGGCTTGACACCGATAAGAGGCTATGGTATCTTTTTGCTTGAGATTAGCTTGTGGCGGGCCCCAAACCCGCCTTCGGGGGACAAGCTAATCTCATTTTTTTGCCCTGAATTCGCCACGCGGCCTGCTTCTTTGTGGAGCAGGCTTTTTCTTGCCTCGATACGCAGTCCGAAAGGCCACCACGAAGACACAAAGGCACGAAGGAACACAAAGGGAACAAAGGAAACAAAGGATGCACTTGCTTACGTTGTCTGGCGGGTGTCCGTGATACAATACCGATTCGATTCGCGAGAGCGGTAGGGGCACGCGATAGGATGCGGTGACTGTCAGCCGTCGGCAAATTGTTGAGTTTGGCGCACGCTGCGTGCCCGCACGACGAGGAGCGCTCTCCAGTCTCCAGAGTAAGGAAAAAAGAACTATGATCAAAAAAATCTACTACGCCATCACCGGCGATCCGAATGAAAAAGTGCTCAAGAAGTACCGGCCTATCGTCGCCCAGATCGGTGAGCTGGAAAAAGAGTTCGAGCAGAAGAGCGAGCACGAACTGCGCGCCATGACCCAGGAGTTTCAGGGCCGCATTCGGGAGGCCATCCATGAGCTGAGCGACGAGCTGGCCGAAGCGGAGCAACAATACCTGGAAGTCCTGGGCACCGAAGACCAGAAGTTTGCCCGCATCGAAGTGGACCGCATCAAGAAAGAGCTGCGTGCGGTCGAAGAGGAGATCCTCTGGGAAATCCTGCCCGAGGCCTTCGCCGCAGTGCGCGAGGCGAGCAAGCGCACCACCGGCCTGCGCCACTACGACGTTCAGCTCCTGGGCGGCATGGTGCTTCACCGGGGGACCATCGCCGAGATGAAGACGGGCGAAGGCAAAACGCTGGTCGCCACCCTGCCCCTCTATCTCAACGCGTTGCCGGGCCGGGGCGCGCACCTGGTCACCCCCAACGACTATCTATCCAAATTCGGCCTGCAGCTCATGGGACCCATCTACCACCTGCTGGGCCTCACCGCGGCTGTGATCCAGAACAGCGCCGGCAACCCGGATGCTGGCAGCTTTCTCTTCGACCCTGACTATCCGAATGCAGACGACCGCTACCAGTATCTGCGCCCCATCAGCCGTCGGGAAGCGTACCAGGCCGACATCACCTATGGCACCAACAACGAGTTTGGTTTCGACTATCTGCGCGACAACATGGCCCATGACCTGAGCCGCACGGCCCAGCGGGAGCTGCACTTTGCCATCGTGGACGAGGTGGACAACATCCTCGTGGACGAGGCGCGCACGCCGCTCATCATCTCGGGCGAGGCCCAGGAGAGCTCCAACTACTATGTCACCTTTGCGGCCCTGGTGCGCCGGCTCACGCCCGAAACGCACTACCTGGTGCAAGAGAAGGAGATGGTGGCGACGCTGACCGAGGAGGGCATCGAGTACGTGCAGCAGGCGCTGAACATCGACAACCTCTACGCGCCCGAGCACTTCGACATGATGCCCTACCTGGACAACGCCCTGCGCGCCCATGCCCTCTACCGGCGCGACAAGGACTACATCGTCCGCGCCAACGAGGTGATCATCGTGGACGAGTTCACCGGTCGCCTCATGGAAGGCCGGCGCTACTCGGAAGGTCTGCACCAGGCCATCGAGGCCAAAGAGGGGGTCAAGGTGCAGAAGGAGTCCATGACCCTGGCCACCATCACCTTCCAGAACTTCTTCCGCATGTACAGCAAGCTGTCGGGCATGACCGGCACGGCCAAGACGGAAGAGGAAGAGTTTCAGAAGATCTACGACCTGGACGTGATCCAGATCCCCACCTACCGCCCGGTTGTGCGCGACGACATGGACGACCTGGTCTATCGCAACCAGGCAGCCAAGTTCAAGGCCGTGCTGGAAGACATTGCAGAGAAGCACGCGGCGGGTCAGCCGGTGTTGGTGGGCACGGTGGCCATCGAGACCAGCGAGTATGTGAGCGACATGCTCAAACGGCGGGGCATCGAGCATGAGGTGCTCAACGCCAAGAACCACGAACGGGAGGCGACTATCATCGCCCAGGCTGGCCGGCCAGGCGCGGTGACCATTGCCACCAACATGGCCGGTCGCGGCGTGGATATTCTCCTGGGCGGCAACGCCGAGGGCCTGGCCCGCGAGGCGCTGCGCCGGGAACAGATTCGAACTGACCCTGATCCGCCAGGCCGAGTGGAACCACACGCTGGATCTGCTCAAACACGGGCAGGAGCCGACGACCGTTTACCCAGGCCAGCGGTGGGTGGAAGTGCTCGCCGCCAAGTGGCGGGAGACCGAGCAGGACAAAGATCGCGTGCGCGGGGTGGGCGGTCTGCATGTGGTAGGCACCGAACGCCACGAGGCCCGGCGCATCGACAACCAGTTGCGCGGTCGTTCAGGCCGTCTGGGCGACCCCGGCTCCAGCCGCTTCTACCTGAGCCTGGAAGACGACCTCATGCGCAAGTTCGGGGGCGAGCGCATCGGCAGCATCATGGCCCGCCTGGGCGTAGAGGACGATGTGCCTATCGAGGCTGGGTTGGTGAACCGGGCCATCGAAAACTCGCAGGTCAAGGTGGAAGGCTACAACTTCGACACCCGCAAGCATGTGCTGCGCTACGACGAGGTGGTCAACGAGCAGCGCAACCGGATCTACGACGAGCGCCGCCGCATCCTCACCGAACCCTCGCTCAAGCTCACCATCGAGGGCATGATCGAGGACGAAGTGGAGGAACTGGTGACCCAGTTCACCACCGGCGAATTCGACGATCAGTGGCAGTTGGAAGAGCTGGGACAGGCGCTCAAGGCGCTGGTGCACAAGCTGCCCGATGATTTCTCCCCCGAGCAGTGGCAGACAGTGAAGCGCGAGGCCATCGTCGAGGAGGCGGTGGAGTTGGCCAAAGAAGTCTACGCCGCCAAAGACGAGGAAATGACCGAAGCGGTCATGCGCCAGGCGGAGAAGCAGATCATGCTCTGGGCGGTGGACAACCGCTGGATTCGTCATCTGACCGACCTGGATCGGCTGCGCGAGGGCATCGGTCTCCAGGCCTTTGCCCAGGTGGACCCGCTGGTGGCCTACAAGAAGGAAGCCTATGCCATGTACGCGGATCTGCTGGACGCCATCCGCAGCGACACGGTGAAGGCGGTCTTCAGCGTGCAGGTGGCGCGGCCCCAGGCCCAGGCGCAAGCCGAGGCGGCCCCGGCCAAAGCCAAGCTGGCCCCACCCTCGCCCATGGCCCGGAACATCCGCACCAACCGGGAACCCGTGCAGCCCCAGACCATGCGCAAGAGCGGGCCAGAGTTGGGCCGCAACGACCCCTGCTGGTGCGGGAGCGGGAAGAAGTACAAACACTGCCACATGCAGAGCGACCTGCAGAAGTCGGGCGCACAGCGGGAGTCGGCGCGGCGGTAGGGACTCAGGAGCTGTAGACGGGGCGTGAGGGAGAGACCGCACACCCCCTGCGTTTTGTGCAAAAGGTGCACAAATGTCTATTGTCTGTTAGTATACGCACATTTGCCCCCTCGGATTCGGCTACCCGTCTGGAGTGTAGATGAGTAAGACGAAATCTTTTGGCACCCCGAATGGGAAAGCCACGATTCATCGCCGTTCTATAGCCGGAATCTTATAATGACGCGCTGCCCGCTCCCCTAACGGCACTGACCCCGCTACCACTCCAACTCTGGACATTGCCGACAAAGCATGGATGGATCAAATCTACCAGTGTTCGTCCGCGGACATGTTCCAACTCCCGAACAACAGTGTCGCACTCGCCTTCACCTCACCGCCCTATAATGTGGGCAAAGATTACGACGACAACATGGGGTTGGAGGAATACCTCGGCCTGATTCAACGGGTAGCCAGGGAGGTGTATCGGGTCTTGCTGCCTGGGGGTCGGTACGTGGTGAACATCGCCAATCTTGGCAGGAAACCCTATATTCCGTTGCACTCGTATTTCTACAAGCTGCACATGGAAGAGCAGTTTCTGCCTATGGGGGAAATCATCTGGCAAAAGGCAAAGGGAGCGAGCGGCAATTGCGCCTGGGGCAGTTGGCGCAGCGCAAAATCCCCCCGTCTCCGCGATATTCACGAATATCTGCTGGTGTTTGCCAAGCAATCGTTTTCCCGGCCCGACAAGGGTGCTTCTGACATCGAAGCGACGGAATTCATGTCCTCTACCCTGTCAATCTGGGATGTGCCCCCAGAGTCGGCAAAGCGGGTGGGCCATCCAGCTCCGTTCCCTGTGGAGTTGGCCAGCCGTGTGATTCGGCTCTACTCGTATGTCGATGACGTGGTGCTGGATCCGTTTCTTGGTTCAGGCACGACCTGTGTCGCCGCCCGAATGTTGGGGCGGCATTACACTGGCTACGAGCTCTCTGAAGAATACTATGCGCTTGCTGGGCGCAGAATTGCGGCTGTGGGCATATAGCATACCCGCAACGGTGCAATCTCACGACACCAACAAACCGTACCCCCCATCCACCTCGATCGTCTGCCCGACAATCATCCTTGCCTCTTCACTGCACAACCAGACCGCCACAGCCCCCACATCCTCCGGCGTCACCAGGCGCCCAGCGGGCGTGTATTTTTCCGCGTGTTCGACCATTTCCTCCCGCCGCGGGAAGAAGTCCAGCGCGCCGGTGAGCACCACCCCGGGGCTGATGCAGTTGGCGATGATATTCTCCCGGGCCAGTTCCACCGCCAGGTAGCGGGTCACCGCCTCGATGGCCGCCTTGCTTACGCCCACCACGCCGTATTCAGGAAAGACGCGCCGGCTGCCGATGCTGGTGACGGTGAGGATTCGTCCCCAGCCCCGCTGGCGCATGTAGGGGACCGCCGCCTGCGCGCCGAAGAGGATGCTGCGCGCGTTGATGTTCACCGTCCACTCCCAGGCCTTGGCGTCGATCTCGGTGATGGGCTTCAACACGCCCGAGGCTGCGTTGCCCACGAAGATGTCGACGCCGCCCAACTGGCGCGCGCCTTCCTCCACCAGGTGGCGGATTTCCTCCTCTTTGCCCACGTTGGCCTTGATCACGGCCGCCTTCGCCCCCAGCGCCTCTACCGCAGCGGCGGTCTCCTCTGCGTCCTCGCGGCGGCGGAAGTAGTTCACGACGATATTGCAGCCCTGCTGGGCCAGCGCCAGCGCGATCCCGCGCCCGATGCCGCGCCCGCTGCCGGTGATGATGGCGGTCTTGTTTTCTAGGGTTGACATGGGTTGTTCCTCAGTTGGTGTCCATGTTCGGTCTGTCTAAAAGCCACACGAAGACGCAAAGACACAAAGGTACACGAAGAGAAGCGAAAGATTTTGCCTTTCTTCGTGTACCTTTGTGTCTTCGCGTCTTTGTGTTTGCTTTTGTAGGCAATTCGCTCACGCTGCTTGCTCCTGCGCGAGGAGCGCCAACGCCAGCGCCCACTCCTCCCGCGTATTGGCATTGAAAAACGAATGCAGCTCAGGATCGACCGCACGCAATTCCGGCTCCTGCACGTACCGGGTGCGCACGTCGCCCAGGAAGCTGATCACCCGGCGCTGTCCCTGGGCCAGCCGCGCCTCGATGGCGGGCAGGCAGCGCCGGTGGTAGAGCGCGTGGAGCGGCTCTTCGTAGCCGTCCACCACCGGCATGACCGCATCCCAGCGCTCCTGCCCCGCCGCGGTCTCCTGCGCGATTGCCCAGAGCGTACGAAAGAGCGCCGCACTCACCAGCGGCAGGTCGCAGGCCACGACGATGGCCCAGCCCGGGACCGCGCCCAGCCCCGTCGCGATCCCGCCCAGCGTGCCGGTGTCGGGATAGGCGTCAGGCAGGAAGCGAGTCGCCGGCGGCAGTTGCGCCTGCGCGGGCAGCCCGGGATCGTTGGTCACGACCACAAGTCGGCGCGGCTGCCAATGGCGCCAGCCGGCGCGCCACGTGGGCGATGAGCGGCGTCCCCGCCGGCGGGACGGGGAGCAGCGCCTTGTCCTGGCCCATGCGCCGGCTTTGGCCGCCGGCATTGATGATGAGGGTGAGGAAAGGTTCAGCCATAGGTCGGTCATTATACCTTGCGTTTCGAGACTGTTTGAAAAGTCTGGACCGCAAAGCCACGAAGACGCCAAGGAACACGAAGCACTTGAACTGTCTCAGTTGCGCGGATTGGCGTCTGCAAATTGCGTGTTTCGTGTTGCTTGGCGAGACGGAACACGCAACACGTAACACAAGCACCATTGGTGAATTTTCGCCCACATGTACGGTCCGTAAGCGTACTTCCGATCTCAAGTTGAGAATTGCCGCCACTGGACTCTTCTTATGATTATGGTATATACTGTCATGCAAGGCAATAGCATCTCTTTCCGGGAGAAATGCGCCTCGCATAATAACCAAAGCAAGTCAAACTAACACAAGGAGAGTGTACAATGAAGACCTCGACCGTTATGTTTTTCGTTGCAGTGGTACTAGTCCTCGCTGTGCTGGCAGGCTGTGCGCCGGCCGTGGCGCCTGCGCAACCGGCCGACGCAGGCGCCGCGGCTGCTGAGCCCGCTGCCGCCGGCGCGAAGACCTTTGCTGACCTGACTGTGTGCTTCCCGCAGCTCGGCGCCGAAAGTGACTGGCGCACTGCCAATACGGCTTCGATGAAGGAAACCGCGGCAAAGTTGGGCATCAAGCAGTTGGTATTCTCTGATGCCCAGCAGAAGCAGGAAAACCAGATCTCTGCCATCCGCGCTTGCATCCAGCAGGCTGTGGACGTGATTGCGCTGCCCCCAGTGGTGGAAACCGGCTGGGATGCTGTCCTGACCGAAGCCAAGAATGCCAATATCCCGGTCATCATCGTGGATCGCTCCGTGACGGCCGACCCATCCCTCTATGCTGCGCACCTTGGCTCGGATATGGTGATCGAAGGGCAACGGGCCGCCGAAGAAATGAATAAGCTGCTGCCCGATGGTGGCAACATCATTGAGCTGAGTGGCACCACAGGCTCTGGTGCTGCAAATGGCCGTGCGCAAGGTTTCCGCGAGAAACTCAACCCCAATATCAAGATTATCGACTCCCAGACCGGAAACTTCACCCGTGCCGAAGGCAAACCCGTGATGGAAGCCTTCTTGAAGAAATACGAAGGCCAGATCCAGGGCGCATTCATCCACAATGATGACATGGCCATCGGCGCTATCGAAGCCATCAAGGCCGCTGGTTTGAAACCCGGCGATCTGAAGATTATTTCCGTGGATGGGACGCGTGGCGGCTTCCAGGCTATGGTGGATGGCTGGATTCAAGCAGTTGTCGAATGCAATCCGCTGCTCGGCCCGCAGGTGATGGACATGGCTTTGAAGCTGGCGAACGGCGAAGAAGTGGTGAGGGAACAGCTCACCAATGAAAGCGTCTTCTTCCCTGAAAACGCCGCCGAATTGCTGCCGACCCGTCAGTACTAGACCGCTCCTGCCATTCGGATCTCAAGTCGGGATGCAGTTCCCGGAAGATACTCGTGCGCATTTCGACTCGATGAATCTCTCAATGCGGGGCGGCGTTGCAAATGCCGCCCCTCATTGCAAGGTAAATAGAAAACCCCAGCAAAGGGGCAGACCCCTATGGCAGAGACAAACGACTTTGTTCTAACCATGACCGGCATTTCCAAGACCTTCCCAGGTGTCAATGCGTTGGAGAATGTGGACTTCGCCTTGAAACGCGGGGAGATTCATGCCTTGGTTGGCGAGAATGGGGCGGGAAAATCTACCCTGATCAAAGTGCTGACCGGCGTCGAGCATCCGGATGCCGGTTCAATCGAACTGGACGGTCAGATCATTCATGTCCGCTCTCCGCAGCAGTCTCAGGAGATTGGCATCAGCACGGTCTATCAGGAAATCAACCTCTGCACCAATCTTTCCGTTGCCGAGAACATTCTGCTCGGTCATGAGCCGCGCCGCTTCGGCAGTATTCACTGGCGCAAAATGAATGCCCAGGCCAGCCTGGCCCTCGAACGCCTGGGCGTTGATATCGATGTGACCCAGGCACTGGACAATTATTCAGTCGCCATCCAACAGATGGTAGCGATTGCGCGCGCGCTCGAGGTGTTGTCCGCCAAGGTGCTGATCCTGGATGAACCTACCTCCAGCTTGGATACCACCGAGGCCAATCGGCTTTTCGACGTGATGGCGAAACTGAAGAGTGAAGGCATCGGGATTGTCTTCATTACCCATTTCCTTGACCAGGTCTATCAGGTTGCCGATCGGATCACGGTGCTGCGCAATGGGAAACTGGTTGGCACCTATCCCACGGCTTCTTTGCCGCGCATTGAATTGATCGCGAAAATGCTGGGGCGCACGCTTACCGACCTGGACGAGGTGTCAAAGGCCAAAGCCAAGGAAGAACAAAAGATCGAGAGCAAACGCTGGGTCGAAGTAAAAGGTCTGGGTCGCAAAGGGTCGCTGGAACCGATTGATTTGGAGTTGAACGTCGGTGAGGTGGTTGGGCTTGCCGGCCTGTTAGGTTCTGGCCGTACTGAACTGGCAGAACTGATCTTTGGCATCGATAATCCTGACACCGGTTCACTGCTGATCGATGGCCAGAAGATCGATCACTTTTCGCCGCTGCAATCCCTCAAACACGGGGTGGCCTTATGCCCTGAAGACCGCAAGGCAGAAGGAATTGTCGGGGATTTGACCATCCGTGAAAACATTATCCTGGCTTTGCAGGCTCGCTATGGCTGGATCAAATTCCTGAATGCTCAGAAGCAGAATGAAATTGCCCAGAAATATATCCAGCTCTTGGGCATTGCCACGCCATCCCCTGAGCAATTGGTGAAGAATCTGAGCGGCGGGAACCAGCAAAAAGTCATCCTGGCGCGCTGGCTGGCCACGAACCCGCACGTCCTCATCCTGGATGAGCCCACCCGCGGCATCGACGTCGGCGCAAAGGCGGAAATTCAGAAACTGGTGCTGGATCTAGCCGAGGAAGGCAAGTCCATCCTCTTCATTTCCTCCGAACTGGAAGAAGTCTTGCGGACCAGTCACCGCATTGTTGTGCTGCGTGATCGCAAGAAAGCTGCCGAATACGCTGGCGATGTGAGCGATCAGACCATCATGCAAACTATGGCAGGAACCCTATGAATGAAGCACCGCTGCTCAAACGCATTCGTGAAAGCCAATTGTTCTGGCCTGTCGTGGCACTGGCGTTGATCTTCCTTTTTGACGCGATTTTTGCGCCGGGCTTCTTCAAGATCGGGATTCTAGACGGCCATTTGTACGGCAATCTCATCGATGTGCTCAACGATGGCGCGCCGTTGATGTTGGCGGCCATCGGGATGACCATGGTGATTGCCACCGGCGGGGTTGATCTGTCAGTGGGCGCCGTGATCGCCATTTCGGCTGCACTCGCCACGGTGCTGATCAATCCGGCCCTGGGCACCCATTTGATCACCAATGATATCCTGACGAAGGATGCGACGAATACGCCTTTGCCGATCATCGTTCTGGTCTCTCTGACGGCGGGCACAGTGTGTGGTCTCTGGAATGGACTCCTGGTTTCAAGGGCCAGAATTCCACCCATGATCGCCACCCTCATCCTGATGGTGGCCGGCCGTGGCATTGCCCAACTGATTACCAATGGGCAAATCATGACCATCTATTACACCCCCTACTTCTGGTTTGGGAATGGGTTCATCCTGGGACTGCCAGTTTCAATCTATATCGTGGCCGTTGTCCTCACTTTGGCCTGGGTGGGAGTGCGTAGAACCTCGACGGGGTTGTTTGTCGAATCAGTCGGCATCAACTCGAAGTCGACCTATTACAGTGGGATCAGCGAAAAGAATGTCAAGCTGTTGGTCTATACGTTTTCAGGCTTCTGCGGCGGCGTTGCGGGCCTGATTCTCAGTTCTTACGTCCACAGTACAGATGCCAACAACATCGGTCTCGGCTATGAGCTGGATGCGATCCTGGCCGTTGTGCTGGGGGGCACATTGATGACGGGCGGGCGGTTTTCCCTCTTGGCCAGCGCTGATCGGCGCCCTGGTCATTTGGGCCTTCACCATCAGTATGTATACCTTTGGGGTCCCGGCAGCGGCCTTACTGGCCGCCAAAGCGGTGCTCGTCCTGGTCGTGATTCTCCTCTACTCTGACTATACTCGTCGACTTATGAATAGGCTTTTTGCGCGGAAAGGACCTCAAGATGGCGCAACGGTCTAAACGATTCCTTTTTAATCGAATGCCCCCCTCCTGATCGTCATCGCGATATTTGTCGTTGCCTACCTTGTTGCTGGCCTGGTTTATCCTGCGATGCAAAAACCGCAGGTGTTTTTTAACCTTTTCATCAACAATGCCAGTTTACTGATTATTTCCATTGGCATGACCCTGGTGATCCTGACCAAGGGGATCGATCTTTCGGTGGCCGCTGTGCTTGCCCTGACGACTGTGGCCTCAGCCGCTTTGCTCAAGAATGGTGCGAGCCCTGCGCTTGTCATGCCTCTGATGCTGCTGATGGGAACCGCTTTTGGGTTTACGTTAGGTTGTATTATCCACTTTCTCAAAGTGCAACCTTTTATCGTGACCTTGATGGGCGCCTATTTCGCACGCGGTCTGGCTTACATTATTAACCTGAATGCTGTTCCCATTGAAAACGATTTCTATATGTCTCTGGGACTAACGCCTATCGGCATTCCCTTTCTAGCCCAATTCATACGTGTATATTTATGCCATTGTCGGCCCCTTGCTGCTATTGGTAGCCATTTATCTGAGTTTCTTCACTCGTTTTGGTCGCACGATCTATGCGATCGGCAACAATGAACAATCCGCGATGTTGATGGGTTTGCCGGCCGGCCGCACCAAAATCATTGTCTATTCCTTCAGCGGCTTTTGTGCCTCTCTCGCAGGAATTGTGTGGAGCGTTTCGTTACTCTCAGGCTATGGACAGTATGCGCCATCGATGGAACTGGACGCCATTGCGGCCGTGGTGATCGGGGGGACGCTGTTGACGGGTGGCGTCGGCAATGTGATCGGCACCCTGTTTGGCGTCATGATTACTGGAACAATCATCTCTATCCTCCAATTCAACGGGACCCTGAGTTCGTGGTGGACCCGTATTGTTGTAGGTGTGCTCACGCTGATCTTTATCGGCATTCAAAGCCTGTTCTATACGCGAAAAAAGCATTCTTGATGGCAGAGTGAGGGAAGGATTTCAGCTATGCGGCTTGGTTTGATGGTGGGCTACTCGGGCGCAACGATCACGCTGCCCATGGCCATGATTCAGGAGGCAGATCGCCTCGGCTACTATGCAGTCTGGACGGCAGAAGCCTATGGCTCCGATGCGGTGAGTCCCCTGGCCTGGATCGGCGCACAGACCCAGCGCATTCACCTGGGCACAGCCATCATGCAGATGCCGGCGCGCACGCCCGCCAGCACGGCCATGACCGCCATGACCATCGACCAGCTTTCCGGCGGCCGCATGTTGCTGGGGCTGGGGCTCTCCGGGCCCCAGGTCGTGGAAGGCTGGCATGGGGTGGCCTATGGCAAGCCGCTGGGCAAGACCCGCGAATACGTCGCCATCATGCGCAAGATTTTCGCCCGCCGGGAGCCGGTGGTCCACGACGGCGAGCACTACCAGGTGCCCTACAAGGGCCCCGACGCCACCGGCCTGGGCAAGCCGCTCAAGAGCATCCTCCACGGCCGGGCCGACTTGCCCATCTACCTGGCCGCCATCGGCCCCAAGAATGTGGAACTCGCCGCCGAGATCGCCGATGGCTGGCTGCCCATCTTCTTTTCGCCGGCCCACTACGCCAGCGCCTACCAGGCGTCTGTCGAAGCCGGCTTCGCCAAGGCGGGCGGCGGCAAGAGCACCGCGACCTTCGACATTGCGCCTTCGGTCGGGGTCGCCCTGGGCGATGACGTGGACGCCTGCCGCGCCAGCCTCAAGCCCTTCCTGGCGCTCTATGTGGGCGGCATGGGGGCCAAGGGCAAGAACTTCTATTACGACCTGGCCTGTCGCTATGGCTATGAGGCTGCCGCCGACCAGGTGCAGAGCCTCTACCTGCAAGGCCAAAAAGAGGCCGCTGCCGCCGCCATCCCCGACGAACTGGTGGACGCGGTGGCCCTCTGCGGCCCCAAAGCGCGCATCGCCGAGCGGTTGGCCGCGTGGCAGGCAAGCCCCATCACCACCCTCAACCTCATGACCGCCGACCCTGCTGCGGTGCGCGTGCTGGCAGAGCTGGTGCTTGGCGCCGACGTGGGCCACCCGGAGCGCACGACCTCCCTGCCGCCGCGCGAACCCGCGTGCATTGAGGAACCCGCGCCGCCGACCGAACCTACACCGACCAGCATCTTTCAAGGCATGGCGGAGCGCATCGCCGCAAATCCAGCGTTGGTGCAGCGGACCAATGCCGTGTTCCGTTTCGACCTGGCGGGTGACCAGGGCGGCGCCTGGCTGGTGGATCTGAAAAACGGCGCCGGCGCCGTGCAGAGCGGCGACGCGATTGCAGACGAGCCAACGGATTGCGCGATTCGGATGCAAGATGCGGATTTTGTGGCCCTGGCCAGCGGCCATCTCAACCCGATGGCCGCCTTTTCCGCGGGGAAGATTCGCATCCAGGGCAACCCCATGCTGGCCATGAAGCTGCAAGGATTGTTTGGGTGACATGAAAATGGTGAGGGGCGTGGGCGAACTGCCTGGAGCGGCGGATGGAGACTGGCATGAACTAACTTCTGCCCTGGACGCAGACGAGCTGGCGCAGCTCGCCGCACAGTGGGGCGCCGCCCCGGTTGCGCATGCCTCCCTCCCAGTGGGCGATCCCTTTCTTACCGGCGAGCACCAGTTGCTCACCAGCGCGGGCCGCCGTGCGGAAATCTGCTACATCATGCACCGGGGTGACCCAGCCGCGGGGGTGCTGCTCCACATCAAGACCTTCTATCCCGGAGGGCGCCTTCCGCCTGCCGACCGGTGGCATCCATGTCCAGGAGGCGGTCATGGAGACGCTGGGGCGGGAATTCTTCGAGGAGACAGGGATGCACGTGGGGATAGGGCCGCATCAGGTGCAGGTGGAGCGCTTTCTAGGCGTGCTTGGGTATGACTTCCAGCACAGCACCCTTGGCTCGGTTGCCTTTGCCACCTATCATTTTCTGGTGCGGATGCCTGTCGATGGTGTTCTGGCGCCCCAGGACGAGGATGAGTCAATCGGGGGCTGGGAGTGGGTCCCCGCCACATGAACTGGACGCGGTGGCAGACAGATTGGAGTCCGTTCATTTGCGCTCCGCCGTGTGGGCCGATTGGGGGCGGTATCGGGCGCTGAGTCATCGGTTTGTGGCTGAGGCGCTGCGCTGACGTCAGGCTCTATGCCGTGGGGCCACAGCTGGCACGTGGGCGTCGCCCCTCGCGCCAATGTCAGTTCAGGCATTCATGCGGGCAAAGAAGATTTCGCAGAGTTCCACGATGTCTTCGGGGCTGGCCAGCCAGCGCCAATCCATCACGGTGTGCATTTCCGTGTCGACCACGCCAGGGGTGGAGCGAATCCAACTCATGACGTAGCCGGTGATGGCAGAGATGTTCTTGCCCAGGAGCAACAGCATCAGGTCAGCGTCGTCGCTGTGGTAGCAGTTGAGCAGCCAGACGCGCCGCACCTGGGGATGGGCAGGCAAGTCGAGCAATCCCTGGAAACAGCGGCGGTCCATCCCGGGCTGGACGTCGATCATCACATTGGCGGCCACCATGTTGTGCGTGCTGATCTCCATCTCCAGATCGAGCAAAGAGTCGATATCCGCCCGCCCGCCAAAGCTGAGGATGGTGCTGGTCTCCCGCACCCCTTCCACGCTGCGCACCACATCCAGCATAAAATTATTGAACGCCTGCACATCATGGACGAGGCAGGTGAAGCGCAGGTCGGCGCGCTGGCGCAGCCAGTTGACCCAGAGCGGCCGGACGCCGTTGCCGCGGTATTGCTGCAAATTTTGCAGCAACTGCTCCCGCGCCACTTCGTCTTTGCCACTGACGATGTCGGCGTCGACGATTGCCAGCGTCTGTTGCCCGCGAGGCGCGCGTTTGGTTGGTGGATTGGATGGGATGGTCAGTGAAGTCGTCATGGCTGAAGTGTACGCAGTTGTAGGCAATTGGGCAAATCGTTTTCACGCCTCCCATCGCCAAATTGACACATCATCTCCAAGCAGGCAGAATCATTGTTTGGCATCTCACCAATCGAACCGAGTAATCAGGACAAATTCGTGATCGAATATAAAACAAACGCCGGCCAAAACAGCGGCGAGACAATCTGGAGTCGCACGTTCTTGCAGCCCCTGGCGCCCCAGGCCCTGGGCGCTTTCAGCAGCAGCCTGTTGACCGAGACAGTGGGGCGCGCCTGGTATGCCTACTATGACCGGCTGGGCTTCGATCCTGCACCCAAGAGCCGCGTAGTGCGCTGGCGCGAGGGCCGCCCGTATGTCAATCTGACCCTTTCGGCTGGCCTCGACGCGCAACATGCCGGCTTGGAGCCGGTTGCCTTGGGCATCGATGGCGCCATGCGTCCGCTGGCCGCTTGGACGAAACCAGGTTTCCTGGCCGGGCTGAAGCTGGGGCGGGGTGAACAGAAGATCGCAGCCACCCTCGCCGCCCTGCCAGGCGAGTGTAACGATCTCACCGCCAAGGCCCAAAGCTGGCTGCAAAGGGTGCAGTCCATGCGCTGGTCCCAGGCCGAGATCCTGCAGATCATGGAAGAGATCGAGCGCACCGGTGGCGGCTGTGATGGCGGCCTACTTTGCGGCGCGCCACAACCTGGAATACGCCTATGGTCGTCTGCTGGCCTTGCTGCCGGGCGAGAGCACGCAGCGCATGGCGCTGGTCGCTGGCGCCCTGAGCGGCGTCCGCGAGCTGCTGGAAGTGGAGCTGGCCCAACAAGTCGCCGACCTCGCAGCACTCGCAGCGGTGGAGCCAGCCGCACAGCGTTGGCTGAGCATCCCGGCGACCGCCGACTGGCAGAGCCACGTTGCCGGCGGGCGACTTCTGCCGAAGCATTCCACGCGTTCATGACCCGCTTCGGCCATCGCGCGCTCAGCGAAGGGGATTTGAGCCAGCCGCGCTGGTCCGAAGACCCGCAGCCGGTGCAGCAGGCCGTGGCCGCCTGCCTCGCGTTGGGCGTCACGACATTGGCGCCGGTAGCGACAGGCAACGGCGAGCAGGCGCTCCTGGCCGCCGTTGATGGCAAACAGCGCAAAGAAGCCCAGCGGCTGCTCCAACAACTGCGCGTGCTGCTGCCCAGCCAGAGCCGCGCGTTGAATGCCTATGCCTATGTGTTGGCCGGCACACGCCGCTGGGCATTGGGCGCCGGGCAGGAAGCGATGAGCGACCAACGGCTGCTGGCCGTGGACGATGTCTTTGTCTATGAGTTGGAAGAAGTGAAGGAAATGATGACCGGGGAATGGAACGTCAGCGACCGCGCCGGCATTCATGCAACGGCAGCAGAGCGGCGCGCCCAGCTTGCGGCGTGGCAGGCTGCCGCAGCCAGCCCGCTGTTGGTCGGCGACCAGCCGGGCTGGTGCTGCACGTTCCGGGCTGCCTGGCGCGCCAGGCCAAGGCGAAGGGCAGGGCCTGCAGCTACCCACACCAGCGGCTGTCCCTGGGGAAAACCAAGCGCCCTCTGTGGCTGCTGGCAAAGCCAATTCTGGCTGGCGTCCAGCCGGACAGTGGTTGGGCGCTCTGGTTGCCCGTGGCAGCCGGCATCGCCGTCGCCCAGGGTTCGCTATTGGATCCAACCGTACTTGCTGCTGGGGCGCTGGGCGTGCCGGTTGTGATCGAGCTGGGCGCAGCCGCGGCGATGCCTGGTAGGCTGCGCGCATCCGTCTCGACGGCGGTGCGGGCACAGCCGTCGGACTCTGATTGTATGTTACAATAAATCACTATGACTACCGAACCTTTGCCACGCCCGGGTGAACCGGACGGCCACACCCAACCGGACATGGTGGCGCCAAAAATCTCGATCGTGATCCCGCTCTACAACGAAGAGGACAGCATCCCCCATCTGTGGGAGGAACTGGACAAGGCCCTCGCTCACTATGGCCAGCCAGCAGAGGTCATCATCGTGGACGACGGCTCCAAGGACCGCAGTTTTGCGCTGCTCAAGGAGATTGCGGAGAAGGATCCGCGTTTCACTATCATTCGCTTTCGGCGCAATTTTGGCCAGACGGCCGGTTTTGCAGCCGGTTTTGCCCAGGCGCGCGGCGAAGTGGTCATCACCATGGACGCTGACCTCCAGAATGACCCCATGGACATCCCGCTGTTGATGGCGCAGATGGATGCTGGCTACGACATCGTGAGCGGCTGGCGCAAGGACCGTCAGGATCGGTATTGGGATCGGCGGCTGCCTTCCATGCTGGCCGAATCGACTCATCTCCAACGTGACCGATGTGCGTCTCCACGACTATGGCTGCTCGCTCAAGGCCTATCGCCGGGAGGTGCTCCAGCATGTACATCTCTATGGCGAGCTGCACCGGTTCATTCCGGCGTTGGCCAGCCAGGTGGGCGGCTCGGTGACCGAGGTGCCGGTCAACCATCGGGCGCGCCAGTATGGCCGCTCTAAGTATGGCATCAGCCGCGCCAGTGCGGGTCACGCTGGATTTGATCAATGTCTGGTTCATGGGCACCTACTCGACGCGGCCCATCCACGTCTTTGGCACCTTGGGGTTGATGGCGGCCGGCCTTGGCGTCGTGATCGGCCTCTATCTGACCTTTGTCAAGCTGTTCCTGGGGCAGAGCATTGGCAATCGCCCGCTGCTGTTGCTGGCTGTCCTGCTCGTGGTCATCGGCGTCCAACTCGTGACCATGGGCTTGCTGGGCGAGATGATCACCCGCACCTATTACGAGAGCCAGCACAAGTCGATCTACGTCGTGCGCGAGATCGTGAACAATCGCGGCGACGGCGCTAATGGCTGAAAGAAAGACACCGAGTTTTTGATCAAAAACTCGGTGTCTGCATCGTGTCCCCTCCGGCGTTAACGCCCGACGAGGGGCATGAACAGCAGCTTATCACAAGCCCGGTTTGGCTCGTTGAAGGTGAAGCAGCCCATGTCGGACCAGGCCCCGCCATCAGGCAGACGCGCATAAGAGCCGGCCAGGGGCGGATGCTTCAGATCGCGGCTGTCGATGCGCACGGTGCCTTCCCCGCCAAAGAGCCCCACAAATTCGCCTGAATTGCGCAGGGCAAAATTCATATGTTGGGGACCCTGGCCCGGATCTTCGTCGGCCAGAAAGTAGATGCGGCTCCCGGCCTCGACCCGCAATCCCGGTGGGATCCGAAACTTGGTGGGTTCGCTCTTGTCGTCACTCACCGAGAGTCCATTGAGGCTGATCGGGCGATTCGTCGGATTGTAGAGCTCGAGCCAGTCCGGATATTCTGCCGGCTCATCGGGGTCAGGAATCGTGTCGTTCTCGATGACGATCTCGTTGATCACCAGGTTTGGCGCCACATAACCTGTCAGCAGCCGGTATTCCTGCCCCTCCAACGGGAAGCGGCCCCGCTCTCCGTTCATATCCGCTGCTGTCACGTAATAGCTGACCAGTGTATTGGTCACCAATGCCGGCAGATCGCCGCGATAGCGATCGGCCCCTATGGCAGTCATTGTCACCGTTTGCACAGTGGCGGCGGCGAGGGCGTTGTTGGCCAGGGTCGTCGCCGAATAGACCAGGCTGACGCTGACCAACGGATCAACGTCAGACACAACTGCGGTGATGGAGATCGGCGTGTTCGCCGGCGCGGGATAGGGCGGTTCGGTCACCGCGCTGATGCGTGGCGGGTCGTTGGCGTTGCTTTCGCCAGGCGTGGCAAACTCAAGGAGCTGGCCTGGCCCGCCATCGGGGAACCGACCGAAAGACTGGTCGGTCGCCAGGGCTGGGAAGACCAACTCATCGATCTTGACCTTGTCGCCGATGCGATAGATGCCGACTGTCTCCCCGCCCGCACCGAGCTTGAAGTTGGTGTGGCGCGGTCCCTGGCGGGTGTCTTCGTCGGCAAAAAAGACCAGAAAGCCACGCGCCGGGATTGTCAGCACGTCGGAGATGGGAAATTTGGTTGGGTTCTCTGGCGTATCGCTGAGGGCAAGGCCCGCAAGCGACAACGGCTGGTTGCCTGGATTGTACAGCTCGATCCAGTCAGGCGTCTCGTCTACCTCGTCAGGATCCACCAGGGTCGTCTTGTTGTCAGCCATCACTTCGTTCACGAAGACGCCGCCGGGGTCGACAGTCGCAGCTTGGGCGTCAGCCTGGGCGTGGACCGCGGTCAGAGCAGCAAACAACAGCAGGCAACTCACCCCCAGTGCGCCCAGCAGGGGAGGGGATCCTACGCAAGATCGAACTCATGATTGTGTCTCCGTGAAATGTTACTGGCAGTTGCTGCCGCGGGCGATCAGGGGCATGAACACCCGCTGCGAGATGCGGAAGGACAGATTCGCCGCGCCTGGCGTTGTGGATTCCAGCAACTGCCAAAGGCCAGCGCCGGTGGGATAGCGGCCATAGGCTTCGTCTGCCACAAGGGGGCCATATTCGATGCCATCCAGAGTGCGCAGACCCCGTTCGTTGGCTGCATAGAGGCCAACGAATTCGCCTGCGCTGCTCAAACGGAAGTTGGTGTGCAGCGGTCCCTGTTCAGGCTCGTTGTCGGCAATGAAAACTACATACCCTTGCGGCGCAATCGAAACGCCGTCTGGGATGCGGAACTTGGTCAGATCGTTTTGATCGTCGGTCAGATACATGCCACCCAACTGCAACGGCGAATAGGTGGGGTTGAAGAGCTCGATCCAATCTGGGTATTCCCCTGGCTCATCGGGATCCAGGTAGCCGGTCGCGTTCTCTGCCACTAATTCGTTGATCACGATAGTGGGTGAATTGACGGGATCGGTGACGGTTCCCAGGGTGCGCATATACTCGGCCAGGGCAGGGTAGCTGGTGCGCGCGTTTTGCACGGTCGCGGCGTTTGGCACGCTGGTGATGCGCACGCCATCCAGCACCTGGCAGGCGCTGGCATTTCTCTTTGCGCTGGCCAAGAAGTGTCCCGTCGCCCCCGGCGCCACCTGTGCGCTCAGATCGTCAGTCAGCAAGGGGACGACCAACTCCCCATTGCTGTCGAGCAACAGCGTATCCACCACGGCCAGCAGAACATCCTGGGGATCCACGACGCCGTTGCCCTGGTCAGCATAGATGCTGAGTTGGTCGAACAAGGTATTGGCCGTTTCCGTGCTCAGCGGTTGACCGGCGCTGTTCGTGAAACGCAGGTCAAGACGACGCAAGCGCAAATTCGGATCGCCAACCCAGCCTTTGTGGGTCATTGCCACCTGCACCAACGACTGGACATCGGCGCCGGTCTGCGCCACGGCAGCGACCGCAGCGGCATATTGACCGCCCAGGTTTTCATACCATGCCACTTTCCCGTCGCCGCGCGAGGCCGCCAAGACGTCCAGATCGCCGTCGCCGTCGATGTCGGCGACATAGATGCCATGGGCCACCAGGCTGTTTGCCGAGATGACGTGGTATGTAAAGGTGGGATGGGGCGCACCGTTGTTCTCGTACCAGGCGATGGTGTTGCTGGTCTCATTGGCGGCAAAGATGTCGATATCCCCATCCTGATCCGCGTCGCCCGTGAAGATAGCATGGGCGCCCGAGGCTGTATTGCGTGACGATGTTCACGGTAAAAGACGGTGGGGTGCCACCGTGATTCTCAAACCAGGCAATCGTGTTGTCATATTCTGAGGCCGATAAGATATCGATGTCGCCGTCGCGATCGATATCATCGGCATGAATATGGCGCGCCCCAGCCATGGCAAAGGAGAGGGGCCGCCTGGTGAACTGGGGCGGGCGCGCGCCGTTGTTTTCGTACCACGCCACCTGATTGTCTGCCGCCGAAGCCGACATCAAATCGATGTCGCCATCCCCGTCTACATCCGCTGCGTAGGCCGCACGGGCATAGTTCGCTGCAGATGGTGACAACCCGGCGCAAGAACGTTGGCGGCTGTCCCCCTAAGTTCTCGAACCAGGCGATGGCATTGTCCAGATCGGAGGAAGCGTAGAGATCCAGATCGCCGTCGCCATCCAGGTCGGCCGCATGCACCGTACGCGGTTCCAGGGACTCCTTTGAGACCAGGCGAGCCACGAAGGAGGGCAATGCGCCAGGCCCAGTCAACCGGTTTTCGTACCAGGTGATGGCATTCGATTTGGTGTCCGCAGTAACCACATCCGGGTCCCCATCCCGATCCAGGTCCGCTGCATAGACCCACCGTCCCCCGACCAGGTTGTTGGCGATGACAAAGGAGGTGAAGCGCGGTGGCGCCCCACCATCGTTGCGATGCCATGCCACCACATTGTCCGAAGTCGACAACAGATCCAGGTCGCCATCTTTGTCCAAATCGCTGGCAAAGACCGACCGGGCGGAACGATAGAGGGCAACGATCGACTCGGTTTGGGGCCCGTAGATCGCCGTGCGATGGGTGGATTGGTTCAAGTAAAGGACTACCTGCCCGTTGTCGCGTGCAGCCGAGAGCAGATCTACATCGCCATCCCCATCCACATCAGCAGCATGGACGCTGTGCGCGCCGGCGGCCTGATCGCTCACGATGCGAACAATAAAGGTCGGTCGCGCCTGGCCATCGTTCTCGAGGAGACGGACCTTGTTGTCATAGGCCGATGCAGCGAGGATGTCTAGATCACCATCCCGATCCACGTCCGCCACACTGACTGCCTTGGCGTGGTCGGCGTCTGTAACCAGGATGTGTTCCTGAAAGGCGCCGTTGCCCAAATTTTCGTACCAGCCGATCTGGTTCTGCCCCTCGGAGGCAAAGACAATATCCAGGTCGCCATCGCCATCCAGATCAGCCGCACTGACGGCTTTGGCGTAGTCTTTTTCCGGCGGCGGCGCGGGGCCGTCACGCACGATGCGCGTCTCGAAGCGGAGGGGGGAGCCACCCAAGTTGCGAAACCAGCGAATCCGGTTGTCGTTTTCCGAGGCAGCAAGGATGTCCTGGCGCCCGTCGCCATCCAGATCGCCGGCATAGACCCCGGCAGCCCCCATCACATCCGACGCGACCACGTTTGGGGAAAACGATGGTGAGGCGCCGCCACCGTTCAGATAGAGCGTGACGCGATTGTCATCGCGGGTGGGCACCAGAACATCCAGCGTGCCGTTCCCATCGATGTCGGCCACATGCACGTTGACGGGATAGTTGAGCCCCACAGCAATATCATGGCGTACGAAAGCCGGATTGGCGGGCCATTTGTTTTCCAGCCAGAAAACGGCGCCAGCGCCGTCGGGCGCCCGCGTGCGGCTGAAGGCCGGGTCCACCACCCCGACAGCCACCACGACGATGTCGACACGGCCGTCTTTGTTGATATCCGCCGGCGCAGCCATATACGCGCCATTGGCTTGACCAACGACCCGCGCCTCGAACTGGGCGCCGGTCAGGTTGCGAAACCAGGTAATCTGCCCCTTGTCTCGCTCAGCCGTGACCACGTCCAATCGCCCGTCGCGATCAAAATCGGCGGTTCGCACCGAGTGCGCGCCCCCCATCTTGTCCGCCAAGAGCACAGTCGTTGGGAAAAGGGATACGCCATCCGCCTGTGCAAGCACCGCTTCCTGGGCAGGAGGTTCATTCGGCCCGGTCTGACGAACCGCTGGAGGAATAACTCCTGCAGCGGCCACAGCACTGGGAAAATCGCCCCAGATGGTCACCAATAATGCGACGATCAGGAGCAACGAAATAGAAAATTGCTTCATAAGGAGCGCCTCAACTCAACCGCCAGGGCGCCGCATTGCCCTGGTTGCGCCGTTTATGAACAGGCAGTCTCTCTCCTGTGACTATATGGCTTGGTTGAAAAAACAAATCCGCATGTATACTATCAGATCTGGTGATGCATTCCAAGTCCCCATTCACCCAATTGTGGGTGCAATGCAGAGCCAGTGGAGGTGCTGTCATGGGAAAGTGGCTGAAAGTCTGGATCGGCCTCCTCCTGGCCCTGTGCGGCGGTTTGTCGCGCCGCGCGTGCTTCACGCCGAGGCCGAGAGCACTGCGGCAACAATTGTCATCAACGAAATTCATTACGCTCCTCAAAACAAGACAGCCCAGCTCGAGTATGTTGAACTCTACAATCCAACACCGAACACGGTGGATCTCTCGAATTGGACCCTCAGCCAGGGGATCGACTATATCTTCCCGCCTGGTACGCAGCTTGCGGGCGGCGGGTACGTTGCTGGTGGCCGAACAGCCGGCCAGCGTTCGACAGGTCTATGGCGTCGGCTTTGGGGCCGTTTGTGGGGAAGCTGAACAATGATGGGGACGAGATTGTGCTGCGCGATAGTGCCGCACGCGAAATCAATCGCCTGACCTACGGTCTTGGCTTTCCATGGCCGCTGGCAGGCGGCGACCGGGATGCCTCCATCGGGCTGATCAATGCGCAGCTTGACAATCGCATGCCGGGCGCGTGGCGCTCCGGCTGGCCAACCCCGGGCCGTGCCAATGACGGTGTAACGAACAACCCTCCCCCATTGCTCGACTGCGATCTCCCACACGCCCTTTGCGCCCAAATCCTCCGACACCAGTCACGATTCGCGCCCATGTGGTCGATGCCGACGGCGTAGCGTTCTGTGCGCCTGCTGGTGCAGGCAGTGGCGCCGGGCTACTACATTCGCCTGTCAGACCCAGCCTATGCCACAAACTGGACCGCCATCCCGATGGCGCCAGTCGGCGATGATGTCTATGCGGCCGACTTACCTGCTGAATTCCGGCAGAACCGCATGCTGGTGCGCTATCGCATCGAAGCCGCTGACCGCAGCGGGCAGACGGTGACAACGCCGTACAACGACGATACGCAACCCAACTTCGCCCTCTACGTGTACGATGGCGCTCCAACGTGGTCGGGCGCCATTCGCCCCAACAGTCCGACTCCGCGGCTCGTCCGCACCTATGACTTCAACCAGATGCGATCCTTGCCCGTTTACACCTTGATCGCCAGCTGCCGACGATGTTCAGGATGCTCAATACATCCCCAATTCGCCCTTGCGCGAGGGCTATATGGGCAATGACTATCCCTGGATGGGCACCCTGGTCTATAACGGCGCGGTCTACGATCACATTCGTTTTCGCGCCCGCGGTGGCAGAGTAACGGTACGCAGCGGGCAAGAATCACTGGAGGTTCGATTTCAACCGGGGCCACGCCTTCCAGGCTTATGACGATTATGGCGTACCCTACCCCACTACGTGGGACAAATTGAACCTGGGCGCCGTGATGCAGCATGCCAATCGTGGCTTCCGGGGTGAACAGGGCCTGTTCGAGTCGCTCAGCTATCGGCTGTACAACCTGGCGGGTGTGCCGGCGCCGTGCTACCCACTTTGTGCACTTCCGCGTGGTGGACCAGCCGCGCGACAAGCACTGAAAATCAGTATGAGGGTGATTTCTGGGGGCTGTACCTTGCCATCGAGAACCTGGATGGCGACTTCCTGGACTGCACATGGGCTGCCTGCCGGCAACCTGTATGAGATGATAGGATCCGGACGGGTGAGCTTGACTATCAGAGTCCGGTCGGTGTGACCGACAAATCGGACTTGAACGCATTTCTTGGCTGCCTATCAACAGCGTGGTCAGGACCGCTAGTTGGTGGCGGAGCAACTTCGATCTGGACGGCTATTTCAGCTTTCGCTCGATCCTCGAAGCTGTTCGTCAATTATGACGTCGATCAGGGCAAGAACTACGACTATTACTTGAATCCGCTCACTGGCGCGCTGGTCCATCTTCCCTTGGGATGCCGACCTGACGTGGGTGACCGTTTCTTTGGGCAGGGACAGCGAACCATTTCGCGATCGCGTCTTGATACCATCCTGCATTTCAGATCGAGTACCAGAATCGCCTGCGCGAGCTGCGTGACTTGCTCTTTTCCCCTGAGCAGCTTACCCCAATGATCAATGAGATATGCCGACGTCATCGACACCCCAATGGCGGGCTTCTCCATGGTCGGATGCAGACCGCGCCACGCTGGGACTACAGCCCGACGCTGAAATCGCGGTATGTAGCCCAGAGATCGCGCGCGGCAGGGCATGTTCTATGTTGCTTTTCCAGGGCGAACCTTTCGCGGTGTTGTCCAATTCATGAGCGACTATGCGCGCCAGCGGGCGAGCTGGATCGATAGCGATGCTGCTCACCGACACGGCGTTTCCCCATCACGCCGGGCGCCTACTATGGCTGGCCCGCCGGGCTATCCCGCCGATCAACTGACCTTTGGCCCCAGTGCCTTTGCAGATCCCCAGGGCGCCCAGACCTTTGCCGCTGTCCAGTGGCGCGCTGCCGAAATCATCTGGCCAGGTCTTCCCGGCGACCGTCCCGATCAGCGCAATCGCTATGAGATCGAAGCCACCTGGGTCAGCGCCGAGCTGCCCACGATCACCACGATCACGCTGCCCAATGGCGTCTGTCGGCCAGGCATCACCTGTCGCGTCCGTGTGCGCATGAAAGACAACTCAGGACGCTGGAGTCACTGGTCAGCCCCCGCCGAGTTCGTGGCCTGGGCCGCCGCTAGAGAACCCGGCCCGGTGGCTGCGCGTCACCGAATTGATGTATCATCCACCGGCAGCCGGGAATGTTCCTGCCGAACAACTGGAGTTCGTCGAGTTGCGCAATGCAGGGACTCAACTGAGCTCGACCTCTCCAATTTGCACTTCTCCGCTGGCATTGGTTACCAATTTCCGGTCGGCGCCCGCCTCGCGCCCCAGGCCTACTATGTGCTTGCGGCCGATCCGCGCCCAGTTTGCCCGCCACTACGGCTTTCAACCCGATGGGGAATTCGGGCGCAATCTGAGGATAGCGGCGAACGCCTCACCTTGGCTGGATGCCTACGACCAGCAAGGTTGGTCCTTTGCCTATGCGGACGACGACGGGTGGCCCAGCTGGCGCCGACGGCAGCGGCTATTCCCTGGTTCTGAAGGACCCCACAGGACTGGCTGATCCCGAGCAGCCTGCCAACTGGCAGGCAAGCATTGGGCTGCGAGGGTTCACCCGGCGCAACGGATCCCGACGCCGGTCTTGATCAACGAGCTGCAATTTGACGCGGCTAATCAACAGCTTGCCACAGTCGAGATCTACAACCCCGGCGACCGTGACGCCGACATCAGCGGCTGGCTGCTCACCGACCAGACGACACTGATGCCAGCATGATCTGAACAATCCGCCGCCTGGCTATCGGCTGCCCGCCGGCAGCCGTGTGCCGGCCGGTGGCTATCTCGTCTTGCCGTTGGCGGCGGCGGATTTCCCGCGCCGGCTGCAAGCTGCGGCTGGCCTGCTCACCCTGTTTTCGGCTGCAGCCAGCGGGCGCTTGAGCGGCTACCAACACAGTGCCCATTACGACGTGCCCGTCACCGGCGTCACCCTGGGCCGCCTGGTCAACAGCGACGGCAACGAATACTTCGCCCCCCAGCGCAGCCATGACCCTGGGCGCCCCGAATGGCGGCCCCCTCGTCGGGCCGGTGGTGATCAGCCAGATCATGTTGGCGCCGCCCGATGGCGTGGAATGGCTGGAACTCACCAACCTGACCGACCAGCCGGTGCCCCTGTATGACCCAGAGCACCTGGAGCGGACCTGGTGGCTCGGCGGTATCTTCTTCCATCTGCCAGCTGGGATCACGCTGCCGCCCCATGGCCGCTTGCGCATCGTAGGCAGCACGCCTGCTGCTGCCTGCATGAGTGGCCATGTGCCTGCTGGCGTGTATGCCTCGGGACCTTTCCCTTTCCCTATGCTGGACACCGGTATGCGCTTGACCCTCTATCAGCCGCTGCGCACGAGCACTGGACAGCGTGTGATGCTGCCGTCGATTGGGTTGACTATCGCGCAGCTGGCGCCTGGCCCTTGCCCACCTTGCCTGGCGAGGCCATTCGTGCGTGCTCAGCTGGACGGCTTTGGCAGCGAACCTGCCAATTGGCGTCCAACGCTCCCTGCCAACAACGTGGAACCGTCGTCGCCAGCCGAAGTGTGGCGCTCTGCAGTTTCGATGTCTTCATCAACGACGAGCAACAAGTTGAAATTCAATGGGTTACGACTCGGAGAGCGGCGTGGCAGGAGTTCGAGCTGCTGCGCAGCCCATTGGGCAGCAGGCCATTGAGTTGCTGACCACGGTCGCGGGCGGTGCTGCGCCAGGCGACCTCCGCATCGGCGCTCTACACGTGGCTGGATGACAGACGCGAATCCAGATGTAGCCCTACACCTACTGGCTGCGGGCCAAAACAGCGGATGGCGCCGTCCGCGACCTGGCGTTTTCGACCAAGCGCGCCACCTATCATATCGTCTATCTGTCTTCGGTTCACCGTGGAAAAACTGACAACGCCCAGTGAGTCTCGTGGGCTTGGCCGGCCCTGGCGCTTGTGGTTGGCGCTAGGGCTGGTCGTCGCTGCCAATCTCTTTGGTGGTCTTGCCTGGCTCCAACAGAACACCATCTTTGTCGGCCACGACGCCAGCAAGTATTTGCAGGCCAGCCTGGAGTACACCCAGTTCCTGAATTTCTCCCCCAGGCGCTTTTTCAGGCCTTCACCTATGATCCCTATCGCCCCCCGGCGCTGTTTATCATCGTGCAGCCTTTTTTGGCCTTCTTTGGGCTGAGCAGTGACAGCGCTCAATTGGCCAACCTGCTTTTGTTGGGTGCTGTCGTCATTTTGACTTACCTGCTCGGCGCGCAGGTAGCAACGCCGCGCGTTGGGCTGGTGGCTGCAGGCTTGGTGGGTCTCTGGCCCATCCTGTTTGCGATGTCGCGCCTGTTCTACACCGAAATGCTGCTGACGACGCTGGTGACGCTCAACCTGCTGGCCCTCTATCGCGCCACGGGCTTCACCCGGCGCGGGTGGACGTTGGTGTGGGGCGTCAGCTTGGGGGCCGGCCTGCTGGTCAAATGGACGATGCCCATCTACATTGCGCTGCCTTTGCTCTGGTTTCTCTGGCGCGCCGACTGGCTGCGGCTGCGCCAGGTGCGGCCGCAGCAGTTCAAGGTACATTGGTTAGCGGCCGGAGGGGCGGTCGCGGGGGCGGGTGTCTTGGCGTTCCTCTGGTTCTGGCCCAATCGGGCGGCGCTGGCTGAACTGCCCGCAGGAGATTGGGCACTATTGGGCTGGTGGGCACTGCTGGCTTGCCTGTTCTATCTGCTCGCCCGCCCCGCCACGCCGCTCACCAACTGGATGACCGGCGTGCTGCTGGCCGCAGTCGTTGCCAGCGTCTGGTATCTGCCTTATGCCGATTTCATGGTGCGGCTTTTGGTGACCGATCAGGATCGTGGCGCCACCACCTCCACCCCACTGAACGCATGGAACTACGTCCGCTATCTGTACTACCTCTACTGGGAGCATCTAGGGCCGGCGGCGTTTTGGATCGTTGTGCCCACCGCACTGGCGCCGTGGCTGTGGGCAGCGGTCAGGCGGCGCCCGCTGAATGAGCTGGCGCCGCCGCTTTGGCTCAGCATCCTCTCGGCGCTTGGGGCGCTGGTGCTCATTGCTCAAGCCAATGCTCGCAACCTGACGCCACTCATCCCCGGCTTCACGGTGCTGGCGGTGGTCGGGCTGCAACTCTATCCGCGCCGGCTGCGACCCGTCATCGTCGCGCTCTGGCTGGTTGTGCTGGTGAGTCAGTGGTCTCTATTCACCTTCGATGGGCTTTTTCCGCTCTACCAGCGAACGGAAACGCTGTGGGCGCGCTCGAGCTACGTCGTGCCGCCAGCCAGCGGCGTCACCGACCCGGGCTATGCCATACTTCCAGCCATCCTGGCCGAAATTCGCGGCGATGCGACCGAGCGCCAACAACTGGCGCTGCTGGTCAATATACCCCAACTGCATCGCGGCGCGCTGCGCAACCAGATCATCCTGGACCGGCCGCGACATCAGGATCAAGGACGTGACCGAAGAGTTGGCCAACCCCTGGGCCAATATCTTGACCTCAGCCTGGGTGCTGCTCAAAGATGGCGACAATCGGGATGTAGAAGGGCCGGGGCGGGAACTGAGCCAGCAACTGTTGGCCGGAGATCCCATCTTTCATGCGCTGTATGCCGAAGTGAAACGCTATCCGTTGCCAAACGGCGAGACAGTGTACCTCTTTCACCGCAAGGAACACCCTTTCGGCTATCCCCAAATGCAGACCGATTTGCTGGCAGCAACCCAGCCTGCCGCGGAACTGATCGGGCGGGCGTGGAGTCCCCATGCGACGCTCGTCTATGGCAACAACGACCTCGCGTTCTGGGTCACGTTGCACGGGACGCCGACCGCGCCGGCACGCGTCTTGAACGAAGCGACGGCAGATCCCGCCAGCGCTCTCTCTGGCCTGACGGACACATTGCTGGTGGTGTCGGCTGCGGCGTCGAATTCGCTGGTTGGGGTGGCTGGAAGCCAACGGCTATCATGCCGCCGCCGTCGGCAATGATTTTGCCGGCCTCGACATCTATGGCTTGCCGCAGGCGCCGCTCCAGAGCGCAGCGGTCACTGCAACCTGGCCGGGCGTCGCCTTGACGTGCCCTGCGCACCCTGCCCAGCATCGAGCCGGGGCAAGTACTGCCGCTGGAGACAAGCTGGAGCAACCCTGGGGGCGCCAACTGGAAAGTCTCCTATCGCCTCCTGGACAGTGCTGGGGCCGTTGTGGCCAGCCTTGACCGCCCGCTGCTGCCCGCCGATCGGTTGGGCCTTTTTGTCCTGCCAGGGACTCCGCCCGGTGAGTATGCGGTTGCCGCTGTGGTGTATGACGCTGCGACGTTGGCGCCCATCCCGGATTTGGCGCAGGCGTCGCCGACGGTGCTCACGTCAGTGGGAATTGCAGGAAAACCGTAAATAAAAGCTGTGCCGGCGTCGCCCCTATCTATTTTCAGGTCAGGCACCATGCCTTGGCGGCGCCAATAACGATGAAAATAGTGGGCCGGCCTCGCATCTCGCCCCTCGCCCCTATTTTCATGTCAGCGACAGGCCGCGGTGTGCATCACAGTCGGCAAGTAGATTCGTGCTGACACGGGCACGGTCAGGTTGATGCTGCCGGGGGTGGCGGTTCCCAGGAGCTGCCAGTTATCGGGGTTGGCAGGATCGCGCCCGTAGGCTTCGTCGGGGAGCAAGGGGCCATACTCGATGGCGTCCAGTGGGCGCAGGCCCTGTGCGGTGGGTGCGTAGAACCCAACGAACTCGCTGGAACGGTTCAGCTTGAAGTTCGTGTGCAACGGCCCCTGCTCCGGTTCGCCGTCGGCCACAAAAATGAGGAAACTATGCGCGCCGATGGTGACGCCATCTGGAATCCGGTAGCGAAGCAGGTTATTGGGGTCGTCGGTGAAGGCCATGCCGCCCAAGTGAATTGCAGCAGCAGTGGGGTTGTAGAGTTCAATCCAGTCTGGATATTCACCAACTTCATCAGGATCCAGCAGACCGCTGACGTTTTTTGCCACCAGTTCGTTGATCACCACCGTGGGTTGAACAGCGAGTTCGGCCACGCCGTCCAGGTTACGCACATATTCGGCCGCTACAGGGTAGTTGGTCAGCACGTTCTGCACACGAATGAACTCTGGGACGACCGCCACTTGTGGCCCTTCTAGCTCCGAACAGCCATCCAGCCACCATTCGATCACAGCGAAGAACTGGGTCGTGGTGCGCGGGACCATTTGGGTGTTGGGATCCTGGCTCATGATCGGTATGACCAGTGCGCCGGTGTTGTCCAGAACCAGTTCCCCCGGCGCGACAAGCAGAGGATCCTGGGAGGGGCTGAACAGGCCATCACCCTGGTCGCGATAGATGCTGAGGCGCCTGACCAGGCTGGCCAGGCGAGGGGTGGTCAAAGGCTGGCCAGCAGCGTCTGTAAAGCGCAACACCAGGCGATGCAGAGCGAGTTGAGGGTCGTTGGGCCAGCCGCGGTGGGTCACCAGTAGCCGGAGCACTGTTTGCAGATTGCCGTTGAGCAGTTCGTCGGCAAGCGTAGTCAACAGGTACTGACCGCCCAGATTCTCATACCAGGCGATCTTGCCGTCGCCGCGCGATGCGGCCAGCACATCCAGGTCACCATCGCCGTCCATGTCCGCGGCGAACACGCCGTGGGCGTCCGCGCTGTAAAACGAGAGTACGTGCTCGGCAAAGGCCGGATCTCCAGCGCCATTGTTCTCATGCCAGAGAATTGAATTGCTGGCAGCGCTGGCGGCAAAGAGATCCACATCGCCATCCTGGTCCGCATCACCCGCAAAGAGCGCATTCACGCCCCAGGCATTCGTGGCGATCGTGTTGGCAGCAAAAGCAGGTGGCGACCCGCCCAGGTTTTCAAACCAGACAATCGAATGCCCATACTCTGCGGCGGTGAGAATGTCGATATCGCCGTCGCCGTCCAGGTCAGCGGCGGCGATGGTGCGAGCGCCAAACATTGCCCGCGAGATCGTGTGGGGAATGAACTGGGGCGGGCGGGCGCCATTGTTTTCGTACCAGGCCACCTGGCTATCTGCAGCCGAAACCGACATCAGATCCAGGTCGCCGTCGCCATCTATGTCCGCGGCGTAGGCGGCGCGAGCATCGAGCGCACTGTCTGTGACCACATGGCGGGCGAAATTCAGGGGTTTATCCCCCAAATTCTCGAACCAGGTCACGCCGTTATCCAGGTCCGCAGCGACATAGAGGTCCAGATCGCCATCGCGATCCAGATCGGCAGCGTCAACCGTGCGCGGTCCCTGGGTCGCGGTGGACACCAGATGGCGGAGAAAACTTGGCTGGCCGCCTGGCTGGCTGAGCATAGTTTCGTACCAGTAGATAGCGTTGGCCTTGGTGTCCGCGACTACTGGGTCCTGGTCGCCGTCGCCATCCATATCGACTGCGACGACCCAGTGACCCCCGACCAGGTCGGAGGCGATGACGTTGGCCACAAAGGCGGGTGGCGCGCCACCGTCATTCCGGTGCCAAGCCAGGACCTGGTCTGCTACAGAAAGCAAATCCAGGTCGCCATCGCGATCCAAATCGCTGGCGAAAACCGAGTGCCGCGGATCTGTAGACAGCCACGATGGCTTCGGCCCGTGGCGCATAGACGGCCGTGCGGTGGGAGGTAGTATTCAAATGGAGGGTGACCCGGCCATCATCGCGGGCGGCAGACAGGAGATCGACATCGCCATCGCCGTCCAGGTCACCAGCCTGCACGCTGTGTGCGCCAGGAGTCGCGTTGGTCACCACCCGCACGGCAAAGGTTGGCTGTTGCTCGCCGTTGTTTTCCAGGAACCAGACCGTGCCGTCGACGGTGGAAGTTGCCAGGAGGTCGCTGTCGCCGTCCTGGTCGACATCCGCCCGGTGACATACTTGGCATGGTTGGCGGTGGTCAACAGCAGGTGCTCCACAAAGGCTGTGCCGCCGCCCCGATTCTCATACCAGCCCACCTGATTTTGTTCCTCCGCAGCATAGGCAATATCGGTGTCACCATCGCCATCCAGATCGGTGGCAAAGACCGCTTTGGCAAAATCCTCGTCCGGGGGAGGAGGCGGGCCATCGCGTACGATACGAGCCTCGAAGCGTGGGGGAGTGCCACCAAGATTGCGATACCAGCGGATCTGGTTGTCGTTCTCAGACGCTGAAAGAATATCCAACCGACCGTCACCGTCGATGTCACCCGCATGGACACCGGCAGCGCCCATGGCGCTGTCGCTCACCAGGACCGGTGAGAAGCTCGGCGGCGCGCCTCCATCATTGAGATAGAGCGTGACACGATTATCGTCGCGGGTGACCACCAGCACATCCATATCGCCGTCCTGGTCTATGTCGGCAGGAGATAAAGCGACTGGGTAGCGGAGTCCTGTGGCAATATTCTGGCGCGTAAAGTTTGGGTTGCCGGGCAGGTTGTTTTGAAGCCAGAAGACAGCGCCTGGGGCTGCGGCTCGACTTTCTTCCTGGGCGCCAAAAGAGGAGGGGGACACCACGCCCACGGCCGCCACCAGCACGTCTAAACGGCCATCCTGGTTGAGGTCAGCCGAAGCCACCATGTATGCACCCGACGCCTGGACCAGGAGACGCTGCTCGAACTGCGCACTCCCCAGGTTGCGGAACCACATTACCTTGTCCGCCGTGCGCGTGGCCACAACTGCGTCGAGACGGCCGTCCCGATCCAGGTCCGCCAGCGCCACGGACTGTGCGCCCTCCAAGTGGTTGGCCGGGATCACGCTGGTTTGAAACAGCGCAGCGTCGTCCGGCTTAATGCCAGGTGCGTCAGGGTTGAGCAGAGCATCAGATGCAATCGGGGAGGGTGCAACGCTGGGCACTGATGGGCCAGCCAGTATTGGCGACAGGTTGAGACAAAGAAAGATAAGCGCCGTAACGGTGGACAAACCGAGCTTCTGGGAAGAACTCAGTTTGTGAAACGCAACATTCGATTGACAGACCATGCGCCTTGAAAACCCAGGATAATTTGGAAACGATCTCCTGCCGGCATGTATAATAGCAGCATTCGCGCTGCACCCAAAGTAACAGAGGGTGCTTGCACCTCGCGGACACGACCGTTCACCCAGTCCGCAACGCAGGTCTATGGAATACTACTTGCCTGGGGCGAGGTATTGCTATGTGGAATCAGTTTAGATTCTGCCTGGGTTTTGTCCTGACAGCGTTCTCTTTGTTAGCCGTAGCGCCGCTGCATGCCGAACCCGCCTCCTTCGTCGTGCCTGTCGTGATCAGCGAGATTCACGCTGACCCGTTCCCCAAGACTGCGCACGCAGAGTTCATTGAACTCCACAATCCCACGCCGAACCCGGTGGCGCTCTCTGACTGGACCTTAGGGGGCGGCATTGAATACACCTTCCCTTCGAGTGCAGTGATTCCGGCGAACGGCTATTTGGTCGTCGCTCAGGATCCTCGCACTATCCAAGAGCGCTACAATGCCTCAGCTCTTGGACCCTTCGCTGGTCAGCTTGCCAATGAAGGCGAAGAGATCGTGTTGTACGACCAGTTTGGCCGCGACGTGAACCGTGTCGCCTACGGGCTGGGCTTTCCCTGGCCCATATTCGGCGGCGAAGACGACAGGTCGATCGGGCTGCTCAACCCGCAGCTCGACAACAGGGTGGCGGGGACGTGGCGCTCTGGTCTCCCGACGCCGGGACGCGGCGAACGACCTGTGGCTGGTGAACCCGCCGCCGTTGATCGACGACGTGGTCCATACACCTTTTGCACCCAGAGCCGCTGATGAGGTCACCGTGCGCGCTCACGTCGTCGATGCCGACGGCGTGAGCGCTGTGCGGCTGCTCGTGCAAGTGGTGACGCCCGGCAACTACATTCGTCTCTCTGATCCGGGCTATGCGTCGGATTGGAGAGCGCTGCCCATGGCGTCGATGGGCAGCAACGTCTATGCCGCGACGCTGCCCGCCGAGTGGCGTCAAAATCGCACCCTGATCCGCTATCGCGTGGAGGCCACCGACGCCACCGGGCACGCGGTGGCGGTCCCCTATGCCGACGATCCACAACCCAATTTTGCGCTCTATGTTTGTGACGGCCCTGCACCTTGGACTGGTGCAAACCGCCCCGGAGCCGCTGGGGATGAAGGCGTCGCCCGCGTCTATGATTTCGGCCAGATGCGGCCACTGCCAGTCTACTCCGTCATTGCCAACGTTGCTGACGTTCAGGACGCCCAGTACATTCCTTACTCACCGCTGTGGGCGCGCTATATGGGCGACGACTATCCCTGGCGGGGCACCTTCGTCTACAACGGCGCGGTTTACGATCACATTGGCTTTCGCGCCCGCGGCGGCGTATATCGGAGCACGGCCGGCAAGAATCACTGGAATTCAACTTCAACCGGGGGCATGCTTTCCAGGCCTATGACAATTATGGCGCGCCCTATCCCACCAAATGGGACAAGCTGAATCTCTCGGCGGTGTTTCAGCACGCCAGTCGCGGCTTCCGCGGTGAACAGGGCATGTTCGAGTCCCTCAGCTACCGCCTGTACAATTTGGCCGGCGTGCCAGCGCCATATACGCACTTTATTCACTTCCGCGTGGTCGACCAACCGCGCGAAGTCACAGAGGATCAATATGAAGGTGACTTCTGGGGGCTCTATCTGGCCATCGAAGACATGGACGGCAATTTTCTGGACGCACATGGTCTACCTAACGGCAACCTGTACGATATGAGGGGCGGGACGGGCGAGCTTGATCACCTGAATCCAGAAGGTCCGGCCGACAAATCGGATTTGAACGCGTTCATTGCGACCTATACGCGGGAAAACGTGGATCTTGGTTGGTGGCAGCGCACCTTCAATTTAGACAGCTACTTCAGCTACCGTGCAATCCTGGAGTCAGTCCGGAACTATGACGTCGATAACGGCAAGAACTACGTGTTTTTCTTGAACCCACTCACGGCCAAATGGTCGATCTTACCCTGGGACACTGACTTGACATGGGCAACCGAATTTTTTGGTAGTGGGAAAGAACCGTTTCGAGACAGCGTGCTGATCCAGCATCTGTTCCAGATTGGGTACCAGAATCGCCTGCGTGAGTTCGCGCGACCTGCTGTTTAAGCCTGAGCAACTCTATCCCATGATCAACGAGTACACCGATTTCGTGGACAATCCGATGGCGGGGCTGTCCATGGTCGACGCCGACCGTGCCATGTGGGACTACAACCCAATTTTGCTATCGAGGTATGTGTTGCCAAGTCGGGGACAGCAGGGTGTTTTCTATGTCTCTATGCCGGGTAAGACCTTCCGTGGGGTTGTGCAGCACATGCTTGATTTACCCGCCAGCGTAGCGCCTGGATCGACAGGTTCTGCTCTTCGACCACGCCTGCCCCGACACACCTGCCGCCTATTATGGCGGCCCCTCTGGCTATCCAGCCGACCAACTGCGTTTTTAGTCCCAGTTCTTTTTGCGGATTCCCAAGGCGGCCAGACTTTCAGCCGCATCGAATGGCGCGCCGCCGAGATCCTCTGGCCTGGGCTGCCCAGGCGACTCCCCAGACCAGCCCAACCGCTACGAGATTGAAGCTACCTGGGTCAGCGCCGAACTCGCGACCCTTGCTCCTATTACGTGCCTAACGGCGCCTGCCGTCCAGGCATTACCTGCCGTGTGCGTGTACGGATGCGAGACAATACTGGACGTTGGAGTCACTGGTCAGCCCCAGTTGAGTTTGTTACCGGGACGCCAACGACGAACCCTGTTCAGTCGCTGCGTGTCACCGAGTTGATGTATCACCCGTTGGCAGCCGGCAATGTCCCCGCCGAACAACTGGAGTTCATAGAGCTGCACAATGTGGGCACTACAGCCATTGAACTCTCCGATCTGCACTTTGCCACCGGTATCCACTTCCGGTTCCCAGTGGGCGCCAACCTGGCGCCGCAGGCATTTCTTGTGCTTGCCTCTGATCGCGAGCAGTTTGTGCGCCATTACGATTTTCAGCCCGATGGGGAATTTGCACAGAATCTGAGCGATAACGGTGAACGCCTTACCCTGTTGGATGCGTATGGCACACCGGGCTGGGCGTTTTCCTACGCTGCTGACGATGGCTGGCCGGCAGGCGCCGCCGGTCAGGGCTATTCTCTCGTGTTGAACGACCCCTTGGGACTTGCCGACCCTGAGCAACCTGCCAATTGGCGGCCAGGGATAGGACGTGGCGGGTCGCCCGGGTGCCGAGGACCCAGTGCCAGTCTTGATCAATGAACTGCAACTCGACCAGGACAGCCAACAGGCCGTCGCGGTCGAGTTGTATAATCCGACCAACGTCGACGCAGATGTTGCCGGTTGGCTCCTCACCAACCAGGCTGCTGTCTTGCCGGCCAACCTTCGCAACGCGCCGCCCGGCTATCGGCTGCCTGATGGCAGTCATGTGCCGGCGGGCGGCTACCTTGTTGTGCCCATTGCCCTCACTGACTCTCCGTTCCAGTTGCGGGCGAAGGCCGAACTGCTCACTTTATTTTCGGCCTCAGCCAACGGGCGGTTGAGCGGCTATCTCCACAATGTCAGCTTCAATATCCCACCGACTGGTGTTGCTCTGGGCCGCTTGGTCAACAGCGATGGCGAAGCGTACTTTGTACCCCAACGCGGTTGACCTTGGGCGGCCCCAATGGCGACCCGCTGGCAGGACCCGTGGTCATCAGCCAGATCATGTTAGCGCCCACCGACGGCGTAGCGTGGCTCGAGCTGACCAATTTGACCGACCAGCCGGTGCCACTCTATGACCCGAACCATCTGGATCACCCTTGGTGGATCGGCGGCATCTTTTTCCATCTGCCGGCAGGGTTCACCCTGCCGGCACAGGGTCGGCTGCGTATCCTGAGCAGCACACCTGCAAGCGCCTGCATGAACGGACAAGTCCCTTTGGGTGTCTACGCTTCCGGTCCTTTTCCGTTGCGCATGCCGGACGCTGGCATGCGCCTGACCGTCCATCGTCCGTTCCAAACGAGCACAGGCGATCGGAGCGACGCAGTGATCGATCGGGTCGACTATCGCGCGGCTGGCGCCTGGCCCCTGCCCACCTTACCCGGCGAAGCCATCGCGCGTAGTCCGCTTGATGGCTTTGGCAGCGAACCCACCAATTGGCAGCCAGTACTTCCTGACTCCAACGCCCCACCCCCGTCCCCAACCGATGGCGTCGCGCTCTGTACCTTCGCCGTCTTCGTGAATGACGGGCAACAGGTCGAGAGTCAATGGGTCACAACTGAGGAAAACGGTGTGCTTGAGTTCCAATTGCTGCGTGGAGCTGTGGACGGTGGCCCCACGGAACTGGTGACTACAATTGCGAGCAGGTCGCAGCCGGGGTCTTCTGCACCGGTGCTATATACGTGGCTGGATGTGGACGCAAATCCGGATACACCCTACATTTACTGGCTGCGAGCCAAAACAGACGATGGCGCTCTCCGCGACCTGGCGTTTTCGACTCAGCGTGCTACCTATCATATCGTCTATCTGTCTTCCATCCACAGCGCAAAACAGTAGGAGCTCAAAGTGGGGCGAATCCGCTCGTGCGGCACTGCAGGAGCGAGTCCGCCCCACCTTGAGCTCCTACTGGGCGCCGACCATGATTTTGGCCAAAGGCCAGGCGTCGCGGGTCTCTTCCCCAACTTGCCCAGCCACGCGCGCACCCGTGGCCAGGTCGTAGAGGCCGGCGTAGATCGTGTATTCTCCCGGCAGAGCGGTTTCCGGCACCACCAGCGTAAAGGTGTCGACGATAGGCTGCCCTGGGAGCCAACGGCTGGTGGGATAGAAGCCGTCCAGCGGCGGCTTGTCGTGTTGGGCTGCCAAGTTCCCATCCGGGCCGATCAACTGGACAAATGTGGTGAGGTCCGCGGCAAAAGGCCCTGCGGGCAGCCAGTGCAACTGCACCTGCAGCGTGTCGCCCGGCTTTACGCTGGCGCCAGGCCGCCAGATCGTAGCCAAGCAGAGCTGGCATTGGCGCCGAAGAGGGGCGCCGGCGTCAACGGCTGCGCAGGCGCGGGCGGCCATGCGCCCAGGGCAAAGTAGGCCAGAGGGTACGCACTTTCGCCGACGGCGCCCGTGCGCAGGTCGGTCACCGGCAGGCGCGCTGTGCTTTGTGGGTCATAGAAGTCCACCTCCAGCCGATAGATGACCCGGCGGCGGCGTCCACCGGTGTGCGCACTACGTGGCCGTCATACCAGACTTCCTGGGGGCGCCAGGTGGAGGTCGGCCTGCCCCAGGGCCAGCCGTCCTCTTGGAAAACTGTCTCCCCCTGGGCGTTGACGAGGCGCACCACCACGTTCAGATCCTGGGTGATCGGCGCCGTGCTGTCCAGAAACAGCGTCACCGAGAACGCGTCGCCTGGCGTCAGTTGCGTGGGCAGGTTGGGCGCCGTTACCAGCCGGAAGTTGCTTGCCCCACTGGGCTCGCGGGCGCAGCCACAGTTTTTCACCATGATCCAGGGTGAATCGGGTGTAGCGCGTGGCTGCGCGCGTAGCGCACCAGCGGCGCCTCTGTCACCAGATCTTCGTCGTGCACCCCGGTGAGCACGGCGTCGGGCGGCTGGGAGGCCAGCCACGGCTCCAGTTGGTCGGCCGCCACCAAGTCGTATGCCTGCTGCTGTTCGGGCGTCAGCAGCGGCGCGACGCGCAGCGGGAAAGGTCCCCCGGCGAGCAGCGGATAGATTTGGCTGCCGCCCTCCAGCGCCAGCGCCGGGGCGAGGGTTACACACGGCGCGTCTGGCACCGGCCAGTTCGGCGATCTTCTGCCCGGTGACGTGCAAGGAGACGGGCAGCCACTTGGCTGGCGCCACCAGAATGCCTAGATCGCGGTGGTCTTTGGCCACCAAAGCCATGGCCAGCACCACCGCGCCCAGGCTGGCAGCCTGAAACCAACGCCGTGTCAGCCACGAGCTGCGCACATACCGCAGCCCATAGAGGGCACCGACGGCGAAAAACGGGAAGAGAATGAAATAGTACTGGAGCCAACTGGGTGTGGGCGCCAACGCGCCTGCCGCGGCTGCAGCGAGCAGACCCCCAATCAGCAGCAGCTCCGCGCGCCCAGGCGCGCCACGCTTCAGCAAGGGCAACCCCAAGAGCAGATAGGCCAGCGCCACCAGCAGATTGCCCGGCCGCTTGAGCAGCACATCGAAACCGAAATAGACCAGCTTGTCGGGCAGGGTCATGCGCAATGCATAGCCTTCGGTGGCCCGATACTGGGTGTTCAGCCAGGCATATTCCAGATTCCCAAAGAGGAATTTGTCGCGGTCGAAGACCAAAAAATAGATTGCCGGCAAGCTCGCCAACAGCACGCCGGCGACAAAGGCCAGCCCACCCCACAGGCGCTGACGCAGGGACGCCTGATTGGGCCAGAGCCAGATGGCCAAAAAGAGGGGCGCAGCCAGCAAGATCGCTGTCAGCCGGGTGGAGGCAGCGAAGCCGGCCAGAAAGCCACTCAGACGCCAGCCAGAGCAAACTGGGCGGTCGCTTCAAGCCATAGACAAGGAGCAGAAACGCCGCCATGCTGAGCACAGCCGGCAGATCATGGTTCCAGGCGCGCCCGCTGGTGTAGACCAACATGGGCGACGCCCCCAGCAGCAGCACCATGCCGGCGCCGATGAGAAAGCGGGCCCGGTTGGCGGTATTGCGAAAGAGGCGCAGCGCAGTGAAATAGAGAGCCACGAGCAGCAGCCAGCCGCTCAGCACCGAGAGCGTGCGCGCGGCCAACAGATAATAGTCGGTCAGGCGAAAGAGGAGCGCGTTGACAAAGACCAGATTGGGCATGTGAAAGTGAGGGTAGTCGCGGTAAGGCAGCAACCCCGCTTGCGCCAACAGCACGCCGGAGGCGATAAACTGGTGTTCGTCATGGTTGAAGCGCAAGTCCATGGTCCGGGCGAACAGAATGGCCAGGAGCAGCCCCAAAAAGAGCGCGCTGGCCAGGAACAGACCCCACCTGCGCGGGGAACGGGGCGGCGGCGTGGCAGGCACGGTCGCCTGGCTCAGCTCTTCGTTTGGCTCTGCACCTGCTCCCACCCTGCTCTCCCTGCTACCGAACCTCGACCTGGCCGACTACCGCGTAGTCGCCCGCTGGCTGCTCACCCTGCGTCACGGGCAACCGGCCACCGTCGCCGGTGTAGAGTCCTGCTCGGATCTCGTAGCGGCCTGGGGTCAGTTCTGGTGGCAGCGGGATCGCGTAGTCGTCCGGCACCCGCAGGCCCGGTGTCCAGAGGTGGGTCGGTGCAAAGCCGTTGGCCGGTGGACGGTCCTGCTGGGCGACCACATTGCCGTCAGCGCCCACGACGTGGACGAACACGGTGTAGTCGGTCGGGGTGGCAGCCAGGCTCTCCCATTCCAGGGTCAGTGGCAGATCGCTGCCCGCGGTAGTCGTAGGGCGGCAAGGTGGCCCCACGCAGGGCAAACGCATCGCCCAGGCGCCAGGGTTGCGCAAAGGTCAGGGCGGCGGCGACTGGCGGTCCCACCTGGAGCAGTGCCACATCCCGCTGGTTGGCGTCGAGCAACGCGCCGCTTTGCATATCCTGCACGGGCAGGGGATCGAAGGTCGCGGGGTCATAGATGGACGCGATCAGCTTGTACAGGCCAGGCGGCGCGTCGGCGGGAATCTGCACCGTATGGCCGTCGGGCCGCACCTCGCGCAGCGGCCAGGCACTGGTGGGTGCGCCCCAAGGCCAGCCCTCGGCTCGCCAAAGCTCTTTGCCGTCCGCAGCGATGAGGCGGAGCAGGAGGTTGTAGTCCACCGTCATGGGCGCGCGCGCGACCAGGTAGAGCGTCGCCTGGAGCGGCTCACCTGGGGCAACGGTCGGCTTGTCCTGCTCGTAGGCCAGCAACCGGATCGCGCCGCCAAAGTCGGCGCTGCTGGCTGTGTTGAGCCGGGTAAAGGGCGGGAAGGGCATGGCGCGCAGGTCGTAGACCCGCGCCAGATCCAAGCCGCCAAAGGTCATGGTGTAGACCGGCGTCTGGGCCAGGAAGAAGTCCACCACCTCTGCCGAGGGAATCTGGCGCTGAATCTGGTTGATGTAGAGCACGGCGTAGTCGGTGTTGAGCCAGCTCGCGGGCGAACCGGAGCCGATGGAGACCGCAGTCCCGTCCAGCAAATAGGAAACCGGCCCGTCGGCATACCAGGCAGCCACGCGCTGCTCGGCGGCGTCCGGCTGCTGGTTGAGCCAGGCGGCGGCCTGGTCCAGTCCCTCGCCCCAGCCGATAATGAGCACCGACGGGGCCATGCGACCGCCCCCCAGCAGCGGGTTGAAGTAGGTCAAGTAATAGGGATAGTTCAGCCCTGTGAAGAGGGCATGGAGCAACAGCAGCCCGCCCACCATGACCGCTCCGGCCACCCGTGGCGCGTGACGCTGGGCATAGGGCAGCCCCCGGCGTGCAAACCACGCAGCCACACCCCACCCCAGCGCCACCCAGCCCAAAGCTGCCACCACGTCCAACGCCAGAAACGCGGGCAGGATGTACCGGTCGAACTTCTTGGCCGGGATTTCCATAAAGGCCACGAACAGCAGGGCGAAGATCACGAGCGCCAGCGCCGTGCGACGCACTGTCGGCTGGTCGAAGGGTCGCTTGCGCCGCCAGGCTGCCACTGCGGCGACGACCAGGCCAAGCAACGTGGCCGGCGTGCTGCGGAAGAGATAGGCAAGCGGATAGAGCAACAGGCCCAGGGTCGTCCGTGATCTGGCCCATGAAATAGTTGGCATTTACGTGGCCGCCCACATATGCTTCCATCTCATTGGCCATGCGCAGGAACGTGCCGATGGGATTCACCCACATGGACGGCCACAAGAAGCACAAAGGTGGCGGTGGCGACGACGCCCCACAGCACATACCCGATCAGCAGCGACCGCCAAGGAGAACCCGTCTGCGCCCGTCTCTGGTGGCGTCTTGCGGCGAGCACGCCGTTGGCGGAAGCCTTCCATGCCGATCAAGATGGCGCCCACTGGCACCAGAAAGGCCGCTGGCGTCTTGGTCAACCAGGCCAGCCCCATGATTACGCCCGAGACGATCAGGTCGCTCCTGTTGCGGCCGCCGTAGAGCCAGCCCAGAAAGAAGACCAGCGCCACAAAGATGAGGCTGGAGACGTAGCCGTCGGGATGCAACTGGCGCGAAAGGGCCACGGCCCAGGGCATCCAGGCCACAAACAGCACGGCCAGGGCGGCAGCCAGGTCCCCCAGCAACCGGCGCAAGGGCAAAAAGGCCACGGCGATGAGCAGCGACACGCCCAGCACGACCCACCAGCGCCCGGCCGCCAGCAATTCCAATGGCGTGTGGCTGGTATTGGCCTGCAACCAGGCGCTCGATCTCCTCATCGCTCCAGCCGAAATAGCCGGGCGCCTCTTGGGGATAGGTGGGGAAATGGGTCAGGATCCCCAGCGTCCCCGCCCACATCACCGTGACGCCCGGATGTTCGCGCTGGAAGGTGTTGGCAAAGTCGCCGTGGGTGAGCGCCAGGGTAAAGTTGGCCGAACGCGCCAGCCATTTGCGCTCATCGGTGGTCACAAAGGTGTCGAGCGCCAGCACGCGCGGCAGCCAACTGGCAATAAAGAGCAACAGCATGATCAAGGCAGTCTTGGTACGTTGGTTCATCTTTTTGCGCCATTGCACTGACTAGCAGCCTTGCATACTACGGAAGCACGCACCACGCACCACGCTGTGCACCTATTCTTCCCCAATCCGAATGTCGGTCACATGCCATTGGCTGCCGACCGGGTTGCCGGCCTCATCCAAGACGGAAAGGCGGTCGCCCGTCTCTTCCAGATAGAAGCCGGTGTAAAGCGGATAAAGCCCATCCACCGCCTCGGCTTTGACCGGGATGTTGTAGACGTCGGTGATGAGTTCTCCTGGATCCCATTCGTCGGTGGTGCGATCCTCGCAGACGGGATAGCCGTCGCGCTGGGCCTGCATGGGACCGTCGTTGGCATAGAGCTGGTTGAAGACCTTGTAGCTTTGCTCCATTGGCCCCTGGGCGCGCCAGTAAAGGGTCAGGCGGATCATGTCGCCTGGGCGCAGGGGCTGGGGATAGTCGATGTCGTAGCCTTCCAGCCAGATGCGGTTGTCGAAGTTGACGTGGAGCGGGTTGCCGATGGGAGGATCTACCGCCGGATAGGTGAGCGGGAGGTCTGAAGTGGCCAGCGCGTCGAAGCGGTCGGCGTAGTCCTCCAGGTGATAGATGGGCAGCCCCTCCACCGGGTCGCCGGCTGGATTCTCACGCTGTTCGCCCGTGCGCTGGTAGATGATCATCTTGTCCCGCCCGTCGACCTGCACCCGAGCCCGACTTCACGAAGCCCTGGCGCAGGTACTCCTCCATCTTGCGGCGGTCGCTGCGCGTGAATGGCTCCAGGTTCTCGATCTGGAAATACCACTGGGCGTCACGGGTGCAGCGATCTACGCCGCGGGTATACCAGGCTGGCACCCAGGCCTCTTTTTCGGAGGAGTCGAAGTCGCCTTGCAGCACGCCATCGGCGTAGAGCGCGCCCACGACCTTCCAGCCGTTGTTGAGGGGAAAGCCGAAGCGCGCCTTGTCGTCCGGCTCGTCGTAGGCGACCCAGTAGCCCGGCGGCCGCAGCGTGGCATAGTTGAGCAGCACTTCTTGGGAGCTGGCCATGTATTGGAAGGCATAGTAGCCAAAGGCCGTCACCGCCACCCCCGCTGCGCCAATGCCAAGGGCTAGTCCCCGTGCGCTCCCCCGTACGTTGGGCCAGCGCCCGCCACCCCAGCGCCAGGATCTGCCCCACGAGCAAATACCAGGGCATGAAGAAGGTGTAGACGTGGGTGCGCGGTTTCTCGGTGAAGAAGATCGCCAGGAGCATGACGGCCGTGAACCAGACCCAGAGGATGCGCTCCTCCATGGTGAGTTTGGGCATGCAGATGACCAGACCCAACAGGAGCAGGAAGGGCAGAAAGATGAAGTCGCGCTCGCCTAACTGGAGCCACTGGGGATTGACGATGGTGGCGCCGACAACCAGCACTGTCACAACGCTGACCCCAATCGCCAGCGGCCGGCGCAGACCGCGCCAGAAAGCGCGCATCATGCCAGCCACCACAGCGCCGATGGCCAGCGCCACGGCATAGGTGGTGTTGTAGAGCGTGGTGCGGATGAAGATGTCCGCCAGGTTGTTGTAGGGCGGGCTGCCGCCGATGCGGCGATCGGTCAGGTAGTAGTAGGTGGCAGCAAAGCGCGGGTTGAGCACATAGGGGACATAGAAACTGGCCAGCAGCGCGCCCCCGGCCACTGCGGCCACAGCCGTGGCGCCGAGCAACGCCCGCCACTGGGCGCGCTCGCGCCAGCAAAGCCAGCCCCAAAGCAGGGCAGCCGGCAGCGCCACCAGCGCACCCTCGTAGTGGGAGAGCAGCCCGGTTGCCAAAAAGAGCGCCGCCAGGGTGAGGTAGCCGGCCAGCGCGCGTGGCTGGCGCACCAGCCGATAGAGGAGCAGCAGCACCAGGATGGACATCAAGAAGACGATGCTCTGGTACTGGACGATGCGCGCAAAGCCGATGAAATAGCCGTCCAGGGCAAAAAACAGCGCGGCAATCCAGCCGGCCACGGGGTTGAAGAGCCGCCAGCCCAACAGCCAGACGGCAAAGAGCGCCACCACATTGGCCAGGGCAAAGGGCAAACGGGCTGTCGTTTCGTTCAGATGGCCGGTTGCGCTGTAGATCAGGGTAGGCAGCAGGATCTCGGTGGGGCCCTTCTTGTGGAGCAGGAGCACATCCTCGTAGCCCTGAAGCACGGCAGCGGCGCGCAAGGCGGCGCGCGCTTCATCGCCCTGAAAGTCGGTGTAGCCCAAATTCGTGAAGCGCAACAGCGCACCGACCACCAGCAGCACCGCCGCACCTGCGGCAACCCAGCGCCAATCCGCGTCGAATGACCATGCGGGCGCCCCCGGCTGCGCCCGCCGGCCGCGCCAGAGCACCCAGGCCAGCAGCCCCACCGTCACAACGTCGAAGGCGAGCACCGTCTGCCACTGGGTGGGGCCGCCCGGCAGGTAGGAGAGCAGCAAGGCTCCCGCGACCATGATCGTATAGGCCGCCGCCGTGGAATAGAGACAGCGCTCCCACCAGTCAGGCCGTGAGGCGCCTTGCCCCACCAGGGCTTCCACCAACAGTACGCCGGGCAGCAGACCTGTCAGCACCAAGGCAGCCGCTCCTGCGACGCCAGCGGGCGCCGGCAGCCATAAGGCGGCAGTGCGCCGCCACAAACACCAGGCCAAAGAGAATCAGATTGCGTCGTTTTGCCAACAAGAGCATCCATTATCCTTTTGTTCTAGGGGGTTGGCAACGAACGTGCACACCGAAAGCCGAGCCGGCTGCTGCGATAATAGGGCACGTCCTCGTTCGGGTTCGTCGGCCCCCAGTGACCAAAGTGCCGATGCGATGTACGCAGATACTGCATATTGTCCCGATAACTGCCGCCGCGAATGACAAACAACAACTCAGGCCACAGCACAGTGTTGACCGGATTACGGTACGGTGAACGCTGATAGTAGGTCTGGTTGAAGTAGTCAGTCACCCATTCAAAGACGTTGCCGCTCATGTCCAAGGCGCCGTAGGGGCTGGATCCCAGCGGGAATGAACCCACCCTGGTTGTGTCTTCAGTACAGATGGCCCCATAGCTCAAGTCTGCGGCACGGTTGGCATGGGTGCAATCTGGCGTAAATTGATTGCCCCAGGGAAAGATACGGGTGTCGACGGGACCGCGCGCTGCCTTTTCCCATTCGGCCTCCGTTGGCAGCCGCTTGCCCGCCCAACCACAATAGTCTTGCGCATTCCACCAGGATACATAGAGCACAGGATAGTCCCGAAAGGCCGGATTTGCGTAATAGTTGGCGTGCTGGTTCGAACTGAACTTGAGCGGCCGCCGGCAAACGCCGGCACTGACACAGGCACGGTATTCACCATTCGTTACTTCGTACTTGTCGATTTCATACGCGTCGAGCCAGACATGGTGCAGTGGGAATTCTCGCGCTTCGCAGTTGTACCTCCCTCTGTTGGCAAGGTCGCAGCCCATGAGAAATTCGCCGGCCGGCACTGGCACCATGACGCCAACCTGTGGCGACGCGACCATACCTTCGGTGCGAAAGCTCCAAACCGGCCCGCGCACCAGTCGCCCCTGGGCATCCAACGTCTCCACTTGCCAGTAGTAGGTCGAGTTCAGCGCCAGGGGGGCAGGCGCAAACAGGGTGCGCACCAGATTTTGGGCTACGATAGCGTCCGGGTTTGGGTCGTTTTCTTCCAAAAACAGCGTGTAGCGCGCCTGTCCTGCATCCTGATGTTCCCAGCGCCACGCCAGGAAGGTATTCGGACTCTGGTTCTGGGCACCATCAGCCGGCGTTTCAGTGACAAAGCCGGACGTTACCTCGAGCAGGGGCAGATACAATACCATGGGTTTGTACAGCAGCGGCAGGTACGCTGTGAAGAGTTGTTGGGCTGTAATGACTACGGTCACGTCATTGGTCAGTTCCCTTACCGGGGGCGCCAATGGGGACGTGACCCCAACAACATGCTCCTGAGCATGGGCAACCTGTTGTGGCGGCGAGGCGAAATTGGCCCAGTTCAATAGAAATAGCCAAGCGACAGTCATCGCGAGAACCGACAGCACGATGGCCAGCAGCCTGACCGCTGCTAACCCCGGCCCACCTGTCTTGCGCACTGACGGATTTGCACTCCGGCCCTCATCGATGTCCGGCATAAAGGTCCACCACCTTACCTTTGCGCTGGTTCAATTTGCACCTGAAACAACGGCACTTGATCGTCTGCATACCGTGTCCCGTCGGCCATGCTCACACCTATCCGCGCACCGCCTTCGTTGGGATTGTAGAAGCCGGTGTTGAGCGTATAGAGTCCCGACGCGGCATCTGGTTGCACCTTCAGCACGACCCGGTCGGCGATGACTTCCCCGTTCGTCCAGGTGGAAGTCGGATTGCCGCCAGCCAACGGCGGTTGGTCCAGTTGCGCGGCCATCCCCAACCCTGGAGCGTACAATTGGAAGAACTGGGTGTAGTCGACAGGCGTCGGCGCTGTGCTGCGATAATAGACGGTCAACGTCAGCGCATCGCCGGGGTGCAAGGTTTCTCCTGGCGTGAGCAGGTCGTAGCCCAACAACTCGGCAAAATCGCCGTAGTGAGCCGTCATTTTTTCTGTGGGCGAGCTTGCACGGAGTTCACGATCTTCAGCGGCGGCATGTCGAAGCCATCCCCGATCTCAACCCCATCCTGGCTCTGGATCTGAAATCGATCCAGGTCGCTGAAATCATACAACCCAATCCGTGGATAGTATAAACCACCGACGGCGTTGTCGGGGCCGTGGAAAGCAAAGGTGTCTCGCTCCGTATGAAAGCTGTCCCACAGGATCGGGCGTGAGATTTCGGTGCCTGGCACTTTGTCCAGCGAAACAAGCGTCTGCCGCTGCGTATCCACCACGTGCATAAAGCTGTGGTAGTCTTCTGACATCTGCCCATTGGCACGCCAGTAGAGCACATAGCTCACTTCGTCGCCAGGCCGCACCACCGGCGGGTTTGCCGGCGACCCATCTGCTGGCGGAGTCACTGGCGCGCCATTGATCGTGAGCGTGTAGCCATCCAACCAGGCCTGATCGCCGCTTTGGAGATCGGTGAGGAGCAGATGGAGCGGCGTGATATTGGGGGTTGGCTCGACATCGACGCTGCCCACCGTTGTGGCCGCCGCCACCTCCCCATCGTCCCCAAATGGGTGGACCTGCAGCGTGTAGCTGCGGGCGGGTTGGCTCCAGGGCAATTCCAGCCGATAACCGTCGCGGACGATGGAGCCAGGCGCCAGGGTTGGGAAAGGCAATGCGTCGTAGTAGGCCGTCGTCTCCGCTGAGCTTTGCTCCTGGCCTGCTTCATCCAGAAGGCTCCACCGGAGGCGCATGTCCGGGAGCGGCGCCGTGACTGTGCCAATACGGGCGTGACGATGAGCTGGCGTCCCCCTGCGCTCTGTTCGACGCGATAGCCAAGCAGGCGCAGACCGGGCGCCACTTCCACGTCGGCGGCCACAAAAGGCGTGCTCGCTGCGGTCGGCGTTTTGAGCAGGATCACGGCGGCAACCACACCAGCCACCAGCGCTGCGCCTGCCAGCCAACGCAGCCGGCGCAGCCACAGTGCAACTGCAATGCCCAGGAGGCCAAGGATCGTAATCCATTCGGCCACCCGCTGGACGGTCGATTCGCCCCAGGCAAAACGCACGGTATGAGCGCCGGCAGGCACCTGGACTGTCACCACGCCCCGATTCGTCGATGGCTCCACCGCAAGCTGCTGTACACCATCCAACTGCGCTTCCCAGCCTGGGAAGTAGAACTGATTGAGCCGCAATGCACCACCGACCGGACTGTCGGTCGCGACCGTGATGGCCGTGGGGGCGACGTCCACCAGCCGCACCTGCATCTCCGGGGCGGCGTCGTCAGGATAGCTGGTGTACTCTTCGTCGAATGGCTTCAGCCCAACGGGGCAGAAACTCCCGATGCCAGCCGGCGCCGAACGCGCCGCGCACGCTCTCGTAGCGGGCGATGACGGCAGGGTTCACCTCTACATCCGCATAGACGGAGCCGTTGTACGGGTCGCGGTGGGGGAGGTTGCCCACGATCATGATGACCGACGATCGCCGCCGCTGTCCCGATTTGCAGCCAGCGCCGGTTGAAAGCGGTCACAATCCCACCGGTCACGATGGCAAAGGAGAGGCAGATGACGGTCAACAGCCGCCATGGGAATTGGGCAAGCTGCAGATAGGAGGATGTTTTCCACAAGGGAACTGCCAGTGGCGTGATCCCCAAGAATGCAGATTGCGCCCCAGACGACCCAGTACCACCATAACGGGCTGCGCCGCCCCGTGACCACCAGGCCGACCATGCCCAAAGCGAATTGGGCAAGGCCGAGGCGAAACGGAATGTCGCTCCGCTGATGGTCATACGGCCAGTTGGTCTCCAGGAATTTGCGCCATGATGACCAGATGTGGATCGACAGTTCCTTCCCAATGTCGAACGTGGATGGGCCAAGATACCTGGCGCTCCAACAGTACGGGCAGCCAGAAAAACGCGGTGATCACCATGGCCGCAGCGCCTGCACCGACAATCCAGAGCAACCGTTCCTTCCGCAGCCCGGACTGCCGCTGCTGCTGCCAGGCAATGACGAGCACATAGGTGATCAACAGGGCCGGCAAAAAAAGCAGTGTGATGTTGTGGGTCAGCGCCAAGCGCCGCGATCGTCAGCGTCATGATCACCGCATAGCGCAGCGGCCGCTGGGCGACCATGGTGCGGTAGGTTGCCCAAAAGACAAAGGGCAACAGCGCCTGGGCCATCAACTCGGCCAGGGCGCCGCGGGTGTAGGCATTGACGAGCAAGTAGGGCGCGTACATGTAAGCGACGGCAGCCGCCAGCCCCGCCCATTCCCCGCGCCGGTCAGCTTTGTTCGCAAAGATGCTGGCCGCCAACAGGTACATGCCCCAGCCAGCCACCATGACGGCCAGGGCAACCATGATGGCAAATGCGGGCAGAAAGTCGATGCCAAAGCCCTGCAACAGCTCGGCCACGTAGTAGATAGACGGCGCGTAGAAATTCAGAACCGGATAGCCATAGCCGAGAAACAGGTCGGGCAGCCACCGGGGAAACCAGGCGCCCGCTGCAATTGCTCATCCACCAGGAACAAGCGCATCAAATGAACGGATGCGTCGTGGGTCTTGGGGAAGCCGGCAGTGGTCAGCGGCCACCAGGCTGGGATCGACAACAAGCGGGATGGCTGCCATGAGCAGCCAGCGCAAGCGGCGCGGGTCACGCCAAAGCCGTGTAAGATGCTCCAACTTGATCGATTGCATGGCTCAGAACCCTACCGACAGAGCACTCACGGCTGCACCAGGCTCGGCAAGGGGCACGAGGACGTAGGTGTCGCCCGGCTTGGCCGCTGCACTAGCCGTGCGTCGTGATCGCCAACTGGCGACCACTGACCGGCTCATAAAGCCCAATCCGCAGCGCCTGCGCCTGTTCGCGTGCGCCGGGCGGCAAAGTCAATTGGGCTGTGGTGAGCACGGTCTCGTCAGGCAACCACCGTGTGGTCGGGTTTTCCTGCCCTCCAGGCGGCAGATCGGCCTGGGCCAGAATGTTGCCGGCGCTGTCCAGCAGGTGAATAAAGACCGTGTAGTCCGTAGGCATCCGCTCCAGCGCACGCCAGCCCAAGTTCACGTGCAGCACGTCAGGCTGCGTGGGGTCAAAGTCTGCTTGCCAGCCTTCGAGCGCGCCCGCTGTTCAAACACCGCGCCCAGCGGCTCGAGGTGGCTCAAATCCTGCTGGGGCGTCTCCATGCGCAGCGGCACAACGCCAAACTGGATTTGGTCGGCAACGGCGTTGCCCTGATCGTCCAGATCGAGACCCGTTCGAGCCCTGCGCCGAGGAGCGGATTGAACAGACCGATCTCAAAAAATGCCTTGCCGCTTGGCGTCTGGCGGCACCGAGATCAGGCGCCGATCATCGATCACTTCGCCCGGGCGCCAAAGTGAAATCGGATAAAGCGGCAGGGTCACCGGGGAACGGCCCAGCGGACCATTGCGCTGGGACTGGCCGGTCGGGTAGACCAGGTGGGTAAACAGATAGGCCAGCCCTTCGTTGAGTGGCCCGGCGCCTGGCAGTCTTCTCCCAGTAGGTGATGAGTTCGTAGTCGCTCGGCGCCAGGGGCGCGTCATCGCCCAGCGGGCGCATGTCGTAGCCAAGAAAGCGCAGGCCATTGGCAAACTGGGCTTCCATCGGATAGCGAATCGTATGGGCCGGTCACGGTCAGGTTTTCGGTCGATTGTGAATGCTGACCGTCGACCACGCCGGTCGCTGCAGCGGCGAAACGCAGCACTTCGTCCGGTGCGCCAGCCACGGGGGGAGTTCTTCGAGCAGCGTCACCATGACCTCCCCATCGGCAGCATGGAACAAAAAGGCTGCCTGGTTCGGATCGGCGTCGTTCTCGGCCAGATACTCGCGTCTTCCCCGGCTACCGGTATACGACTGTCCTGTCGGCTGGCTGCCAGGGCAAGTCGCCGACGGCAAACCGCATCTGCGGCGACAGGAACAGACGGCGGGTCAGAACAATGGGCTTGCCGGCCTTCACTTCGGCCAATGCTGCTGCACATAGGTGGCCGCGGCCTGCAGGTCCTGATCGAAGGCGATGCCCAATTCCGGGTGGCGCGCCCACGCGCCAAAGTAGTCCCGGGCGGTGCTCACTGCGCTGAAAATCAGCACCGCCACCACCAGCACGCCACCGACCAAGCGCAGCGCGGGCGCTGCGCAGCAGCCGCCAGATCGTGTCGGCGGCCACACCGTAGAACAACACGAGCGGCGGCAGCATGCCAATCCCACGCAAAGCGTGTGGCACCGGAACGCTCAACACGACGGGCAGCAGCCATGACGGCAAACCAGATACAGAAGCAGCCGATGGCGCGCCTGCCGGATCTGCCACCAGGCGCCGACCCAGCCCACGGTAAAGAGGATTGCCAAGCAACGGATCGTGCACGGGACGATAGGGCAGATTATGGCGCGGGTTGAAGTCGCCAGCTCGTATAGAAGCTGGCCAGGGTGCAGATCACCGTGAAGACCAGGCGTCCCCAGGCATCTTTGGGCAACACGCCGTCATCCGGCGCCGTAAAGACCGACACCCCCGCCAGCCGCAGGCGTGACAGGTCCGGGTTGCAGCGCCAAGGTCACCAGCAGCGGCAGAATGACCAGGGTCCCGGCCGCCGACCATCCACAGCAAACCACGCAGGCGCAAGCTGCCCGCCTGGTTTGCCGCTGCAGCCGGCGCACCCCCCAGAGCAACCATTCGACGGCGATAAACAGGGCCAGCACCACCGGCAGAAAGCGGGCGGCCGAATAGGTGTACATGGCCAGCCCAAACCAAAACCCGGCCCAGAGAAAGTCGCGCCGGCGCTCAGTGCACCAACCGCGCCAGAAAAACACCATGGCCAGGATGCTGACCGGCGGCAGCAAGATCGCGCGCAACCCTATGCGACTCACGCTGACATGCCAGTACAACACGGCCAGCCCGGCGGCGGCCACGAAGGCCACCCACTGCAGCCGATCTGGACTCGCTGCGCAGGTCGCTTGGGTCGGCTGCCTGACCTTGCCTGGGCAGAAACCTGCCAGAGATTCCATGGCGCCCCAATAGACGACGCCTACCGTCACAATGCCAATCGAGCGCCGACGTCAGCCGCAAGGCATAGGCAGAATACCCAAGCGCCGCCACGACAACGCCTGCAGATAGATGAACAGGGGCTCACGGCCGTAGTTGCCGGCCAAGAAGAGGGGAAGACTCTCGCCGCTCAGGATTGAGCGGACGTCGGCCCCGTTGAAGGCTTCATCGTAGTAGAGCCCCGGCGGCAGGCTGTCCAGCAGATAGAGACGAAAAACGGCCGCCACAAGCGAGCACAACAGCGAGTGGGGCCAAACGCCGCAACCACACAACGACAGGTTTGACTGGTGCTGGAGCCGTTCCAGCCGAAGGAGCAAGCTCAGTCAAGCCTCTCACCCGAAGTCGCAATGATTTGCTGGAGCGAGCAGACTGCCACGCTGCCCAATTGATCAAGGCGCCGATTTCCCCGGTCGCGCATGTCGCTGATCGTGATCATAGCGATCATTGTCGCATCTACAATCGACAACTGTCAATTCTCATGGCTGATTTTGTCGCTTGCGTTCTGAGCGGTAGAATTGACCACCCTCTATCTTTGCGCATATACTGGCGCCCATGGTTGTATTGCTGCCGCCTGGCCAGCGATCTCATTTGTGCGTCGGCCTGACCCTACCTTTCATTGTGGCAACCGCCATATTGGGCAGCCTCCACGCCGCCGCCCTCGTGTTGATCAATCGCCTGATCCGCCCCATACTGGCGCGCCTGTCGACCATGAGCGCGCTGGTTGGCCGCCGACAATGCGCCCTTGCCTGGGAGCGTGTGTAAACGTGACGCGCCTTCGTTTCACAAAGGAGCCTGCTTGGGGCTGGCCTCGGCCTGGCGCTGGTCTTGGCGCTCGCCTTCTGGCTGCGCTGGCAGTATGTCCAGACCATCAGCCTCTACGTAGATGAGTTCACCACCCTGTGGGCCGCCAAACGAGTGCTGGCCACCGGCGCGCCGCTCATGCCCAGCGGGGTGCTCTACACGCGTGGCCTGCTGGCCTCCTATCTGACTGCCGCCGTCGCCGCGTTCGGCGGGCTCAGCTACACGACGGGCCGGCTGCTCAGCGTCTGCTTCGGCCTCGCCACCATCGGGAGCATCTGGTGGGTCGGGCGCCGGGGCTGGAATGGGCGGGTCGGCTGGCTGGCCGCCCTGGGCCTGGCGCTCCTGCCCGAGGCCATCATCTGGAGCAGCCGCGCCCGCTTTTACGCGCAATTGCAGTTTTTGGTCTTGCTTATGCTTGTGGGTTGCCTATGTTGCCATGCGGCCCAGGGCCCCAAATTAACAATTAACAATCAACAATTAACAATTGACAATTCAGAATTGTTAATTGTTAATAGTCAATTGTCAATTGTCAATGACAAACCATCCCCACGCCTCTACGCTCTCTTTGCCGCTCTCTTCACCCTGGCCCTCTTCTCCCAAGAACAGACCATCCTCCTCTACCCGCCCATCCTGCTGGCGACGCTGCTCTGGCGCGGCTGGCGCTACCTGCGCCAACCGCCGGTGCTCATCGCCCACCTGGTTTGCCTGGGCGCCATGGCCGTGCGCTACGCCATCGAGATCGTCGGCCAGCCCGGCTTCTTCGAGACGATCCAGGCGGAACGTCCCTATGTCGGCCTGATCTTCGACCTGCCCACGGCCTGGGCCGCCTACGCCGAGCTCTTCATCGCGCCGGCACGGCTGCCATGGACGTTGGGCGCGCTCCTGGCCGTCGGCGCAGCGCTGGTCGCCCTTGCCCGCAGGCGCTGGCGGCTGCTGGAATCTGGACGCATTTCACCAGGCGACGCTCTTTTTCGCCTTGCAGTTTATTTTTGTCCTCGGTTTCATCCTGACGCTGGTGGGCGGCCAGTGGCGCGATGCCCGCTATCTGTTTTTCGTCCAGCCCTGTCTGCTGTTGACCGGCGCGGCTGGCGCCGTCTGGCTGGCGGACCGTTTCCAGCGTCCTGTGGTGCGTATGGCCGTCACCGTGGCGTTGGGTCTGCTCTTCGTCCTGCCGCTCTGGCAGCCAGCTCAGGCCGTGCTCACCCGCCAGGTGGAGGGCTACGACCGTGTGCTCGCCTACGTCGCCGCCCAGCGCCAGCCCGGCGATGTCACCATGTCGCCCCAACCGCCCGCCTGCGCCCTGGTGCTTGGCCCCTGCGACTACTATGCCGCCCAGGTCATGTATGAGGAATTCGTCGTGCCCAAAGCTGGGGTGCTGGTGGACCGCTGGTCGGGGGCCAGGTTGCTCAAAGACGCCGGGGAACTGCGCACCGTGCTCCAGGCTGCGCCCCGGGTCTGGCTCATCACCGACGGCTTCCGCCTGGCCACCCGCTACGACGCCGACTTCCTGCGCACGGTGATCGAGAACTTCGACAGCGTCTACGAAGAGCGGGGCGTCCTGGCGCTGCTGGCCACAGGCTTGCGCCCGCAGCCAAACTATACGGTGGACGTTGACGCTCGACCCGCCTGCCCGTTTTGGGCCCCTGGCCTTGACGCGCTGGCAGCGCACGCCGGCTGCGCCGGGCCAGGAGCTGGCCGTGAACCTGGTCTGGCAGGGCGCCGAGCCCATCGACCGCCAGCTCAACACCTCGCTGCGGGTCGTTGCGGAGGACGGGAGCCGAGTTGCCCAGGCCGATGGCCCCCCGGCGCGGCGGCATTCTGCCGACCAATCTCTTCTTTGCCACGCCGCTGCCCGATCCCAAGAGTCTTGTCCCTGCCGGCGGATCTGGCGTCCGGCCGGTATCGGCTGGAGCTGGTCGTCTATGACGTAGAGACCAGCCAGCCAGTGGGCGAGCCGCTGGCGCTGGACTGGTTCACGATTGGCGAGCCGCCAGCCGCGCCTGCGGTGCCAGTCGACGCGGCCTGGCAAGACGGTCTTGCGCTCGTGGGCCATGATGCCCTGCCCGCGACGCTGACGCCAGGTGCGCCGCTGAACTTGCGCCTGGTCTGGCAGGCTGCTGACGCCGGTCGAGCGCGGATTACACGGTTTTCGTACATCTCGTGGGACCTGACGGCGCGGTGGTCGCCCAAAGTGACCGCGCCCTGGGCGGCGAGTTCTATCCGACTTCAGCTTGGGAGGCTGGGGAACGGGTTGAGGAGGAGCTACACTCTGGTGTTGCCCGCGACCGTTGGCGCCCGGCGACTATACCCTCCGCGTCGGGCTGTACCAACCAGTACAGGCGAGCGGCTGGCACAGCAGACAATGCCGATCGGATCACGGCTTGATACGAGTGGATTCACGCAGCCTTAGCGACACCGCTGCATGTCCCGCGTGCAGCGCACTTCCGTGAATGCTGTACAGGAAGGCAGAGAGGCGACGAGGGCATGGCATTGGTCTCACTCGTTGGCGCGTCATATGCCTCCATGTCACAGGCGAGCTACATTGACCACCTGTCGCGGGTCGACGAACTGAATTGTGCACAGAAAAGCGCACGCTGCGCACTCCGGTCTGCCTGTCACCATGTCACCTCCGCCACGCTATCACCCCGCCGCCATTCGCCGCAGCACCGTCTGCAGGATGCCGCCGTTCTTGTAATAGTTCACTTCCACCGGCGTGTCCACCCGGCTCATCACCTCGAACGCAACTACGCTGCCGTCGGCTTTGGTCGCGCGCACCTGGTAGTGCTGGCGCGGCGTCATGGCGTCGTCCAGCCCCAGGATGTCGAAGATTTCGTAGCCAGTCAGCCCCAGGCTCTTGGCGCTCTCGCCAGGCAGGAATTGCAGGGGCAGGACGCCCATCCCCACCAGGTTGGAGCGGTGGATGCGCTCGAAGCTCTCCGCGATGACGGCCCGCACGCCCTGGAGTTGCACGCCCTTGGCCGCCCAGTCGCGGCTGGAGCCGGTGCCGTATTCCTTGCCCGCCAGCACGATGAGCGGCGTGCCGTCCTGCTGGTACTTCTCCGCCGCCTCCCAGATGGGCAGCACCTCATCGCCGGGGATGTACTTGGTCACGCCGCCTTCCACGCCCGGCAGCATCTGGTTCTTGATGCGGATGTTGGCGTAGGTGCCGCGCATCATCACCTCGTGGTTGCCCCGGCGGCTGCCGTAGGAGTTCCACTCGGAGCGCGGCACACCCCGCTCTTCCAGATACTTGGCCGCCGGGCTGCCCTTGGCGATGTCGCCCGCCGGGCTGATGTGGTCGGTGGTGGTGCTGTCGGCCATCATGGCCAGCACCCGCGCACCCTGGATGGGCTGCACGGGCGGCGCCTCTTTGGGGATCGTGAAGAAGGGCGGCTCCTTGATGTAGGTGCTGTTGGCGTCCCAGGCAAAGAGATCGCCGCCCGCCACTTTCACCTCATTGAACTGGGGGTTGCCCGTGAAGACGTTGGCGTACTCCTCCCGGAACATCTCCGGCTTGAGCGCCCGGTTCATGGTGCTGCGCACCTCGGCCTGGCTCGGCCAGATATCGCGCAGGAAGACCGGGTTGCCGTTGGGATCGTAGCCCAGCGGCTCCGTCGCCATGTCGATGTTCACCGTGCCGGCAATGGCATAGGCCACCACCAGCGGCGGCGAGGCCAGGAAGTTGGCCCGCACGTCGGGGCTGACGCGGCCCTCGAAGTTGCGGTTGCCCGACAACACGGCCGCGGCCACCAGGTCGCCCTGCTTGATGGCCGCGCTGATGGGTTCGGGCAGCGGGCCGGAGTTGCCGATGCAGGTGGTGCAGCCGTAGCCCACCGTGTGGAAGTTGAGCGCCTCCAGGTAGGGGGTCAGGCCGCCGTCATCCAGATAGCGGGTCACCACCTTGGAGCCAGGCGCCATGCTCGTCTTGACCCAGGGCTTCACATCCAAGCCCGCGCTCCACGGCCTTCTTCGCCAGCAGACCCGCGCCGACCATCACGCTGGGGTTGCTGGTGTTGGTGCAGGAGGTGATGGCGGCGATGACCACGTCGCCATGTTTCAGCTCGAAGTTGCGCGCCGGCGTAGGTCGACGGGCACCTGTGGTCGCCAGTTTCTCCGGCGCGATGGCAAAGCCCCGCGGCCCGACGGGCGCCGGCAGCGCCGTCGTCCACATCTGCTTCATCCCGTCCAGGTCGATGCGATCCTGGGGGCGCTTGGGGCCGGCCAGGGCAGGCTTGACCGTGCTCATGTCCAGCTCCAGCGTGTCGCTGAAGACCGGGTCGGGCGTGGCGTCGGTGCGGAAGAGGCCCTGTTCCTTGGTGTAGCGGGAGACCAGTTCCACCAGTTCTTCGCTGCGACCGGTGCTCGACCAGGTAGCGCAGGGTCTCCTCGTCCACGGGGAAGAAGCCCATGGTGGCGCCATATTCGGGCGCCATGTTGGCGATGGTGGCGCGGTCGGCCAGGGTCAGTTTGCTCAGCCCGGGGCCGTAGAACTCCACGAACTTCTCCACCACGCCCTTCTTGCGCAGCATCTCGGTGACGCGCGAGCACCAGGTCGGTGGCGGTGGCGCCTTCCGGCAGCGCGCCGGTGAGCTTGAAGCCGACGACCTCGGGCAGCAGGAAGTACATGGGCTGGCCCAGCATGACCGACTCGGCCTCGATGCCGCCCACGCCCCAGCCCAGCACGCCCAGGCCGTTGATCATGGTCGTGTGGCTGTCGGTGCCCACCAGCGATGTCGGGATAGGCCACGGGCAGGCCGTCGCCGTTGACCGTGCGCAGTTGGACGACCTGGGCCAGGTATTCCAGGTTCACCTGGTGGACGATGCCGGTGGCGGGCGGCACGACGCGGAAGTTGTCGAAGGCCTCCTGGCCCCACTTGAGGAACTCGTAGCGCTCGCGGTTGCGCTCGAATTCTCGCTCGGCGTTGTAGAAGAGCGCCAGCACGCTGCCAAACTGGTCCACCTGCACCGAGTGGTCCACCACCAGGTCCACCGGCACCAGGGGATTCACCTTCTTGGGATCGCCGCCCATGCGCGCCATGGCGTTGCGCAAGGCGGCCAGGTCCACCACCGAGGGCACGCCGGTGAAGTCCTGGAGCACGACGCGGGCCGGCTTGAAGGGAATCTCCAGCTTGCCTGCCGATCTCGGGTCCCCAGTTGGCGATGGTTTCGATGGCCTCTTTGGTGATCTCGAAGCCGTCGGCCTGGCGCAGCGCCGCTTCCAAGCAGAATGCGAATGGAGAAGGGCAGGCGGGTCAGGTTGAAGCCATGTCGCTCCAAGCGCTGACAGCCGGAAAATGACCGCCTTGCCGCTGCCGGTGTCAAAGGTGTCTTTGGCGCCAAAATAGTCTTGCATAGCCATATGCAGAAGTCCTTTCCCTCCGAATCAAACAAATCAATAAAAGGCCTTGCAGCGTCTGTCGCGGAGACAAAACGCCGATCGCCATGGTCGGCTCACCTGGGTTATCGAACTTCTATCATACCAGCAGGGCAGGTAAGATGGCACATCTGCGGGGCTGTGAAGATGGATTGTTTGCGGAGTTGCTGTCTAAACCCACGATCGCACGCAGAAAATGTCTCGCCCCTACCGTGTGACGGCTGGCAAATAGACCCGATGGCCCTCTGGCGTCGGCGTTGGCCCGGCTGTGCCGTAATCGGGCGGCAGGTCGGTTCCTTGCACGATGCCCAGGGGGTGTAATCCGTATAGCCGGGGAAAATCACCCCCAGTTTCGGGTTGCCCAGCCGGCGAATCAAGAGTCTCGCTCAACACCCGGCGATAGTCCGTGCTGATGGCCAGGTCACGGCGGTCGTAGAGCTGTTCTGTGGCGAGACCCGGCCATGTCCCATGGACGAGCCCACCGTTGACCGCGCCGCCGAGCACGAACATCACATTGCCATGACCGTGGTCGGTGCCCGCGCTGGCATTCTCCTCGAGCTGCGCCGAACTCGCTCATGACTGCCAGCGTGAGGCGACGGGTGTGGTCGGTGCCATTGTCATTGCTCAGATCGGTGAAGAAGGCGGCCATGCCTGCCGCCAACTCGCCCAGGTGGTTGGCAAAGTAGCCGCCGCCGCCGTTGCCTTGCGCACTCGTGCGTATCCCAGCCACCCAGATCCACTGTTGCGATGCGCAAGCCCAACTGCATTTTGATGATCTGTGCCACCGACTGCAGATTCTGGCCAAAGCCACCGCCCGGATAGACAGCGCCGTTGCCGGGCGTGTAATTGCCCGGATCGGCGTACTCGATCACGTCGATGGCATTGAGCGTCTGGATGCCAGCCTGGTGAAGCCAGCCATCACCCTGCGTACATGGTTCGCAACGCAGCGCGCTGCCACGGGCCGTAGTACCAGTGCCCGTTGAAGTCGAAGCTGTCCGGGCTGACCATGCCGATGCTCTCCCGGCTGCCCAGCAGCGACGTCGGCTGCAGTTCGCCAACCGCCAACGCCGGGGCAATGATGTTGGCCGGCAGGTTGCCAGCAGTATAGCAGATGACGGGTCAGCCAGCCCGTGGTGCTGGACTTGCTGCCCGGAGTGCCCAGTTCCATATACTGCATGGCGTCGAAGTGACTGCGGGTGTCGCTGGTCAGCCCGGCGGCATGGACGACGGCCAGATGCCCTGCCTGATAGAGATCGAACAAGGGCGCGGCGGCGGGATGCAGCCCAAACTGGTCGGAGAGCCGCAAGGCTGCATTGGTCCCGCTGGCTGGCACCGCGAGCCGTTGCCGCTTGGCCGTATAGAAGCCCCGATCCGCCCCGGCCAGCGGCATGACCACGTTCAACCCATCCATCCCGCCGCGCAGGAAGACAATGACCAGAATCTCTTGATTTGGCTCATCGGCGGCGCTGCCGAAAGCGGCCAGCCGCAAGCCGCCGGTCATGGTGGCGATGGCGGCTGAACAGCCGACCAGAAAGCCACGGCGTGTCGTCTTGAACATTGGAAACCTCCGTTATCGCCACTGAAAAGAGGGCGCCATCAAGAGGAGCCCGACCATGAAGCGCAGCCGATCTACCACATCTTCCTCAGGCAAAGCGTAGGTGGGATTGCGCCCGGCGGCCATGAATGCGACGATTGGCTCCGCTCGCTAGCCGGGAGTTCCCGTTGGAGGACGCGATCGGCCCAGAAGTCCACCAGTCCCACCGGCGTGCGGATGGCGGCTCGGCGTCTGGCTGTAGAGATCGACGCGCAGGTCGTCCTGATTCTCTCCGTCGCCGCCGTAACGCCACTGATCCATGAGAAAGTTGGTCATGCGCCAGCGCTGGAGCATGGGCATGGTGCTGGACCGATCTTCCTTGAAATCTGGATAGCCGTTGGGCGGGCGCCAGGAGAAGAGGGGCTGCCCCATATTTTCGTAGACCCAGTAGAACCAATCGTCGGGGGCAAAATCGGCGTTGGTGGCGCGCAGCACGCTGACGACATACTCAAAGGGACGTTTGATTTTCTCACCCCAGGTGGTGCGAAACTCGGCCGAAGTCAGGATGGTGCGCACCACCTGTTTGAGTTGGTCCGGCGCGTTGCGCTGGGCGTGAAAGACAGCCGCCGCCGCCTGCACGACACGTCTCCGGCGGATTGTCGCCGATGAGACGGCGGCAGAGCTTGCGGGCGATGAAGCGCCCCGTCCCCGGGTGCTCAGCCAGAAATCCAGCACCTTCTCGCCATCGTTTTGCCCGGAAAAGCTGGGAATCTCCACGTTGAGCACGATCTTGGCGTAGCGGTCATGGACCGGAATCGTCGAACCAGAACTGCCCGGTTTCCTCATCGATGCGCCAGCCGGTGAAGGAGCGGGTGGCGCCGTAGACATCTTCGTCGATATAGCCGACAGGACGATTGGGCATCGTCCAGCGGCACCTGGTCGCGCCGGCGCACGCCGAGATAGTTTTCGGCGCCCAGGGCATGCAATTCGAAGAGTTCCCGGGCGAAGTTTTCGTTAGGGCCGGCGCTGGTATTGGAGACATTGTCCAGGTAATAGAGCATGGCCGGGCTTTTCGCCATGGCGCCGAGCATGGTCCGAAAATTGCCGAAGACGTTGGCCCGGATCACATCGCGGTCATAATGAACCCAGACCGGCGCACTCCAGTACTCGAAACCATAGACATTGAAATGATTGTGCCAGAAGTCGGCGAGCACCTCGAGTAATTGACGGCGGCTGTAGACGGCGCGGCAGGAAGGTGGCCGCCAGAGTTTCGACCGCCGGGGCGATGCGCTCTTGCCAGTCGATGCCCTCTTTCACCACGTGGTCAGCCCACAATTGCGCCAACGTCTTTTGGAGTGTTCTGAATTGGCGTTCAGCGAGCTTGGCGTCGCACACAGCGTCGGCGATGGCCGCGGGGTCCAACTGCTGGTCGATGTAGGCCGTCAGCCGGGCGTCACTGGTGGCGCCCAGGGCCATGAGTGCCGCCAGGTCATCCGGGCGCGGGCCGAAGGCCATCCGGTTCAAAGTCACGATCTCCGGTGAAGGCAGCGTGGGCATGGTCGTCGTCACGCTGAGACGTGCCGGGGGATGACGCATGGCTGGCGGGTCTTCTGCTCCAACGGCGCTTGCCGGCGGCGCAGCCATCCCGGCTACTGCTGCTGTCCCTCCAGCCACCAGTCCGCCGTTCAGCAGAAATCGACGGCGACTCCAGCCTGCTGGCCTGCTCGCCTGCGGACCTGCCAGCAAAGTTGTCTGCTCACGATGCAGCTTCTTCTCATTGTCTCCTCCGCGGAGGGTCATTGTATGCAGTGCAGATCGGCAGATCGACCAGGTCATCGTACCTTGGTGTCATAGCTTTCCGCCATCGCTGGTTGTACACGAAATCGGGTAGCCTGATCGGCGTTTCGCTGGCATATGCTATACGGTTAGCATACGGTCTGCCGATAGCGGTTTGCAATGTGGTACTATCGAACGTATCGTTCTGATTTGTCATTTTGCACCTTGCAATAATTGTTGTATAGTGGTGCGTGAAGTTTCGCTTCATTTGAACTCCATCGTGCAGAACATGCATTCGAGCATGAGATCGTTGTGATCGTAATTATCTTGCTTTGCCCAAGCCATCGCTCAACCTAGTTCATAAGGAGAAATTGTCCAATGATGCGTACGTTGACCCTCCGCTGGATCCTTGTAGTAGCTGTTGCACTATTGGTCGGTGCAGTCCTGCTGCCGACGCTGCAGGCAGGCACTGTCTTGGCACAGGGTGATGATCCGCTGGCGACCGCCACAACTACGCCGCCTGCCACCAACACACCGACGCTTGTGCCAACCAATACGCCGACGCTCGTGCCTACGGCTACCGAGTTGCCAGCAACCCCGACCGCGACCCTTGTCCCTGGCCCGCGCCCGACACCCAAGCCGGTGCCGATTCCTGAGCCAGTGACTGTCGTCCTCTTTGGCACGGGGCTTGCTGCGCTCTCTGCAGCGGTGGCAACCAGCCGTAAGAAGAAGGGCTGATGCGTTCGTGTTGAACAAATGGGCCAGTTGGCTTGCCAACTGGCCCATTTTGTTTGTCATGCCGTTGCTGCGTTCCCTGCCATGTGCAGTTTACCACCCCGTTCCAACCCCTGCCGCGATCCTTCATTGCTTCGTTGCTTACACAACAGAGCCCGATTACGAAGGAAAAGCCCTGCTGTTCCCGATACAAGATCGCTTCCAGTAATCTGGCTGACAGTAAGCTGACTGCAAAGTGTAAAGATCGTTTCTGCGCGAATGTGCAATAATTGTTCTAATAGTTCCATGTGAAGTCGCCCACGATTTGGCTTTTGGGCGCATCGTTGTGATAGCGAGGAAAACCGATGGCCCATTTTACCAGAATCATCTCCCGAACCAGTCAGGCCTGTTTGCTTTTTGCTGTGCTGTTCGCTAGTGGGCTGGCTCCAGTTCACGCTCAGGACGCGCCGGCCACAGGACCACAGGTCGCAGTCACCGCACAGCCCGCTGGCGCTGCTATCCATTGGGATGCCGGGACCAGCACGCGCTCGGTCAAAGGCGCCGCAGAGACCCTGCCGGTCATTCGCTACAACGGCTACGAGTTGCCGATGCAGATCGTCCCGTTGGCGCTTGCCGGCCGCGAGCGTGTACGGGTGACTGTCCAACAGTTGGAAGCTCAGCGCTTAGCGACGACGATCACCCCCGCAGCGCCATTACTGCCACCCGCACTGGACTGGGAACCGGATCCGAATGTGCCACCAGCGGAGACTGTCGCCCTGCCCACAGCCCCAGTCTTTGTGCTGCGGGAAGGCGAGATTCGCGGCCAGGCCTTTGCCGTCGTCGCGCTGAGCCCTATTTTCGTGCAGGATGGCAACGTCATGTTTGCCAGCCGCATCGATGCGTTGGTGCCAGGAGCAAGCGTGTTGGCAGAGGATCCCTTTGCCAACAAAGCTGCAAGTGCTCCCGGCCAGCGCACCGTTGCTGCGGAGGTGGTCGATGTGCCCGTCAACGCGGATGCGCTCAAGACCGCAGCCAAACTAACGGTTTCCCGAGCCGGCATTCACGAAGTTCTCTTTAGTGAAGTCGGCGGTGTCGCCAACCCCAACGCGTTGCGGCTTACCCATCGGGGCATACAGGTTGCGATCGAGGTGCTGTCTGATCGCTTCCGCTTCTATGTGCCTGCTGTAGGTGATCGCTGGAACACCACATCCGTCTATTGGCTGACCTTCGACAGCGCAGCGCCCCTGCGCATCGTCGCGCAGGAAGCGGCGCCAGCCGGTGCACCGGGCGCCGCCTACGAACAGGGGCGTTGGCTCGACAACCAACAGTACGAATCCGTCTATGCTGGCCCTGACAATGACCACTGGTTCAACACCGACCTGCGCTCGGAACCTTCGAGCAGCATCGAGGCGCTGAAGGCTGTGACCGTGCCAGTTTCTTCGCTGCTCCCCGCCGTCAGCGGCACGACCACCTATTCCATCGGTCTTACCGCCTTCATTGCTGTGCCGGGCAGCCAGTGCAATCAGAGCTATGGTGGCTACCGGCTTGGGCTCGATTTTGGCGGCGGTGCGACGCAAGTGATCAACTGGAATCCAATGATCAACTGCATCTTGCAGCCCAATTGGCTGGTGTCAACCACCACCACGGCGGACACCCAGGCAGTGGTGCTGCGTTTGCTGCCTTCCACCCATCCTTCCGGCATCAAGCTGGATCACGTTGCCTGGGAACGGCCAGTCACGTTGGATTTCGGCGGCAAGGGCGCCGAGTTCTGGGGGGCTGCCGGCGCTTGGAGTTTTCTCTGGTCGAATCTGCCCAGCGGTGGCGCCAACTTGAGCTTCAAGATCTTCTTGCCTACCGTGAGCGGCCGCGCCGGCGCCGATCAGGTGCTGGCGGCAGGCCCCTGCCAGCGGCGGCTCGCCAGCAGCGGTCAATGAGCCCGGCGCCTGGCAGTTGTACGATGTGACAGATCCACTGCAGCCCACAATTGTGCCCGCAACGGAATCTGGGTTCAACCAGGCGCTCAGCGCTACCCCTCGCCATTACGTGTTGGCTCAGTTGGCGGCACTAGGGAGACCCGTTGTGGCGCTCCACACGCCGGTGAACTTCGGCGATGTGGGCGCGGCCAATGCCATTTACATCAGCCCTAAGTGGTTTGCCGAAGAGTTGCAGCCACTGCTCACCCTCCGCCAGAGCCAGGGTTATGTTCCCCTGTTCGTCGATGTACAGGCCATCTTCGACGTGTACGGCTACGGCTACCGATCGGCGACGGCCATCCGCAATTTCCTGCGCGCCCGCACCGATTGGCAAAACACACAGCGCCAACTCTCGGTGGTGCTGGTGGGTGACGGCACCTACGATCCCTACGGCTATGAAGGCAAACGCCTGAGCGACTTGATCCCACCCTATATGGCGGATGTGGATCCGTACCTCATCGAGGCGCCTTGTGAGCCTTGTATTGCCCAACTGAATGGCGACGACCCGGTCACCGGCGATAACAGGGCCCAAGGGCGTGAGCAAGTCACCAACTGGTTTGCCGCAGATATTTGGCTAGGCCGTTTCCCGGTTCGGGATGAGGGTGAATTGACCACTGTAGTCGAAAAGATCGTGTCCTATGAAACCGCCCCTGGCGGCAATGAACCCTGGCGGCGGCAACAGGTCTATCTGGCCGACAACTATATTCGTTCGGTAGATGCCAACAACAACGCGAACTTGGATCCGCTGGTGATTTTGGCCGTTTCTCTGACCAAATCAGTGCATATTCGCCCAGTGGGGCGCTGCGTACCCGCGTCTACTTTGACTCAGCGCCTACGCGCAAGGTGAAAACAGGGGCTCAAGGCCAGCCCTTGCCTGCGCCCAATGCACCCGGCATGTACCAAACCGTGCCGCGTGAGCCAGCGGAACCCTGGCGCACGAGCGACAACCAGGCCGCCAACACAGCCGCTATCCGCGCATTGAGCGCTGGCGCTGGTCTTGTTGTCTACAATGGGCATAGCAATCACTGGCAATATGCCTACACCGGCGAGAACGGCGGCTCCCCCACTTGGCTGCTCCTCACCAATGATGTGGATAGTCTCACCAACGATGGCAAACCCTTCATCGCCCTCGCGATGACCTGTTACACTTCCCAATTTCCCAAACCTGCCGACGCCGGCACGCTGGACGAGTTGCTCTTCCGCCGCCCCGACGGTGGCGCGGTCGCTGTCTGGGGTCCTGCCGGCCTCACGGTCGTTCATGGCCATGACCTGTTGCAGCGCGGCTTTATTCAGGAGCTGTGGTCCAAGCCTTCAAACACCTTGCGCTTGGGTGAATTGACCGAAGCTGGCTATACCGAACTGCTGACTTATGGGCCTAGCTATCTGGATGCGTTGCAGACCTTCCTGCTTCTCGGCGACCCGCTGACCAAGTCTCGGATCGTGGCCGAGCCGCCCCTCTATCTGCCCATGGTCGGTCGCTAGCAGGGGCGGGGGGCGAGGGGCGCAGGCGACTGCACACGTGTCCGCCCCTCGCCCCTCGCCCCTCCCCATCAATCCAGCCACAACCACTCCAAAACAAACGCGTGCCAAACTAGACGCCGCGGTGGGCGCCACCCACCGCGCTTGTTTTGGTATCACTTTGCTACCCCAATACCCGATTTGTTCGTAAGGAGCATATACGCATGCCGTACGGAATCAACTACGCCACCGTCATCGGGGCGGGGACCATGGGCGCAGCCATCGCCGGGCACCTGGCCAACGCCGGCATCCCGTCGTCGCTGCTGGACATCGTCCCTACCGAGTTGACCCCAGAGGAACAGGCCGCCGGCCTCCAACTGACCGACCGCAAGGTGCGCAACCGCATCGTCCAGGGCGGCTACGACCGCATGGTCAAGGCGAACCCGTCCAACCTCTTCACCAAGAGCGCAGCCAGCCTCGTCAGCGTCGGCAACCTGGAAGATGACTTCGACGCCGCCATCGCCAAGAGCGACTGGATTGTGGAGGTGATCGTCGAGAAGCCGGGGCCCAAACAGGCGCTCATGGAACGCATCGAAAAGGTCGCCGGCCCCAACGCCATCATCAGCAGCAACACCTCTGGCATCCCCATCCATATCATCAGCCAGGGGCGCACGCCGGACTTCAAAAAACGCTTCTTGGGCACCCATTTCTTCAACCCGCCGCGGTATCTCCACTTGCTGGAGCTCATCCCCACGCCGGACACCGACCCGGCCATCGTGGCGCGGATGAAGGTATTTGCCGAGAGCGTGCTGGGCAAGGGCGTGGTGGTCTGCAAAGACACGCCCAACTTCGTGGCCAACCGCATGATCAGCTTCATCCAGAGCGACGTCATGGAGTACGCCATCGAGAATGGCTATACGGTGGAAGCGGTAGACGCCCTCACCGGGCCGCTGCTGGGCCGCCCCAAGACCGGCACCTTCCGCCTCAACGACATCGTGGGCATCGACGTCATGGCCATGGTCGGCGAGAACCTGTATGGCCTGGTGCCCCAAGACGAGGATCGCGAAATTTTGCGCGGCGAATACGGCACGGCGGTCATGAAGGCGCTGGTGAGCAACAAGCTGCTCGGCGTCAAGACCGGCCAGGGCTTCTTCAAGACCGTGGTGGACGAGAAGGGCAAAAAGTCCTTCTGGGGCCTGGACCTGCAGACGGCAGCCGAGGACGGCAAGATCGAATACGTGGCGCCCAAGAAACCCCGCTGGAGCAGTGTGGGCGACGCCCGCAACCTGCCCCTGGCCGAACGCCTCAAGCTCGCTTACCGAAGCCGACGACGAGGCCGGCGAGCTGATCTGGCACACGCTCTCGCGCACCATGGCCTACGCCTCCAAGCGCATCCCTGAGATCGCCGACACCATCGTGGACATCGACAACGCCATGATGTGGGGCTTTGCCTGGGAGATGGGCCCCTTCGAGACGTGGGACGCGCTGGGCGTCAAGCATGTCGTCGCCCGGTTGGAGTCCGAAGGCGTGAAGGTGGCGCCCTGGGTCAACGAGATGCTTGCCGCGGGCAAGAGCACCTTCTACACCTACGCGGGCGGCAAGAAGCTGGTCTATGATCCCGGCCAGCAAGGACTACGTCGCCGTCGAGCAAGGGCCGCTGGTCATGAACCTGACCGATGTGCGCCGCACGAAGCAAGACATTGGCGGGCAATGAAGTGGCCAGCCTCTTCGACATCGGCGACGGCGTCATGCTGCTGGAGTTCCACAGCAAGGTCAACGAGCTGGACACGCCCAAGTTCGAGATTCTGCAGGAGGCCATCGACCGTCTTCACGGCAGCGCCAATGGCCTGGTCATCGCCAACGATGGGCGCAACTTCAGCGTGGGCGCCAACCTGCTCTCCATGAGCATCGCCGTCCAGAGCAGCCTGTGGAAAGAACTGGGCATGGCCATCAAGGAAGGCCAGGACATCTTCATGGCCATGCGCACCGCGCCCAAGCCGGTCGTGGCTGCGCCGCATCAGATGGCGTTGGGCGGCGGCACCGAGATCTGCCTGGCGGCCGACCGCATCGTGGCCCACGCCGAGCTGTACATGGGCCTGGTGGAAGTGGGCGTCGGCCTGATCCCCGGCTGGGGCGGCTGCAAGGAGTTGGTGCGGCGCCGGGTCAGCCCCCACATGAACGCCACCAACGTCAACCCCACGCCCTATCTGCGCCAGGTCTTCGAGACCATCGGCTTTGCCAAGGTTTCGACCTCGGCCGCCGAGGCGCGGGAACTGGGCTTCCTGGTCGGACACGGACCGCATCGTCCTCAACTACGATCACAAGGTCATGGAGGCCAAGCACGAGGTGCTCAACTTGCTGGAGGCCGGCTACCGGTCGCCCGTCGTAAGGGCAACGTGTGGGCCGCCGGGCCGCGACGTGCAGGCCGCCGTCAACGTGGAGATCTACGGCATGCTCCAGGGCGGCTTCATCAGCGAATACGACGCCTACATCGCGCGCAAGCTGGGCTACATCCTCGCCGGCGGCGACCTGAGCGCAGGGCAGTGGATGGACGAGCAGTATTTCCTGGACCTGGAGCGCGAGGCGATTCTGAGCCTGATGGGCGAAAAGAAGACCCAGGAGCGTATCTGGTACATGCTGGAGAAAAACAAGCCGCTGCGGAACTGATTAATTGTCAATTGCTAATTGCTAATTGTTAATGAGTGACGTCATTAACAATTAACAGTTGCAATTAACGATTACGTTCGCCGCCTTGGATCTGAATGACAAGGAGAGAATCAACATGCGCAATGCCGTGATCGTATCTGCCGCCCGCACGGCTGTCGGCAGGGCCCCCAAGGGCACGCTCCGCACCACCCGCCCCGACGAGATGGCGGCGGAGGTGATGAAGGCTGTTATCCAGCGCGCCGGCATCGACGCCGCTGAGATCGAAGATGTGGTCCTGGGCTGCGCCTTCCCTGAGGCGGAGCAGGGCATGAACATGGCGCGCATCGCATTGCTGCGCGCCGGCCTGCCCGAAGCCACGGCCGGCCAAACCATCAACCGCTTCTGCTCCTCCGGCCTCCAGGCCATTGCCATCGCCGCCCAGCAGATCATGGCCGGCATGGGCGACAGCGTCATTGCCGGCGGCGTGGAGAGCATGTCCATGGTGCCCATGATCGGCAACAAGTTCGTGCCCAACCCCTACCTGGCGTCCGAATACCCGGGCGTCTACCTGGGCATGGGGCTGACCGCCGAAAACGTGGCCAAGCAGTATCAGGTCTCGCCGGGAGGATCAGGATGCCTTCGCCCTGCGCAGCCACCAGCGCGCCGCGGCGGCCCAGGCAGCCGGCAAGTTCAACGACGAGATCGTGCCGTTGGACGTCAGCGTCAAATACGGCGAGGGCAGCCACGGTCAAGGAGACGGCTGCGGTCTTCGCCAAGGACGAGGGCGTGCGCCTGGACACCAGCCTGGAGGCGCTGGCCAAGCTCAAGCCGGCCTTCGCAGCCAAGGGCACGGTGACGGCCGGCAACAGCAGCCAGACCAGCGACGGGGCGGCCGCCGTGCTGATCATGAGCGAAGAGAAAGCCAAGGCGTTGGGGCTGAAGCCGCTGGCACGCTTCGTGAGCTTCGCTGCGGCCGGCGTGGCGCCGGAGGTCATGGGCATCGGGCCGATCGCCGCCGTGCCCAAGGCGCTCAAGTACGCGGGGATGGAACTGAAGGACATCGACCTGATCGAGCTCAACGAGGCCTTTGCGGCCCAAGGGCTGGCCGTCGTGCGCACGCTGGGCATGGACGAAGAGAAGGTCAACGTCAACGGCGGCGCCATCGCCCTGGGCCACCCGCTGGGCTGCACGGGCGCCAAGCTGACCGTGCAGTTGATCCACGAGCTGCGCCGCCAGGGCAAGGAGACGGGCCTGATCACCATGTGCATCGGCGGCGGCATGGGCGCGGCGGGGATTATTCAGTTGCTGAACTGATGTAGCAGCGTCCGCTACCGTCCGACATGCTGCCACGTAGAGAGTTTGATCGAGAAAGAGGTGAAGCTGTCGGCTGCTTCACCTCTTTTTGCAGCTTGCCATTGGTATCAGATTGTGGTATCGTAGTAGTAATATGAATGCGAAACACCGCAAGACGCTGGAAGCGATTTTTGAACGTCCGGAGCGCAGTGACATTTTGTGGCGCGACATCGAAGTCCTGTTCGTGGCGTTTGGCGGTGAAGTTTCCGAAGGCAGCGGCTCTCGCGTCGTGTGGCGTTAGCTGGTATGCGTGCAGTGTTTCATCGCCCCCATCCACAGAAAGAAACAAACAAAGGCGCGGTGAAATCGGTGCGACGATTCTTGCAGGAGGCTGGTATAAAGCCATGATGGAATATAAAGGGTATATCGGCAAAGTGGAATTCGATGACCAGGCTGCCATTTTTCACGGCGAAGTAGTCAACCTGCGGGATGTCGTCACCTTTGAGGGCGAGTCGGTCGAAGAATTGCGCAAGGCCTTCCGCGAGTCGGTGGAAGATTATCTCGCCTTTTGTGTCAGAACGCGGTGAAGAGCCAGAGAAACCCTACTCGGGTTCTTTCACGTGCGGATTTCACCGGACCTGCATCGCGACTCGCCATTCAGGCTCAGTTGGCAAACAAAAGCCTGAACGGCTGGATCGGCGAATTGTTGCAGCGTACCGTCGTCCTGCAACAGCAAGTTCACCAAAACTCTAGAGGAATGCAATAGCTTTTCCTATTGAAATCAGGTTTCCGGTTCGCTATGATCGGGAGGCAGGAGAGGCGTAGCCCAGTGCCGCTCTGCTGCCAACATCCAGTCCCGTATCATCAGGAGGAACCGAACCATGCCACGTAGCGAACTTTCCCCAACCCAACACATGATTGCGGAGCGCGTCGTCTCTGTGCTGGCCACCGCCCAGATCGTCACGTTGCGCACCAGCCCCGGCGCGGGCAAATCGACGCTCTTGCGCCACCTGCAACAGCATCGCGGAACTTGCGCTGGCGTTCGGTCATCATTTCCGGCCCCTTGATACGCATCAAGCGATGCTGATATATTAAATGTCGATCAGAAAGCCTGTCAAGGAAGCCGCATGTCCCAGCCCGCCCCGGCCCCCCGCAAGAAACGCACGCTGCAGGACATCCTCGACTCCAAGCGCACGGGCGAGAAGATGTGCTACATGTCGGTGCCCGATTACACCTCCGCGCGCTGGGCGGAAATGGCGGGGGTGGACGTCGCGGTGGTGGGCGACAGCCTCGCGATGATCGCCCACGGGCACGCCAACACCATCCCGGCGACCATGGACATGATGGCGCTGCACGCGGCCGCAGTGCGCCGCGGCGCCCCCAACACCTTCGTGCTGGGCTGCATGCCCTACCAGAGCTACCGCACGGTGGAGCTCGCGCTCACCAACGCCACGCGCTTCATGCAGGAGGCCGGCAGCGACGCGGTGAAGCCGCAGGGCGGCAAGAGCCAGGCGCACATCCTCAAGGCGATGGTCGGCGCCGGCATCCCCACCGCGTCGCACATCGGCATGACGCCGCACACGGTCGCGATGTTCGGCGGCTTCAAGATCCAGGGAAAGACCGCGGACTCGGCGATGAAGATCCTCGAGGACGCCTTCGCCATCCAGGACGCCGGATGCTTCATGCTGGAATTCGAGGCGGTGCCGGCGAAGATCGCGGCGGTGATCTCGAAGCAGCTTGAGATCCCGACCATCGGCATCGGCGCGGGAGTCGGCTGCGACGGGCAGATCCTGCTCGGCTACGACCTGCTCGGGGTCTTCACCGACTTCAAGCCGAAGTTCACCAAGCGCTACGCCAACCTGACCGAGGTCGCGCTGAAGGGCATCGCGCGACTACATCGGGGAAGTGAAGGCGGGCAAGTTCCCCGACGACGACCACAGCTACGGCGTGGACGAGAAGGAGTACGAAAAATTCCTCGGCATGGTCGAAAAGCGAAAGCACCAGTAGCCAGCCTCACCGACCGGGCCTATGCGGACTTGGAGGAGATGATCGTCACCCTCAAGCTCGCGCCGGGCGCGGCGGTATCCGAGGCGGAGCTTTCGCAGTCGCTCGGCATCGGCCGCACGCCGATCCGGGAGGCGCTGCAGCGGCTTGCGCGCGAAAGCCTCGTGGCCATCCTGCCGCGCCGCGGCGTCATCGTCTCCGAGATCAACCTGACCAAGCAGCTGAAGCTGCTCGAAGTGCGCCGCGAGCTCGAGCGCCTCATCGCCAGGAGCGCCGCGCGCCGCGCGACGGACGAGGAACGCGCGCGCCTGAGGGAGCTCGCCGAGCGACTTCGAGAAGTCCGCAAAGGCGAACGACGACGTCACCTTCATGCGCACCGACCGCGAGTTCAACACGCTTTGCAGCGCGGCCTCCCACAACGAGTTCGCCGCGCTCGCCATGGGGCTCATGCATTCGCTTTCGCGGCGTTTCTGGTATATCCACTACAAGCAGGTCGGCGGACATGCCGCTGACGGCGAAGCTCCACGCGGACATCGCGCGCGCGATCGCCATCGGGCGACGAGGAACGCGCCGCGAAGGCGAGCGACAAGCTTCTCGACGTCATCGAGCAAGTTCACGCGCGGCACGACGGACATTTGACCACGCAAGGGCAGCACCCACAACGCAAGGAGAGAAACCATGAACAGCAAGCGCAGAAAACTGTTGCAGGCGATCGGCGGCACCGGCGTTGTCGCGGCGGCCTCGCCGTACCTGAGCTTTCCGGCCATCGCGCAGAACACGCCGATCCGGATCGGCATCATCGCGCCCAAGGCGGGCATCGCCGGCACCATCGGCGAGTGCGGGCTGAAGGGCACGCTGTTCGGGGTGGACAAGATCAACGCCGCGGGCGGCATCGCCGGGCGCAAGGTCGAGCTCATCATCGAGGAGGAGACCAACCCGAAGGACTCGATCGAGCGGCTGCGCAAGCTCGTGCTGCAGGACAAGGTCGATTGCGTGCAGGGCATCGTGTCCTCGGGCGTGAGCCTCGCCATGGGCGCGGTCGCCGAGGAGATGAAGGCGCTGACGATCTTCTGGGACGGCACCACGCAGGACGGCGTGAAGGAGACGATGGCCAACCCGCGCTACGTCTTCCGCAGCACCGACAACGAGTGCGAGGCGGTGATGGGCTCGCTGCTGGCGATCAAGTACTGGAAGGGCAAGTTCGCCACCATCGCCGGCATCAACCCCGACTACTCCTACGGCCGCAACAACTTCGCGGCCTTCAAGGCGCTGCTGAAGAAGTTCAACGTCGAGCACAAGGTGGTCGCCGACCAGTGGCCCAAGGTCGGCACCACGGACCTCAATTCCCACGTCGCCGCGCTGAAGGCCGCCAAGCCCGACCTCGTGTTCTCCTCGCTCCTCTTCGCCGACCTGCCGATCTTCATGCGCACCGCGCACGGCGCGGGCCTCATGGACGGCAGCACCAAGTTCGTGTTCCCGGCGGCGGGCTTCCAGCACACGCTCCTGAAGAAGACCTTCACGCCCGAGGGCATGATCTTCGGCCACAACACGCTCTACTTCGACTTCAAGGACGGCAGCGCGCTGCAGAAGCAGTTCGTGAAGGACTACTACGAGAAGTACCAAGGACTACCCGAACTGGGAAGCCGACCGCGCGTACTTCGCGATGGAGGTCTACAAGGCCGGCGTCGAGGCCGCGTACAAGGCGAAGAACGGCAGTGGCCCGACAAGGAAGACATCATCAACGCCATGGAAGGCGTGAAGGTGATGTCCCTCGGCGGCCCCGGCCAGATGAGGAAGGACCACATCGCCGAGCAGACCTTCTACCAGGGGCTCACCACGCACAACAACCCGTACGACTTCCCGACGCTGGGCAAGCTGGACGTGATGTACTCGCGACAGGCTGCAGAAGCCGCCGGGGACGGATTTCTGGCAGTGGATCGAGACCGCGAACATCAAGCTGTGATGGCGATGAAATACAGGGTAAGAAAACCGGGGTCAGACCCCAAACCGGGCAGGACGGAAACCGGGGTCTGACCCCATCACGGAAACCGGGGTCTGACCCTTGACGGCTTTCTTCGACATCCTCATCGGCGGCGTTTTCCACGCCGCCGTTCTTTTTCTCGTTGCCGCCGGGCTGCAGCTCGTGTTCGGCGTGCAGAAGATCGTCAACCTCGCGTGCGGCTCCTTCTACGCGCTCGGGCGCCTATTTCGGCATCAGCGCGGTGACCTGGGCGATCGGCGGCGGGCGTGCCGCCGGCGCTGTTCCTGCCCGTGCTGCTCCTCTCCGGCCTGCTGCTGGGCGTCATCGGCCCGGTGATCGAGGCGCTGCTGCGCACCGTGTACGACCGCGACGAGGCGTTCCAGCTCCTGCTCACCTTCGCGCTGGTCCTCATGTTCCAGGACGTGCTGCGCTTCTTCTGGGGCGCGAACCCGCAGCAGCTCGGCAACATCGTCGATGGAGTACGGCAAGCTCGTCGATCGGCGCGGTGCAGGTGCCGACCTACAACGTGCTGGTGATCCTCGCCAGCATCGCGATCGCGGCCGGGCATCGGCGCTCTTCCTGCAGCGCACGCGCTTCGGCCGCATCCTGCGCGCCACGGCGGAGAACCGCGAGATGAGCCAGGCGCTCGGCGTGAACGTGCGCTGGATGTACACCAGCGTCTTCACGCTCGGCACCGTGCTCGGCACCGTCGGCGGCGCGCTCGTCGTGCCCACGGCGGCGGCCTCGCTCGACATGCCGGTGGAGCTGGTGGTCGAGGCTTTCGCGGTGGTGGTCATCGGCGGGCTGGGCAGCATGCGCGGCGCGCTGGTCGGGCGCCCTCATCGTCGGCCTCATGCGGGCCGCGGCGATCTCCTGGTACGCCGAGCTCGAGATGCTCGCGATCTACCTCGTGGTGATCGCGGTGCTGATCGTGCGTCCCGGCGGGCCTGCACGGAAAGCCCATCGAATGAGGATCGCCGCCATCGTCGCGGCGCTGCTCGTGCTGCTCGCGCTGCCGAAATATGCGCAGCCCTACTACGTCACGCTGGTGCTGCCGGCCTTCGCCTACGCCATCGCGCTCCTCGGCTTCAACCTGCTCTTCGGCTACACGGGGCTGCTCTCGTTCGGCCACGCGCTCTTCGTGGCCGTCGGCGCGTATGCGGCCGCGGTGCTCTCGAGCAAGCTCGGCGTGAAGAGCTTCGAGCTGATCGTGCTGATCTCCGGGCCTGGTGGCGGTGGTGGCGGCGATTCCCGTGGCGCTGCTCTCGGTGCGCTACGTGCGCATCTTCTTCGGCATCCTCACGCTCGCCTTCGGCATGCTGTTCCACTCGTTCCTGTTCAAGTTCTACGACATCACCGGCGGCGACACGGGCATCCGCGTGCTGCGCCCGTCGCTCCTCGGGCAGGGATTCGCGGACCTCGACAAGACCGCCTTCCTCGTCGGCCCTTTCTACTACTACTGCCTGGCGCTGCTCGTGGTGCTGGGCATCGTCATGTGGCGCATCGTGCATTCGCCCTTCGGCCTGCACCTCACGGCGATCCGCGAGAACCCGCGCAAGGCCGAGTACCTCGGCGTGCGCGTGCGCTTCTTCCGCCTGATCGCGTTCCTCATCTCCGCGTTCTACTGCGCGGTGGGCGGCGTGATCCTCGCCATCAACACCGGGCAGGCGGACCCCGAGCTCGCCTACTGGACGCATTCCGGCGAGCTGGTGTTCATGACGGTGCTGGGCGGCTTCGCCAACTTCTTCGGGCCGCTCATCGGCGCCTTCACGTTCATCTTCCTCAAGTCGGAGCTGATGGGAGCGACGCAGTACTGGCGCTTCTGGCTGGGCGCGATCCTGGTCCTCATCGTCGTGCTCTTCCCGCGCGGGCTGGTGGGCATCGGGCAGTCGCTGTGGGCGAAGGTGAGGCGGCCATGACGGCCTTGATCGAGACCGAAGGCGTGGGCAAGTCGTACGGCGATTTCGTCGCGCTGGACAATGTGTCGCTCTCGATCGCCGAGGGCGAGCTGGTGTCCATCGTCGGGCCCAACGGCGCGGGCAAGACGACGCTCGTGAACGTGCTCACGGGGCTCCTCAAGCCGACCGCGGGCGTGGTGCGCTTCAAGGGCCAGGACATCGCCGGCATCGGCCCGGTGCTGCTCGCGCAGCGCGGCATGGCGCGCGCCTTCCAGCTGGTGCACATCTTTCCCTCGATGACGGTCGCGGACACCATCGGCGTTGCGGTCGTCTCGCAGTCGGGCAAGGCACTGCGCCTGTTCGCCTCGGCCAGGAACGACGCGGCGGTGCGCGATCGCGTTCGCGAAGTCGCGGCCATCTTCGGCCTCGAGGGCAAGCTCGGGAGCGAATCGCGGCTTCTCTCGCAGGGCGAGAAGAAGCTGCTCGACATCGCCAGCGCCTTTGCGCTTTCGCCCGAGGTGATCCTGCTGGACGAGCCCACCAGCGGCGTGTCCAGCGCCGACAAGCACGGCATCATGCGCAACGTGATCGACGCCGCGAGGCGCGCGGGCGTGAAGGCGATCATCCTGGTCGAGCACGACATGGACCTCGTCGCGGAATACTCCAGCCGCATCGTGGCGCTCACCGCGGGCAGGGTGCTCGCCGACCGGCCGCCGGCCGATTTCTTCAGCGATCCCGAGATCATCGCCGCCGTCGTCGGCAAGATGGTCGGCAAGCTGGCGAAGGGCGCCTGATGCTCCTCATCGCCAACCTCGTCGTCGACATCCAGGGCAGCCGCATCCTGCGCGGCATCTCGCTCGAGGTGGGCGCGGGCGAGCTCGTCTGCCTCGTCGGGCGCAACGGCGCCGGCAAGACCACGACCTTCCGCACGATCATGGGCTACCTGAAGCCCGTCTCCGGCGAGGTGCAGTTCCTGAACCAGCCCATCGTCGGCATGGCCACGCACCGCATCGCGCAGCTCGGCGTGGGCTACGCGCCCGAGGAGAGCCAGGTGTTCGGCGACCTCACCGTGGCCGAGAACATCGAGATGCCGACATGGACGCGGCCCCAGGGGCGCGATGCGAAGACGCGCATCGACCTCGCCTACGAGATCTTCCCGAAGCTGAGGCAGTACGAGCAGCGCGGCGGCAACCAGCTCTCGGGAGGCGAGCGCAAGATGGTCTCCATCGCGCGGGCACTTACGCTCGATCCGCAACTGCTGCTGCTCGACGAGCCGTTCGAGGGGCTGTCGCCCGCGATCATCCCGAGCATCAGCGACGGCATCGCCTCGATCCGGCGGCTGGGCCACGGCGTGCTCATGGCGGAATCGAACGTCCACCACATCCCGGACTATGCCGACAGCCTCTACGTGCTCGAGCGCGGCGAGATCATCTACCACGGCAGGCCCGGCGACACCTACCCGCCCGAAGTGATGAAAGTGATCACGGGCGGCGCATGATTGTGATTGGGGTCAGAGACGTAATATTCAGTTGCGGCTGCACCGCAACGAAGTATTAAGTCTCTGACCCCGAAATGTGCTGAAGGAGATTCGAGATGCCCAGGATCCTCACGCAGCAGCAGGTCGACCAGTACTGGAAGGACGGGTGCATCTTCCCGATCCGCGTCATGTCGGAGGCCGAGGCCGCGGAACTGCGCGGCCGGCTCGAGGAGTTCGAGCGCAAGGCCGGCGGGCCGCTCAAGGGGGACCTGCGCCACAAGTCGCACCTGCTCTTCTCCTGGCTGGGCGACCTCGTGCGCAAGGACCGCATCGTCGATGCGATCGAGGACCTCTACGGCCCGAACCTGCTGTGCTGGACGACGAACTTCTTCATCAAGGAGGCGAACACGCCGGCGTTCGTCTCGTGGCACCAGGACTCCACGTACTGGGGCCTCGACAGGCCCGACGTCGTCACCGCGTGGATCGCGCTCACGCCCAGCAACAAGTCCAACGGCGCGATGGACTTCATCCCCGGCACGCACACGAGCGAGCAGATCCCGCACCGCGACACCTTCGCAAAGGACAACCTGCTCACGCGCGGCCAGGAGATCGCGGTCGAGGTGGACGCGAAGCAGGCCGTCACGATCGAGCTGAAGCCCGGGGAGATGTCGCTGCACCACGTGCGCCTCGTGCACGGCTCGCCGCCCAACCCTTCGGGCGACCGGCGCATCGGTTTCGCGATCCGCTACGTCCCGACCACCGTGGCGCAGGTCGCGGGCGAGGACAGCGCCACGCTGGTCCGCGGCGTGGACGAGCACCACCACTTCGCGCCCGAGCCGCGGCCGGCAGGCGACATGGACCCGGCGTTCGTCGCTCTCCACAGGAAAATCACCGAGCGCAACGCGCAGATCCTCTACCGCGGCACGGAGGTGAAGAGCTACAACGACCCGAAGGCCCTGCGCGACCGGGCGGACTGATGGACCAGGTCGCCAAGGCGCGGATATTCCAGGCGCTCCACCGCGGGCCCGAGATCCTCGTCATCGCCAACGCGTGGGACGCGGCGAGCGCGCGCGTGTTCGAGCACGCGGGCATGCGCGCCATCGGCACGGGCAGCGCGGGAATCGCCTTCAGCCACGGTTATCCCGACAACGAGCGCATTCCCCGCGAAGTGATCCTCGCCGCCACGCGCGAGATCGTCGGCGCCGTGAAAGCGCCCGTAACCGCGGACATCCTCACCGGGCTGGGTGGCACGGCCGATCAGGTCGTCGCCACGGTGAAGGAGATCATTGCGATGGGCGCCGTCGGCATCAACATCGAGGACGGCACCGACGACGGCCCGCGCCTTTTCGACCTCGACGAGCAAGCGGCAAAGATCCGCGCGGTATGCATGGCCGTGAAGGACTCGGGCGTTCCCATCGTCGTGAACGCGCGCACCGACAGCTTCTGGCTCAAGCTCGGCGACGAGAAGGAGCGCCTGCGCGCAAGCATCGAGCGCGCCAACCGTTACCGCGAGGCCGGCGCCGATTGCCTGTTCGTGCCTTTGGTCACGGATCGGGAGACCATCAAGGTGCTCGTGAAGGAGATCGCCGGGCCGCTCAACATCCTCGCCACGCCCGGCTGCCCGCCGGTCGCGGAACTCGAGCAACTCGGCGTCAGGCGCGTGAGCGAAGGCTCGGGCCCGATGCGCGCCACGATGATGCTCGCGCGGCGCATTGCCGAGGAGCTCCTGCAGAAGGGCACGTACGCGAGCTTCCACAACGACGCGCTGCCCTACCCGGAGGCGAACAAGCTCTTCGAGTAGGCCGCGCGCGCTGGACGAAAACTCAGTCGATGATCGCCTGGTAGACGAGGTTCTTCATCATGCGGCGGAAGTAGGCGCGGTTCGGGCTCGCTGCCTGCGTCATCAGCACGCCGACCAGCTGCTCCTTCGGATCGACCCAGAAGTACGTGCCGGCATAGCCCGCCCACATGAACTCGCCCGCGGAACCCGCCACGCCCGCCACGCCGTCGCCCTGGCGGACGGCGAAGCCCAGGCCGAACGTGTAGCCCTTGGTGCCGAGGAGGAGTTCCCCCGGCTGCACGGGCGTGGCGATGAAGCCGCCGAGATGGTCGGAGGTCATGAGGCGCACCGTCGTGCGGCTCAGGACGCGGTTGTTGTCGAGCGTGCCGCCGTTCAGGAGCATCTGGGCAAAGCGCAGGTAGTCCCCCGCCGTCGAAATGCCGCCCGCGCCGCCGGAATCGTTCTTCGGGATGGCCGAGACGTCGATGAGCGGGAAGCCGCGGTTGGCGAAGCGGTCCTTCTCCATCGTTTCCGCCAGGCGCGACATCTTCCCGGGCGCAACCCAGAAGGCCGTGTCGACCATGTTCAGCGGCTTGAACAGGCGTGCCTCGAGGAAGTCGCCGAGGCGCATGCCCGAGGCCGCCTCGACGACGCGGCCGAGCGCGTCGACGGAGAGGCTGTACTGCCACGTGGTGCCCGGCTGCAGCGAGAGCGGCACGGCGGCCATGCGCTCGACCTGCTCCGCCGGCGTAACGCCGCGCGCTTCGTAGTCCATGTCCTTGCGGTACACGCCTGCCTTCTCGAGGCCTTCCTTCACCGGCGCGTTCTGCGTGATCTCGCCGTACGCGAGCCCCGAGGTATGGCGCAGCAGGTCCTGCACGGTCATCGGGCGGTCGGCCGGGACCATCGCGTAAGTCGTGTTGCCGCTCGCGTCCTTGCTCGCCACGCTGACCTGCATCTTGTCCCAGCCGGGGAGGTACTTCGCGACGGGATCGGTGAGCTGCACCTTGCCGTCTTCCACGAGCATCATCGCCGCGACCGAGACGAGCGGCTTGGTCATCGAATAGATGCGGAAGATCGAGTCCTCGGACATCTTCGTCGTCGGCGTCTGCATGCCGAAGGCCTGGTGGTAGACGAGCTTGCCCTTCCTCGCGACCATCACCACCGCGCCGCGGAAGCTGCCGTCCGCGACTTCCCTGTTCATCACCGTGCCGATGTTGGCAAGCTTCTGCGAGGACATTCCCACGTCCTCGGGCCTCGCGGTCGGCAGCGGGGCCAGCGCAAGCGCGAGGGCGGGGACGAAAGCGGCGAAACCGATCCAGAGGCGCGATGCGCGCCGGGCGATTGCTGTTGTCATTTTGACTCCTCCTTGAAGAACGCCCACTGTTGCGCCGATTGCCCGGCCTCGTCAATGTCCGCCGTCAGGAACCGGGGAGCCCGGGCCGTTCAGGAAGGCAGCCGGTCCGGTTCCTTCGCCTCGGCGAGGAGGTCCTCGGCAAAGGCCGAGACAAAGCGGTCGAGCGCGACCCAGTCGGTGTAGTCGTGGTCGCGGGAGGTGTCGGTCGAGCCGCCGGATTCCCGCGCGATGCGCTTCATGACGAGCTTGACCAGGAAGTTGTAGCGGCTGTAGGCGATCGCGCCGGCGACGTTCTTCACGCGCGCCGGATGCCAGCCCGTCTCCTCGAAGAAGTGCTCGTTCATGCCGTTCACGTCGGCGACGAACTTCGCGTGCTGCTCGGGCGTCGTGTCGGCGCGCTCCGCGCCCGCCTCGCTCAGCGTCACCGACAGCAGCGCGCAGGGCATGTGGTCGAGATCGGCGTGGCGCTTCCGGGCGAACGCGATCACCTCCGGCGCGAATTGCCCCGCGTGCACGGGAGAGGCGACGACGACCGCGCCGAAGCGGTGCAGGTCGCCCGGGTCGGGCTCGTGGACGAGATCGATGGTGGCGGGCAGCAGCCCGTGCCCGGCAAGGACGTGGGCGACTTCGTCGGCAATGCGCCGCGTATGGCCTTCCCGGGTTGCGTAGAGTACGGCGATCGGTTTCATGGCGGCAGGTATCTCGATGGCCGGGCATACGCCCGCATGCTGCACGATACGGCCGCGGCGGGAGCGAGAACCTGATCTACGTCAACGGAGCGGCAGGCCGGCGCGCATTCAGCCCTCGGAATCCTTCTTCCGCGCGCACGCCTCGACGAGGTGGATGATCGAGCGGTAGGCAAAGCCCGCCTGCTCGGAGAGCCCGATCTCGCAGGTGCGGCTCGACGAATAGCCGTGCGTGCAACCGGGGGGCAGGGCGCCCTTCAGGTGCCGGAGCGCGTGCTCGTTGAGTTCCGGGCGGTTGAAGCCCTTGTCGCCCGCGAAACCGCAGCACAGGACCTCGTTCACCGTGACGACTTCGCCGCTGCAGCGGGCGGCGATCGCGGCGAGCTTGTCCACCGTCCCCATCTTGCGCACGCTGCACACCGGATGGATGGCCACCGGCTCTTCGACCTTTTCGAACACGACCGCGGGCAGCACGGAATCGTGGATGAACTCGATGCTGTCGTGCACGGCAAGGCGCTCGCCGCAGAAGCGCCGCATCCGGTAGGCGCACGGGCTGGTGTCGAACACGATCGGCCGGCGGCCGCCTTCGCTCGCCTCGCGCAGCGCCGCTTCCAGTTCCGCGGACTTGCGGTCGGCCGCCGCCATGAGGCCCTTGCTTTCGAACGGCTGCCCGCAGCACAGCTCCGCCAGTTGCCGCGGATAGGCGACGTCGAATCCCGCCTTGCGGAACAGGCGCTCGGCGACGACCGGCAGCGCCTCGGCGTCGTCGCCGCGCTGCGCGCCCATGTTGCGCGCGGCACAGCTCGGGAAATAGACGATGCCTTTCCCGGCGGGGCCGGAGCGCGGTGCCGGCGGCGTGAAGTGGACCGCGCGCGGGAGCATCGGCGACCACTTGGGCAGCCTGTCACCCGAAAGGCGGCGTGCGCCGTCGAGCGTGCCCTGCATCACCCGCGTGCCCACCACGCCATGCAGCAGGTCGGCCGCCGCGAGGCCGACGCGCACGCCTGCGGTGACCGCGCCATAGTGGCCGGCGACCGTGTCGCGCGACGCGCTTTGCGACCGGGCCGTGGCGCCGCCCGCGCAGCGCCTTGATCAGCAGCCCCGTCTCGATGCCGACGGGGCAGGCCGTCGCGCACAGCCCGCAGGCCGCGCAGGTGTCGATGCCGTGGTAATCGTAAAGGTCGCGCAAGGCGGCGACCTCCGCGCCATCCGGGGCCTCGCGCTCGAGGCGCGCGATCTCCCGCCAGCCGACGATGCGCTGCCGCGGCGAAAGCGTCAGCCCGCGCGAAGGGCATTTCGGCTCGCAGAACCCGCACTCGATGCACTTGTCGACGATCGGGTCGCACTGCGGCAGCGGCTTCAGGTTCTTCACGTGCGCGTCCGCGTCGCCGTTGATGACCACGCCCGGGTTGAGCAGGCCCTGCGGATCGAAGAGCGCCTTGATCCCGAGCATCAGCGCGTAGGCCTCCGCGCCCCATTCGAGCTCGACGAAGGGCGCCATGTTGCGGCCGGTGCCGTGCTCGGCCTTGAGAGAGCCGTCGTATGTACCCACGACCATCCGGCAAAGCGCGTCCATGAAGCCGCGGTAGCGCGCGACCTCGGCGGGTGAATTGAAATCCTGCGTGAACACGAAGTGCAGGTTGCCTTCGAGGGCATGGCCGAAAATGATCGCGTCCCGGTAGCCGTGCGAGGCCAGCAACCTCTGCAGCTCGAGCGTCGCCTCGGCCAGCCTGTCGATGGGGAAGGCCACGTCCTCGATGATCACGGTCGTGCCGACGGCGCGCATCGCGCCCACGGAAGGGAACATGCCCTTGCGCACGTTCCAGAAGCGCGCGCATTCGGCGGGATCGGTGGAGAAACGCACCGGCTCGAAGGTGCGCAGCCCGGACAATGCTGCCTCGATTGCAACAACCTGCAGCGCGAGCGTCGCGGCGTCGGCGGCGCGCGTCTCCACCAGCAGCGCCGCGCCGTCCGGGCCGAGCGAGCGAATGCCTTCGGGCAGGCCGGGCTTGCCCTCGACCGAGCGCAGCGCGGGGCGGTCGGCGAGTTCGACCGCAGCGACCGGCGTGGGCTTGAGCGCCGTGACCGCGCGGCACGCCGTCCCGAGATCGTCGAAAAGGATCAGCGCGCTCGCCTTGTCCGCGTATTCGGGCACCGTGCGATAGGTGATCTCCGAGAGAAAGCCGAGCGTGCCCTCGGAGCCGATCATCAGGTGCGCGAGGACCTCGAGCGGATCGGTGAAGTCCACCAGCGCATTCAGGCTGTAGCCGGTGGTGTTCTTCATGCGGAACTTGTGCCGGATGCGCGCGGCCAGGGGCGCGTTGTCGCGGGCGGCCTTCGACAGCGCCGCCAGCCCTTGCACGAGGTCCTTCTTCCGCTCGACGAATGCGGCCCGGCTTGCCGGCATCGCGCGTGTCGAGCACGGAGCCGTCGGCGAGCACGACGCGCACGCCGGCCAGCGTGTGGTAACTGTTCTGCGCGGTTCCGCAGCACATTCCGCTTGCGTTGTTGGCGGCGATGCCGCCGATCATCGCGGCATCGATCGACGCGGGGTCGGGCCCGATCTTGCGGCCGTGGGGCGCGAGGCGCCGGTTGGCTTCGGCGCCGATGACGCCCGGCTGCAAGGTGATCGTCGCGGCATCGGCCCCGACCTTGCAGCCGCGCCAGCGGTCTCCCAGCAGCATCAGGACCGAGTCCGTGATCGCCTGCCCCGACAGGCTCGTCCCGGCCGCGCGGAAAGTCACCGGCGTGCCGAGCCGCGCGCAATCGGAGAGGAGCGCGATCACTTCGTCCTCGCTTTCGACCACGACGGCAAGTTTCGGCACCAGCCGGTAGAAGCTCGCGTCGGTTCCCCACGCCAAAAGGCGCAGCGGATCGGTGATCAACCGGTCCTTGGGGATGCGCGCCGACACGCTGGCCAGCAGCGCGTCGTACGGGGCGTGCAGCATCCGGCTAGCGCGCCGGCGGGCGGCGGCGTTTTGCCGGCGATTTCCTGCGCGCCGGTTTGCGCGGTGTTTTCGCGGCCGGGGCCTTGCCGGCCGAAGCCTTGCGAGCCGGAGGGCGCGCGAGCTTGGCGACGTAGAAGTCGAGCGCCCAGCGCGTCTTGGTCTGCTGGTTCTTGTCGCGCTCGGCGCCGAACTCCGCGAGGTAGGCCATGAAGCCGCCCACCGCCACCGCAGCCTGCACGGCGGGAGCCTTGATCGAGACCTCCATCAAGCGCTTGCCATCGGCGCGCGTCCACAGCTCGGCGGTGATCGGCCAGGGGCAGGCCGCGTCCGTGAACTTCCAGCGCGAGGCCATCAGCGGCCCGAGCACCGCGAGCGTCGTGAAGTCGATCTTGTGGCCGGCGATGGCCATGAGGAACGCTTCCTGGTCCTTGGTGAAGATCTGCGCGATCGGCTTCTTGCCGGCGGCGATGCGCTTGATGAGGCCCTTGGCCGCGGGCATCGAGAACGACGCCGACTTGACCATGCCTTTCTCGCTCGCGTCTGCCTCGATCTTGAAGTCGGGGAACTTGCGCCATTTCGCGTCCACGTCCGTCGGGTTGACCGGCCGGAACTTCACCGTGCTGTCGTGGGCGTCGCCGACCACGCGGCGCGCGCGCGCGATGATTCCGGCGCCGAGCAGGTCGAGCTTGGGCGTGTCGAAGAAGTAGATGTAGCGTTCCTCGTCGTTTTTCTCGGTGAGGCCGAAGCGCTTGAGCGCGTCCCGGATCTGGTGGTTCGGGATCGTCGCCTTGATCTCGATGGCTTCAGCGCCCGATACCGCCTCGGCCACCTTGCCCTTTGTCGCCGCTCCTCGCTCCATGCCCGGCTCTCCTTGCCATTGGAAATGTGGCCGCGCGGCGGCGACTGGTCGAGCCTCGCGACAAGGGGAAATGTTACCGCAGTTCGACCGGCGCAGCAGTCAGGCCGCGTAGCCCATCACGGCAAAGAAATGGAAGCCGGTGCCGGCGACGACGAAGCTGTGCCAGACCGCGTGCGCGTAGCGGAAACGGGAATCGAGCGCGAAGAACACGACGCCCGCCGTGTAGGCCAGCCCGCCGGCCACGAGCAATGCGACTCCCGGCTGGGGCACGCGCTCGACGAGCGGCACCGCCGCGATCAGCACGAGCCAGCCCATGACGAGATACAGGCCCGTCGACAGCCACGGGTGCGACAGCCGGTCGAATGCCTTCAGCGTGGCGCCGAAGACCGCGAGCGACCACACGATGCCGAACAAGGTCCAGCCCCAGGGGCCGCCCAACGCGCCCAACGCAAACGGCGTGTAGGAACCGGCGATGAAGAAATAGATCGCGCCATGGTCGAGCTTGAGGAAGACGCGCTTGGCGCGGCCCGGCGGCAAGGCATGGTAGAGCGTCGAGGTGAAGTACAGCAGCACCATGGTCGCCGCAAACACGCAGGCGCCCACGATGTTGGCGGCGCCGAGCTTGCTCACCGCGGCGATCAGGAAGGGCGTCCCGACGATCGCCGCCAGCAGCGCGACGCCGTGGCTCACGCTGTTCGCGATTTCTTCCCCGAGGCTTTGCGCGCGTTCGCTCATGCCTTGCATTGTCTCACGCGGGTGGCTCGCCGGCCGCGAAGCGTCTAGAATTGACCTGTGCCACGATGCGATTCGGATCGGTGGCAATGAACACCAATCAGGGAGGCTGACATGTCGAAAGAGAGACCAACAATCGGGACCGACGGGCTCGCGCTCCCGGTCATGCCGCCGGACCGCGACGGGCGCGTCTGGGCCAAGCAAGTGCGGGTGATGTTCTACACTCCCGGCTTCCTCGCGTTGCTGTTGATCAAGGCCGGAGAGCCGACAAGCTTCGGCATCACGGTGGAACTGCTGATGCTCGCGAGCGCTTCGGCGATCGTCGCGGGGCTGTTCATCGGCACGCAGTCCGAGGGCGGCGGGGCGGACCATTCGTCCAGGGTCGGCACCGCCAGCGGGGCGCTCGTGCTGGAGTTGCTCTGCGCGGTCCCGTTCCTGACGGCCGTTCCATCGCTGTTCCACCAGCTTGCCACCAGCAAGCTCGTGCACGATACGGCGCCCGGCGCGGCCGCGTTGAGCCTCGGCGCTTCCGAGCTGCTGCCGGCGATGGCGATCCTTCCGTTCATGCTCTACCAGCTCGCCGGTTTCGGCACCCTGCATTTCGTCGTGTCGAAAGCGGTGAACTGGGCGATCAACATCGTCATCTTCGGCCTGATCGTGGCGAGCTACACTGCCAACCGCATGAACGACTTCCAGGTGGAAAGGGTGCTCACCGGGGTGTTGGTCGTCATCGTGGCGGTCACCACGATCTACGGCATCCTCAAGCTGCGGGCGATGCAGGTGGCCTACGATGCGCATGTCCCGGTGAAGGAGAAGGACAAGGACAAGTAGCCCGGGCGGCCGCACGCGCGGGGTCTGCTACAGTCTCCCCACATGAGCGTGCGGCCCCACTCGCGGAGCCTTTCGGCGCAGGACCTGGAGGCGATTCTCGCGGTCACCAGCAAGCTGGCGACCCCGTTCGACCTGTTGACCATGCTCTCCGAAGTGGTGAGCGCAGCCAAGCAGGTCCTCGGCGCGCAAGGCGGCTCGGTCTGGCTCTATGACGCCGCGACCGACGAGCTGGTCCTCGAAGTGGGCACCGCGCTGGAGCCGCTGCGAATACCCGCCGGCACGGGGATCGCGGGCGCCTGCGCGCGCGACCGCCGGATCATCAACGTGCCCGACTGCTACGCGGACCCGCGGTTCAACCCCGATGTGGACCGGCGCTCGGGTTTTCACACACGCTGCCTGCTCACGCTGCCTCTCGTGGACCACAAGGGCGTGCTGGTGGGCGTGATGCAGGTCCTGAACAAGGTCGATGGCGTCTTCGACTCCGAAGACGAGCTGCTCGCTTCGGCGCTCGCGGCCCAGTGCGCGATCGCGCTGCAGCGCGTGCGCATGACCGAGGCCCTGATCGAAGGCGAGAAGATGCGCCAGGAGCTGGAAATGGCGCGCGTGGTGCAGATGAGCTCGCTGCCCTCGGCGATGCCGGAGGTTCCCGGCTACGACGTCTTCGGCACCTCGGTGCCCGCAGACCTCACGGGGGGCGATACCTTCGACTTGTCGCTGCTGGAGAAGGGATTGCTGGTGGTGCTGGGGGACGCCACGGGGCACGGCATCGCGCCGGCGCTTTCGGTCACGCAGATGCAGGCGATGTTGCGCATCGCTTTCCGGCTGGGCGCCGATCTCGACACGGCGTTCACGCAGGTGAACAACCAGCTCGCCGAGACGATGCCCGGCGACCGCTTCATCACCGCCTTCATCGGGCTGCTCGATGCGTCCTCGCACCGGCTGCGGTTCCATAGCGGCGGCCAGGGCCCGATCCTGCTTTTCCGCGCTGCCTCGCAGACCTTCGCCCGTTTCAAGCCGACCAGCTTCCCGCTCGCGGCCATGCCCGTGACCTCGCTGCGTGCCGCCGTCGAGATCGAAATGGAGCCGGGCGACATCCTCGCGCTGCTTTCCGACGGCATCTACGAGTACCCCGACGCTGCCAACGAGGAGTTCGGCGAGGCGAGGGTGGAAGGGATCCTCAGGGCCCACTGCGGCAAGCCCATGGCGGAGTTGTCGGGCCTCCTCCTGGGCGCGGTTCGCGCGTTCGCCAAGAGTGCGCCGCAAGGCGACGACATGACGGTGGTGCTGGTGAAGCGGGAGGCCCGGATGACGGCGGCCCGGACCTTTGCGCGCAGCTTCGATTCGCTGGGGAAGATCTTCGCGTTCACCTCGGCCGCCCTCGGAGGGGACGCGGCCGGCCGCCAACTGCTGCCCACGGTCGATTTGGTGCTGGAAGAGTTGTTCACCAACATGGTCAAATACAGCCCCGGCGGCAAATCCGGGGTGCTGGTCGAAATGACGCGGCTCGACGGGGGAGTCGAAGTGGCGTTGACGGACCGGGGCGTCGAGCCGTTCGACGTCACGAAGGCGCCGGACGCCGAGGTCGACCTGCCGGCAGGGGAGCGAACGCCGGGAGGGCTCGGGCTTCACCTGGTCCGGCGGATGGTCGATTCCATCGCGTACGAGTACTCGAAAGAAGAGCGGCAGAGCCGGATCACGTTCAAGAAGATGCTGGCGGCGACGCAGGATTGCGCAGGCTCGCCGGGCACGGAAGGGGAAGCATGATCGCAATTGATTTCGGGGGCGATGGCGTCGTCGTGATTTCCGGGCGGCTCGACGCCGTCCAGTGCCCGGCCGCGCAGGCGTTCCTGGACAAGGTCGAGGGAACCGTGGCACTTGATTGCACGGGGCTCGAATACATCTCGAGCGCCGGGCTGGGAGTGCTCCTGAAGACCCAGAAGCGTCTCCTGGCATCGGGGGGAAAGCTCAGGCTGACGGGCATCAACCGCCACCTGGGGGACATCTTCCTTTACTCCGGCTTCGACCAGATCTTCGAGATCGAGCCGGCCCGCTAGCGCCGGCACCAACTTTCCCGACCGCCCCGTGTAATTGTGGACAAGGATCCCGACCTGGCACTGGTGGCGCGATACCGGAATGGAGACCGGTCCGCCTTCACGCGGTTGGTGGAAAAGTACCAGGGGCCGCTCTACAACGCGGCATTCCGGGTGCTGGGCAACCCGGACGATGCGCTGGACACCACCCAGGAAGTCTTTCTCAGGGTCGCGGAACGGCTCGACGAATACGACCCGCAGTACAAGTTCTTCAGCTGGATCTACCGCATCGCGTTGAACGAGTCACTCAACCTGAAGCGCCGCAACCGGCGGGAGGAGCATCTCGACGAGGAGGCCGAGATCCCGGGGGCGGAGAGCGCGAACCCGGAATGGCAGGCCATCGAATCGGAAGTATCGAGGCACATCGGCAAGGCGCTGATGTGCATGACGACGCAGGACCGGATGGTGATCACGCTCAGGCACTTTTCCGAATGCAGTTACCGTGACATCGGGTACATCCTCGACATCGAGGAAAAGACCGTGAAATCCCGCCTCTTCGAGGCAAGGCAGCGCCTGGGCGCGCTGCTCGGGGACCTGCGATAGAACCTGTGTGGTCGAGGAACGAGCCGGCAACCAAGATGAACCGAACCGAACTGACTCAATTGATGCACACTGTCCTCGATGGCGAGGCATCCGCGGACGAGTCCCGGGAGCTGGATCGCCTGCTTGCGGCCGACCCGGCCGCGCGCGCGCAGTTCGAGGGCTTGCGCCGCCTCTTCGCGGGGCTGGACGGCATGCCCAGGGCGCAGCCCCCGGCAGGACTGGTGGAAGCGGTAATGGAGCGGATTGCGTCGCCCGGGCAACGGGCCGGGCGCCTGCGACCACACTTCGGCGGGCGATTGCGCCAACTATTCGGAAGGTCGCGTGTAAGTAGGCAAGAGGCAAGGGATGCCCGGGGCAGGATCGCGGGAAATGTAGAATCTGCCCACCGGGCTTTCCGGTCGGGCAAACTTTCAGGAGGGGAAGACATGAGCGAGCAGAAGATTGGTTCCAGTGGCAAGCGCAACATCTGGATCGGCAGCGGTGTTGCCGCAGCGGCCGTCGTCTTCGGCGTGTATTACGTGTCGGACCTGCCGGTTTCCGGGCAAAGCGCCACCGGCACGATCGCCCCGGCCCAGCGCTACCAGGCGCAGCAGCCCACGGCGGGCGACGTGAAGCTCGGCGAACAGTCGGGCGCGCCCGGGTCGGCGGTCAATTCGACGGCCCAAGGCGCGAACCAGGCGGCCTCGAACGCGTCGACTAACGCTGCGACCAACGCCGCCACGAATGCGTCGACGAATGCCGCGACCAGCGCCGCGACAAACGCCGCCACCAATGCGTCGACGAACGCCGCGACGAACGCTGCCACGAACGCGTCCACGAATGCCGCGACAAACGCCGCGACAAACGCCGCCACCAATGCGTCGACCAACGCCGCAACGAACGCTGCGACGAATGCATCGACCAACGCAGCCGCGAAGGCATCGACCAACGCTGCGACCAACGCCGCGACAACGCCACGACGCGTCGACAATGCCGCCACGAACGCTGCGACGAATGCATCGACCAACGCAGCCGCGAAGGCATCGACCAACGCCGCGACGAGCGCAGCCGCGAAGGCATCCACGAACGCCGCGACGAATGCATCGACCAACGCCGCCACGAACGCTGCGACGAATGCATCGACCAACGCCGCGACCAGCGCAGCGAGCGCGGCGAAGAAGTAGTTCGAACCGATACGCAGTTCCCGATGCCGCCGGCCTCAAGTGCCGGCGGTTTTCTTTTTTGGGGCCGACCCCCTATGCTTCGGGCTCAGGGATGAAAAGGGAGGGGTCGTATGCGCGTCCGCGCCTGGTGCCTGCTGTTGGCCTTGATGCCAATGGCTGCGGTCGCCGAAGACGATTCCCTGGGGCTGTCGTACGTCGAGACCCGGGACCTGAAGCTCATCTACTTCGATTCCCTCGACTACATCGTGCCGCACGCGGTGCGCACGTTCACCAATTCGCTCGCATGGCAGCGCCGGACTTTCGACTGGGTGCCGTCGGAGTCGACCATCGTCCTGCTGAAGGACTTCGCGGACTACGGCAGCGCCGCGGCCGGCGTCGCGCCGCGCAACCGCGTCTTCATCGAGATCGCGCCGATCTCACACGCCTTCGAGACGTTTCCCGCCAGCGAGCGCATGTACTCGATCATGAACCACGAGATGGTCCACGTGGTCCAGGGCGACATTTCCTCGGAGCAGGACCGCTGGTGGCGCCGGTTGTTCTTCGGCAAGGTCTACCCGCAGGCTGCGCACCCCGAATCGCTGCTCTACAGCTATCTCACCATCCCGCGGTTCACCGCCCCGCGCTGGTACATCGAGGGCGGCGCGGTGTTCATGGAGACCTGGATGGCGGGGGGCCTGGGCCGCGCGCAGGGCGGCTATGACGAGATGGTGTTCCGCGCGATGGTGCGCGATGGCTCCCGTTTCTACGATCCGGCGGGGCTCGTTTCGCGCGGGGTCCGCGTCGACTTCCAGGTGGGCGCCAACGCTTACCTCTACGGGACAAGGTTCTTCACCTACCTTGCCTACAACTATTCGCCGGCGAAGGTCGTCGACTGGATCAAGCGCGGCGAGGGCAGCGAGCGCTACTACGCGGACCAATTCGCGCAGGTGTTCGGCATTCCGCTCGAACAGGGCTGGAACGACTGGATCGCCTTCGAACGCGAGTTCCAGGACCGCAACCTCGCCGAGGTGCGCCGGCATCCGATAACGCCCCATCGCAAGCTCGCGGCCAGCGCGGTCGGGTCGATCTCGCGCATGTTCCACGACGAGGAAACGGGAAACATCTACGCCGCCTTTCGCACTCCGGGCATCGTCGAGCATGTGGGCGCGCTGAACACGCGCGATGGCACGCACCGGCGCCTTGCCGACATCAAGCGCGCCATGCTGTACCGGGTCGCGTCATTTGCCTACGATCCCGCGACCGGCACCGCGTTCTACACCAACGACAACCTTGCGCTGCGAGACCTCATGGCCGTGGACGTCAAGACCGGCGAGTCGCGCATGCTGCTGGAGGACGCGCGCATCGGCGAGATGGCCTTCAATCCGGCCGACCGGTCGCTGATCGGCGTGCGCCACGCGCTTGGCTTCGCCGTCCTGGTGCGCGTGCCCTATCCCTACACCGAGTGGCAGCCGCTCCACACGTTTGCCTACGGGTCGGTTCCCTACGATCTCGACGTCTCGGCGGACGGGAAACTGCTGTCCGCCTCCATGAGCGAAGTCAACGCGGACCAGTTCCTGCGGGTGTGGGAACTCGACCGCGTCATGAAGGGCGACCTCAAGCCGCTCAGTGAATTTCGTTTCGGGCAATCGATCCCGGAGAGCTTCGTGTTCACCCGGGATGGCAAGTACCTGTACGGCAGCAGCTATTACACCGGCGTGTCGAACATCTTTCGCTACGAAGTCGCGACGGGAAAAATCGAAGCGGTCTCGAATGCGGAATCCGGGTACTTTCGCCCGGTGCCGCTCGCCGACGGCAACCTGTTGGTCCTGTCGTACACCGGCGAAGGTTTCGTGCCCGCGATCATCGATCCCAGGCCGATCGAGGACGTCTCCGCGATCAAGTTCCTGGGCGCGGAGCTGGTCGAGAAGTATCCGGTGCTGAAGACCTGGCAGGTGCCGCCGCCGAGCACCGTGGACCATGAAAAGGAGGTCATCGCCCAGGGCCCGTATGCACCCTTGCGAAACCTGAGGCTCGACAACGCCTTCCCGATCGTGACGGGCTACAAGGACTCGGTCGGCGTGGGCCTCAACTTCAATTTCGCGGATCCGCTTGCCTTCGCCAACATCAGCGTCAACGCCGTCTATACGCCGGACAAGGACCTTCCGGGCAACCAGCGCGGCCACGTCAACGCCAAGGGCAGCTACCTCGAGTGGCGCGGCGAGCTCTACTGGAACCGCACCGACTTCTACGACCTCTTCGGCCCGACCAAGCGCAGCCAGAAGGGCTATGCGGCCAAAGTCGGCTACGACTGGCTGGCCATCTACGACGAGCCGCGCAAGCTGGAGGTCAAGTTCGACTTCGCCTACTACGACCAGATCGACACGCTGCCCGGCGCGCAGAACGTCGACACCGCTTTCACGCGCCTGACGACCGGCGAAGTCGGGGCCTACTACACGGACGTGCGCCGCTCGCTCGGGGCGGTCGACGGCGAGAAGGGGCTGACGTGGTCGGCCGTGTTGACCGGCAGCCGCGTGAATGGCGAGATCACGCCGCAGGCGCGCGGCAGCCTCGACCTGGGATTCGACCTGCCCCTGCCGCATTCTTCCATCTGGCTGCGTGGCGCCGCGGGCGCGGCCGACGGCAGCAAGAATGCCACGGTCGCGAATTTCTACTTCGGCGGCTTCGGCAACAACTATGTCGACGATGGCGTCATCCAGCGCTACCGCGAGTACGATTCGTTTCCGGGATTCGGACTGCAGGAGATCAGCGGGCTGAACTTCGCGCGCGCAATGGTCGAGTGGAACGTGCCACCGCTCGTGTTCGAGTCGGCCGGCACATCGGCCTTCCACGCGGCGTGGTTGCGGCCCGCGGTCTTCGCCTCGGCGCTGGTGACGAACCTGGACAATTCCACGACGCGCGAGAATTACCAGAGCGTCGGGGCCCAGGCCGACCTGCGCTTCAGCGTCCTGCATTGGTACGAGCTGACGCTTTCCGCGGGCTACGCCGTCGGCTTCCGGGATGGCAAGCGAACGGGCTCGGAGTGGATGTTGTCGCTGAAGATATTCTGAGCGGGGATGCGAACCGAAGGTGAAGCGAGGATGAAGTGAGCGCCGGATCCCATGTTGCTTGAGTTCCTGCCGCCGGCGCTGGTGGGCCTGCTGCCCGTCATCGCGTTCCTCGCCGCGCTGCTCTACCTCGACAGCTACAAGCTGGTGAAGCTGCGCGCGGTGATCGCTGTCGTCGCTTGCGGGGTGGCGGTGGCGGGCGCCGGTTACCTCGTCAATGCCCGGGCGCTGGAGGTCCTGCCGATCGGCTTCGTCGCCTTCACCCGCTACGTCGCGCCGGTCACGGAAGAGCTGCTCAAGGGGCTCGTCATCGTCGCCCTCATCCGGGCGCACCGCATCGGTTTCCTCGTGGACGCGGCGATCTTCGGTTTCGCCGTGGGCACGGGCTTCGCGATGGTGGAGAACCTGTACTACCTGCGCGTGTTCCCCGACGCAGGCATGGGCACGTGGATCGTGCGCGGATTCGGCACCGCCCTCATGCACGGCGGGGCGACCGCGATTTTCGCGGTGATGGGCCTTGCCATGCTCGAGCGCTCGAGCCGCGCGAACGTGGCGGCGTTCCTGCCGGGGCTCGGCGTGGCCGTGCTGGTTCACTCCGCGTTCAACCATCTGCTCGCCACGCCCAAGCTGGCGACACTGGCCACACTCGTGGTCCTGCCGCCGCTTTTCCACGCGGTGTTCCGCCGCAGCGAAAGATCGGTGGGCGACTGGCTCGGCAAGGGGTTCGACGGGGACACGGAGATGCTCGAGCTCGTCCATTCCGGGCGGCTGTCCGATTCGCCCCTGGGGCAGTACCTGCACACGCTCAAGGACAAGTTCCAGGGGCCGGCGGTGGCGGACCTCCTCTGCTACCTGCGCCTCTACACCGAGCTCGCGCTCCGCGCGAAGGGCATCCTCATGATGCGCGAGAACGGCTTCGAGGTGCCGGTGGACGAAGCGACGAAGGCCAAGTTCGAGGAGATGCGCTACCTGGAGGGCAGCATCGGCCGCACCGGGCTGCTCGCGATCCAGCCGGTCATGAACATGACCCACAAGGACCTCTGGCAGCTCTACATGCTCGGGAAGTGAACGGGCCGCCCGTTCGCGCCCCTCAGGGCACGATGGTGGTGAAAAGATAGGTCGCCAGCAGCACCAGGTGCACGACGCCCTGCAGCACGGTGGTGCGCCCCGTGCCGAGAGACAAGGTGGTGATGAAGAGCGAGAGCAGCAGCAGCACCGAGGACTTGACGTCCAGGCCCAGGGTCAGCGTCCAGCCTTTTGCGATGGAAACCATGGCGACCGCCGGAATGGTCAGCCCGATGCTGGCCAGCGCCGACCCCAGCGCCAGGTTCAGGCTGGTCTGCAGGCGGTTGGCCCTCGCCGCACGGTAGGCAGCCAGGCCTTCGGGCAGCAGCACGACCGCGGCGATGACGATGCCGACCAGTGCCTTGGGCGCGCCCGCCTGGTCCACCAGCCATTCGACGGTCGGCGCCAGCGTCTTGGACAACACCACCACTGCGACCAGGCTCAGCACGAGCAGGGCTGCGCTGATGGCGGCCAGCCAGTTGCCTGGCGGCTCGGCATGGGCCTCCGCATCCTTGTCGGCGCTGAGCGGCAGGAAATAGTCGCGGTGGCGCACCGTCTGCACCAGGACGAACGTGCCGTAGAGCACCAGCGACACGATGGCCACGAACACCAGCTGGCTGTCGCTGTACACCGGCCCGGGCACGCTGGTCGTGTAATTCGGCAGCACCAGGGCCAGCACCGCGATCGCTGCCAGCGTGGCAAGCGATGCGCTCACCCCGTACAGCCCGAAGGTCTGCTCGCGGTGGCGGCTGCCGCCTGCAAGCAGGCAAATGCCGACGATGCCGTTGAGGATTAGCATGACCGCGGCGAACACCGTGTCGCGGGCCAATGCCGCGGTGGACGGCCCGCCGCTCAACATGAGCGAGACGATGAGCGCCACCTCGATCACCGTGATGGCAAGCGCAAGCACCAGCGTGCCGAAGGGCTCGCCGACCTTGTGGGCGACCACCTCGGCATGGTGCACCGCTGCGAACACGATGCCCACCAGCCCCAGCGTCAACATGACGCTCCACGCGGCGCCATGCATCCCGAGCCCCGTTGCAGCCAGGAGAAGCGCCGCCGCGATGGGCGCGGCGATGGACCACATGGGCATGGAACGGCGGAGCATGGTGACTTTCGGCTAGCGCCCGAGCCCCTGGCCGCCGTTCACGCCGATGACCTGCGCGGTCACCCAGCTGGCGAGCGGCGAAGCGAGGAACAGCACGACGCTGGCGACTTCATCGGGGCGGCCCATGCGCCTGGCGGGAATGCCGGCCAGGGTGTCGTTGTAGAGACCGGGGTCGTCGATCTTGCGCTGGTCCCAGATGCCGCCGGGGAAATCGATCGAACCGGGCGCCACGCAATTGACGCGGACGTGCCGGCCGGCGAGCGCCGCAGCCTGAGTGCGCGTGTAGTGGATCACCGCCGCCTTGGCCGCGCCGTAGGCCGGCGTGCGCACCGAGGGCTTGAGGCCGGAGCCCGAGGCGATGTTGATGATGGTGCCGTCGTTGCCCGACTCGATGAACGGCAGCGCTTCGCGCGACGCGCGCACCATCGCGAGGAGGTCGATGGACAGGCTCACCTCCCAGCTCGCTTCGTCGTCGCCATGCCCGGACCCGGTGGCGTTGTTCACCAGCACGTCGATGCCGCCGAGCGCCGCGGCCGCCGCCAGGATGTAGCGCGCGATCGCCGCTTCGTCCGCGAGGTCGCACACGGATGCATGCGCGATGCCGCCGAAGCCCGCGATGTCCGCGCGCGTCGTCTCGAGCGCCTCGGCGCCGCGCGCGCAGATCGACACGTGCGCGCCGGCCTCCGCGAAGGCGAGCGCGATCGAGCGCCCGATGCCGCGGCTGCCGCCGGCAACGACCACGCGCTTGCCCCTGAGGTCGATGTTCATGCTTCGACTCGCAACAGGCTTCGCGGCTGGATACGGGCAATACACGAGAGCAACCCGGGCACCATTGACTTCAGTGTATTCATCCGATGGTCGCGAGCGGCAATGACAATCACCGCAATGGGCAGTGCAGAGAGGTTCTGTTGGAACTGAAGATTCTGGTCAGCCGTGACAAAGATGTCGAAGTGTCCTGCAGCAAGAGCCAGCAGCTCGCCATTCCTGGCTCCAGACCAACCCTGCTCGACCACCGTTGCCACCTCGTGACCGACAAGTTCCGCCTTCAGGCGCCGGGGAAGGGATTCGTCAAGCAGGATGCGCATCTGCAGCAAGTGCCAGGCGCGCCTGCTCAAGCGCGGCGATCGCGTTCACGCGAGAAACGGACGGGAAGTCCATCAGGAATGCCTCGATCGCTTCTCCCGCCTCCAGGTAATCGAATAGCGTCTTGACCGGAACTCGCGTTCCGGCAAATACGGGAGCCCCGCCCTGGATGTCGGGGTCGCTCTGGATCACGTTCTGGCTCATTTCAAGGCACTCCAGTTCCGACTATTGATGCAACAGTCTAACGCGGTAACCCGCCGGTCGTTTACGTCAGCCCATGCAGAAGACGTTGAGCTTGTTGCCGTCGAGGTCGCGGAAGTAGCCGCCGTAGAAATTGTCGCCACGCGGGCCGGCGGCGCCCTCGTCCTTGCCGCCGAGCGCGAGCGCCTTCTTGTGGATGCGGTCGACCTTTTCCTTCGAGTTGACCACCAGCGCGACCATCACGCCGTTGCCGACCGTGGCCGGCTTCCCGTCGTAGGGCGTCATGATCGCCAGCGCCGGCTTGTCCATCGCCACGCCCCACATGATGCCGCGGCCGAGGTTCATCAGCTGCTTGGCGCCGATCTCCGCCAGCAGCGCGTCATAGAATGCCGTTGCGCGCGGCAGGTCGTTGGTTCCGAGTGTCACGTAGCCGATCATCTGCAGTTCTCCATGGTTGTTTGAAGGGGCCGATGCTCACCTGCTTTGCCGCGAGTCCATCTCCGCGAGCCGCAGGATCTTCCCGGTGAGCTCGGCGATCCTGTAAGTGGTCACCGTACCGTTCGCGGCGACCTTCAGGATTGTCCCATTGTTCGTGCCGACTTCCCACTTGCAGGGCCTGAAACGATGGTCATCGTCGGGAGACAGGAAATAGTATTCGCAAGTGCCGCCCCGGGCGAACTTGTACGCCATCCTGAACCGGCTCGGCGGGAACGCCCTCGATCCGGCAGGTCGGTATACCCGGACCTTTCCCTGCGGGTCTTCCTCCTCGCTGGAATGCACCCAGTGCCCGTAGAGGTCGTCGATGGCGATGGCGGGCGATGCTTTGCCGGGCTTGGTGCCCGCTGCCTGCGCGGAGTCCACCGCGAAGACCACGGTGTGAATGGACAGGCACGACCAAAGGCCCAGGATCGCCAATGCGCGCAGTGCAGTCATTCTCATGGCCGGAATCGCTCAGGCAGCAGCGAGCTTGCGCGAGACTGCCAGCGATGGCGGGTGCGCGAGCGTCTGGTACACGACGCAGTACCTCTCGGTCAGGCGCAGGAGCGTGTCGAGCTGTTCCTCGCTGGCGTCGGTGTCGAGCGTGAAGTGCAGCCGGATGTCCCGGAAGCCGACCGGCGCGTCCTTCGCGACGCCGAGCGTCCCGCGAAAGTCGAGGTCCCCTTCGGCCTGGAGAGTGGCATCGCGCAACTCGATGCCGAGCGCGGTGGCCACGGCACCCAGCGTCACGCCGGCGCAGGCGACCAGGGCTTCGAGCAGCATGTCGCCGGAACACGCGGCCTGCCCGTTGCCGCCGGTGGCGGGATGCAGCCCAGCGACGACGAGCGCCTTGCCTGTCTCTACCTTGCAGCTGACACCTTCGCCGATGCGGCCTTGCGCGCGCAGGGTGACCAGCGCTGCCGCCGGGGCTTCGCGATAGCGTTCCTTCAGGGGAGCCTGCATCGCGCGCAGGTCGTCGGCGTTCATGATGGGGTTTCCTCGTGATGGTTGCGCGACGCCGATAGGGCGGTTCGCGGAATTATCGCATTAGGCACTGTGGCGGGCATTGCGCGGTTGGTGAACTGGACAAACGACCGCGTCAGGTAGAATCATCCACGCCACAACAGGAAAAAGCAGGGAGTTCTTCGATGTCCCGAATCATTCTGCACATGATCGCCTGCATGGCGGTAGCGCTGTTGGCAGCCTGCTCGTCGACCAGCACGGAAGTGTTGCCGCCAACCGTGAACGTTTCGATCGGCCAGCAGTTGATCGACCTGCAGAAGGCCAGGGAAACCGGCGCGATTTCGCAAAAGGAATACCAGGTGCAGGTGCGACAGGTGATCGATTCGGTCAAATGAATGCCGTGGAGCACATCGAGATGAAAAGCAATTTCCTGCCGGCGCTCGCGCTGGCGGCTGCCCTGGCCGTGGCCGGATGCGGCAGCACTTCCAAGGCCAACGTCACCGTCACCGGCACGACCACGATTTCGAAGGGCCAGGAACTCACGGACCTCCAGAGGGCGCTGGACGCAGGCGCAATCAGCCAGCGCGACTACGAAAACGTCCGCGCGATCATCCTGAAGCGGCAGTCCTGACGGTGCGTGCGGCGGGACCTATCCCGCGCCGCGAGTGAGCTTGCCGGCAATGCGCCTGAGCAGCCACTTGGGCGTCGCGCGCGATGCGAGCGTCGCCGCGAGGTTCACGGCGCCCGGGACGACGATCACTTCGCCTTTCATGCACGCGCGGTAGCCCTCTGCGGCGACCGCGTCGGCGTCCCCGACCATGAAGGCGGGCAACCGGGCGAGGCGGGCATTGGATTTCGTCGCGCTGCTCAGCATGTGGGTCGCGGTGATGCCCGGGCAGAGCGCCGTGATCGTGACCCCGCAATCCTTGAGCTCTTCGGCGAGCGATTCGGTGAGCGACAGCACGTAGGCCTTGGTTGCCGCGTAGGTCGCCAGGGTGGGAACCGGCTGGAACGCCGCGATCGAGGCAACGTTGAGCACGCGTCCGTGGCCGCGCTTCACCATCGGCGGCAGGAACTGCGCGAGCATCGCCGTCAGTCCCGAGACGTTGAGGTCGATGAGTTCCTGGTGCCGCATCGCCGGTATCGCGGTGAATGCGCCCTGTTGCAGCACGCCGGCGTTGTTCACCAGCACGTCGATGTCGATCCGCTTGCGCTTCAGCGCCGCGGCGAGCGCCTTTGCCGCGCCGGGCTTGGCGAGGTCCGCGGTCTGCACCCACACCTTCACTCCATGCTCGTCCGCCAACGCCGCGGCGAGGGATTCGAGCTTGGCCGTGCTGCGCGCCGCGAGGACGAGCCGGTGTCCGCCTTTCGCGAAGCATTTCGCCAGCGCTTCCCCGATTCCGGAGGAGGCGCCGGTGATCAGCACGGTTTCCGTGTGCTGCTGTTTCGATCTGGCCATGGTGTCCTTTCAGGTTCCGGCGCGATTGAGGTCTGCGGCAAAGACGCGTTCGAGCAACCGCGCGCGCCGCCCCTCGCAGGGTGCCGCCATTTCCTCCCGTCAACCAGCCGCGGAACGGAGGCAAAAAAAATCGGGCACAGGGCCCGATTCTTGAAGCGTTGTGCTGAAACGAGTCAACACACGAAACGTGCTTACTTCTTGGGTGCGGCCGCTGCTGCTGCTGCGTCCATCATCTTCTTGCACTCGGCCTTCATCTTGTCATCGGTCGACTTCGGATCCATCTTCTTGCAGGCTTCCATTTTCTTTGCCTTGTCGGCATCGGTCATGGCGCCGCCATGAGCCGCTGCGAAAGCGCCCACGGAAGCGGTTGCGAAAGCTGCGGCAATCAACATCGACACTAGCTTTTTCATGTATAGACTCGCTGGTTTGGTTGGAAAGGAACGTTCACTCTGGAACGCGACCGCCAGTTTATTGGAAGAATGCACATAAGTCACCCTGTCAGCTCCCTGTTTTCAAAGGTTTTTGCGGTATTTCTGCGGGTCCTGGCGGTTTTCGCCTGTGCGGGCGCCCTGGCCCCCCTTCACCTGCTGGCCGCCCCGCGGGTGCCGACCGATCCGGCCGAGGTGCTGGAGCGCCTGCCGATGCGGCCCGGTGACGCCACGGCACGCGAACTGGCCGGCCTTCGGGCGGCCGTGACCCAGGCGGCCAAGGAGGCCCCGGCCGATCCGCTGCCCGCCACCGAACTGGCCGCGCGCTACTACGACCTGGCCATCGCCCGCGGCGACCCGCGCTATATCGGCTATGCCGATGCCGTCATGGCGCCGTTTGCCCAGAGCCGGTCCCCGGCCGTGCTGGCGGTGCGCGGGCAGTTGCGGCAATACCGGCATGATTTCGACGGGGCGCTCGAGGACTTTGCCGCCGCGCTCAAGGCCGACCCGCAGTTTGCCTCCGCCCATGCCTGGCGCGGCGCCATCCAGCTGGTCCAGGCCAACTACGCGGCGGCCAAGGTCGAATGCGACGCCCTGCGGGCACTGGACCGCGCCACGCTTTACGGCGGCTGCATCGGGCTGATGCGCGCCTACAGCGGCCAGATGGAAGCCGGTGCCGCCGCCTTGCAGCGCGCCCTGGACGAGGCCCGCGACCCGGGCAACCGGCTGTGGTTGCTCACCCGCCTGGGCGAGGTGGCGGCCTGGCGCGGGCAGCCGGAAAAAGCCGAGAAGCATTACCGCGCCGCGCTGGCGCTGGGCATCGATGATGGCTACCTGCTGGCCGCCTGGAGCGACTTCCTGCTGGACCAGCAACGCCCCGCCGAAGTGGTGAAGTGGCTGGCCGGATGGGAAGCATCCGATGGACTGCTGCTGCGGCTCGCAATGGCCGAAACCGCGCTCAAGCTGCCCGCCGCCAACGCGCATGTTCAGGCACTGGCAGACCGGTTCGCCGCGGCCAAAGTCCGCGGTGACACCACCCATCGGGCCGAAGAGGCGCGCTACCACCTGCACCTCGCCGGCAACACGGCCGCCGCACTCGCGCTGGCATCCGCCAACTACCAGGTGCAGCGTGAACCGCGCGACGCCCGGGCGTTGCTGGAAGCGGCCATCGCGGCGAAGGATGCCGGCGCCGCGCAACCGGTGCGTGACTGGTTGCAAGCGAGCGGATTCGAAGACGCGCGCTTGCGGCAGTTGGGATTGGCGTCAGCGAAGGTTCAGCCCGGTATGCCCGCGCCGCAACCCGGCAAGCCGGAAGCCAAGCCATGATGCGGCTGCGCAGATTCCTGAGTTTGCTGCTCTCGCTCTGCGCATTGGCTGCCGTGCCCGCCATGGCGCACAAGGCGAGCGACAGCTATCTCGTGCTGCAGGTGAAGGGCCAGGAGGTGGCCGGCCAGTGGGACATCGCGCTTCGCGACATCGACTTCGCCATCGGCCTCGATGCCAACGGCGACGGCGACATCACCTGGGGCGAAGTGCAGGCGCGCCACGCCGACATCGCCGCCTGGGCGCTGGGGCGGCTGAAACTCGAACGCGGCGGTGAGTGCACCTTGCAAGTGGCGGAGCACCTGGTGGACAACCACACCGACGGCGCCTATGCGGTGCTGCGCTTGACCGGCACGTGCCCGTCCCGCACGCAGGCGCTGGCGCTCAACTACCGCCTGCTTTTCGACATCGACCAACTGCACCGCGGGCTGCTGCGGCTGGAGCTCGATGGCGTCCCGCACACCGCGGTGCTGGGGCCGGATACGGGCGTGCTGAACGTGAAAGCCGGCGAGACTTCGCGGCTGGCGCAGTTCGGCCTGTATCTCGTGGAGGGCACCTGGCACATCTGGATCGGCTTCGACCACATCCTGTTCCTGTTGTCGCTGCTGCTGCCCGCCGTGCTGGTGCATGAGGCGCGGCGCTGGACGGGCGTGCGCTCATTCCGCGCCGCGCTCACGGAAGTGCTGTGGGTGGTCACCGCGTTTACCGTCGCGCATTCGATCACGCTGTCGATCGCGGCGCTGCAGATCGTCGAGCTGCCGTCGCGCTTCGTGGAATCCGCCATCGCCGCCTCGGTGGTGCTGGCGGCGGCCAACAACCTGTGGCCGGTGGTGGAGCGGCGGCGCTGGCTGGTGGCTTTCGGCTTCGGCCTGATCCACGGTTTCGGTTTCGCCAGCGTGCTGACCGAGCTCGGCCTGCCCAAGGACGCGCTGGTGCTCTCGCTGCTCGGGTTCAACGTCGGCGTCGAGATCGGCCAGCTGGTTGTCGTCGCGTGCTTCCTGCCGGTGGCTTACCTGTTGCGAAATACGCGCCTGTACCGCAAGGGCGTGTTCGTGGGCGGCTCGGCGCTCATCATGCTGGTGGCGCTGGTGTGGCTGGCGGAGCGGGCGTTCAACCTGAAGCTGATCAGCGCCTAGGGGTTCCGCGCGGCCCCCGCGTCAGACACCCATGCGCCGCTTGTAGGCCTCCGAAATGCGGCTGGCGAGGCCGGGATCCCGTCCCTGTAGGCTCGTCGCCTCGATGTCGACCTTGATGGTTCCGTCTGCCTGCCTCGCGACAGTCATGTCCACATCCGACTGGTTGCTTGCGCCGCGAATGATGCCCGTGGCCGGATTCGCGGAGGTGACACGGACGCCTGCGTCCTTGAGCGCGTCGAGCGCGGCGTTCCACGCGCGGTCGTATGCCTGGGCAGGCGTGGGGGCGGGCGCCGCGACGGGCGTGTAGTAGCCCGGATAGGGTTCGTAGGCGACACAACCGGCCAGCGGCGCAAGGCACGCCAGCCACGCGAAGACGATGCCGAAGGTTCTTTTCATGGACCCGATTCTAGGCGGGATGCGGGCCGCATGTAACCCCCTCACAGTCGCCAGCGAGTCCGGGGCATTCTTGCGCGCCGGGACCAGTCGGATTGGCCGCAGCCCCGATTGGCTTACTTCGCGGAGGCGCGTTTGACGCGGTAAGAGGCGGTGGGCTGCCTCACCCGCTTGGCCGTTTTGTCATCGGGTTCGAACACCACCCGCACGCGCGCGTGCAGCGCTTCGGCCACGCGCCGCAGGTTGGCCAGCGAATGGCCTTCGTAGTCGGGTGATTCAAGGCGGCTGATCTGCTGCTGCGAAGTCTTCAGCAAGCGTGCGAGGGCCGCTTGCGAAAGTCCCGCCTGCTCGCGCAGCGCCGCGATCTGCAGCGCGACGTCCCACGCCTCGCCCGCCCGCTTGAAGCGCTCGGCGAAAACCGGGTCGCGAAGTTGCTCTTCCAGAAAAACATCAAAGTTCGTCTTGCTCATGGCCCAGTCTCTCTCTTTCCAGGGAGAGGAAGAGGAGAAGAACAAAGCACGGGTGTTAACGAAGAAAGGCGAAGAGGGGGAAGTCCGCACCGCTGCAAAGTCGCCCGGATCACTTGCCTTGAGGCCAAGCAGAAAATCCAGCACGGGAGATTGTCCGCCGGCACTTACGTAAAACTCTACAGTGAACTCCATGAACATGCAACATCAAAGTTGATGTGGCCTTGCCCGATGCGCATTCATACGCTTCGTCGCTGCCAAATCCGCCCCGGTGATTCGCCGCTGGTCGTGTCGCCGAGCGAATCCATGAGATCCAATGTTGTCGAACATATGGCGCAAGAACGATGAATTGGCGCGGTGGTTGACACGCGCGCGCCGGAACTGGCGTTCAGAGCATGAACTGCCGGATGGAGCCGCACACGGAAAGCAGTTGCGGGCTTCCCATGCCCCCGATGACCCGGCGGATGACGGTCGCCATGACTTGCTGCACGCCCCGCATGCCGAGGCCCGCCGACTGCTCGACGATGAAGCCGGCCCTCGCTTGCTTGAGCGGCTTCATGAAGTAGGCGTCCAGGCCGCTGTTCGTCAACTCCACCACGATGTCCGCGAGCGCGTCGCGATGCACGGAGGCATCCCGCGCCTTCTCGATCTTGCCAAGCAGCGCAAGCGTCTCCTTGCGCAGATCCGCGGAATGGTAGAAGCGCAGCGACGGCCTGGGGGAAGCCGCAGCCGGTTTCGAGGGCGGTTTGCCCTTCGACGGCGTTGTGCGTTTCGCGGGAGCAGCCATGGGCGTCATTTCAGCGATGGGCCAGCCCGCCCCCGCTACTCCGCCAGCGTCAGTCCCGAGCCGCCCATTTCCTTCGGCACGTCCTTCATCTTCGGCAGCCCGTCCTTGATGTGCAGCTTCGTCTCCTGGTAGTGCACATGGATGCCCGGGCTTGTACGGGAAGTCCGGAATCACCGCGGCATAGACGTCGGTCAGCCCCAGCCGGGATGCTCGGTGAAGAGGTGGCCGCCGCACGTCTTGCACCACTTGCGATAGCTCTGCGGTGTCTTGTTGTAGGTGCCGATGTTGTCCGCGCCCTGCGTGATGTGCAGCGCTTCGGGCTTCCACAACGTGAAGGCATTGACGGGTCCGGCCGACCAGCTGCGGCACGACTCGCAATGGCAATAGCCCATGGCGGCAGGTTCGCCGGTGACCGAGAACTTGACCGCGCCGCAAAAACAGCTGCCCTTGTATTTTCGTTGCTCATGGCGCTTCTCCCATGTTGGACGGCAAGGTAGTTTGATTCCTACGCGGCAAACTTCTCCCGTTCAAGTTGAACATCTGATTTGCCAGGACCCCAGGCATCCCTCTGCATGCGTCTGCGATTCGCCGGGTTCACCGCGCTGATGAACCAGGTGCTCGAGGGCGCCCAGATGCCATCGGGCCGCGCGAAGGGCGCCAGCATTTCCTTCAGCGCCGCGATCACCTGCGGCCGCGTTGGCGCCTTCATCCCCCGCCAGGCGGATGATCTCGCCGGCGGGCCCGAGCGCCATCGCGAACTCGATGGCGTCGTCGAGGTCGCGGCCGATGCAGATGTCGCAGTCGAAGCGCTCGAAGGTGATGCGCTCGAAGCCCGCGACCCGCAGCATCCTGCTCACCATGTCCGGGCCCGACATCGAGAACGGCCCCGGCCCGCAGTGCACCTGGTCGGTGTCCTCGTGCGAAACCACCGGCACGATTGCCTTCACGCACAGTTCCGCCTCGTGCAGCCAGGGATTGTCCTCGCGCTTGCGCCACACGACCTGCATGAACGTGCCGCCCGGCTTCAGCGCCTTGCGGACGTTGCGCATCGCCGCGCCCGGCATCTCGAAGAACATGGTGCCGAAGCGCGCGAACGCCTGGTCGTACGGGCCGCGCAGGTCGCCCATCTGCGCGTCGCCGACGAAGAAGCGCGCGTTGGCGACGCCTTCTTGCGCGAGCCTCGGCCGCGGCGTCGCGATGAAGTTCGCGGCGCAGTCCACGCCAACGGCCTCACCTGCCGGGCCGACCCGCCGCGGCGATGCGCCGCGTGCTGTCGCCGAAGCCGCAGCCGACGTCGAGCACGCGCGCGCCTGCTTAAAGCGGCAACGCTCGAACGCGGCATCGCTGTGCTGCGCGAGCCCGTCCACGAGCAGGTGCTTGAAGCGGACGAACTTGTCGTAGAGGACGGTATTCCAGGCTTCGACGATGACGCTGTTGCTGTCATTCATGGCTTGCCTCCGCTGTGGTGGGCCGGCACGCGGTGCCCTGGCATCCGATAGCGCAAGCATTGTGTCCCCGGCCTCTGCGGGGGTCAACGCGGGCGGCCCGGATCCATTCGCGGCCCGCCGTCGGCGGCGCGTCCTACTTGCGAGCGTGGATCTTGCGCAGGCGATCAGCCATGACCCGCATAATCTGGATCGAGAAGTAGGGCGTCTGCTGGACCATGAAGAGGAAGCGCTTCTCGGGAATGGCGAGGAGCCTGCAACGCGTCCGGGCGATCGCAGTGGCGATGCGGGGCGCGTGTTCGAGGAGCGCCATCTCCCCGAACGGCTCGCCCGGCCCGAGGGTCTCGATAACGGCCCCGTTGATCCGCAACTCGACCTCGCCCTGGAGCACGACGTACATGACGGTGCCCGGTTCGCCCTCGGAGAAGACGGTCTGCCCCGGTTGGAAATCCTCGCCTTCGGACTCGTTGCGGAACAGGTCCAGTGTCACTGCCATGTCAGCCTCCCAGATTTGTGACGCTGACGTTACAGGCGCTCTGTGACAATTCCGTGACGGGCGTAGGCGGCCGGGCCGAGCTGTCATCATTCCCCGGTAAGGTTTGGTTGTTGTTGCTTGTCTCTCCCCTAGTCGAGACGCTTTCAGTCGAGACCTTCCCAGGTGCGCCCCTCCAGGTCACCTGTTTTTTTTTGGCAGCCGCCTTCGACCTACTTCCTGCCGGTCCGTCCCGCGCCGGGGCTTTGTCGCACCTTGCGCTTCTCGACATGCCTCAGCGCAACATAGGTCGCCCAGCCGAGCAGGCCCATTCCGCCGATGAACGCACCATAGGCGATCGGCCAGGGGGTGCCCTGCGTCATCATCGAGAACTCGGACATCCCGCCGATGCCGGCCAGGATATTGAGCGGCATGAACACGACGCCGAACGCCGTCAGCTGGGAAAATAGCCGCTGTTGTCCGTTTCCGAAAGCAGCCGGGAAGTTCGTGCCGGTAGATCCTCTATGGTTTCGCCGGATAGGGCGCCTCGACCGGCCGCGACTGCGGCACAGCTTCCAGGATCAACTTCAGCGGCTCGGGCGACTCGTCTCCACCTTTCACAAAACCCATGCGAACAACGACGAGATCGTGCGTCGGGAAGATCCACGTTGCTTGCCCGCCGGCGCCGAACAGCGCATAGGAGTCCTCCGGACCAGGCCAGTCGTTCGTGCGATTCAACCAGACAAATCCACCGTACCGCGGTCTTCCATCCGCCGCCCAGGCGGGCGCTGCAGTGCGCATGAAACGCACGTAAGACGCCGGCACCAGCGCCTCGCCATTCCAGCGGCCATCCTGCAGCAAAAGGTTCCCGAGCCTGGCCCAGTCGCGAGCAGATCCCAGTGTGTAGACGCTGGCGAGCGGCGTGCCGAAGGTGTCGGGCGCAAGCGTCAGCGTCCGTATCCCGACCTTGTCGAAGAGTGCGCGTTGTGCGTAAGAGTAGAAGTCCTGGCCTCGCGCCTCGGCGGCGCGACGGATCAAGTAGGTGATGACGACGGCGTCTGAGTCGTGGTAGCGACCGACGGTGCCGGCAGGCCACTGTGGTGGACGCGTCACGACATACTTGGCGACGTCGACGTCGGCGGTGTAGATATAGGACTCGTCGAGGTAGCTCCCCGGCCGGATACGATTCCGCATCCAACCTGCCGTGAAAGCGCAATCCACCCGACAAGCGCAGGAGATCGGCAATCCGAATGTCCCGCCGAGGGTCCTCAGGCTGTCGCCACTCCGCAATCGGCGCCGGTTGCCAAAGGTCGTACGTGCCATCCGCAACAAGTGTTCCCATCAGGATCGCGAGCAGGGTCTTGCCCATCGCCGTGCTTTCCAGTGGCGTCTGCGGTGCGATTCCGGGTGCATAGCGCTCGGCGATGATCTTCCCGCGCCAAGTGACGACGTAGGCCGACGTCATCGCGCCAGCCGGTTCGAAGGCATTGTCCACCGCCTGCTTTAGCTTCGCCGCGTCAATCTGTGCCGGCAGAGACTCCTGCGGCAGGACCTCGCCTGCGGGCCATGGACTGCTCGCCGTAGCGGTCAGCGAAGTTGTGGGTTCCTTCGGCGCGAAGTGCAAGGGCACGCGAGATTCGGCAGCCACAACGCACCCCTGCCGGGTGCCAATAAACTGAGCGCTGCGTACTACGCCATTCGACGTGGCCACGTCGACCGTCTTCCTGGCGGCGTTGACAATTGGCTTGCCGAGATCCTTGCGGACGTCAAAAGGCGGGAGGAAGCCGGCATTTGCCACAACGAAGTCGGCGTCGAGGCCGGTAACGAAGACCCCCGCGCACACCACTCGCGCCAATGCAGCCGCGTGATGGCTCATCGGATCACCCGGTGGTGCGACGTATTCGGTGGGGAACTCCAGCGCCTTCGCGCGAGCGACGCGAGCTTCGCGGTTCAGCGGTTCCTTGGGCGGGGAGGCGACCGCCGGCACATAGGCATCGCGGTTGGGAGTTGCGCAGCCGCCTGCCAAAGCAAGCAAGAGAAGGACCGTCGCGTAACCGCATAGCCACCGATCGTTCGGCATGGGGGCCTCTCCCGTTCTTGCTTCTTGTGCCCGCGTCGGTATGCGGTGCAGCAAGACGCTAGCACTGCCACGTAGCTGCGTCTAGCGGCAAGCCGAGTCATGCAACCTCCGAGGCGAGCCATAGCGCTCATGAATCTGCGCCCGGCGCTCCGGGTCGATGTTGACGCGCGCCAGGTCGCCGGCTACGTGCTTGAGGGCCAACAGTCGCGGGTCCATGACCTTGAACCACAGCGGCGGCACGTAGGCCAGGGGGTACATGCCGTTGTAGCCGCTGGGAAGCTGCGGCACGTCGTCGAAATGGCGGAGCGCCTGGTAACGCCGGGAGGCGTTGGCGTGGTGATCGGAATGGCGCTCCAGCTGGAACAGCAACAGGTTGGTGTAGACGTGATTGGCATTCCACGAATGGTGCGGCTGCGGCGGCTCGTAGGTGCCATCGGCACGCTTGGCGCGCAACAGGCCGTAGTGCTCCACGTAGTTGGCGCTGTAAGCTGCCACCACGCCAGCACGTTGTGGATCAGCAGGAAGGGCACCATCACCCAGCCCAGCAGGCCAGCAAGGTGCCCTGCAGCAATGCCGTGACGGCGTATGACTGCAGGATTTCGTTTTGCGGGCTCCACGCCCCTTTTCCGGCGCGGGCAAGGCGCTGCCGCTCCAGGGTCCACGCGCGGCGCATGCCGCCGAAGATTTCCCGCCGTGCAAAGCGGTAGATGCTTTCGCCCATGCGCGAGCTGGCGCAGTCCTCCGGCGTGGCCACCGTGTAATGGTGGCCGCGGTTGTGCTCGACGCGAAAGTGCCCGTAGGCCGGGACCGCCAGGACGAGCTTGGCCAGCCAGCGTTCCAGTGCGGTGTGCTTGTGGCCAAGCTCGTGACCCGTGTTGATGCCGAGGCCGGACGTCATTCCGGCGACCAGCGCGAGGACAGCAATTGCCCACCAGGGCATGGGCTGCGTGGCGGCCCAGATCGCGCAGCCGATCAGCGTCACGAAGTGCAGCGGCACCGTGGCAAAGGTCAGCCAGCGGTAATAGCGGTCGGCCTCCAGCGCGGCACCACCGCCTCGGGCGGGTTGCTCTCGTCTTCGCCCAGCGCCCAGTCGAGCAAGGGCCCGCCGACGTAGGCAATGGCCAGGGGCAATGCCAGCCAGCCCGGCTGCCCGGTCGCGGCGTGCAGGCCGATGCCCGTGAACGGCACGAGCGGATAAAGCACCGAAAGCCCCCAGGCCAGGCGCTTGCGATCACGGTATTCGATCCGTCGGCCTTGCGTATCGTGAGCAACGTAAACGGTGGGCATGGCCCCTCCAATGCGAAAAGCCCCGATGCCGGATAAGTCAGCTTGTGGAATGCCTACGAGGCGGGAAACGTACGACACCAACCATGCGAAGACCATGCCGAGCGTTCGTTTCATGGGCCTGACTCTAGGCTCGGAACGGGGCGTATGTAAGTTCTGACCTGCCCGGGGATTCTGGGTCCATTTATAATTTGGAAATGGCTCCCAGGAACTCGATGTATTCCTGCTCCTTCGGTGTCTTGAAGGAGCGCGGCAGGTAATTGGCGGGTTCGGCGGCTTCTTCCATCGATGCGCCCCACCCGTAGCGGACGCGCTATCGTAGAAATCAACTTTGAGTTCACGCTTCCCTCTACGCGCCAAGCTCATCGCCTTCGCTCGTGTGACAATATTCTGGTTGCGTGAACTCCGGGTCGCCGTACAAACCGACGAAAATGTGAGCCAGTTTCCCTTTCTCTATCCGGCGCAAGTAGTGCTCGTCATTTGCCGCCAACGAATGCCCATAGACGAAAAGGCAGTGTCTGAATTTCCTGAAAGCTTCTGTACGCTTTCGCAAGGTAATCGCTATGCCGAATTCGCTCGAGCTTGTCGGCGCTAGCGCCTTCTGCGACAAACAGCGGAAAGAAGTCTCTGCCTAATGCCTCACGGATCTGTTCAATGAGACGAACGCCCGTTCGATTCCATGTGTACTTCTGAATTTCCGTACCTGAATCAAAAACATGGAGGGCGCCGTGAAGAAACCACATATTCTGGTCGTGACTCTGGCCCGACTCCCAGACGACGTAGTCGGACGGAATACCCGACTCGATATCGCCCTGTGAAGTTCGGAACCCATCATCGGACTGCACGTCATCACGATTCTCTCGGTGCATATGCGTCCAGTAGAGCAGCAAGTCGTAATTAAACGTGTAGGTCGTATCAAAGTTATCCAGGAAGCGCTGACAGGCCGCGTACTCGCCATCCGTGATTTCGCCCGGCAGCGCCGGATGACTCTGGGCAATTGTCTGGACCAGTAGCTCTTTCAGCGCATTCGCATCGTCCAGCATAGCTTTAACCTGTGCAGTGGTTGCGCCATACAGCGGGGCCAGGGCGGCGAAGTCGCGTAGCGCCTTGATCACGCGTTCAAAGTCTGTGCTTTTAAGAGCCGCAAAGGTCGCCTTCGCGGAACTCGATAAAGTAGAGAAGTCGGCCTGCTCAAACAATTTGTCATAGCGAAAGATATTGGGCCGACACGCTATGCTGAATCCGTTGCCAAGCAGTAGATGCCGCTTGGGATATTTGGCTGATGTGTCAATGGCTTCAGTGAAAGTCAGAACGGCCATGTCACTCTTTTGGTGAAGGTTTCTCGCCTGCGCCCCAGATGCGGGCGAGGGTGGCTTGGATCTTTTGCTCGAAGCGGGTGATCAGTTCGCGGTTGGCGGCCACCAGCGCTTGCTCGGCTTCGATCTCCGCCACGATGGCTTGCTGCGTGGCGAGGGGTGGGAGGGGAATTTTGAGCTCGTTCAGAATGCCTTGCGAGAGATGTTCTGATCGTTCGCGCCTCGGCCGACAGCCTTGATCATGCTCGTGAAGTCGCGAGATTCGAAGAAGTCGGCATAGAAGAGCTCGGCATGCCACGCGCATCCTCGATCAGCCGCGATGGTGAAGCCGGAGAACGTCGTCGGTTCGCGTCGTTCGCGACGATCACGGCATACGTCCGACAAGCTCAGGATTGCCGTTGGAGCGAACGAACAGAATGTCGCCGCTTCATGCGAGCGTAGTCATCCGCTGTCGGCGCATCCAGATGCACTTCGTCGAGATCGATTCCATCGGAGCGTGACATTCGTCTCGCAAAGTCATTGACGCCGATGAATCGTCACGGTTTGCCTCGAGTAGATCGTTTGCTCGAAGTGCGTACCGTCCTTGAATCGAACAGACTTCGCTCAACTCGCACCATCGGCCAGTCGGGGTGGATGGGGATGTGGGGGCGGTAGTTGTCGAGGACGGCGCGGGCGCCGTTGATGACTTTCTGGTAGCCCTCGATCTCCGCCACGATCTCCTTCTGCACCTCCAGCGGCGGCAGGGGGATTTGGATGTTCTCGACGTATCGCGAAGTTCACGCTGAGCCTCGACTGTGCCAGCCATCTGGGCAACGGCTGCTTCACGACGTCGATGCATCGACGTCGGAAACAGAACTCGGCGTAGCAAGGTCGATGCTCTGTCGGCACCTGCGAATCGCTTGATGCCGAACGATTCCGTCGAGCAGACCTCGTGCGATGCGCAGCTTTGCCGTTGTTCGAAGCAGGTGTGACTTCGCGAGAAGGACATCGCTTGACTGGAAGATACGAGTGCGGCTTCGTCGCTTCGAGTCAGTTCGTGACTTCGTCCTGTCGAATTGACCGATCGTCAGCAATGTCGTCTGAGATCGCGATGACACGAATGTCCGCCGTTTCATCGAGTCTCAGTCCGCGAGTTGACGCTGTTCCGTCGATTGACTGTGCAGACTTCGCCGAGTGTCACCAGCGGAAAGTTGATGATTGCGACTGCCGCCCTCCCGATACCGCTCGCCGCTGAGGTTGTAGTCGCCATTCGCGGCGATCTTTTCTTTCGGCACGATCTGGGCGGTGGACGTGAGGGCGAGGATGGACTCGGTGGACGCTTTGGAGCGGAGGGCTTGGAGGTAGGCGGCGAGTTCGGCTTGGACTTGCGGGAGGTCGTTCTTCTCGATGGCGCGGCGCTGGGCGCCGAGGCCGAAGCCGTCGTTCTCCACTTTGAAGAAGGCGATGGTGTCGCTCTGCCGTGGCGAGGGATTTGTCGAGGATGAGGATGCTGGTCTTCACCCCGGAGTAGGGATTGAAACAGCCCGCCGGGAGGGAGACGACGGCGACGAGGGAGTTTTCGACGAGCATCTTCCGCAGCTCTTTGTAGGCGGTCTGGCTCTGGAAGATGATGCCCTCGGGGACGATGATGCCGGCGCGGCCGGTGGGCGTGAGGTGCTCGGCCATGTAGTCCACGAAGAGGACTTCGCTGCGCTTGGCCTGGATGGAGAAGCGCTTGTGGGGCTTGATGCCGCCTTTCGGGGACATGAAGGGCGGGTTGGCGAGGATGACGTCGGCGAATTCGTTCCAGCGCTCCTCGGAGGTGAGGGTGTCGTATTCGTAGATGTGCGGATCGGTGAAGCCGTGGAGATACAGGTTCACCAGGGAGAGGCGCACCATGTCGGGCGAGATGTCGTAGCCCTTGAAGTTCTTGGCGAGGCGGCCCTTTTCGTCGGGCGTGAGCGTGCTGTGGCCCTTGGCGTCGGTGTTGGTGCGCAGGATGTGCTTGTAGGCGGAGATGAGGAAGCCGGCGGTGCCGCAGGCGGGGTCGAGGATGGTCTCGTTCTTCTGCGGAGCGACGACCTCGACCATGAAATCAATGATGTGGCGCGGGGTGCGGAACTGGCCGGCATCGCCCTGCGAGCCGAGGACGCTGAGCAGATACTCGAAGGCGTCGCCGAGGCGCTCGCTGTGGTCGTAGCTGAACTCGTCGATGATCTTGAGGAAGGCCTTGAGCGTCTCGGGGTCGCGGTAAGGCAGGTAGGCGTTCTTGAAGATGTCGCGGAAGAGCGCGGGGATGCCGGGGTTCTCGGGCATCTTGGAAATGCCTTCGCCGTAGAGGCCGAGCATCTCGTGGCCGCCGAGCGAGGGCGCCATGAGCTTGGCCCAGCCGTAGCGGGCGTAGTCGCCGGTGAAGAACTTGCGCTTGCCGCCGAGTTCCTCGGACTCGGCGTCCATGTCGTCCATGAACTTGTAGATCAGGGCGATGGTGATCTGCTCGACCTGGGATTTGGGGTCGGGGACTTTGCCGACGAGGATGTCGCGGGCGGTGTCGATGCGGCGTTTGGTATCGGTGTCGAGCATGAGTGTCTCCTTTAGGCGGCAAATTGATTCAAGGAGACGTAGTCCTTGACGTATTCAGGGACGAGCACGCGGTACTTCTCCGGCACGGCCCTGAAATCACGGGTGGAGAACACCGGGTTGGTCGCCAGATCGGTGAACTGCTTGCTCTCGATGATGTCGCGCACCCGGTCGCTGGTGACGTAGGCCTTGAAGTAGGTCTTGATGGCCGGGATGGCCGCGGCCTCTTCGGGCTTGTAGTCGGCGACGAACTTGGAGAACTCCTCCTCCAGCAGCTCATCCTTGGACTTGAAGCGCGGGATGAGGCCGAAGACCTTCTCCAGGATCTCGCGCAGGGTCAGGCGACGGTCCACGGCGGCGGCTTTGCGCAGCTTGTCGAGGGTGTAGTACTCCTCGGGCTTGTCGAAGACTTCGCGGTTCACGTAGTCGATCACGCGGTCCCACTGCCCGGCTTCGACGGCGGAGGCGACGGTGTCATTGGCGCGGATGACGTCTTCGAACTTCTCGAAGAACATGCGGTCGATCTTCATGCCCTCGAAGCCGATGGTCTCTTCCTTGACCGATCGCGAGGATGTCGGCGCCGAGGTGCTCATACGTGCCGCCCACGACCACCGGGCCTTGGCCTCCCCCTTCGTCGCTGCCCTTGCCTTTGGGCGGCGGGAGCTTCAGCACTTCGTCGTAGTTGAACTCTTCCTCGAAGTATTCGCAGTTGGCGAAGAAGTCGAAGAGCTTGAAGGCCGTTTTTGATGGGTGCTGCACGCCTTCCTTGAGGCTGTCGTCGAACAGCAGCTCGCGGAAGTCGTGCTTGCGGGTGCCGCGTCCCTTGATCTGGATGAAGTCGGTCGGCGAAAAGATCGGGCGGAAGAGGCCGAGGTTGAGGATGTCGGTGCAGTCGTAGCCGGTGGTCATCATGCCGACCGTCACGCAGATACGCGCCTTGCTGGTCTTGTAGGCCGGGATGAAGTTGCCCGACCCGAGCAGGTTGTTGTTGCTGAAGTTGATGGTGAACTGCTGGGCGTCGGGTATCTGGGAGGTCACCTGCACGGCGAAGTCGGACTGGTACTTGCCGGGGAACATGCGGTCGGCCATCTGATTGAGAATCTGCGCCAGCTTGGCGGCGTGGTTCTGGCTGACGGCAAAGATGATCGACTTGCCGATTTCGCCGCTGACCGGATCGCGCAGGGCGTTCTCCAGAAACGTCTTGCACAGGAGCTGGTTGGTGGCGTCCGCGAAGAAACGCTTCTCGAACTCGCGTTGCTTGAAGGCCTGCTGCTGATCCTCGCCGGCGTCATCCGTGAACGAGACGACGAAGCCTTCCTCGGAAAGCAGCGTGGTGGTGATTTCGGTGCGGGCGTCCACCACCGTCGGATTGATCAGGAAGCCCTCCTTCACGCCATCGAGCAGGGAGTAGCGGAAGGTCGGCTGGCTGTTCTCGCAGCCGAAGGTGCGGTAGGTGTCGAGCAGCAGGCGGCGCTCGGCCTCGCGCGGGTCGCGGGTGCCCGGCTTCGAGCTGTCGAACCGGCGGAGGTAATCGCGCGGCGTGGCGGTGAGGCCCAGCTTGTAGCCGATGAAGTAGTCGAACACGGCGCGGGCGTTGCCACCGATGGAGCGGTGCGCTTCGTCGGAGATGACGAGATCGAAGTCGGTCGGCGAGAAGAGCTTCTGGTACTTGTTGTTGAAGAGCAGGGATTGCACGGTGGTGACGACGATCTCCGCGCGTCGCCAGTCGTCCCGGTTCTCCTTGTAGATCACCGTCTGAAAGTCGGCGGACAGCACCGCTGCGAAGGCCTTCTTGGCCTGGTCCTCCAGCTCCAGGCGATCCACCAGGAACAGGACGCGCCGCACGTTGCCGGAACGGAGAAAGAGCTTGATGACGGCGGCGGCGGTCAGGGTCTTGCCGGTGCCGGTGGCCATCTCGAACAGGAAGCGGTCCTTGCCTTCGCCGACTGCGGCCTGAAGGCTGTGGATGGCCTTGAGCTGATAGGGCCGGAGAAAGCGCAGCTTGTTGGTCTGGATGTATCCGGGGCGCTCCGCTTCGTTCTGCCACGCCGGCCTCCGATTGGTAGTTCGGGCGCTGGGTGAGAACGATGTAGTCCTCGCCGACCTGCTCTTCGATCAGGCGCTGCGGATTGGGCGTGACCTTCTGGTAGCCGGTGACCGAGTCCGGTGTCGGAAACGAGGTGATGACGTAGGGGTTGCCGCGTTCGAGGTCCCAGAAGTAGTGCAGGTTGCCGTTGGAGAGGATGACGAAGCGGCAGTTCTGGGACTTGGCGTACTTGCGGGCCTGCTCCTTGCCGACGAGCGGATTCTTGTCCTCGGCTTTGGCTTCGAGGACGAGGAGCGGGAAGCCCTTGGCGTCGAGCAAGCAGGAAGTCGACGAACCCCTTTGTGGTCTTCTCGAAGTTGTCGCCGAGCGCGTCCAGGTCGGTTGACTTGATCGTGACGCTGGGTTCGAGACGGATGTTCGCGGGCGCGGTGCCATCCGGGAAGAAACGCCAGCCAGCCGCTTCGAGCAGCTTGTTGATCTTGATGCGGGCTGTGGCTTCCTTATCGGGCATTCAGGTTCCTGTCCCGCCAATGGTAGTCAATCGGTATAGCGCACTGTCGCCTTCAATTGCGCTGTACTCCCCGAAGCGACATATTTCATGGCGAGTGCGCGCAAGCTCTCACGATGTTGATCATCCAAACCATGGCTGCAAATTGTAATGCTGGTGGAACTCCGCAGCGCTGCGCGTCAAACGATGGAGTTGGTTGCCGGAGACTCCAGTAAACATCAGCTGCGAATAAGGCGTCGTCCAGGTTCAAAAGACCAAGTACTGGATCAGCTAACCGCCCACCGTAACGGCCTTCGCGACTAACGCCCCAGGTGACTGGTTTGTCATGGACAACATCGTCTCTAAAATGAAATAGGACTACTAAATCTTGAAACGGGAACCTTCCTCGATCGAAACATCGGCCATCGATGGAGCCCAAAATGGCCCACTTTTCTTGAGTCCTTTACCTTCTCACCTGGAGCAAAAGCAGAAGCGAGCTTTTGTCTTTGCTCCTCCGAAATGTTCGTCTGACTGAGAAGGTGGTGGCCGTAAGAGTTCGCATATGATTCAATCAGGAAACAGCAGATGAGAACGGCAGATAGACTGCGACTATGTAAGACGTGTTGCAGTTGCACACCTTGAATCGAAACCTCTGCAGGGACACCCTTCAGTACCTCTTGTATCTGCGCCACAGCATCGTCGTCGCTGACTTCGTTCCTCTGCGCCTTCAACGCGATGTCACGCGCGCGCCAGAAACGAGAATTCATACTGTCTATAGAGTTGCAGAAGTTCATTCGAGGTGGCCGCACACGAATCCAGACAAACTTTGGCGCAGTCCGACAAGCGAACTAGGGCTGATCTGCTATCAGTGAACAACACGTCGAGGGATCCTGTGAGAGCTAAGGCTCAAGTTAATCGGCCAGCCATGACGCCAGCGCCGCGAACAGACGCGGTCACGATTGCCTCTGACCGCTCGAGCGTATTATTAGTCCTCAATTCGGTCATCGACGTCGCTTAAGATGGCCGTAGAAATCGCTAAGAGTCGCTCGGCGTATCCTTTCATGTCCGCTTGTTTTCGAACATTCCGCTTCCTGACGGGGTGGCGCAAGTTCATGTCCAACTCGTGAATCATTTGATTACGAACTGAAAAGATCGACTTGATTTGAGCGAAGTCGCCGACGCACACCTTCTCGTCGGCGCCGAGAGCGGCGCAAACCTTTAGCAGTTGATCTCCTGATTGAAGGCTATCGCCAGTAAGGTCGTAGACGTACCGCTCGATCAAATGAAGTTGCGAGTCTGAGGCCGCCAGTACCTTGGCTAGAACTTTCGGAGAAAGTATCCCATCTCCAGACTGAAGATGGCGCGCGACAAACTTTTCGAACTTATCGTGAACTTCAGCCGAGTCTTGAACGAGGATAGGAACACAGTCGAGGATCAATCGCTTCAAGCACGCGTCAAGTCCAGAAGCAGCTGCAACGACCATGGCTCGCAGTAAATCTTGCTCTTGATCAGTTGTAATTCCTCTTGGCTTTCCACGATTCACCCTTGCAAGATCATAGGCAGCCCATAGCGAATTGGCGGACGCCACTGAGTATTCGAGGATGAGTCCCGCCGTCTTGGTGGATTCCTTTGTCGAAGCAAACGGCACCGTCGATAGCGGTTGGTGCTTCACTGCCATGATTGAGGCCTAACCATTTCTTGGGTTGACATTGTAGATCTGCAGATCTGCCCGGTATTCGCCGTCTATGCCTAAATAATCTCGAAATACCGCTTCAACTCCCAATCCGTCACGCCATCAAGCCACTGCCGCCACTCCCAATCGCGAGTAGCAGCAAAGTGCTCGACGAAGTCGTCCCCGAACCAATTCCGCGCGATCTTCGACTTCTCGAACACCCGAGTCGTCTCGATCAAAGTCCGAGGAGCCCGAGGAATCTTCTCGGCGCCGACGTTGGTGCCGGTGATCGCAGGCTGCGTGAGCTTGAGTCCCTTCTCGACGCCTTCAAGCCCGGCGGCAATCACGGCAGCAGCGGCAAGATAAGGATTCATATCCGCCCCGGGACACCGGGTCTCCAACCTCGTGGCCTTCGGTGAACCGGAAATCACGCGGAAAGAAGCAGTACGGTTATCCACGCCCCAGGTCGGCTTCACGGGCGCCCAGAAGCCATCGACCAGCCGCTTGTAGCTGTTGATCGTCGGCCAGAACATCGGCGCCATTTCCATCAGGCACGTGACCTGGCCCGGCGAGGTAGCTCTCGAAGAGCTTCGACATCGAGTGCCGCCCCTTGGCGTCGAAGAACAGGTTCTTCTTCCCGTCGGTGAGGCTCTGGTGCAGGTGGCCGGAGCAGCCGGGATACTGCGCGCTCCACTTCGCCATGAAGCTCGGCATGATGCCGAAGCGCGCGCCGATCTCCTTGGCGCCCGTCTTGAAGAGCAGCGCGCGGTCGGCCTGCTCGAGCGCCTCGGAGAACTGGATCGCGGCCTCGTACACGCCCGGGCCCGTCTCGGTGTGCAGCCCCTCGATCGGCACGCCGAAGTCCAGCATCTCGTCCATCAGCGCATTGAAGTAGTCGCCGTTCTGGTTCATGCGCAGGAGCGAGTAGCCGAACATGCCCGGCGTCAGCGGCTCGGGGCCCACGCCCTTCTTCGCCGCCCAGCTCTGCGGCGTCTCGATGAAATTGAAGAACTCGTACTCCGCGCCCATCATCACGCCGAAGCCCATCTTCTCGGCGCGCTTGAGCACCTTCTTCAGCGTCTGGCGCGGGCACACCGGGTGCGGGTCGCCCTTGATGGTGACGAAGTTGCCGAGGAAGAAGTCGACGCCGCCGTCCCACGGGACGTTGCGGTGCGTGGAAATGTCCAGGCGGGCGAGCGCGTCGGGGAAGCCGTGCTGCCAGCCGGTCACCTTGGTGTTGTCGTAGCACTGGTCGCCGGAGTCCCAGCCCAGCACCACGTCGCAGAAGCCGAAGCCGCCATCGACCGCGGAGAGGAACTTGTCCTTGTGGAGATACTTGCCCCGGAGGATCCCGTCGATGTCGGCCACGGCCACCTTCACTTTGGTGGCGTTCGACTTGCGGATCGCCTCGACGATCTTCGCTTCTTTTTCGTTGCCGGCCACTTTTTCTCTCCCGGAGCGCTCCCTGGAACGGCAAGCGTAGCGCATCCCGCGCGGCGACGCGAAGGGGGCTTCACGGTGCGACGGCCCGGACCGGGTCGGCTTCGTGAAGGAAGACGCGCGCACGTGCTCGGCGAGCATCTCGCAAAAGGCCTGGCATAGGGCGGCAGCGGCCGCCGCTTGTCGGACAGCATCGTCAGCGACTCGCTGAGCGGCTTGCCCCGGTAGGTGATGCGGACGATTTGCAGCTTGTAGCGATGCGTCCGAGCGCCGACGGGATGATCGCCACGCCGTGCCCGGCTTCGGCCAGCGCCAGCAAGGCGTGAGGCGCGTGGCTCTCGTGCAGGATGTCCGGCTTGAACCCGGCAAGGCGGCAGGCGGCGTCGAACGTCCTGCGGATCAGGAACTCGGAACTGAGCTGCAGCAGCGGGTAGGCGCCAGGCGGGCGATGTCGATCGACCCGCCCTGCCGAGCTTCAGCTTCGGATGGCAGGCGGCGAGCATTTCCATCGCTTGAAGCGGGTGGCTCGCGAGGCGCTGGTTGTCCGGCGGGATGGCACGCACGATGCTTTGCGCGAGGTGGATCTCGCCGCGTTCCAGCATCGCCAGCACCTCGGGGCCGACCATGTCGATCAGCTTCACCTTCACGTTGGGGAAGCGCTGCGCGTAGAGGTGCAGGAACCCGGGAAAGATGCCGTCGATGAAGTGCGGGGAGGCTGCCACGTTCAGCGCGCCGGTGTCCCCGCGCCCCAGCAGTTTCGCCCGCTCGCCGAGTTCGTTGGCATAGTTCAGCAGGCCGCGGTAATCGTCGAGCAACTGTTCGCCTGCGCTGGAAAGGATCAGGCGGCGCCCGACGCGATCGAATAGCTTGATGCCGAGTTCATGCTCGAGCTCGACAATCTGCCGTGACAGCGCGGGCTGGGCGATGTGCAGTCGCACCGCAGCCTTGGTGACGGTGCCAAGTTCCGCCACGGTGACGAAGGTTCGCACATGCCGAGGTCCATGCCGCTTCTTATGCCATATCGGCATGAATTTCAAGATGCATTGTCTATTGGACGTCTGTCCGCAGTGTCCCAACATCGCCCTCAAGCTGGACCAACCAGGGAGAAAGTCATGAGATCGATCTTCTTGACGATAGTGCCCGCGTCGCGATGCCTTGGCGCCGTTTGCAGGCGACTGCCCAGGCCTGGCCGGCGAAGCCGCTGCACGCGGTGGTGCCCGTAGCGCCGGCAGCACGACCGACATCATTCCGCGCGTGGTGCTGGAGCAGCTCGCGCAGCAACTCGGGCAGCCCATCGTCGTCGAGAACCGCAGCGGGCCGGCGGCACGATCGGCACGGCTTTCGTCGCCAAGTCGGAGCCCGATGGATACACCATCCTCGCTATTGGGTCCGCGCACACGATCTCGCCGGCGGTCTATTCGAAGCTGGGTTACGATCCGCGCGCGATTTTCGGCAGTCGTGCCGCTGGGTGTCTCACCACGCGTGATGGTGTTCGCCGGCGAAGGGCTACAAGACCGTTGGCGATGTCGTCGCCGCGGCAAAGCGAGGCCCGGCTCGCTCAACTTCTGCTTCGGTCGGCATCGGCAGCGCAACGCACTTGAGCGCGGAGCGATTCCTCGCCAGCGCCAGCGTGCAGGCCGTGCACATCCCGCTGAAAGGGGGCGCCGAGGCGATGACGGAAGTGATGGCCGGGCGCGTTGATTTCTTCTTCGGCCTGTCGGTATTGCCTTGCCGTATATCAAGGACGGCAGGCTCGTCGCGCTCGTGGTCAACGGTTCCAGGCGCTCCACCGCGCTGCCCGAGGTGCCGACAACTTCGGAGGCTGGATTTGCCGACGCGGAATACCCGATCTGGTTCGGCCTCTTCGTGCCGGCAAAGACGCCGCGTGACATCGTCGACCGGCTCGACCGCGAGACGCTCAAGGCACTCCAGGTTCCCAAGGTGCGGGAGCGCTGGCGCAAATGGGCGTCGATCCGATGGTCATGACGCCGACGGAATTCGACGTGCATGTCCGCAAGGAAATTGCCCTCAACGCAGCATTGGTCAAAGCAGTCGGCATCAAGCCCGAGTGACGATGGCAGAAGCCGCTCACAGCTTTGACGACAGCGACGCCTACGAACGCTTCATGGGGCGTTGGAGCCGTGCCGTCGGTTCGGTCTTCCTGGATTGGGTGGCGCCGCCTGCGGGCGCCTGCTGGCTCGACGTCGGTTGCGGCACGGGAATCTTCACCGAGCTGGTCGTCGATACCTGCGCGCCCTCGGCGGTGTTCGCGGTCGATCCGGCAGGCGCGCAGATCGAGCACGCGCGTCGCAAGCCGGTGGCGGGGCGGATCACGTTCCAGGTGGCCGATGCCCTGGCATTGCCTTTTGCCGACGCGACTTTCGACGTCGTCGCCGCCGCGCTCGCCATCAACTTTATCCCCGACCGGCCGCGGGCGCTGTCCGAGATGCATCGCGTCGTTCGTGCCGGTGGCGTGGTCGCCGGCTACGTGTGGGATTTCGAGGCGGAACGCTCCCCGAGCTGGCCGATGCGCGTGGGGATGCGGCAAGTCGGCGCCGATGTTCCTGTTGCGCCAGGCACGGCGGACTCCGGGCTCGGCGCGCTGGAGGCATTGTTCGAACGGGCAGGGTTCGAGAGGGTCGAGGCCAGGTCGATCGACGTGACGGTGCCATTCCCGGATTTCGACGCGTTCTGGCGGCGCAGACGCCGAGCTACAGTCCCATCTCGAAGGCAATCGATGCAATGTCGAGCGCCAATCGCGCGAGCTTGATGGATGCCGTGCGCAGCGCGCTGCCGGTGGGCGCGGACGGCAGCATCGCGTATTCCTCTCGCGCGAACGCGATCAAGGCGCGCCTGCGCGCCTCAGTTTTCCATCGAGCGGCACCAGCGCACATCCGCCTCGAGCGACGGCGGCGGGACGCGAAGATGTGACAGAATGGTGAAGCCGCGAGTCAAGACGGCGACAGAAACCCTCGGAAGAGAATGAGACAGCTAAGCGCGCTCGACGCCCTGTTCCTGCAGCTGGAGACGCCGGAAACGCCGACCCACGTCGGCAGCATCGCCATCTACGACAAGCCCGCCGCCTACAGGAACAAGAGCTTCTTCCCGGCCTTCAGGAAGCACATCGTCAGCCGGATGCACATCGCGCCGATCTTCACGCACCGGCTCGCCTTCGTCCCGCTGGACCTCGCCAGCCCCCTCTGGATGCAGGCCGACGACATCGACCTCGGCTACCACATCAAGCACATGGTCCTGCCCAAGCCCGGCACCATGGCGCAGCTGGAAGCCGCGACGGCGAAACTGCACGAGGGCATGATGGACCGCGACCGGCCGCTGTGGCAGTTCTGGCTGATCGAGGGGCTGAAGACCGGGCAGATGGCGATGTACTCCAAGCTCCACCACGCCGCGCTGGACGGGCAGGGCGGGGTGGCCATGGCGCAGGCGCTGCTCGATGTCGATCCGCACGCGCACCGCGTCACCCCGAAGCACGAAAAGCACGTGCCGCGGCTCCCGCCCTCGGCGGCGAAGCTGCTGGGTGCGGCGCTCCGCCACACGATCGGGCAGTACGCGGACATCGTCAAGGCCGTGCCCGATGCGGTGAGGGCGGCCGGCAAGTTCCTTTCCTCCACCGAGGCGAAGAAGGAGGGCGCGCCCACCGAGCAGGGCACCGGGATCATCGCGGGGCTGGTGCAGAAGGGCGCGTCGCTCGAGAAGACGGCGCGCGCGCTGATCAAGAAGTTGCCGGGCGGCGTCACGCTGGGGCCGCGCACGCCGCTCAACGTCGCCATCGGCAGGAAGCGCGTCGTTCGTCGCCACGCGCATCCCGATCTCCGAGGCGCGGGCGATCGCGAAGCATTTCGACGTGAAGCTGAACGATGTCGTGATGGCGATTTGCGCCGGTGCGCTGCGGCGGCAGTTCGCCGGCAACCCCGCCGTGCTCGCCAAGACCATGATCGGCGGCATCCCGGCAAGCCTGCGCGCGCCGGGCGACTCCGACATCCAGGGCAACGTCGTCACGATGATGCTGGTGAGCCTCGCCACCAACATCAAGGACCCGAAGAAGCGCCTCGCCGCCATCGCGGCCGCCAGCGCCCGCGCCAAGGCGCTGCTCACCGGCAGCGGCGGATTGAAGAGCATGATCCCGACCGACGTGCCTTCGCTGGGGCTGCCCTGGCTGATGAGCGTGATCCCGCCGCTCTACCGCAAGGCCGTGGCGTCCGATCGCATCCCCATCCTCGCCAATGTCCCGATCTCCAACGTCCCCGGGCCGCAGGTGCCGCTGTACCTCGCGGGCGCGCAGATGCAGGAGTACTACCCGGTGTCGATCGTCACGCACGGCCTGGCGCTCAACATCACCATCCTCAGCTACAACGGCTGGCTCGGCTTCGGCCTCATCGCCTGCAAGAAGAGCGTGCCGAACCTGCGCGAGTTCGCCGAACACATGCAGGAAGCGCACCGGGAGCTTCACGCTCTCACCCACGGGCATCTCCCCGCCACCGCCAAGCATGAAAAGAAAATTGCCAAGCGAAAACCTGTTCGACATTGATTTCCTCAAGGCGCCCAACGCTTTCCTCATGGCGCTCGAGGCGCGGGCCCCATGGGAATACGGCGCGTCCTTCTTTGCCATGCCGTGGCTGCGCAAGGCGCCCGCCGGCGACGGCCACCCGGTGGTGGTGTTCCCGGGGCTTGCGGCCACCGATACCAGCACCGCTCCCTTGCGCGGCTTCCTCAAGGAGCGCGGCTACCTGACCAAGGGCTGGGAACTGAAGCGCAACCTCGGCCCCCACGGCGGCGTGCTGGAGCAGAGTGCCGCGCGCGTGCACAAGCTGCACGTCGAGACCGGGCGCAAGGTGAGCCTCATCGGCTGGAGCCTGGGCGGCGTCTATGCCCGCGAGATCGCCAAGCTGCATCCGGACGACGTGCGCTGCGTGATCACGCTGGGCACGCCCTTCACCGGGCACCCGAAGGCGACCAACGCGTGGCGGCTCTACCAGTTCACGAGCGGCGAGAAGCTCGACAACCACGTGCTGCTCGCGCGGGTGCGGCAGGCCCCGCCCGTGCCGACCACTTCGATCTTCAGCCGCACCGACGGCGTGGTCGCGTGGAAGTGCAGCCTGCAGGCGCCGGGCAAGCACGCCGAAAGCATCGAGGTGATCGCGAGCCACGTCGGCATGGGGCTGAATCCGTCGACGTGGTACGCGGTGGCCGACCGCCTCGCGCAGCCCGAGGGCGCGTGGAAGCCGTTCGCGCGCGACGGCTGGATGCAGTGGATGTACCCCGACCCTTACCGCTGAACGCACATGCCCTCCGTCACCGTCAACAACGGCATCACCCTCGAATACGAGTCCTTCGGCAACGTCGGCGACCCCGCGATATTGCTGGTGATGGGCCTCGGCGCGCAGTTGCTGCTCTGGCCCGACGCGCTGGTCGAGATGCTGGTCGCGAAGGGCTTCCGCGTGGTGCGCTTCGACAACCGCGACGTCGGGCTTTCGACCAAGCTCGACCACCTCGGCTCGCCGAGCATGGCGCTCACGTTCATGAAGTTCATGATGCGCATCCCGCTGCGCGCGGGGTACAAGATCGGCGACATGGCGCGCGACACCGCCGGGCTGATCGAGGCGCTCTCGCTCGGGCGCACGCACGTGGTCGGCGCCTCGATGGGCGGCATGATCGGGCAGAACCTCGCGGCGACTTTCCCGGACATGGTCGCTAGCCTGACTTCGATCATGTCCACGACCGGCAATCGCAGGCTGCCGCAGCCGACCTGGCGTGCGCGCAGCGCGCTGCTCTCCCGGCCGCCGAAACCGGGCGACGTCGAGGCCGGCACGCGGCACCTGATGCACATGCTGCGCGTGATCGGCAGCCGCACCCATCCTGCCGAGGAGAATTACCTGCGCAATTTCTGCGAGCGGCACGTGCGCCGGTCGTTCTACCCGCCGGGCGTCGCGCGCCAGCTGCTGGCGATCGCCGCGAGCGACGACCGCAGCGCCACGATCGCGCGCATCGTCGCGCCGACGCTGGTGCATCCACGGCATCGAGGATCCGCTGCTTCCGCCGGCCTGCGGCGTGGAGACGGCGCGCGTGATCCGGGAGGCGGGCGGCTCGGCCACGCTGGAAATCGTCGAGGGCATGGGGCACGACCTGCCGGTGCCCCTGCTGCCGCGCCTGGCCGAAAGCATCGCCGCGCACTGCAAGCGCAGCGCCGCCGAAGCGAAATAATTGGGGTCAGAGACGTAATACTTCTCCGGCGCATTGCGCCAGGGAAGTATTACGTCTCTGACCCCAATTGTTCACGCCTTGGGAAGTATTACGTCTCTGACCCCAAATTGCGTATCTGACCCCAATTATCTGGGGATGATCTGGATCAAGACGCTTTGCGCCCGGCTTGATATGTTCCAAGGGCGGCGACAGTTCGCCACGCCCTTTTCCCGGAGCAACAGGCACATGACGACCTTCCGATCACCACGCGCATCGACGCGGTCACCAAGATCCCCCCCAAGTACATGGCGGCAAAGCTGCCTGCGCCGCGCGCGGTCAAGATCGAGCTCACTTCCCAGTGCAACTACCGCTGCGGGTTCTGCGCGCACCGGCTGCGCATGAAGGACCGCGGCGAGATGGACCGCGCGTTCTACGAGCGCGTCGTGGGCGAGATGGTGGACGCGGGCGTCGAGGAGCTCGGCCTCTTCTACATCGGCGAATCCTTCATGTGCGATTGGCTCCCGGAGGCGATCGAGTTCGCCAAGAAGCGCGGGATCCAGTACGCGTTCCTCACCACCAACGGCTCGCTTTCCACGCCGGACAAGGTGAAGCGCTGCATGGAGGCGGGCCTGGATTCGCTCAAGTTCTCGATGAACAATTCCGACGAGTCGCAGTTCAAGGACATCGCCGGGGTGAAGCCGAAGCTCTTCCGCGACTCGATCGCGAACCTCCAGGCCGCGCACGCGGTGCGCGCGGAGGGCGGTTACAAGTGCGGGCTTTACGCCTCCAGCATCCAGTACAACGGCGAGCAGCAGGAGAAGATGCTCAAGCTCGTCGACAAGGAGATCAGGCCTTACGTGGACGAGCACTACTGGCTGCCGCTCTACTCGATGGGAAGCATGACCACCCAGCGCGAGGAAGAGCTCGGCTACCGGCCCATCGCCGGCAACCAGGGGCGCCTGGGCGCGCTGCGCGAACCCCTGCCGTGCTGGTCGGCCTTCACCGAAGGGCACATCACCCATGAGGGCAAGCTCTCGGCGTGCTGCTTCGACGCGGGCGACAACTGGGTGATGGCGGACCTGCGCGAGGTGCCGTTCATGCAAGGGTGGAACAGCGAGGCGTTCGTGAAGCTTCGCGAGGCCCACCTGCGCAAGGACGTGACCGGGACCATCTGCGAGTCCTGCGTCGCCTACCAGAAGTAGGGGCAGTAAAGAACAATTGGGGTCAGAGACGTAATACTTCTCCGGCGCGCTGCGCCAAGGAAGTATTACGTCTCTGACCCCAATTGTTCTAAAGCGCGGCTCGGCGGGCGATTTCGAGGTAGTGCGAGAGCGGTGGCGTCGCGGCGCCGGCCACCTTGGCTTCGTCGTCCCAGCGCCTGACGCGGATCGCGTCCTCCGCATAGGGGCGGGCGAGGAACTCGTCGGCCTCGGCCTGGCTGTAGATGCCGCCCTGCAGCTTCAGGCTGCGGCGGGAATCCTCGGACAGCGCATCGAAGTAGTCCTGCTCCAGCGCGCACAGGGCGCGCTTGGCATCGACGTGCAGCCGGATCGGCTCCAGCACGGCATCACCAAAAACACCGCGCAAGAAGGGGATCGCGAAGTACTGGTGCGTGTCGTCGATGCCGCGCGCGGTCGGCGTCTCGCCTTGCAGGTTGAGCATGTGGCCGAGGTCGTGCAGCAGCGCGGCCGTGATGAGCGCGTCGCCGGCGCCTTCGTCCTCGGCGAGCTTGGCGGCCTGCAGCGCGTGCTCGAGTTGCGTCACCGGCTCGCCGGAATAGCCGAGGTTGCCGTGCTCGGCGAAGACTTTCTCGATGTCGGGGAGGGTGAGGGCCATTACCTGGGCTTTCCGGCAAGTTTTCCGGCGGCTGCGCCGCCGGCGCGGATGCGGGTGGAGGTCTGTTCGCCGACCTTGAGGCGGCTCGAGCGCAGCTTCCCGGCCTGGTCGAGGATCGGGTAGGCGATCGAGCAAAGGTGCGAGTTGATGCGCTTCATGTCGCTGATGACGTCGAGGTGCAGGGAACTCGTCTCGATCGACTGCACCGTCTGCCCCGAGAGCCGGGCGAGGTGGGTGCCGGCGTAGGCGCGCTCGAGGTCGCGGAAGCGTTCCTTCTCGGACAGCAGCAGCTGCGCGCTCGCCACGTTGCCGTCGATGAAGACGTTGAGCCCCAGCTTCAGGTTGGCCACGAGGCGCGCGTGCAGGTCGCACAGCTCCACCATGCCGGCCTCCGAGAAGGAGAGCTTGCGGCCGATCTTCTTGTCGCGCAGGTCCTCGACGATGCGCTCGACGATGTCGCCCACCTGCTCGAGGTTGATGGTGAGCGAGATGATCTCCGTCCAGCGCCGGCCGTCCTTGTCGTCGAGCGCCTCGCGGCTGATCTGCGTGAGGTAGAGCTTGACCGCGGTGTAGAGCTTGTCGACGTCGTTGTCGAGCAGGCGGACCTGCGCGACGACCGCCTCATTGTTGGTTTTCAGCACCTCGAGCATGCCGTTCAGCATCTGCTCGATCAGGTCGCCGATGCGCAGCGCCTCGCGCGCGGCGTTGGCGAGCGCCAGCGCGGGCGTGCCGAGCGCCGCCTCGTCGAGGTGCTTCGGCGCCGCCTGCATCGCCGCCGCGGCGCCGTTGTCCGGGAAGAGCTTCACGCACCAGCCGGCGATGGTGTTGGTGAAGAAGATGAACATGGCCGCCAGCACGACGTTGAAGAGGACGTGGAAATTGACCACCTGCCTTTGCGCCTCGGGCTGGAAGGACGCGAGCAGCGGCATCAGCCAGGGGAGCGCCACCGAAAAGACCACGCAGCCGATGACCTTGAAAATGAGGTTCCCGAGCGCCACGCGCCGGCCGATGGCATTGGTGTTGCTGGTGGCCGCCAGCACCATCAGTCCGCTGCCGAGGTTGGCGCCGAGCACGAAGCAAAGCGCCACGGGCACCGCGATCACGCTCGCCGCCGCGAGCGCCGCGGTGAGCAGCACGATGGCCAGGCTCGACCACGACAGCACCACGAAGAGCGCCCCGATCAGCATGTCGAGCAGCGGGTCGCCCGAGACCGAGGCGAACAGCACCTTCACGCCCTGCGCCTGCACGATCGGCTGGGTGGCGGCCATGATCAGCTGCAGCGCCAGGATGATGAGCCCCAGCCCGATCGCGACCCTGCCGACCTGCCCGGCGCGCGTGTTCCTGCGCGTGAGGAAGAACACCACGCCGAAGAAGATCAGGAGCGGCGAGAGCCAGGACAGGTCCAGCGAGAACACCTGCGTCATGAGGCTGGTGCCGACGTCGGCGCCGAGCATGATCGCGAGCGCGGGCGCCAGCGGGATCAGGTTCTGCGCGACGAAGGAGCTGGTGATGAGCGCGGTGGCGCTGGAGGACTGCACCAGCCCCGTGACGCCGAGGCCGGCGAGGAAGGCGCGGAAGCGGCTGGAAACGCTGCCCGACAGGACCCGCCGCATGTCCGCGCCGAGCACGCGCAGCACGCCCGTGCGCACGATGTGCGTGCCCCAGACCAGCAGGGCCACGCTGGCGAGCAGGTTCAGCAGCGTCTGCATTGCGCTTCGTTCACCCCCACGGGAGAGAGAATGTCTTCAGGTTGGTGAAGGACTTGATCGCTTCCTGCACGCCTTCCTTGTAGCCCAGCCCCGAGTCCTTGATGCCGCCGAAGGGCGTCAGCTCGAGCCGGTAGCCGGGAACCTCGCGCACGTTGACCGTGCCGACGTTCAGCTCGTTCACGAAGCGGGTGATGTAGTCCAGTCGCTGCGTGCATACCGCGGAGGACAGGCCGTATGCGGTGCCGTTGGAAAGGGCGATGGCCTCCTCGATGTTCGAGAAGCGGATGATGGGCGACACCGGCCCGAAGGTCTCTTGCTTCACCACCGTCATGCCGGGGTCCACCCGGTCGATCACGGTCGGCGAGTAGAGCGCGCCCTTGCGGACGTTCCCCGTGAGCAGCCGCGCGCCCTGCGCGATCGCCTCGTTGACGCGCGCCTCGAACTGCATCGCGGCGGCCTCGTCGATCACCGTGCCCATGTCCATCTCGCGGTCTGCCGGGTCGCCGTGCTTCCACGCCTTCGTCTTGGCGACGAGAAGCCCGGTGAAGCGCTCGGCGACGGACTGGTGCACGAGCATCCGCTTCACCGCGGTGCAGCGCTGGCCGCTGTTCTTGTACGAGCCGCTCGCCGCGAGCGTGGCCGCCTCCTCGATGTCGGCGTCCTCCATGACGATGAGCGGGTCGTTGCCGCCGAGTTCCAGCACGACGCGCCGGTAGCCGGCCTTGGACGCGATGTACTTGCCCACCGCCACACCGCCGGTGAAGGTGACGAGGTCCGCGTGCTCGTTGGTGATGAGTTCGTCGGCGATCTCGCGCGGGTCTCCCGTCACGACCTGGAACATCTCCGGGGGCAGGCCCGCTTCGTAGAGCACGTCGGCCAGCATGAAGGCGGAGAGCGGCGTCTTCTCCGAGGGCTTGAGCACCATGCGGTTGTTCGACGCGATCGCCGGCGCCACCTTGTGCGCCACCTGGTTCATCGGGTGGTTGAAGGGCGTGATCGCGGAGATCACGCCCATCAGCGGGTCGCGCTGGGTGAAGACGCGGCGCTTCTTGCCGTGCGGCGTGAGGTCGCAGGAGAAGGACTGGCCGTCGTCCTTGAGCGTCTCGTTGGCGGCGAAGTTGAGCACGTCGCAGACGCGGCCGACTTCGTAGAGCGTGTCCTTCTTGCACAGGCCCGATTCGCGCGTGATCAGGTCCGAGGCCTGCTCGGTGCGCTCGCGCAGGATGGCGGCCGCCTTGTCGAGGATGGACGCGCGCTCGTAGCGGGTGAGGGTGGCCTTGTAGCCGCGGGCGATGGCGAACGCGCGGCGCACGTCCTCGACGGTCGCCATCGGCACCGTGGCGACCAGTTCGCCGTTGTACGGGTTGAACACTTCGATGCCGCGCTTGGTGGGCACTTTCTGCCCGCCGATGCGCAGCGTCTCGGCGATGAAATGTTCACTGCGTGCGGTCTGGGTGATGGCGTTCATGGGGTTCGCTCGGGTTTCCTGTGCGGCGGATGGATGGGCGAAAACCCTGCGCGCAACGGGCGGGCAGGGAGGCGATCCTGCAGACAAATGATTGTTGACAATCTACTAAACGCCCCCATAATGGTTTGCGCCCCTCCCTGTGTCAAGCCCTCCGCAGAGACTATATGCCCCGAAGCAAGCAAGCCCAAGCGTCACGGCCCACCACGCACGAGGCGGCGATCGACCTGCTGCGCGAACACTCGCTCACCACGCTGGTGCAGCGCGAGCTCGAGCGCCAGATCGTCTCGGGCGAGCTCGAGGCGGGCGCCAAGCTGAACGAGGCGGGGATCGCGGAGGAGCTGCGCGTCTCCCGCGGGCCGGTGCGCGAGGCGTTCCGCGCGCTCGACCAGTCGGGGCTGGTGCGCACGGAGAAGAACCGCGGCGTGTTCGTCCGCCAGGTCACGCTCGAGGAGGCCTACGAGATCTACGAAGTGCGCGCCGCGTTGGACGGGCTGATCGGCCGCCTTGCGGCCAAGCGCATCCAGCCCGCGCAGCTGCAGCGGCTGCGCGAGATCGTCAAGCGCATGCATGCGGCCAGCCGCGCGCTCGACGCGGAAGCGTACTTTCCGCTCAACATCGAATTCCATGAAGTGCTCGGCGAGGCGGCCGGCAACCAGGCGCTTGCTCGCGAACTACCAGCGCATCGTCAACGAGCTGAACCTCTACCGCCGCGAGGTGATTTCCCGCAGCGCCGAGAGCATCCCGGCGTCGACCAAGGACCACGAAGGCATCGTCAACGCGGTGGCCAGGGGCGACGAGGCGCTCGCCGGGCGCCTGCTCTTCGAGCACGTGCTCAACGGCCGCGAGCGCCTGCACCGCGTCCTCCAGGAAGCGCCCAAGCCGCGGCCGCGCGCCGCGCGCAGGACCGCCACGACTTAAAACTGTCATCACGAACGGATAGCCTGAAAGGAAGCGCCCGGCATGCAAGCAACGAAAGAAAAGAGCCCCGTCACCGCCAATGGCATCCGCTACCGCTGGCCGAAGAAGCCGGTGGTGGTGGTGTGCATCGACGGCGGCGACCCCGCGTATTTCCAGCAGTTCCTGAAGGAAGGCGCGATCCCCAACATCGCGCGCTTCATCCAGAAGGGCTTCAGCACGGTGGCCGACGGCACGGTGCCGAGCTTCACCTGCCCGAACAACATGTCGATGATCACCGGCACGCCGGCTTCGAAGCACGGCATCTCGGGCAACTACTTCCTCGAGCCGGCCACCGGCAAGGCGATCGTCATGACCGGGCCGGAGCTGCTGCGCGGCGACACCATCCTCGCGCAGTTCGCCAAGGCGGGCGCGAAGGTCGTCTCGATCACCGCCAAGGACAAGCTTCGCCGCCAGTTGGGAAAGAACCTTGATTTGTCGAACGGCAGCATGAGCTTTTCCTCCGAGAAGGCCGACCAGTGCACGATGGCCGAGAACGGCATCGAGAACGTGCTGGCCTTTGTCGGCCAGCCGCTGCCCGACATGTATTCCGAGGCGCTGTCGCTGTTCGTGCTCGACGCCGGCATCAAGATCCTCGAGCGCGACCGGCCCGACCTCATGTTCCTGTCGCTCACCGATTACGTGCAGCACAAGTACGCGCCGACCGAGGCCGCGGCGAAGAAGTTCTACCAGGACCTCGACGCGCGCTTCGGCAAGCTGCAGGCGCTCGGCGCGCTGGTGGCGCTCACCGCGGACCACGGCATGAACGACAAGTCCACCGCCGACGGCAAGCCCAACGTGATCTGGCTGCAGGACGTGCTCGACGCGAAGTTCGGCGCGGGCGACACCCGCGTGATCTGCCCGATCACCGATGCGTTCGTCGCCCACCACGGCGCGCTCGGCGGCTTCGTGCGCGTGTATTGCCTGGGCAAGGCGACCCCGAAGCAGGTGATAGACCTCGTGCGCGGCATCGAGGGCATGGAAGTTCGCCTACGACAAGGAGACCGCCTGCCGCGTGCTCGACCTGCCCGCCGACCGCGAAGGCGACGTGGCGGTGATCTCGACCGCCGGCGTGTGCATCGGGGCGTCCCGCAAGGACCACGACCTCTCCGGGCTCGAAGGCCATCGCCTGCGCACCCACGGCGGCGTGTCGGAGGCGAAGGTGCCGATCATCCTGAGCGAGCCGCTCAACGACGAGTACAAGCTCATTGCGGGCGTTTCGACGCTGAAGAGCTACCAGATCTTCGATATCGCCATAAACGGGGCGGCGTGAACAATTGGGGTCAGATACGCAATTTGGGGTCAGAGACGTAATATCACGCCGACGCTGCGCGACGGCTCGATATTACGTCTCTGACCCCAATTACAAGTATTACGTCTCTGACCCCAAATTGCGTATCTGACCCCAATTGTCGTTCACAACAACCACGAGGAGTGTGCACATGAAGACGATCACGAAAGGCTGGATGCGGTTTGCGGCGCTGGCGGCCGCGCTGGGGTTCGGTGCCGCGATGGCACAGCAGTGCGAGGACCCGAAGGTGCTGCGCTTCTCGATCATCCCGACGCAGGAATCGGTGCGCGAGCTCACGCTCTACAAGCCGGTGCTGGACCTGCTGGGCAAGAACACCGGCAAGAAGATCGAGTTCTACATGCCGACGTCCTACTCCTCGGTGGTGGAAGCGCTGCTCGGCAAGTGGGTCGACGTCGCCGTGCTCGGGCCCGAGTCCTACGTGATCGCGAAGAACGCAGGGCGCGAACATCGATGTCTTCGCACCTACTACAAGAAGGCGCAGGGCATCCAGGAAGCCGGCCCCGGCTACAAGTCGATCCTGATCACCAAGAAGGGCTCGAAGTTCACCACCATCGACTCGCTCAAGGGCTCGGTGATGCTGCTGGTGGACCCGGCCAGCACCTCGGGCTCGCTGATCCCGGAATCGATCTTCGGCGCGCAAGGTCATCAAGACGCCGCTCAAGACCTACTTCGGCAAGGTCGCGTTCTCCGGCGGGCATGACCTGTCGACGATCGCGGTGTTCGACGGCAAGGCCGACGCCGCCTTCGTCGCCACGCACCGTTTCATGAACGCGATCGACGCGAGCAAGGGCAAGATGAAGGTCGAGGACTTCAACATCCTCTGGACCTCGCCGCTGCATCCCGCAGGACCCGTTCGTCTACCGCGCGACGCCTGTGCCCGGACCTGAAGGAGAAGATCGCCGCACACCTTCCTGACGCTCGACCAGAACGACGTCGGCAAGGCCTACCTCGAGAACGTCGGCAGCGAGAAGTTCGTCGTGATGAAGGACTCCGACTACGACGTCGATCCGCGACGTCAGCCAAGTAAGGCGGCCGGCAGAGTAGGACCGTCGCTGAGGTCCGCGGCCGATGCACACCGTACTCGAGGTGCAGGGACCTGCGCGCCGGCTACGCCGGCCGCGAGATCCTCAAGGGCATCAGCTTCACGCTGAAGTCCGGACGATTTCTTCGCCATCATCGGGCCGAGCGGCGCGGGCAAGTCGACGCTGATCCGCTGCGTGAACCGGCTGGTGGAGCCCACCAGCGGCGAGGTGATCTTCAACGGCAAGGACATGCTGAAGCTCTCGCCGGCGGACGCTGCGCGGCGAGCGGCGCAACATCGGCATGATCTTCCAGGAGTTCAACCTGATCGAGCGCCTGTCGGTGATCGACAACGTGCTCACCGGGCGGCTGGGCTACACGGGCACCCTGCGCAGCGTGTTCCGCATGTACACGAAGGACGACATCAGGCAGGCGCTGGTGCTGCTCGACCGCGTCGGCCTGGGCGAGCACATCGACAAGCGCGCCGACCGCCTCTCCGGCGGCCAGCGCCAGCGGGTCGGCATCGCGCGCGCGCTGATCCAGAACCCGAAGCTGCTGCTGGTCGACGAGCCGACCTCCAGCCTCGACCCCAAGATCTCGCGCGAAGTGATGGGCCTCATCCGCGAGATCGCGCGCGAATTCCACATCCCGGTGCTGTGCAACATCCACGACGTGGACCTCGCCTGCGATTTCTGCTCGCACGTGATCGGCCTGCAGGACGGCGTCAAGAAGTTCGAGGGCCCGCCGGCGAAGCTCGACAAGCAGGCGCTGCAGGAGATCTACGCGATGGAGGTGCTGTGAGCGCGGCTTCCCGCTCGACGCGCCGCGTCGAGGAGATCTTGCGCCGTGGCGCCGCGCGCGCCGCGCGCGCGCGCGCTACACCGGCTACTTCGTCATCCTCGCGCTGGTGGCGTGGAGCGTCGAGGTCATCGTCGTCGCCGACACCGACTGGAGCCGCATCCTCACCGCGGTCGCTGCTGACCAGCGCTCGGGCGCTTCCTCGATTTCGACTGGAGCCTGCTGCCGGACCTCTGGGAGCCCGCGCTCGAGACGATGCTGATGGCCACGCTGGCCACGCTTGCCGGGCTGGTGCTGTCGATCCCGGTGGCGTGGCTGGGCGCGGCCAACATCACGCCCTTCGGCAGGACGTCCTATGCGATCGGCCGCTTCCTGATGACGATGTCGCGCTCGGTGCACGAGATCGTCTGGGGGCTGATCTTCGTCTCCGCCGTGGGCCTGGGCGCGCTCGCCGGCATCCTCGCGATGGCGGTGCGCTCGGTCGGCTTCATCTCCAAGACCGATTGCCGAGGCGATCGAGGACGTCGATCCCAAGCCGCTCGAGGCGATCCGCGCCGCGGGCGGCACCCGCTTCCAGGTCCTGTGGTTCGCGATCCTGCCGCAGATCATCCCGGTGTTCGTCGGCAACATGATCTTCGAGTGGGACATCAACATCCGCCGCTCGACCATCATGGGCCTGGTCGGCGCGGGCGGGCTGGGCCTCGTGCTGTTCCGGCAGATGGCCATGTCCAACAACGGCGGCATCGCGGTGGTGATCCTCGCCGATGCTGGCGCTCATCGTCTTCGGCGAAGTGGTTTCCTACTATGCCCGCAAAGCTGTCATCTGAGGCCGGCGTGGGCGCCGGGGGCGCCGGTGACGACGGGCAATGTCGCGCCAAAGGCGGGCAGCGTGCCGCTGACGTGGAGCCGCTTCAAGTATCCGCAGAGCCTGTACAAGTACGGCGCGCTGCTCGGCACGCTTGCCTTCATCGCCTGGTCGCGCTCGACTACCTGAAGATCCCGCTGGAGCGGCTGCCCGGGCATGCTCGGGCGCATGGGCGAGATGCTGGCGCGGCGCTATTTCCCGCCCAACGTCGGCGCACATCCTGAACGCCGATTACCTGGCACTCGGTGGTCGAGACGCTGCAGATGTCCTACCTCGCCACCGTGCTCGGCCTGCCGTCTCGATCCCGCTGGCGTGGTTCGCGTCCTTCAACATGACGCCGAGCCGGCGCTTCCTGTACCCGGTCGCGCGCCTCTTCATCATGGCCTGCCGCTCGGTGCACGAGATGATCTGGACCATCCTGCTGGTGGCGATCCTCGGCTTCGGCATGCTGCCCGGCACGCTGTGCGCTGACGCTGTTCTGCATCGGCTTCTGCGGCAAGCTGTTCTCGGAGGCGATCGAGGCGATCCGCCCGGGCAGGTCGAGGCGATCCGCGCCACCGGCGCCAACCATTTCCAGACCTTCGTCTTCGCCGTGCTGCCGCAGGTGCGCGTGGCCTGGGCCGGGATCTCGATCTACACCTGGGACGTGGTGTTCCGCGCCGCCACCGTGGTCGGCTTCTTCGGCGCCGGCGGCATGGGCTGGTACCTGCGCGAAAGCGTGCAGCGCGTGGCGTCGAAGGACGTCGCCGCGATCCTGCTCTCGATCATCGTCGTGGTGGTCATCTCCGAACTGGTCTCGGCGTGGGCGCGCACGCGCATCGCCCGGGCCATCGCCTGAACCGCATCTCCGAAGGAACATCCGCACATGAACACGAACTATCACAATCCGGTCGCCATCACCTTCGGCGCAGGCACGCTGGCAAAGCTGCCCGGCCTCGTCGCCGGCCGCAGGACCGTGCTGGTCACGTTCCCGGAGGCCGCGGGCTTCGGCCTCACCAGGCGCATCCAGGAGTTGCTCGGCGCGAACCTGGTCGCGGTCGAGCCCGACACCGTGCCCAATCCCGATGTCGCGAGCCTCACCGGCATGTACGAGCGCTTCTGGACGAAGTATGCGGACGCGGAACTGGTGCTTGCCATCGGCGGCGGCAGCGCGCTCGATACCGCGAAAGGGCTGATGGTCGGCACGCCGAGCGGGAAGTTTTCCGAGCTGCTGGCGCTGCTTTCGACCGGCAGGCCATTCACGCCCGCGCGCATGAAGCCGCTGATCGCGGTGCCCACCACCGCCGGCACCGGCAGCGAGGTGACGCCGTGGGCGACCTTCTGGGACCGCACGCCCGGCGCGCAGAAGAAATATTCGCTGCACCTGAAGGAGACCTGGGCGGAGGCCGCGCTCGTCGACCCGGAACTTACCTTTCGCTTCCCGCCGGCCCCACCCTCGCCGCGGGCCTGGATGCGCTGTCGCATTCGCTGGAGTCGATCTGGAACGTGAACGCCAATCCCATTTCGGACACGCATGCGATCTCGGCCGCGCGCGAGGTGATGGCGACGTTGCCGCTGCTCATGAAGGACCTGAAGAACCCGGCGCTGCGTTCGCGCATGTCGCTCGCGGCGCTGAAGGCCGGGCTGGCGTTCTCCAACACCAAGACCGCGCTCGCGCACTCGATCTCCTACGACATGACGCTGCAACACGGCCTGCCGCACGGGATCGCCTGTTCCTTCACATTGCCGATGGTGCTGGGCCGCGCGCTGGGCGTCGATCCGCAGAGGGATGCGGTGCTCGCGCAGGTCTTCGACTGCCCGCTCCCCCAGGCGCCCGCGATGCTCGAAGCCTTCCTGGGCAAGGTCGGCGTGAGCACGGATTTCGCCAACTACGGCGTCGGCAAGGAAGAGGCCGACCGGATGATCCACAAGGCGCTCGACGGCGTGCGCGGCAAGAACTTCATCGGCGCGGGAAGATGGAAAACGGGTCAAGGAAACGGGGTCAGAGTACATTTCCGGTCGGATCGCCATCAGCGATCCATTGCGTCCGGAAATGTACTCTGACCCCGTTTCCGAGGAAATGTACTCTGACCCCGTTTTCGGGGAAATGTAACCTGACCCCGTTTATTTCGCTGTGGATTTCGTCATAATTGGGGAGGAGAATCGCACCTCCCGCCCCACTTGCCGATCACCCCAATAAGGAGACCAAGACCATGACCCCCCAATTGCGCCGGATGCTGGGATTTTTTGCCGCCGTTGCCGTCGCGTTCGCCGCGACCAGCGTGCAGGCCCAGAAGACCGAGCTGCTCGTCTATACCGCGCTGGAGACCGACCAGCTCAAGGCCTACGCCGAGTCGTTCAACAAGACCAACCCCAACATCGAGCTCAAGTTCGTCCGCGACTCCACCGGCGTGATCACGGCGAAGCTGCTGGCGGAGAAGGCCAACCCGCAGGCCGACGTGGTGTTCGGCGTGGCGGCCTCCTCGATGGAGATCTTCAAGGCCGAAGGCATGCTCGCGCCGTACTCGCCGCCGGGCTTCGACAAGCTCGCGCCCATGTTCAGCGATGCCGCGCGGCCGCCGAGCTGGGTCGGCATGGACGTGTGGGCGGCCACCGTCTGCTACAACAGCGTCGAAGGCGCGAAGAAAGGCATCCCGAAGCCGGAGACCTGGAAGGACCTCACCAAGCCGATCTACAAGGGCCAGATCACGATGCCCAACCCGGCATCTTCGGGGACCGGCTACTTCGACGTCACCGCGTGGCTGCAGCTCTTCGGCGAGGCCGAAGGCTGGAAGTACATGGACGCGCTGCACGAGAACATCGCGCAGTACACCCACTCGGGCTCCAAGCCCTGCCGGCAGGCCGGCGCGGGCGAGTTCGTCGTCGGCATCTCCTTCGAGTACCGCGCCAACGACGTGAAGAAAAAGGGCGCCCCCGTGGACATCGTCTTCCCGAAGGAAGGCCTGGGCTGGGACATCGAGGCCTCGGGCATCATGAAGACCACGAAGAAGATGGACGCCGCGAAGAAGCTCATGGACTGGGTGGTGACGAAAGAGGCGAACGAGGCGTATGCCAAGAACTTCGCCATCGTCGCGATGCCCGGAGTGGCGACCAAGCTCGAGCACATCCCCGCCGACCTCGACAAGTACCTCGTCAAGAACGACTTCGCCTTCGCCGCGAAGAACCGCGACAAGATCCTCACCGAGTGGCAGAAGCGCTACGCCGCCAAGTCGGAGAAGTGACGGGAAGCGAGAGGGCGGCCCGGTTCGGGCCGCCCTTTTTTTTGCCTCGCTGTAGGGCAAAAAAAGAATTAACCGCCGATGAACGCCGATGAACGCCGATAAAACCCTCTATGTGATTGGTTCGGCTGCCAGCACGGAGCCTTGAACCAAGACCATCATGCCTTTGCTTATCGGCGTTCATCGGCGTTCATCGGCGGTTAATTCGCTTTTTCGATTTCCAGCGGTATCCGCCATGAAGGCGCCATGAGCGAAGACTTCCTCGTCCTCGGCAACATCCACAAGCGCTTCGGCGACTTCGTCGCGCTCGGGGACGTCAGCCTGAGCGTGCGTCCCGGCGAGATGATCTGCTTCCTCGGCCCCTCGGGCTGCGGCAAGACCACGCTGCTTCGCATCATCGCCGGGCTGGAGGTGCAGACCGCCGGGAAGATCGTGCAGGCCGGCCGCGACATCTCGTGGCTGCCGCCGATGAAGCGCGACTACGGCATCGTGTTCCAGTCCTACGCGCTGTTCCCCAACCTGACGATCGCCGCGAACGTCGCGTACGGGCTGGTCAACCGGCGCACGCCGAAGGCCGAGCGCGAGGCGCGCGTGAAGGAGCTGCTCACCCTGGTGGGGCTGCCCGACAGCGGCGCGAAATTTCCCAGCCAGCTCTCCGGCGGCCAGCAGCAGCGCATCGCGCTCGCCCGCGCGCTCGCCACGTCGCCCGGACTGCTGCTTCTCGACGAGCCGCTCTCCGCGCTCGACGCGCGCGTGCGCGTCCGGCTGCGCAGCGAGATCCGCGCGCTGCAGCAACGCCTGGGCATCACCACCATCCTCGTCACGCACGACCAGGAAGAGGCGCTGTCGATGGCGGACCGCATCGTCGTCATGAACCACGGGACGATCGAGCAGATCGGCGGGCCTTCGGAAATCTACCAGCGGCCGGCGTCCCCGTTCGTCGCGGACTTCGTCGGCAAGACCAACCTGCTGCCGGCGAAGGCCGCGGGCGCCGGCACCGTGCTGGTCGGCGACCAGCGCTTCGCCTGCGAGATGGAGCCTGCTTTCGAGAAGTCGCCGGCGCTCTCGGTCTTCTTCCGTCCCGAGGACGTGCAGGTGCGCGGCGTGAACGGCGCCACGCCCAACTCCGCGGCCGCGGTGGTGGAGCGGATCGAGTTCCTCGGCTCGTACTCGCGCATCACCTTGCGCCTGAACGGGATCACGCAACTGCTTTCCGCGGACCTCTCGGTGAACGACCTCGAGGAATTCCGCGTCAAGCCCGGCGACACGCTGCGCGTTGCCGTGCCCGCCGACCGCATGCGGGTGTTCGAGACGCGGGCTTGAGCGCGGACCTGCCTTCGTCGATCTCGGGCGGCGCCGCAGGTGCTCGGCCGCGTCGTCGTGCCGCGGCAGCGCGTGCACTGGAGCGACCGCATCGGCCACGGCCTCCTGTTCGCCTCCGGCGCGCTGCTGGCGGTCTTCCTGCTGGCGCCGATGGCGATGCTGCTGGTGAAGAGCGTGCAGGACAAGCAGGGCGCGTGGGCGGGGCTGGCCAACTTCGACGCCTACTTCCACACGCCGGCGCTGCTGGTGTCGATCTGGAACAGCATCTGGGTCTCGGCGCTCGCCACCGCGATCACCATCCCGCTCGCCTTCACCTTCGCCTACGCGCTCACGCGCAGCTGCATCCGCTACAAGTCGCTGCTCAGGAACATCGCGCTGATCCCGCTGCTGGCACCCTCGCTGCTCGCGGCGATCTCCTTCATCTTCTGGTTCGGCAACCAGGGCCTGCTCAAGGGCTGGCTGGGCGGCGGGCAGATCTACGGCGCCAAGGGCATCGTCATCTCGCTCGTGTACGCGACCTTCCCGCACGCGCTGATGATCCTGATCACGGCGCTCTCGCTCACCGACGCGCCGGCTCTACGAGGCGGCCGACGCGCTCGGCACGCGGCGCCTGCGCAAGTTCTTCACCATCACGCTGCCCGGCGCGAAGTACGGCCTGATCAGCGCCTCGATGGTGGTGTTCACCTATGCGCTCTCGGACTTCGGCATCCCGAAGGTGATCGGCGGCAGCTTCAACGTGCTTGCCACCGACATCTTCAAGCTGGTGATCGGCCAGCAGGACTTCGCCAAGGGCGCGGTGGTGAGCCTGATGCTGCTGGTCCCGGTCGCCGTGACCTTCGTCGTCGACTCGATGGTGCAGAGGAAGCAGCAGGCCCTGCTCTCGGCGCGCTCCGTGCCCTATGTCCCGAAGCGCGAGAAGGGCTTCGACTGGGCGATGACCGCATTCTGCTGGCTGATCGCGCTCCTGATGGTCGCGGTGCTGGGGATGGCGATCTATGCCTCGTTCGTGAAGCTCTGGCCCTACAATTTCGCGATGGTGCTGGACCACTACCGGCTGGGCATCGTCGACGCCGGCGTCTTCGGCGCCTACCTGAACAGCATCAAGCTCGCGTTCTGGAGCGCGACCCTCGGCGCGGTCTTCATCTTCGTCACCGCCTACCTGCTGGAGAAGACGCGCGGCGTCGAATGGCTCAAGCCGGTCGTGCGCCTGCTGGCGGTGCTGCCGATGGGCGTGCCCGGCCTGGTGCTGGGGCTGGGCTTCATCTTCTTCTTCGTGGCGAAGGACAACCCGCTTCATTTCCTTTACCACACGATGGCGATCCTCGTGATCTGCACCGTGGTGCACTACTACTCGTCCAGCCACCTCACGGCGCTTACGGCGTTGAAGCAGATCGACGGCGAGTTCGAGTCGGTGTCGGCCTCGCTGCGCGTGCCGTTCTACCGCACCTTCTTCAGGGTGACGGTGCCGGTGTGCCTGCCGGCGGTGCTCGACATCAGCCGCTACCTGTTCGTGAACGCCATGACCACGGTATCGGCCGTGATGTTCCTGTACGCCCCCTCGACCATGCTCGCCTCGGTGGCGATCGTGAACCTGGACGAGGCGGGCGACATCGGCCCCGCGGCGGCGATGGCGACCTTGATCGTCGTCACCTCGGCCGTAGTCTGCCTGGGCTATCATTTCCTGCAAGTGTTTCTCGACCGCACCACGCAGGCGTGGCGACGCCTGCGGAGCAAACGTAAAGGAGCATCCCATGATCATCGGCAACGACCCCATCCTGCTCACCCCCGGCCCGCTCACCACCGCGCTTGCCACCAAGCAGGCGATGCTGCGCGACTGGGGCTCCTGGGACAAGAGCTTCAACGCGATCACGGCGAGCATCTGCAAGGACCTTGTCGCCGTCGTCCACGGGGAGGCGACGCACGTGTGCGTGCCGCTCCAGGGCAGCGGGACGTTCTCGGTGGAAGCCGCGTTGGCCAACCTCGTGCCGAAGGACGGCAAGGTGCTGGTGCCGCAGAACGGCGCCTACTGCCAGCGGATACTCAAGATCCTGAAGGTCCTCGGCCGCGCGCACGTCTCGCTCGACCTGCCGGAAGACAAGCATCCCACCGGCGCGATGGTGGACGAGGCGCTCACGCGCGATCCCTCGATCACCCACGTCGCGCAGGTGCATTGCGAGACCGGCACCGGGATCCTGAATCCGCTCTCCGACATCGCGCAAGCCTGCGCGCGCCACGGCAAGGGGCTGATCGTGGACGCGATGAGTTCCTTCGGCGCGCTCGAGATCGACGTCTCGAAGCACCCGGTGGACGCGGTCGTCGCCGCATCGGGCAAGTGCATCGAGGGCGTGCCCGGCATGGGCTTCGTCATCGCGCGCAAGGCCGTGCTGGAAAAATGCCAGGGCAACTCGCACTCGCTGGCGATGGACCTGCACGACCAGTGGACCTACATGCAGAAGACCACGCAGTGGCGCTTCACGCCGCCGACGCACGTGGTGGCGGCCTTCCGCGTGGCGCTCGACCTGTTCCTCGCCGAGGGCGGCGCGCCGGCCCGCGGCAGGCGCTACCAGGAGAACTGCGACACGCTGATCGACGGGATGACCGCGCTCGGCTTCAAGACCTTCCTGCCGAAGGCGATCCAGGCGCCGGTGATCGTCACCTTCCACGCGCCGGGCGACGCCAACTACAAGTTCGCGGACTTCTACGACAAGGTGAAGGCGCGCGGCTACGTGCTCTACCCCGGCAAGCTCACGCAGGTGGAGACCTTCCGCGTGGGCTGCATCGGCGCGATCGACGCGAACGAGATGCGCAACGTCGTCACCGCGGTCGCGGAGACGCTGAAGGAGATGGGCGTGAACCAGGTCGCGCCGCGGCTCAAGGCCGCGGCGTAGTCCTGCCCGGGAGCTACTTCATCCCGAGCTCGGTCATCAGGAACGCGTAGACGTCCGACTGTTCCTCGACCCGCGTGGCCAGTCCCGTGCCGATGCCGTGCCCGGTGTCGGCGCTGATGCTGAGCAGGACCGGCTTGCCCGATGTCGTGGCCGCCTGCAAGCGCCGCCGCCATCTTGCGCGAGTTCGTAGGGGTCGACGCGGCCGTCGTTCTCGCCGGTGGTGAAGAGGACCGCGGGGTAGGCGGCCTTCTTCACGTTGTGGTACGGCGAATAGGCGTACAGCGCCTTGAACTGCGCGGGGTCCTTCACGGTGCCGAACTCGGTGACGTTGAAGGCGCCGTTGGGGGTCGAGCTCCACGCGCAGCATGTCGTAGATGCCGACGTCGGACGACCACCGCGCGGAACAGGTCCGGGCCGCTGCGTGATCAGGGCGCCCATGAGCAGCCCGCCGTTGCTGCCGCCCATCGCGGCGAGCTTGTCGGGCGTGGTGTAGCCGCGCTCGATCATGTGCTTCGCCGCGGCGATCATGTCGTCGAAGACGTTCTGCTTCTTCGTGAGGTTGCCGGCGAGGTGCCAGGCTCTCGCCGAACTCCCCGCCGCCGCGCAGGTTCACGTCGCACGAAGATGCCGCCGTGGTCGAGCCAGGCGCGGTTGGCGAGCGAGAAGTAGGGCGTCTCGTTCACGCCGTAGCCGCCGTACCCGTAGAGCAGCACCGGGTTGGTCCCGTCGCGCTTGGTGCCCTTCTTCATGAGGATGTTCACCGGCACCTTGGTGCCGTCCTTCGACACCGCCATCTCGCGCACCACTTCGGCGTCGTCGAAATTCACCTTGCTCTCGCCCGCGAGCGCGGTGCGGACGAGCTTGTTGTCCTTCGGCGAGTAGCTGTACCACGCGAACGGCTTGGTATAGCTCTGGGTGCCGACGAGGATGTCGTCGCCGTCGAGCCGCTCGCCGATCCCCACGCTCGACACGGGCTCGGTCGGCAGCGTGCCGAGCGGCTTGCCGGCGAGGTCGAACATGCGGATCTCGCGAGGGGCCGCCGACCATGTAGTCCACGTAGAGGCGGGTCTTCATCGGCGCCATGTGCGTCGATGGTCGCCTCGCCTTCGGGCACCACCAGCGTGGCTTTGGCGAGATCCGGCTTCGACATCGGCATCGCGACGATCTTGCCGCGCGGCGCGTCCTTGAGCGAAAGCGCGTAGAGCCTGCCGTCCAGGCCGAGCGCCATGCGCTTGACCTTGTCGGCATGGTCGGCGATCTTCGCCCACTTGCCGTCGGGGCCGCGAAGGTAGAAGGCGTGCTCGCCGCCGTCGCCGTTGGACACCCTCGCCAGCACATAGCTGCCGTCGCGAGAAGTGCTCAGCTCGGTTTCCGCGATGCGCGGGAACTCCTTGCCGATCACGTAGGTGTCCGCGCTCGACGGCGTGCCGAGCTTGTGGAAATACACCTGCTGGTAGAAGTTCACGTCTTCCCCGGCGCGCTCGCTTCCCTGCGGGTAGCGCGTGTAGTAGAAGCCGGTGCCCTTCGCGTCCCAGGCGACGCTGCCCCCGCCGGTGGGATAGCTCACGCGCGGCACGCGGTCGGCGAGTTCCTTGCCGGTGGCCGTCTCGAACACGTGCACGGTCCCGTCCTCGCTGCCGTTTTCCGAGATCGACACCGCGACGTGCTTGCCGTCCAGCGACGGCGAGTAGAAATCGATCGCCGTGGTGCCCTTCGCGTTGATCTTGTTGGGATCGACGAGGATGCGCTCGCTACTTCACGTCGCCCGCCGACTTCATCACCACCAGCATCGGCTGGTTCTTCGGCGGCTGGCGCTTCATCGCGAACAAGGCGCCGCGATGCTCGAAATCGAAGTAGCGCACCGGCGCCGTGCCGTAGAGGTCCTTGAATTGCGCCTGGAGCGACTTGCGCACCGGCATCGCGTCGAGCACCTTGCGGGCCGGCGCGGTCTGCGCCGCGCTCCAGGCCTTGACGGCCGGGTCCTTGCCGTCTTCCAGCCAGCGGTAGTCCTCGGTGACCTGCACGCCGTGATAGGTGTCGGTCACCGGCTTCTTCGCCGTCGGCGGATAGTCGATCGCATTGGCGTTTGCGACGAATTGCAGCAGGACTGCAAGGACGGCGAATTGAAGCGCGGGACGCAAGGACATGACGACTCCATGGGCGATCGAGGGCGCCATTGTGCCTGCAAAATCCGGTCCCTGCCCGACCTTCGAAAACCGGTTCAGCGTGCCTTTTCGCCGCGCTCGACGACCCATCCCGCGGGGTTGGCGATCACGTCGACAGGGACCGTCGTGAGTTCCTTCCACATGCGCAGGCGCTCGCGGTAGGCCGGATCGCGGCGCGAGAGTTCGTCGATCGGTTGCACTGTCCAGTCGGAGAGGAATTGCGTCGCGGCCTTGCGCACGCCTGCGTCGGCATTCGCGTCCCTGGCCGTTGCCGCCGCCACTGGAAGGAAGGCCATTCCGGCGCCGCGCAGGTCGCGCTTCTTGTCGCTGCGCAGGCGTTCGAACAGCGCGACCTGGTCGGTGACCGCCATCGCCTGTACTTGCGTAGTAGTGATTGCGGCGATTGCCGCAAGCGCGGCGTCGGCATCGGCCGGTGGCGGCTTCGGCAGCACGAACCGGATCTTGCCGAAGGTGTCGGCGTAGCGGCCTTCGGCGAGTTTCCACGCGAGCCGCTCGCCGTCCAGCTGCCGGGCCTGTTCCGGGTCGCTTGCAATGAGCCAGGCATTGATGTCGATGTCGCCCATCATGTCCGCGATCACCTCGCCGATGTCGGAATGCATGTGGCGTATCGCGCGCGGAAACGCCTCGCCCCACCAGGGCAGGAGCAGCAAGGGCAGGGCGCCGAAGAACATGCGCCAGCCCGGCGCGAGGTTGGCGAAAAAAACGTTCGTGCCGGCAAACCACGCGGCCAGCCCCATCGCCATCGGGATGAGGACCAGCACCCAGTTCGGCTCGATGTTGCGGCGCGCCTCGACGAAGCCGGCAGGCAGCGCCTCTGCGGGCCTGGCCGGATCGAGCAGGAGGGGAAACGCCGGCACGGGCGTCGCCCCAGCTGATGACGGCGGCATCGACCGGCCGGTCGAGTTCGACCTGCAGGTCCTCCAGCGCCGTTTTCAGCTTCGCCTCGCGCAGGAAGAAGTCGTCGGCAGGATGCGCCGCCAGCCAATTGAGTCCCGCAGCGCTTGTGCGCAGCTCCGCGACCGCGAAGCCGCTGTCATCGCGCTTCCACGCAAACGGCACGCCGGGCGTGGTCTCCTTCAAGTCGTGCAGCGTGTACTGCGAATGGAACGGCAGGCGCTTGCCGCAGAAGGCGCGGCGCGAGTTGCCCCAGTCGCCTTCGTATTCGACGACCACGCAGGGCGACGCCTTGGCGAAGCCGCGCCAGCGCGTGAGCTCGCCCATTTCGGCCGGATTCCATTCGAGCGCAAGCCAGCTTTCGGCAATGCGCCCGGATTGCCTGGCGGTAAATTGCGCGTAGTCGCGGGCGTCGAGGTAACGCTGCGGCCCGTTTTGCCACGCGACCGTAAGCAACAGGCCGGCGATGCCGAGGAGGAAGGCGGCGACGAAACGCATGCCCTTGCCCACGAGCATCCCGAGGAAGAGCGAGAGCGCGGCCAGGCGTCCCGGTTCCCCGCCGGTGGCCAACGGCTTCACTGGCGGCGTCGGGGCGCCCCGTGCGGGGTGGCGTTGCCGGCCCATTGCAGTATCGTTCGCCCGGGATGCGTCAGCCCGGCGCCATCTTCGCCACCGGCACCAGCCGGATGTGCGTCTCCATCGCGCCTTCGATCGCCTTGCGCGTGTAGAGCAGCGGGAAGTATTCGCCGCCCAGCCACAGCGGCGCGAGGTCGCGGTAATGCGGGCTGGCCGGGTCGCCCGACTGGCCGGGATGGTTGACCGCGCGCGAGTTGTCCCAGTTGCCGACATCGACCACGACGCGGAACGACGGCCCGTTGGTCTGCCGGAAATCGTTCGCGCGATAGGTGGACTGGTTGGGCGTGTACGGGCCGCCGCTCTTCGCGAGCGGACCGACGTTCAGCTTCTCGCGCATCGCTTCATCGACCGCGCCGGACATCGCGTGCTCGTTGAAGTTCTTGTGCAGCTTGCCCCACTGCCACGCTTTCGGGTCCGCCCCTTGCAGCTTCTCCATCTCCGCCCAGGCGGTGGCAAGCGTTGCCGCAAGCAGCGCGTCGCGCTTCGCCGCGGCATTGTCGCCGAAACGCGCGGCGGGACTCTCCAGCGCGGCAAGCATCACCGCGATGTCGGTGGCGGTGACGGCAGCAGCGCCTTCCTTCGTGAGGACCGCCTCGCGGAACCCCTTGTTGAGGTGGCGCGTGATCCAGACTTCGGTGAGCGCCGCCTCCGGGCTGTCCGCGCGTTCGACCGCGTCCCAGCCGCGCAGCAGCTCGATCGCCGCCTGTGCCTTCGCATCGGTCGACGAGAGCGGCTTCACCAGCGCGACGAGGCGGCGACCCGGGATCGAGGTGATGTCGTTCTGCAGCCGCATCGAGTCCTCGATCGACACCTTCGGCAGCGCCGCGAGCACTTCGGCCACGCGCCTGTAGCGCGACTCGTTGGTCCACTCGAAGCCGAGCTTGCGTTCGCGCCACGGGAAGTCGGCGGGGATGTTCATGTGGTTCGCGGTGGCGATCCAGCCGTCCTTCGGGTTGTACGCCGAGGGCAGCTGGTCGCCGCGCCAGAAGCCGGCCCACTCGTAGCGGCCGTCGCCGGGCACCGGCATCAGCCCGTCCCAGTTCGGGCGGATCGGCGCCAGCCCGCCGGGCACCCAGCCGATGTTGCCCCTGGTGTCGGCGTACACCTGGTTCTCGGTCGGCGCGCCCCAGTTGAGCATGGACTTCTGGAATTCCTTGAAGGTCTTCGCGCGCATGTAGTCGATCGAGCCGAAGTAGGGCGACATGCCCGGCTCCAGCCAGCACGAGCGCACGGCGAAGGCGCGGTTCTTCTCCTTCTCGGTGAAGATCACCGGGCCGTGGCGCGTGAAGACGAGGTCTGCCGTGACCGGCCGGCGCGCCCTTGACCTTGATTTCCTCGCGGACGACTTTCATCGCTTCCCAGCCGCCCTGGTAGCGGTACTCGCCGGCGTTCGCGGGATTCAGTTCGTAGGCGTAGAGGTCTTCCTGGTCGATGTTGAAGATGGTCAGTCCGAAGGCGATCGTGCCGTTGTGGCCGATCGAGATGCCGGGCAGCGATGGCTCGCCCGCGCCGATGACGTTCAATCCCGGCGCGGAAAGGTGCGCGATGTAGCGCAGGCTCGGCGCGGAGTACGCGCGGTGCGGGTCGTTGGCCATGATGGGGCGCTTCGTCGCCGATTTCGAAGGCGCGATCACCCAGTTGTTGCTGCCCTCGGTGTATTCCTCGCCGGCCATCGCCAGCTGCACCGGTTGCGAGCGCGGCGCCCTTCAGCGCGTCCTTCGTCAGCCTTGCGCCCTGGGTCGCGAGGTCGAAGACTTTCAGGAGATCCTTCGGCAGGCAGGGGTCGAGGCCTTCGGGAACCTGCGTGGTCCAGGCCGGTTGCAGGCCGAAGCGGATCTCGTCTGCCGCGAGACCTGCCTTGCACGCGGAGTTGGCGCGGGCGACTTCGCTGCGCAGGTTGCGCGTGAGGCCGTGGCTGCGGATGCGCACGACGTCTTCCGGTTTCCACCGCGCCGGCATGTAGCCGATGGTGCGGAACTCCACCGGCAGGCGCTCGGGATGGCGCTCCACGAAAGTGACGTACGCGTTCAGCCCGGCGACGAAAGCGCGCGTGATCTTCTCCGCGTCGCGGCCGTAGCGCGCCCATTCGGCTTGCCATGTCGCCGCGGTAGAGGAACAACCGCGCCGCCTTGTCCTGCTCGACGAAAGCCGGCCCGAAGACTTCCGAAAGCTCGCCCAGCCCGCGGCGGCGCCACAGGTCGACCTGGAAAAGGCGGTCGCGCGCGGCATTGAAGCCCTGCGCGAAGAAGAGGTCGTCTTCGTTGGCGGCGAAGAGATGCGGCACGCCCCACTTGTCGACGAGGATGTCGACCGGTTTCGCGATGCCTTCCAGCGCGATCGTCTCGGCAGGAGCGGGCGGCCTGGCGAAGGCGCCGAGGGAAACGGCCAGCACGGCCAGCGTTGCGGCGATCGATCGTTTCATGTTGTCGTCCTCATCGAATCCGTTTTGCGTCCGGGTCGTAGGGCGCCTTGAAGCTCGCGCGGGCATCGCAATGCGTTCCCGCCACGTCGACCTGGAAGCGGCCCGAGCCGACGAACCGCGCATCCGTCGCTCCATCGGCGTTCGCGACATAGGCGAGCGCGACGACGGAGCCGACAGTGTGGCCGAACGCGGCCGAACTTACCTGTCCCACGGGCCTGCCGTCGCGCAGCACCAGTTCGCTGCCCCAGGCCATCACGCCGGGATCGGCGAGCGTGAGCGAGACAAGGCGCTTCTTCGTGCCGGCGGCCTTCGCTTTTTCCACTGCCTCGCGGCCGCGGAAATCGATGCCCTTGCCCAGCTTCACAGCGAAGCCGAGGCCCGCCTCGACAGGATTCACGTCCGGGGACAACTCGCGGCCCCAGGCGCGGTAGCCCTTCTCGATGCGCAGCGAATCGATCGCGTAGTAGCCGGCGTCGGCGAGGCCGAACTCCTTGCCGGCCGCATCGCAGCACTTCATGCACGTGCGCCGCCATCTCGACCGGGACGTAGAGCTCCCAGCCGAGTTCGCCGACATAGGTAAGGCGCGTGGCGCGCACCGTGGCGAACCCGACGTCGATCAGCCTGCTGGTGGCGAAGGCAAACGCCTCGTTGGACAAGTCGGCATTGGACACGCGCGACAGGAGTTCGCGCGAGCGCGGCCCCATCACTGCAAGCACCGCGTAGAGGCCGGTCACGTCCACGACCGCGAAGTGCGTGCCTTCCGGCGTATGCCTCGTGAGGTAATCGAGGTCGCGCGTCGCCTGCGCCGAGCCGGTGACGACGAGAAATTCGTCGCGGGCCGTGCGCGTCACCGTGAAGTCGCTCTCGTAGCCGCCGCGGTCGTTGAGCATGCCGGTATAGACCGTGCGGCCCACCGCCACGCCGACATCGTTGGCGCAGAGGTACTGCAGCACGCTTTCGGCGTCGCGGCCTTTTACCAGCAGCTTGGCAAACGAGCTCATGTCGAACAGCGCCACGGCCTCGCGCGCCGCGCGATGCTCGCGCCCCGATTCGGCGAGCCAGTCGGGCTTTCCCCATGTGTACTGCATTTTGTCCGGCTGGGTCCCGGCGTGCGCCGGGACGACGGAAGCATTTGCCGGGACGACGAAGAAGTTGGCGCGCTCCCAGCCCATCTTCGTGCCGAAGCACGCGCCTTTCGCCGCAAGCGCGGGGTAGAGCGGAGAGCGGCGCAGCGGCCGCGCCGAATCGAGCTCGCGGTTCGGCCACGGCATCTGGTAGTGCAGGCCGCCCATCTCGTGGACGCGATCGTGCAGCCAGCGCTCGTTCAGGTTCCAGCGCGCGAAGCGGCGGATGTCCACCGGCCAGAGGTCGCGCGTTGCTTCGCCGTTCACGATCCATTCGGCAAGCGCGAGCCCGGCGCCGCCGGAGGACGCGATGCCGTTGGAATTGAACGCGGCGCCGATGAAGAAGCCGCGCACCTCGGGCGATTCGCCGAGCAGGAAATTGTTGTCCGGCGTGTAGGACTCCGGGCCGTTGTAGAACTGGCGGATCTCCGCCGTCTCCAGCGCCGGCACGCGCACCAGCGCGTTTTCCATGAGCACCTGGAACTGGTCCCAGTCGTCGGGGAGCAGCTGGAACTCGAAATTCTCCGGGATGCCCGCCATGCCCCAGGGCTTGGTGTGCGGCTCGAAGCCGCCCATCACGAGCCCGCCGACTTCTTCCTTGAAATAGATGTAGCCGTCGGGGTCGCGCATCACCGGCAGCTCGCGGGTCACGCCGGCGATCTCTTTCGTGACGATGTAGAAGTGCTCGGAGGAATGCAGCGGCACGGCGACCCCGGCGAGCTTGCCCACCGCCTTGGCCCACTGGCCGGCGCAGTTCACGACGACTTCGCAGGCGATGGTGCCTTCATCGCCGTCCTTCGAGCGCCAGCTCACGCTTTTCGCGCGGCCGTCCTTCACCTCGATGGCGGTGACGCGGGTTCGTTCGAAGATCCTCGCGCCGCGATTGCGCGCGCCTTTTGCGAGAGCTTGCGTGAGGTCCGTCGGGTTGGCCTTGCCGTCGCCGGGGAGCCACACCGCGCCTTGCAGGTCGTCGGTGCGCATGATCGGCCAGAGCTTGCCGGCCTCGGCGGGCGAGATGATCTCGCAATCGACGCCATGCGCGCGGGCGACCGAAACCGTGCGCTTGAGTTGCGTCATGCGCTCCGGCGTGCGGCACACGGTGAGCGAGCCGCAGTTCTTCCATCCGGTGCCGAGCCCCGTCTCGGCCTCGAGGCTGGCGTAGAGCTGGGTCGAATACTGGATCAGCTTGGTCATCGCTTCCTGCGCGCGCAGCTGGCCGACGAGGCCGGCGGCGTGCCATGTGGTGCCGCAGGAAAGTTGTCCCTGCTCCAGCAGCACGATGTCCTTCCAGCCGAGCTTGGCGAGGTGGTAGGCGGTGGAGCAACCGGCGATGCCGCCGCCGATGATCACGGCGCGGGCGGACGAAGGGGGCAGGGTGGCCATGGCGCGGTCTTTGTTCTTGGTGGCGAGGCGATTAAGATGACCCGCCGCCATGTTATCCGACTCCTCCCGCCATTCCGAACTTGCCCCGTCGCCCTGGGTGGAACGCTTCGTGCCCATGATCCGCCCCGGCGGGCGGGTGCTCGATGTCGCCTGCGGGGCGGGCCGCCACGCGCGCTGGCTGGCGCGGCTGGGCTTCGAGGTCGATGCGGTCGACCGGGACCTGTCCGGGTTCGCCGATCCTCCACCCGGCGTCGAACTGCGCGAGGCCGACCTCGAAGGCGGGCCCTGGCCGTATCCGGAAACGCGCTTCGATGCGATCGTCGTGACCAATTACCTGCATCGCCCGCTGCTGCCGACGCTGGTGGATTCGCTCGAGCCCGGGGGCCTGCTCCTCTACGAGACCTTCGCCGCGGGCAACGAGCGTTTCGGCAAGCCGTCGAACCCGGACTTCCTGTTGCAGCCGGGAGAACTCATCGAGGCGGTGCGCGGAAGGCTCCGCGTTCTGGCATTCGAGGACCTTTCCGTGACCGCGCCCCGGCCCGCGTGCCTGCAGCGCATTGCGGCGAGGCGCGAATAGGGTCCCGCCGGCACCCCCGATTCGGGTAAAATTGCCGTTTCCCTTCAACGGTCTTGCAAGCCTCATGCTCTCCGGAAGCCTGGTCGCGATCGTCACCCCGATGCTCCCCGATGGCGCGCTCGACCTGCCGCGGCTGAAATCGCTCATCGATTGGCACGTCGCCGAGGGCACGAGCGGCATCGTCGTCGTCGGCACCACCGGGGAGTCGCCCACGGTGGACATCCCGGAGCATTGCCTGCTGATCCAGACCGCGGTCGAGCACGCCGCGGGCCGCATTCCCGTGATCGCCGGCACCGGCGGCAACTCGACGCGCGAGGCGATCCATCTCACCGGCTTCGCCAAGAAGGCCGGCGCGAACTATTGCCTTTCGGTGGTGCCTTACTACAACAAGCCGACGCAAGAGGGCCTGTACCGTCATTTCAAGGCGATCGCCGAATCGACCGACCTGCCCGTGATCCTCTACAACGTGCCTTCGCGGACGGTGGCGGACCTGCAGAACGAAACCGTGCTGCGGCTGGCGGAAATCCCGAACATCGTCGGCCTGAAGGAATCCACCTCGAACATCGAACGCGTCACCAATTTGATGAAACAGATGCCCGAAGGTTTCCTCGTCTTCAGCGGCAACGACGACGCGGCGCTCGCCTACATCCTGCTTGGAGCGAAGGGCGTGATCTCGGTCACCGCCAACGTCGCGCCGAAGCAGATGGCGAAGATGTGCGCCGCGGCGCTCGCCGGCGACCTGCCTGCCGCGATCGCCGCCAACAACAAATTGCTCGGCCTGCACAGGAACCTCTTCCTCGAGGCCAACCCGATTCCCGCGAAGTGGGCATTGCAGAAGATGGGCCGGATCGCCGAAGGCATCCGCCTGCCCCTCACCCCTTTCGCTTCGCAGTACCATGACGCCCTTCTCGACGCGCTGCGCGAGGCGGGCATCCCGTTGAATTGAGAAAGCCGCTCATGAACCGTTACGTCCTCCATGCCCTTGCGCTGGCCATCTCTGCGGCGCTGCTCGCCGGCTGCGGCCTGCTGACCAGCAATGAATCCAAGTCGATGGAATACAAGACCGCCAAGTCGAGTGCCGCGCCCGTCACTCGAAGTGCCGCCGGAGCTCACCAACCCGACCATCGACGAGAGGTTTGTCGTTCCCAATGCCAAGGCGCAGACGTATTCCACCTACTCGCGCGACCGGAATGCGGCGCCGACTTCGGGATCGGCGGTCCTGCCGAAGGTCAGCGTCGCGAAGATCGAGCGGTCCGGGGACCAGCGCTGGCTGGTGGTGAGCATCGATCCCGACAAGCTCTGGCCGCTGGTGCGCGAGTTCTGGGTGGAAAACGGCTTCGTGCTCAAGCGCGACAGCCCCGAGGTGGGGATCATGGAGACCGACTGGGCGGAAAACCGTCCCAGGATCCCCATGGACCAGCCGAGCGTCCGCGGGCTGATCGCCAGGGTGCTGCCCGACATCTACTCGACTTCGCAGCGCGACAAGTTCCGCACGCGGATGGAGAAGAGCGCCACGGCCGGGGTCACGGAAATCTACATCACCCACCGCGGCGTCGAGGAGGTGTTCAACAGCCCGGACAAGAGCACCATCGTCTGGCAGCCGCGCCAGATCGATATCGAGCTCGAGGCGGAATTCCTGAATCGACTGTTGGCCAAGCTCGGCATGGACGAGCAACGCCTGGCCGCCGAGCCCGCCGGCGCAGCGCGGCGAAGAACGCCGTGCTCGAGAACAACGGCGCCGGCCCGCTGGTGGTGAACGACGGTTTCGACCGCGCCTGGCGCCGCGTCGGCCTTGCGATCGACCGCGTCGGCTTCACCGTCGAGGACCGCGACCGCACCAAGGGCGTGTTCTTCGTGCGCTACGCCGACCCGAGTCGCAGGCGCTACCAGCGGCGAGAAGAAGGGCTTCCTCGACAAGCTGGCCTTCTGGAAGAGCGATCCCAAGCTGGAAAAGACCCCGCAGTTCCGCATCCGCGTAAGCGATGCCGGCGCGAGCCTGTCGCAGGTCGAGGTCCAGAACGCGACCGGGACCGCCCGATACGTCGGAAACCGGCAAGCGCATCCTCGGGCTGATCTACGAACAGCTGAAGTGACGCTGCGCTTCGCGTCGCTCGGCAGCGGGAGCTCGGGCAACGCGCTCGTCGTCCAGGCGGGCGCCTCCCGCCTGATGCTCGACTGCGGCTTCAATCTCGGCGAGGCCACTGCGCGGCTGGCGCGCGCCGGGCTTGGTCCCGGCGATCTCGCCGGCATCCTCGTCACTCACGAGCACACCGATCACCTCGGCGGCGTGGCGCGCTTCGCCAAGCGCCATGCGCTCCCGGTGTTCCTCACGCGCGGCACGGCGCAGTCGCTGGGCGCGGATTTCCCCGCCGTGCTGGTGCGCTTCATCGATCCGCACGAGCCTTTCGCCGTCGGTGACATCGCGGTGCAGCCCTATGCCGTTCCCCACGACGCGCGCGAGCCGGTGCAGTACGTGCTGTCGGACGGGGCGAAGCGCCTCGGCGTGCTCACCGACACCGGCATGTCGACGCCTCATATCGAAGAGAGCCTGACCGGTTGCGACGCCCTGGTGCTCGAGTGCAACCACGACCTCGACCTGCTGGCGCGCAGCAATTATCCGCCGAGCCTGAAGGACCGCATCGCCGGCCGCTACGGGCATCTCGACAACGTCGCCTCGGCAGGCCTGCTTTCGCGGCTCGACAATTCCCGGCTGAAGCACATCATCGCGGCGCACCTGTCGGCGCAGAACAATACGCCGGCATTGGCTTGCGCGGCGCTCGCCGGGGCGCTCGGCTGCGCAGCCGGAGAAGTGCTGGTCGCCACGCAGGAAAGCGGCTTCGACTGGCTTGAGGCCTGAAACGGAGAAAACGGGGTCAGAGTACATTTCGGCGAAAACGGGGTCAGAGTACATTTCCAGACGCGAAGGATCGCTGTGCGATCCGGTCGGAAATGTACTCTGACCCCGTTTTCTCCTGACCCCAACAAAAAAGCCGGCGCGAGGCCGGCTTTTTTGTGGTTGCTTGCGATCGAATTACTTTTTCGGTGCGGCAGCCGGTGCGGCAGCCGGTGGCGGCAGCCGGTGCGGCAGCAGGTGCGGCAGCGGTGCGGCAGCGCTCGTTGCAGCGGCAGCGGCCTTGTCGGCAGCTTCCTTGGCTGCGTCGGCTGCGCCAGCAGCCGGCGCGGCGACCGGGGCTTCAGCGGGCTTCGGAGCCGCGACCTTCGGGGCTTCGACTTTCGGGGCTTCGGTCTTGCCGCAGGCGACGAGGCCGGCAGCGACGAACAGGGCGGCGAGCAGGTGCGAGAGTTTCATTTGTCTACTTTCCTTGACTGGATGGTTTGTTGAGGATTTGTCGTGGACCGAAGGCAAAGCCCTGCTGCACTGCAACTCGAGCTCGGGAAACCTCCCAGACCAACAATCAATTATAGCAGCCGGCACCCGGCGAGCAAGGCAAGCCGTCGCCAAGTCCTTGAGCCTAAAGGCCAAGCACCGTCGGCGAGATCGCCAGCTCGGAGTGGTCCCAGATCTCCTCGAAGCGCTGCAGCAGGGGCGAAACGTCCGCCGGGGAGTGCAGTGCAACAATGGCGCGCGGCTGTTCGAAGTTCAGCCGGTGCCAGATGCTCTGGTCGTCGGCGATCACCATCGGGTCTTCGGCGTGGCGCGCCGGCGGCAGGGTGCGGTGGACCACGACCTGGGTCGGGAACTGCTTCATCAGCACCATCAATCGCGGAGCGTCGCGGTCGAAAGTGTCGGTGTCGTGCAGCACGATGCGCAGGATATGGTGGCGCCCGGCGTGGAGAAAATGGCGCAGGACATCGTGGCGCGCCGGCGAGTTGAAGCCGCGATTGGCCAGCGTGGCATCGAAGACGCGGATGGTGGTTCGCGCGAGCGCGATCACCTCGTCGATGGCGGCGGATGATTCCGCCATTCCCTCGCTATCTGGCGGTGGCTTCCCTTTGCGGCGCCCGGCTCGTTGCCGGCCATGGCAGAACCTCCCTAGTCGAAATGCAAGTATCCCGCAGCATGCCAGCCGCGGCGAGGGCGATGAATTCCCGGGGCGCATCCGCATTCGGCGCAAGGCGGCGCGCGTCGGCGAGCCGCGAAGCAGCGTCGCGGTCTTTCCCTCGCGCGATGGACTTCGCCGTTGCAGTGGAAACGGTTCCCCGAATAGAGCAGCCGCGTGCGGCGGTCGAGCGCCAGATCGTCTTGCGCGCCATCGCGGCGGCGAAACGCTCCGGCGACATTGCGCGCGCAGGAGGCTCGAAGAAGACATGCGCCTTCGGTTCCGTCAGGTGGCGGCCAAGGAATTCGCCCACGTCGCCGCGCGTCCAGCGAATCCGCGCGAGCGTTCGCGCGGCGTGCCCGACCATCTGCGGCGGGATCCTGCCCGGATGGCGGTGTTCCTGCGAGCCCCGGGTCCGCGATACTGCCCCTGAGGCGGGTGCGGTCCGCGAGGAAGTCGATGAAGGCGAGCGCGAGTTCCTGGTCGGAGCTGGCGCGAAAGCCGATCGACCAGGTGAGGCATTCGCTTTCCGCGACACCGTGGTGCGCGACTCCCGGCGGAAGATAGAGCATGTCGCCGGGCTCGAGCACCCATTCCTCCTCGGGCCGGAAGTCGGCAAGCACCTTGAGCGGAAGGCCCGGGACGAAATCGAGGTCGGCCTGGCGCGAAACCTGCCATCGGCGCCGCCCCGTTCCTTGCAAGAGGAAGACGTCGTAGGAGTCCACGTGCGGCCCGACGCCGCCGCCCGGCACCGCATAGCTCACCATGACATCGTCGATGCGGGCATGCGGGATGAAGGAGAACCGCATCGAGCAGCCGGTCGGCTGCGTCGAGAACTGGTTGGTGTCCTGCACCAGGACGGTCCAGTCGCGTTTCGGCAGGCGGGCGAGTTCCGCGGCGGCGAAAGGCCCGCGGCGCAGGTCCCAGCGGCCGCGGCGCTTTGTGACAAGCCGCGATTGCGCATCGGCATTGCCGGCGAGCGCCAGCACCTGCGCGGCGCGAAAGCGGATCGACGAAGCCCGGGAATGCACCACGAAGGAGCAGCGGCTCCTTCTGCCAGTGCAGGCGCATGAAGCGTCCCGGGTCGAGCCCGCGCACTCCGCTTGCGGCGCTCAACGCGATGACCCGGGCATGAGCTTGCACGTCATGGAAATCAGGTTAGAATCAATTCGGCACATTCGAGCGGATACCGCAATGCTGCAAGTAGGGAGGCCGGCACCGACCTTCACGCTGCCCGACGCGAGCATGGAAATGATGGATCTTTCCAGCTACCGGGGCAAGAAGAATGTCGTGCTCTATTTCTACCCGAAGGACGGCACGCCGGGCTGCACCATCCAGGCCACCGACCTGTCGGACAAGGACCAGGAATTCGCGCGCCTCGACACGGTGGTCTTCGGCGTGTCGCGCGACGATGTCCTTTCGCATGCGTCGTTCCGGGACGCCCACGGGCTCACGGTGCAGTTGCTCGCCGATACGGAGGCCGAGGTCTGCGAGCTCTATGACGTGCTCGCCGAGAGGATGGTCGACGGCAAGCCGCGCCGTTGCCTGCGCTGTTCCACCTTCATCATCGACAAGAAGGGCATCGTCCGGCACATCCTTCGCGAAGTCGGCGTTCGCGAACATGCCGACGAAGTGCTCAAGCACGTGAGGCAATTGAACGGACATGCAGATTGACAAGGATACGGTCGTTACGCTCGATTACGAATTGATGGACAGCGAGGGCCACGCGCTCGCCGAGGAAGGCGCCCAGGTCGCGTACCTTCATGGCGGCTACGACGGCATTTTCGCTAAAGTCGAGTCGGGGTTGCAGGGCAAGAAGGTCGGGGACGAGGTCGCGCTTTCGCTGGAGCCGGTGGATGCCTTCGGCGAATACGACGAGCAATTGCTGCGCGTCGAATCGCGCGACAACTTTCCCGGACGTGCTGCAGGTCGGCATGCGCTTCGAGGGCGTGCCCGGCGGCGGCGACGATGCCGCGGCGACGTGGTGATCTACACCGTCACCGACATCACCGACGACAAGGTGGTCGTCGACGGCAACCATCCGCTGGCGGGCGAGCGCCTCTGGTTCAAGGGCAAGGTCGCCGGCGTGCGCAAGGCTTCGGCGGACGAGGTGCGCCATGGCCATGCCCATGGCGAGCACGGCGCGCACCACCACTAGCCGCCCGCGCCTCACCACAGGCCGCCGGTAGCCACCGAGAACAGGCGCGGGTCGTTCGGGTCCGCGGTGACGCGCACCCATCCCACCATCGGGCTGCCGAAGGTTTCCAGCCGCGCAAGGTTCGCGATCTTCTTGCCGTCGGGGCCGGCAACGGATTCGTCGAAGCGATAGGTGTGCGTATCGCCGTGCACGAGCAGCACCGGCTTGCCGAGCTTTGCCGCGCCCGAGGCAAGTTGCGCGAGAAAGCCATCGTAGGCGCCGTCATTGCTCTTCTCCCACGGGTTGGCCTGGATGAACACGGCCAGTCCCTTCGCATGCGGCCAGGCCGCGGCCTCGAAGGCCTTCGCGAGCCACCTGCCGTTCGCGGCATTGCGGCAGCGCACCTCGCGGTCGGAGGCCGGGTCGAAACCGGAGTTGTTGTTGCTGCCGGGAATGTTCAGGGTGACGAACCACACGCCGCGCACCTGCCACGCGAGATTCTCCGGGAGCGCGGCGCATTCGCAGTTCGCGGCGCCGGCGGGAACGCAGCCTTCGTCGCGATTGACGGGCAGGCGAGCGCGGCCGAGCGAGCGCGGCTCGGCGAAAAAAACTTCGCGCAACTTCGCGAGCCGCTCGAGGGGATCCGCCGAGCCGTTCGACTCGCGCCGGCAATCGGTCCATTCGTTGTCGCCGGGCGTGAAGAGGAGCGGGTGGGCCGAGGCTTCGAACTGCGCCTTGCGCTTTTCAAACAGCGCATCGGTGCAGGGTGAATTGCCGCCGGCCTTGAAGTCGCCGACATGCACGATGAAGGCGAGCCTCTCGCTGTCGAGGGAGCCGAGCATGCGCGAGGAAGCGCTGCTCCTCGAAATCGCTGTAGGGCGCGTCGCCCATGACCGCGAAGTCGAAGGCGTCGGGCGAGGGCGCGCGGATCGCGCAGCCTGCCAGCGCCACGACGGCGAAGGCGGCGGCGAGGCTACTTCTCATCGAGGAGCTTCCGCAGGCGATAGAGCGCCTCGAGCGCTTCCTTCGGGCTCATCGCGTCCGGGTCGAGGTCGGCGAGCGCCTCGATGACCGGATCGTCCCGCGTCGGACGCCGGGCCGCGGGCGCGTCGAAGAGCCCCGCCTGCGCGGACCGTCGGCGCCATGTGCGACTCGAGCTCGCCGAGGTGGCGGCGCGCCGCCTTGATCACTTCGCGCGGCACGCCGGCGAGCGCGGCGACCTGCAGCCCGTAGGAGCGGTCCGCGGGCCCCGCCTCGAGCCGGTGCAGGAAGACGATGCGGTCCTTGTGCTCCACGGCGTCGAGATGCACGTTCGCCACCTGCGGCAGTTCCGCGGCAAGTTGCGTCAGCTCGAAATAGTGCGTGGCGAAGAGCGTCCAGCAACGCACGTTCTCGGCGAGGTGGCGCGCGATCGCATAGGCGAGCGCCAGCCCGTCGAAGGTCGAGGTGCCGCGCCCGATCTCGTCGATGAGGACGAGGCTGCGCGCGCTCGCGTTGTTGAGGATGCCCGCCGCCTCCGTCATTTCCACCATGAAGGTCGAGCGCCCCCCGGCGAGGTCATCCGAGGCGCCGATGCGCGTGAAGAGCCGGTCGATCGGCCCGATGCAGCGCGGAGGCGGCCGGCACGAAAGACCCGCAGCGCGCCAGCAGCACGATCTGCGCGACCTGCCGCATGTACGTGGATTTCCCGCCCATGTTCGGCCCGGTGATGAGGAGCAACTGGCGCGAGCGGGCGAGGCTGGTGTCGTTGGCGATGAAGGCCTCGACCTGGCTTTCGACCACGAGGTGGCGGCCACCGGCGATCTCGATGCGGTCCTCGTCGGTGAACTCCGGCGCCGAGAGATTCAAGCGTTCCGCGCCGGCCGCAAGGGCGCACAGCGCATCGAGATCAGCGGCCGCGTCCGCAATGGCCTGGAGCTGCCGGATTTCCGCGCCGAGCGCATCGAGCAGTTCCTCGTAGAGGGCGCGTTCCCGCGCCAGCGCGCGCTCTCCCGCGGCGAGCGCCTTGTCCTCGAAGGCCTTCAGTTCCGGCGTGATGAAACGCTCGGCGTTCTTCAGCGTCTGGCGGCGGCGGTAATCGACCGGCACCTTGTCCAGCTGGCCCTGCGTCACCTCGATGAAGAAGCCGTGCACCTTGTTGAACTCGACGCGCAGGTTGGCGATCCCCGTGCGTTCGCGCTCGCGCGTCTCCATCGCGAGCAGGAATGCGCCGCTGTCGTCCTGCAGCGCGCGCAGTTCGTCGAGTTCGGGATCGAAGCCGTCCGCGATCACGCCGCCGTCGCGCACCATCGCGGCGGGCTCTTCGCGCAGCGTGGAGGCAAGCCGGTGATGGATGGCGGGCACCGGCGCGAGCGAAGCGGCGAGCGAAGCCACCGCGGGCGAATCGATGCGGGCGAGGAGTTCGGCGAGCGCGGGCAGCGTCGCAAGCGTTTCGCGCAGCCCGGCAAGGTCGCGCGGGCGGGCGTTGCGCAGCGCGACGCGCGCCGTGATGCGCTCGACGTCGCTCCAGCCGTCGAGCACTTTCGCCACCGCCGCGAAGCGCACCGGTGCCGCGCGATCGACCAGCGCGGCGATCGCCTGGTGGCGGGCTGCGCGGCACGGCGGGGTCGCGCAGCGGATGGTGCAGCCAATGGCGCAAGCGCCGGCTGCCCATGCCGGTCGCGCAATGGTCGAGCAAGGAGAACAGCGTCGGCGCCTCCGCGCCGTTCATGGTCTCGCTGACCTCGAGGTTGCGGCGCGTCGCGGCGTCCATCAGCACGAAGTCGCTTTCGCGCTCGACGCCGAGGCCCGTGATATGCGGCAGCGCTGCCTGCTGCGTATGGCGGCAGTAAGCAAGCAGGGCGCCGGCCGCGCCGACGGCGAGAGGCAGGTCGTCGCAGCCGAAACCGGAAAGGTCGCGCGTGCCGAACTGCTTCGCGAGGTCGCGGCGCGCCGACTCGGGCTCGAATTGCCACGACGAGAGCCTGCGCGTCGGCGGGGGCGAGCGCAGCTCGGGCAAGGTGCCGTCCTCCGAGACCAGCAGTTCCGCCGGCTGCAGGCGCTCGATCTCCGCGGCGAGCCGCGTTGCCTCGATCTCCGCGATCCTGAGCGACCCGCTCGCGAGGCTCAGCCACGCGAGGCCGATGCGATCGCCGGAACGGTGCGCGGCGAGCAGCAGGCTGTCGCGCGTGGCCGGAAGCAACGCCGAATCGGTGAGCGTTCCCGGCGTCACGATGCGCGTGACCCTGCGCTCGACCGGCCCCTTGGCGGTCGCCACGTCGCCGACCTGCTCGCAGATCGCGACCGACTCGCCCAGCTTCACCAGCTTGGCGAGGTACTGGTCGATGGAATGGAAGGGCACGCCGGCCATGCGGATCGGCTGCCCGGCGGACGCGCCGCGCGTGGTGAGCGTGATGTCGAGCATCTTCGCCGCGCGCACGGCGTCTTCGAAGAACAGTTCGTAGAAGTCGCCCATGCGGTAGAACACCAGCATGTCGGCGTGCCCGGCCTTGATGCCGAGGTACTGCTGCATCATCGGGGTGTGTTCCGTCCCCTTGGCGGGGACGGTCATGACCTTGTTCTTGCTCAAGAATGATTCTCTGTGGCGACTGTTGCGCGAGGCCGAATCTTCGCATTTTGCGGGCGAGCGTGGTGAAATGCATCCCATCGGCATGACCGCGATGTTTTCAGTCCAGGACCGCTTACTTGCCCGGCTCCTTTCGGAGAGAGTCCGACGGCAATTCCCCGAAGCAGTTCCTGTAGGCGCGCGAGAATTCGCCGAAGTGCCAGAAGCCCCATTTCAGTGCTTCGGCCGAAACCGTCGTCGAGCCCTGTGTTGCCTCAAGGAGCGCCTCGCGCACCCGATGCAGCCTGAGTCGGATCAGGTAGGCCGTCGGTGTCAGTCCCATGACCTCCTTGAATGCGTTCTGCAGCGCTCGTTCGCTCGCCGCCGCGACCCGGCACAAGTCGCTCACGTAGAGTTCATCGCCGGCCCGCGTGAGAGACGTAGTCCTCGACCTTCTTGACGATGAGGCCGTGCGCCTGGCGCGTGCGGTCGTCGCGGGTGGGCTCGTAATCGTCGGCGCCGAAAAGGACCGCCAAGAGGCCTTCCAGAAGCTCGACATGGGCCGCGGCCCGCTGGCGCCTTCCGTCGTTGAACAATGCGGGCTGGCGGCCGGCGGTGTCCACCAGGCGCTTTCCCCAGTCGAACAGCCTGCGAACCTTGTCCGCGTCCGCCTGCAGAGTCTCCACGCCGTGCGGCAGGCGAAACTCGTCATCGCGTTGGCGTGCGACCAGGTGCTCGCGGATGTCCTGCGGCGGGAGCAGGAGCGTAATGCTCTCCCATCCGGCGTCGACAACGAACACGGCCTCGGCTTCGCGGCCCCGCGGACAGCATCAGGCCGGGGCGAACCGGCAGCCCGTTTACCGTTCCATGCGCGTTGCGGGCCGAACGTGACGTAGGCGATCAGGCCCTTGGTGACGCTTGTGCGGGTGCGCACGCGAAGATTGCTCGAATGGAACACGACCGTGGCGGCATCGAGGCGAACGACTATCCGCCTCGCCCGGAGCGGCATCGACTGGAGCTGCACCGCCTTCCTGGTCGAGCAACTCGATGCCGGCGTTGACGGCCGTGGGGTCGGTGATCTCGACCACGGTGACGGCGGGCAGGTCGTTGGCGATGGGGGCGGGCGGAACCATGTTTGCGATCTGCGGATTTCCGATAGACGGTTCCGGAGTCCGGGAGAGAAACTGGACTACGCCTGCCTCCGGCCTGAGGAGGCAAGGCGAGTGCTCGCTGCGAGGGCAAAGCCTACCAGACGTCGCGTCGACTTTCGCAGTACGGCCTGGTTGACGCAGGCGCATGAGGCAGAACCTCCGACACTGGGCGTCCCGATGAAACTGCAGCAGGTGAGCGACAACTGCTTTGCGGTCCTGAACGAAAGGAACCGCGTATGCGACGCCAACTCGGGGCTCATCAACCTGGGCGGCGGCGTGGTGATCGACACCCAGTCGGACCTGCCGCACGCGCGCCGGATGATCGAGCTGTTCGGCAAGGTATGGCCGGGCATGCCGAAGCGCGTGATCAACACGCACGAGGACGGCGACCACGTGTGGGGGAACCAGCTCTTCGAGGGTGCCGAGATCATCGCGCACCGGACGGTAAGGGAGCTCATGCCGCACGTCGCCGACCCGCGGGAGACCCAGAAGCTGCTCAAGGGTGCCGATCGCTTCCTCACGCGAATGCTTCTCAAGGCCCTGCACCCTGGCGCGCTCGCCATCGCCAGGCAGTTGCAGCAGGACTACGACTTCGAAGGCATCAAGCTGGTCCTGCCGACGACAGTGTTCGAGGAGCGGCACGTGCTGGATCTCGACGGCACGGAAGTTCACCTCATCTACGCGGGGCCGTGCCACCGGGTCGGCGACACGATCATTCACGTGCCCAAGGAAAGGGTCCTGTTCGCCGGCGACGTGATCTTCCGCGAGTGCACTCCCATGGGCTGGAACGGCTCCTACGAGAAATGGCTCAAGATCCTCGACCTCATCATCTGGCTTGACCCGGAAGTCATCGTCCCCGGACACGGACCGGTGTGCGGAATCGAGGGGGCGATGGAGATGAAGGCCTACCTCGAATACGTGCGCGACGAGTCGAGTCGCTGCTTCGGGCAGGGGCTGTGCGCCGCTGGAGGCGTCAAAGAAATCCACTTCGGGCCGTACGCCGGCTGGCACAGCCCGGCACGACTGTACATGAACGTCGAGTGGGCCTACCGCGAGTTCCGCAACGAGCCGGCGGGCGCGCCCTGGGACCACGGCGAAACCTTTGATGCGATCTACGAGGTAGCAAAGGCAAGGGGATTCGAGATCGAGTTCTGATCCGATCAAAGAGCTCCGATCACCTGAATTTCAGGAGGACAAATGAAGAAGCCATCCATGACCCTGGTCGCCGGTCTTGTCGCGGTGACGTGCGCCATGGCGCCCCCCGTGCAGGCACAGCAGGCGAAGAGGCCGAACATCGTCATGATCGTCGCCGACGACATGGGGTTCGCCGACCTGGGCTCGTTCGGCAGCGAGATCAGGACGCCGAACCTCGACGCGCTGGCGAACGAGGGCGTTCGATTCACCAACTTCTACACCCACGCGAGCTGCTCGCCCACGAGATCCATGATGCTGACCGGTGTCGACACGCACCTGAACGGCCTGGGCAACATGGACGAGTGGACCGCCCCCAACCAGCGGGGCGCGGTCGGCTACGAGGGCTACCTCAACGACCGGGTGGCCACGTTGCCGCAGCTGCTCAAGGGCGCCGGCTATCACACGTACATGGCCGGCAAATGGCATCTTGGCAAGGCACCTGAACAGATCCCGGCCGCGCGCGGATTCGAGCGCGATTTTTCGCTGCTCGACGGGGCGGGCAGCTACTGGGACATGACGAACTTCACGGCCGCGTCCCCCAAGTCGGTATTCACCGAGGACGGGCGCTATCTCACGAAGCTGCCCGAGGACTACTACGCGACGAAGACCTACACGGACAAGCTGATCGGATTCATCGATGCCAACCGGGGCGACGGCAAGCCCTTCTTCGCGTACGTCGCGCACCAGGCGCCGCACGATCCGTATCACCTGCCGAAGGACTGGCGCAATCGCCATGTCGGCGAGTATGACAAGGGCTGGGACGCGCTGCGGCAGGAGAGGCTGAAACGGCAGGTCGAGCTCGGCATCATGCCGGCGGGCACCAGGCTCTCGGAGCGAATGTGGTTCGTGCCTGATCCCATCGTGCTCGCCCCGGCAAGCCGGGCCATCCTGGGCAAGAAGATGGAGCTCTATGCCGGCATGGTGGAGAACATGGACTACCACGTCGGCCGGCTCATCGACCTACCTCAAGGAAATCGGCGAGTACGAGAACACCCTCTTCATCGTGTTCGGCGACAACGGCGCAGAGGGCACCGACCTGTTCAAGATGATCGCGGGAACGCCAGGTTCGCGGGACTACCTCTTCGCGGCGATCAACTGGTCGCAAACCAATCCCAACGCGTGGGGCGATCCGGGCTCTTACGTCGGCTACGGCCCGATGTGGGCGCAGGTGTCGATGACGCCCTTCAGCCAGTACAAGGGCTGGCTTGCCGAGGGCGGCATCCGCAATGCGCTGGTCCTGAGCGGTCCGGCGGTCAAGCGGCCCAAGGGAAGCCTCAATCACGGGCTCATGCATGTGGCCGACTTCATGCCGACGCTGCTCGAGATCGCCGGCACCAGCTATCCGAAGTCGATGGGAGGGAAGGACCTGCCCCCGCTCATCGGCAAGTCCTGGGGCCCGATGCTGGCGGGCAAGTCGGATTCGATACGCACGGAGCAGGACTACCTCGCGTGGGAGGTCTTCGGCAACCGCGCGGTGCGGCAGGGCGATTGGAAGATCCGCTGGCAATTCAAGCCGTACGGCAAGGGCGACTGGGAACTCTTCAACGTCACGGCCGATCCCGCGGAGCGAAAGGATCTCGCCGCGGAGCGCCCCGACAAATTGAAGGCGATGCTCGCGCTCTGGGACGACTACGCCCGGGCGAACAACGTGATCCTGCCCGACCGCTCCACGTTCGAGACGCTTGTAGACGTGCTGCCCATGCGCGTCCCGGACGACCCCGGCTACCCGCCGCTGATCTACAAGCGGCAGTTCGTTCCGCCCAAGGAAATGGTGGCCGATCCGAAGCCGTGATCGTCGCCGACGCATGAATCAATCGAGAAGGATGGAGATCACATGAAAAGCGAAGGAACTCAGATGAAGTGCTTGTCCTGGTCGCGTTTGGTCGTTGCATTGCTGCTTGTCGCAGGCGCGCTGTTCCCGCCGCAGGCCCTGGCCCAGGTCCCGGGGCGGTTCTACTGGAAGGGCCTGACGGGCGCGAACGCGGTGCCGCTCATCTTCAACTCCCTCACCGGCAACACCAACCCGTTCGACCCGGCCCATATCGTGGTACCGGGCGCGAGCTTCGACGCCACGCTGGCCATGATGGGCTACGCGCGCACCTTTTCCCTGGGCGATCGCTCGGCCATGGCCGCGATCATCCTGCCCATGGGGCGGGTCTCGGGCGACCTCGCCGTGGCCGGGCGAACGGTCAACCAGTCGGCCAGCGGGTTCGGCGACCCGATGCTCGAGTTCGCCGTGAACATCCTCGGCCCGAAAGCGCAGAAGAACATTCCCGACGTGCTTCGTTACGAACCGGGATTCTCCGTCGACCTGCTCGCCGACCTTGCGCTGCCGATCGGCGAGTACAACAGCAGCCAGGCGCTGAACGTCGGCCAGAACCGTTGGTACGGACGCATCGGCGCGCCGGTCGTCTGGCAATTGGGCGCGTGGGTGCCGGGTCAGCGCACGACGCTCGAGTTCCTTCCTGCCGTGTGGCTCTTCGGGAACAACACGGACTATGTCGGCCAGACGCTGAAGACGGATCCCCTGTTCCAGCTCGACGCGCACCTGACGCGCGACTTCACCGAGCATTTCTGGGGGGCGCTCGACCTCTCCTGGTACAACGGCGGCAAAGCCTCCGTCAACGGCGTTTCGGGGACAAAGCTCAACAACGTCGGCGGCGGGCTCACGCTCGGCTACACGATCAACGACAACTTGCACCTCACCGTCGGTTACAAGTCGACGTTCAATTCCAATAACCCCGGGGACCTTCGCATGGACGGCTTCATGATCTCGCTCGTGTACGCGTGGCACCCGCTCGTCGAGGGCATGAAGCGGCTCAAGAACGAGTAGCAGGGCGATAAGGGCTGAACGGGGAGGCCCATGGTGGCCGCCCCCTTGCGCAGGCGGCGCCCCTGGTTTCCCGGACCCTAGTTCGTGCCGGCCTTGGCGTTCAATTCGTCGAGGCCGCGGCGCAGCGCCGACGCCCAGATGCCGATGGCCTGCCGCGCGTCCGCCATGTTCGTCACCCGGTTCGTCCACGTCAGTTGGCCGGATCCCCGGCCGCTGCGCGTATCGATCGCGCGCGCGAGCACTTCGCCGGTCACGGAATCGCGCAATTCGACGACCAGCGTCATGCGCCCGGAGTCCGACGTGTAGGTGCGCGAACGGCCGACGGAGGCGTCGGCCGGCGCGGTGATGAAGAGATTGACGATGGACGGCGTGACTTGCAGGGTGTCCGGGCCGGCTTTGTCGACGAGCGTATAGCCGCCCCTGGCGAGTTCGGCGCGGAAGGTCTCCTGGAACAACGCCGCAAGCCGCTCCTTGATCGCCGCCAGGTCCGCCGCATCGAGCTGGCCCGCCTGGCTGCGGCGGCCCCGGTTGGGATCCCAGTTCGCCGCAAAACTGATCTGCACCGGGTCGAGCAGCACGCTCCTGTAGGCCACGATCTCCGCATCCGGCTTGACGAAGACGGCGTCGAGCCGCGTGCCGGGCCGCAACACGAGGCCGTCCCATTCCGTGACGGTTGCTGGCGCGGGTGCTGGCGCATCCGGCCAGCAGCGCCGCGCAGAAGGCGAACAGGATCGCGAGTGGGGGAAGTTTCCGGGTCATGTCGTGTGCCTCGATGAAGGGGTTTGCGGCGCCCGGAGGCGGGCGCCGCGGGCATTATGACATTGAGTGTTCAAGCGGGACGTTGCGGCGAGAATGGCGGGGATGTGATGAGGATCAACCGGGAAACTTGCATCGGAGGCGATAATGAGCAGGTCGGTATCCGGCAGCCCATCACCGGATGGCCCGACTAGGGCCCGAGGCCGCGTGCGCCGATGCCTGTCACAAGTCCGTGGCAGTATCGCGTCTGGCCGGCAGCGCGATCCACCGCGGGACTCCCAAGGCATGACTTTCGAACGGCATTACCTCACCCCTCTTTTCGAGCCGCAGTCGGTTGCCATCATCGGCGCCTCGGAGCGCACCGGTTCGATCGGCGCCACGCTGGTGCGCAACATGCTCGACATGCATTTCCCGGGCAAGCTGTTCCTGGTCAACCCGACGCACGAAACGATCTTCGGCCAGCCGTGCCATCCCTCGGTCGAGAGCATCCCGCAGCGCCTCGACCTCGCGGTGATCTGCACCAAGGCCCCGACCGTCCCCGCGATCGTCGATGCCTGCGGGCGCGCCGGCACCCGCACTGCCATCGTCATCTCCGGCGGCTTCAGCGAGACCGGCCCGCGCGGCGCCGCGCTCGAGCGCGCGATGCTCGAAAATGCGCGGCGCCATCGCGTGCGGCTCATCGGGCCGAACTGCCTGGGCATCATGCGCCCCCCGAGCGGGCTCAACCCGACCTTCGCCCATGGCAGCGCCAATGCCCGGCACCATCGGCCTGATCTCGCAATCCGGCGCGCTGTGCACCGCGATCCTCGACTGGGCGCTGCCCGAACAAGGTCGGCTTCTCCAGCGTCGTTTCGCTCGGGCCGATTCGGGCGACGTCGATTTCGGCGAGGTGCTCGACTACCTGGTCTCCGACCCGAAGACCGAGAACATCTTCCTCTACATCGAAGGCATCAAGAACGCGCGCCGCTTCATGAGCGCGCTGCGCGCGGCCGCGCGCGTCAAGCCGGTGCTGCTGATCAAGGTGGGCAGGCATCCGGCCGGCGAAAAGGCGGCGCGCTCGCACACCGGCGCGCTGGTCGGCGCCGACGACGTGTTCGATGCCGCGCTGCGCCGCGCCGGCGTCGTGCGGCTGGACACCATCGGCCAGATGTACGCCGCGGCGCACGGCGCTGTTCTCGCATTTCCGCCCGCGCGGCAACCGGCTGGCGATCATCACCAACGGCGGCGGCCCCGGCGTCGATGGCCGCCGACCACGCCGCGGACATCGGCATCCCGCTGGCGCAGCTTTCCCCGGACGACGCTGGCGCAGCTGGACGAGGTGCTGCCGCCGAACTGGTCGAAGTCGCAACCCGATCGACATCATCGGCGACGCCGATCCCGCGCGCTACGCCGCTGCGCTTGCCGCCTGCCTCGACGACGACGCAGGTCGATGGCGTGCTGGCCATCCTCACGCCGCAGGCGATGACCGACCCGACCGAGGCGGCGCGCGGCGTCATCGAGCTGGCCGCGCAAATCGGACAAGCCGCTGGTCACCTGCTGGATGGGCGAGGAGCAGGTGCGCGAAGGCGCGGCAGCTGTTCAAGAAGGCGCCGCATCCCGACCTTCCGCACGCCGGAACCGGCGGTCGACCTGTTCTCGCACGTGTCCGCCTACTACCGCAACCAGCAGCTGCTGATGCAGACGCCGGCGTCGCTCTCCGGCCAGGACGCGCCGCGACGTCGAGTCGGCGCGCGCTCGTCATCGAGATCGGCGCTGGCCGAGGGCCGCAAGATCCTCGACGAAATGGAATCGAAGGCGCTGCTCGCCGCCTTCCACATTCCCATCGCCCAGACCGTGGTCGCCGCGCGTTCCGCCGCCGAGGCCATGGTGCTCGCGGAGCAGACCGGGCTGCCGGTGGCGATGAAGATCGATCTCGCCGCAGATCACCCACAAGACCGACTGCGGCGGCGTGCGCCTGAACCTCGCCAACCTCGCCGCCGTGCGCGGCGCCTACCAGGAGATCATCGACGAGGTGAAGGCCAATCGTCCCGATGCCAAGATCCACGGCGTCGCCATCGAGCCGATGATCCAGAAGCCGAACGGCCGCGAACTGATGGTCGGCGTGATCAGCGACCAGATCTTCGGCCCGGCGATCCTGCTTCGGCGCCGGCGGCATCGGCGTCGATGTCCGGCGGCGCGACCGCGCGGTGGCGCTGCCGCCGCTCAACAGTTTCCTGGTGGCCGACATGCTTGCATCGACTGCGCGAGGGCGCCCACGCTCGGCAAGTTCCGCAACATGCCGCCGGTCAACATGGCCGCGCTGGAAGCCGTCCTGCTGCGCGTCTCGGAAATGGTCTGCGAACTGCCGTGGATGCGCGAGATGGACATCAACCCGCTGATCGTCGACGAAAACGGCGCCATCGCCGTCGATGCGCGCATCGTCATCGAGCCAGCTGCCGCCCACGGCCGGCCGCTACGACCACATGGCGATCCATCCCTATCCGTCGCAACCTCGTGAGCCATCACCAGATCAAGGGCGGCAGGCAGATCACGCTGCGCCCGATCCGGCCGGAAGACGCGGAGATCGAGCAGGAGTTCGTGAAGAACCTCTCGCCCGAGGCGAAGTACTTCCGCTTCATGAACACGCTGCGCGAACTCTCGCTCGCGCAGCTGATCCGCTTCACGCAGATCGACTACGACCGGGAGATGGCCTTTGTCGCCGTGATCGAGACCGACGGGCGGCGAGGAGGAGATCGGGGTGGCGCGCTACGCCACCAACCCCGACGGCGAAAGCTGCGAGTTCGCGATCGTCGTCGCCGACATCTGGAAGGGCGAGGGCGTGGCCGGCGCGCTGATGCGCGCGTTGATCGAGTCGGCACGCAGCCGCGGCCTGCGGGTGATGGGCAGCCCCATCCTCGCCGAGAACAAGCGCATGCTGAAATTCGTCACGGGCCTCGGCTTCAAGGTGTCCACGCACCCTTACGACAGCAGCCTGAAGCAAGCGGAGCTCGACCTAGTCTAGGTGGCCTGAAGATCCGGAACGCGGCAGCGTGAGCGCGGCCTCGAGCCCGCCCTCGGCGCGATTGCGAAGGCGCAGGTGGCCGCCGTGGGCTTCCGCAATGCTGCGCGCGATGCCCAGCCCCAGTCCGGTGCCGCCCGTTTCCCGGTTGCGCGAGCCTTCCAGCCGATAGAAGGGCTCGAACACCCGTTCGAGTTCCTGCTCCGGTATCCCGGGCCCCTCGTCCGTGATCCGGATCACCAGGCGATCCGCGTTGTCATCGATCGCGACCGCAGCCGACCCGCCGTAATTGATCGCGTTCTGCAGCAGGTTCGCGAGGCAGCGCTTGAGCGCCTGCGGCCTGCCGACGTACGGACCCGCCGCGCTGCCTTCGATCGACATGCGGCCGCCGGTTTCCTGCAGGTCCGCCTGCAGGCTCTCGAGCAATGCCTGGATGTCGATGGGCTGTGCCGCCTCCCCGGTGTCGATGCCGCGCATGAAATCCAGCGTGGCGCCGACCATGGATTCCATCTCCGCGAGGTCTCCCGTGAACTTGGCCCTGCAGCGACGCATCGTCGAGCAGTTCCGCGCGCAGGCGCAGGCGCGTGATCGGCGTCTTCAAGTCGTGCGACATCGCGGCGAGGGCGCGGGTGCGTTCCTCGATGAAGCGCACGAGGCGGGACTGCATCGTGTTGAAGGCGCGCGCCGCGCGCGCCACCTCCACCGGCCCCGATTCCGCGAGCGGGGGCCGGTGGATGTCCTTGCCGAGTTCCTCGGCCGCATCCGCCAGCACCTTGAGCGGGCGGGTCGCCCAGCGCACCGCGACCAGCGACACGCCGATCACCGCGGCCAGCAGGACCGCGAGGCTGAGCATCAGGCGGTAGGGCCAATTCTCCGTTTCGGCAGGCTGCCGGGAATCGAAGGTCACCAGGGTCGCCGTCGTCGCAGGCGCACCTGCGCGATGAAGGAAAGCGCCGGGCTGCGAAGAATAGCGCATGCCCGAATGCATTCCCATTCCCGGGCCGCCCATGCCTTCGCCCGATCCGGGCCGCCCCAGCCTTGTCCCATGCGCGGGCCGGCCGGGTTGCGCATGGCGCCCGGGTCGAACGGCCGGCTGTCGGCGACTGCCACTTCGAGCGGCCACTCTTCGCCGAGGAAGCGACGCAGCATCGCGGCGAACATGGTTGCGCGCGCCGTCGTTTCCGCGCCGTTTTCCCCGGCGCGCAAGGGCGCCTCGTCCAGCCGTGATCGCCATGCGGCGGCGCGCTGAGGATGCCCGCCATCCTGGCGCGTTCCTCCTTGCCGAGGGAATCGAGCACCCTGACGATTTCGGCGATCCGCCGCGCCGACTGCATGCCGCTCGCCTGCTGCAGCAATTCGCCGCGCTCGTGCATGTGGATCGCGAAGCTCATCAGCTGCGCGGCCAGCGAGCACGGCGAGCAGGACCAGCACCAGGCGGCTGAACAGCGAGCGCGGCAGCAGCGTCATCGCCCTCGAACCGGACGACGTCCGCCGCAAGCACGTAACCCTGGCCGCGCACCGTCTTGATGAGGGCGGCTTTCCCTGCCGTCCTCGCCGAGGCGGCGGCGCAGCCGGCTCACCTGCACGTCGATGGCGCGGTCGAACGGGCCGGCGTCGCGCGAGAGCATGAGGTCGATCAGCTGGTCGCGCGTCAGCACGCGGTGCGGGTGCTCGAGGAAGATCCTCAGCAACCTGAACTCCGTGCCGCTCAATGCGATCACCACGCCCTCGGGCGAAACGCAGGTTGCGCGTGGCGACGTCCAGCGTCCAGCCGGCGAACCGGAACGCGCCGGCCGGTCTCCGGCTGCCAGGTTTTCCGGCAGCGACCGCGCGCGCCGCAGCACGCTCTTGATGCGGGCCAGCAGCTCGCGCGGGTTGAACGGCTTCGGCACGTAGTCGTCGGCGCCCATTTCCAGGCCGACGATGCGGTCGGTTTCCTCGCCGCGCGCGGTGAGCATGATCATCGGCATGTTGGAGCCTGCGCGCAGGTCGCGGCACAGCGCCAGCCCGTCTTCGCCCGGCAGCATCAGGTCGAGGATGACGAGGTCCGGGCGGGCCGGGTCCATCGCCGCGCGCATCTCCTTGCCGTCGGCGGCCGCGGTGACGCGATAGCCGTTCTTGCTGCAGGTAGTCGCCGAGCAGGCCGCGGATCTCGGCGTCGTCGTCCACGATGAGGATGTGGTCTTGCGTGGCCATGACGGATTCTTGCCCAACCGGCGCCTGCGATGGCGGAAAATTGTATCGCAGTGTAACAACCCCGCGCGCCGCAAGCCTGCGATACCAAACAGGCCGCCGGCGACATTGCCTCGTTACATCGAACGGGTCTAATGGATCGTGCGGTGAACCTGGAATCGGGGGATGGCTGTCCCGATGCAAGGGTTCGAAACGATGCGGTCCAACTCACTTTCAAAGGAACCAGATCATGACACGCTCGAAAATGCTTGCAGCTGGAATCGCTGCTTCGCTGGGACTCGGCCTCGCCGCCGGGGTTGCTTACGCCCATCAGGGTGAGGGCTGTGGTGGAATGGGCCCCGGGGCGATGGCCGGGACGCATGACGGCACGGCCTGCGGCATGGGCGCGGGCCACATGGCGGGAATGAAGCACGGCATGGGCGGCGGCATGGGCGGGCCGATGGCAGGGCAGCAGCTCATGACGGCCGAGGAACAGGCCGCGTTCAGGTCGAAGATGCAAAATGCGGCGACTCCCGAAGAGCGCCAGGCGCTCGCGGCAGCCAACCATGCCGCGATGCAGCAGCGCGCCGCCGAACGGGGCATTGCGCTGCCCGAGCAGTGCGCGCGGGGCCCGAGGTGGCAATCGCACTGACCTGCATTCCCCCGCCCGCCTGCGCAAGGCGGGCGGTTGTTTGCGGATGACGAACCTCCGATCGAGGACGCGAAGATGAAATGGATTGCAGGTTCGTTCGGCATTCCGGTTGCCCTGCTCGGCGGCCTGGCGGTGGCGACCTTCGCCTTCGCGCAGCATGTCCATGACCCGGACAGCCATGCGAAGCCGGCCGCAGCACCCGCGGCAAGCGTGCCTTCGCGCCAGGTGGTCGCGTTCCCGGCGGCGATGAAAGAGCACACGCTGGCCAACATGCGCGACCACTTGCTGGCGCTCGCGGAAATCCAGGACGCGCTCGCCCGCTACGAGTTCGATCGCGCGGCCGACGTCGCCGAGAAGCGGCTGGGCATGTCGTCGCTCGGCCTGCACGGCGCGCATGAGGTTGCCAAGGTGATGCCGCAGGGAATGCAGGACATCGGGACCGCGATGCACCGCAGCGCGAGCCGGTTCGCGCTGGTGGCGCAGGAAGCGTCCGTCGATCGCAAGCTCGACCGCCCGCTCGCGGCGCTCGCGCAGGTCACGCAATCCTGCGTGGCCTGCCATGCCGCCTACCAGATCAAGTGATCGGTCGGTGCCGCGATCCCGGGAAGCACGGAACGGGAATCGTCGCGGTCAATGCAGCTTTACCTTCGGCTCCGTCTGGCTGCGGATCATGCGCGCCAGCGTGTCGAGCGCCATGCGCCAGAAGCCATGCAGCGCGAGGATGTGCATCCGGTAGAGCGAAACGTAGAAGAGCTTGGCGAGCAGGCCTTCGAGCCGGATCGAGCCGCCCGTGACGAAGCCCATCAGCGTGCCGACCGATTCGTAGGTGCCGAGCGACACCAGCGAGCCGAAGTCCCGGTAGCGGAAGTCCTTCGGCGCCTCGCCCGAGAGGCGGCGCCTGATCGAGGCGAACACATGGCTTGCCTGCTGGTGCGCGGCCTGCGCGCGCGGCGGCACGAAACGCCCCTCGGTCCACGCGCAGGCGGCGCAATCGCCGAGCGCGAAGATGTCGTCGTCGCGGGTGGCCTGCAGCGTCTGCTTCACCACCAGCTGGTTGATGCGGTTGGTTTCCAGCCCGCCGATTTCCTTCAGCACGGACTGGCAGCGGATGCCGGCGGCCCAGACGGTGAAGTCGGAAGCGATCGCATTGCCGCTCGCGGTGCGGATCGCGCGCTCCTCGATCGCCACGACGCGCTCGTTGACGAGCTGGCGCACGCCGAGGTCATCGAGGATCTTCGCCGTGGCCTCGGCGAGGTAATCGACCAGCCCGGGCAGGATGCGCGGCCCCGCTTCGACGAGCGAGATGCGGATCTGCTTTTCCGGATCGAAATTCGTCAGCCCGTAGGCGGCAAGCAACCGGGTCGTGTTGTGCAGCTCCGCGGCCAGCTCGACGCCCGTGGCGCCGGCGCCGACGATGGCGATGTCGATCACCCTGCCGTCGGCCGCGTAGTTGGCGCGCGCGCAGGTGTTGACCAGCCGGCGGTGGAACAGGTTCGCGTCGTTCTTGGTCTCGAGGGCGAACGCGTGCTCCCTGAAGCCCGGCGTGCCGAAGTCGTTCGATTCGCTGCCGATGGCGATCACCAGCGTGTCGTAGGCGATGCGGCGCTCGGGCAGGATCTCCTCGCCCTCGTCGTCGCGCACCGCGGCGATGGTCACTTCCCGATTGGCGCGGTCCAGGCCGCCGAGCGTGCCGAGCGCGAAGGTGAAGCCATGCCAGCGCGCCTGGGCGATGTAATCGAGCTGGTGGTCGTGGATGTCCATGCTGCCCGCGGCGACTTCATGCAGCAGCGGCTTCCACAGGTGCGTCGCGGCTGCGATCGACGAGGGTGACCCGGGCGCGCCCGCGCTTGCCGAGCTTGTCGCCGAGTTTCGTGGCGAGTTCCAGCCCGCCGGCGCCACCGCCGACGACCACGATGCGATGTGCGCCTTGTGCCATGTCCGCCCGGCAATGCGCTTCAGCGCGCCTTCAGCAGTTGCAGAAGGGGCGTGAACAGCTTGGCGTTGGCGGCGACGATGCGGCCGCTCTCCATGTAGTTCTCCTCGCCGTCGAAATCGCCGACCAACCCGCCGGCCTCGCGGATCATCAGCGCGCCGGCGGCCATGTCCCATGTCGACAGGCCCATCTCGAAGAACCCGTCAAAGCGGCCCGCGGCGACGTAGGCGAGGTCGAGCGCGGCGGCGCCGGGGCGGCGCACGCCCGCGGTGTTCTTCATCACGTTGGTGAGCATCCGCGAGTAGTCCTCGTAATTGCTCATCTCGCGAAACGGGAAGCCGGTGCCGATGAGGGACTCCTTGATCGAAACGGTCTTGCTCACGCGGATGCGGCGGTCGTTCAGGTAGGCGCCCGCGCCCTTGCCGGCGGTGAAAAGCTCGTCGCGGTTGGGGTCGAGCACGACGCCTTGCGAAAGGACGCCCTTGTGCAGCAGCGCGATCGACACGCAGTACTGCGGAAAACCGTGCAGGAAATTGGTGGTGCCGTCGAGCGGGTCGATGACCCAGAGGTACTCGGCGTTGGCCGGGTCCGCCACCGACGCGCCGCTCTCCTCGGCGAGGAAGGCATGCTTCGGGTAGGTCTCGCGCAGCACCGAGATGATCGCCTCCTCCGCCGCGTGGTCGACCTCGGAGACGAAGTCGTTTTCCTGCTTGCTGCGCACGGTCAGCTTCTCGAGGTCGTAGGAGGCGCGCGTGATGATCGCGCCGGCCTTGCGAGCGGCCTTGACGGCCGTATTGAGCATGGGATGCATGGGAGGTCGTGGCAAAGAGCGGGGAAACTGGCGACAATTATACGATGAAAGCCCTCTTCGCCCCTCGGCAACCTGCGCATGGTGCTGTCGCGCCCGCGCCATCCCGGCAACATCGGCGCCGCCGCGCGCGCGATGAAGACCATGGGCGTCGAACGCCTCGACCTGGTGAAGCCCGCAGCGTTATCCGGATGCGGAAGCCGACGCGCTTGCCTCCGGCGCGGGCGACGTCCTTGCCGCGCGCGCGCGTGCACGAGAAGCTCGCCACGGCGCTCGAGGGCTGCGTGCTGGCCGCCGGGTTCACCTCGCGGCCGCGCGATCTTTCGCATCCGCCGCGTCGCTGCGCGACGCCGCCGTGGAACTCGTCGATGCCGCGCGCGAAGGGCCGGTGGCGCTGGTGTTCGGCAACGAGACCACGGGGCTGTCGAACGCGGAGCTGTCCCGCTGCCAGCGCCTGGTGATGATCCCGGCGAGCGCCGCGTATGCCTCGCTCAATCTTGCGGCTGCCGTGCAGGTGGCCTGCTACGAGATGGCGCGTGGCTGCTTCGGCGCACGCGCTGGCGCCGGCGCGCTCGCGCAAGCGCGCGACGGCGGAGGATGTCGAGGCGCTGCACGCGCACGTCGAGCTGGCCATGATCGCAAGCGGATTCCTTCGCCCGGCGCGTCCCGGCCGCCTGATGCAGAGATTGCGGCGCCTCGCGGCGCGCGTCGAACTCGAGAAGGAGGAGGTCGCGATCCTTCGCGGCATGCTCGCGTCGTTCGAGCGTCCCCGCGGCGAACAAGGACTAGCGAGCCGCGCGCACCGGCAAGGCGAGGGCCAGCAGCGACATCGCGAGCACGACGGCGGCGCCGATCGCGAATACCTGCCCGAGAGGCAGCGTCTCGAACAACGCGCCGCCCACGGCCATCCCGGCGCCGATGCCGCTCACGATGAAGGTCGAGGACCAGGTGAATGCCTCGGTCGCGTATTTCGCCGGGGCGATGCGCGACACGAGGAGCGTTTGCGCGGTGAGCGTGGGCGCGATCGCCATGCCCGGCGACGAATGCGGTCAAGGCAAAGACCGACGGGATGCAGTGACAAGCGAATGGGCGAACAGCGGCAGCGACATCAGGCCAAGCGCGAGGGCGAACTGGCGCTCCAGCGGCATGCGGAATTTCATTCCGCCGTAGGCGCGCGCCGCCGAGCGCGCTGCCGATCGAGTTGATCGAAAGCAGCAGCCCGCCCAGCGCGGGCATCGCCACGTACACGGCGAAGGCGGGGTAACCGACCTCCAGCACGCCGAAGCAGAACGTGAGGCCGAAGCTCGCCGCGAAGACGATCAGCAATCGCCACTCGGTGAGCGGGCCCAGCAGGTGCCGCTCGGCATTGTCGTCCTGGCGCCAGTACTTGAGCGCAGGCGAGCCGATGAAGGCGGCGAAACCGATGACCGTCGCAGCGATCGTTACGGCGAACGCGGTGGCCGGACCCGCGGTGGCGAGCAGCAATGCCACCAGCGCCGGCCCGAGCGTGAAATTGAACTCGATCATCACCGAATCGACGGCAAAGGCGAGCCGGCGCTCGTCCTCCTGGTCGAAGCGGTGCCGCCAGAGCGTGCGCGTCAGCACGGTGATCGGCGCGGCGAAAAGGCCCGCGATGATCGCGAAGGTGATCACCGGCGCGTAGCCGGCACCGTTGATCGTCGCCACGAACAGCCGAGCAGGGCGAGCGGCTGGACGATGCCCGTCACGATGAGAGGCCTGCGCGGACCGATGCGATCGATCAGCCGCCCGAGCACCGGGGCCGCCGTCGCCATGGCGATGAAATAGGCGCCGACGATGGAACCGGAAATCGCAAAGTTGCCGAGCCTGTCGCGCAGGAACATCAGCATCGCCAGCCCGCCCATGCCGATCGGCAGGCGGCCGATGAAGGCCACCACCACCATGCGCGTGACGTCCGGAAGGCGCAGGAAGGCGAGGTAAGAGGCGAGGATGGATTGCACGGTGGAAGCGGAAGGAGATTGGCACGGCAATGCCGCGCCAATAGTTGATGATTTTAGTCGGGAATAGTATCCTTTTGCCAGCCCCTTGGCTTTTCCCAGCGCGTCCAGGAACCCATCGCATGTTTGCCCGGATCAAAGAGGACATCACGGTCGTGTTCGAGCGCGACCCGGCGGCCCGCGGCGTGCTGGAAGTGCTCACTTGCTATCCCGGTTTCCACGCGCTGCTGCTGCATCGGGTGGTCTCGCATCGCCTTTGGGGCTGGGGATTGCGCTGGCTGGCGCGCCTGTTTCCCATCTCGGGCGCTTTCTCACCGGCATCGAGATCCACCCCGGCGCCACCATCGGCCGGCGCGTCTTCATCGACCACGGCATGGGCATCGTCATCGGCGAGACCGCCGAGATCGGCGACGACTGCACGCTCTACCATGGCGTCACGCTCGGCGGCGTCTCGTGGAACAAGGGCAAGCGCCATCCCACGCTGGGGGCGGGTGTCGTGGTCGGCGCGGGGGCGAAGATCCTCGGCCCGTTCGAGGTCGGCGCCGGCGCCAAGATCGGGTCCAATTCGGTCGTGGTGAAGGCGGTACCCGCCGGGGCCACCGTGGTCGGCATACCGGCCCGCGTTGTCGAGGACCATGCCAACGCCGATGCGGCGCGCATGGCATTCGACGCCTATGCCGTGAGCGGCAGCCTCGACGACCCGCTCAACCAGGTCCTGGCCACCCTTGGCAGCCGGACGGAGGACATCGACGGGCGGCTGGCGGCGATCCTGGGCCGCCTGGAAGCCCTGGAAAAAGACGATAAAAAACAAATGGATGTAGATGAACGCCGGACGACCGTCCAGGGCATAAAATAGTTGACTGAATCGTTCAAGTTTTCTATACTTGAGCGATTCACTCGGGATTAGTGGAAAGGAAGCACCATGAGACTCACCACCAAGGGCAGGTTTGCGGTCACGGCGATGCTGGACCTCGCGCTCCACTCGAGCCGCGGCCCGGTCACGCTTGCCGGCATCAGCGAGCGACAGAAAATCTCGCTTTCCTACCTCGAGCAGTTGTTCGGCAAGCTGCGCCGGCGTTCGCTGGTGGAAAGCGTGCGCGGCCCGGGCGGCGGCTACAACCTCGCCCGGAAGCCGTCGGAACTGTCGGTGGCCGATATCATCTGCGCGGTCGAGGAGCCGATCGATTCGACGCAATGCGGCGGCCGCGAGAATTGCCTCGACAGCCAGCGCTGCATGACCCACGACCTGTGGGAGAGCCTGAACGCGACGGTGTACGATTTCCTGTCCGGCGTGAAGCTCTCGCAACTTGTCGAGCAGCAGCGCACGCGGCCCGTCACGCTGGTGCATCAGCGCGCGCCGATGGCGCGCGCGGTGGCCAAGCCCGTCAACGCCTGAGCAGGGGCTTTTCCATGAGCGAACACAGACTCCCCATCTACCTCGACTATTCGGCGACCACGCCGGTCGATCCGCGCGTTGCCGAGAAGATGATCCCGTGGCTCACCGAGCACTTCGGCAACCCCGCTTCGCGCAGCCACGGCTACGGCTGGGAAGCGGAAGCAGCGGTCGAGACCGCGCGCGAGGAAGTGGCGAAGCTGGTGAACTGCGACGCCAAGGAGATCATCTGGACCTCGGGGGCGACCGAATCGAACAACCTCGCCCTGAAGGGTGCCGCGCACTTCTACAAGACCAAGGGCAAGCACCTCATCACCGTGAAGACCGAGCACAAGGCCGTGCTCGACACGATGCGGGAACTGGAGCGCGAGGGCTTCGAAGTCACCTATCTCGATCCCGAGCCCAGCGGGCTGGTCGACCTCGGCAAGTTCGAGGCGGCGTTGCGCCCGGACACGATCGTCGCCTCGGTGATGTTCGTGAACAACGAGATCGGCGTGATCCAGCCGATTGCCAGGCTGGGCGAGATCTGCCGGGCCAGGGGCATCATCTTCCACGTCGATGCGGCGCAGGCCACGGGCAAGGTGAAGATCGACCTCGAGTCGCTCAAAGTCGACCTCATGAGCTTCTGCGCCCACAAGACCTACGGGCCGAAGGGCATCGGCGCGCTGTACGTGCGCAAGAAGCCGCGCGTGCGGCTGGAAGCGCAGATGCACGGTGGCGGGCACGAGCGCGGGCTGCGTTCCGGGACGCTGGCTACCCACCAGATCGTCGGCATGGGCGAGGCCTTCCGCCTCGCGCGGCTCGAGATGGCCACCGAGAACGAGCGCATCCGCATGCTGCGCGACCGCCTGCTCGCGGGGTTCAAGGACATCGAGGAGATCTACATCAACGGCGACCTCGAGCAGCGCGTGCCGCACAACCTCAACGTGAGCTTCAACTTCGTCGAGGGCGAGTCGCTGATCATGGGCATCAAGGAACTCGCCGTGTCGTCGGGTTCGGCATGCACCTCCGCCAGCCTCGAGCCGTCGTACGTGCTGCGCGCGCTGGGCCGCAATGACGAGCTCGCGCACAGCTCGATCCGCTTCACCCTCGGCCGCTTCACCACCGAGGAAGACATCGATTTCGCGGCGAAGCTGCTGCACGAGCGCATCGGGCGGCTGCGCGAGATGAGCCCGCTCTGGGAAATGTACAAGGACGGCATCGACTTGAATTCGGTGCAGTGGGCGGCACATTAGTTTCCAGGAGACCACCATGGCATACAGCGAAAAAGTCATCGAGCATTACGAGCATCCGCGCAACGTCGGCTCCTTCGGCAAGGACGAGGCGGGCGTGGGCACGGGCATGGTCGGCGCTCCCGCCTGCGGCGACGTGATGAAGCTGCAGATCCGCGTGAACGAGAGCGGCATCATCGAGGACGCGAAGTTCAAGACCTACGGTTGCGGCTCGGCGATCGCGTCATCGTCGCTGGTGACCGAATGGGTGAAGGGCAAGACGCTGGACCAGGCGATGGGCATCCGCAATACCCAGATCGCGGAAGAGCTGGCGCTGCCGCCGGTGAAGATCCACTGCTCCATCCTCGCGGAGGACGCGATCAAGGCGGCGGTGGAGGATTACCGCAAGAAGCACGGCGCCGAGGCGCCAGGCGACCAGAAGGCGGCCTGAAGCCATGCCGATCACCCTGACCGACCGCGCGGCCGACCATGTGCAGCGCTACATTGCCAAGCGCGGCAAGGGCGTGGGCCTGCGCCTCGGCGTGCGCACCACGGGCTGCTCCGGGCTCGCCTACAAGCTCGAGTTCGCCGACGATATCCAGGAAGGCGACCAGCAGTTCGAGAGCCATGGCGTCAAGGTGCTGATCGACCCGAAGAGCCTGGCCTACCTCGACGGCACCGAGCTCGATTTCGTGCGCGAAGGCCTGAACGAAGGCTTCAAGTTCAACAACCCGAACGAGAAGGACAAGTGCGGCTGCGGCGAGAGCTTCAACGTATAGGGCGAACTGCATCCGCAACTTGAAAGGGGGGCGTGCCTGCGCCCCCTTTTTTCACCCATGACCCCCGATTTCACGCGCAACCACTTCGAGCTGTTCGGCCTTCCCGTGTCGTTTGCCATCGACCTGGAGCGCCTCGATCGCGATTATCGCGAGGTGCAGGGGCGCGTGCACCCGGACCGCTATGCGGCAGCCCCGGAAAGCGACCGGCGCCTGTCGATGCAGTGGGCAACGCAGGCCAACGAGGCGTACCGCACGCTCCGCGAGCCGCTCCTGCGCGCGCGGTACCTGCTGGCGTTGAAGGGCTACGACACGGCGGAAGAGGACAACACCGCGATGCCGGCGGATTTCCTCATGGAGCAGATGGATTTGCGCGAGCAGGCGGAGGAAGCGCGCGTGGCGAAGGACGTCGCGGCGCTGAAGGCGCTCGGGGAATCGATCGACGCGAAGCGCGCAGCGATGCACGAGGGCCTCGGGAAGTCGCTGGGCAGCACCGGCAATTACGAGGCGGCCTGCGTGCTGGTGAGGAAGCTCAGGTTCCTCGACAAGCTCGGCGAGGAATTGCTGGACGCGGTCCATGGCATCGAGGATGCGGCGCGATGAGCGTGCGCCCGACAACGCGGGCCCTGGTCGAGGAACACCTGCGTTTCAGCGCCTTCTATGGCGGCGCCCTCGCCAATCACCTGCCGATGGCGCTCGCGGCGCTCGAGGCGATGGGCGCGAGCGACCAGCGCCTGCGCGATTTCGCGGCCGGTTACGCGCGCAAGCTCGAACCCCTGGCTCCGGCGCGGTTCGCGATCGCGCCCGGCGGCGAAAAGGAGCACCTTGGCTCGCACGCCGCCTTTCCCGCCTGGGTCGACTATTTCGCAGGCCGCATTGCGGAGCAAGGCAGCGATGCGGTGCTGCGCCACTGGCTGGACATTCTTGTCGCGGGCGCCGAAAGCGGCGCTTTTCACGGCCTGATCCGTGTGGCGTACGCCCTGGAGATCGGCAGCGAACGCGAAATGGCGCATGCGCTCGCGTACTGGGCGGCGGCGTTCGAAAGCCTGGGTGCTGCGCCGGTCTTGTCCGGTGCCGAGTCGCCCGCTGCCGTGCTTGCGGAAATGTCCCGCGATCCGCGGCTCGCCGGCACGCGCTTCCCCGGCCGCAATATCGTCGAGCGAACAGCCGCGGCGGCAACGGACCCGGCGTTTGCCGCGATGGTCGCCCGGATCGATGGCGCGGCGCTCACCCTCGACCAGCTCGGGCAGGCGATGATCCGGTGCCATGCCGCCTCGGGAGATTTCACCATCCTGCACGGCGTGACCGGATGCCACGCGCTGCGCCTCCTGCTTCCCTTCATGCAAGACGAACGGGCGGCGCTGGCGCATTTCTGGCAGGCGCTTGCCGCTGCGTGGCTGGGCGCGGGCTCGCCTCCGGTCGCGGGCTTCGCGCTCGAAGGCAGTGACGGGCTCGGCTTCGACGAGATCCTCCCCGCGGCCGTCGCCTGCGACGACGAGCACGATGTGAAGCTCGCCTTTTCCTGCTGGCGCGAATGGCAGCGCACGAATGACAGCCTCTATCGTCGCGTCGCGAGTGCCCGCGTCTGCCATGCGTTGCGCGCCGAAAGGGCTTGCTGACATGGCGCTGCTGCAGATTTCCGAACCGGGCGAATCGACCGCGCCGCACCAGCATCGCCTCGCGGTGGGCATCGACCTCGGCACGACGCATTCGCTGGTCGCGACGATGCGCAGCGGCGTTGCCGAAGTGCTTCCCGATGCGTCGGGGCGCCGGTTGCTGCCTTCCGTGGTCCGCTATGCGGCGGACGGCAGCGTAGTGGTCGGCTATGACGCGCGCGCCGCGCAGGGCGACGACCCGCGCAACACGATCGTGTCGGTGAAGCGGTTCATGGGACGTGGCGTGGCCGACGTCGCGCGCTACGGCGCGCTTCCCTACCACTTCATCGATGCGCCGGGAATGGTGCGCATCGAGACCGTCGCGGGCGCGCAGTCGCCCGTCGAGGTCTCTGCCGAGATCCTGAAGGTGCTGAAGGCCCGCGCCGAGGCGGCGCTCGGCGGCGAGCTCACCGGCGCGGTGATCACGGTCCCCGCCTATTTCGACGATGCCCAGCGCCAGGCGACCAAGGACGCGGCGCGGGTGGCCGGCATCGAGGTGCTGCGCCTGCTGAACGAACCGACCGCGGCCGCGATCGCCTACGGTCTCGACAACGGCTCCGAGGGAACGTTTGCCGTGTATGACCTCGGGCGGCGGCACGTTCGACTTGTCGATCCTCAAGCTTTCGCGCGGCGTGTTCGAGGTGCTGGCCACCAGCGGCGATTCGGCGCTGGGCGGTGACGATTTCGACCAGGCGATTGCGGCGCATTGGCGCGCGACGCTGGGCCTGGCAGACGCGGGGGAGGGCGACACGAGGCGCCTGCTCACCGTTGCGCGCGAGATCAAGGAGCGCCTTACCAGCGAGCCTGAGGCTGAGGCCACCGTCATGCTCTCGCTCGGGCAACGCACGCACGTGCACCTCACGCGAGGCGAGTTCTTCGCCCTTACCGACGCGCTGGTGAGGAAGACGCTGGTCCCGATGAGGAAGGCGATGCGCGACGCGAAGCTCGAGCCGGCGCAGATCGACGGCGTGGTCATGGTCGGCGGCGCCACGCGCATGCCGCACGTGCAGCGCGCCGTGGGCGAGTTCTTCGGCAAGGCGCCGCTCAACAACCTCAATCCGGACGAAGTGGTCGCGCGTAGGCGCCGCGATCCAGGCCAACGTGCTCGCCGGCAACCGCACGGCGAACGACGACTGGCTGCTGCTCGACGTGATCCCGCTTTCGCTAGGGCTGGAGACGATGGGCGGCCTGACAGAGAAGATCATCCCGCGCAATTCCACGATTCCCGTGGCGCGCGCGCAGGAGTTCACCACCTTCAAGGACGGCCAGACGGCGATGAGCCTGCACGTCGTGCAGGGCGAGCGCGAGCTGGTCGCGGATTGCCGGTCGCTGGCGCGATTCGAGTTGCGCGGCATCCCGCCGATGGTGGCCGGGGCGGCGCGCATCCAGGTCACGTTCCAGGTCGATGCCGATGGCCTGCTGTCGGTATCGGCGAGGGAGAAGCCGAGCGGCGTGAGCGCCGCGATCGAGGTGAAGCCCTCCTACGGGCTCGCCGACGACGAAATCGCGGCGCATGCTGCAGGCGGGCTTCGAGCATGCCGTCGAGGACCGCGATGCGCGCGCGCTTGCCGAGCAAAGAGTCGAGGCGGACGCGCTGATCCAGTCGATCGCCATCGGCGCTCGCCGCCGATGGCGACCTTGTTTCCGTCGACGAGCGCCGGGACATCGAAGCGCGCATCGCGGCGCTCGCGAGGCCTGCGCGAGGGCGACGGACCACCGCGCGATCAAGTCCACCGCGGAGTCGCTCAACCGCGCGCACGGAGGCATTTGCCGCGCGGCGCATGGACCGGATCGTTTCCGGCGCGCTCTCGGGACGCAGCGTCGACGAGGTCGCCGGGCAGATGACCGAAGTCGTCGTCCTTCCCCACGACCCGCTTTGTCCCGAGGGCCGCACCATCTCCGCCGTCCCGGGACGCACGCTTTGCGACACCCTGCTCGAAGCGGGGATCGAGATCGAGCATGCCTGCGAAAAATCCTGCGCCTGCACCACCTGCCACGTGATCGTGCGCGAGGGCTTCGACTCGCTCGCCGAGGCGACGGAAAAGGAAGACGACCTGCTCGACAAGGCGTGGGGACTGGAGATGACCTCGCGCCTTTCCTGCCAGGCTCGGGTCGCGGACGAACGCCTCGTCATCGAGATTCCCGCGCTACACCCTCAACCAGCGTCGGAGCTGAAAAGATGAAATGGACCGACAGCCGCGAGATCGCGATCGCGCTCGCCGAGAAGCACCCCGATGTCGATCCGAAGGCGGTCCGTTTCACGGACCTGCACCGCTGGGTGGTCGGTCTCGACGGTTTCTCCGACGATCCGGGCCGCTCGGGCGAGAAGATCCTCGAGGCGATCCAGATGATGTGGATCGAAGAGGCCGACTGAGGCTGATAAAATCCCCGTTTGCCGAAACCCCCGAATCAACCATTCCAGGAACCCAAATGAATCGCATCCGCTCCCTGCTTGCCGCCGCCCTCATTCTCCTCGTCGCGCCGGCCCTCGCCGCCGAATCGCCGACGCTTTCCCGCATCAAGAAGATCCGGCACCGTGCGCCTGGGCTACTCCGCGACCTCGGTGCCGTTTTCCTTCAACGACAAGGACGGCCAGCCCGCGGGCTATTCGGTGGAGCTGTGCAAGCACGTGGTCGCCGGGCTGCAGGAGAAGCTGGGACTCAAGGAACTCAAGATCGCAATGGGTGGCGCTGACGCCGGCCGACCGCCTGCCCGCCGTGGAAAAGGGCCGTGTCGACATGGAGTGCGGCACCGCCTCGATCACGCTGAAGCGCCAGGAGGTCGTCGACTTCAGCCTGCCGATCTTCGTCGACTCGAGCACCCTCATGACGCGCAAGGAAGGGATGGGGGGCTTCAGCGCGTTCGCCGGAAAGAAGATCGCGGTGGCCGCCGGCACCACCACCGAGGCGGCGCTCGATCGCGCGCTGAAGTCGCGCTTCGTCCAGGCCACCGTGGTCAAGACCAAGACGGTCCAGGAAGGCTTCGAGAAGCTCAAGGCGGGCGAAGTCGATGCGCTCGCGGGTGACCGCACGGCGCTGATCGGGAGTTTCGTGCTCGGTGGCGGCGCGGAGGGACTCGGCCTGATCGAAGAAGACCTCTCGTATGAACCTTACGGGCTGGTGCTGCCGCGCGGCGATGCCGACTTCCGCCTCGCGGTGAACCGGGTGCTCGCGACGGTCTATCGCAGCGGGGAGATCACCGGGGTCTATGGCCGCTGGCTGGCGCCGATCGGCAAGCCGAGCGCCCCCTTGGTGGCCCTGTACCTGCTCAACAGCTACCCGGAGTGACGCCGGAAAAAGGGCAAAAAAAAGGGGCAGGAAACCTGCCCCACAAGGCGCACTCTTTGATGACTGGTTATGAGCAAGGTCGATGCCAATCTCGCAAAGTCATTGCAAAACAAGTAACTAGTTCACAATTCGGCATTCCGCCTCTCGCCGGCAGTCCCTCGGGCTGTCTCCGTTTCCCGACAGCGATCGGGGCCGCGCTCGCAAGCACCTGATTCCCATGCCGAATAATTGTCTCCGGAAGGCGACAAGCTTTGCCGCGAACGGCGTCGCGCAGCGCTATTTCGAGTCTGCCTTGAACAGCGACGCCTCGATGCCGTGGCGTTGCAGGAGCTTGTAGAACTCGGTGCGGTTGCGGCGGGCGAGCTTCGAGGCCTGGGTCACGCTGCCCTTGGTGAGCTTGAGCAACCGGGTGAGGTAATCGCGCTCGAAGCGGCGGCGCGCGTCCTCGAACGAGGTCATCTCGTGCATCTCGACCTGGATCGCCTCCTCGACGAACTTGGGCGGGATGATCTCGGTCGGGCACAGCGCGATCGATTGCTCGACCACATTGAACAGCTGGCGCACGTTGCCCGGCCATTTCGCCTTCATCATCATTTCCATCGCATCGGGCGAGAACGTCGCCTTGCCTCGCCCGTAGCGCTCGGCGAGCACGGCGAGGAAATGCGAGGCGAGCAGCGGGATGTCCTCGGGGCGTTCGGCGAGCGTCGGGATGCGCAGCGTCACCACATTCAGCCGGTAGTAGAGGTCCTCGCGGAAGCCGCCCGTGTCCTTCTCCTTGGCGAGGTCGCGGTGCGTGGCCGAGACGATGCGGACATCGATCGGGATCGAGCGCGTCGCGCCGATCGGCCGCACTTCGCGCGTTTCGATCACGCGCAGGAGCTTCACCTGCAGCGCAAGCGGCATGTCGCCGATCTCGTCCAGGAAGAGCGTGCCCTTGTCGGCGGCGATGAAGAGACCCCGCTGGTCGGCGATCGCGCCGGTGAAGGAGCCCTTCATGTGGCCGAAAAGTTCGCTCTCGAGCAGCGTCTCGGGGATCGCGCCGCAATTGATGGCGATGAAGGGCTGGTTCGCCCGCGGGCTGGCGCGGTGGATGGCGCGCGCGAGCAGCTCCTTGCCCGATCCGCTTTCGCCCTGGAGCAGGATGCTGGCGTCCCCCGATGCCACGCGCTGCGCCTTGGCGAGCAGGTCTTCCATCAGGCTCGACTGGGTGACGATGTCCTCGCGCCAGAGCTTGCCGAGCGAGGTGTTGCGCGATGCCCCGCCGCGCAGGCTCAGCGCGCGCTGGATCTGCGCGAGCAGGTCGGCGGCGTCGTAGGGCTTGGTGAGGTAGCCGAAGACGCCGCGATTCACCGCGGCGACCGCGTCGGGGATGGTGCCGTGCGCCGTGAGGATGATCACCGGAAGCCCCGGGCTGGACGCCTGCACCTCTTCGAAGAGGCGCATGCCGTCCATGCCGCCCATGCGCAGGTCGGTCAGCACGAGGTCGGGGCGCGAGGCCGCGATCGAGGCGAGCGCCTTCTCGCCGCTTTCCACGGCATGGACCGAGTAGCCATTGGACTTCAGCCGGATGGCGAGCAGGCGCAGCAGGTCCGGATCGTCGTCAACCAGCAACAACGATGCCTTTCCTTCGGTCTTGGCGGTGGCCACGGGTGTGCGTTCGATGCTAACGGGCATTTTTCCGGTCCGAGAGGCTCTTCTCCAGATTGGTCAATGCGTCGAGCTTCTTCTGCAGGCGTGCGAGTTGCTCCTGCAGCTGGGCCTCCTTCTGCCGGCTCGCCTCCGCCGCCTTGCGATCTGCGGTGGCGCGCGAGTTGGCGGCAGCCAGGCCCTCCTTCAGCTTGCGGCGCTCCAGGACGACTCCTTGCAAGAAGCCTGCCACGCTTTTCACGTCCACGCTCGCCGTGCCTCCTTCCCGGGTCACCGGTTCGAGCGCGGCGAGGATTTCGGCCTCGTCAGCGCCCGAGGCGGTCAAGGCGAAGGCGAGCTCGACCCGGCCGACGTCCGTGGGGGCGCGTGCCGTCGAGTCCTTGAGTCGCGCGATCTCGGCCTGCTGCTCGGCCGGCCCGACCGCATTCATCCGGGCGAGCCTGGCCACGAGCTGGTCCGCCTCGCTTGGCGGAGGTGGGGCGACCACGACGGGAACGGGAGGCGGAGGTGGCGCCTTTTGCGGGGCTGCGCACGCGGCGAGCAGCGCCAGCGCGGCGAGGGCGGCGATCGGGGTCTTCATCAAGCGGCCTCTTCCAGGTCTTTCTTGCGCGGGAAACGAATGCGGAAATGCGCGCCGGGGCCGTCGAGGATCTCGACCTGGCCCTTGTGCAATTGCACGTACTCCTTGACGATCGACAGGCCCAGGCCGCTGCCCTTGATCGTGGAAACCGGCGCGTCGGTGCCGCGGTAGAAGATGTCGAACACCTTCTCGCGTTCCGGCGGCGGTATGCCCGGGCCTTCGTCGCGCATCTCCAGCACGGCGTCGCGCTGGTCCTTGTAGAGCTTGATCGCGATGAGGCCGCGCTCGGGCGAGTACTTGATCGCGTTGGAGAGCAGGTTGTCGAGCATCACGCGGATCTTCTCCTCGTCGGCGTAGGCGGTCACGTTCTCGCAATTCAACTCGATGCGCATGCCCTTGGCCACCAGCGCGAGCTTGCGGTCGCTCACCACGCGGCGAACGACATCGCGCAGCTGCACGATCTTCGCGTCGAGGTAGGATGCCTGCGCATGCACCGCGCTGTAATTGAGCAGCCCCTCGATCAGCTTCCTCAGCTCGATCGAGTTCGCCTGGAGGATGCGCGCGATCTCGCGCTGCTCCGCATTGAGGTTGCCGACCACGCCCGACGAAAGCAGGTCGGAGCCTTCGCGCAGCGCCGTGAGCGGGGTCTTCAGCTCGTGCGAAATGTGCTGCAGGAACCTGCCCTTCTGCTCTTCGAGCGTGACGAGGCGCTGGCGCAGCCAGTCGAGCTGCTCGCCGAGGCGCACCATGTCCTCGGGGCCCTCGACCTCGACCCCCCGGCCGAACTGGCCTTCGCCCAGCAGGCGGATGCCCTCGCTTACCTGCCGGATGGGGCGCGCGATGAGGAAGGTGAAGCCCGCGATGAGCAGGATCGCGATCGGGATGGTCGCGAGCATCTGCCAGAACACGCGGTTGCGCGCCTTTACGGCGGCGTTGCGCAGCAGCCCGATCTCCTCGTCGATCGCCAGGTCGCTCGCGCGCACCAGCGACTGCGCGCGGTCGGAAAGCAGCGCGAAATCGCCAGCCAGCCGGCTGCCGATATCGGGCGTCGGCTGGGACAGGCGCGCGAACACCGTTCCTTCCTGCGTGACGATCGCACCGACCTCGGCCTTCTGGTCCTCCGACAGCGGATACTCCAGCAATTGCCTTGCAGCGGCCTGGAACGCGGCGCGGTTGGTGCGATAGGCCTCGAGGAAAGTGGCGTCCCCGGCCGCCGCGTACTGGCGCGCGGAACGCTCGAGCGACGTGATGGTTGCCGCAAGCTGCCGGCTCGACTTCGTCACCTTGACCGCGCCATGTACCGCCTGCTCGCTTTGCCCGGCCAGCTTTTCGAACGAGATGGCGTTCGCGAACAGCGCGAACACCAGCGGCAGGACGACCAGCGAGAAGCCGATCAGGAGGAGCGAAAGGAAGGATTTCGGGTAGTTGAGCCGCATTGCAATTCCGGTGCGCGGTCGACGCAACGACGCATTATGGACTGCGGCGAGAGCCGGCGGCAACGAAGCCGGCGCAATCCGCGGCGGATGCTAGACTGCCTCCTCGCCATCGCCCCCGAAACCGCCACCATGTACGAGTCCGAAATCACGCGCTTCGTGCGCGACCTTCTCGAAGCGAACCCGAAGCTGAAAGAGCTGCAGAAGTCCAACCGGGCGACCTGGTGGGACAAGCCGCAGGACCTCGGGGAGCAGGGCGAGCATGCCGCTTCCGAGGTCGCGAACAAGGGCTACGCCTATTTTCCCGTGCCGGCGGCGCGCGGCGTCAAGCCGGAAAAAGGCTGAGCACGCCGTCGAGCGCGCTGTGGTTCAAGGCGTAGCTCGCCTGCGATTGCACCACCGGCGTGGCGTGGTAGGCGATGCTGGTCCCGGCTTCGGCCATCATCGCGAGGTCGTTCGCGCCATCGCCGATCGCGAGCACCTGCTCCCTGGCCAGCCCCAATTCGCCGCGCACGCGTGACAAGTGGCGTGCCTTGCCCCCTGCGTCGACCAGCGGCCCGGTGACTTCGCCCGCGAGGCATCCGTCCGGCCCGATGACCAGGACATTCGAATAGGCGAAATCGAGGCCGAGTTCCACGCGCAGGCGGTCGGTGAAAAAGGTGAAGCCCCCGGAGACGAGGAGGGTGCGAATGCCATGCTGGCGCGAAGCGGCGAGCAGTTTCCCGGCGCCGGGCGCGAGCCGCAATCGCTCCCGGTAGACGCGCTCGAGGACGGAGGCATCGAGCCCGGCGAGCGCGGCGACGCGCTGCCTCAGGCTTTGCGGCCAGTCGATCTCCCCGCGCATGGCGGAGGCAGTCACCGCCGCGACCTCGGCCTTGCGGCCGGCAAAGTCGGCGATCTCGTCGATGCACTCGATCGTGATCAGGGTCGAGTCCATGTCCATCGCGAGCAGGCGGAAATCGCTGAAGCGCACGCCTGACTCGACGAAGCCGAAGTCGAGGCCGGCGCTCGCGCAATGCCCGGCCACGAGCGGCCGCGACGCCGGGTCGGCGCCGGTGAGCCGGAAGGCGCGCTCCGACACGCGTTCGATCGCCTCGGCATGCGCCATGCGCGACAGCGCCTTCAGGTCGGCCGTGGCGACCTCTTCGCCCTGCACGACGAGATGGAACGCGCTCATGCCGCGGCCGCGGCCGGCTTGCCCTGCGCGGGATCGCCGGAGAGCCGCTTGAAGAAGGACTTCACTTCCGCGACGCGCTGGGCCAGCGCCTCGCTCTTTGCGTCGATGCGGATGCGCTCGGGGCCGACCAGCTTGTAGAGCCTGCTTGAGTGCACCAGCGCGATGATGCGCTGCGGGTCGATCGGCGGCCTGGGCACGAACTGGATCACGATCCCGGCGGGCGAGGCATCGATCCGGGAGACTCCCAGCGGCTCCCCGAGCACGCGGATGCGATGGCTCTCCACGAGCACGCGCGTGGTCTCGGGCGGCGGGCCGAAACGGTCCACCAGCTCTTCGACCATGCGGTCGATCTCGTCGGCCGTCGCGCAGTTCGCCAGGCGCTTGTAGAGCACGAGGCGCTCGTGCACGTCGCCGCAATAGTCTTCGGGCAGCAGCGCCGGCGAGTGCAGGTTGATCTCCGTGGCCACCGCGAGCGGTTGGGCGAGGTCCGGCTCCTTGCCGGCCTTCAGGGAGCGCACCGCGTGGTCCAGCATCTCGGTGTAAAGCGTGAAGCCGATGTCGTGGATGCCGCCCGACTGGCTTTCGCCCAGCACTTCGCCCGCGCCGCGGATCTCGAGGTCGTGCATCGCGAGGTAGAACCCGGCGCCGAGGTCCTCCATCATCTGGATCGCCTCGAGGCGCTTCTTCGCGTTGGCCGAGAGCGCCTCCTCGGGCGGGGTGAGCAGGTAGGCGTAGGCCTGGTGGTGCGAGCGCCCGACGCGACCGCGCAACTGGTGCAGCTGGGCGAGCCCGAACTTGTCGGCGCGGTGGATGAGGATGGTATTGGCGCTCGGGACGTCGATGCCGGTCTCGATGATGGTCGAGCACAGCAGCACGTTGGCGCGCTGGTGGTAGAAGTCGCGCATGACGCGCTCCAGCTCGCGCTCGCTCAGCTGCCCGTGGGCCACGGCGACGCGCGCTTCGGGAAGCAGCGCCTGGAGCTCGGAGAGGCGGTTCTGGATCGTTTCCACCTCGTTGTACAGATAGTAGACCTGCCCGCCGCGCTTCAGCTCGCGCAGCACCGCTTCGCGCACGATGCCCGAAGAGAGGCGATTGACGAAGGTCTTGATCGACAGGCGCCTTTGCGGGGCGGTGGCGATCACGGAAAAATCGCGCAGTCCCTCGAGCGACATCGCCAGCGTTCGCGGGATCGGCGTCGCGGTGAGCGTCAGCACGTCCACCTCGGCGCGCAGCGCCTTCAGTTCCTCCTTCTGGCGCACGCCGAAGCGGTGCTCCTCGTCGATGATGACGAGGCCCAGGCGCTTGAAGCGCACGTCCTTCTGTATCAGCTTGTGGGTGCCGATGACGATGTCGATGGTGCCGTCGGCAAGCCCGTCGAGCGACTTGCCGATCTCCTTCACGCTGCGAAAGCGCGACAGCTCGGCGATCTTCACCGGCCACTCGGCGAAGCGGTCGCTGAAGTTCTGGAAGTGCTGCTCCGCGAGCAGCGTGGTCGGCACCAGGATCGCGACCTGCTTGCCGGCGTTCACCGCGACGAAGGCGGCGCGCATCGCGACCTCGGTCTTGCCGAAGCCGACGTCGCCGCAAATGAGGCGGTCCATCGGCTTGCCCGAGGTCATGTCGGCGATCACCGCTTCGATCGCCGAGGCCTGGTCGGGCGTCTCCTCGAAGTCGAAACCGGCGGCGAATGCCTCGTAATCGTGGGACTTCATCGGGAACGCGTGCCCGGCCGGGCGGCGCGCATCGCATAGATGTTGAGCAGCTCCGCCGCCGTGTCGCGCACCTGCTGCGCGGCCTTGCGCCTGGCCTTCTCCCATTGCCCGCTGCCCAGGCGGTGCAGCGGCGCAGTCTCCGGGGAGGCGCCCGTGTAGCGGCTGATCGCATGCAGTTGCGCCACCGGGACGTAAAGCTTGTCGCCGCCCTCGTACTCGAGGTGCAGGAACTCGGTCGCGCCTTCGCCGAGGTCCATCGTCACCAGCCCGCGGTAACGCGCGATGCCGTGCTGGCTGTGCACGACCGGGTCGCCCTCGCGCACTTCGGCGAGGTCGCGCAGCATGCCTTCCGCGGAGGCCTTGTTGCGCGCGTCGCGCCGCCGCGACTGGCGCACCTGCGTCGGGTAGAGCTCGGCCTCGGTGATGACCGTGATCGATTCGCCAGGGAGCGCGAAGCCGCCGCCCAGCAGCCCGGCGGCCATCATCACGGGCGAGGCGGAGCGCAGGAACGCGTCCCAGCCGTCGCAGAACGCCGGATGCACGCCGTGCTCGGCGAACAGGTGCGAGAGCGTCTCGCGGCGGCCGGCGCTTTCCGCGACGATCAGCACCCGCCCCGGCCGGGCGTCGAGAAAGCGCGCAAGCGGCTTCAGGGGCTCGTCGGCGCGGCGATCGACCTGCACGTCGGGCACCGCGGCGACGCCGGCCTCGGCGCGAAACTCGATCCGCTCCCGCTCCTTCAGCTGCACGAAGAAGTCCTCGACCGACTGGTAGAGGTCGAGCGGCGGCAGCAGCGGCCGCTCGCGCTCGCCCCGGAGCAGTTCGTGGCGGCTTTTCAGGTCGCGCCAGAACGCTTCGGCGGCCTGCGCGACGTCGCCTTCGAGGGCGAACTGCGTGCCTGCGGGGACGTAGTCGAAAAGCGTGGCGGTCTCATCGAAGAACAGCGGCAGGTAGCACTCCACGCCTGCCGGGGCGAGCCCGTTGGAGACGTCCTTGTACGTTCGCGAGCGGCTCGGATCGCCCTCGAAACGGTCGCGAAAATGCTCGCGGAACTTCGCGCGGCCCGCGTCATCGAGCGGGAATTCACGCGCCGGAAGCAGGCGCACTTCGGCAACGGGATAGATCGAGCGCTGGGTATCGATGTCGAAGGACTTGAGGCTGTCGATGACCTCGTCGTCCAGGTCGATGCGGTAGGGCACGGTGCTGCCCATCGGGTAAAGGTCGATGATGCCGCCGCGCATGGAATACTCGCCGGGGCTGACGACCTGCGCGGTGTGCGTGTAACCGGCGAGCGACAGCTGCCCGCGCAGCGCCGCCACGTCCAGGCGCGTCTTCTGCTTGAGGAAGAACGTCCGCCCGGCCAGGTAGCTGCGGGGAGCGAGCCGCTGCAGCGCCGTTTGCACCGGCACCAGCCCCACGTCGAAGGCGCCGTTGGCGTAGTCGTTGAGCGTGGCCAGCCGCTCGGAGACGAGGTCGGGGTGCGGCGAGAACTGGTCGTAGGGCAGCGTCTCCCAGTCGGGAAGGCGCGCCACGCGCAGTTGCGGCGCGAACCAGGCGATTTCCTCGCGCAAGCGTTCCGAGGCCTGCGCGCCGGCCGTGACCACGACCAGCGGCCGGCGCTCGGCGGCGCGACGGGCGAGCCAAAGCGCGCCGGCGCTGCCGATGAATCCGGTGCCGCTCTCGGGCATGCCGCGCTAGGCGGCGACGACGGGGATCTTGCCGATCCGCGAACGCCACTCGGCCGGGCCGGTCTTGTGCACCGAGGTGCCGGTGGCATCCACCGCGACCGTGACCGGCATGTCCTTCACCTCGAACTCGTGGATCGCTTCCATGCCGAGGTCGTGGAACGCCAGGACCTTCGAGCTCTTGATCGCCTTCGAGACGAGGTAGGCCGCGCCGCCCACCGCGATGCAGTAGGCCGCGCCGTGCTTGCGGATCGACTCGACGGCCACCGGGCCGCGCTCGCTCTTGCCGACCATGCCGATGAGGCCGGTGTTCGCAAGCATGGTTTCGGTGAACTTGTCCATGCGCGACGACGTCGTCGGCCCCGCCGGGCCCACTGCCTCTTCGCGCACCGCGTCGACCGGGCCGACGTAATAGATGAAGCGGTTGGTGAAGTCCACCGGGAGCTTCTCGCCCTTGGCGATCATGTCGGCCATGCGCTTGTGGGCGGCATCGCGGCCGGTGAGCAGCTTGCCGTTGAGCAGGAGCCGTTCGCCGGACTTCCAGCCGGCGATCTCGGCCTTGGTGAGCGTGTCGAGGTTGACCCGCCGGCTCGAGGCGAAGTCGAGCGTGAGCTTCGGCCAGTCGTCGAGCGAGGGCGGCGCGAAAGTGGCCGGGCCGCTGCCGTCGAGGACGAAATGCGCGTGGCGCGTCGCGGCGCAATTGGGCAGCAGCGCCACCGGCTTGGAGGCCGCGTGCGTCGGGTAGTCGTTCACTTTCACGTCGAGGACCGTCGCAAGCCCGCCGAGCCCCTGCGCGCCGATGCCCAGCGCATTCACCTTCTCGAAGAGCTCGAGGCGCAACTCCTCGGCGCGATTGGACGGGCCGCGCGCCCGCAGCTCATGGAAATTGATCGGGTCCATCATTCCCCACTTGGCCATCAGCATGGCCTTCTCCGGCGTGCCGCCGATGCCCAGCGAGAGCATCCCGGGCGGGCACCAGTCCGCGCCCATGGTCGGCACCACCGAGAGCACCCAGTCGACGATCGAGTCGTTGGGCAGCAGCATCGCGAACTTGCGACTTGTTCTCCGAGCCGCCGCCCTTTGCCGCGACGATCACCTCGACCTTGTCGCCCGGCACCAGCTCGACGTGCGTGACGGCCGGCGTGTTGTCGCCGGTGCTCTTCCGCTTGCCGTCGGGGTCGGCCAGCACCGAGGCGCGCAGGGGATTGTCCTTGTCGGTGTACGCGCGGCGCACGCCTTCGTTGACCAACTCCTGCCAGCGACGCTTGGTGTCCCAGCGGACGTCCATGCCGACCTTGACGAAGGCGATCGCGATGCCGGTGTCCTGGCACATCGGCCGGTGGCCTTCGGCGGACATCCGGGAGTTGATGAGGATCTGCGCCATCGCGTCCTTCGCCGCGGGCGATTCTTCCCGTCGGTAGGCCTCGGCGAGCGCCTTGATGTAGTCGACCGGATGGTAGTAGCTGATGAACTGGAAGCCGTCGGCAACGGACTGGATGAAGTCTTCTTCGCGGATGGTGGTCATGGCGGTGCCTTTCAATGCGCGTTGCCGGCCTTGTCGGGGCCGTGCGGCATGAGGCGATCGCTGTAGGCGATCGCCAGTGGCGACAGCAGGAAGGTGATGTGGATCGCCGTCTGGGCGATCAGTGCCTTTTCGGAATAGTTCTCCGCGCTGATGAAGGTCTTCAGCAGGTGGATGGACGAGATGCCGATGATCGCGGTGGCGAGTTTCACCTTGAGCACCGAGGCGTTGACGTGCGAGAGCCACTCGGGCTGGTCCGGGTGGTCCTGCAGGCCGAGGCGGGAAACGAAAGTCTCGTAGCCGCCCACGATCACCATGATCAGCAGGTTCGAGATCATCACCACGTCGATGAGCGCCAGCACCACCAGCATGATGATGGTCTCGTTGAACTTCGGCGGCGCGTAGCCGATGATCGCGCCCGCCGCGTCCTTGATCGGAGGCAGGTTGTAGCCGACGCTCTCGATGAGCGCGGTGAGGGCCGCCTTGTTGCCAAAGGCCGCCTCGATGAGGTGCACCAGTTCGACCCAGAAGTGGAACACGTAAACCGCCTGCGCCACGATCAGGCCGAGATACAGCGGCGCCTGCAGCCACCGGTCCAGAAGATGAAGCTGCCGAGGGTATTGCAGTGCGAGGGGACGGTTTCGGGATCGACGATTTCATGGGCGCCTGAAATGGGGATGACCGCTCGCGGGACATCCGCGGCGGCGAGGGACGATTTCCTCCGGGTCAGCTCGCCGAGCGCGCGGAGGCGATCGACGGCGAGATTTCCCGACGCAGAATTTTACCATTGCGGGTGCTCGGGAAATCCTTGGCGAGATAGACGATCTTCGGCGCCTTGTATGACGCCAGCTTGTCGCGGCCGAAGGAAAGCAGCGCGTCGGGCGAGATCGCGGTGCCCGCTGCGGGATGACGTAGGCCACCACCAGCAGCTTGTCGTGGCCGGCGTCCTCCCCGATGCAGGCGCAGTCCGCCACGCCGGGGTGGCTCTTCAGCACGCGCTCCACCTCATAGGGCGAGACGCGGTAGCCGAAGCTCTTGATGATGTCGTCCTTGCGGCCGAGGAACCAGATGTAGCCCTCGTCGTCGTAGCGCGCGTAGTCGCCGGTGAAGAACCAGCCGTCGTGCCTGAGTTTCGCGGTCTCCTCCGGCTGGTTCCAGTAGCGGAGGAACAGGCCGGGATCGCTTTCCGGGACGCAGATCATGCCTTCCTCGCCGGGGGGCGCTTCCTCGAGTGTCTCCGGGTCCAGCAGCCGGATGTCGTGACCGGGTTGCGGGAAGCCCGCGCTGCCGGCGCGGATCGGCCGGAACTTGCTCTGCGAGAGATAGTAGGAAAACTCGCTCATCCCCACGGCCTCGAAGATGTCCATGCCGAAGCGCTCGCGCCAGAGCCCGAACACTTCGTCGGACAGGTGCTCGCCCGCGCTCATGCAATGGCGAAGTGTCGGGACATCGGCCTTGCCAAACGTGGTCTTCTGGATGATCTGGCGGTAGATCGTGGGCACGCCGATGAAGATCGTCGCGCGATGCTTGGCGATGAGTTCCGGCCAGGTCTTCGCGTCGTTCTTCCCTTCATGCGCGATCACCGTCTTGCCGCGGAAGAGCGGGTCCATGAGCGCGGAGCCGAGCACGTAGGTCCAGTTGAACTTGCCGGAGTGGACGATGCGGTCGGGCTCGTCGCCGGGATCGAAATCGAACCAGTAGGTCGATGCCGGCATGCGCCCGATCAGCGCGCGGTGGCCGTGCAGCACGCCCTTCGGGTAGCCGGTGGTGCCCGAGGTGTAGACCAGGTAGGCGGGATCGCCGGGGTGCGTCCTGGCTGCCGGCTCGCAATGGCCGATGTCGCTCAAGCTCTTCGTCGAGGTCGAGGACGCGCACGCCCGCGGCCGGGAGGCTCTCGCCCGGGCCGGAAAGCAGCACCACCTTGATGGTCCCCGTTCCCGCAAGGCGCGAGGCCATCGCCCGCCATGCGGCCTTGTCGATCACCAGCGCCGCGGCACCCGAGTCGCGCGCCAGGTATTCGACTTCCTCGGCGGTAAGCAGCGTCGATGTCGGGACGCTCACGCACGCCGCCTTCATCCCGCCCAGGAACGCCGTCGGATAGTCGAGCGAATTCGGCAGCCGGATCAGGACGCGCTCGCCGGCGGCGATGCCGAGGTTGCGCAGCAGTTGCGCGAAGCGGTCGGTGCGCGCGGCCAGCTCGGCATAGGTGATGGCGCTGGTGCCGAGCGTGTCGTCCTCCACCACCATCGCGACCTGTGCCGCCACCTTCGTGCCGAGGTGCGCGTCAGTGCAGGCCACGCCGATGTTGAAGGACTCAGGGAGTTTCCATTCCCAGGCCGGGAAGGGGGTGAACTTGGTCATCGCGCTGGTTTCAAGAGAAAGCATTTACCACGGAGGACACAGAGGGAACGCAGAGGAAATGCAAGACCTGATCTTGCCTTTGGGTTTCCGTCGGGTTTCCTCCGTGTTTCCTCCGTGTCCTCTGTGGTGAAAATCCCTTTGTTCAAAGAATGACGCCGTACGGCCAGTTCTCCCGCACCACCTGCGCCGGCAATTTCTTCAGCACCTCGACGGCGAACATCGTGTCGTCCTCGGACAGCGCGTGCAGCGCGTGGGCGCGCAGCAGCGTCTGCAGCGCCTTGCCGAACATCGGCGGGTCGAGCATCTCGCCCTGGAACTTGATGGCCCCGCCGAGCAGCGCGTCGGCCTCGATCGCCGCCTTGAGGATCGCGATCTTGGTCTTGATCTCGGAAGGCGAGGGCGTGAAGGCGACCTTGCAGGGGTGGATGTGCGAGGGGTGGATCACCTGCTTGCCCGAAAGTCCCAGCGAAGTCTCCTCGACGGCATGGCGGTACACCACGCGCGACTCCTCGTCGCCGTGCAGATCCAGCCAGCGGCGGACGTCGTCGGGCTCGACGAAGTTCTCGGGCATGGCGGAATTGCCGATCAGCGTTTCCACGCCCCCGATCACGCCCTTGCCGGCGATGCGCGCCTCGAACAGGATGTCGTGCAGGTAGAACTTGAGTTCCTCGGTCCAGTTGCGCGGCGTGATGTGGATGCCCATCGCCTTCGAGAAATCGTGGATGCCGAAGACCACGTGCTTCACGGTCGAGTACTGCATCAGCTCGGGCGCGATCTTGAGCGACTTGGGATGCTCGATGATCGGCTGGATGGTGATCTTGTGGTTCAGCCCCACGAGCACGGCCGAGAGGTCGCGGATCTCCGGCGCGCCGTAGGCCTCGCCCGCCTTGGCGAGCATCACCACGTCGAAGAAGTCCGAGAGCTCGCGCACCATCGCGAGGTCCTTTTCGTACTCCTCGGTGCGGAACGGGTTGATGCGCACCGCGATCTGCACCTGCTTCTTGCGCGGCAGCTTGGGCAGCTCGCGGCGCAGCAATTCGCGGCTCATCTCCTTCTGCCTGCAGCCGTCCTCGAGGTCGAAGAGCAGCGTGTGGGACTTGGTGTTGAGCGCGTGCTTCTGGAAGCGCAGCGACGCCTGCTCGAGGTCTTCGTAGATGCCGAGCGAAGGCGCGTACTTGACCGGCGGATAGTAGATCTGGATGCCGGGCCAGTAGTCGCCGAGGATCTCGGTGGAAGCGCGGTCGACGGCGGGGGAGGGGGCGTGGGCGGTGGCGGGCAGAGCGGCGTTCATTTCCCTTGTCCTTCAGGCGGTTGCGCGCTGCGCTGCAGGGCGTTCCGGCAGCGCGCCTGGATTGCTTCCAGACGCTCCCACGCTAGCACCGATGCTGCACTGCGTCAACAACTCTTATATAAGACAAAAGAGCGTCCGCAACTTTCGCCGGCCGGGCTGATTGGCGTCAAATCGGCGCGGGGTCTTGTGCTATAAAAAGGTCGGACCAGAGGGCACGCAACGGCCCCGGTGACAACCCAGCAAATACCGAGGAGGAAGCCAGATGTCGTCCCAGATCGAGTCGGTGCTCCATGAGACGCGGGTGTTCCCGCCATCTCCTGAGTTCGTGAAGCAGGCCAACATTTCGGGCATGGCCGCGTACGAGGCATTGTGCAAGGAGGCCGAGCGCGATTTCGAGGGCTTCTGGGCGAGGCTGGCGCGCGAGCACCTCCTCTGGCACAAGCCTTTCACCAAGACGCTGGACGAATCCAACGCGCCCTTTTTCAAGTGGTTCCATGACGGCGAACTGAACGCCTCGTACAACTGCCTCGACCGGCACCTGAAGACGCAGCCCGACAAGGTCGCAATCATTTTCGAGGCCGACGACGGCAAGGTCACCAAGGTGACCTACAAGGAGCTCTACCAGCGCGTCTGCCAGTTCGCCAACGCGCTGAAGGCCAGCGGCATCGCCAAGGGCGACCGCGTGCTCGTCTACATGCCGATGTCGGTCGAGGCGGTGGTGGCGATGCAGGCCTGCGCGCGCATCGGCGCGACCCATTCGGTGGTGTTCGGCGGCTTCTCGGCCAAGAGCGTGCAGGAGCGCATCGTCGATGCCGGCGCCGTGGCGGTGATCACGGCGGACGGGCAGATGCGCGGCGGCAAGGAAATTCCCCTCAAGCCGGCCGTCGACGAGGCCATTGCGCTCGGCGGCTGCGAGGCGATCAAGAACGTCTTCGTGTACCGCCGCACCGGCTCGCAGGTCGCCTTCAGCGCGCCGCGCGACAAGTGGTGGCATGAAGCGGTGCAGGGCCAGCCGACGGACTGCGAGCCCACCTGGGTCAACGCCGAGCATCCCCTGTTCATCCTCTACACCTCCGGATCGACCGGCAAGCCGAAGGGCGTGCAGCACTCGACCGGCGGCTACCTGCTCCATGCGATCCTCACCATGCTCTGGACCTTCGACTACAAGCCGAAGGACACCTTCTGGTGCACGGCCGACGTGGGCTGGGTGACCGGACACACCTACATCGCCTACGGGCCGCTGGCCGTCGGCGCCACCGAGATCGTGTTCGAGGGCGTGCCGACCTACCCGGACGCCGGCCGTTTCTGGCGCATGATCCAGGACCACAAGGTCAACGTCTTCTACACCGCGCCCACGGCGATCCGTTCGCTCATCAAGGCGGGCGGCGACCTGCCGAAGAAGTTCGATCTCTCCTCGCTGCGCATCCTGGGCACGGTCGGCGAGCCGATCAACCCGGAAGCGTGGATGTGGTACTTCAACACGGTGGGCGGCGGGCGCTGCCCGATCGTCGACACGTGGTGGCAGACCGAGACCGGCGGCCACCTGATCACGCCGCTGCCCGGCGCCACGCCGCTCAAGCCCGGCTCGTGCACTTTCCCGCTGCCCGGGATCATCACCGACATCGTCGACGAGACCGGGAATTCGGTCGGCCGCGGCAAGGGCGGCATCCTCGTCATCAAGCGCCCCTGGCCGTCGATGATCCGCACCATCTGGGGCGACCCGGAACGCTACAAGAAGAGCTACTACCCGGAGGACTTCCAGGGCCGGTATTACCTCGCCGGCGACGGCGCCTCGACCGACGAGGACGGCTATTACCGCATCATGGGACGCATCGACGACGTGCTGAACGTTTCCGGGCATCGCCTCGGCACCATGGAAATCGAGTCCGCCCTCGTGGCCAATTCCGCGCTGGTGGCGGAGGCCGCCGTGGTGGGACGACCCGACGACCTGACCGGCGAGGCGGTGTGCGCGTTCGTCGTGCTCAAGGGCGCGCGGCCCACCGGCGAAGAGGCGCAGAGGATCGCGAAGGAACTTCGGGACTGGGTGGGAAAGGAAATCGGCGCGATCGCCAAGCCCAAGGACATCCGCTTCGGCGACAACCTTCCCAAGACGCGCTCCGGGAAGATCATGCGCCGCCTGCTGCGCTCGATCGCCAAGGGCGAGGAGATCACGCAGGACGTGTCCACGCTGGAGAATCCGGCGATCCTCGCCCAGTTGAAACAACCGCTCTAGCCCTGCGGACAATCAGGGCTGACGGGCATCCGGCCCGGTCTTCGCATAGATGCACGGATCGCGGGCACCGCGGCCCCCATCCTGCCCTGCCGAGGAGCGAGCCGACAATTCCCAGCGACCTCCCCGAGCTGCTTGCTCGGCGCGACCATGGCCGACCTGCGCAAGCACGCGCCGTTCGATGCCATGCGCGAGGCCGACCTCGGTTTCCTCGCGGGCCGCCTCAAGATCCGCTATTACCCAGGCCGGCGCCACGATCCTCACCCCCGATGATGGGCAAGTTAGGCCCTCTTCATCATCCAGCGCGGGACAGGATCGAGGCCGGCGAGCCGAAAGGCACGTCGCTCAGCCCGGTGGCATTCCGCCTTTCCGAAGGCGAGAGCTTTCCGGTGGGGCCCTGATCGGGCAGCGCGCCACGACGCTTCTGTACCGCGCGACTGACGACACGTTCTGCTATGTCCTCGACGCGGCGCACTTCAAGGCCGTGATGGCGCAGAGCCGGGAATTGCAGCGTTCTGCACGCGGCGGCTGGCGCACCTGCTCGCGCAGTCGACGCGGGCAACGCGCGAGGCATTCGGCCAGCGCGCGGCGACGAACTCGGATGGCCTCGCCGCTTTCCACCGCGGTGCGGCGCGAACCGCTCACGCTGCCCGAGGACGCGCGCTTGCGCACGGTGCTCGAGACGATGAAGGGCAAGCGCATCGGTTCGGTGGTGCTTACCGGCGCCGATGGCCGCCCGTCGGGAATCTTCACGCAGACCGACGTGCTCGACCGGGTGGCGCTCGGCGGCGCCTCGCTCGACGCGCCGGTGTGTTCGCTGATGACGCGCGATCCCCTCGATGATGGCCGCCGCCACCCGCTGGCCGAGGCGGCGCAGGTCATGGCGCGCCACGGCTTTCGCCACCTGCTGGTCGAGGACGAGGGCAAGCTCCTCGGCGTCGTCTCGGAGCGCGACCTGTTCTCGCTGCAGCGGCTGTCGATGCAGGGCGTGCGCAAGGAAGTCAGGCGCGCCGGCAGCGTCGACGAACTGGCGTTTGCCGCGCGCGAGGTGCGCCGGCTGGCCACGGCGATGCTCGCGCAAGGCATCGCCGCCGAACAGCTCACCCAGTTCGTCACGGCGCTGAACGACGCGATCACGGTCCGCGCCATCGACCTTGCGCGCAAGCGCCATCCGCTTCCGCACTGCGCATGGGCGTGGATGGGACTGGGCAGCGAAGGGCGCATGGAGCAGACCCTCGCCACCGACCAGGACAACGCCATCGTCTTCCAGGTGGCGGGCGGGCAGCCGGTGGAGGAAACGCGCCAGGCACTGCTGGCTTTGCGCGCGAAGTGAACACCGCGCTCGATGCGTGCGGCTTTCCGTTGTGCACCGGCGAAATCATGGCGGGCAACCCGAAATGGTGCCTGAGCTCGACGAGTGGTGCGAGCGTTTCGACGACTGGATGCGCAACGCGCAGCCCGAGGCGCTGCTCAACGCGTCGATCTTCTTCGACTTCCGCATCCTGCACTCCGGCGTGCACGAAGGCGCGGTCGAGGCGGCCGAAGCGCTCGTGCCGGCATTGCGGCGCTTCCTGCTCGGCGAAGGTCGAGTGACCGCCCGGCGTTCCTTCGGCAGATGGCGGCCAACGCGCTGCAGGTGCGGCCGCCGCTGGGGTTCTTCGGCGACCTCGTGGTCGAGGCGGGCGAACAGGGCGGCACGATCAACCTCAAGACACTACGGTTCGCGGCCCTTCGTGGACTGCGCGCGCGTCCTTGCCCTTGCCGCGGGCGTCGAGGCGACCTAACACGGCGGACCGGCTGCGAGCCGTCGGGCCCGAGCTGCGCATGAGCGCGGACGACGTGGGCGCCGCGGTCGACGCCTTTCACTTCATCCAGATGCTGCGGTTGCGCAACGCAGGACGCCGGCGACCACGAGGGCCGCGCGACGGGGGCGAATCGCATCAACCCCGAAACGCTCAACAGCCTTGACCGCCGCATCCTCAAGGAAGCCCTGCGCCAGGCGCGCAAGTTGCAGAACCGCGTCTCGCTCGATTACCAGCTATGACTTCGGCATGGTTGTGGAAGGCCCGGCGCGTGCTGGCGGGATCGCGCGTTTCGCTGGATGCCGGAATCGAGCGGCGCGTTGCCGGCTGGCTCGCCGCGCCGCGGCCCGGCACGGGGAGCGCAATTGCAGCCGGCCGCTGGGTGATCGTCGATGTCGAGACCAGCAGCCTGGACACCAGCACGGCGGCGCTGATCGCGATCGGCGCGCTCGCCGTCAACGGCGGGGAGATCGACCTGGCCGACAGCTTCGAGGTGGTGCTCAGGCAGCCGGAGGCCAGCACCCACGACAACATCCTCGTGCACCGCATCACCGGGTCCGAGCAACTCGGCGGGATCGATCCCGCGCAGGCGCTGGTCGCGTTCCTCGAGTTCATCGGGCACTCGCCGCTGGTCGCCTACCACGCGCCCTTCGACGCGAAGATGCTGCAGCGCGCGCTCATGGCGGAGCTCGGCCTCGCGGCGCGGCTCGACTGGGTGGATCTCGCCCAGCTCGCGCCGCTGGTGATGGCCGAGCGCGCGAAAGGGCTCAAGGGCCTCGACCAGTGGCTCGAGGCGCTCGCGATCCCGGTCGTGCACCGCCACAGGGCAATCACCGATTGCGCGGCCACGGCGGCGCTGTTCCTCATGGCGATCGAGGCATCGCTGCGGCAGGGCTGCCGCACGGTCGCGGACGTGTCGCGCCTCGCGGCCTCGCGCCAATGGCTCGGCAGGTGAATGCGATCGGGGCTGCGCCGAGGTTGACCGGCATGGCGCGCGGTGATCCACTTCGCGCCATGGGCAATCGACACCTGGAGAGCCGATGCAAAAGCCGGGCAAGCGCAACCAGCGCCTGATCTGCCTGTTCCTGCTGGGATGCGGGCTGTTCTCGTATCCGATGCTGGCGGTTTTCAACGTGCGCGGCATGGTGCTCGGCGTGCCGGTGCTCTACGCCTACCTGTTCGCCGCATGGGCCGTGGTGATCGTGCTTGCTGCGCGCATCATGTCGCGGCGCGACTGAATACAGGCATCCGGGCCGCCATGCTGCAAGGCTGGGTCATCGTCACCGCCGCGTTCGCCTACATCGGCTTTCTTTTCGCCATCGCGTTCCATGCCGACAAGCGCGCCGATGCCGGCCGTTCCGTGATCGCCAACCCCTACATCTACAGCCTGTCGCTCGCCGTCTATGCCACGGCCTGGACGTTCTACGGCAGCGTCGGGCGCGCGGCGAGCGACGGGGTCGGCTTCCTGCCGATCTACCTCGGGCCCACGCTGATGATCCTGCTGTGGTGGTTGCTGCTGCGCAAGATCATCCGCATCAGCAAGGTGAACCGCATCACCTCGCTCGCGGACTTCATCGCCTCGCGCTATGGCAAGAGCGCGCTGCTGGGCGGCATGGTCACGGTGATCGCGGTGATCGGCATCCTGCCCTACATCTCGCTGCAGCTGAAGGCGGTCTCGAACAGCTTCGAGATCCTGGTGCAATATCCCGAGATCGTCATGCCGCAGCGTGTTGCGGATGTGCCGATCATGCAGGACACGGCGTTCTACATCGCTCTGTTCATGGCGCTGTTCGCGATCGCCTTCGGCACGCGGCATCTCGACGCCTCGGAGCGGCACGAGGGCATGGTCGCCGCGGTCGCCTTCGAGTCGCTGGTGAAGCTCTTGGCCTTCCTGGCGGTGGGCGCCTGGGTGACCTTCGGCCTTTTCGACGGTTTCGGCGACCTGTTCGGGCAGGTGGCCGCGCGAGCGGACCTGCAGCCGCTGCTGGCGCCCTTCGGCGGAGCGGCAGGCAGCTATGCAAGCTGGATCTGGCTCACCATCCTGTCGATGTTCGCGATCGTCTTCCTGCCGCGCCAGTTCCAGGTGGCCGTGATCGAGAACACCAACGAGCGGCATCTCGAGAAGGCGGCGTGGCTGTTTCCCGCGTACATGCTCGCGATCAACCTGTTCGTGCTGCCCATCGCGTTCGCCGGGCTGCTGCTTTTCCCCACCGGCCAGATCGATGCCGACACGTTCGTCCTTGCGCTGCCGATGTCCCGCCATGCCGAGGCGCTGGCGTTGCTGGTGTTCATCGGCGGGCTGTCGGCCGCGACCGGCATGCTGATCGTCGAGACGATCGCGCTGTCGACCATGGTCTGCAACGACCTCGTCATGCCCGTGTTGCTCAGGGTCAGGCGCTTCAAGCTCACCGACCGGGCCGACCTTTCGGAACTGCTCCTCGACATCCGCCGCAGCGCCATCGTCGCGATCCTCATGCTCGGGTATTTCTACTACCTGCTTGCCGGCGAGGCGTACGCGCTGGTGTCGATCGGGCTGGTCTCGTTCGCGGCGGTGGCGCAGTTCGCGCCGGCGGCGCTTGGCGGCATCTACTGGAAGGGCGGCACGCGCTCGGGCGCCCTCGCGGGCCTCGGCGCCGGTTTCCTCGTCTGGGCCTGGACGCTGGTCGTGCCGGCCTTCGTCAAGTCAGGATGGCTGCCCGCGGGCTTGATGGAGAACGGCCCGTTCGCGATCGAGCTACTGCGCCCGGCGCAACTTTTCGGGCTTGCCGGGCTGGACCAGATCACGCACGCGATGATCTGGAGCCTCGGCGCGAACATCGCCTGTTACATCGCGTTCTCGATGGCCGGGCGCCAGAGCGTCTTCGAAGCGAGCCAGGCGACGCTGTTCGTGGACGTCTTCACGCAGACCGGGGAGCGCGGGCTCACGTGGCGCAGCACGACTTCGGCTTCGGCGCTGCAAACGCTTGTCGGGCGCTTCCTCGGGCCCCTGCGCGCGGCCGAGCTTTTCAGCGCCTACGCCAAGGGACGGGGGCTCAAGTCCGTGGACGAGCTCGAAGCCGACGGCGAGCTGGTGCGGTTTGCCGAGATCCAGCTTGCCAGCACCATCGGCGCGGCGTCGGCGCGCACCATGGTGGCCACCGTGGCGCAGGAAGAACCGCTGGGAATCGAGGAGGTGATGACGATCATCGACGAAGCCTCGCAGGTGATCGCCTACAGCCACCAGCTCGAGGAGAAGCAGCGCGAGCTTGAGCAGGCGACGCGGGGGCTCACCGCCGCCAATGAGCGCCTGAAGGAACTCGACAGGATGAAGGACGACTTCATCTCGACCGTGACGCACGAGCTGCGCACGCCGCTCACCTCGATCCGCGCGCTCTCCGAGATCCTGCACGACAACCCCGCGCTCGAAAGCGCCGAGCGCAGCCGCTTCCTCGGCCTCATCATCAAGGAAAGCGAACGCCTGACGCGCCTGATCAACCAGGTGCTCGATCTGTCCAAGATCGAGTCCGGGATGGCCGAGTGGAACACCGCGGAGCTCGACCTCGAGGGCATCGTCGAGGATGCCGTGGTCGCCACCAGCCAGCTTTTCGCCAGCCGCGGCGTGAGCGTCGAAGTGGCGAAGTCCGGCCAGGCGCCACGCGTGCTTGCGGATCGTGACCGGGTCCACCAGGTGATGCTCAACCTCCTGTCGAACGCGGTGAAGTTCTCGCCGGAGCGCAGCGGCAAAGTGAAGGTGAGCATTGTCCAGGAACGCGGATCGGTGCGCGTCGACGTGCATGACAACGGCCCGGGGATCAGCGTCCGCGACCAGGCGCTGATTTTCGACAAGTTCCGCCAGGCGGGCGACGCGCTGACCGCCAAGCCGCAGGGCACGGGCCTCGGGCTCGCGATCTGCCGGCAGATCGTCGAGCATCTCGGCGGCAGGCTCTGGGTGGCGAGCCGGTTGGGCGAAGGATCGGTGTTCTCGTTCACTTTGCCGCTGGGCAGCGAATCCGGCGCGCGACGGATCGCCAACCTGTGAGCGCTGCCGCTTCCACTGCCGCCCGCGTGCTCATTGCCGAGGACGAACCGAGCATCGCCACCTCGCTCGAGTTCCTCATGAGGGGCTGCGGCCATTCGACGCATCTGGCACGCGACGGTGCGGAAGCGCTCGCGGCGCTGGCGTCATTCCGGCCCGACATCGTGATCCTCGACATCATGCTTCCCTCGGTCAGTGGGCTGGAGATCGCCCGGCGCATCCGGGGCGATCCCGCGTTCGCCCGCACCAGGATCCTCATGCTCACGGCCCGTGGAGGCACCGCGGAAGTCGTTCGTGGCCTGGCCACCGGCGCGGACGACTACGTGGTGAAGCCGTTTTCGACGCACGACCTTGTGGCCCGCGTGCGCGCCCTCCTCGCACGCCCGGCGGGCGTGGCCGGGGCGGACATGCCATGAGCGCGCCGGCCGCGGCGCCGATCGTCTTCATCGTCGACGACGACGAGTCGATACGCGAGCTGCTTGCGTGGCTGGTGCGGCGGGAGGGCCTCGAGGCGCGCGCCTTCGCCAATGCACGGGAGTTCGTCGAGGTCTACCGGCCCGAGCAGCCCGGTTGCCTGTTGCTCGATCTCAACATGCCGGGAATGAACGGCCTTGACCTGCAACAGTACTTGAACGAACACGACATCGTCATGCCGGTGATCTTCCTTTCGGGGCGTGCCGATATCGCGGAGGCCGTGCGCGCGGTAAAGGGCGGCGCGGTCGATTTCATCGAGAAGCCCTTCGACTATCGCCAGATCGTCGCGCTCGTGCACGACTGCCTGGCGCGGGACGGTGCGATGCGGGCCGCGCGCGGAAAGGAACAGGAGGCAGCGGGGCGTTTCGCGCAGCTCTCGCACCGCGAGCAGGAAGTCATGGACAGAGTGGTTGCGGGGAAGATGAACCGCGAGATCGCGGAAGAACTCGCCATCAGCATCAAGACGGTCGAAGCGCATCGCGCCCGGCTGATGGAAAAACTGGGGGCGAACTCCGTCGCCGACCTGGTGCAGGCAGTCCTGCAGGCAAGATCAAAGCAGAAACAATGACTTGAATTTGGTGCGGGCGGCTGGTTTCCGGCCTCGGGATGGCGATTTTCGGGCCGAAATGGCGCATAGGGTTTACCCTAATTGCCGGAAGCAAAAAAAAGCGCCTAACATCAGGGCAATAACAAGGAGGAGGGCCCTTCCCCGGGGCCAGGCAGGTCGCGCCGAGGAGAAGATCCCGTCCGCGATCGATGGCAGCGATTCACCCGCTGGCACCTCTCTCCCGCATTCGCGGCAAAACCATAACAAGGAGGACCTCGATGCAGCTCACCGAAACGCACGTCGACTACTGGCGCAAGAACCTCGTCATCACGGCGGTTCTGCTCGTCATCTGGTTCATCGCAACGTTCGTGCTTGCCTGGTACGCAATTCCGCTCGCCGCCTACAACTTCTTCGGCTGGCCGTTCTCGTTCTACATGGCCGCCCAGGGATCGCTCATCATCTACGTGCTCATCATCGGTTACTACGCGTGGAAGATGAAGCAGCTGGACCTCGACCACGGTGTTGACGAAGGGGAGCTCGACTAATGGCCGTCTCGCACAGCGCGTTCAAGCAACAACTCAAGAAGTACTACAGCTTCTATACCGGCGGCTTCATCCTCTTCGTGGTGATCCTCGCGATCGCCGAGCAGATGGGCATGTCGAACAAGTGGATCGGCTACTGCTTCCTGGTGTTCACGATCCTGCTCTATGCCGGCATCGGCATCATGAGCCGCACGCTGGAGGTCGCGGAATACTACGTGGCAGGTCGAAGGGTGCCCGCATTCTTCAACGGCATGGCGACCGGCGCGGACTGGATGAGCGCGGCGTCGTTCATCGGCATGGCCGGAACGCTCTACCTCACGGGCTTCGACGGGCTTTCCTTCATCATGGGCTGGACCGGCGGTTACGTGCTGGTGGCGCTGTTGCTGGCGCCCTACCTGCGCAAGTTCGGCCAGTTCACCATTCCGGACTTCCTCGGGGCCCGCTATGGCGGCAACTTCGTCCGCTCGCTCGGCGTGTTCGCGGCAATCCTGGCGTCGTTCACCTATGTGGTTGCGCAAATCTATGGCGTCGGGCTGATCACCAGCCGGTTCACCGGCCTGCCGTTCGAGATCGGCGTGTTCGTCGGCCTTGCCGGCATCCTCGTTTGCTCCTTCCTCGGCGGCATGAAGGCGGTGACCTGGACGCAGGTGGCGCAGTACGTGATCCTGATCATCGCCTACATGATCCCGGTGGTCTGGCTGTCGGTGAAGGAGACCGGCATCCCGTTGCCGCAATTCGTCTACGGCGGCGTGCTCGAGAGAGTCACGGCACTGGAGAAGAAGCTCACGGTCGACCCGAAGGAACTCGAGGTACGCGGCATCTTCGCCGATCGCGCCAAGGCGGCGGAAGCGAAGATCAAGGGCCTGCCCGGGTCGTACCAGTCAGAGAAGGACGCGCTCGCCAAGAGCATCGAGGACCTGAAGGCTGCCTCGGCGGAAAAGGCGAAGATCGACGCGGCCGAGAAGGCGCTCAAGGACTTCCCGGCCACGCCTGAGGCGGCGAAGGCCAAGTGGACTGCAGACCGGGCTGCCGCTGCCGGCCGCACCGGTCCGCCGAGGCCGCATGCGACGCCGTACCCGGGCAAGGACGAGGCCGCGCGCGACACCGCCAAGTGGAACTTCATCGGCGTGGTGTTCTGCATGATGTTCGGCACGGCGGCGCTTCCGCACATCCTGATGCGCTACTACACGACGCCATCGGTGCAGGAGGCGCGCGTCTCGGTGTTCTGGTCGCTGTTCTTCATCTTCCTGCTCTACTTCACCGCACCGGCACTCGCCGTGCTGGCCAAGTTCGACGTCTATACGAGCGTGGTCGGCGTGGCCTTCAAGGACCTGCCTGCCTGGGTGAATGCGTGGCAGTCGGTGGACAAGACCCTGATGAACATCGTCGACGTCAACGGTGACGGCATCGTGCAGTTGGCGGAGATGGTAATCGGCGGCGACATCATCGTGCTGGCGACGCCGGAAATCGCGGGCCTGCCATACGTGATTTCGGGGCTGGTGGCGGCCGGCGGCCTGGCGGCGGCGCTTTCCACCGCTGACGGATTGCTCCTCACGATCGCCAACGCGCTGTCCCACGACGTGTACTACAAGATGGTCAACCCGAACGCGTCGCCGGGCGTGCGCATCACGGTGTCCAAGTTCCTGCTGCTCGCGGTGGCCATCATCGCCGCGTACGTGACGTCGCTGAAACCGGGGAACATCCTGTTCCTGGTCGGCGCGGCGTTCTCGATCGCGGCCTCGGCGTTCTTCCCCGCCCTTGTCATGGGCATCTTCTGGAAACGGGCGTCGAAATGGGGGGCGATCGCGGGCATAATCGCCGGGCTTGGAACGTGCCTGTACTACATGGTGCATACCTACCCGACGTTCATTCAATGGTTCGGGACCACCCCGATCACCAAATGGTTCGGGCTGGAGCCGATCTCGGCGGGGATGTTCGGCGTGCCTGATCGGCATTGCCACGATCTTCGTCGTCAGCCTGCTCACGCCGGCACCTTCGAAAGAAGTGCAGGAACTGGTCGACCACGTGCGCTACCCGCACCTCAAGGGCGACATCGAGACGCAGGGCACCTGAGCCCCGTAGTAAGATCAAGCCCGCGCCAAAGGTGGCGCGGGCTTTTTTTTGCCCTTTTCATTCGCGCCATCGCGCGCAGCCTTGCGGACGTGACATGGACTACGTGCTGTTGATCAGGATTGCCAAGGCCCTCGTCGAAGTGGCCGGATTCGCGTTTCTCGGGCAGGCCCTCGTCGCGGTCTTCGCCGGGAGCAGGCGCAACGAGAATTTCGTGTTCCAGTTGTTCAGGGTGATCACGAGCCCGGTCACGCGGCTCGTCCGCGCGATCATGCCGCGCTTCATCATCGATCGCCATATTCCATTCGTGGCGTTCGGAATCCTGCTTTGGGTCTGGCTGGCACTGGTGCTGTTGCTCGCCAACGCGCTCCTGCCGGGCTGACCCGTCCCGCGATGGTGCTCGCCCGTTACATCGCCCGCGAAATCCTCTTCACCACGCTGGTGGTGCTGGTGGCGCTGCTTGCCCTGTTCGCGTTCTTCGACCTGATCCGGGAACTCAACGACCTGGGCAAGGGCAACTATCGCCTAACTGCGTTGCTCGGCTACGTGGCCCTTTCGATCCCTGCGCATGTCTATGTGGTCCTGCCCGTCTCCGGACTTATCGGCACGCTGTTTGTGCTCGCGCGCCTTTCCGAGCAATCGGAACTTACCGTCATGCGCGCCTCGGGGCTCTCGCTGGTGCGGTTGGCAGGCTACGTCGCCTCTGCCGGCGGCGTGGTTGCGGTCGCAACGCTTCTCTTCGGCGAGTTCGTGGCGCCCCATTCCGACGAGGCGGCGATGAACCTGAGGCTCAAGGCGACCAGCGCGATCGTCGCGCGCGAGTTCCGCTCGGGATTCTGGATCAAGGACGACCGCAGTTTCGTCAACATCCAGGACGTGACGGGCGACGCGAAGCTGGTGAACCTGCGCATCTACGAGTTCGACAACGCCAACCGGCTCACCACGATCAGCCGCGCCGAGAGCGGAACCTACTCGGGGCCGAACAAATGGTCCTTGTCCAACGTGGAACTCACGCGCTTCAGCGGGGATCGCACCGTGCTGGAGAAGCTCCCGGTTGCCGTCTGGAACTCCGTGTTGACCCCGGACATGCTTTCGGTGCTGAGGATCGTTCCGGAGCAGATGTCGGCAACGAAGCTGGTCTCCTACATCGAGCACTTGCGCGACAATCGCCAGCGCACCACGCGCCATGAGATCGCGCTCTGGAACAAGGCGCTCTACCCGGTCGCCGCGATCATCATGATGGTGCTCGCGATCCCCTTCGCGGTGCAGCACAGCCGTGTGGGCGGCCTGGGCGCAAAGGTGGTGCTTGGCATCCTGCTGGGGGTGGGTTTCCATTTCTCCGGGCGGCTATTCTCGCACCTGGGACTCCTGAACAACTGGCCTTCGGAGATCTCCGCAGGCCTGCCGACGGCGATTTTCCTTGCAATGGCGGTCGCGGGACTGGCCTGGGCCGAACGGCGCTAGGCCGGGGCCTCAAGGGGCCATGACGAGCCGCGTCCCGCACAGGCGATCGTGAAGGAATTGCCGGTCGCTGTCGAGGAAGGCCCAGAGGAACCCGGTGCCGGCGAGCGCAAGCGAAAGCAGGGCCAGCAGGTAGCGCTTCAACGCGATCCGCACCCCGGGCACGCTGCCGTCGGCCATCGTCAGGCGGACCCGCCATGTCTTCATTGCCAGCGTCTGGCCGCCGAGCGTCCAGCAGGGAATGAAGTAGGCGCCCGCCACGACAAGCACGTAGAACTGCAGGAGGTTTCGCTGGACACCGCTCGTGGAATCGCCCGCCAGCGCAAGGAACGGGAAGGTCGCCACGAGAAGCAGGGCGGCAACCAGCACCAGGTCGTAGAGCGCGCTGAAGGCACGCCGAACCAGCCCTGCGGGGGTCACGGGGCGCGCGGCGGCGTTCCCGTGTTCGGATCGCCCTTGTGCTCGATCCATTTTTCGCGCAATTCATGCTGCTTGGCCGGGGGCAGCTTCTGCATGTTCTGGAAGCGCTCGCGGGCCTCCTTGCGTTGCTCCGGCGACATTGCCGCCCAGTCTCGCAGGCGTTCCTGGAAGCGCTCTTTTTGCACGGGCTGCAGCTTGGGGTAGTTCCGCGCCGCCGAGACCAGGCGTTGCTGCTGGTAGGGCGGCATCGCATCCCAGTCCTTCGCCACCGGGGCCAGCACCTGTTTCTGCTCGTTCGAAAGGCTTGCCCAGGGGGTAGGCGGTGTTTTCGGAGGTTCCTTCGACTCTGCGCCGGCGAGCGTGGCAAAGGCCAGCAGGCCCGCGGCAAGCGTCAGTGCGAGGCGTCGTCCAGCCACGAGGAGAAGTCCTTGTCGAGGAAGGCTTCGATCGGCAATTCGCCGGTGAGCAACTGGGCATCGAGCTCGCCGGGGTCGTTCTGGCGCAGGTTGGCGGTGGCCAACACCGCGATCAGGACCGCGACCGGGAGCAGCAGGAGCGGCCGTTGGATGAAGGAGTACTTGAGCATCGCCGCCGGCCCGGGAATCGTCACCAGCCCGAGCAGGCGCACGGGCTCGCGGAAGGCCTCCATGGCGCGCAAGCGCGCGGAACGAAGCCTGACCTCGTTGATCTCGCCGATCGCGGACTCGCCGCGCTTCAGGTAGCTTGCCAGCTTTGAATTAAAGTCTTTGTCATTCATAGGGTTATCCCTTTCGACCGCAGCAGTATCGCCAAAGCGTGCGTGGCCCGCGAGCAGTGCGTCTTGACGCTACCCTCGGAGCAACCCATTGCCTTGGCCGTTTCACTGACATCGAATTCCTCCCAATAACGCAGGATGAAGGCTTGGCGTTGACGCGCGGGAAGCGTGGCGACCGCCTCCTCGATTGCCGCCATGACCTGCCCTTGCTCGAGCTGGTCGGCCGGGCTGGTCGGCACGGAGCGGTCGTCCTCGACCTCCATCGTGTCCAGGGGGTCGGAATCCTCGCCATCCTTCGAAATGCCCATCGAGGAAAGCAGGGTGGTCCACGTCGAGCGGACCTTGGTTCGCCGGTAATGGTCGCGGATGCCATTCTGGACGATGCGCTGGAAAAGGAGGGGCAGCTCCCCCGCGGGACGCGCGCTGTAGCTTTCGGAGAGCTTGAGCATCGAATCCTGCACGATGTCGAGCGCCGCCTGCTCCTCGCGGACGGAGAACATGCACTGCTTGAACGCCCGGCGCTCTACCGAGGCCAGGAAATCGTTCATCTCCTTGCGGGTGGCCAGTGGATTCTCCTTTGGTTCGCGCCGACGCGGCAGGTCCCTGCGGCGGGCGCACCGTGCGGCAGATGGTAGCAAGGAACGCGTTTGCGGACGAGCGCAGGCCGCATTGCTTGACCAACGCAGTCGCCCCCGTTAATGTTCATGGTTGCACTGCACAAAACCACCAGAGCCAAGAATTCATGGAACTCAAGCTTCCTCCGCTCGCCGAGACCGGAGAGACCCTGACCGGCGCCGAGATCGCCATACGCTGCCTTCGCGAGGAGGGGGTGCAATTCATCTTCGGCTATCCCGGCGGCGCGGTACTTCACATCTATGACGCGATCTTCAAGCAGGACGCGGTCACGCACATCCTCGCCCGCCATGAGCAAGGCGCGGTCCACGCGGCGGACGGGTATGCGCGCGCAACCGGCAGGCCCGGCGTTGCCCTGGTTACCAGCGGCCCGGGAGTCACGAATGCGGTGACCGGCATCGCCACCGCCTACATGGACTCAATCCCCATGGTGGTCCTCACGGGGCAGGTGCCGACACACGCCATCGGCGAGGATGCGTTCCAGGAGTGCGATACCGTGGGCATCACGCGCCCGTGCGTGAAGCACAATTTCCTCGTGAAGGACGTGAACCAGCTCGCCATCACGATCAAGAAGGCCTTCCAGATCGCCACTACGGGCCGGCCCGGCCCGGTGCTGGTCGACATCCCCAAGGACATCTCCGCGCAAACGGCGCGCTTTCACTACCCGGAACACGTTTCCATGCGCTCCTACAACCCGGTGGTGAAAGGGCACTCCGGGCAGATCAGGAAGGCGCTGCAGCTGCTGCTCGGCGCCAAGCGGCCCATGGTCTACGTCGGCGGAGGCGCGATTCTCGGCGAGGCGACTGCCGAACTGACCGAACTCGTGCGCCTGCTTGAATTTCCCTGCACGAACACCTTGATGGGCCTGGGCGCGTATCCCGCCACGGACAGGCAGTTTGTCGGCATGCTCGGCATGCACGGCACGGTCGAGGCCAATCTCGGCATGCAGGAGTGCGATGTGCTGCTCGCCGTCGGCGCGCGCTTCGACGACCGCGTCATCGGCAACCCGGAGCACTTCGCCAAGGGAAACCTCGCGCGCCGCATCATCCATATCGACATCGATCCCTCGTCGATCTCGAAGCGCGTGCGCGTCGACGTGCCCATCGTCGGGCACGTCCGGGACGTGCTGCAGGAATTGCTCGCCCAGTTGAAGTCGTCCCCGGCGCGGCCCGATCCGGCGGCGCTCGCGGCGTGGTGGTCGCAGATCGACGAGTGGCGCGCCAAGGACTGCCTCAAGTACGACCGCAAGTCCGCGCTGATCAAGCCGCAGTTCGTGATCGAGACGCTTTCCCGGGTGACCGGAGGGGATGCCTTCGTCACCTCGGATGTCGGGCAACACCAGATGTGGGCCGCGCAGTACTACCGTTTCGCCAAGCCGCGGCGCTGGATCAATTCCGGCGGGCTGGGAACGATGGGCGTCGGCCTTCCTTACGCGATGGGCGTGAAGCTCGCCTTCCCCGACGCCGAGGTCGCCTGCGTGACCGGCGAGGCCTCGATCCAGATGTGCATCCAGGAGCTTTCCACCTGCAAGCAGTACCACCTGCCCGTGAAGATCCTTAACCTGAACAACCGCTACATGGGCATGGTCCGGCAGTGGCAGCAGTTCTTCCACGGCAATCGCTACGCCGAATCGTACATGGACGCCCTGCCCGATTTCGTCAAGCTCGCGGAAGCCTACGGGCATGTCGGCATGCGCATCGACAAGCCGGGCGACGTGGAGGGGGCGATCAAGGAAGCCTTCGCGATGAAGGACCGCCTGGTGTTCATGGATTTCATCACCGACCAGACCGAGAACGTCTTCCCGATGGTGCCCGGCGGCAAGGGCATCTCGGAAATGATCCTCGCCGAAGACCTCTAGGCCCCGTCCCGCCCGGCGTTGCGCCGCCCCGCGCAGGCGCAAGGCGACCGGGCGCAATCAAAACGAGAAAGCCCGCATGCGCCACATCCTGTCAATCCTCGTCGAGAACGAAGCCGGCGCGCTGTCCCGCGTGGCGGGCCTGTTTTCGGCGCGCGGCTACAACATCGAGACGCTGACCGTGGCCCCGACCGAGGACGCCACGCTGTCCCGAATGACCATCGTCACCACCGGCTCCGACGAAGTGGTCGAGCAGATCACCAAGCAGCTGAACAAGCTGGTCGACGTGGTCAAGGTCGTGGACCTGTCCGAGGGCAAGCACATCGGCCGCGAGCTGATGCTCGTGAAGGTGCGTGCCGCAGGCAAGGACCGCGAGGAAATGAAACGCACCGCGGACATTTTCCGCGGCCGCATCGTCGACGTGACCGACCGTACCTACACCATCGAGCTGACCGGCACCACCGACAAGCTCGACGCCTTCCTCGAGGCGCTCGACAAGGGCGTGATCCTGGAGACCGTGCGCACAGGCGTATCGGGCATCGGGCGGGGCGAGTGGGTCCTGAAGGCCTGAAAACCGCTTTGATCCCGAGGAAGACAAAATGAAGGTCTATTACGACAAGGATGCCGATCTCTCGCTCATCAAGGGCAAGAAGGTCACGATCGTTGGCTACGGCTCGCAGGGGCATGCGCACGCGCAGAACCTCTCGGACTCCGGCGTGAAGGTCACCGTCGGCCTGAGGAAGGGCGGCGCGTCGTGGGACAAGGCGAAGAAGGCCAAGCTCGCCGTGAAGGAAGTCGGCGAGGCGGTGAAGGGCGCGGACCTCGTCATGATCCTGCTTCCCGACGAGAACCATCGCGAGGTGTACTACAACGACATCGCGCCCAACATCAGGAAGGGGGCCGCACTCGCGTTCGCGCACGGCTTCAACATCCACTTCGGCCAGATCCAGCCGCGCGAGGACCTCGATGTGCTGATGGTCGCCCCGAAGGGGCCGGGGCACCTCGTGCGCTCGACCTATGTGCAGGGCGGGGGCGTGCCCTGCCTGATCGCCGTGCACCGCAATGCCTCGGGCAAGGCAAAGGACCTGGCGCTTTCGTACTCGTGCGCGATCGGCGGCACCCGGGGCGGCGTGATCGAGACCAATTTCCGCGAAGAGACCGAAACCGACCTCTTCGGCGAGCAGACGGTCCTTTGCGGCGGCATCGTGGAACTGATCAAGATGGGTTTCGAGACGCTGGTGGAAGCGGGCTACGCGCCGGAAATGGCGTACTTCGAGTGCCTGCACGAGACCAAGCTGATCGTCGACCTGATCTACGAAGGCGGCATCGCCAACATGAATTATTCGATCTCGAACAACGCGGAGTTCGGCGAGTACCTCACCGGCCCGAAGGTGATCGGTCCCGAAGCGAAGAAGGCGATGAAGGACGCGCTGGAGCACATCCAGACTGGCGGATACGCGCGCGATTTCATCCTCGAGAACCGCGCCGGCGCCCCCACGCTGATGGCGCGGCGCCGGCTGCTCGCGGAACACCAGATCGAGGAGGTCGGCGCGAAATTGCGGGCGATGATGCCCTGGATCAGCAAGAACAAGCTGGTCGACCAGGCGAAGAACTGAGCTGGAAGGGGCCGGGGCAACCCGGCCTTTTCGCTCGGGCGGTAGAATCTGCCGCATATGCGGACACCCGGAGGAGACTTGGCGCATTACCCGCATCCCATCGTGGCAAAGGAGGGCTGGCCCTTCCTGGCAATCGCCGTCGTGGTCGCGGCGGCCGTCACCTTTTTCGGCGGCTGGTGGTCGATCCCGTTCTGGATCATCGCCGTCTTCGTCCTGCAGTTCTTCCGTGACCCGGGGCGGGAAGTGCCGCAAGGCGAGGGACTCGTGCTGTCCCCGGCCGATGGCCGCATCGTCGTCGTCGGGAGGGCGCGGGATGACTACCTCAAGCGCGACGCGCTCAAGATCAGCGTGTTCATGAATGTCTTCAACGTCCACTCGAACCGCGCGGCGGTCGCGGGCAAGGTCGAGGGTGTCTGGTATTTCCCGGGCAAGTTCGTCAATGCCGATCTCGACAAGGCGTCCACGGAAAACGAGCGCAATGCCATGCACCTGCGCACGGCGGACGGCACCGATGTCACGCTGGTGCAGGTGGCGGGCCTCATCGCCCGGCGCATCCTGTGCTACGTGAAGCAGGGCGACGCGCTCACTGCCGGCCAGCGCTATGGATTCATTCGCTTCGGCTCGCGTGTCGATGTCTACCTGCCGCCCGATGCCGTGCCCAGGGTGGCGATCGGCGACAAGGTGAGCGCCACCACGACGGTGCTGGCGCAACTGGCGAAGCGATAGCGCCAATGGCCACGCCCCCGCGACCGGCGCGCCGGCCGTTCATGGAGCCGCTGCGCAAGCGCGGCATCTATATCCTGCCCAACCTTTTCACGTCGCTTGCGCTTTTCGCCGGTTTTTTTGCGATCGTGCAGGGCATGAACCATGAGTTCGAGAAGGCCGCCATCGCGATCTTCGTCGCGATGGTGCTCGACGGGATCGACGGGCGCGTGGCCCGGATGACCAACACGCAATCGGCATTCGGCGCGGAATACGACAGCCTTTCCGACATGGTTTCCTTCGGGGCGGCGCCGGCGCTGGTGATGTACGAATGGGCGCTCAGGGGCATGGGGCGCTGGGGATGGATCGCGGCGTTCGTCTATTGCGTCTGCACTGCGCTGCGCCTGGCGCGCTTCAACACCCAGCTCGCCGTCGCCGACAAGCGCTACTTCACGGGGCTGCCCAGCCCGGCGGCTGCCGCCCTGGTCGCGGGCATGATCTGGGTCTTCAACGACTACAAGGTGACCGGCGGCGAGGTGAAGTGGCTCGCCTGGGGCGTGACGCTGTTCGCCGGCGTGACGATGGTCTCCAACATCAAGTACTACAGCGGCAAGGACTTCAACCTCCGCCGGATCGTGCCTTTCTGGGTGACGATCGCGATCGTGGTCGGTCTGCTGGTGGTCGCGAGCGACCCGTCGCACGCGCTTTGGGGCCTGTTCGTCGCTTACGCGCTTTCAGGCTATTTCATGTGGGTGGTCAACAGGTGGCGCGCCGAAGCGAGCGAAAAACAGTTCGCCGACGTGCGCGAGGCGATCGAGGATGGAAACCTGCCCGGGCTCGCCAGCGCGATTTCGCGAGGGACGAGCGCCAGCACCCTGCTTTCGGGCGGGCGCACGATCCTGATGCTCGCGATAGAAGAAACCAACCTCCCCGCTGTCGAGTATCTCGTGGCGCAGGGCGCCGAAATCAACCACCAGGACGAGCAGGGCGTGACCGCGCTGATTGCCGCGGCGCGCATCGGCTTCAACGAGGCCGTCCAGTTGCTGCTGGAAAGCGGCGCGGACCCGAACCTTCGCGACCTTTCGGGCCTGACCGCGCTCGATTTCTCCGAGCAGTACGGCGCCGCGGACATCACCGCGGCCTTGCTTCGCTTCGGCGCCAAGTCCGGCAAGGAACTCGCGCCCCGGCAGCCTTGAGGCGGGGATTGCGGGTTCCCGGGCGCATTGCTATAGTCGGTGGCATGAATCGCCTCGCTTCTGCCGGCTGCATTCTCCGCCTTCCTGCCGCGGGCCTGCTTTCGCCTGGCCTGCTGCTGCGCCCCGCGCGCTAAAAATCCCACCCCAATCCGGTTGTATCCGTGCCGCCCGGGAGTGCCAGGGCAGGTGAAGTCCCATTCCATTTGCGGGAGAAAATCATGCAGGACCAGTTGATCATCTTCGACACCACCATGCGCGATGGCGAGCAGAGCCCGGGCGCATCCATGACCCGGGACGAGAAGGTCCGCATCGGCAAGCAGCTGGAGAAGCTGCGCGTCGATGTCATCGAGGCGGGATTCGCCGCGGCGAGCCCGGGCGACTTCGAGGCCATCAAGGCGGTCGCCGATGCCGTGAAGGACTCCACCGTCTGCTCGCTGGCGCGCGCCAACGAGAACGACGTTCGCCGCGCCGGCGAGGCGATCAGGGGCGCCAATTCGGGCCGCGTGCATACCTTCATCGCCACCAGCCCCATCCACATGAAGCTCAAGCTGCGCATGGAGCCCGAGCAGGTGCTGGAAGCGGCGGTGAAGTCGATCAAATGGGCGCTCGAATATACCGACGATGTCGAGTTCTCGGCCGAGGACGCGGTGCGCTCCGAAGTCGATTTCCTGTGCCGCGTCTTCGAGGCCGCGATCAAGGCCGGCGCGCGGACCATCAACGTTCCGGACACGGTGGGCTACAGCGTGCCGGAACTCTGGGGCGGGCTATTCAGGACCTTGCGCGAGCGGGTGCCGAACTCCGGCAAGGCGGTCTGGTCGACGCATTGCCACGACGACCTCGGGATGGCGGTCGCCAACTCGCTCGCGGCGGTCATGAACGGCGCGCGCCAGGTCGAATGCACCATCAACGGGCTGGGAGAACGGGCCGGGAATGCCTCCCTCGAGGAGATCGTGATGGCCGTCAGGACGCGCTCCGATGTCTTCCCCTGCGCGACGCGGATCGACGCGGCCCAGATCGTTCCCGCGAGCAAGCTGGTGTCGCAGATAACGGGATATCCCGTGCAGCCGAACAAGGCGGTAGTGGGCGCCAACGCCTTTGCGCACGAATCGGGCATCCACCAGGACGGCGTCCTCAAGCACCGCGAAACCTACGAGATCATGCGCGCCGAGGACGTGGGCTGGGGTGCGAACCGCCTTTCGCTCGGGAAGCTCTCCGGGCGCAGCGCCTTCAAGGCGCGCCTGCTCGAGCTCGGCATCATGCTCGCCACGGAAGAGACGCTCAACGCGGCCTTTGCCCGCTTCAAGGAACTCGCCGACAAGAAGCGCGAGATATTCGACGAGGACCTGCAGGCGCTGGTCTCGGACGAAAGCGTGACGCCCGAGCACGAGCATTTCCGCCTGCTGTCGTTGACGGCGCATTCGGAAACCGGCGAGTTGCCGTACGCGCGCATCGTGATCTCCGAGGGCGGCACGGAAAAGCGCGCGGAGTCCAAGGGCGCAGGCCCGGTCGACGCGGCGTTCCAGGCCATCGAGAGCCTGGTGGGCAGCGGCACGGAACTGCTGCTCTACTCAGTGAACAACATCACCACCGGCACCGATTCTCAAGGCGAAGTCACGGTCCGCTTGTCGAAGAACGGGCGGGTGGTGAACGGGCTTGGCTCGGACACCGACATCGTCGTCGCATCCGCCAAGGCTTACCTCAATGCGCTGAACAAGATGGCAGCGAAGGACGAGCGCGTCGACCCCCAGCCCGCCTGAGGCCTGTCGCGCGAGCCAAGGAAAAGGGCGGCCTCGGCCGCCCTTTTCGCCGTCCGGGATCCGGTCGGTTATTTCTTCTTTGCCGGCGCTTCCGGCTGCTTGGCGATGATCTTGTCCTTTATGTCGTTGTAGACGTTCTCGGGCACGATCTTCTTGTCCAGCAGCTCGTTCTTGCCCTTGTAAGGGCGTCCCTTGACGATGGCCTTGGCGCGCGCCTCGCCGATGCCGGCAAGCGTGGCGAGTTCTTTTTCGGAAGCGCTGTTGATGTCCATCAACGGTGCAGCCTTGGCATCGGCCGCAGGCTTCGCCGCTGCAGGCGCCGCTGCAGGTGCTGCTGCAGGTGCCGCTGCAGGTGCGGGTTTCTTGGACGCGTCCTGGGCAAGGGCAATGCCGGCGAGGGCAATGGTGGCGGCGGCAAGCAGGGTGGCAATTTTCCTCATGGATTCTCCTCTAGGTGGGTTGTGCAGCAAATGCAAAACGCATTGTACGAGCACGCGTTGACAGGCGGTTTGCGTCCGATGTCGTCCAGCGCAGACACGGCCTGACGGCCTGTCCATGCCGTTCCCGGCCTTCGTCGGGTTTTTGCCGTTGCCTGATGGCGACAGTTTGCCCTGCCTGTCCCCCGCGCGGCGGTCTTCCCTGAGAGGGAAAGGAGGGGTCGGCCGGATGTGGCATGAATCGTGAGTGTCTGGATCGTTTCCCTGCCACCAGGCTTCTTTCGGAGAACCCCAGATGAAATACGGTGAATCCCTTTTCGGCAAGCGCGACCTGCGCCCTCCGCTTCGCGAGGGCGTGCCGACGCCCCCCATCCATGCCCATCCCGCGGCGAACCAGCCGGCGCACCCCGTGGTGGTCTCCAAGCCGCCCCCGATTGCGGGAGAGTTGCCCCGGGGCGAGGAACACGCCGGCGCAAAGCTCATCGTCGGGCCGAACATCAAGTTGAAGGGGGTCGAGATCGACGATTGCGACACGCTGGTCGTCGAGGGCGTGGTCGAGGCGACCATGGACTCGCGCGTGATCCAGATCGCGGAGAACGGCTCGTTCAGCGGCAAGGTGGTGATCGACGTTGCGGAGATCCGCGGCGTCTTCAATGGCGAACTGACCGCCCGGCTTCGGCTGGTGGTGCATGCAACGGGCCGGGTCAAGGGCAAGATCCGCTACGGCAAGCTGCTGGTGCAGGAGGGGGGCGAACTGACGGGCGATGTTGCCGCAGCCGGCGAAAACGCGGTACTGCCGGCCTAGATTTCGCGCGCGAGCTTTTCGGCCAGCCCGGTGTACGTTGCGGGCGAAAGCGCGAGCAGGCGTTGCCTCGCGTCATCGGGGAGGTCGAGTTTCGCGACGAAGGCATGCAGGTCGGCGCGGGCGATCCCGCCTCTTCCGCGCGTCAGTGCCTTGAGCTTCTCGTAGGCTCCGTCGATGCGGCACGCGCGCATGACCGTTTGCACCGCCTCGGCGAGCACATCCCAGTTGGCCTCGAGGTCCTCGGCGAGCCGCGCGGGGTTGACCTCGAGCTTGTCGAGGCCCTTGCCGCAGGAATCGTAGCCGAGCAGCGAATGGCCGAAGGCCACGCCGACGTTCCTGATGACGGTGGAATCGGTGAGGTCGCGCTGCCAGCGCGACACCGGGAGCTTCTCCGACAAATGCCGCAGCAACGCATTGGCCAGCCCGAGATTGCCCTCCGAGTTCTCGAAGTCGATCGGATTGACCTTGTGCGGCATGGTCGAGGACCCGACCTCGCCTTCCTTTGCCCTCTGCTTGAAGTAGCCGACGCTGATGTAGCCCCAGACGTCGCGGTCGAGGTCGATGAGGATCGTATTGAGTCGCGCCGTCGCGTCGAACAGCTCGGCGAGCGCGTCATGGGGTTCGATCTGGATGGTATAGGGGTTCCACGCGAGACCGAGCGAAGTCACGAATCGCTGCGAGAAGGCGGCCCAGTCGACCTCCGGAAACGCGCAGACGTGGGCGTTGTAATTGCCGGTGGCGCCGTTGATCTTTCCGGGAAGCTCGACGCGCGCCATTCGCTGCCTGGCACGGCGCAGGCGATGCACGACGTTGGCCATCTCCTTGCCGAGCGTGGTCGGCGTGGCCGGCTGGCCATGCGTTCGCGAAAGCATCGCCACGCCGGCATGCGCGTGCGCGAGAGCGGTCAGGCGCTTTTCCAGCCCGTCGATTGCGGGAAGCAGCACCTGCGCGCGTGCACCTTCGATCATCAGCGAATGCGAGAGGTTGTTGATGTCCTCGGAGGTGCAGGCGAAATGGATGAACTCCGCATTTGCCATGACTTCGGGATTTCCGGCGAAGCGCTCGCGCAGCCAGTACTCGACGGCCTTGACGTCGTGGTTCGTGGTTGCCTCGATTGCCTTGACCCGCTCGGCGTCGGCGCCGGAAAAGCCGGTGGCCGCTTCGTCGAGGGCGGCCAGGGTGGGCGCGGAAAACGGCCCGACGCGCAATGCGGGCTCTGCTGCAAGGGCCTTCAGCCACGCTATCTCCACCCGCACGCGATGCCGGATCAGGGCGGCTTCGCTGAACCACTGCTGCAGCGCGCGAACCTTCGGCTCGTAGCGGCCGTCGAGGGGGGAAAGCGCGGAGAGGGGGCTGGGCATGTGCGGTCGAAAGGCAGGGAAATTCTAGCATGAGGGAACCGGCCCGGCCGCCCGGAGGCGCCCGTCCCCGGTGCTATACTCGCCGCCCGAAATCGCCTCCAGGAGAAGCCATGAAACTCGTCGGATCGCAAACCAGCCCGTACGTGCGGAAAGTGCGCGTCATGCTCGCCGAGAAGGGCATTGCCTGCGAATTCTCGGAGGACAACGTCTGGGGCGAGGCGACGACGGTCACGGCGCTCAATCCGCTGACGAAAGTGCCGGTCCTGCTGCTCGACGACGGGACTGCGCTCTACGATTCGAGCGTCATCACCGACTATCTCGACCCGATCGGCTCGCCTTCATTCATTCCGGGCGGCGGCATGGCGCGCGCGCTGGTCAAGCGCAACGAGTCGCTTGGCGACGGAATCACGGACGCCGGGATCGCGATTTTCCTGGAGCGCAAGCGGACGCCCGACAAGCAGGACGCGGCGTGGATGGCGCGCCAGCGCGGCAAGATCGACGCAGGCATCGCCGCGCTTTCCAGGGAGCTTGGCAGCCAGACCTGCCTTCGCGGGGAAAGCGTGACGCTCGGCGACATTGCTTGCGCCTGCGGGCTGCTCTGGCTCGAATTCCGCATGCCGGAGATTGCCTGGCGTGCCCAGTACCCGAACCTCGCGGCGTGGGCCGCCCGGCTCGAGGCCCGCCCCTCGTTCGTTGCTTCCAGGCCGCCCGGCTGAATCCCGGTCCCCTCAGCTTCGCGCGGCAATGATGCCGCCGCCCAGGCAGACATCGTCGCGGTAGGCCACGGCGGACTGGCCGGGCGTGATCGCCCATTGGGGTGCCTGGAAAACCAATTCAAAGCCTTCCGGCGAATGGTTCGCGAGGGTGCAGGGCGCGTCTTTCTGGCGATATCGGGTCTTCGCCCCGAAGGCGCCCTCGTCCGGCGCGATGCCGGCAACCCAACTTGCCTCCCCGGCCTCGAGGCGGCTGTGGAACAGGGCCTCGTGCTCGTGCCCCTGGACGACGACGAGCTCGTTGGACGCCATGTTCTTTCCCGGCCACGTACCACGCTTCGCCGCCCCCGTCCTTCCTGCCTCCGATGCCCAGCCCCTGGCGCTGCCCGATCGTGTAGTACATCAGGCCGAGGTGCTCGCCCACGAGCTGTCCGTCGGGCGTGACCATCGGCCCCGGTTCACGCGGCAGGTAGCGGGACAGGAACTCGCGGAACGGCCGTTCGCCAATGAAGCAGATGCCCGTGGAATCGCGCTTGGCGTGGTTGGCCAGCCCTGCGTCGCGAGCCAGGAGCCGCACGTCGCGCTTGTGCATGTCTCCGATCGGGAAGAGCGTTCGCGAGAGCTGCTGTTGCGTCAGGCGGTGCAGGAAGTAAGTCTGGTCCTTGGCAGGATCGACCCCTTTCAGGAGCTCGAAACGGCCTTCCCGCTCGCGGACGCGGGCGTAATGGCCTGTGGCGATCGCCTCGGCGCCCAGGGCCAGCGCGTGGTCGAGGAATGCCTTGAACTTGATCTCGGCATTGCACAGCACGTCAGGGTTGGGCGTTCGCCCTGCGCGGTATTCGGCGAGGAAGCTCGCGAACACGCGGTCCTTGTACTCGGCGGAGAAATTGACGGCCTCGATCTCGATGCCGATCGTCTCGGCGGCAGAGACCGCGTCGATCAGGTCCTGGCGCGTCGAGCAGTACTCGTCGTCATCGTCGTCCTCCCAGTTCTTCATGAACAGCCCGACCACCTCGTGGCCCTGGCGCTTGAGGAGCAAGGCGGCAACCGAGGAGTCGACTCCCCCGGACATTCCGACGACGATCTTGCGGCGATGGGTCATGGCGGCATTGCGAAAAAGAAAAAGGCAGGGCGGATGCCCTGCCTTTCACGAACGCGTTGCGATCGAATTACTTCTTCGGCGCGTCGGCTTTCGGGGCTTCGGCCTTCGCAGCGGGTGCAGCGGCGGGAGCCGGAGCAGCAGCAGCCTTCGGCGCGTCAGCCTTCGGAGCGTCGGCTTTGGGGGCCGCATCCTTCTTCGGAGCGGGCTTCTTGGTGGTCTTCTTGGCTTTCTTTTCGGTCTTCGCAGCGTCAGCCTTGGGAGCGTCGGCCTTCTTGGTGGCGTCGGCTTTCGGGGCTTCCGTCTTGGCAGGGGCAGCAGCCGGGGCGGCGGCCTTGGCGGGCTCGGCAGCCTTTGCGGGGGCGGCAGGAGCGGCGGCAGGGGCTTGGGCGAAGGCGGCAGTCGTGAACATTGCGGCGATCAGGGCGGACAGCTTTTTCATTCTGGCATTCCTCGTGGAGTGGTTGGAAATCAACACATCGACTGCGCTGTTTTATTTTCAGCCTCGTCGCCAGCATTAACGCGCGAAATTATACACAGGTTGACATCCACGTAACGGACGGATTTCATTGGCTTTTATTTCGGTTTGCGGCTCCTCGGGCGGAGGGGGCGTTATCGCGACCTCGCGCCAGCGCCCGGAAGGCAGGCCGTCCAGCCGCCAGGGCCCGATCCGGGCGCGCACCAGCCTGAGCGTCGGCAAGCCGACCGCAGCAGTCATTCGCCGCACCTGCCGGTTCTTGCCCTCCGTGATCACGAGGCTGATCCACGACGTCGGAATGGACTTGCGATAGCGCACCGGTGGCATGCGTTCCCACAGCCCGGGCGGTTCGGGAATTGCCTCGGCCAATGGCCGGGCCGGTAATGAAATCGCCAAGATCCAGCCCGCCGAGCGCAGGCGCAAGAGCGCCCGTTCGGCGGCCAGGCCCTCGACCTGGACCCAATACTCCTTCTCAAGCTTGTGGCGGGGATGCGAGATGCCTGCCTGGAGCCTGCCGTCATCGGTGAGCAGTAGCAGTCCCTTCGCTATCCGTGTCCAGCCTTCCGGCCGGATAAACGGACGGGATTTCGATGAAATCCTTGAGCGTCGGTCGATTGCCGTCGGCGCTGAACTGGCAAATGACCCCGCAGGGCTTGTTGAAGGCGATCAGGCGCGACATGGCGTGGCCGGAAGGGGTAGGGGCGTCTGTTATAATTTGTGGCTGGCCGGGCGCTTCTTGGAGGCGCCTGCAGCCCGCACTCTACATCGATCCCCGCACTGCACCTTCCAGGAGAACCCATGGGCAAAATCAAGGTCAAGAATCCCGTCGTGGAGATGGACGGCGACGAAATGACCCGGATCATCTGGCAACGGATCCGCGAGAAACTCATCCTGCCGTACCTCGACATCGACCTGAAGTACTACGACCTCGGCATGGAGCACCGCGATGCCACGGACGACAAGGTCACCGTCGACTCGGCCATGGCCACCAAGCAGCATGGGGTGGCGGTGAAGTGCGCGACCATCACGCCCGATGAGGCCCGGGTGAAGGAATTCAACCTGAAACAGATGTGGAAGAGCCCGAACGGGACGATCCGCAACATCCTCGACGGCACCATATTCCGCGAGCCGATCATCTGCAAGAACGTGCCGCGCCTCGTCCAGCATTGGGACAAGCCGGTTGTGGTGGCCCGCCACGGGTTCGGCGACCAGTATCGCGCCAGCGAGATCAAGTTCGACGGCGCGGGCACGGTGAAGCTGGTGTATACGCCCGCCAATGGCGGACCGGCCATCGAACGCGAGGTGTTCAAGGCGCCCGGTGCCGGCGTCACGATGGCGATGTACAACCTGGACGAATCCATCATCGGCTTCGCCCGCGCCTGTTTCAACTATGCGCTGGACCGCAAGTACACCGTCTACCTTTCCACCAAGAACACCATCCTCAAGATATACGACGGGCGCTTCAAGAACCTGTTCGAGGAGATCTTCAACGCGGAGTTCAAGGCGAAGTTCGATGCCGCGGGACTCACCTACGAGCATCGCCTGATCGACGACATGGTCGCCTCCAACCTGAAATGGAGCGGCGGCTACCTCTGGGCCTGCAAGAACTACGACGGCGACGTGCAATCCGATACCGTCGCGCAGGGCTACGGCTCCCTCGGCCTGATGACCTCGGTGCTCACCACGCCCGACGGCAAGACGGTTGAGGCCGAGGCGGCGCACGGTACGGTGACCCGCCATTACCGCATGCACCAGCAGGGCAAGCCGACCTCGACCAATCCGATCGCGTCGATCTACGCCTGGACGCGGGGCCTGCAGTACCGGGGCCGGATGGACGCGACGCCGGACGTCGTCAATTTCGCGACGACTCTCGAGAAGGTGTGCGTCGACGTGGTGGAATCGGGCAAGATGACCAAGGACCTGGCGATCCTCATTCGCCCGGACCATCCCTACCTGACCACGGAGGAGTACATGGACGCGGTGGACCGGGAGCTCAAGCGGCGCATGGCCTGAGCGGCGGCGCCGGAACGGCGGCCGGTGCAATAAAAAAACCCCTGTGGCGCGAGCCACAGGGGTTTTCCACTTTTTGTCGCGCGGTTCAGGCGTTGTTGATGTTCGAAGCCTGCTTGCCCTTGGGGCCCTGCGTCACTTCGAAGGACACTTTCTGCCCTTCCTTGAGGGTCTTGAAGCCTTGCATCTGGATTGCCGAAAAGTGCGCAAACAGGTCCTCGCTGCCGTCATCCGGCGTAATGAACCCGTAGCCCTTCGCGTCGTTGAACCATTTTACCGTTCCTGTTGCCATGCGATTGCTACCTCATGTCGACACGGGTGGAGTCCCGCACATCGTTTGGACTTGAGGCCCCGCACAGCACAGCCGATGCAGATACCAGGAAGCCAAACTCCAACGCGCTTTTTACGCCCGGTACCCCGGCAAGTCAATACCGGCGCCGAACAGGGGCGAACCGGATCGGCGAAACCGCCGAGGGGTCTTGAAAAATCCCCTGCTGTTGTCCATATTAGATCCGTCCCGTTCCCAATTCCCCGCCTCGAGGCGCGCGCAGAACGCAGCATGGCATCCAAATCCCAGGGCTCGGCTGCCGTAAAGCCGAGCGCCACGAAGACCAAACCGCCGCCGATGTTCCAGGTCGTCATGTTCAACGACGACTACACTCCCATGGAGTTTGTCGTGGAGGTGCTGTTGCTGTACTTTTCCGTTCCAAGGGAACGCGCGACCCAGATCATGCTCAAAGTGCATACTGAGGGTCGTGGGGTGTGCGGAATCTACCCACGGGACGTGGCATCGACGAAAGTGGAGCAGGTCATAGCTTATTCGCGCCAGCACCAGCATCCTTTGCAGTGCGCGATGGAGAAAACATGATTGCACAGGAGCTGGAAGTCTCGCTTCACATGGCCTTTGTCGAGGCCAGGCAGAAGCGCCATGAGTTCATCACGGTCGAGCACCTGTTGCTCGCGCTGTGCGACAACCCGTCCGCCTCGGAGGTGCTGAAGGCCTGCGCGGCGAAGATCGACGACCTGAAAAAGGCGCTGTCGGACTTCGTCATGCAGCACACGCCGACCGTCGCCGGCACCGGCGAGGTCGATACCCAGCCCACGCTCGGCTTCCAGCGCGTCATCCAGCGCGCCATCCTGCACGTCCAGTCCTCCGGCAAGAAGGAGGTCACCGGCGCCAACGTGCTGGTGGCGATCTACGGCGAAAAGGACTCGCACGCGGTCTATTTCCTGCACCAGCAGGGGGTTTCGCGGCTTGACGTCGTGAACTACATTTCCCACGGCATCACCAAGGCGCCGGCGTCGTCCGCGCCGCGCGAGGAAGGCGAAACCGAGCAGGAAACCGCGGAAGCCCAACCGGGAGGAGCGCTCGAGAGCTTCACCCAGCACCTGAACCAGCTCGCGATCGACGGGAAGATCGATCCGCTGATCGGCCGGGACGCCGAGCTCGAGCGCGTCATCCAGATCCTTTGCCGGCGCCGCAAGAACAATCCCCTGCTGGTCGGCGAGGCGGGCGTGGGCAAGACAGCCATCGCCGAGGGCCTCGCGCGTCGCATCGTCGAAGGCGCGGTCCCGGATATCCTCGCCAAGGGGCAGGTCTATGCGCTCGACATGGGCGCCCTGCTGGCAGGCACCAAGTATCGCGGCGACTTCGAGCAGCGCCTGAAGGCGGTGCTGAAGCAGCTGGTCGACAACCCGAACGCGATCCTGTTCATCGACGAGATCCACACGCTGATCGGCGCCGGCAGCGCGTCCGGCGGCACGCTGGACGCGTCCAACCTGCTCAAGCCCGCGCTGTCTTCGGGCGCGCTGAAGTGCATCGGCGCGACAACCTACAACGAGTACCGCGGCATCTTCGAGAAGGACCACGCGCTTTCGCGGCGCTTCCAGAAGATCGACGTGAACGAGCCTTCGATCCAGGAGACGGTCGAGATCCTTCGCGGCCTCAAGTCGCGCTTCGAGTCGCACCACGGCGTGAAGTACACGGCCAACGCCCTGACCACCGCCGCCGAGCTCTCGGCGCGCTTCATCAACGACAGGCACCTGCCGGACAAGGCGATCGACGTGATCGACGAGGCGGGCGCGCTGCAGCGCATCCTGCCCAAGAGCCGCCAGAAGAAGGTCATCGGCAAGCCCGAGATCGAGGAGATCATCGCCAAGATCGCGAGGATCCCGACGCGCAACGTATCGAGCGACGACCGCAGTGCGCTGAAGAGCCTCGATCGCGACTTGCGCGCGGTGGTCTTCGGCCAGGACAAGGCGATCGAGGCGCTGTCGGCGGCGATAAAGATGGCACGCAGCGGGCTGGGCAATCCCCAGAAGCCGATCGGCTCGTTCCTGTTCTCCGGTCCCACCGGCGTGGGCAAGACCGAGGTCGCGCGCCAGCTTGCCTTCATCATGGGAGTGGAATTGATCCGCTTCGACATGTCCGAATACATGGAGCGCCACGCGGTTTCGCGACTGATAGGCGCGCCCCCCGGATACGTCGGCTTCGACCAGGGCGGGCTTCTCACCGAGGCGATCACCAAGCAGCCGTATTCCGTGCTTCTGCTCGACGAGATCGAGAAGGCGCACCCGGACATCTTCAACATCATGCTGCAGGTGATGGACCACGGCACGCTCACGGACAACAACGGCCGCAAGGCGGATTTCCGCAACGTCGTGATCGTGATGACGACCAACGCCGGCGCCGAAGGGCTGTCGAAGTCCGCCATCGGCTTCACCAACGAGAACAAGGCCGGGGACGAGATGGTCGAGATCAAGCGCCTCTTCACCCCGGAGTTCCGCAACCGCCTCGATGCGGTGATCTCCTTCGGGGCGCTGGACGAGGAAGTGATCATGCGCGTCGTGGACAAGTTCCTGATGCAGCTGGAAGCGCAATTGCACGAGAAGAAGGTCGAAGTGGTCTTCACCGACGCGCTGCGCAAGTACCTTGCGAGGAACGGCTTCGACCCGCTGATGGGCGCGCGTCCCATGGCGCGGCTGATCCAGGACACGGTCCGCCGCGCGCTTGCCGACGAGCTGCTCTTCGGCAAGCTCGCCACCGGAGGGCGCGTCACGATCGATGTCGACGCCGAGGGAAAGGTGAAGCTCGACATGGCCGTCGATGCCTCGCCCGAGGCGACGCCTGTTCCCGGGTAACGCCGCCCGGGCCCCCTGAAATCGACGCCCGCCTTTGAGCGGGCGTCTTTTTTTCGCGGTATTCTTGGCGGGTCCTTTCCGGCCTTTCCCGCTACCTTGCCAGGAGCAATCAAATGAGATTCCACCGCAACGTCGCCATTCTCGCGGGCCTCGCGCTCGCCTCCGGAGCGGCGCTCGCGCAGCAGCCCGCGCCGCCCGCCCCCAGCTTCGCGCCGTCCAACCTGTCCGAAAAGGGCGTCAGGGCGATGGCGGCCAACTGTTCGTCGTGCCATGGCACCAATGGCAATGCCGCACCGAACTCGACGCTGGCCGGTCTCGCCGGGCGACCGAAGGACAGCCTGCTGGAGATGCTCACCCAGTTCCGGGATGGCAAGAGGCCGGCAACGCTCATGCACCAGCTCACCAAGGGCTACACCGATGCGGAGCTGTCGGCGATGGCCGACTTTTTCTCGAAACAGGCGCGCTGAGGAGAACCCCATGAGATTCGATCGCAGGCAGTTCCTGAAAGCCGGCGCCGCGGGCGCCACCATGGCCGGCCTGGCCGGTTGCGCCGGCATGCCCGGCTCGTCCAAGGCGCGCGTTGTCGTTGTCGGCGGCGGCTACGGCGGGGCCACGGCGGCCAAGTACATTCGCATGCTCGATCCCTCCATCGAAGTGATCCTCGTCGAGCCCAACGAGGCCTTCGTTTCCTGCCCTATTTCCAATTTCGTGCTGGGCGGCTTCAAGACGATGGCCGAGATCACGACGCCGTACTCGGGGCTCGAACGCAGCCACGGCGTGAAAATCGTGCGCGACACGGCCACGGCGATCGACGTGGAGAAGAAGCAGGTCCGCCTGTCCCGCGGCGACCCGATCTCCTACGATCGCGTGATCGTCGCGCCCGGAATCGATTTCATGTTGGAAGCCCTGCCCGGGATGGGCAGCGCAGAAGCGCAGTCGAACGTGCTGCACGCCTGGAAGGCCGGAGCGCAGACCGCAGCCCTGCGCCGGCAATTGGAGGCGATGCCCGATGGCGGCACCTACGTCCTTTCGATGCCCGAGGCGCCGTACCGTTGCCCACCGGGCCCGTATGAACGCGCCTGCCTGGTCGCGGCCTACTTCAAGGTGGCCAAGCCGAAATCCAAGGTGCTGCTGCTCGATGCCAACGCCGACGTCACTTCGAAAGGGCCGCTCTTCAAGAAGGCCTGGGCCGAGCTCTACAAGGACATCATCGAATACCGTCCCAACAGCAAGGCCGTCGATGTCGATTGGCGCAACAACACCGTAAAGCTCGAGTTTTCGGATGTGAAGGCAGCGGTGCTCAACGTCCTGCCGCCGATGAAGGCCGGGGCGATCGCGGCCCCGTTCATCACGGCGAACAAGCGCTGGTGCGAAGTGGACTGGCTCACTTACGAGTCGAAGGCGGCCAGGGGCGTGCACGTGATCGGCGATTCGCTGCAGATCGCGCCGCTCATGCCGAAGTCCGCGACGATGGCCAACAACCAGGGAAAGGTCTGCGCCGCGGCCGTCGTGGCGCTGCTCAACGGCGAAGCGCCGAACCCGTCGCCCACCCTCATCAATACCTGCTACAGCGCGGTGTCGAACAAGCTCGCGATCCACGTCGCCTCGGTCCACAAGTACGACGAGAAGGACCGCACCATGAAGACCGTGCCCGGCGCGGGCGGCGTGTCCCCCGCCATGAACGAGCCCGAGATGGGCTACACCATGAACTGGGCGGCCAACATCTGGGCAGACACGCTCACCTGACGGTGCCTCGAGGGCTCGCGGGGCCGTCTTCGGACGGCCCTTTTGTTCGTTTGGCCCCCTTGGACGCGTTTTTCCGCGGCCGGGAGGAGTCTCCTCATCCGCCGACAGCGGTGGCGCGTATCTGAGGCAGAAAAGAGGCGGGCCGCTCGCGGCAGGCCCGATCGATGGCGCGAGAAGGAAAAAGGCCCCGCTTGGAACGCAAACGCATCCTCATCCTGTTCCCCGACGAATGGGACCTCGCTGCCGCGCAGGACGAACGCCTTCGCGACCGCTACGATTTCCGGTTCGAGGGTTTCGACTTGTTCCGCTTCCCCGGGAATGCGCGGCTCTTCACTTTCAACGCGCTTTCCTTCGCCAGGCGCATCGCGGCGAAGTACCGCCATGCCGGCCTTGCCGCCGTCACGACCGCCGACGAGCAGTTCGGCCCGGTCACGGCGGCGCTGGTGTCATCGGAGCTTGGCCTGCCAGGCACGCCGCTGGAGGCAGTCCTGACCGCGCAGCACAAGTATTACGCCCGGGAGGCATTCGGCAGGATTGCGCCGGAAGCCAACCCGGCCTACGGGCTGATTCCCTTCGACTTCACGCGCAGCGAGGATGTGCCGCTGCCGTATCCGTGCTACGTGAAGCCGGTGAAGGCGGCCTTCTCGGTGCTCGCGAGGCGCGTCGACGACTTTCGCGGATTGCAGGAGCTCGCCGACTTTGCGTGGTTCGAGCGCGCCATCATCAAGCGCCTCGTGAAGCCCTTTGGCGATGTCATGAAGGCGCGCTCTTCCTACACCATCGATCCCTATCACCTGATCGCCGAAGGGATCATGGCCGGCCGGCAGGTGACGCTCAACGGCTTCGCGCGCGAGGGCCGGGTGCGCATGCTGGGCACCGTGGACTCGCTGATGTATCCCGGCACCGACCATTTCCAGCGTTTCCAGTACCCCTCGATGCTGCCTGCGCAGGTGCTCGAACGGATGGAGAGGCTTGCGGTGAGGCTGGTCACTGGCATCGGCTTTCGCCACGGCATGTTCAACATCGAGATGATCTGGGATGAGCGCGAGGACACTGTCCGGGTTGTCGAGATCAATCCGCGCTCCGCCGGCCAGTTCTACGACCTGTTCGAGCGGGTCGACGGTTACAGCCTGTTCGAAGCGGCGCTGGCGCTCGATTCGGGGGAGGATCCCGCAGTGCGCCACAGGCAGGGCCGGTGCAGCGTCGCGGCGAGCTTCGTGCTGCGCGACTTCACGGGCGCCGGGCTGCGCCGCCAGCCTTCCGCGGCCCAGGTCCGCGCGCTGCGGCAAGCGCATCCGGCAGCGCGCATCATGGTCTATCCGAAGCGCGGCGCGGACCTCAGGCGGGAAATGAAATGGCTGGGCAGCTACCGCTACGGGGTCTGCAATATCGGGGGCGCGGGCTTCGAGGACATGTTCGCGCAATACCGGCGCATCTGCGAAGCGATCGACTTCCATCCCGCCGACCATGAAGTGCCGGGACTCGACTCGCTGCTCGCGCAGGTTGGCGCAGGGCAGGACTAGCGCGGCGGCAAGGCGCCCAGGGGCTCGATCCATCCCGGGTCGAATCCCGGGTTCGTGAGGGAGGTCAGCACGTGATCCCGCCATGCGCCGTTGATGAAGAGGTAGTCGCGGGCGATGCCTTCTCGCTCGAATCCCAGGCGCGCCAGCAAGGCCGCGCTGCGCCCGTTGTCCGGAACGTGGTTGGCCATGATGCGGTGCACGCGCCTGCCCGAGAACATGAAGGCGTTGCCGGCCTGCAACGCTTCCCGCATCAATCCCTTGCCTTCGCAGGACCGGGCGATCTTGAAGCCGAGGTAGCAGGCCTGGAATGGGCCGCGAAAGACCTGGGTGTAGCCGAAGCTGCCGACGATGCGCGCCTCGTCAGCGCGCAGTTGCATCACGAAGCGCACGGCGACGTCGCGGTGGAAGTCATCGACCTCCTGCCTCAGCCTTCCTTCCCAGAACGCCGCGGTGAAAAACGCGGGCGCGAGCGGCGGGCTCCACCGGTCGAAATGCCCGGCTTCATTCTCGGCAAGGAAGCTGGCCATCGCCTCCTCCATCCCGGGACGCGAATGACGCAGGACCAGGCGCTCGGTTTGCAGCTCCGGCAGTTCGTCGTCTTGCATCTTCGGCCGGCGCGTGGACCCGGGAACGGATTTCAGGCGCTGAAGATTCGCCAGGCCTGGGGCCAGCCGTCCATCGGCGAGCGCTTGAAGCCGCTCTTGGCAAACTGGTGCCAGCGGCCGATCACGAAATCGACCAGCGCGTTGGCATAGCCGTTGACGTCCCAGTCCGCCGGGAGCTTGCCTTCGGTGACGGCAAGCCGGGTGCTCTGCCTGAGGCTCGCCTCAAGTCGATCGATCAACTGGTTGACCCTCGCCTGCAGGCGTTCGTCCTCGTTCACGAGCGCGTCTCCGATCAGCACCCGGGTCATGCCCGGATTCTTGAGCGCGAAACCGAGCAGGGTGGCCACCGTCGCTTCGACCTGCTTCAGCCCATCGGGCTCCTCGGCCTGGATCTTGTTCACCAGCGAGAACAGGGTTGTCTCGACGAACTCGATCAAGCCCTCGAACATCTGCGCCTTGCTCGCGAAATGCCGGTACAAGGCGGCCTCGGAAACCTCGAGCCTGGCCGCAAGCAGCGCCGTGGTGACGCGCTCGCCCTTCGGATGCTCGAGCATCGTGGCCAACGCGTGCAGGATCTGGTTGCGCCTTTCCCCGGTCTTCGCCATCGCTCCCCCTTGGTTCCGTCCGGCTAGCGCTTGCCGCCAAAGATGCCGCCCAGCACGCCACGAATGATGCGCCTGCCTACCTCGCTGCCCATCGCGCGCGCCGCACTCTTTGCCATCGCCTCGACCGGACTTTCCCGCGTGCGGCCCTTCGTGGCGCCGCCGCCCATCCCGAGCGTGTCGAGGATGCCGCCCAGGCCTCCTGCAGACGCGTTGCCCTCGGTCTTTTCCCCGGCGCGCCCCTTGAGCTTCTCGTATGCGGATTCCCGGTCCACCGCCTTTTCGTAGTGGCCGGCGACGATCGAGCCGTCCATGACTTTGCGCCGCTCCTCCGCGCTCACCGGCCCGATCTGGGAGCGGGGTGGCACGATGAACGCACGCTCGACGACGGTGGGCCGTCCCTTCTCGTCGAGGAAAGACACCAGCGCTTCGCCAACGGCGAGTTGCGTGATGACTTCTTCGACCTTGAGCTTGGGGTTCTGCCTGAAAGTCGTCGCGGCCGACTTGACCGCCTGCTGGTCGCGAGGCGTGAACGCGCGCAGCGCGTGCTGGACCCGGTTGCCCAACTGGCCGAGCACGGTATCGGGAATGTCGAGGGGATTCTGGCTGATGAAATACACGCCCACGCCCTTGGAGCGGACCAGGCGCACCACCTGCTCGATCTTTTCCAGCAGCGCCTTGGGCGCCTCGTTGAACAGCAGGTGGGCTTCGTCAAAGAAAAATACCAGCTTGGGCCTGTCGGGGTCGCCGATCTCGGGAAGGTTTTCGTAGAGTTCCGAGAGCAGCCACAGGAGAAGCGTGGAATAGACGCGCGGACTGGCCAGCAACTTGTCCGAGGCGAGGATGTTGACCACGCCCCGGCCTTCGGAGTCGGTCTGCATGAGGTCGTCCAGCGCCAGCGCCGGTTCGCCGAAGAACTTCTCCCCGCCCTGCGATTCCAGCGTGAGGAGCCCGCGCTGGATGGCCCCGACGCTGGCGGTGGAAATGTTGCCGTACTGCGTCTTCAACTGCGCGGCGCTGTCGCCGACGAACTGCAGCGCGGCGCGCAGGTCCTTCAGGTCGAGCAGCAGCAGGCCGTTGTCGTCGGCAACCTTGAACACCGCCGTGAGCACGCCTTCCTGCGTGTCGTTCAGGTTCAGGATGCGCGCGAGGAGCAGCGGCCCCATTTCGGAAACCGTCGTGCGCACCGGATGGCCTTGCTCGCCGAACACGTCCCAGAAGGTCACCGGGAACGCAGTCGGTTGCCAGTCGGTGAGCTTGAGCTCTTTCACCCGCTCGGCGACCTTCTTGTTGCCATCGCCCGCCTTCTTCGCCAGCCCGGAAAGGTCGCCCTTCACGTCCGCCATGAACACCGGCACGCCGATCGCGCTGAACTGCTCGGCGAGCGTTTGCAGGGTCACCGTCTTGCCGGTGCCGGTCGCGCCGGCGATCAGGCCGTGTCGATTGCCCATTGCGGGAAGCAGGGCCAGTTCGAGTTTCGCCGTTTTTGCGACGAGCAGCGGGTGCGGCACGGGGGTGTTTTTCCTGAGGGGGGAATGCCTCGAATGTTACCATTACGCCTTCGAAAACTGTAACGACAGCGAAGCCGATGGCAGGTCACAGCAAGTGGGCGAACATCCAGCACCGCAAGGGACGCCAGGATGCAAAGCGCGGCAAGGTCTTCACCCGCCTGATCAAGGAAATCACCGTTGCCTCGCGCATGGGCGGGGGAGATCCCGCCATGAACCCGCGGCTGCGCCTCGCGGTCGACAAGGCCAACGAGAACAACATGCCGAAGGACAACATCGAGCGCGCGATCAAGCGCGGCACCGGTGACCTGGAAGGCGTGACCTACGAGGAAATCCGCTACGAAGGCTACGGGATCGCCGGCGCGGCGGTGATGGTCGACTGCCTCACCGACAATCGCGTGCGCACCGTCGCCGACGTGCGGCACGCCTTCAGCAAGCACGGCGGGAACATGGGCACCGACGGCTCGGTTGCGTTCCTGTTCAAGCATTGCGGCCAGCTGGTGTTCGCGCCCGGAACCAGCGAGGACAGGCTGTTGGAGGCGGCGCTCGACGCCGGCGCCGAGGACGTGGTTGCCAGCGAGGATGGATCGATCGAAGTCCTCACCGGGCCCTATGACTTCCCCGACGTTCGCGCGAAGCTCGAGAAGGCCGGCTTCAAGTCGGAGTTTGCCGAAGTCACGATGAAGCCCGCCACCGAGACCGTGCTCTCGGGAGACGATGCGGCGAGGATGCAAAGGCTGCTCGACGCGATCGAGGGCCTCGACGATGTCCAGGACGTCTATACCACTGCGGTGATAGAAGGGGACTGATGGCCGCCGGCCTCGTTGGCGCGCTCAAGCTCGAGATCCCCGAAGCGATCGAGACGCCTCGCCTTCAGCTTCGCGCAACGCGTGACTGCCACGAACATGCGGTTCACGAGGCCGTCATCGAGTCCCTCCCGGAATTGCTGCCGTGGATGCCCTGGACCCACCCTGTGCCGAGCGCCGGGGATTCCGCGGCGCATTGCCGCGGCGCCCGCGAGAAGTGGCTGGCGCGCGAGATCCTCGATTTCTGCTTTTTCGACCGCGATGGCGGGGAGTTCGTCGGCAAGGGCGGCCTGCACACGATCGACTGGGATGTGCCGAAGTTCGAGATCGGCTACTGGACGCGGAGCTCCCGCACCGCGCGCGGGTTCGCGACCGAAGCCACCATCGGCCTGGCCGCCTTTGCCCGGGCGCACCTCGGCGCCCATCGCATCGAGATCACGTCGGACGCGCGCAACCTTGCCAGCCGCCGAGTGGCGGCAAAGGCGGGATTCTCGCTCGAAGGGGTGATGCGAAATCGTCGCCGGGACGTCACGGGACGCCTCGCCGACGCGTGCATGTACGCGATGGTGTTTCCGGAAGAGGGCGCCGCATGAGGATCCTGGGCATCGATCCCGGCCTCACGGTCACCGGCTTCGGCGTGATCGAAAAGCGCGGCACGCAACTGGCTTATGTGACCAGCGGGTGCATCCGTACCAGGCCCGGGGAACTCCCGGCGCGGCTTAAGACCATCCTCGAAGGCCTCGCCGAGGTGATCGAGGCCCATGCGCCCGAGGAGGTGGCCGTGGAGAAGGTCTTCGTGAACGTGAACCCCCAGTCCACCCTGCTGCTGGGACAGGCGCGTGGAGCGGCCATTTGCGCGGCAGTGCTGCACCGCCTCGCCGTGGCGGAATACACTGCGCTGCAGGTGAAGCAGGCGGTCGTGGGGCAGGGGCACGCAAGGAAGGAGCAGGTCCAGGAAATGGTGAAGCGCCTGCTCAAGCTCTCGGGGATCCCGAGCCCCGATGCCGCCGACGCGCTAGCCTGCGCCATCTGCCACGCGCATGGCGGCCTGGGAATGGGCCAGCTTGCCACTCGGGGAATGCGGGTGCGCAAGGGACGCCTTTCATGAGCATGGGGACTGGTCGATGATCGGAAGAATCGCCGGGATGCTTGTCGAGAAGAATCCGCCGCAGCTGGTGGTCATCGCGCATGGCGTGGGCTACGAGATCGACGTGCCGATGAGCACGTTCTACAACCTGCCGCGGGCGGGCGAGGCGGTGGAGCTGTTCACGCACATGGTCGTGCGCGACGATGCCCACCTGCTGTTCGGGTTCCTCACGCAAAAGGAACGCGCGGCATTCCGCCAATTGCTGAAAGTGAACGGCGTGGGGCCGAAAGTGGCGCTCGCGGTGCTCTCCGGGCTCTCCACGGACGACCTCGCCGTCGCGGTGGCAAGCGAGGACGCGGCGCGGCTCACCAAGGTCCCGGGCATCGGCAAGAAAACGGCCGAGCGCATCGTGCTCGAATTGCGCGACAAGCTGGGCGCCGTCGCTGCGGCGAGCGCGCCGGGCAAGAGCGTCGGCAGCGATGTCCTCAATGCGCTGCTCTCGCTCGGCTACAATGACCGCGAGGCGTCGGCTGCCATCAGGCAACTGCCGCCCGACCTGCCGCTCGCAGACGCGATCCGGCAGGCACTCAAGTCCCTGGCCAAGCCGTGATCGAGACCGATCGCCTCATTGCAGGCAGCCCCGCCTCCCCGCTCGAAGAGGGCGAGGAGCGCGCGCTTCGCCCCCGCCAGCTCGACGAGTACGTCGGCCAGGAGAAGATCCGGGAGCAGCTCTCGATATTCATTTCCGCCGCCCGGCAGCGCAAGGAACCGCTCGATCACGCATTGCTGTTCGGCCCGCCGGGACTGGGCAAGACGACTCTCGCGCACATCATCGCCCGGGAGATGGGCGTGAACCTGCGCTCGACTTCGGGTCCGGTGCTCGAGCGCGCCGGCGACCTTGCCGCGATCCTCACCAACCTCGAGCCCAATGACGTCCTGTTCATCGACGAGATCCATCGCCTGAATCCGGTCGTGGAGGAAATCCTCTACCCGGCGCTCGAGGACTTCCAGATCGACCTCATGATCGGCGAAGGCCCGGCGGCGCGCTCGGTCAAGCTGGACCTCCCTGCGTTCACGCTGGTCGGCGCGACCACGCGTGCCGGCATGCTCACCAATCCGCTGCGCGATCGCTTCGGGATCGTCGCGCGGCTGGAGTTCTACTCGGCGTCCGAACTGAAGCAGATCGTGACGCGCTCGGCGCGGCTGCTCAAGGTGGAGATCGCGGAGGACGGCGCCTTCGAGATCGCGAAGCGCTCGCGCGGGACCCCGCGCATCGCCAACCGCCTGCTCAGGCGCGTGCGCGATTTTGCCGAGGTCAAGGCCGACGGGCGGGTCACGAGCGATGTGGCCGACCTCGCCCTGCGCATGCTCGACGTCGACGTCGTCGGGCTCGACATGATGGACCGCAAGCTCCTGCTCGCGGTCATGGAGAAATTCGCGGGAGGCCCTGTAGGGGTCGAGAACCTCGCCGCGGCGATAGGAGAGGAGCGCGACACCATCGAGGACGTGCTCGAGCCCTTCCTGATCCAGCAGGGCTACCTGCAACGCACCCAGCGCGGGCGTATCGCCACCGCGCTCGCCTACCAGCACTTCGGCATCAGCGGCGGTCCCGGCCCGGTGGAAGGAGAGCTGTTCCCGTGAGCAAGATCGCCGTCAAGCCGGCCCTGCAGCCGGAACTTTTCGTCTATTCCTTCCCGGTGCGGGTCTATTTCGAGAACACCGACGCAGGCGGCGTGGTCTATCACGGCGAGTACCTCAAGTTCCTGGAGCGCGCCCGGACGGAATGGCTGCGGCATCTCGGTTTCGACCACCAGGCGCTGGGGCGCGTGCACAGGATCGTGTTCGTCGTCAGTTCGATGGCGGTCGAGTTCGTGAAGCCCGCCCGGCTGGACGATGCCATCGCGGTAAGCGTGCAGGTCGAGTCGCTGGGCAAGGTGCGCTGCGTGTTCCAGCAGGAGATCCGCCGCGAGGGCGAAGTGCTCCTGCGGGCCAGGGTGACCGTGGCTTGCGTCACGGCGGAGGGATTCAAGCCGGTTGAGATCCCCGAGGCATTGAAGAGGAAAATGGAGGCTGCCGCTTGATACCCGAACCCGGAGCAACCCGATGCTGGTGACCCACGACCTGACGATCGTCTCGATGATCGCCAACGCGAGCATCGTCGTGAAGCTCGTCATGCTGCTCCTGGTCCTGGCGTCGCTCTATTCCTGGACCTACATCTTCCTGAAGCTTTTCGGCATCCGGCGGGCGAGGGCGCAGGCCGACGCATTCGAGCGCGAGTTCTGGAGCGGCTCCGACCTTGTCGGCCTCTACCAGCGCGCCTCGGGCGGGCGCTACGAGGCCGCGGGCATGGAGCGCATCTTCGAGGCGGGCTTCAAGGAGTTCCTCAAGCTGAAAGGCCGCGCCGGCGCCGACCTGAGCCTGCTCATGGACGGCACGCGCCGCGCCATGCGCGCGACCTACCAGCGCGAGATGGACACCCTCGAGTCGCATGTCTCATTCCTCGCGACGGTAGGCTCGGTCAGCCCGTACGTGGGCCTGTTCGGCACGGTGTGGGGAATCATGAACGCGTTCCGGGGCCTTTCCAACGTGGCGCAGGCGACGCTGGCGCAGGTGGCGCCGGGAATTGCCGAAGCCCTGATCGCGACCGCCATCGGTCTCTTCGCGGCGATTCCCGCGGTGGTCGCCTACAACCGCTTCACGCACGACATCGACCGGCTGGCGATCCGCTACGAGAGCTTCATGGAGGAGCTGTCCAACATCCTGCAGCGGCAGGCGCAGCTCCAGGACCGGCCCTAGATGCCGCGCCAGCGCCGCTCCATGGCCGAGATCAACGTCGTGCCCTACATCGACGTGATGCTGGTGCTGCTGATCATCTTCATGGTGTCGGCGCCGCTCATCAATCCCGGGCAGATCGACCTGCCGCAGGTCGGGCAGTCGCTCAACCCCGCCGTGGCTCCGCTGGAAGTGCGCATCAAGGCGGGCGGCGAACTGGCGGTCGTCGATCGCGGCAAGTCGACGGAGGAGACGGCAGTGAAGCGCGCGCAGTTGGTCGAGATGATCCGCGCAAGCCAGCGTGCCAATCCGGACCAGGCCGTGGTGATCGCCGGCGACAAGGCGGTGCGCTACGAAGAGGTGCTGAAGGTGATGGACCTGCTGCAGCAAAACCAGGTCAGGCGGGTCGGCCTGCTCGCCCGCCCTGCGGGAGGACCCTGAGCGCGTGAGCACGCCCGGCGGCGAGCGCCAAGCCCAGCCCGGCCGGCTCCGGGCGATCACGCTTGCCGTCCTGGTCCACGGGCTATTCTTCGCGCTCATCTTTTTCGGCGTGTCCTGGCAGAGCAAGCCCACGCCGCCGCTGGTGGCCGAGTTGTGGGACAAGCTTCCGGTTGGCAAGGCCCCGCCCCCCAAGCCCGCACCTGAACCGGAGCCGCCGAAGGTCGAGCCGCCCAAGCCCGATCCGGTGCCGCCGAAGCCCGAGCCGGTGCCTCCCAAACCGGAGGTGAAGCCCGAGCCACCGAAACCCGACATCGCCCTGAAGCAGAAGCAGGAGAAGGAAAGGCTCGAGCGCCTGAAGCGCGAAGAGGACAAGAAGCAGGAAGAGTTGAAGAAGAAGCGAGATCAGGAAAAGGCGGATGCAGAGCGCAGGAAGAAGGACGACGAGCGCAAGAAGGCCGAGGAGCGTCTCAAATCGGAGACAGCGGCGGCCGATGCGAGGAAGACCGAGGCCGCGCGTGCGGCGCAACAGTCGATCATCGACGAGTACAAGGGCAGGATCGTTGCTAAAATCCGGAGTCGATCCAATATCCCCGACAACGTGTCGGGCAAGCCGAGGGCGGAATTCAAGTTGACGCTGCTGCCGACCGGTGAGGTACTCTTCGCCACGCTGGTGAGATCGAGCGGCAACCGCGCTTTCGATGAAGCGCTCGAGCGCGGCATCCGTTCCGCCCAGCCCTTGCCATTGCCGCCCAACCCGGAACTTTTTCCGCAGTTCCGGGAACTCAACCTGATCATCGAACACGAACGCTAGCCACATGACACTACGCCTGCTCTCTTTTTCCCTGCTCCTCGCGCTCGCGTCGCTGGCCTCCCGCGCCCAGCTCACGATAGAAATGACCACGCAGGCAGGCCGGCAGCTGCCGATCGCGGTGGTGGCCATGGCGGGCGAGGCCGGCATGCCGCTGGCCGTAAGCGAAGTGATCGGCGCAGACCTTGCGCGTACGGGCCTCTTCCGGCTCGTCAACGCGCTTGGCGTGAGCCCGCTTCCTTCCGAGCCCTCGCAGGTGAATTTCGTCGACTGGTCGACGCGTGGCGCCGAAGCGCTCGTCATCGGCAAGATCGAGCCGCTTGCCGACGGGCGGCTCGAAGTCCGCTTTCGCCTGTTCGATGTCCAGAAGCAATCGCAGCTCGCAAGCTTTTCGTACGTGGTCGCGGCCAGCGGGTTGCGCGCCACCGCGCACCGCATCGCCGACGTGGTTTACGAGAAGCTCACCGGCGACAGGGGCGTGTTCTCCACCAAGATCACCTACGTCGTGAAGCGCGGGACGCGCTTCGAGCTGCAGGTGGCAGATGCGGACGGCGCCAACGCGCAGACGGTGCTTGCTTCCAACGAGCCGATCATATCGCCGTCCTGGTCCCCGGACGGCAGCCAGCTCGCCTATGTATCGTACGCAAGCAAGAAGCCCATCGTCGTGGTGCAGAACCTGGCGCAGGGAACGACGCGGGTGGTGGCGGATTTCTTCGGCAACAACAGCGCGCCGGCCTGGTCTCCCGACGGCAAGTCTCTGGTCGTGACGCTCACCAAGGACGGAACATCGCAGCTCTACCTTGTCCCGGTCGCGGGTGGCACGGCGAGGCGCCTGACCGAGACGAGCGCGATCGATACGCAGGCGGCGTTCGCCCCTGATGGCCAGTCGATCGCCTTCGTTTCCGACCGCGGCGGCAGCCCCCAGGTCTACCGCATGCCGATCGACGGGGGCAGCGCGCAGCGCCTGACTTTCGAAGGCGCCTACAACGTTTCGCCGCGCTTCAGCCCGGACGGCAAGTCGCTCGCGTTCGTGCAGCGCGAAGCCGGGCGCTACCGGGTGGCCCTGCTCGAAATCGCCACGGGGCAGGTGCTCGTGCTCACCGACAGCGCGCTCGACGACAGCCCGAGCTTCGCGCCCAACGGCAAGATCATCCTCTACGAGACCCAGGCAGGCGGGCGGGGGCAATTGGCGGCGGTGTCGAGCGACGGGCGGGTCAAGCAGCGCCTTTCCTCTTCCGCCGGCGATGTGCGCGACCCGGCATGGGGACCGTTTGCAACGAATTGATTGGCGGGCAGGAGCAGGATCCGATGAACGATTCACAAGCAGGAGGAGCAGGCTCATGAAGAAGGCACTGATGGCAGTCATCGCAGCGCTCGCGCTCGCGGCATGCAGCTCGACGGACAAGAAGGAAGATCCCGCGCCGGTCACGGATCGCACGACGCCGCCGCCGACCACGGCCACGACGACGACCACCACGACGCCGACGACGACGACGCCGATCACGGTGAGCCCGCTCAAGGATCCGAAGAACATCCTGTCCACCCGCGTGATCTACTTCGACTTCGATTCGAACGTGGTCAAGGATGAATACCGGCGATGGTCCAGGCGCATGCGAAGTACCTGACCGAGAACCGCTCGGCCAGCCTGCGCATCGAGGGCCATACCGACGAGCGCGGCAGCCGCGAGTACAACCTCGCGCTGGGCAACCGCCGCGCCGAATCGGTGAAGAAGATCCTCGTCGTGCTCGGAGTCCAGGAAGGGCGCATCGAGATCATCTCCTTCGGCGAGGAGAAGCCCGCGGAAGGCGGCCATGACGAAGCGTCGTGGGCAAAGAACCGCCGGACCGAATTGAAATACAAGGGTGAATAGGCTCCGCAGCTTCGCGGCCGCTGCTGCGCTGGCGGTGGCCTGGCAGGCGCATGCAGCCCTCTTCGACGACGAGGAGGCGCGCAAGCGCATCGACGAGGCGAAGCGCGAGCAACAGGCGTTCGCGCGCGAAACGGATGCGCGCCTCGGCCGGATCGAGGAGAGCGTGCGCAACATCGGCGTGGTCGAGCTGCTGCGCCAGATCGAGGCGCTGAACGCCGAGGTCGCCCGCTTGCGCGGGCAGATCGAGGTGCTGGCGAACCAGAACGACCAGTTGCAGAAGAAGCAGCGTGACTTCTACCTCGATCTCGACTCGCGCATGCGCCGGCTGGAGGGCGGAGCGGCGCCTGCGCCGGGCTCGGCGCCCGCGGCAGCCGCCGACGCAGCCCCCGTGGCGGCGACGGCTGCCGCAGCTCCGGCGCCGGTGGCGGCGAGCGCGCCCGCGAAGACGCCTGCGCAGCTGCAGGCGCAGGAGATGCGCAGCTACGACGCGGCTTCCAACCTGTTTCGCAAGAATGATTTCGCCGGCGCGATCAATGCGTTTCGCGCCTTCGTGCTCGAGTATCCCCAGAGCCAGCTGGCGCCGAATGCGGAGTACTGGATCGGCATCAGCTTTGCCAACTTGAAGGACTACAAGAACGCCATCGCGGTCCAGGAGGCGCTCCTGAAGAACTATCCGCAGTCGCCCAAGGCCTCCGATGCAATGTTGGCGATCGCGGCGGTGCAGGCGGAGCAGGGCGACGTCGGTTCGGCGCGCAATACGCTGGAGGACATCATCGCCCGGTTTCCCGCCTCCGAGGCTGCGGGCAAGGCGCGCACCCGCCTCGCGGCGCTGAAGCGCTAGGGCCCGCCAGTGCGTCCGGCGATCGTCCTGCTTTCGGGAGGCCTCGATTCGGCCACCGTGCTGGCCATTGCCCGTGCCGATGGGTTCGAGTGCCATGCCCTGTCAGTTGACTATGGACAACGCCACCGGGTCGAGCTGGAAGCCGCGGCGAAGGTCGCTGCGGCACTCGGCGCCGCCTCGCACCGCACGATTGCTTCGATTTGCGCCAGTTCGGCGGCTCGGCGCTGACCGACCTTTCCATAGCTGTGCCGACCGCGCCTTCGGCGCGGCATCCCGGTCACCTACGTGCCGGCGCGCAACACGATCTTCCTCTCGCTGGCGCTGGCGCTGGCCGAAGTGGCTCGGCGCCGACGATATCTTCGCCGGCATGAATGCCGTCGATTATTCCGGCTATCCGGATTGCCGCCCGCAATACATCGAGGCCTACGAGCGCATGGCCAACCTCGCCACGAAGCGCGCGGTGGAAGGCTCGCCGCTCGCGATCCACACGCCGATCATCCACCTGGCCAAGGCCGAGATCATCCGCCGCGGCATTGCGCTTGGCGTCGACTTTGCGATGACCGTCTCGTGCTACCAGGCGGATGACGGGGGCAGGGCCTGCGGCGAGTGCGACTCCTGCAGGCTTCGCAGCGAAGGCTTTGCCTGCGCCGGGATTGCCGACCCGACGCGCTACACGCCCTGAGGCCACGCGGCCTGTGCCGCTTTTCCGGCAAGCTTGCGCAGCCGTTTCCTTGAAGGGCGCTTGACGCCGTAAAATGCGGGTTCGCTACCGCAAGGATCGCCTCGTGCCTGGTTCTGCCTCGAATCTCCCGGCGTTGGTCGCCTGGTGCGGCTTCGGCCTGGCCTTCGTCTTCGGCGCCGTGGCCAATCGCGTCAATTTCTGCACCATGGGCGCGGTCTCCGACGTCGTCAACATGGGGCGATTGGGGACGCATGCGCATGTGGCTCCTGTCGATCGCGGTGGCGATCATCGGCGCCTACGCCCTGCAATTGACCGGGCAGGTCGACTTGTCGAAATCCTATTACGTGCGCCCGAACTTCATCTGGCTGTCGTATCTCGTCGGCGGCCTGCTTTTCGGCGTCGGCATGACGCTTGGATCGGGCTGCGGCAGCAAGACGCTGGTGCGCATCGGCGCAGGAAGCCTGAAGTCGCTGGTGGTGCTGGCGTTCCTCGGCATCGCGGCCTACATGACGCTTGAACGGCCTGTTTGCGATCTGGCGCACCACGGCGCTCGATCCGGTGGCAGTCGATCTTGCCGCGCGCGGCATCGCGCAACAGGACCTGCCCACGCTTGCGGCGCGCCTTGCGGGAACCGACCTGCGCACGATGCAGCTGCTGGTTGCCGGGCTGGCGTCCCTCGGCCTGCTGGCATTTGTCTTCAAGGATCGCGAGTTCCGCGACAAGCCGCGAGCAGGTGGCCGGCGGCATCGTCGTCGGCCTGACCGTCGTGGCCGGGCTGGTATGTCACCGGGCATCTCGGCTACGGCGGAGAATCCCGAGACGCTCGAGAACACGTTCTTCGGCACCAACAGCAGGACCATCGAATCCCTTTCGTTCACGGCGCCTGCCGGCTACCGCTCGAATTGCTGATGCTGTGGAGCGACAAGTCGCTCGGCGTTACGTTCGGCGTGGCGGCGGCACTGGGGATCATTGCCGGGTCGATGGCCTATGCCCTGGCCTCACGCACCTTCCGTTGGGAGGGCTTTGCCTCGGCCGAGGACACGGGCAACCACATCATCGGCGGCGTCCTCATGGGTTTCGGCGGCGTTACCGCGCTCGGTTGCACCATCGGGCAGGGAATCACCGGTTTTTCCACGCTGGCGCTGGGCTCGATCCTCACGTTCGCCGCGATCGTGGCCGGCTCGGCGATGACGATGAAGTTCCAGTACTGGCGGATGTTGCGCGAGGGGTGATTTCGACCTGCTCCAAATTGACCGGAAAATGGCCGAACGCTATAATGTCCGGCTTTCCGGGGCGTTAGCTCAGTTGGTAGAGCAGCGGACTTTTAATCCGTTGGTCACAAGTTCGAATCTTGTACGCCCTACCAATTCGAATTGGTCTTTTCCCGTGGGCTGTTAGCTCAGTTGGTAGAGCAGCGGACTCTTAATCCGTTGGTCGAAAGTTCGAATCTTTCACGGCCCACCATTTGTCCCGAAGGGTTGGCGATTGCGCCAACCCTTTTTCTTTCTTCAGCAGGTCTCGTCGCCGCGTCTTCCCGGCATGCGGGGCGGTAGTAATATTGACTTGCTGCCGCCGAATCCGGGCGCCGTGCTGCGAGGAGATGCGAAGATGCGACGCTTTGTTCCCGCCCTGTTTTTCATGGCAGCGCTCGTTGCAGCCTGCAGCCTCAAGCCGGGCGCCGGCTTTGTGCCCGGCTCGACGACGCAGCCGGAAGTTCGCGCCTCCCTCGGCGCGCCGGGCAAGACCTATCCCGCGCCCGACGGCGGCGAGTCGTGGGCGTATCCGACCGGTCCGATGGGGCAACAGACCTGGATGGCGCGTTTCAACGCCAAGGGAGTTCTGGTGAAGTTCGAGCAGGTACTCGATTCGGACCATCTCGCAGGCATCCAGCGCGGCATGGACGGCGCGCAGGTCGGCGCGCTCATCGGGCCTCCCTGGCGCGAGATGCAGTTCGCGAATGTGGGGCAGGTTTCCTGGGACTATCGCTTCCAGGACGACTGGGGCTACGCGTCGGAGTACTCGGTGATGTTCGGCGAGGGAGGGAAGGTGGTCGGCACGTTCGCCCGGCGCCTCAATCCGGGAGGGGATCGCCGCTAGATGATCCGCGAGTAGGCGGTGCGGGAACGGTCGTCGCGCAGGTAGCGGTCGAAGACGCTCGCGATGGAGCGAACGAAGAACCGCCCGCGAGGCGTCACCGTGATCGAGTCGTGGTCGATGACCACCAGCCCGAGCGCCACGTACTCGGAAAGATCGGCGAGCTCGGGAGCGAAGCGCTCCCTGAATTCGACCAGCCATGCGGTCGAGATCGCCTCCATAGAGACTTCGAACTGGCACATCAATGCCATGATCACGGAACGGCGCAGCATGTCCTCGGGCCCCATCTCGAATCCGCGGGCAACCGGCAGCCGGGACCGGTCCAGCGCATCGTAATAGGCGCCAAGTTCGCGTTCGTTCTGCGAGTAGGTCGTTCCCACCTTCGCGATCGACGAAACCCCGATCCCGACCAGGTCACCGTCCGGCCCAACGCTGTAGCCCTGGAAGTTCCTGATCAGGTTGCCCATCCGCTGGGCGCGCGCGAGTTCGTCGTCGGGCAGCGCGAAATGGTCCATCCCGATGTATACATAACCGGCCTGCTCGAAGCGCTCGATCGCGCGCGCGAGGATCGACAGCTTTTCCGTGGCACTGGGAAGCTCGACTTCGACGATCCTGCGCTGCGGCTTGAATCGATCCGGCAGGTGCGCATAGCTGTACAGCGCGATGCGGTCCGGCCTCAGGGAGACGACTTGCTCGAGCGTCTGCGAGAACCCCTGCAGCGTCTGCTTGGGCAGCCCGTAGATCAGGTCGAGGTTCACGGACTTGAACTTCGCCTTGCGTGCCGCCTCGATGCGGTCGCGCGTCATCTCGAAACCCTGCATCCGGTTCACTGCCTTCTGCACCACCGGGTCGAAGTCCTGCACTCCGAAGCTCGCGCGGTTGAAGCCGAGGTCCGCCAGCAGCGCCATGGTCTCGTCCGAGGCCGTGCGCGGGTCGATCTCGATGGCATACTCTCCCTCGGGTTCGAGGTGGAAATGGCCGCGGATCATCTCGACCAGCACCTTCAGTTCGTGGGCGTCGAGATAGGTCGGGGTGCCGCCTCCCCAGTGCATGCGCTGGACGCGCCTTTCATCCCCCAGCAGCGCGGCCTGGAGCTCCATTTCCCGCGACAGGTAGCCAAGGTAGCGCGTGGCGCGCGAACGGTCGCGGGTAATCACCTTGTTGCAGGCGCAATAAAAGCACGGGGACGCGCAAAACGGCAGGTGAACGTACAATGAGAGGGGTTGCCGGATCCCACCCCCGGCGCGTGTGCGCAGCGCCTGGTCGAGCGACTCCGCGCCGCGGGCCTCGATGAAGCGGTCGGCGGTGGGGTAAGATGTATAGCGCGGCCCGAGTTTGTCGAAGCGCCGTACCAACTCAAGATCGAGTACGGCGGAAATGCCCGGGGCGTTATGGAGTTGGGTGGCTGGCATGGCAAGCATCGAGTCCAATCGTGCCGATGTCATGCCTTGGACGTTTTGACGTGGATCAACAACGGATTTCCCTCGAAAAGTGAATCACTCCCCAAAGACATTCACCCTGGTCCAGCTGAAGGTCGCCTGTTCGCACTGCAACATGCGCGAATTGTGCCTTCCCACGGGCATGTCACCCGAGGAGGTCGAGCGGCTCGACGAGCTGGTTTCGACCCGCAGGAAGGTGAAGCGCGGCGAGAGCATCTTCCACGGCGGCGAGCCTTTTTCCGCACTCTATGCCGTCCGCGTCGGCTTCTTCAAGACGCGGCTCACCAGCGCCGACGGCCGCGACCAGGTGACCGGCTTCTTCATGGGCGGCGAACTGCTCGGCATGGATGGCATCAGCAGCGAAAGGCACACCTGTACCGCCACCGCGCTCGAGGACAGCGAGGTATGCGTGATCCCCTTTGCCCGGCTGGAGGAATTGTCCCGCGATTTCGAGCCGCTCCAGCGCCATTTCCACAAGGTGATGAGCCGCGAGATCGTGCGCGACCAGAGCGTGATGCTCCTGCTGGGTTCCATGCGCGCGGAGGAGCGTCTTGCGGCCTTCCTGCTGAACCTGTCCCAGAGGCTGACGTCGCGCGGCTACTCGCCTTCCGAGTTCATCCTGCGCATGACCCGGGAAGAGATCGGCAGCTACCTGGGCATGAAACTCGAGACGGTCAGCCGGCTGTTTTCCCGCTTCCAGGACGAAGGCCTGATTTCCGTGCAGCAGAAGAACGTCTGCATCGTCGACATAGCCGGATTGCGGGCACTCCTTTCGTCGCCAGCCTGAGTTCCCGGATGTCCCCTTGACCCATATCAACGGCGCGAAAGGCCGCGGGGATAGACTGGACTCACCGCAACGCCCAATCAGGGAGGCACACCATGTTCAAGTCGATTCTCGTACCGACGGATGGTTCGCCGCGGTCCTTGCGCGCAGTAAAAACGGCGGCGACGCTCGCGCATGAAACCGGCGCGACCTTGACGCTCCTGCATGTTTCCCCGACCTACAAGACGCCGTACTACCCCGACGGCGTGTTCATCGATTGGCCCAACGAGCGCGACTACAAGGCCGATTGCACGAAATCCGCGGAGAAGCTCTTCGCCACTTCGTTGAAGGCGGCCCAGGAGGGGGGCGTCGTCGCGAAGACCATGCAGACTTTTTCCGATTCGCCCTGGGAGGAAATCCTTGCGTCGGCGAAAAAGGCCAAGTCCGATCTGGTGGTGATGGCCTCGCATGGCCGCCGTGGCGTGCAGGCTCTCATCCTCGGCAGCGAGACGCAGAAAGTCCTTTCGCATTCGAAAGTTCCCGTTCTGGTAGTTCGCTAGCGTTGCAGCCGCATGCCGGCGGCAGGGAAGATCCTGCCGGCTGACGGCGCACGCGTGCGATCGCGACGGTCGCGTTTGGCTATGCGGGGCGCTTGGGTCGCCTTGAGTCCGGCACCGCAGTGGACGAGAGGAAGACGGTCAGCGTGCTGGACGCCGCCGCTATCGCCCAGAAGCAGAAGAAACCGACCGAATAGACTGCCTGGCGGCTTGCGGTGACGGGATTGCCGAAGAGATGCATCTCGCCAGGGTCGAAAAGGGTGAAGAACACCATTTCGGCGACGCCCGCCACCAGGAATGATGGCCAGAGTATGGATGCAATTTTCAGCAGCATGCCTGCTCTCCTGTTCTAGGGGCGGCCGGCGCCGAAGCGCGCCGTTTTCGCGCGACGCGTATCGACCTCGGCAACCAGGCGCCAGTCGCCACCCTCCGCGAGGATGCGCCAGCGGCTGGGCATGAGGGGCTTGATCCGGGCTGCGTATCGCCCCGGCGCCACCTCGGGGGCGAAGACGAACTGGTCCATTCCCGACAAGGTCGGGTGCACGAGAGCGATCCGGACCTGCTTCGGCAACGGCGCATCCGAAGAGATGCTGACTTCGATGCCGTCGCCGGACAATTGCACGCCGCCGACGAGGCCGAGCTCGGCGGCCTTCGTGTCGCGCGAGAGCGTCTGGTTGATCGCGAGGCCCTGCCGGTAGTAGTCGTCCACCACCAGGCCGTCCTGGCCGCTGAATGCCACCCAGGCCATTGCCAGGCCGGCAACTACCACGAACGCCGGGCCGGCCATCAAAATCCATGGCCAGGGCTGGCGATACCAGGGGGAAAGGTCGAGTCCGTCGTTGGCGTTCACCGTGATTCTCCTCGTACCAGGAATGTGGTTTTCTCATCGACTTCGACCCCGTCGCGATCGACGGATTCGATGCGGAAGCGGATCGGGTGGGAGCCGTCCACCGCCCCATCGCGCGGCATGCGGACCCGCACGGGCAACGCCCTGGTGGAGGCCGCGCCCACTTCGATTGCGCCCTCCGAAGCGACGTGAATGCCGGGCAGCCCGGAAACGCTGATCCGGAACTTCCGGCTTTCCTCATTGGCATTGCTCACGACCAGGCGGTAGACGTTCTCGATCTCGCCTCCCTCGACTTCGCGAACCAGCATGCCGCGGTCGCGAATCACATCGACCTTGAGCGGCACGCGCAGCCACAGGGCAGCTCCCGCCAGCGCGATGACGCCGCACAGGACCGCGAGGTAGGCCAGTGTGCGGGGACGCAGGGCGCGCCCGATCACTCGCCAACCGGAAAGATGGGAGCGAAGCGCGTTCTCCGTGGAATAGCGGATCAGCCCGCGCGGATAGCCCATCTTGTCCATGATCTGGTCGCAGCCGTCGATGCACGCCGCGCAGCCGATGCACTCGTATTGCAGGCCGTCGCGGATGTCGATCCCGGTCGGGCACACCTGCACGCATACTTCGCAGTCGACGCAGTCGCCGAGCCCCTTCGACTTGTAGTCGGCCTTCTTGCTCCTCGACCCCCTTGGTTCGCCGCGCTCGGTGTCGTAGGTGATCACCAGCGTGTCGCGATCGAACATCACGCTCTGGAAGCGCGCGTAAGGGCACATGTACTTGCATACCTGCTCGCGCATGAATCCGGCGTTGCCGTACGTGGCGAAGGAATAGAACAGGATCCAGAAGACTTCCCAGGGGCCCAGCGAGAAGGTCTTCACCAGGCCGGACAGCGTCTGGATCGGGGTGAAGTAGCCGACGAAGGTAAACCCGGTCCACAACGCGATCGCAATCCAGATGAAGTGCTTGGCGGACTTCAGGCCGAACTTGCGCGCACTTGGCGGCGCTTCGTCCAGGCGGGTGCGCGCGGCCCGGTCGCCTTCCACCATGCGCTCGACCCAGAGGAAGATCTCGGTATAGACGGTCTGCGGGCAGGCATAGCCGCACCAGAGGCGCCCCGCGATCGCCGTGAACAGGAACAGCGACAAGGCCGAGATGACGAGCAGCGCAGTGAGGTAGATGAAGTCCTGCGGCCAGAAGACCAGTCCGAAGATGTAGAACTTCCGGGCAGCCAGGTCGAAAAGAACCGATTGCCGGCCATTCCATTCCACCCAGGGAAGGCCGTAGAAGACGACCTGCGTGAGCCAGACCATCGCCCAGCGCCAGGTCGCGAACCAGCCGGTCACCGACCTGGGATAGATCTTCTTGCGGACTTCGAAGAGGGATTGCTCGATACCCTCGTCAGGCCCCGTGGCCACCACCCGGAGCGGGATGGTGGCTGGGCCCTTGCGCGGCGGGGTCACTTGGGCGATCGCGTGCTACTTGCCGCCGTGCGAAAGCGACCAGATGTAGCCGGAGAGAATGCGCACTTTTTCCTGCCCGAGCGCTTCCGCCTGCGCCGGCATCTGCAGGTTGCGCCCGTTGCGGATGGTCTCGGAGATGCTTTCAATGCTGGGGCTGAACAGCCAGATCTTATCGGTGAGGTTCGGGGCCCCGAGCGCGATGTTGCCCTTGCCGTCGGCGCCATGGCAGGCCGCGCAAACCGCGAATTTCGGCTGCGCCGCCGCAGCCATGGCCGCGTCGTGCTTCGCGCCCGAAAGCGACAACACGTAGTTGGCCATGTTCTTCACGTCTGCTTCGCCGCCAAGGGCGGCCCCGAGCGCGGGCATCACGCCGTTGCGGCCGCCCATGATCGTGGCCTCTATCGCTTCCGGCGTTCCTCCCCAGAGCCAGTCATTGTCGGCAAGATTCGGATATCCCGGCGCTCCACGGCCATCGGAGCCGTGGCATTGCGAGCAATAGGTCAGGTAGAGCCGCTCGCCCATGGCGCGCGCTTCCGGATTGGCGGCGATGGCGGGGATGTCGAGCGCCGCGTACTTGCGAAAGATCGGCCCGAACGTCGCGTCGGCCGTGGCCCTCTCGGCCTGGTATTGGCCGCTCGATGACCAGCCCAGCAGGCCCTTGAAAGTGCCGAGCCCCGGATACAGCGCAAGGTAAACCAGCGAGAACAGGATCGTTATCCAGAACAAGCTCATCCACCAGCGCGGCAGGGGATTGTTGTACTCGGCGAGATCCTCGTCCCACATGTGGCCGGTCGTTTCCTCCGACTCGGACTTTCCCGCGACGCGCTTGCGGCTCTGGACCTGGAGCAGCAGCGCGCAAGCGGCGATCGAGACGATCGTGCCGAGCGCGACATACCACCCCCAGAAGTCGGTGACGAAATCGCTCATTTCGGCGCCCTCCGTGCTTGCGCGATGTCACTGTCCTCGTCGTCGAATGGCAGGCGTGCCGCCTCGTCGAAATCCGGCTTGCGCCGGGACGACCAGGCCCACGCGATGATGCCGAGGAAAACGACCAGCGCCACCACTGTCATCACGGATCGAAGCGTGACCATGTCCATCGCCTATCTCCTCGCCTTGATCAAGTTGCCGAGATCCTGGAGGTAGGCGATCACGGCGTCTTCTTCCGTCTTGCCCTCGAGCGCCTGGCCGGCCGACGCGATGTCCGCATCGGCGTAGGGGACGCCTATGTCCTTCAGCGCGCGCATGTTGGCAACGACGTTGTGGTTCGACGCCGGCGTCTTCGCCAGCCACGGGTATCCGGGCATGTTCGACTCCGGCACGAGGTCGCGCGGATTGCGCAGGTGCGTGCGGTGCCAGTCATCGCTGTACCTGGCGCCCACGCGCGCCAGGTCCGGCCCGGTGCGCTTGCTTCCCCAGAGGAAGGGATGGTCGTACACGAACTCACCGGCCACCGAATAGTGGCCGTAGCGTTCGGTCTCCGCGCGGAAGGGCCGGATCATCTGCGAGTGGCAGTTTCCGCATCCTTCGCGGATGTAGATGTCCCTCCCGACCAGGCGCAAGGGCGGATAGGGCTTCAGCCCCTGCACCGGCTCGGTCGTCGAGCGCTGGAAATAGAGGGGGACGATCTCGATCAGCCCGCCGACGCTGATCACGAGGATGATCAGCAGCGCCATCAGCCCGGGCTTGCGTTCGATCAGGTCATGTGTGAGCTTCATCGATCCGCTCCTTCAGGCTGCCGACGGTTGCGCGTCGAGCGCCGCGCGCGGGTCCACCGGGGGTATCGGCGCATCGACCGTCTTCCCGGCGGCAATGGTCTTCCAGACGTTGTAGAGCATCACGAACATGCCCGCGAGAACCAGCGTCCCGCCCAGCAAGCGGATGACGTAGAACGGGTAGGTGGCCTTGACGCTCTCCACGAAGGCGTAGGTCAGCGTGCCGTCGGGGTTTACCGCGCGCCACATGAGGCCCTGCATGACCCCGGCGATCCACATCGCGGCGATGTAGAAGACGATGCCGATGGTCGTGATCCAGAAGTGGAGCGTGATCAAGCGCACGCTGTACATCTCGGTTCGGCCGAACAGCCTGGGTATGAGGTAGTACAGGCTGCCGATCGAGATCATCGCCACCCAGCCAAGCGCGCCGGAGTGCACATGGCCGACCGTCCAGTCGGTGTAGTGCGAGAGCGCATTCACCGTCTTGATCGACATCATCGGGCCTTCGAAGGTCGACATGCCGTAGAAGGAAAGCGAGACGATCAGGAACTTGAGGATCGGGTCCGAACGCAACTTATGCCATGCGCCCGAGAGCGTCATGATGCCGTTGATCATGCCGCCCCATGAGGGCGCGAGCAGGATCAGCGAGAAGATCATGCCGATCGATTGCGCCCAGTCGGGCAGCGCCGTGTAGTGCAGGTGGTGGGGGCCCGCCCACATGTAGGTGAAGATGAGCGCCCAGAAGTGGACGATCGACAGGCGATAGGAATACACCGGCCGGCCGGCCTGCTTCGGGACGAAGTAATACATCATGCCGAGGAAGCCCGCCGTCAGGAAGAACCCGACCGCGTTGTGCCCGTACCACCACTGCACCATCGCGTCCTGCACTCCGGCGTATATCGAGTAGGACTTGAGCGGGCCCGCCGGCACGGCAAGGCTGTTGACGATGTGCAGGACGGCAACGGTCAGGATATAGGCGCCGAAGAACCAGTTGGCGACGTAGATGTGCTTCACCTGGCGGCGCCAGAGCGTGCCGAAGAAGACCACGGCGTAGACCACCCACACCACGGCAATCAGGATGTCGATCGGCCACTCGAGCTCTGCGTATTCCTTGGCCGTCGAAAAGCCGAGAGGAAGCGTGATGGCGGCCGCGACGATGACGAGCTGCCACCCCCAGAAGGTGAACGCGGCGAGACCGTCGGAAAACAGCCGGACGTGGCAGGTTCGCTGGACAATGTAATACGAGGTCGCGAACAGTGCCGATCCGCCGAATGCGAATATGACTGCGTTGGTATGGAGCGGCCTGAGGCGGCCGTAGGAGAGCCAGGGGATGTCGAAATTGAGCTGCGGCCAGGCGAGCTGGGCGGCGATGATGACGCCGACGAGCATGCCGACGATTCCCCAGACCACGGCCATCACCGCGAACTGGCGAACCACTTTGTAGTTGTATTGACCGGTGCCTTCCATCCGCGCCCCCTTCGAGCCAAATCGCCAAAGCGAAATCTTACCGGCGCCTCTCGGAGCCGGATTGATCCGGATCAACCTCCGCGGGGAGGATCCTTCTCCGAATCGCCATCCACGATGACATGTTCGCCTTGGTCGTCGAGGTCGTCAAACTGGCCACTGGCCACGGCCCACCAGAAGATGGCCCCGATGACAAATACGACCAGCAGGCCGAGGGGAACAAGCAGGAAGACGATATCCATGGTCAGGCGGTTGCAGAAGCCGGCAACGGGGTTGCCTTTCGGCCGGGATCCCGCAGCAGGCGCAGCGCATTGCCCACGACCAGCAGCGAAGACAGGCTCATGCCGAGGCTTGCCAGCCAAGGAGTGAGCCAGCCCGAAAGCGCAAGGGGGAGGCAAACCGCATTGTACGCAATGGCCCAGACGATGTTTTCGCGGACGATCGCGACAGTTCGCAGCGAAAGGGCGCGTGCTTCGGCCACGGCATTCAACGAGGGGTTGAGAATGACGAGGTCGGCCTGCGATTGGGCGAGCGCGGTGCCGGAGCCGAGCACGATCGCCACGCTTGCCCGGCCGAGGACCGGAGCGTCATTGAGCCCATCCCCGACCATCGCCACGACCGCCCCCTTTGCCGCGAGCGCTTCCACATAGCGAAGCTTTTCGTCGGGATGCGCGCCGGCGATGAAGTTGTCGATTCCAAGTGCCCTGGCGGTCGAGGCGACGACCGCCTCGCGGTCGCCAGAAAGCATCGATACCTCGATTCCTTCCGCCTTGAGGCGCGAGACGAGTTCCCGGGCGTCCTCGCGCGGGGCGTCCTCGAGGTGCATCAGCGCCAGCCAGCCGGATTCGGAGGCCAGCGCGGCGACGCTAAGGTCTCCCATCTCGCCTTCGGGCAGGGGCAGGCCATGCAACTCGCCGGCAAAGGACGGCGACCCGATGCGCAGGATCTCATTTCCCAGCCGCGCCTCCACGCCTTTGCCCGGCACGGTCCTGACATCGTGCAGCAGCGGCGCATTGCCCGCGCTCGCGCCGGCGGCCGCTATCGCGTGCGCAATGGGGTGCGGCATGGCGGACTCCAGCGCGGCCGCGACCGAAAGGCACCAGTCGCGGCTGCGATCGCCATGGAGATCCATCCGGGCAAGGCGCATTCTTCCCGAGGTCAGGGTGCCGGTCTTGTCGAATACGAAATGGGTGGCCTTGGAGAGCGTCTCGATCGCGCTCCCGCGCGTGACCAGCACGCCGCGGCGGGCGAGGGCATTGATTGCCGAAGACAGCGCTACGGGCGTGGCGAGCGACAATGCACAGGGACAGGTGGCGACGAGGGTCGCGACCGCGACCCACAACGCGCGGCCAGGATCGATCCACATCCATGCGATCGCCCCCAAGGCCGCGAGCGACAGCACCACGATCACGAAATGGCTCGCGATGCGGTCCGCGGCCTGCACCCAGGGCGGCTTGTCCGCGGCAGCGCGCTCGACCATCCGCCCGATGACCGCAAGCGTATTGTCCTCGCTTGCCCTGTCCACGCGAGCCACCAGCGGCGCGGAAAGATTGAGCGAACCGGCCAGCAGTTTCGCGTCCTTGGCCTTCGACACCGGCAGGCTTTCGCCTGTGACGAGGGATTCGTCGCAGTCGCTTTCGCCGGCGAGCACGGTCGCATCCGCCGGGATCGACTCGCCTGTCGCGACCATGATGACTTCACCCGGGACGAGCGTGGCAACCGGCACGCGCGACGTCGTCTGGCTGGCCGGCCAGCTGTCCAGCCGTGCGGCAGTGGCAGGCACCATTTGCAGCAGCGACTCCGTCGCGCTCGCCGCCTTCGCCAGCGCCATCGATTCGAAATACCTTCCGGTGAGCAGGAAGAAGACGAACATGGCGATCGAGTCGTAGTACACCTCGCCGCCGCGGAAGGTGCCCCACAGGCTCGCGACAAAGCTGACCGAGATCCCGAGCGCAACCGGCACGTCCATTCCGGGCTGGCGCGCCCGCAGGCCGTTCAAGGCCGCGCGAAAGATGGGTGTGGCGGAAAACACCAGCACCGGGATCGTCATCAACAGGCTGGCGATCTTGAAAAGCTTGTCGATGTCCCACGTCAGGTCCGTGCCCTCCGCGACGTACGCAGGGATCGCGAACATCATGATCTGCATCATCGCGAAACCGGCGATCGACAGCCGCCAGAGCGCCATGCGCTTCTCGCGCTTTTGCGACTCGTCGAGCACGCGGCGCGAGGAGGCCACGCGCGCCCGGTAGCCGGCCTTGGCTACCGCGGCAAAGAGGTCTTCGAGCCGTGCATTGTCCGGGTCCCAGCGCACGAAAGCGCGACGGGTGGTGAGGTTCAGGCTCGCATCGCGGACGCCCGGCACGCGGTTCAGTGCGCCTTCCACGCGCGTCACGCACGCCGAGCAGGTGACGCCCTCGATGTCGAGCAGCGACTCGCGGATCGGGGAGCCTGCGGGGGACGCGGGCGGAGGGGCGGGCTGGAGAACGCCCGGATCCAGTGCGCTTTCCATGTTGTTCATCTTAGCGCACCGTCAGCGGCCCCGGCGCTCGAGCAGGAAGAAGCGCAGGCCATGCGCATTCCGGTCGTCGGGGGCATGCTCGCCAAGAAGCGTCTCGCGCCAGGCGTCGGGACGCAGGTCGGGGAAGCGTGCGTCGCCATCCACGTTCGCGAGAACACGCGTGAGGTAGATGCGGTCGGCTCCCGGCAAAGCTGCTTCATACAATTGCGTGCCGCCGATCACATATGCCTCGGGTTCTCCTTCTGCCAGCGAATAGGCGGCGTCGAGATCGCGCACGACTTCGCAGCCGGGGGCGAGGAACCCCGGTGTGCGGCTGACGATGATGTTGCGGCGGCCCGGCAAGGGCTTGCCGATCGACTCCCAGGTTCGCCTGCCCATGATGACGGGGTGGCCGAGCGTCGTGCGCTTGAAGTGCGCGAGGTCCGCCGGCAGGTGCCACGGCAAGCGATTGCCGCGCCCGATCACGCCATTCTCGGCTGCCGCGACGATGAGCGAATGCAGCATGCCGGTCAGACCGCGATCGGCGCGCGGATCAGCGGGGCTGGATCGTAACCCTCGAGGGTGAAATCCTCGTAGCGAAAGGCGAACAAGTCACGCACTTCGGGATTGAGCCGCATCACCGGCAGTTCGCGCGGCGTTCGCGCAAGCTGCTCGCGCGCCTGGTCAAGGTGGTTCAGGTAGAGGTGCGCGTCGCCGAAAGTGTGCACGAATTCGCCCGGCCTGAGCCCGGTCACCTGCGCGACCATCAAGGTGAGCAGCGCGTAGGAGGCGATGTTGAAGGGCACGCCAAGAAAGATGTCCGCGCTTCGCTGGTACAACTGGCAGGAAAGCCGCCCGTCGGCAACGTAGAACTGGAACAGGGCATGGCAGGGAGCCAATGCCATCTTCGGGATCTCGGCGACGTTCCACGCGGATACGATCAGGCGGCGGGAGTCGGGGTTGCTTGCGATCTGCTCGACGACATCGCGCACCTGGTCGATGTGGCGGCCGTCGGGCGTGGGCCACGAGCGCCATTGCCTGCCGTAGACTGGCCCGAGTTCCCCTTCGCTGTCCGCCCACTCGTCCCAGATGCTGATGCCGTGCTCGTGCAGGTACGCAACGTTGGTGCTGCCCTTGAGGAACCAGAGAAGCTCGTGGATCACCGACTTGGTGTGCACCTTCTTCGTTGTCAGCAGGGGAAACCGGCTGGAGAGGTCGAAGCGCATCTGGTGGCCGAAGACCGAGAGCGTCCCGGTTCCGGTGCGATCGGTCTTGCGCGTGCCATGCTCGAGGACATGGCGCATCAGGTCGAGATAGGTTTGCATGCTTGAGCGGTAATTCTAGCCGAAGCCCGGGGAGGGCAAGTCCTCCGGCAAGGCGAAAAAAAGCCCCGGCCAGGCGGGGCTTTTCTTCACGGCGACCTCGAGGTCATTCGGCGGCTTCGCCGGAGAGCTTGAATGCGATCGGGATCATCGCCTGGTAGCCCTTCGGGTCGGGGGCGAACTTGCATACGGTCGTCAGCACGCCGATCACGGCGCGATCGAATACCCCGCGCGGGTTTGCCTCGGTGATCGTGACGTTGGTGGCCGTCCCGTCCGGCGCGATCGTCGCGATCGCGACGAGTTCTCCCTCGGTGCCGGAGCGGCGCGCCTCCCTCGGATAGCGTTGCAGGAAGGCCTGGAAGCACTCGCGCTTGTTGGTGATCGATGCGACCGTCCGGGGCCCGGCCGGCGCGGGCGGCGGCGGTTCGGTCATCGTGCCCTTGCCTTGCTGCACCTCGCCCACGGCCTGCGGGACGCTGACCGCGGTCGCGGACCCGGATGAGGTCGCCACCGGGGCGTCGATCAGGATCGGCGCCGCTTCCTGGATGTTCTCCTTGGGCTTTTCCTCCGGCTTCTTCGGCGGAGGAGGAGGCGGAGGCTCTTCCTTTTTCTCTTCCGGCGGCTTCGGAACCTCCGGCGTGATCGCCTTCATGATCTTGGAGTCGCGGATGTCGTCCCAGCGCTTGGAAAAATCGATCGAGAAGAAGCCGATGATCATCGCGGCCTCGACCCAGAGGGCGAAGAAGAACGCCTTCTTGAGGGTGATGGTGTTCTGGCTCTCGTTGTCGACTCTCGCCCACAACGTGCCCTTGCCGGCGACCGCGCCGCCGCGCTGAACTGCTACCTGAGCCATGTGCTTGCCCGTCCCTTACTTTGCGCCGCCCGCCCGGGCGACGATGCCGACAGAGCTGATGCCCTCGGCCTGAACCATCTTCATGGCATCCACCAGCAGTTCCATGCTGACGTCCTTGTCGCCCGCGATGACGACTTCGACGGGGCGCCCGCCCACCTTGAGGCGCTGCAAGACGATCTGGATATCGGCACGGCTCATCTTGACGCCATCGATCGCGGCGAGCCCGTCGTTCTGCACGCCGATCAGCACGCGCGTCTCGGGCAGGTTGTCCACGGTCGTCGCACCCGGCAGGTCGATCTTCAGCGTCGAGCTGGCGATCATCTTCAGCGTGATCATGATGAAGAACACCAGCAGGAACATCATGATGTCGATCATCGGGATGATCTCGATGCGCGGGCGCTTGCCGGCGAAAAACGCGCGTTGCTTCTCCATTCGGGTTCTCCCCGGCTCAGGCCGTGGCCGGCTTGGCTGCCTTGACTCCGGCAGCCGCTTCTCGCCCGCTGCCGTGCATGGTGGAGCCGCCGCCGTAGAGCCGGTTGATGACCATGGCCTTGAGGAGCTCCATCTGGTGCAGCGCGAGGCGGTTCTTCTTGTTGAAGTAGTTCAGGAACACCACCGCGATGATCGCGATCAGCAGGCCGAAGGCGGTGGCGATCAGCGCGTGCGCGATGCCGCCGGTGACCATGTCGGGATTGCCCTTGGCGGCCGAGCCCAGCACGTTGAACGACTGGATCATGCCGATGATCGTGCCCAGCAGGCCCAGCAGCGGGGCGAGCGTCACCGAGGTGTCGACGATCCACAGGTTGCGGTCCATCTTCGGCAGCAGCCACATGATCGATTCCTCGATGTGGCGGTCCATCGTGACCGCATCTTCGCCGCGGGAGGCGATGGCCGTCTTGACGATGTCGACCTGCATCGTGCCCTCGTAGTGCTGGGCCACGGCCTGCAGGTCAGCCACGCTCTGGTACTTGACCAGTTGCACGTCGTGTTCCATCGCGTCGCCCGCCTTGAGCACCTTGGTGTAGAAATACAGGCGCTCGATGATCACGGCGATGGTGGCAAGGAGCAGCACGCTCATCAACGGCAGCAGGCCGTAGGATTCCGCGCTCCACTTGATCAGGGTTTGAATCATGGTGTCTCGACTCCTTTGTTGTGCCCTTGTGGGGCACGGTTGTCCGGGGCTGTTGGCCGCCTAGAGGATCTTGCCGTTCTTGGAAGGCTCGCTGTCGGAGCGGGTGGCCAGGCCGACTGCCTCGATGCCCTGTGCGCGCACCATATCCATTATCGTGATCGTGCGCTGCAGGTTGACCTGCTTGTCGCCCGCGATCAGCACCTCGACCTTGGCGCCTTGCGCCTCGGTTGCCTTGGCCTGGCGAAGCGTCTCGACCAGCGCATCCTGCCCGATCTGCTGGCCGTTCACCGAGAGCTCGCCCGCAGGGGACACGCCGATGATGAGCTTGGTGACAAGCTGCTGTTCCTGCGGGATCGCCTTGCCGGGAAGCTCCTGCATGATCCCGGTGTTGGTGATCATCTCCAGCGTGATCATGATGAAGAACACCAGCAGGAACATCATGATGTCGATCATCGGGATGATCTCGATCCGCGCCTCCTGGGTATGGAAGATCTGGTTGCCGCCGCGCCTGGCCACGGTGTCAGGCCCCCGTCTTCGCCGGCTGCGACACGGCCGGCTTGGGCTGGACCCTGGGGGCGCCGTGCCCGCCATGCAGCGCGGAGCCGCCGCCGTAGAGCCGGTTGATGACCATGGCCTTGAGGAGTTCCATCTGGTGCAGCGCGAGGCGGTTCTTCTTGTTGAAGTAGTTCAGGAACACCACCGCGATGATCGCGATCAGCAGGCCGAAGGCGGTGGCGATCAGCGCGTGCGCGATGCCGCCGGTGACCATGTCGGGATTGCCCTTGGCGGCCGAGCCCAGCACGTTGAACGACTGGATCATGCCGATGATGGTGCCCAGCAGGCCCAGCAGCGGGGCGAGCGTCACCGAGGTGTCGACGATCCACAGGTTGCGGTCCATCTTCGGCAGCAGCCACATGATCGATTCCTCGATGTGGCGGTCCATCGTGACCGCATCTTCGCCGCGGGAGGCGATGGCCGTCTTGACGATGTCGACCTGCATCGTGCCCTCGTAGTGCTGGGCCACGGCCTGCAGGTCAGCCACGCTCTGGTACTTGACCAGTTGCACGTCGTGTTCCATCGCGTCGCCCGCCTTGAGCACCTTGGTGTAGAAATACAGGCGCTCGATGATCACGGCGATGGTGGCAAGGAGCAGCACGCTCATCAACGGCAGCAGGCCGTAGGATTCCGCGCTCCACTTGATAAGGGTTTCAATCATGAGGGATGAACTCCCGGCTGGACCAAAGCCCGGAATTATATCAAGAATGGCCGGGCAGCAAGCGGGTCTTTCACAAGCGTGAAACATTACGCCGGTAATCCGGAACTTGCTTCCAGGGCAAAAAAAATGGGGCTCCGAAGAGCCCCATCTGGTGGTGCGAAGTGCTGGTCTACTTGAAGGCGTACGTCAGGGAACCGTACACGAAGCGCGCGCGCGCGTCGTAGTAGGACGGGTCGAAGCCAACCTGGAACGAATTCTGCTGGTTGGACTGCGGCGGGTTGGTGTCCAGCAGGTTCTTCACGCCCAGCACGAGGGTCATGTTCTTGAACCCCTTGTAGGAGCCGTAGAGGTCCCAGAGGCTGAGCGTGCTCACCGTGCGCAGGTCGCCGTTGCCGTCTTCCTGGTAATCGGTGTAGGAGCTCTGGTAGGTGTTGCCCAGCGTCACTGCCCACGGGCCGTCCGTCCAGTTCAGGCTCACGTAGCTCTTCCAGCGCGGCGTAATGCCGGTGGCCACCGACTGGTATCCGTTGGAGATGAAGCCGGCGAAGCTGCCGTCCGTCTGCTGCACGTCGTACTTGCTGATGTACGTGCCCGAGGCCCCCAAGGTGAACTTGCCGATCGGCGTCTGCGGGAAAGCATACTGGAGGCTGACGTCGATGCCCTCGATCTGGGTCTCGCCGAGGTTCACGTAGCGCTGGTCGATGTTCGTGATCGGGCCGGGCAGCGTGGGGTATTGCGGCTGGACGGGGCCGCGGGTGATGTACGAAGCGTACTGGTTCGGGTCGGACAGGATCGTTGCCTGCGGGATGCCGTTGCTGACCGAGTTCTTGAGGGTCAGCGAGAACCAGTCCATGCTGAAAGACAACCCGGGGGTCGGCTCGAAAACGAAGCCCACCGTGTACTGGTCGGACGTCGCGGGCTTCAGCGCGGAATTGCCGCCGAACGTCACGCCGAACTGCGTGAAGCAGTCCAGGGTGTCATTCGTTGTCGGGCAGCGCAGCGGGTCCGAAAGGCCCGGGGCGGATACGCCGGAAATGTTGCCGTTGTAAAGCTGGTAGAGCGAAGGCGCGAGGAAGCCCGTGCCCCAGGAAGCCCGAACCAGGATCTCTTTCGTCGGCACCCAGCGCAGGCCGATCTTCGGGTTGGTCGTATTGCCGAAGTCGCTGTAATCGTCATACCGGACGGCAAGGCTGGCCTCGAGGTTCTTGACGATCGGGACGTTAAGTTCCCCGTAGATCGCCCAGGCATTGCGGTCCTTGTCGATCGGCAGGACGTTCCCGCCGTACCCGGAGAGGTCGCCCGACAGCAGGCCCGCCGACGGGGTCTGGCTGAGATTATCCTGGCCGATCTGCAAGCCCACGGCCACTCCGAGGGGCCCTGCCGGCAGCTGCATGATTTCGCTGGAGGCCTGGACCTGGAATGCGTAAGCCTCGGCCTCGCCGTCGAATGCCGTGCCGGTGTAGTTGGCCGACCGGATCAGCGCGTTGCCTGCCGGCGAGTTGGCGCCGAACGGGTTGACGGCGCCGCTATTGATGATTGACTGAAGCTGCGACTGGAAGAAGAAACCGTCATTCAAGGACTGGTTGATGGTGCCTTTGTTGTAGTTGAACCAGGTATCCCAGTCCCAGTTGTAGGCCGATCCCTTCATGCCGAGGATGACCTGCCACTGCTCGTTCGTGTCCGTGGTGTTGCGCATGCCGTTTTCCCATGCGCGGTAGCGGACGTTGAGCGGGCCGGTCACGCCGACGGCAGCAGCCTGCGCCGTGGGGTAGAAGGGGCTCGTGGTCGGCAGGGTGAGCGGATAGCCGAAAACATCGGCAATCGGCGCCGGCTGGATCTGGAACGTGTTCTCCTGCTTGGAGTAGTTGATCGTCGCGTAGGCCTGCATGTCGTTGTTGATGATGTACGTGCCCTGGGCGAAGACGTTCAGCGTCTTGGTCTCGCCGATCATGTTGACGCCCGGAGCGGCTGAGGGATCGAAGTAGCAGCGCGACGGGTCGACATCCGGGTAATAGCCGGCAAAGGGGGCGGGGCAGGCCGGGAAGCCGATGCTGCCGACCCGTCCGCCAGGGCCGGTAGTGCTCACAAAGCCGGGGAACGGGCTTCCGGAAAAGCCGATGAGGCCGAGGTCGGGCCGAACCGAAGAGTTCGAGAAGTTGCGGTCGGCCTGGTCGAGGGGGTTCTGCTGGTCGTACATCGCGGCGACGAAGACGTTGTACTTGTCCTTGGCAAGGTCGCCGAAGCCGAACGAGCCCTTGACGGTCCACTGGTCGCCGCCGCCGCTGCGGGTGGGGGCGCCGTAATAACCAGTGATTTCCACGCCCTGGTAGTCCTTGCGCAGGATGAAGTTGATGACGCCGGCGATCGCATCGCTGCCGTAGATCGCGGACGCGCCGTCGAGGAGGACCTCGACGCGCTCGATCGCGTTGAACGGGATGGTCGTCAGGTTCACGCCCTGGACGCCCTGGATCTCGCCGGCGAAGGTGCTGAGGCGCTTGCCGTTGAGGAGAACGAGAGTCGCTCCGCCGCCAAGGCCGCGAAGCGAAGCGGTATTCGCGCTGAATGTCAGCGCGCCGATGGTGTTGGCCAGCGACACGTTGCCCGCGCTCTGGTTCGCGGAGACCAGGTTCAGGATCTCCATCGCGTTGGTCGCGCCGCTGCGCTCGATGGCCTCGCGGCCGATGATCTGGATTGGCGAGGCGCCTTCGGTATCGACCCGCTTGATGTTCGAGCCGGTGACTTCGATCTTCTCGATCTTTTGGGTGGTGGTTGCCGGCGTTTGCGCGTGCGCAACAGTCGCGGCGAGGGAAACAACGGTGCCAGCGCTCAGCGCGTGGGCCAGGGCGGCGGAAAGCGCTTTCATTTTAGGTTTCATCTTTTGGACCCCCAGGTCGTAAGAAAGGATTTAGAAACAGCGACTTAATTGGATGCGCGAGCCCGAATGGCGCCCGCGCGGTGTTCATGGCGAAAGATCATAGCGACACTTGTATGAAAACGCCAACAATCCCTTAGCCCATGTTGTATTTTCGCAACAAGTATTCGCCTGGTGGCCAAAATGACCCCGGACAAGGGCGTCGAAAGCGATCACGGAACTCCCGGCCTCCGACTTTAGTTTCGGGCAAACGCAACATGTCTTGTCTCGCAAATTCGTCACCGCGTTTCCTTTCCTCTTGATCGGCACGGTGATATACTCTTTCTCTTTTGAAAACAGTGGGCCGCGTGCCCATTTTTTATTTGTGAAGCTGCTCGCCGCCACCGAATCGTGGCTCGAGGCCACAATGGCAGGCCTCGGGTACGAGCTTGTCGATGTGGAGACCTCCGGAGCGGGGCTCCTGAGGGTCTTCATCGACAAGCCTTCGGGCATCACGGTCGAGGACTGCGCCAGGGTGAGCAACCACCTGACCCGGGCGATGGTGGTCGAAGGAATCGATTACGAGCGGCTGGAGGTTTCTTCGCCGGGCCTGGACAGGCCGGTCAAGCGTTTCGAGGATTTCAGCCGGTTTTCGGGGCAGGAAGCGAAATTGAGAATGCGGCTTGTGGTGGACGGGCAGCGCCGGTTCGAGGGCGTCTTGCGCGGCACCCGGGACCGCAACGTGCTGGTCGAGGTCGAAGGCAGGTTGATGGAGCTGCCGTTCGAGGGAATTGAGAGGGCGCGGCTGAAACCCGCCCTGTGAGCCTGTGAGGATGAAGAAATCATGAGCAACGAGATCCTGATGCTGGTCGATGCGCTGTCGCGCGAGAAGAACGTGCCGAAAGACACGGTCTTCCTTGCGCTCGAAATGGCGCTGGCCTCCGCCACCAAGAAGCGTTTCAAGGACGAAGTCGATGTCAGGGTCGAGATCGACCGCGAGAGCGGCGAGCACAAGGCCTTCAGGCGCTGGACCGTCGTGCCCGACGAGGAACATGAAGAGCCCTCGCACCAGCTCGCGATCACGGATTCGGCCGCGCGGGTTCCGCCGCTGGAACTCGGCGACGTCGTCGAGGAGCCGCTCGAGGTGGAGAGTTTCGGGCGCATCGGCGCCCAGGCCGCCAAGCAGGTGATCCTGCAGAAGATCCGCGACGCCGAGCGCGAACAGATCCTCAACGATTTCCTGGAGCGCGGCGAGTCGCTCGTCACCGGGACCGTCAAGCGCGCCGAGCGGGGAAACCTCATCGTCGAGTCCGGGCGCGTCGAGGCGCTGCTTCCGCGTGACCAGCTGATCGCCAAGGAAAACCTGCGCGTCGGCGATCGAGTGCGGGCCTATATCACCAAGGTCGAGCGCGCGGCGCGCGGCCCGCAGCTCATCCTTTCGCGGATTGCGCCGGAATTCATTGCCAAGCTGTTCGAGCTCGAGGTGCCCGAGATCGAAGAGGGCCTTCTCGAGATCAAGGCGGCGGCGCGCGACCCGGGCTTGCGCGCAAAGATCGCGGTCAAGTCCAACGATCCCCGCATCGACCCCGTCGGCACCTGCGTCGGCATGCGCGGTTCGCGTGTCCAGGCCGTGACGCAGGAACTTGCCGGCGAGCGCGTCGACATCATCCTCTGGTCGGCAGAGCCGGCGCAGTTCGTGATCAACGCCTTGGCGCCCGCGGAGGTGAGCTCCATCGTCGTCGATGAGGAGCGCCACTCCATGGACGTCGTGGTCGCCGAGGACCAGCAGGCGATCGCGATCGGCAAGGGCGGCCAGAACGTCCGGCTCGCCTCCGAGCTGACCAGCTGGCAACTGAACATCATGACCGTCGATGAGCGCAAGGAAAAGGCGCAGGAGGAAACCTCCTCGCTGCGTTCGCTGTTCATGGAGCGCCTTGACGTCGATGAGGAAGTCGCCGACATCCTTGTCCAGGAAGGCTTCACTTCCCTCGACGAAGTGGCCTATGTGCCGCTCAACGAGATGCTCGAAATCGAGGCGTTCGACGAGGAGACGGTCAACGAACTTCGCCGCCGCGCGCGCAACTCCCTCCTCACCGAGGCGATCAAGAGCGAAGAGACGGTGGAACACGCCGCCGAGGACCTCCTCGGCATGGATGGCATGGACGGCCAGACAGCCCGCACCCTGGCGGCCAAGGGCATCACGACGATGAGCGCCCTTGCCGACCTCGATACGGACGAGCTCTCCGAAATCACCGGCATGGATGCCGATCGTGCCAGCAAGCTCATCATGACCGCGAGGGCGCCGCTCTTCGAGCAGCCGGCCTGACCGCCCACGCGAACTCCCGACAGGAACACCATGGCCAAATCCAACGTCACCCAGTTTGCCGAGGAGCTCAAGCTCCCGGTCGCGTTGCTCATCGAGCAGCTCCAGGCCGCGGGAGTCAAGAAGAAGAACGCGGATGACGCGATCACGGAACAGGACAAGACGCGCCTGCTTGATTACCTGCGCGAGGTCCACGGCCACAAGGAAGAGAAGAAGAAGATCACGCTGACCCGCAAGCAGACGACCGAGATCAAGAAGTCGGATGCAACCGGCAAGGCGCGCACGATCCAGGTCGAGGTGCGCAAGAAGCGCACGTTCGTGAAGATCGACGCCCCCGAGGTGCCGGTCGAGCCGGAGAAGCCCGTCGTGGCGCCGGCGCCGATCATCGACGAAAGCGAAGCCAAGAAGCGCGTGGAGGAAGCCAGGCGCCAGTCTGCGCTCGCCGCAGCGCAGGCCGCGGATGCCGAGACCAAGGTCAAGCGCACCCGCGTGAAGAAGGAAGAGGCCGCCGCGGCTGCCGCGGTTCCCGAGGCGCCGGCACCCGAGGCGCCCAAGAAGAAGCGCGTGGTGCGCAAGTCCGACGATGGCGGGGCAACGGGAGACGTTGCGCCGCCCGAACTGGTCGAAGTGAAGCCCGAGGTCGCGGCAGAGCCCGGCGCGGCGGCGAAAGGCGATGCGAAGCCGGCGGCAAGCGAAGGCACCTTGCACCGGCCCGTATTGTCGCCTGCCGACAAGGAAAAGAAGCCGGTCAAGAAAAAGGCAACGTCCACGTGGTCCGACGACGCGGCCAAGCGCCGGATGATCAAGACGCGCGGCGATTCGACCGGCGGGCGCGGCGCCTGGCGCGCTCGCGGCGGCGGCTCACGGCACCGCGATGACGATGCACCCACCAATTTCGTCGCTCCTACAGAGCAAAAGGTGCTCGAGATCCCGATTCCCGAGACAGTCTCGGTCGGCGACCTTGCGCACAAGATGGCGGTCAAGGCGGCCGAGGTCATCAAGGTCCTGATGAAAATGGGCTCGATGGTGACGATCAACCAGGTGCTCGACCAGGAGACCGCGATGATCGTGGTCCAGGAAATGGGCCACATCGGCAAGCCTGCGAAGCTCGACGACCCGGAGTCTTTCCTCAGCGAGAATGCGGAAGGCCAGCCCGAGCAGAAGCTCGAGACGCGCGCGCCGGTGGTCACCGTCATGGGGCACGTCGACCATGGCAAGACCTCGCTCCTCGACTCGATCCGCAAGGCGCGCGTGGCCAGCGGGGAAGCCGGCGGCATCACGCAGCATATCGGCGCCTACCACGTGCAGACGCCGCGCGGCGTCATCACCTTTCTCGACACGCCGGGCCATGAGGCCTTTACGGCAATGCGCGCCCGCGGCTCGCAGGTCACCGACCTGGTGATCCTGGTCGTGGCGGCGGACGACGGCGTCATGCCGCAGACGATCGAGGCGATCAATCACGCCAAGGCGGCCAACGTGCCGATCATCGTCGCGGTCAACAAGATCGACAAGCCCGAGGCCAAGCCGGAACGCATCAAGCAGGAATTGCTCGCCCACGGCATCGTTCCCGAGGAACTCGGCGGGGAAACCCAGATCATCGAAGTATCGGCAAAGACCGGGCAGGGCATCGACAAGCTCCTCGAGGCGATCCAGTTGCAGGCCGAGGTCCTCGAGCTGAAGGCGCCGGTCAACGTGCCGGCGCGCGGCATGGTCATCGAAGCGCGGCTCGACAAGGGCCGCGGCCCGGTGTCGACCGTGTTGATCAAGTCGGGAACCTTGAAGAAGGGCGACTTCGTCCTCGCGGGCGCCGTTTTCGGGCGTGTCCGTGCCATGACCGACGAGCATGGCAAGAGCGTGACCGAGGCCGGGCCGTCCATCCCGGTCGAGATCCAGGGCCTCGCCGACATTCCCCGCGCAGGCGACGAGATGATCGTCCTGAACGACGAGCGCAAGGCGCGCGAGATCGCGCTGTTCCGGCAGGGCAAGTTCCGCGACGTGAAGCTCGCCAAGCAGCAGGCGGCGAAGCTCGGGGACGCGTTCGACCAGCTCGCCGAGGGCGAGGTGAAGTCGCTCGCGCTCATCATCAAGGCCGACGTGCAGGGCTCCTACGAGGGCCTTTCGCATTCGCTCGCCAAGCTTTCCACGAACGAGGTACGGGTGAACATCATCCACACCGGGGTCGGCGCGATCACCGAGTCCGACGTGAACCTCGCGCTCGCCTCCAAGGCCGTGATCATCGGCTTCAACGCGCGGGCGGAAGCCGGCGCGCGCAAGCTCGCCGAGCACTCCGGGGTCGACATCCGCTACTACGACATCATTTATGCCGCGGTGGACGACGTGAAGGCCGCGGTGACCGGCATGCTGCCGCTGGAAAAAATCGAGACCGTCATCGGCATGGTCGAGATCCGCAACGTCTTCAACATTTCCAAGGTCGGGACCGTTGCCGGCTGCATGGTCACCGAGGGCACCGTCAAGCGAGGCAGCCAGATCCGCGTGCTGCGCGCCGGCGTTGTGGTGCACACCGGCGAACTCGACTCGCTCAAGCGCTTCAAGGACGACGTGCGCGAAGTGAAGTTCGGTTTCGAATGCGGGCTGTCGATCCGCAACTTCAATGACCTGCAGGTCGGCGACCAGCTCGAGGTCTTCGAGGTGGTCGAGGTCGCCCGCACCGCTGCGTGAGCATCGCGCGAGCGCAGCGCATCGCCGACCAGATCCAGCGAGAGCTGGCGGAGCTGGTCCGGCTGGAACTGCGCGACCCGCGAGTGAAGCTGATCACGATCACCGGCGTGGACGTCACGCGCGACTACGCGCATGCCAAGGTGTACTTCACGCTGCTCGGCACGGGCGCCGATGTCGATGCGTGCCTCGAGGGGCTCAGGCATTCGGCAGGGTTCCTGCGCTCGGCGCTTTCGCACCGGCTGAGCACCCATTCGGTTCCGGCGCTCGCCTTCGTCCACGATGAGTCCGTGGAGCGCGGCATGCGCCTGTCGCAACTGATCGATGATGCGGTGGCCACCGAGTCCCATGAACCCGATCCCGGGGCGGAGGCGATCCCGGAAAAGGCGCCCAAGGCCCCGGCAAGGAAGCCGGCGCGCAAGCGCTGACGAACTTGGCACGAGCCGACCGCGCCGCGGGACCGCACGGCTTGCTCCTGCTGGACAAGCCCGAGGGCGCCAGTTCGGCAGTCGCGCTCGCCCAGGCTAAGCGGCTCCTGGGCGCGGGGAAGGCCGGCCATACCGGCACCCTGGACCCTTTCGCAAGCGGCCTCCTGCCCCTGGCCTTGGGTGAAGCAACCAAGTTCTCCCGCTTCCTTCTCGATGCCTCCAAGACCTATGAGGCAGTCCTCAGGCTGGGCGAGCGCACCGCCACAGGCGACACGGAAGGCGAAGTGGTCGAGCGGCGGCCCGTATCGGCGACGCCAGGACAGGTTGAAGAAGTCCTGGCGGCGTTTCTTGGCGCGCAAACGCAGGTACCGCCGATGCATTCGGCCATCCGGCACCAGGGACAGCGGCTCTACGAACTTGCCCGTAAAGGGGTGGAAGTCGAAAGGGCGCCACGTGCCATTACCATTTTCTCCATCGATCTTCTGCGAAAAGAAGGCGATCTTCTGGAAATATCTGTTAAATGCAGCAAAGGGACCTACATTCGAGTTCTGGCCGAGGATATCGGCGAGAGGCTTTGTTGCGGCGCGCACCTGATCGGACTGCGCCGCACAGGCATCGGCGAGGCTCTCCCTTGCGCAGGCGCTCTCGCTCGAGGCGCTTGAACGGCTCGAACCGGAGCAGCGGCGCCGAGCCGATCCTTCCGGTGCGCACGCTGGTGGCCGAATTGCCGCTCCTGACCCTCGACAACGCCCAAGCCAAGGCGCTTCTGGAAGGGCGCCATGTCCAGGTTGAGCCGGTGCCCGCCACTGGGGTGATCGCGGTCGAGTCACAGGCCGGGACATTCTTCGGCGTGGTCGACTCGGATGGGTCCGGCAGGCTCGTCCCGGGGCGCATGGCCAGCCCCGGTTTCCTCTCCGACTTCCCTGATTTCCTTGAGTTTTGCCCTGTTTCTGGCTAAAATGCGCGTTTACCCAAGCCGACTTTCGATTCAGCGAGAATTCTGGAGATAGACATGGCAGTCACTACGGCCGACAAGGCCAACGTCGTTTCGCTTTACCAGCGCAAAGCCGGGGATACCGGTTCACCCGAAGTCCAGGTCGCGCTTCTTACCACCCGCATCAATGGCCTCACCGACCACTTCAAGGCCAACGTCAAGGACAACCATTCGCGCCGCGGCCTGTTGCACATGGTCAGCCAGCGCCGCAGCCTTCTGGATTACCTGAAGCGCACGAACATCGAGAAATATCGCTCGGTGATCGAGCGCCTCGGACTGCGCAAGTAAGCATCCCGGCGCAGGACGAAGCCCCCCTGGCAGCGCAAGCTTGGTCAGTGGGGCTTTTTTCATTCCCGGCGCCCCTGCCGTGCACCTGCCCGCCGTCCGCGTAAATCGCGTCCGGCCGGCCCAACCCTCAAGGAAAAAACAGTGAAAGCGATCAAGAAGACCTTCATGTTCGGCAGGCATCAAGTCACGCTCGAGACGGGCGAGATTGCGCGCCAGGCCGATGGCGCCGTGCTGGTGACGATGGACGACACCGTGGTGCTGGTCACCGCGGTGGGACGCCGCGAAGTGAAGCCCGGCCAGGATTTCTTCCCGCTCACCGTCGATTACCAGGAGAAGACCTACGCCGCGGGACGCATCCCGGGCGGCTTCTTCAAGCGCGAGGGGCGCCCTTCGGAAAAGGAAGTGCTCACCTGCCGGCTGATCGATCGCCCGCTGCGGCCGCTGTTTCCGGACGGTTTCTACAATGAAGTCCAGATCATCGCGACCGTGATGTCGATCAACCCCGAAGTGGATTCCGACATCCCGGCGATGCTCGGCGCATCTGCCGCGGTGACGCTTTCCGGAATCCCCTTCGACGGCCCGATCGGTGCGGCGCGCGTCGGTTACATGGATGGGCAGTTCGTGCTCAACCCGACCAAGACCGAGCTCGAGACCTCGAAGCTGAACCTGGTCGTGGCGGGCACGGAACAAGCAGTCCTGATGGTCGAGTCGGAGGCAAGCGAGCTGTCGGAGGAAGTGATGCTGGGCGCGGTCGTCTTCGGCCACGAACAGATGCAGATCGCGATCAACGCGATCAACGAGCTCGCCGACGAGGCCGGCAAGGACGACTGGGACTGGACGGCTGCGCCCACCGATGCCGCCCTTGTCGAGGCCATCCGCGCGATCGCGGAAGGCCCGCTGAACGAGGCCTACCGCCTCAAGTCGAAGTCGCTGCGTTCGGAGAAGCTCGACCAGATCAAGAAGTCCGTGATGGACGCGACGATCGCCAATGCGGCAACCCCCGCCGACGCCAACGTCGTGCGCGGCATCTTCAAGGACATGGAAGCGAAGATCGTCCGTGGCCAGGTCCTGAACGGCGAACCGCGCATCGACGGCCGCGACACGCGCACCGTGCGCCCGATCTCGATCCGCCCGACCATCCTGCCGCGCGTCCATGGCAGCGTGCTCTTCACCCGCGGCGAGACGCAGGCGATCGTCGCCGCGACGCTCGGCACGGGACAGGACGAGCAGCGCATCGACGCGCTGCAGGGCGAGTACCTAGAGCGCTTCATGTTGCACTACAACTTCCCGCCGTTCTCCACGGGCGAGACCGGCCGCGTCGGGGTCCCGAAGCGCCGCGAGATCGGCCACGGCAGGCTCGCCAAGCGCGCGCTGCTGGCGGTGCTGCCGACCAAGGAGGAATTCGGCTATACGCTGCGCGTCGTGTCCGAGATCACGGAGTCGAACGGTTCGTCGTCGATGGCCACGGTGTGCGGCGCATGCCTCGCGTTGATGGACGCGGGCGTGCCGCTCAAGGCGCACGTCGCTGGCATCGCGATGGGGCTCATCAAGGAAGGCAACCGCTTCGCCGTGCTTACCGACATCCTCGGCGACGAGGACCACCTGGGCGACATGGACTTCAAGGTCGCGGGCACCGATCGCGGCGTGACCGCGCTGCAGATGGACATCAAGATCAACGGCATCACCAAGGAGATCATGCAGGTCGCGCTCAGCCAGGCGCGCGAAGGGCGCATGCATATCCTCGGGCTCATGCACAAGGCCATGCCGTCGTCGCGCGGGGAACTTTCGGAATTCGCGCCGCGCGTCATCAAGATCAAGATCAACCCGGACAAGATCCGCGACGTGATCGGCAAGGGCGGCAGCGTGATCCAGGCGCTCACCCGCGAGACCGGGACGACCATCGACATCGAGGACGACGGCACGATCTCGATCGCCTGCCTGTCGCACGAGGCCGGCGAGGACGCCAAGCGCCGCATCGAGCTCATCACGGCGGATGTCGAGGTCGGCCGCGTTTACGAGGGCCCGGTGATCCGCCTGCTCGACTTCGGCGCGATCGTCCAGCTGATGCCCGGCAAGGACGGCCTGCTGCACATCTCGCAGATCGCGCACGAGCGCGTGAACGCGGTTGCCGACTACCTCAAGGAAGGGCAGGTGGTGCGCGTCAAGGTGATCGAGGCCGACGACAAGGGCCGCGTCCGCCTTTCGATGAAGGCGCTCCTCGATGCGCCTTCGCGCCGCGAAGAGGCGCCCGCGGCACCGGCACCGGCACCGGAGTCCACCCCGCAGCCGCAATAGGTCGCTCTGCAAGGCAGGACGGAGAGGGGCGGGCAACCGCCCCTCTTCATTTGCATCGCGTTTGAAGGCCGGGCGAGCGGCCACGTATAATCCGCCATTCGCTGCAGCATGGCGACGGGGTGTAGCGCAGTCCGGTAGCGCGCTTGCTTTGGGAGCAAGATGTCGGAGGTTCGAATCCTCTCACCCCGACCAGCACATTCAGGAAACCGCGCCGGCGCCTGCCGGCGGTTTGTTTGCGCCGCCGGCCGGCACCTCGTCGGTCCATACCTTGAAGCTCGTCAAGGTGTTGGGGCCGAACGTGTTGTTGATCGCGACGTCGGCAGCGTCGCGGCCCCGGGCGATGAGCACCCTGCCGATGCGCGGCGTGTTGTTCCGGGCATCGAAGGTATGCCACCGGCCGTCGAGGAAGACCTCGAACCACGCCGCGAAATCCATCACGCCGTAAGGCGGCGGCGTGCCGATATCGCCCAGGTAGCCGGTGCAGTAGCGCGCGGGGATGTTCATGCACCTGCAGAAGGCGACAGCGAGGTGGGTATAGTCGCGGCAGACGCCCGTCTTGTCGTACCAGGCTTCGAGCGCCGTTCGCGTCATGCGCGCGTGCTCGTAGCCGAAGGCGATATGCCGGTGCACGTAGTCGCAGATCGCCTGCACGCGGCCCCAACCCGCCGGCGCATTGCCGAAGAGGTTCCATGCGGTTTCCGACAGCCGGTCGGTTTCGCAATAGCGGCTGCCCAGCAGGAAGAGCAGCGTTTCCTCGGGCAGGTCCGGCACCGGATGCTGCTGCGCCCCGGGAACGATCGTGTCGGGCAGCCCGGTGTCGCGCACGATCGCATCGGCCGAAATGCGCATGCGGCCTTTCGGCGCGACGAGGCGGGTGCACCAGTTGCCGAAGCTGTCGCGGTACGCCGCCACCGGGACTGGCGGATCGACGACCAGGTCATCACGGCCGACAAGATCCGAAACGCGCGTGAAATGCACGTTGAGCGTGAAGATCATCGGGGTTGGCTGCGGGCAGTCGTAGACCATTTCGAAACCTACATGGATTTGCATCGCGAGTCTCCGTTGATGCCGGGTTTGGTCGCGGCCGGCAGCCGCGCGCAATGATTCGACACGTCCGCGCCTACCATCGCAGCTTTGGCAATTGGCGGAACACCTGCCGCGTGCCTTCACTCCATTCGCGGCTGAGTTCACTGAAGTAGGCGTCGCCATCATCGAAGCGGCGCCGCATGGTCACCTCGAGGCTGTCGCGGACGTAGCAGATGAGGTCGATGGGCATGCCGACGGACAGGTTGCTGCGCATCGTTGAATCGAAGGACACGAGAACGCATTTTGCGGCTTCGGCCAGCGGGGTCGAGCGCGAGACAACGCGTTCGAGCACAGGCTTGCCGTACTTGGTTTCGCCGGTCTGGAAGTAGGGCGTATCGATCCCGGACTCGATGAAATTGCCTTCGGCGTAGATCCGGAAGAGCCGCATCTGCTCGCCGTTGATTTGCCCGCCGACGATGAACGAGGCGTTGAAGCCGATATCGTTGCCCTGGAGATACTCGCCGTCGCGCTTTTCGATCGCGCGCATGGCGTCGGCAACCAGCATCGCGACGTCGAACATCGTGCGTGCTCCCCAGAGGTTCTCGGTGGCGTCGCCGATGGCGCAGCGCTGGTTCAACACGCCAATGACGGCCTGGGTGCCGGCAAGGTTCCCGGAGCTGAGCAGGATGATCACTCGGTCGCCACGGCGCTCGAAGACCGTCATCTTGCAGAACTTCGCGAAGTTGTCGACGCCGGCGTTCGTGCGGGAATCCGACGCCAGGATCATCCCTTCGTCGAGCTTGACGCCGATGCAGTAGGTCACGTCCCGCCTTTGCCGGCACTGGCCACGAGGTCCGATTGTTGCCGGGCGTACTCCTTGTGCTTCATTTCGAGATAGTCGTCGCGCTCCATGTCGTGCAACTGGCGCGGGAAGCGTTCGATGGCGGCAAACCAGTCGTTCAGGCTTTTTTCCAACCGTGCGGAGGGCGGGGCCGACCGGGCGCCGAGATATGCTTCGATGGCAAGGTAGTAACGCATTGTGTTGCGTTCCATCACGCCGCGCATGCCGCCGATATAGTGCGGCGTACCGTCGGAATCCACGCCTTCCTGCGTGAAGCCCACCTTGTTGCGCCCGACGGTGCCGAGGTACGCCTGCATGGCAAGGCGCCCGACCGTCCCGAAGGAATAGGAATAGCTGAGGTGGATGAGGGTGCGCCCATCGTCTGACGGCGCGGCCTCAAGGACAATCCGGTAGTTGCGGGTTCCAAGCGGGCCCTCGTGGGCGTCGAGATTCACGCGCACGTAATTCGCTGCGGGACTGGAGGCACGGAAGGCAAAGTCCAGGCGAAACGCCTCGGCCACCGGTTGGTCGAATTTCTTGCCGATGATGACATGCAGTACCGCGGCCCCACCCCGGGATGACGGGCGGCAGAATTTCGTATTGAGATGCAGGATCAGGATGTCGCACCATTGTTCGGGCCTGTTGAGCGCCGGGCCGGCGACTGCGAAGGGATGGCCAATGATCGCATGGATCTCGCCCGAGACACTTTCGCTGCCATCGGTTGAATGCATCGAGAGCGGACGCCGGAAATCGTTCTTCGCGAGTTCATCTTTCAAGGACGCGAACCTCGACTTGAGTGTCGCCGCCGAGTCCGCATTCGAGGTTTGGCCGATCGCCTCGGCGCGGGCAAGCACGGTTGCCACGCCAAGAAGCAAGACCGCACAGGCGAGGGCCCGCGCTGCATGGCGTCCGGTCGATGGTTTCGTCACAGCCAGTATTCCCACAAGCGGGCAACAATTTCCCTCACGCGATCGCCGAGCGGACGCCATTCCCAGCTCTCCAGCGTGACGGGATTGGACGCGGCGAGGTCGGCGTCGAACATGGCCTGCATCTGCATGCCGAAATCCGGGCCGAGGATGACGGCATTCACTTCATCGTTGTGCAGGAAGCTGCGCCAGTCTAGGTTGGTCGAGCCGATGGTTGACCAGACGCCGTCGATCAGCGCGGTCTTGGAGTGCAGGAGCGCATCGCGGCGCTCGTAAATGTTCACGCCGCCGCGCAGCAACTCGGCATAGTGATAGCGCCCGGCGTTGAAGACGAGCCAGGAGTCGGTCTTGCCCGGAAGGATGAGCTTCACGTCCACGCCGCGCCGCGCGGCATCGACAAGCGCTGCAATCAACTGGGGATCCGGGACGAAATAGGCATTGGTCAGGTGCACGCTCGTTTCCGCGTTGCTGATGGCGGAGATCAGCGTTGCGTAGATCAGGGTATAGGGCTCGTCAGGCGAACTGCCGATGGCGCGGACCACTTCCCTGCCTTTGTTCGCCTGGTCGGGAAAGTAGTTCCGTGGGGCCAGCGCATCGCCCTTCTGCTTTTCCCAAGTGCCGATGAATAGCCGCTGGAATTCGGCAACCACCGGACCTTCCAGTTGCACGTGGGTATCGCGCCATGGCGGGCTGCCGTCCGGACGTCGTTTCGAGGAGGTGGAAAACGATCCGGAAGAGTAGACGCTGCTGATGTTGATGCCGCCGACAAACGCGCTTCGCCCATCGACGACCAGCAGCTTGCGATGGTCGCGCTGGTTGACCTCCCAGTCCTTCCTGGCATTCATCGGGTTGACGGGGTTGAACTCCAGCACGTTCACGCCGGCATCGGTGAGCCGCTTGAAGAACGGCTTTGGCGTATTGATCGACCCGACGCTGTCGTAGATGAAGTTCACCTGGATGCCGCGGGCCTGCTTCTCGATCATTTCATCGGTGAATTTCCGGCCGACCTCGTCATCCTCGATGATGTAGGTCTCCAGGTTGATGTGATCCTTTGCGCCGTGGATCGCGCTGAACATCGCCTGGAAGGTGGCCGGGCCATCCTGGAGCAGGACGACCCTGTTGCCAACGACCAGCGGAGTGCCGGCAATTCCTTCCTCGATCGCCAGGTGCGTGTCGAAGATGCTGGTTTCCTTCCCGCTGGCTTGCAGCCGGGCGAGTATTGCCTTGCCCTGTTGCGCCGACAGGGGGCCGCGCACGCCTTCCAGTTGGACCGGCTGCGATGGACCCGCAGCCATGTCCGGGACGATGGTGGGAAGGGAGGTGCAACCCGTGAAGGCGACCAGGCCCAACGCGAGGGCGCTGCTGCGAAGCAGCACCCCCGGCCGGGCCCGGAATTGCTCATGACCGCCGGACGCGGGCAATTGCATTTCTCGTCGCCGGATCACGAACGGGAGCAGGTTACTTCTTCGCGTCCTTCGCGGCGTCCTGGATCTTTTCGCCGGCCTTCTCGACTTCCTTCCCGGCGCTTTGCACTGCGTTGTCCACCTTCTTGCCGGCCCGCTCCATCGGGCCCTCCTTCGGTTGGCAGGCAGAAAGGCCCATTGCAAAGACACCGATGACAACGCTGGTGCAGGCAATTTCGCGGATCTTCTTCATTCGTGTTCTCCCTGTAGATGTTGGGGCGTGGATAGCTGGCCGGTCAGGCGCGGGGTTCGCCCTTGTTGTTCACTGTGATCGTGGCGCCCGGTGGCGAAGTCATCTGCATGCTGTGTTCCTGGCCGCGGAACTTGTAGGTCACATCCCAGTAGTCCGGGCGATCCTGGTTGGGAACGCTGGCGCACTTCCGTACGTCGTGCGTGGTGACCTGTTGCCCGCCATTGCTCCGGCCGACATTGGAGCCCACGAAGGCGCCTGCGACTGCGCCGCCGGCAGTGGCGACATCCTGGCCACGTCCGCCGCCAACCTGGTGGCCGAGCACGCCGCCCAGGATTCCGCCGATGATCGCGCCGGGGATGTTTGCACTGCTGCTCTGGTTCTGGACGGCCTGCTCCCGCTCGACCCAGCAACGCTGCTCCGGCGGCCCGACGACGGCGCGCACCGAAGTGACGTTCGCTTCATAGAGGCGTTCGTTCTTGCGACGGCGGTTGTCGTAAACGGGGATGGGGGCCGGCGCATAGCGATCGTCGTCGACGCGCATGTTGCTGCCGATCGGCCGGATGGAGGACACCCGGTCATTCATCCCCATCGACTCGAGCGATGGGTAGCGGCCCGGGCGGAGCACGATGCACTGGCCGCCGAACCTGGCGTGTTCGCAGACTTCCCAGCGATCGGAAAGCACGACGACGGACGAAGCGCGGTCATTGAAGCCGCTCGACTCGAAATTGTCGATCTTCCTGTCCGCAGAGAAGGACCTGCCCTGGAAGCCGTCGTGTTCGTAAAGGGTGACTTGTGCCACGGCCTGGGCGGCAAACGCGATGCCGGCCACGGCCATGGCGGTTCTCAAGAGTGCATTCATTGACCTGTCCTCCGTGGTTGGATCCTCCGGGGCGGTGTCGAGCCGCGGTTTCCCCATGGTCACGCAGGATGCGCGCAGGCTATGCCGGACAAGTGCCCTGCGCCTTGTAGGACGATTGCCGGATTGCCTGTTGCACGCAGGTCGGGTCGGACAGGTGAGTCCGGCGCGGTGACTGCGACCGAGGGCATTTTCGCCGAGGATTCAACACGATGTGATACCATTCCGGCGTTGCTTTTGGAGCGACTGTCGGGCGTCTGGATCCCTCCGCACCCCGACCGACCGCGTTGCGAACGCGGCGCTGCGACAGGCGCCCGTAGCTCATTTGGATAGAGCACCGGCCTTCTAAGCCGGGGGTAACAGGTTCGAGTCCTGTCGGGCGCGCCAGAATCGCCAATGGTGGCTGTAGCTCAGCGGTAGAGTCCTGGATTGTGATTCCAGTTGTCGTGGGTTCGAATCCCATCAGCCACCCCACTTCACCCCGCAGGAACCGCAAGACCCCGCCGCCCTATGGCGGACGGTCGGGGCCTTCGTCGATGGCGCGGGCCAGATCGGCGGCCCGAGGCAAGTGTGGCGCGCGCGCATGACAGGGCCGCGACAAGCGGCCGAGGCGGCTCAGGCCTTCTGCCGGAGCAGGCGCTGCTTCTCGCGTTGCCAGTCCTTTTCCTTCTCCGCCTCGCGCTTGTCGTGCTGCTTCTTGCCCTTGGCAAGCCCGATGTCGAGCTTCACGCGGCCCTTGGTGTAGTGCAGGTTGATCGGCACGAGCGTGTAGCCGGCGCGTTCGACCTTGCCGATCAGCTCATCGATCTCGCCCGCGTTCAGCAGCAGCTTGCGCGATCGCGTCGGGTCGGGGACGAAGTGCGTCGAGGCAGTGGGCAGCGCGCTCACGTGCATGCCGATGATGAAGGGCTCGCCGCGGTTCAGCACGACGTAGGCCTCCTGCAGGTTCACCCGCCCGGCGCGGATGGACTTCACCTCCCAGCCCTCGAGCACGAGCCCCGCCTCGAAGCGTTCCTCGATGAAGTAGTCGTGAAATGCCTTGCGATTCTCGACGATGGACACTGTGGGAGGGCCGACTGGGGAAGATTCGCATTTTAGCCTCTGGCGCGGCTAAAATCCGGCTCGCCCCCGCATTCCCCCGGTGCCCGCATCGATGCCGAGATTTTCCCGCAGCGTGATCGTGAGCCACCCCGCCGAGCGCATGTTCCGGCTGGTGGACCGCGCCGAGGACTATCCGCAGTTCCTGCCGTGGTGCGCAGGCGTCACCCTGTACGAACGCAGCGAGACCGTCACGCATGCGCGCATCGACATCGACTACAAGGGCCTCAAGAGCCACGTCGCCACGCGCAACACCAAGCAGGTGCCGGAGCACATGAGCCTGGCGTTCAGCGACGGCCCGTTCGACACGCTGGAAGGCGAGTGGCGCTTCCAGCCGCTCGGCGAATCCGGTTGCAAGGTCGAGTTCACTCTCGAATATTCGTTTTCCAATCGCGCGGTCGAGGCCGTGCTCGGCCCGGTGTTCGGCCACATCACGACCACCTTCATCGAGCGCTTCGTCGAGAGGGCCGACGCGCTGGCAGCGGCGGGGCAGGCGGGGTGAGGCTCAGCGTGGCAATCGCGCTGGCCGGAAGGCAGGAGGTCGTTCGGCTCGACCTGCCGGGCGAGCCGACCGTTGCCGATGCCGTCGCGGCCGCGGGAGTATCGGTTCGCTTTCCGGAGCTTGACCTGCATGCCTGCCGCTTCGGGCTATGGGGCCGCGAGGTCCGTCCGGAAACCATCCTCAGGGAGGGCGACCGAGTCGAGGTGCTCAGGCCGCTGCTGGCCGACCCGAAAGTGGCGCGCCGCAAGCGCGTTGCTGCGGCGCGCGGCAAGGAGCGCTAGCTGCGCCCTCAGGTCTTCGCTTCGATCTCGAAGCGCGCCTTGATCCAGTCGGCGCCCTTGGCGACGATCCGGTTCAGGCGGATCTGGAAACGCGAGCCGCCGGAAGTCAGGTGGAAGCCGTGCTCGGAGCTGAAGTCCTGGACGCGCATCACAAGCGCGTCGAGCTTGCCGCCCGGATCGTCTCCGGCGCAGAAGAGCGCCTCGACTGGCGCGCCGGTGGGTTTGTTTTCGACGAGCGGTTGCAATTCCACGCGCGCCGGACGGAAGTGCATCACCTCGACACCGACCAGCACTTCGCCCTTGACGCGATTGGGAAGCTTGCGAACGACGCGCCCCAGCATCCAGCCGGGATTCTCCTGGTTGCGGATGCCGATCAGGCCGTTCAGGATCACCTCGTCGCTGATCCCGCGGTCGGCCAGCAGGCCGAAGCCCTTCGAGCTCAGGTCGTTCACGCGCCAGCTGAGGATCTCCTCGTCGGCCCCGAAGACCAGGTCGTCCGAAGGCTCGACGGGCGCGACGGGCGCGAGCGTCAGGCCCGCGTCGGAGATCTCGAACGTGTCGGACTGGATGGCCGCGGGGCGAGGCTTGTGCGCCGGCGCCGCGGGGCCGCGACGGAACTGCTCGAAGATGCGCGCGATCCCGATCACCACCTCGATCTCGCGGTCCTCGTACTGGGTGCGCTCCTCGATGCGGTTGTCGCTGCCGGCGAGTATCGACTGGTAAAGGCGCTCGATGATCGCAAGCAGCGCGACATGCTCCTCGACCGGGAAGACCGCGCCCGCGCCGTAGCCCGCGTACAGGCGGCCGTGGCGAAGCCCTGCCTTCACTTCCTCGATCTGCATCTTCAGGGCGTTGGCGTTCATGTAGCGCACGCTTTCGCCGTGGCTGTCCTTGCGCATCAGGTGCATGCCGGACTCCGAGGCGATGTCGACGTAGAAAAGATGCGACCGGGAGGAGAACTCGGTGTCCAGCGTGTAGTCGCTGCACCATGAGGAGAACCAGCCGTCGGCGATCTCGATCTGGATCTTCGACAGGTTGCCGGTGTTGAGGGTCTCGAGGATCAGGGTGCGCAGGTAAAGCGACTGCACCGAAGGCTTGAACGAGGGCTGCGAGTCGTGCAGCACGATCGGGATCTGCGAATAGCTGTCCTCTTCGGCAAGCATGTACAGCGCGTGCAGTTGTTTCCAGGGCGCGCTGCGCCCCGTGTCGTTCAGGAAGTAGCTCCACTTCATGTACGCGTGGATCGAGTTCAACGCCAGGCCCGTGACGCGGAACATGAGGTCTATCGTTTCGCGCGTCGTCGCCCAGCTTGCCCGGTTGCGCAGGAAGCGCTGGAAACCGTTCGCCGCCTCAAGGCAGATGCGCTGGATGTTCAACGCGAAGTCGCGCTCGCCTTCGGGGACGTTGAAGGGCATGCGCAGGAAATCGAGCTGGTCGTAGAGGAGCAGGTTCTGGAAGTGTTCCTCGACGGCGATCAGGCGCTTCAGCCGATCCTCCGTGAACTCGGCGCCATCCTTGCCGAATTCACGTATCGACGACAGGAAGAGCGCGCGCGCGCCCGGCTCGTGGACCGTATTGGTCGCGAGGACGCGTTCGACATCGATTGGATAGGAGGGCGTTTCCATTGCAGGGGGGCGTCAGTTGCTGCCGAAGACTTCGACGTTTTTAAGTGCCGGCATCGGATCGGGCGCCATGTCGGCGTCGGTCACCCCATGTTCGGCCATCACCGCGCGGCGCAGGTCGGAGGCCAACGCGTCGGTCATGAAATCCATGGGCGCGTTCAGCCAGTTCTCCGCCAGCGGATCGAAATCGAGCTTGCGCGGGTCGCGCGCGCGGGACGAGGTGTAGCCGATGGTCTCCAGGTTGTTGTAGGCGCTGTCGACGTAGAGCGGATGCTGCGGGTCGATCTCGCGGCCGATGAACTGGATCTTCGGCCAGTACTCGTTGTTATCGTGGCTTGAGTGGAAGCGGCTGGCGAGGTCGGCGAATTCCGCTGTCATGCCCTCGAGGCGGTAGATCTCGAAAAGCGCCAGCCAGGGCTTGACGCTTTCGGGCCGCTCCTCGATGGCGAAGGTGAGCAGCTCGATGGCGCGCGAATGGGCACCGTCCTCGTAGAAGAGGCGGGCGCCCTTGATGATGGAATCGGTGTCGTCGAGCGAGATGGTGCGGTTGGCGAGTTCCGGGAATCGCTCCTCGATATAGCGCTTGCGCAGGTCGTCGGGATTGCCGACCGGCACTTGCGTGTTGAGCGAGGCGTCGGACTCCATCTGCGGCGCGGGGCGATAGGCCGCCACCTGCATCGTCATTTCGCCGACACGCGCCGGCCGGCGTTCCGGCTCCGGCTCGGGGGCGGGCTCCGCTTCCGCAAATTCTCCGGCGGTCGAATCGTCCAGGTCGAGGTCGGAAACCGGCGCCTGTGCCGGCTCGGTTTTGCGCACCACCTTTTTCCTGCGCGAAGTGAGCAGCCGCCAGATCAACCAGCCGACAGCGGCGACAAGAAGCGCCACCACGCCCCAAAGCCAGGCGGGCAGGTCGTCGCCATCCGGATCCACGGGCGCCGGCTTCGCGGCGACCGGCTTGGTTTCCTGTTCCGGCGCCTTCGCGGCGGGCGCGGGCGCTGCCGTTTCCGGCTTTGCAGGTGGCGTCACCTCTGCTGCAGGAGATGACGATGGCGGGACCGGCTTGGCCACCTCGGCCGGTTGCGCGATTTCCACGGGCTTGGCCGGCAACGGCGCGGGGACAACCGCAACCGGCGCCGGTGCGGCCACCGGTGGCGGTGCAACGGGCGCGGGCGCCCTGGTTTCCGCCTTCGCTGGGCTCGGCAACGATACCGGGGCGCTGGTGGTCAAGCGCAACTGCAATTCGGCGACGCGCGTTTCCAGTTGCTTGAGGCTGTGGCGCAGCGCAAGCAGCGCGGCGACCTGGTCATCGGAGTCGAGCACCAATTGGCGTTCGCGAATCCGGTCCCGCTTCTCGTCGTCCATCCCGCGGCTGCGGGCAAGGTCGATGTCCCCCGTCGACAGCCGCAGCTGGAACCCGCCGTCCGCGCGCGCGGAACTGGCAGGCGGGCGCAAGGGCTTTGGCACCGGCCCGGACTCGCGCGGCGGCGCCACCGCGACAGGCTTCTTTTCCGGTGCAGCCTTCTTCTCCGGTGCAGCCTTGGTCCCGCGCGGCACAGCTTGAGCGGCCGCAGCCGGCGGCGTTTGTTCCGCTGTGGCGGGCGCCGCGAGGCGCACGGCTTCGACAACCTTGGCGGTATTGGCGAATTCCCTCAGGTCGGGAAGCAGGATGTCCGCGCCTTCCGGAATCGGCTCGTTCTCCGGCAGCGCGGCAAGCGACGGGTTTTGCGCGCGAATTGCCTCGAGGTAGGCCTGCTGCAGCTTGCGGCCGCGTGGGTAGATCGCCTTGGCGATGCTCGCGAGCGTGTCTCCCGGAACCGCGCGCAGCCTTCCGGAAACTGCGGTTGCAGGCGCGGCGGGCGCGGGCGCCATGCCGGCCGCCGGCGGCGCCGCGGCAGCACCCGGTTGCGGGGACGCTTGCAGGATCGGGGGAGAAACCGTGCCGCGCGGGTCGATGAGCAAAGCGTACTCACGGATCACCGGCCCGGTGCGGGCGCAGAAAAGGCGCACCCGGATGTTGGCGACCGGCTCGTTCCACGGGCGGTTCGAGCGGATGCGCAAGCTTGCCTTCCCGCCTTCGCTCTCGACCGAGAGCTGTGCCCTCGTCACCGCGGCCCCGTCCGATTCGGGCGCGATGAGGGAAAAGCAGGCGAGGTCCAGCGATTCGCCTTCGTTGGCGGAGAGCGGGATCCTCGCGTCGAATTGCTCGCCCAGGTAGGAGCGCAGCTCGATGTCGCCGAGCGTGGCGGCTTGTGCCGTGCCGAGAGCGGCGACAACCAGCGCAGCGGCAAAGAACGCGCCCGCGGGCCTGTCCGGCCTGCGGGTGCGTTCTTCGGCGTGCGCCATTGGGTCCATTTGTTTTTCTTTGCGGGCAGCCGTTCGCTGTCCCGCGTGTGTTGGTCAGGTCATTTCTTGCACGACTCGTCCATCGCCTTTTTCGCCCGGGCCTTTTCCGCTTCGCGCTGGGCGTCGTCCATGTAGTAGCGCTCGCCCTTGTCGTTCATGCGCGAAATGCGGGTTTCCTGCTGCATGGTGTCGAATTCGATCGTGGCCTGCTTGCAACGGACCTCGTTCGCCGCGGCGAGCTTTGCGGCCTCCTCGCTCTTCTTTGCCGCGTCCTGCGGATCCTTGGCGGATGCGTCCGTGCCTTTGCCGGCACTTGCCGCGGCGGCTGCGGCCGCGGGAGAGGTGCTGGGAGTGGGCGGGGCCGTATTGATGTTGAGCTGCTTGGACTGGGCCGTCGGCGGGGGCGAGTCCGAGTACTGGACCTTGCCGTCCTTGTCGATCCATTTGTAGACCTGGGCAGAGGCCGAGGTCGCGATTGCCAGCGACGCGGCGCACCACAGTAATCGATTCATTCGCTTCTCCTCGTGAAATCGTTGCCCTCAACGCACTGCCGGGGTGTTCGCCTGCTCGAGCCCGAGCTGGGCGAGTTCGCTCGCGCGCCGTGCCTGCCGGATCGCCCTTTCCGGGTCGCGTTGTTCATTCGCCTTGCGTGCTTCAAGCAAGGACTCCCATGCGTTCGTCCACAGCACGCGCCTCGACCGCGCGCGCTGCACGTCCGTTTCGGCCTGCGCGAGCACCGCGCGCGCCTCCTCCGCCAATGCTCCCGCATCCGCCGGCGCCTTTTCCTTCGGGACGGCGACACTGGCGGGCGCCTCCGTAACCGGTTCGACGCGGCCCCCTTCGGACGCGCAACCGGCGAACAAGGCCATGGCGATCCCGAGCCCGCAACGAACTCGAAGGCGCCATCCCGGCTCAATCAAACAACCTGAACTTTCAAGCATTTACGGCAAGTTACCGGTAAATCGCCTTAAGTGTCAATGAACCTCTTCACAAGGGCTGGCCGGGGCCGCGGATTGTCGGGACAGGGGGGCATCGGTATAATTCCGTTTTGAGACAAGGGTTGCAGCCCATGCGAGTCATCCAGAAGGCCCTCACGTTCGACGACGTCCTTCTCATCCCTGCGCACTCCTCGGTACTTCCCCGCGACGTCATCCTGGCGACCCCGCTCACGAGGTCGATCGAACTGCACATTCCCCTGCTCTCCGCCGCCATGGACACGGTGACGGAATCGCGCCTCGCGATCGCCTTGGCGCAAGAGGGCGGCATCGGCATCATCCACAAGAACATGCCCGCCGCGGCGCAGGCCTCCGAAGTCGCGAAGGTGAAGCGCTTCGAAAGCGGCGTGGTCAAGGAGCCCATCACCATCCCGCCGGACATGTCGGTGCGCGACGTCTTCGAGATCACCCGCAAGCACCATATTTCCGGCCTGCCCGTGCTCGAGGGCAAGCGCGTGGTGGGCATCGTCACCAACCGCGACCTGCGCTTCGAGACCAACCTCGACCAGCCGGTGAAGAACATCATGACGCCGCGCGACAAGCTGGTCACGGTCAAGGAAGGCACGAGCCTCGAGGAGGCCAAGGCGCTCATGCACCGGCACCGCCTGGAGCGCGTGCTGGTGATCAACGGCGACTGGGAATTGCGCGGCCTGATAACCGTGAAGGACATCCTCAAGTCGTCCGAGCACCCGAACGCCTGCAAGGACCTGCTCGGGCGCCTGCGCGCCGGCGCAGCGGTGGGCGTGGGCGAGGGCACCGAGGATCGCGTCTCGGCGCTGGTGGAGGCCGGTGTGGACGTAATCGTCGTCGACACCGCGCATGGCCACGCGCAGGGCGTTCTCGACCGCGTGAAATGGGTGAAGAAGAATTTTCCGCAGGTCGGGCTGATCGGCGGCAACGTCGCGACCCATGACGGCGCAAAGGCGCTGGTCGACGCGGGAGCCGACGGCATCAAGGTCGGGATCGGACCGGGCTCGATCTGCACCACGCGCATCGTCGCGGGTGTCGGCGTTCCGCAGATCACTGCGATCCAGAACGTCGCGTCCGCGCTGAAAGGCACCGGCGTTCCCTGCATCGCCGACGGTGGCATCCGCTACTCGGGCGACGTGGCCAAGGCGATCGCCGCCGGCGCCTCGAGCGTGATGCTGGGCAGCCTTTTCGCCGGCACCGAGGAAGCGCCGGGCGAGATCGAGCTTTACCAGGGGCGTTCCTACAAGACATATCGCGGCATGGGCTCGCTTGCGGCGATGCAGAAGGGCTCGAGCGACCGCTACTTCCAGGATGCGGAGAACAATTCGGACAAGCTGGTTCCCGAGGGCATCGAGGGTCGCGTGCCGTACAAGGGCAACGTGGGCGCGATCATCCACCAGTTGATGGGCGGGGTGCGCGCCAGCATGGGCTACACCGGCTGCCACGACATTGCCGAGATGAACACCAAGGCGCAGTTCGTAGAGATCAGCTCGGCGGGCATGCGCGAATCCCACGTTCACGACGTGCAGATCACCAAGGAAGCCCCCAATTACCAGATCGACTGACAAGGTCGAGCCGCACCCCTTCATGCGAGCGGCGCCACGTGCGCCGTTCGCCGTTTGAGGACCCGGGAAACGCATGGACAAGATACTCATCCTCGATTTCGGCTCGCAGGTCACGCAGTTGATCGCCCGGCGCATTCGCGAGGCCGGCGTGTACTGCGAACTGCATCCCCACGACGTCGACGACGCGTTCGTGCGCAATTTCGCGCCCAAGGGCGTGGTGCTTTCCGGCAGCCACAGCTCGGTGACGGAATCGGCATTCCCGAGCGCGCCCCAGGCCGTGTTCGAGCTCGGCGTGCCGGTGCTGGGCATCTGCTACGGGATGCAGGCGATGGCGGCACAGCTGGGCGGAGCGGTCGAGAACGGCAAGGTGCGCGAGTTCGGCTATGCGGAAGTGCGCGCGCGCGGCCACTCGAAACTCTTTGAGGGCATCCAGGACCGCGCCAATGCCGAAGGCCACGGGCTGCTCGATGTCTGGATGAGCCACGGCGACAAGGTCACCGCGCTTCCGCCCGGGTTCAAGGTGATCGCCTCGAACGACGCGTGCCCGATCGCCGGCATGGCGGACGAGTCGCGGCGGTTCTACGCCGTGCAGTTCCATCCCGAGGTCACGCACACGAAGCAGGGCGCGAAGATCTACTCGCGCTTCGTCCACGAGATCTGCGGTTGCGACCGCGGCTGGAACATGCCCGAATTCGCGCCGCACGCGATCGCGCGGATCCGTGAGCAGGTCGGCAAGGAGGAAGTCATCCTCGGTCTTTCCGGCGGTGTCGATTCTGCAGTTGCCGCCGCGCTGGTGCACAAGGCGATCGGCGACCAGCTCACCTGCATCTTCGTCGACACGGGGCTGCTGCGCCTGAACGAGGGCGACCAGGTGATGGACACCTTCGCCGAGCACATGGGCGTGAAGGTCGACCGGGTGAACGCGTCGGATATGTTCTACGCGCAGCTGAAGGGCGTGGACGACCCGGAAGCCAAGCGCAAGGTGATCGGGCGGCTCTTCGTCGAGGTGTTCCAGGCCGAGGCGAAGAAGATGCCCAATGCGAAGTGGCTGGCGCAAGGCACGATCTATCCCGACGTGATCGAGTCGGCCGGCGCCAAGACCGGCAAGGCGGTGACGATCAAGAGCCACCACAACGTCGGCGGGCTGCCCGAGTCGCTGCACCTCAAGTTGCTGGAACCCCTGCGCGAGCTTTTCAAGGACGAGGTGCGCTCGCTGGGCCTCACGCTGGGCCTGCCGCGCGACATGGTGTTCCGCCATCCGTTCCCCGGGCCGGGCCTCGGCGTGCGCATCCTCGGCGAGGTGAAGGCCGGTTACGCCGACCTGCTGCGGCGCGCCGATGCGATCTTCATTGAGGAATTGCGCGCGGCGAAGGATGAATCGGGAACGTCGTGGTACGACAAGGTAGCGCAGGCTTTCGCGGTTTTCCTCCCGGTGCGCGCGGTTGGCGTGATGGGCGATGGCCGCACCTACGAGCATGTGGTTGCGCTGCGGGCTGTGGTCACCAGCGACTTCATGACCGCGCATTGGGCGGAACTGCCCTACGACCTGCTGGGCCGGGTATCCAACCGCATCATCAACGAAGTGCGGGGCATCAACCGCGTCGTCTATGACGTATCCGGCAAGCCGCCCGCGACGATCGAGTGGGAGTGATTCGGCGCCCGCGTCGGGCGTCCACACCGGAGAGAATCTTGATTCCTTTCACGACAAAGCGCCTGCTCGCCGTCTCCACCGTTCTCGTCGCCTTTTGCGCGGGCGCATCCACCTCTGGTATCGAAGCAGAGCGCCTCGCCGATCGCATGCTCGCCGCCCTCGGAGGCCGGGCGGCCTGGGCAAACGTGAAGAACACGGTCAACGACTCCCGGCAGGACTGGGATGGCGAGCCGCACGAGCTGCGCGTGGTCATCACCATGGATTTCGAGCGGCCAAGGCTTCGGATCGAAACGCGCGGCAAGGACCTGCACCTGATTCGCGTGATCGATGGCGACCGGCACTGGCGCCTTTCGCGGGAAGGCACGATCGAGCCCGTTTCCGCGGAGACCCTCGCCGACGACCGGCGCTTCCACTCGGGGCACGTTTACCGGACACTGCATCGCATCGCCGCGCGCGATCCGGCGTTGAAGCTCTCGGTGGGCAGGGAAGGGCGCCTCGAAGTGCAAGAGGCCGGGTCACGCATCGCCTGGTACGCGCTCGACCGGGGAGGCCAGCCTTACCTCTACGGTGCCCATGACGACGAGGTCGGCGGGATCTTCGGGCCCTGGGAGTTCGAGCAGGCGGGCATCCGGCATCCGGTGTGGGTCACGCGCGATGGTGGCAAGTGGCGTGCGATGTTGAAGCGCCTCGAGGTGAACGTGCCGCTGGACGATGCGCTCTTTGCAAGACCTGCCGCGAAGCCGAATTGACGTCAAAGAGGGCGGGAAATTCAATCCTCCCTCTTTCTCGGGCGCAGGGCCGCCGACGGCGCCAAATCGACTGCAAACCGCCGCCATCGACCCGGCGCGCCAAATGAGGCAGGATTCAACCTGATGTAATTCGTTCGCGGCGAGTTGATGCATGTCAATTGGCCATGTCCCCACTCCCCTAACCTTTTGGAGTGCTCTTGTCCGTTCGGGGTGAGCCGGGAAAGCCGGGGGGTGCAAGCCATTCCGCCTTCCTTCCCGAGCCTGGCCCGGAACGACGCACCCTTTTCACCCAACATGTTCCTGGAGGAGGAAAAATGAAGATCCGCGCACTGGTCGCAGGCCTTGTCGCCGCGACTTTCCCGATGATGGCCCTGGCCCAGGCCCCGATCGTGATCAAGTTCAGCCACGTCGTCGCCGCCGACACGCCCAAGGGCAAGGCTGCGGAGTTCTTCGCCAAGAGGGCCGGCGAGCTGACCAAGGGCAAGGTCAAGGTCGAGGTGTACGCGAACTCGACGCTCTACAAGGACAAGGAAGAGATGGAGGCGTTGCAGCTGGGCGCGGTGCAGATGCTCGCCCCGTCGCTCGCGAAGTTCGGGCCGCTCGGCGTCAAGGAGTTCGAGTTGTTCGACCTGCCCTACCTGTTCGACGACTACAACGAGCTCCATGCCGTGACCACGGGCTCGGTGGGCAAAGGCCTGTTGAAGAAACTGGAATCCAAGGGCATCGTCGGCCTGGCCTACTGGGACAACGGCTTCAAGGTGATGAGCGCCAACAAGGCGATCAGGATGCCCGATGACTACAAGGGCCTGAAGATGCGCATCCAGTCTTCCAACGTGCTCGAGGCACAAATGCGTGCCGTGGGCTCGATCCCGCAGAAGATGGCTTTCTCCGAGGTCTACCAGGCGCTGCAGACCGGCGTGGTCGATGGCACCGAGAACCCGCCGTCCAACCTCTACACGCAGAAGATGCATGAAGTGCAGAAGTACGTGGCGGTGACCAATCATGGCTACCTCGGCTATGCCGTGATCACCAACAAGAAGTTCTGGGACGGGCTGCCGGCGGATGTGCGCAGCGCCCTCGAAGTTGCCATGGTCGAGGCGACCAAGTACGCCAACTCCATCGCCCAGGAAGACAACGACAAGGCGATGGCGGAAGTCCGCAAGTCCGGCAAGAGCGAGGTCCTGGTCCCGACCGCGGAGCAGAAGCTGGCGATGAAGAAGGCGATGGTCAAGGTGCACCAGCAGATGGCCGACCGCATCGGCAAGGAAAACATCGATGCCGTGTACAAGGCCACGGGGTTCGATCCGGCCAAGCTCTGACCGGAAAAGGGCGCAGCGTGGGGGCCGCGGCCCCCACGGATGTTTTTGGAGGGGAGACAGCCCATGAAGTATCTCGACCACCTCGAGGAATGGATCATCACCTTCCTCATCGGCGCGGCGACGCTGATCATTTTTGTCGCGGTGATGCATCGCTATGTGGCCGGAATGCCGATCCCGGTGGTCCAGGATTGGCTGATCGCCCTGAACCTGAGCTGGGCGCAGGAGCTGTGCATCATCATGTTCGTCTGGATGGCCAAGTTCGGCGCCGCCTATGGCGTGAGAACCGGCATTCACGTGGGCGTCGACGTGCTGATCAACAGCCTGTCGGGCCGTTTGCGGGCCAAATTCATCGTCTTCGGCCTGCTGGCCGGGGCATTGTTCACCGGCATCGTTGCCACCCTGGGGGCGCACTTCGTATGGGAGAACGGCGCCCACTACGCGATCTTCAGCACGCTGGGCATCGCCGGCAAGGACTTGTTCGCCGGGCCGACCACGCCCGACCTGGAATGGCCGACCTGGATGGTCTATTCCGCCATTCCACTCGGGTCTTCGCTGATGTGTTTCCGCTTCCTCCAGGTAACGACGATCTTCATCCGCACCGGCGAGCTGCCGCAGCACGATCACGGCCACGTCGACGGCATCGATGAGGGCACGGTCCCGGTCGAGGTCAATCCGTACAACATGGACGATGACCTGCACCCGCACGATCTCAAGTTCAGCAAGCGCCATCCCGAAGCGAAAGACGGAGCCGGCGGCACGCCGGGCAGCGACAAGGGGGACGCGAAATGAGCGCCCTGATCATCTTTGTGCTGCTTACCGTCCTGATGCTGTCGGGGATGCCGGTTTCCATCTCGCTCGGCCTGACGGTACTGACTTTCCTGTTCGCGTTCACCAGCACGCCGCTCGAGGCGGTTGCGCTCAAGCTGTTCACCGGCATCGAGAAGTTCGAGATCATGGCGATCCCGTTCTTCATCCTCGCCGGCAATTTCCTGACCCACGGTGGCGTGGCGAAACGCATGATCTACTTCGCGACCTCGATGGTCGGCCACCTGCGCGGTGGCCTGGGGCTGAGTGCGGTGTTTGCCTGCGCCCTGTTCGCCGCGGTTTCCGGCTCCTCGCCGGCCACAGTGGTGGCGATCGGGTCCATCCTCCTGCCGGCCATGGTCAAGGCGGGATATCCGAAGAAGTTCGGCGTCGGCGTGATCGCCTCGTCGGGCGGCCTCGGCATCCTGATCCCGCCATCGATCGTGATGGTGATGTATGCGGTATCCACCAACAGCTCGATCGGGGCGCTGTTCATGGCGGGCGTGGTGCCCGGTCTGGTGCTGGCGTTGTTCCTCGGCTTCACCACCTGGTACGTGGCCATGAAGGGCAACTATCCGCGCGAGGTGCCGCGTTCATGGGCCCAGCGCTGGGATGCCTTCCGCAAGGCGATCTGGGGCCTGCTGCTGATCGTGGTGGTGATGGGGGGCATCTACACCGGCCTGTTCACCCCGACCGAGGCGGCGGCGATGAGCGCGGTGTACGCCTTTTTCATCGCGGTGTTCGTCTACAAGGACATCGGCATGAAGGACGTGCCCCGCGTCCTGCTCAACTCGGCCAACATGAGCGCGATGCTGCTCTACATCATCACCAATGCCGTGCTGTTCTCCTTCATCCTCACCAACGAGCAGATTCCGCAGGGCATCGCCGAATGGCTGACGCATTCGGGCGTCGGCATGTATCGGCTTCCTGATCGCGGTGAACATCCTGCTGCTGGTCATGGGCAGCTTCATGGAGCCCTCGTCGATCATCCTGATCACGGCGCCGATCCTGTTCCCGATCGCGATGAAGCTCGGCATCGACCCGATCCATTTCGGCGTGATGATCACGGTGAACATGGAGATCGGCATGATCACGCCCCCCGTCGGCCTGAACCTGTACGTGGCAAGCGGCATCGCCAAGATGGGCCTGACCGATTGCTCCAAGGCCGTATGGCCATGGTTGCTGACGATGCTGGTGTTCCTCATGGTGGTCACCTACATTCCCGCGATTTCGACCTGGTTGCCCAGGACCCTCGGCATGATGTGACAGGGACTTGGCGCCCGTGGCAAAGGCCCGGTGACCCCGGGCCTTTGTCCTTCTGATTTCGCCGTCGCACCGCCGCGCGAACGGCGGCTGGATTGAATTCCCCGACCCTTCGTTAAGGACGGGTTGATTCATGTCAATTGGCCCTGGTCGCACTCCCCTAATCTTGCCTTTGGGCGACGGCGCAACCGGAGGAGGATCGGCGCGCCGGCGGGCTGCGAAGTGCCATTCACGCCGACAGGACAATGCACGCAATCAAACGCGGGTTGGATCTCCCCATAGCCGGAATCCCCGTGCAGGCGGTCGAGGACGGGCCGGCCGTGTCCCGCGTGGCGCTGCTGGGCGCCGACTACGTGGGCCTGAAGCCGACGCTGCACGTGCAGCCCGGCGATGCAGTGCTCCGCGGGCAACTGCTGTTCGAGGACAAGAAGGCTCCCGGGGTGCGCTACACTGCGCCGGCCGCAGGGCGCGTGGCCGCCATCCATCGCGGTGACAAGCGCGCCTTCGTCTCGCTCGTGATCGATGTATCGCCCGAGGACGGCGCGCAGGCCCAGGTGTCTTTCGCGAGTTGGAACGGGGCACCTCCGGCCGCAGGCGATGGCGCCGCGCTTCGCGCGCTGCTTGTGGAGTCCGGCCTGTGGACGGCATTTCGCGCTCGTCCGTTCAGCCGCGTACCGCCCCCCGATGCGATGCCCGCGGCGATCTTCGTCACCACCATGGATACGCGCCCGCTTGCGCCGAGCGTCGAGGTCGCGCTGGCCGGCCGCGAAGACGATTTCGCCTCGGGAATCCTGGCGCTGCGCGACCTCACCGCCGGGCCGGTCTACGTCTGCCGCGCCGCGGGGTCCACGCTCGGGGTGCCACGCGCCGATCGCATCCTGGTCGAGGAGTTCTCCGGCCCCCACCCCGCCGGCAACGCCGGCACGCATATTCACTTCCTGCATCCGGTTGGTGCCTCGCGCGCCGTGTGGCACGTCGGATGCCAGGACGTCGCCGCCATCGGGCACCTCCTCGCCACCGGCAGGCTGGACCATGCGCGGGTCATCTCGATCGCCGGCCCGGGCGTCACGCGCCCACGCCTGCTGCGCACGCGATCGGGCGCGTCGGTCGCGGAGCTGACCGCAGGCGAACTCGCGCCAGGTGAGCAGCGCGTCATTTCCGGCTCGGTGCTGGACGGACGCACCGCGATGGGCGACACCGACGGATTCCTCGGCCGCTATCACCAGCAGGTGAGCGCGCTGCCCGAGGGGCGTGAGCGCGAGTTGATGGGCTGGATCGCGCCGGGCGCGGACAAGTTTTCCGTGACCGGCGCCGTGCTGGGCGCCTTCTCGCGCGCACGCAAGCGCGCTTTCACGACGACGACCAACGGCTCGAAGCGCGCCATGGTGCCCATCGGCACCTACGAGAGCGTGATGCCGATGGACATCCTGCCGACCTTCCTGCTGCGCGCGCTGCTCACCGGCGACATCGAGCGCGCCGAGGCGCTGGGGGCGCTCGAGCTGGACGAGGAGGACCTCGCCCTGTGCACCTATGCCTGCCCGGGCAAGAACGACTACGCGCCGCTGCTTCGCGACATGCTCGGCCGCCTCGAGAAGGAGGCCTGAGTGCGGGCGCTGGAAAAGCTCCTCGAGAAGGCGGGCCGGCACTTCGAGCCCGGCCGGCGGCTGGCGCGCTTCCACGCGCTGTACGAGGCCACCGACACTTTCATCATGACGCCGCCGTCGGTCACGCGCGGCGCCTCCCACGTGCGCGACGCCATCGACCTGAAGCGCATGATGACGATCGTCGTGATCGCGATGCTGCCCTGCGTGTTCATGGCGATGTACAACACCGGGCTGCAGGCGAACCTCGCGCTCGACCCGGCGAAGCTCGCCGCGCTCACGGGCTGGCGCCACGACGTCATGCGCGCCGCGGGCTTCGGCTACTCCGCCTCGAGCCTCCTGCAGTGCCTGTTCCACGGCAGCCTGTACTTCCTGCCGCTCTACGCGGTCACCATGGCCGTGGGCGGGTCCTGGGAGGTCCTCTTCGCGATCGTGCGGCGCCACGAAATCAACGAGGGCTTCCTCGTGACCGGCCTCATCTTCCCCCTCACGCTGCCGGCCACCGCACCCCTGTGGCAGGCGGCGCTGGGCATCAGCTTCGGCGTGGTGATCGCGAAGGAGGTCTTCGGCGGCACGGGGATGAATTTCCTCAATCCCGCCCTTGCAGGACGCGCATTCATGTTCTTCGCGTATCCGGCGGAGATTTCCGGCGACACCGTGTGGGTGGCCGTGAACGGCGCGAACGCCGTGGACGGCTTTTCCGGGGCGACCCTGCTCGCGACGATGCGTTCCTTTACCGTGCCATTCGGCGACGCGGCCCGGGGCCTCTCGTGGATGAATGCGTTCATCGGCCTGGAGCCCGGCTCGCTGGGAGAGACCTCGGCGCTTGCGTGCCTGATCGGCGCGGCGATCCTCATCGTGACCGGCGTGGGCTCCTGGCGGATCATGGCCGGGGTTGCCGTCGGCACCATCGCGATGTCGCCTTGTCTTCAATGCCGTGGGGTCGAAGACCAACGCCTGGTTCGCGATGCCGTTCTGGTGGCACATGGTGCTCGGGGGGTGGGCATTCGGCACGGCGTTCATGGCCACGGACCCCGTGACGGCCCCCTTCACCAACAAGGGACGGCTGGTCTACGGCTTCGGGATCGGCGCGCTCATCGTGCTGATCAGGGTGCTCAACCCGGCGTATCCGGAAAGCGTGTTCCTGGTGATCCTATTCATGAACGTCATGGCGCCCCTCATCGACTACGTCCTGGTGCGCGCCAACATCGAGCGCAGGAAACGCCGTGTCCAGGCTTGACTCCCCGCGCTACACGTTCATCTTCGCCACCGTGATGTGCGTGGTGTGCGCCGCACTCGTGTCGGTGGCCGCGGTGTCGCTGCAGCCGATGCAGAAGGCCAACGCGCGCCTCTACATGGAGAAGAACGTCCTCGTCGCGGCCGGCCTCGTTAAGCCGGGCGAGGACGTCACCCTTGCCGACGTCGAGCGCATCTTCAAGTCCGACATCCAGGTCCGCCTGGTCGACCTGGCCACGGGGGAACTCGTGCCCGACGAGGGCGGCAATGCGCGCAACTACGACCAGCGCGCCGCGCGCAGCGACCCTGCGGCGAGCCGCGTCGCGCCCGCCAACGACGCGGGCGTGAAGCGCCTGCCCAAGCGCGGCATCGTCTATTTCGTGATGCGCGACGGCAAGGTGGACCAGATGGTGATCAGCGTCGAGGGCCTGGGCATGTGGGGCACGATCTACGGCTTCCTTGCCCTCGACAAGGATGCAAACACGGTGCGGGGCATCACCTACTACGACCACCGCGAGACGCCGGGCCTGGGCGGGGAGATCGGCAACCCGGCATGGCAGGCGCTCTGGCGCGGGCGCAAGGGCTACGACGACCAGTGGAACACCCGCATCACCGTGATCAAGGGGCCGGCCGGCGCCCCGGAAACCGACCCCCTCAGGGTCGACGGCCTGTCCGGCGCCACGATCACCAGCAACGCGGTCACGCGGCTCATGCGCTTCTGGCTGTCGGGCGAAGGCTACGGCCGCTTCCTCACCCGCTTTCGCGAGAAAGGCATGGCATGAGCGCGATCTCCCCGTCCGCCGGCGGATTCGGCAAGCGCGAGCGCGCGGCGGTCCTCGACCCGGTCCTCATCAACAACCCGATCGGCGTGCAGGTGCTCGGCATCTGCTCGGCGCTCGCCGTCACGACGCGCATCGACAAGGCGCTGGTGATGGGTGCGGGCCTGATCCTCGTCACGATGCTCGCCAACTTCGCCGTGAGCCTGGTGCGCAACCACACGCCGGGCTCGATCCGCATCATCGTGCAGCTCGCGATCATCGCCTCGCTCGTGATCGTGTTCGACCAGATCCTCAAGGCGACCCTCTACGAGCTGTCGCTGGAGCTCTCGGTCTTCGTGGGCCTCATCATCACCAACTGCATCGTGATGGGCCGCGCCGAGGGCTTCGCCATGGCCAATCCGCCGGGCCTGTCGCTGCTCGACGGCCTGGGCAACGGGCTCGGCTACACCCTCGTGCTGTTGCTGGTGGCTTTCGTGCGCGAGCTCCTCGGTGCCGGCAAGGTGTTCGGGCTCGTGGTGCTGCCGCTCGCCAAGGACGGCGGCTGGTATGTGCCCAACGGCCTGATGCTCCTCGCCCCCTCCGGGCTGCTCATCATCGCCGGGCTCATCTGGCTGCTGCGCACGCTGAAGCCCGAACTGCAGGAAAAGGATTAGCAGGGACCGGAGAACGCGCCGGCAACCGGGAAAAACACATGGAGAACTACCTCAACATCGCCATTCGCGCCGTCTTCCTCGAGAACATGGCGCTCGCCTTTTTCCTGGGCATGTGTTCCTTCCTCGCCTGCTCGAAGAAGGTGGAGACCGCGTTCGGGCTCGGCATCGCCGTGGTGTTCGTGCAGGTGCTCACGGTGCCGCTCAACAACCTGATCCTGCGCCACCTGCTCGACGAAGGGGCGCTGTCGTGGTTGCATCCTTCGTTCGCCACCGCCGACCTGCGCTTCCTGTCCTTCATCCTGTTCATCGGCACCATTGCCGCCGCCACCCAGGTGGTGGAGATGGCCGTCGAGAAGTTCGCCCCCGCCCTGTACACGACGCTGGGCGTGTTCCTGCCGCTCATCGCGGTGAACTGCGTGATCCTCGGCGGCTCGCTCTTCATGCAGGAGCGCGACTACACCTTCGCGGAGAGCTTGGTGTTCGGCGTGGGCTCCGGCCTCGGTTTCGCCGTGGCCATCGTCGCCATGGCGGCAGTGCGCGAGAAGCTCGCCTACTCGAACGCGCCGGCGGGCCTCAAGGGCCTGGGCATCACGTTCGTGACGGCGAGCCTCATTTCCATCGCCTTCATGATGTTCTCCGGGATCCAGCTCTGAGGCCGCCGCCATGACCGAAATCGTCCTCGGCGTCGTCATGTTCACTGCGGTGATCCTCGCCCTCATCGCGCTCCTCATGGCCGCGCGCTCGAAGCTCGTCGCCACGGGGGCGGTGACGATCACCATCAACGACGACCCCGCCAAGGCCCTCAGGGTCGCCGCCGGCGGCACGCTCCTCGCGAAGCTCGCCGAGAGCCGGATCTTCATTCCTTCCGCTTGCGGGGGGAAGGGCGCCTGCGGCGTGTGCGAGGTCATCGTCAAAACGGGCGGCGGCGACCTCCTTCCCACCGAGACGGGCTACATCTCGCGCGGCGAGGCGAAACGCGGCTGCCGCCTCGCCTGCCAGGTGAAGGTGAAGGGCGACATGAGGATCGAGATCGCCCCCGAGGTGTTCTCGGTGAAGAAGTGGAAGTGCCGCGTGATCTCCAACCGCAACGTGGCCACGTTCATCAAGGAGCTGAAGCTGGCGCTGCCCGAGGGCGAGGAAGTGCCGTTCCGCGCCGGCGGCTACGTGCAGCTGGAGTGCCCCGCGCACACGCTCGCCTTCCGCGACTTCGCGATCGAGGACCCCTTCCGCGCCGACTGGGACAAGTTCGACCTGTGGCGCTTCAAGTCGGTGTCTCCCGAACCGGTGACGCGCGCCTATTCGATGGCCAACTACCCGATGGAAAGGGGCATCCTCCTCTTCACCATCCGCATCTGCTTCCCGCCGGGCTACAGGGAGGACATCCCGCCGGGCATCATGAGCTCGTGGGCATTCAACCTGAAGGAAGGCGACGAGGTGACGGTCTCGGGGCCCTTCGGCGAGTTCTTCGCGCGCGAGACGAGTGCCGAGATGTGCTTCGTCGGCGGCGGCGCGGGCATGGCGCCGATGCGCTCGCATATCTTCGACCAGTTCCATCGCCTGCACACGAAGCGCAAGGCCACCTACTGGTACGGCGCGAGAAGCCTGAAGGAGGCGTTCTACCAGGACGAGTTCGACGCGATCGCGAAGTCCAATCCCGACTTCGAATGGCACCTCGCGCTCTCCGAGCCGCTGCCCGAGGACAACTGGTCGGGCTACACCGGCTTCATCCACCAGGTCCTGCACGACGAGTACCTGAAGAACCACCCCGCGCCCGAGGACATCGAGTACTACATGTGCGGGCCGGGGCCCATGACCAGGGCCGTGATCGACATGCTGCTGGACCTCGGCGTCGAGCGTGAGAACATCATGCTCGACGACTTCGGCTCCTAGGCGCGAAGGAGAAGCGACGATGACCGTATTGACCGTGATGGAGGCCCTGCGCGACAAGGGCATGGACAAGCTCCACTCGATCGCCGCCTCGGCAAGCGTGGCCGAAGCCGTGGAACTGATGGCCTCCGAGGCGATCGGCGCCGTGGTAGTGAGCACCGAGGACGCGCTGGTCGGGGGCATCTTCACCGAGCGCGACGTGATGATGCGCGTCGTGCGCGTCGGACTCGACCCGAAAAAGACGCCGTTGTCGATGGTCATGACGCGCGACGTCCATTTCGTCTCGCCGGGGACCACGCTGGAGGCGGCGCTCGCCCTCATGTACGTGCACCGCCACCGCCACCTCCTCGTGATCGACGGGCCGCATGTGCACGGCCTCGTCTCGATGCGCGACCTCGCCTACCAGCTCATCCGCCACGGGGAGGGCCGCTTCGAGGCGGCCGTGCGCCTCGCAGGCGGGCCGGGCACCTGATGACCAAGGAAGACGCCATGGATACCATCCTCTCTCCCCGCCGCCGCGCCATCATTCAGGCGCTCGGCGCAACCGCGCTGCTCGCCGGATGCGGCGACATCGCCAGCCTCGGGCGCCGCACGCTCGCCGCCTTCCACGGCCCGGCCATGGGCACGGTGTGGAACGCGAAACTCGCCGGCCCGCTGGCCGAAGGGCTCGCGCGGAAAGGCGCTGGCGCCGTCGCTGCTGCACTTGAAAGCGTGGTCGCTCGCATGTCGACTTACCTCGAGACCTCCGAGCTCTCGCGCTTCAATCGCCAGCCGGCCGGTTCACCGTTCGCCGTGTCGCGCGATACGCTCGAAGTTTTCGCCCTGGCACGCGAAATCAGCGAGGCGACCGCAGGCGCGTTCGATGTGACCGTGGCCCCCGCCGTCGATGCCTGGGGATTCGGGCCGTCCAAGGTGCAACGAATCCCGGCAGCGACGGAACTCCTCGCGTTGGCGCCGCGCATCGACTGGCGGGCGATCGCGATCGACCGCGCCGCGGGGACGCTGGCCAAGGATCGCGACGGCGTTCGCGCCGACCTTTCGGGCATCGCCAAGGGCTACGGCGTCGACCTGGCGGCGCGCGCGCTGGAAGCGCTGGGCGCGACCGACTACATGGTCGAGGCCGGAGGCGAAGTGCGCTGCAGCGGCCGCAATGCCGAGGGCCGGCCGTGGCGCATCGGCATCGAGCGCCCCGATTCCGTCTCGCAGCAGGCCTGGCTGGTGGTGCCTCTCGACGGCCTTGCCATGGCCACCTCCGGCGACTACCGCATTTTCTTCGAGCAGGACGGCCGCCGTTACTCGCACGAGATCGACCCCGCCACGCGCGAGCCGGTCCGCGGAAGCCTCGCTTCGGTCTCCGTCGTGGCGCGCGATTGCGCCCGCGCCGACGCGCTGGCCACCGCTCTCTTCGTGATGGGCGCCGGGCGCGGCCTGGAGTTCGCGGCCGGTACCGGCCTGGCGGCGTGCTTCATCGAGCGCGGCGGTGACGGCAAGCTCGTCGGCCGGCAATCGCCGGAATTCGCAAAGCTCGCCTCCGAGCGCGTGAAGGGCTGAGCCTCGTGGACACCGCCACTTTCGTCGCCATCTTCCTCGTGACATTCGTGCTCATCGCGTTCGCCGTGGGGGCGATGATGCTGGGTTCGCGCATGACGGGCCGCTGCCTGCGCGGCTCGTGCGGCGGCCCCCCGGCCGCCGGGGCGGACGCAAAGGCAATCGGGTCCTGCGTGGGCTGTCCCAACCGCGGGCGCTGAGTGGCGGCGGCCCGGGGAACGTCCCCGGCACTCGATGCTCCTCGCCGGGTAGGTTACCCGCGGTCGCCGGGTTCCGGGAACCGATGCCGGAAGACGGCGTAGTAAAGCACCGGGATCACGACCAGCGTGAGAAGGGTCGAGATGAGTATCCCGAAGATGAGCGAGATCGCCAGCCCGTTGAAGATCGGGTCGTCGAGGATGAAGCCGGCGCCCATCATCGCTGCCAGCGCGGTGAGCGCAATGGGCTTTGCCCGCGCCGCTGCGGACTGCATCACGGCTTCGCGAAGCGCCACGCCTTCGGCCACCTTGAGCTGGACGAAATCCACAAGCAGTATCGAGTTCCTGACGATGATGCCGGCGAGCGCGATCATGCCGATCATCGAGGTCGCGGTGAAGTTCGCCCCCAGCAGCGCATGCCCGGGCATCACGCCGATGATGGTGAGCGGGATGGGCGCCATGATCACCAGCGGCACGAGGTAGGAGCGGAACTGCGCCACCACCAGCAGGTAGATGAGGACCAGGCCCACGCCATAGGCGAGGCCCATGTCGCGGAAGGTCTCGTACGTCACCTGCCATTCGCCGTCCCACTTGATCGCGTACTGGCGGTAGGGGTCGGAAGGCTGGCGAATGAAGTACTCGCCGAGCGTGCCGCCCTCGTCGAGCGCCTCGCCCGCGATTCTGCCGCGAGCGCCGAACATCCCGTAGAGCGGGCTGGACGTGCTCCCAGCCTGGTCGGCCACGACGTACACCACCGGCAGCAGGTCCTTGTGATGAACGGGGCGCTCGCGGTCGCTTGCCACTGCGCGAACCAGTTCCGAAAGGGGAACCAGCGAACCATCAGCCGAGCGCAACTGCAGCTTCAGGAACTCGCCCAGCTCGCCCTTGCGCTCCGCAGGCAGCGTCACGCGCACCGGCACTTCGTATTTCGAATTGCCGTCATGCAGGGGCGTCACGTCCGCGCCGGAAAGTCCCGTGCGCATGGTTTCGACCACGTCGCGGCGCGAGATGCCCAGCACGGCGGCCTTGGCCTGGTCCACCTTGAGCACGATGCGCGGCGCGGGGTCGTCCACCGTGTCGTCGATCGCCACGATGTCGGGCGTGGCGGCAAGCGCCTCGCGCACCTTCTTCGCCACTCGGATGCGCCCGGCCTCCTCGGGACCGTAGACCTCGGCGACGATCGGCGAGAGCACGGGCGGTCCCGGCGGAACTTCCACCACTTTCACCTTCGCGTCCCAGCGCTTCGCGATCGCCTCCAGCGCGGGACGCACGCCCGCGGCGATGTCGTGGCTCTTGCGCTGGCGCTTCGACTTGTCCACGAGGTTCACCTGCAGGTCGCCCTGCTCGGCGAGCGAGCGCAGGTAGTACTGGCGCACCAGCCCGTTGAAGTTGATCGGCGAGGCAAGCCCGGCATACGCCTGGTAGTCGGTGACTTCCCCGATGCCCGAAAGGTGCGCGCCCATTTCGCGCAGCGCCGCCGCCGTGATTTCGACCGGCGTGCCTGCGGGCATGTCGACGACCACCTGGAATTCCGACTTGTTGTCGAAGGGCAGCATTTTCAGCACCACGAGCTTGACGCCCGCGAGCGCGACGGATGCGGCGATCAGCACGGCGATGGCGGCACCGAGGCGGCGGCGGTTCCTTGCCGCCAGCGGCGCCGCAACGAATGGCCCCAGAATCCTCTGGAAAAACGCCGCGAGCTTCGCGTCGAGCGGCGAGGCCTGCGGCTCGCCGTGATGGCCGAGCAGGCGCAGCGCGAGCCAGGGCGTCACCGTGAACGCGATCGCGAGCGAGATCAGCATGCCCATGCTCGCGTTGATCGGGATGGGGCTCATGTAAGGGCCCATGAGGCCCGAGACGAAGGCCATCGGCAGGAGCGCCGCGATCACGGTCAGCGTGGCGAGGATGGTCGGGCCGCCGACTTCGTCGACGGCGCCGGGGATGATGCCGCGCAGCGGGCCGCCCTTCATGCCGCGGTGGCGGTGGATGTTCTCGACCACGACGATGGCGTCGTCGACGAGGATGCCGATCGAGAAGATCAGCGCGAAGAGCGAGACGCGGTTGAGGGTGAAGCCCCACGCCCAGGAAGCGAAGAGGGTGGCCGCAAGCGTGAGGACGACGGCGAGCCCGACGATGAGCGCCTCGCGCCTTCCCAGCGTGAAGAACACCAGCACCACCACCGAAAGCGTGGCGAAGATGAGCTTCTTGATCAGGCTTCGCGCCTTGTCGTTCGCGGTGGCACCGTAGTTTCGCGTGACGGTTGCGTGCACGTCGGCCGGGATCAGCGTGCCCTGCAGTTCGGCCACGCGCGCCACGACGCGCCCGGCGACCTCGACCGCGTTCTCGCCCGGCTTCTTGGTGACTTGCAGCGTGACGGCCGGGCGCTCGCCGGCCGCGGCGATGCCTTTCGTCCCGGCCGCAGGCCCGGTGCCGGTCCAGTGGTAGCGCGCCGGCTGGTCGGGGCCGTCCACGATCTCTGCGACGTCGCCCAGGTACACGGGCCGCCGCTCGAAGGTGCCCACGACGAGGCCTTTCACGTCGGCGGCCGACTCGAGGTAATTGCCGGTCTCCACGGCGATCTCGCGATTGCCCTGCACGAGCTTCCCGGTGGACTGGGCGACGTTCGCAACCTGCAGCGCATTGTTCACGTCGAGCGCGGTGACGCCATGCGAGCCGAGCCGGTCGGCGTCGAGCAGCACGCGCACCACGCGCCCGGGCCCGCCCAGCGCCTGCACTTCACGCGTCCCGGGCACGCGCTTCAGCTCGATCTCGATCGCGTGCGCGACCCGCTCCAGCTCGAAGGCGCCCTTCGAATCGTCCGTGCTCCAGAGGGCCACCGAGACCACGGGCACGTCGTCGATGCCCTTGGGCTTCACCACCGGGACGAGGACGCCCAGGCCCGGCGAGATCCAGTCGCGGTTGGCCTCGAGCGCATCGCGCAGCCGGACGATGGCCTCGGTGTGCGCGACACCCACCTTGAACTGCACGGTAAGGATGGCCATTCCCGGGCGCGATACCGAATACACGTGCTCGATGCCCTGGATCTGCGCCAGAACCTGCTCGGCCGGAACGGACACCAGCGCCTCGACATCCTTCACCGAGGCGCCGGGAAACGGCACGAAGACGTTCGCCATCGTGACGTTGATCTGCGGCTCTTCCTCGCGCGGCGTGACCGCCACGGCGAACAGCCCGAGGAGCAGGGCGACCAGCGCGACCAGCGGCGTGAGTTGCGAGTCCTGGAAATACCGGGCGATGCGCCCGGAGACGCCCATGCCGTCCACGGTCAGGCCCCTTGGGGCGGCGGGGCGATCGTGGCCATGCCGGCCTTCACCGGGTCGAGCGCGACTTTCTCGCCTGGCCTCACTCCTGCCAGCACTTCGACCGAGCTCTCGTCGGAGGCCGTGCCGAGCCTGACCTGGCGAAGCGAGGGCCTGCCCTTGTCATCGACCACGTACACGGCGGTCACTTCACTGCGGCGGATCACGGCCTCGCGCGGCACCATGAGGCGCGGCGCCTTGCCGGTCGTGAAGTGCGCGCGGGCGAACACGCCGGGAAGCAGGCCCTTCGTGTCCGCGGGCAATTCGAGGCGGACCTGCGTGGTGTGGGTGCGCGGATCCGCCGACGGCAGGACGACGACGGACTTCACCTCCACCCAGCGATTGGCGGAGGGGACCTCGACGCGCGCGCGGGCGCCCGCCTGCAGGGACGGCGCCTGGTCGGACGATACGGTGGCCACGACCCGCAGCGTCGCGGGGTCGAAGCCGGTCATGAGCGGCTTGCCGGGAGCGGCCATTTCGCCCAGCTGAACGTGTCGCGCCGACACGATGCCGCTGTAGGGGGCGGCAATCGTGGCAAAACTCCTTTCCGTCGAGGCCGCGCCGGCGCCGGCGAGCATCGCTTTCATGCGCGACTCGGCCGCCTTGAAATCGGCCTCGGACTTGTCGAGCGCGGCCTGGCTGATGAACTTCTGCGCGAGGAGCTGCCTCGAGCGTTCGTATTGGGCGCGGGCGTTCGCGAGCGTCGCTTCGGCCTCGCGCACCTGCGCTTCGCTGGCGGCCACGGCCTGGCTTGCGGCACGCTCGTCGATGCGCACGATCACGTCGCCCTTGTTGACGCGGTCCCCGACGTCGAAGCGGATGTCGACGATGCGCCCGGCGATCTGGGCCGACACGGTGGACTGGCGCACAGCCTCGACTACGGCCTCCGCCGACGTGGTGAGGTCGACTTCGCGCAGCTCGGCGGCGGCGGTGGCCAGCGGCGGCGGCGCTTGCGCGGGGGCGGAAGTCGTGGTTTGCCCGCATGCCGCGGCAAGCAGCGCAACGGTGGCCACTGCGACGAGTCTCATGGCGGCCTCAGGCGGATTGGGCGACGAAGCGCTCGATGTCGGGAGCGCTGCGCCCGCCGCTGGCGCGGGCGACCTCGTCCCCGGAACGCAGCAGCACGAGGGTCGGTATCGAGCGAATGGCGAAGCGGGCTGTGGCATCGGGCGCCAGGTCCGCGTTCACCTTCACGAGGCGCGCGCGTCCGGCGAGGTGCCGCGCGGCCGCCTCGAACTCCGGGGCCATCGCGCGGCACGGGCCGCACCACGGCGCCCAGAAGTCGACGAGGACAGGCACGTCGGTGCGCTGGGTGAAGGCGCCGAAGCTCTCGTCATCGAGCTCGACGACGCTCGCGTCGAGAAGCGGCGCCTCGCACCGCCCGCACTTCGGTCCTTCCGCCAGGCGAGCGCCGTCGACGCGGTTTTGCGCGAGGCAGTTCGGGCAGGCGACGTGGACGTGGGAAACGGCTGCGGCGGGCATGGCGGCGCGCTCAGGCGGGCTGGGACGCGGAACGCACGCCGAGCCTCTTCAGGATCAGCTCGAGCGGGCAGAAGCCCGTGAAGCCGCTTTGCAGGAGGTTCGCCCCGGCAAAGGCGGTCAGCCAGAGGAAGTTCGCGCTGACGAAGGCCGGGCTTGCCTGCACCCCGAGGGCCAGGGAAAGGAGGACGACTGCGCCGGCGAAGATCCGGATGATGCGTTCGGTGCTCATGGCATTCTCCACTTGGTTGAACGAGGGGTCATTATACCCCGGGGGGTATATAAAGGCAAGTGCGGGCGGTTTCAAGCGGGGAGCGCGAGGGGCTTGAACTGCCATACTCCCTACCGTATATTGAAGGCCTTGCATCCGGAGGCTCCCATGGCCAAGATCCGCGACGAAATCCACAAGCGCGACCTCATCCTGCGATTGAAGCGGGTCGAGGGGCAGCTGCGCGGCATACAGGCGATGATCGACTCGGGTGCCGATTGCGAAGCCGTCACGCAGCAGCTTTCGGCCAGCCGGCGCGCCCTCGACAAGGCGTTCTTCAACGTGCTGGCCTGCGCGATCCAGGGGGGCGACCCGGCCCCGGCGGGCGCGAGCGGCAGGCACGCGATCGAAAAGCGCCTCGAGCACGCGGCCGCGCTGCTGGCCAAGTTCGGCTGATCGAGCGCAGCTTCGGTCGAAGGCGCGCGGGCACGCCGAGATCCCGCCTTCGCGTCAGTGGCGCCGCGCCTCGCGTTTTTCTTCGGCGCCCTGGCACGCGATGCAACGCGTGGCCGCAGGCTGCGCGGCGAGGCGTTCGAAGCCGATGGGTTCGTCGCACGCCTCGCAGCGGCCGTAGCTCCCGGCGTCCATGCGCGCGAGCGCGTCACGCGCCTGCGCGAGGGCTTCATTGGCATTGCCCACGGTCGCGAGGTCGCGCTCGAGTTCGCTTTCCGCCAGCGCCGCATCGCCCGTTCCGGCAAGTTCCCCGGTGAGCCGGGCATCCTCGCCGCGGACTTCGCGCACGGCAGCGGTAGCGTTGCCCTCGAGGTGCTTCACGAGGGCATGCAAGCGGCGCATCAGGAGCGAGCGCTGCGCGGCGGTGAGGGTTTCGGGGGCGGACTTCATTTGCATGGCTCGTGGCCCAGAGCTTCAATCGTACCGGCTGGCGATGCGCTCCGATTGACGCGGGTCAAGCGTTGGCCCGGAACGTCCCGCGGGCGCCCCCCGCGGCAGGCGCCGCGGCAGCTTCAGGCGAGCGCGGCCAATTCCTCGAGCGAGGTCTGCAATGCGCTGGCCGGCATGCCGCCCTTCCACGGCAGTTCCACCGCATAGTCCTTCAGCAGGCAGTCGTCCGGCAGGCAGGTGATCGGCGTGAAGTCGCGGTGCGCGATGTATTCGGGACGCTTGTGCCTGCGGATATGGTTGCTCACCGCGCACAGGCTCAGGTACACGCTCACCCGGTCGAATGGCGACAGGTTGCTGCTCGACGAGTGCACCAGGCAGGAGTGGAACAGGATCATCGATCCGGCCGGCCCCTTGGGGGAGACGATGCCGCCGTGCTTGCCGCCGGCGCGCTGCACCAGTTGCCGGATCAGGTCGTGGTCGACCGTCCAGAGCGGGTAGCTGGTGGTGGTGACATCGTGCTTCGCGTCGATGACGCCCTTCCGGTGGCTGCCGGGAATGAACATCAACGGGCCGTTGAACTCGGTCACGTCGTCGAGGAAGATGGCGACGTTCATGGCGCGCTCGGTCGGCATCAGGTCGTCGTTGAACCAGGTGCCGTAGTCCTGGTGCCACTGCCACACGTCGCCCTCGAAGGCCATCTTGCCGTTGATCTTGAACTGGTGCATGTAGAGCTTCTCGCCGAGCAGGTCCTCGACGGGCTCGACCATGCGCGGGTGGCGCGCGAGCCGCGCGAAGGGCTCGCTGTACATGTGCGCCGCGAAGTTGGTCCGCACCGCCTCCGAGCCCTTTTCGCGGACGTTGTACACCTCGCGCCGGCTGTAGAGTTCCGGCACGGCATCGGTGAGCGTCCTGACTTCCTCGGGGGAAAACAGGCCGGGGAAGAACAGGTAACCGTCCTTCTCGAATTGCTCGCGTTGCCGGGGTGTCAGTCTCATGGGACTCTCCAGGGCGGCGCCGGATCGGGCGCGGGATTGGCATGAACCCGCGATTTTCCCCCAATTCGGCTCCGGTGGCACAAAGATCCCCGTGGCGGCCGGTGCCTGCCGCGCGAAAGCCACATCCGCCGGCGAACGCGACTAGCGCTGCCAGGTCGCGCGAAGCAGGTTCTCGCCCTTGCTGTAGTCGAGTTTCACGGTTCCCTTGAACGCGGAACCGAGGGCCTGGGCGATGTTGCGGGCGAGGTGCGGATCCGTCGTGGTCACGACCAGGCCGCCTTCATCGTCGGCGATGGCCATGATCCGTTGCAGCGGATGCTCGGCCTTCTCGTGCGCTTCGCGCGCATGCACGACTGCGAGCACCTCGTCTCGATGCGCCGACACGAACGCGCCTTTCAGGGTGAGATAGCCGCCGGGGAAGTTGTCCTCGATGCGCAAGCAGGCCGGGCAGGTCTCCTTGTGGGACCCGGGTGGCGCCGAACGCCACGTCCATCGCCCCTCCAGGTAGCTGGCGCCGCACTTGCGGCACACGGTCGGCTCACGAAGCTTTGCCTTGGAGCGATAGCTGTCTTCGGCGAGCGTTTCGAAGACCTGCTCATGGCGGGAAACCGGGGAATCGACACGCGGGCTTTTCATGGCAAACCTCCTTCACTTCCCGATGCTTTGCGGAACGCCGCAATCAGTGCCTTGGCTGGCGCGATTCCTCCAGCTGGCGGCTGACCGCGGCAAACGCGTCGCGCACCGCCACATAGACATCCTCATCCTCATGGCGATTGGCGATGAAGTCATGTCCCGGCAGGTGCACGTTGACGCTGACGGCGTAATGCCGCCCGTCGCTGTGGCGTTTCCCCAGGGCCTCGACGGCTACCCGACAGTGCATGACCCGCGGATCATCCTCTTCCAGCTTCTCGGAAAGTTGCCGGATACGATCCGACAGGGCCGCGGAGCGGCGCATGTTGCGAACGTTGATTTGTGTGGATTTCATGGCATTGCCTCACGGTGAACAGGGAGACAATTTCATGTTCCTCCCCGCGGGAGCACACGCGTTTGACGGGGATCAACGGACACTGCCGGGGGCGCGAATAGCGTAGGAAGAGGCAAATGGGGGTTGGCGTGTTCCAGCGAAGCGACGAGAACCAGCAGATTGCCGCGCAATTGCGCGAGGCGGCCGCGCTGCTCCAGGCGCAGGGCGCGAACCCGTTTCGCGCCTCCGCCTATCGCAATGCGGCGGACACGATTGCTCGCCTCGGGCGGCCCGTGCGCGGTGTCTTCGATGCGGGCGGGCGCGCGGAACTCGACGCGCTTCCGCATGTCGGGGCGGGCATCGCCAACGCGATCGCCGAAATGCTGCTCACGGGCAGCTGGAGCCAACTGGCGCGGCTGCGTGGCGCGGCCGAGCCGGAAAAGCTGTTCCTTGCCGTTCCGGGCATCGGCCCGGGATTGGCGCATGCGATCCACGAGTCCCTCCATGCCGACACCCTCGAATCGCTCGAGGCTGCCGCGAACGACGGCCGGCTGGAACAAGTGCCGGGTTTCGGCCCGCGCCGCGCGTCGGCGATCCGTGCCGCGCTCGCAAGCATGCTTGGGCGCCGCATCGCACGCGCGCAGGGCGCCGCCGCTGCTGCGCCGCCCGTGGCAATGCTGCTCGAGGTCGATCGCGAATACCGGGAGAGAGCGGAGGCGGGAACCCTGCGCACCATCGCGCCCAAGCGCTTCAACCCGGAAGGCGAGGCGTGGCTGCCGGTGCTGCACGCGCAGCGCGGGCCATGGCACTTCACCGCGCTCTTCTCCAACACCGCGCGGGCCCACGAGCTGGGACGCACTCGCGACTGGGTGGTGATCTATTTCTACGACGACCGCCACGTCGAGGGGCAGCACACGGTGGTCACCGAGCCGCGCGGGCCGCTGGCGGGCAGGCGCGTGGTCCGGGGCCTCGAGGGCCAATGCCGCGACCACTACGCGTCGAGTGCCGCCGCCACGGCGTGAGCGGGACCCATTGGAGAGCCTGCGGTCTGCCGGGGTATGCTTCGCGGTGATGAGCGACGAAGCCTTCATGCGCGAAGCGCTGGCCCTGGCGCAGCAAGCTGCAACCGCCGGCGAAGTGCCGGTCGGCGCCGTCGTGGTCAGGGAAGGCGAGATCATCGGCCGCGGTTTCAACCGGCCGATCTCCGCCCACGACCCGACCTCGCACGCCGAGATCGAGGCCCTGCGCGATGCCGCGCGCCGCCTCGCCAATTACCGCCTGAACGATTGCGAGCTTTACGTCACCCTGGAACCCTGCGCGATGTGCGTCGGGGCCATGCTCCACGCGCGTCTTGCGCGGGTCGTGTTCGGCGCGAACGATCCCAAGACCGGCGCCTGCGGCAGCGTGATCGACCTGCCGTCGGTCGCCGCGCTGAACCACCATGCACGCTTCGAGGGCGGCCTGCTCGCCAGTGAGTGCGGCGCGCTCCTGAAGCAGTTCTTCGCCAGCCGGCGCTGAACGGCCGCTGCCGGAGGCAGGGTGTAAAATTCCTCCTCTAGGAATTCGCCTCGACATGCCCGCCCCGCGCTTCGTCCACCTCCGGCTCCACACCGAATATTCCATCGTCGACGGGATCACCCGCATCGGCGAAGTGGTCGAGGCTGCTGCCGCGGACGGCATGCCGGCGCTGGCGATCACCGACCTGGGCAACCTGTTCGGCGCGATCAAGTTCTTCCTCGCCGCGCGCGGAGCGGGTGTGCAGCCGATCATCGGCTGCGACTGCTGGGTCGCCAACGAGAAGAACCGCGACGCGCCCTCGCGGGTCGTCCTGCTGGCGGCAAGCCAGCCGGGCTACCTGCTGCTTTGCTCGCTGCTGACCCGAGCGCACGGCGAAAACCACTGGCGCGGCCGCGCCGAGCTGAAGCGCGAGTGGCTGAAGGGCCTGCCGCCGGGGCTGATCGCGTTGTCAGGCGCGGAGCACGGCGATATCGGGCAGGCACTGCTGCAAGGCAACGTCCCCGTTGCGGACGCGCTCGCCGCGGAGTGGGCGCGGGACTTTCCCGGCGCGTTCTATGTCGAGTTGCAGCGCGTGCACCCGGAAAAGGATGAGGCGCTGGTGCAGGCCTCGGCCGCGCTCGCCGGACGCGTCGGCCTCCCGGTGGTGGCTACCCACCCCGTGCAGTTCGTCCAGCGCAAGGACTTCAAGGCCCATGAGGCCCGCGTGTGCATCTCGCAGGGGCATGTGCTTGGCGATGCGCGCCGTCCGCGCACGTTCTCGCCCGAACAGTATTTCAAGACGCAGGACGAGATGGCGGCGCTGTTCGCCGACTTTCCCGAGGCGCTGCACAACGCCGTGGCGATCGCGCGGCGCTGCGCCTTCGAGTTCTCGCTGGGCAAGAGCCGTCTCCCCGACTTCCCGACGCCCGGCGGGGAATCGATCGAGGACTATCTGCGCGCGCAGGCGAGGGCGGGGCTGGAGAAACGCCTGCTGCACCTGTACCCGGAGGAGGCGGCGCGCAACGAGGCGCGGCCGCGCTATTCCGAGCGCCTCGACTTCGAGACTGCGACGATCATCCAGATGGGGTTCCCCGGCTACTTCCTGATCGTCGCCGACTTCATCAACTGGGCCCGCGGCCACGGCGTCCCGGTCGGTCCGGGACGCGGCTCCGGAGCGGGCTCGCTGGTGGCCTATTCGCTCGGCATCACCGACCTCGACCCGCTGCGATTCGAATTGCTGTTCGAGCGTTTCCTCAACCCGGAACGGGTGTCGATGCCCGACTTCGACATCGACTTCTGCCAGGACGGCCGCGACCGCGTGATCGAGTACGTGAAGCAGAAGTACGGCGCCGAGAGCGTTTCGCAGATCGCGACCTTCGGGACGATGGCGGCGAAGGCGGTGGTGCGCGACGTCGGCCGCGTGCTCGGCATGCCCTACGGCGAGGTGGACCGCATCGCCAAGCTCGTGCCCTTCGAGCTCGGCATCACGCTGAAGAAGGCGATCGACGTCGAGCCGGCGTTGAAGCAGATGATCCGGGACCAGGAGGAGGTGCGCGAATTGATGGATCTTGCGCAGGCGCTCGAGGGACTCACGCGCAACGTCGGCATGCATGCCGGCGGCGTGCTGATCGCGCCCGGGCAAGCTCACCGACTTCACCCCGCTCTACATGGCGGAGGGCTCGGAGGCCGCGGTGAGCCAGTTCGACAAGGACGACGTCGAGAAGGCGGGCCTGGTCAAGTTCGACTTCCTCGGCCTCACCACGCTCACCATCCTCGCCGAGTCCGAGCGCAACATCCGCGCGCTCGGCACCGGCGGCTTCGACATCAATGCCATCCCGCTCGACGACGCCCCCGCCTACAAGGTGTTCTCGGCGGGCAACACGGTGGCGATCTTCCAGTTCGAATCGCGCGGCATGCGCGACCTGATCATGAAGGCGAAGCCCGACCGGCTCGAGGACCTCATCGCCTTGAACGCGCTCTACCGCCCGGGGCCGATGGACCTGATCCCGGAATTCATCGAGAGGAAGCACGGCAAGCGCCGCTGGGACTACCTCGACCCGCGCCTGAAGGAGATCCTCGAGCCCACCTACGGGGTCATGACCTACCAGGAGCACGTCATGACGATCGCGCAGGTGATCGGCGGCTACACGCTGGGCGGCGCCGACCTGCTGCGCCGCGCCATGGGCAAGAAGAAGCCCGAGGAGATGGCGCAGCAGCGCGAGATCTTCATGACCGGCGCGACGGCGCGCGGGCTCGAGGCGAGGAAGGCGACGCAGCTCTTCGACCAGATGGAGAAGTTCGCCGGCTACGGCTTCAACAAGTCGCACTCGGCGGCGTATGCGCTCATCGCCTACCAGACGGCCTACCTGAAGGCGCACCACCTCGCCGCGTTCATGGCGGCCAACATGTCGGCGCTCATGGACGACACCGACAAGGTGCAGGTCCTGTTCGACGACGCGGTGAAGAACGGGCTGGCGATCGCGCCTCCCGACATCAACGCATGCGCCTATCGCTTTGTCCCGGTGGACGCGAAGACCGTCCGCTACGGGCTCGGCGCGGTGAAGGGCACGGGCGCCGGCGCGATCGCCAACATCGTCGCGGCGCGCGAAGCGGGCGGTGCGTTCCGCGACCTGGGCGAGTTCTGCAGGAGGGTGGACCGGCGCATCGTCAACCGGCGCGCGATGGAAGCGCTGATCAAGGCGGGCGCCTTCGACTGCCTCGAGGCCAATCGCGCCAGCCTGCTCGCCACGCTGGGCGCGGCGATCGAGTTCGCCGACAACGCCGAGCATTTCGCCAGGCAGGTGAGCCTGTTCGGCGGCGGCGACGGGCCGAACCAGGCGCTCGAACTGGTCAAGACGCCGATGTGGTCGGAACGAGAGCGGCTGGTCAATGAAAAGCAGAGCCTCGGTTTCTACCTGTCGGGCCATCCCTTCAGCGCCTACCGGGACGAGGTACGCAACTTCGCGCGCACCGAGCTTGCCCGGCTCACGCCGCAGAACGAGAACGTGCTGCTCGCCGGCGTGATCTACGGCGTGACGATGCGCAATTCGCGCCGCGGCCGGATGGCCGTGCTCACGCTCGACGACGGCACCGCGCGGGTCGAGGCGGTGGTGTTCGGCGAGCTCTTCAACGCCAAGCGCTCGATCATCCAGGAGGACCACGTGGTGGTCCTCGCCGGGCGCGCTTCGCTGGACGAGTTTTCCGGCGGCATACGCCTCACCGCCGACGAGCTCTACGATCTCGACGAGGCGCGCAACCGCTTCGCCAAGGCGCTCAGGCTGAGGATCAACGGCCAGGCCGACTCGGCGAAGCTGAAGTCCGTGCTCGGCCCGTATGGCGGCGGGAAGTGCGCGGTGTCGATCCGCTACCGCAATGCCGAGGGCGAATGCGACATCCGCCTGCCCGACTCGATGCGGGTGAAGCTCTCAGAGCCTCTGATCGCCTCGTTGGGCGCGTGGCTCAACGAGAAGAACGTCGAAGTCGTCTACTGACCGAAAACGTCTGCGAATGCATTGAGGGTCACTTGCGACCGCAGAGGTAGGGCGTGGGGGTGCAACGCCCGGCGCCCGGGAGTCGGGTAACGGTCGCTCGGACGATGCACCCCCACGCCCAGGGGACGGCGGGGCGTGCGCCGGGATGCAGTGAATTCGCGGCGTCGTATCGCAGCAGCGCTCTGCCGCACGCCACGTTCGTGCGGGGCGGGAGGCAGTCTCGTCCAGGCCCCCGTTACCCGACTCCCGGGGGACGGACGTGGCTGCCTTCCGCCCTCGGCATGACCTATTCAAGCAGTCGACCGGCATTCGAAGCCGGCGTAATCGCCGCTTGCCGTTTCGACCTCGACGCCGTCGACGCGCGCTGAGGGCGGCCCGCGCTTCGCCCATGCGACGATTGCCTCGACTAGCGCCGGGCTGCCGCAGACCACGGCTTCGACGCGGCCGTCGCGCAGGTTGCGCACCCACCCGTCGCGCCCATCGCCTCGGCCGTCATGCGCATCGAAGTCGCGATACCCGACGCCCTGCACCCGCCCCGAGACCAGCAGGCGCCGCGTGACGCGTTCACTCATCGTGCGAGACCTTGCCGCGCCCGAGCTTGATGGTGCCGCGCGATTTCTTGGCATCGACGCGGCGCGCCTTGGCCGCCTTGCCGGGCTTGGTCGGCACGCGCTTCTTCGGCACGTGGTTCAGCTTCACCAGCCGCTCGATCAGGCGCTCGAATGCCACTTCGCGGTTGCGGTGCTGCGAGCGCGTGTCCTGCACCGCCACGACCACGCCCGATGGCAGGTGCGTCAGGCGCAGCGCCGACTCGGTCTTGTTGACGTGCTGCCCGCCCGGCCCGCTGGCGCGGAACACCTCGATCGCAACCTCGCGCTCGAGCACGTCGCGGTCGGTGGAGTAGGGCGGCGGAGTGAGCGGGATTCGTCGCGGCATGCGGCTGGTCGTCCCCGGTCGATGAGCGGCGCCCTGCGTCCGCTCCATCGAACTCGTTATTTGATGCGCATTCCCGGAACGGCGCCGGAATCGGGCGAGAGCAGGTAGATCGAGCCGCCGTCGCCGGCCGCGAGCACCATGCCCTGCGATTCGCCGAAGCGCATCTTGCGCGGCGCGAGGTTGGCCACCATCACCGTCAGGCGGCCGACCAATTCCTTCGGGGTGTAGGCCGAGCGGATTCCCGCGAACACGGTGCGCTGCTCGATGCCGATGTCCAGCGTGAGCTTGAGCAGCTTGTCGGCGTCGGCGAGCAAGCTCGGCATCGACGATGCGCGCCACGCGCAGGTCGATGCGGCTGAAGTCGTCGATGCTGATCGTGTCGCCCACGGGCAGGATGACCGGCGGCTTCGGGCGGCTCGACCGGCTCGAGCTTGAATTCGGCGGCGCCTTCCTCGGCGACCTTGCCGGCCTCGGGCCCCGGGCGGGGCGCGAGGGCGGCGGCGCCTCCTTGGGCGGCTCGAGCAGTTCGTCGATCTGCGCCGGCTCGATGCGCGACATGAGGTGCTTGTAGGGCTGCACGACCTGGCCGGGCTTGAGCACGACCGTCACATCGTCCCAGTTGAGCGGCTTGGCGATACCGAGGAATGCCTCGACGTCCTCGGCGACCCTGGGCAGCACCGGCTTGAGATAGATGGTCAGGATGCGGAAGAGCTCGAGGTAGAGCGTGCAGAACCATTGCAGCACCGCGTCCTGGCCGTTCTCCTTGGCGATCTCCCAGGGCTTCTGCTCGTCGACGTACTGGTTGACGCGGTCGGCGAGGAACATCACCTGCCGGAGCGCCTTGCCGAACTCGCGCGCCTCGTAATCGGCGGCGATCTGGTCGGCGAAGCTGCGCACCTCGAACAGGATCGAGGGCACCTGGTCGGCGGACTCGGCATTCGGGCTCGCCAGCGCGCCGCGCATCTTGTGGAAAAGCTCGCGCTCGGCCGACAGCACCTCTTCCGACAAGCTTGCCGCCGAAGCGCTTGGTGATGAAGCCCGCCGCCCGGCTGGCGATGTTGATGTACTTCCCGATCAGGTCGGAATTCACCCGCGCGATGAAGTCGTCGGGATTGAAATCGAGGTCCTCGACCCTGTCGTTCAGTTTCGCGGCGATGTAGTAGCGGAACCATTCCGGGTTGAGCCCCACGTCGAGGTAGCGCTGCGGGCTGATCGACACGCCGCGCGACTTCGACATCTTCTCGCCGGAGAGCATGATGAAGCCGTGCACGTACACGTTGTCCGGGATCTTGCGCCCGGCGAACTTGAGCATCGCCGGCCAGAACAGCGTGTGGTGATAGATGATGTCCTTGCCGATGAAGTGGACCTGCTCGAGCTTCGGGTCGGCGAGGAACTTGTCGAAGTCCTGCCCCTTCTTCTCCAGGAAGCTCTTCAAGCGACGCGAGGTAGCCGATGGGCGCGTCCAGCCAGACATAGAAGTACTTGCCCTTGGCGCCGGGGATCTCGATGCCGAAGTAAGGCGCGTCGCGCGTGATGTCCCAGTCGTTGAGCCCGCTGTCGAGCCATTCGCGCACCTTGTTGGCGACCTCGGGCTGGAGCTTGCCGTCCTGCGTCCAGTCCTTCAGGAACGCCACGCAGCGCGGGTCGGAGAGCTTGAAGAAGAAATGCTCGCTCTTCTTCAGCACGGGCTTGGCGCCGGTGAGCGCGGAGTAGGGGTTCTTCAGGTCGGTGGGCGCGTAGACGGCGCCGCAGTTCTCGCAGGAGTCGCCGTACTGGTCCTTGGCGCCGCACTTCGGGCACTCGCCCTTGATGTAGCGGTCGGGCAGGAACATCCCCTTCACCGGGTCGAAGAACTGCTCGATGGTCTTGGTGTCGATGAAGTCGTTGGCCTTCAGCGCCGTGAAGATCGACCCGGCCAGTTCGCGGTTCTCCTCCGAGTGGGTGGTGTGGAAGTGGTCGAAGGCGATGTGGAAGCGCGGCAGGTCGCGCCGGTGGCTCTCGCCGACGCGCGCGACCAGTTCCTCGGGCGTGATGCCCTCGCCCTCGGCCTTGAGCATGATCGGCGCGCCGTGCGCATCGTCGGCGCTGACGAAGGTGCACCTTGTGCCCCTGCAGGCGCATGAAGCGCACCCAGATGTCGGCCTGGACGTACTCCATGATGTGCCCGATGTGGAACGGGCCGTTGGCGTAGGGAAGCGCGGTGGTGACGAAAAGCTTGCGGGGCATGAAGTCGGGCGGGCCGTGTTGCGCTTCGGGGGGCGTTGGAGTCGGCTCGACGAAAGGGCGCGGCGCGGCTGGGAGTCCCTGGTGACGCTCTAGGAATTATCGTGTCCCGATTGTAGCAAATTGCTTTAAAATTGCGCGCTCTCCCGCACTCACTTCCGATTGCCTGCCATGCCCGCCACAGAAGCCGACGTCCTCAACGCCCTGCGCGAACTCATCGATCCGGTCACCGGCGAGAACTTCGTCGACGGCAAGAGCGTGAAGAACCTCAAGGTCGAGGGCGACGGCGTGTCGCTCGACCTCGTGCTCGGCTATCCGGCGCGCTCGCTCATCGAGTCGATCCGCAAGCAGGTCACCGAGCGGCTGAAGAAGGTGCCCGGAGTCGCGAACGCCAGCGCCAACGTGCATTCGAAGATCGTCTCGCACTGCGGTGCAGCGCGGCGTGAAGCTGGTGCCGGGCATCAAGAACATCATCGCGGTGGCCTCGGGCAAGGGCGGGGTCGGCAAGAGCACCACGGCGGTGAACCTCGCGCTCGCGCTCGCGGCCGAGGGCGCGAGGTGGGCATGCTCGACGCCGACATCTACGGCCCGTCGCAGCCGACCATGCTCGGCATCACGGGGCGCCCGACCTCGAAGGACGGCAAGACCATGGAGCCGATGATCGGCCACGGCCTGCAGGCGATGAGCGTGGGCTTCCTGATCGACATGGACACGCCGATGGTCTGGCGCGGGCCGATGGTGACGCAGGCGCTCGAGCAGTTGCTCACCGAGACGCGCTGGAGCGACCTCGACTACCTCGTCGTCGACCTGCCGCCCGGCACCGGCGACATCCAGCTGACGCTTGCGCAGAAGGTGCCCGTCACCGGCGCCGTGATCGTCACCACGCCGCAGGACATCGCGCTGCTTGACGCCCGCAAGGGGCTGAAGATGTTCGAGAAGGTCGGCATTCCCATCATCGGCATCGTCGAGAACATGGCGGTGCACATCTGCTCGAAGTGCGGGCACGCCGAGCACATCTTCGGCGAGGGCGGCGGCGAGAGGATGTGCAAGGAGTACAAGGTCGATTTCCTCGGCGCGCTGCCGCTCGACATTTCCATCCGCGAGCAGGCGGACTCCGGCAAGCCGACGGTCGTCTCCGACCCCGACGGCCAGGTGGCGCAGGTCTACAAGCAGATCGCGCGCAAGGTCGCCGCCGCGATCGCGAAACAGTCGCAGGACCGCACGGCGCTGTTCCCCAAGATCGTCGTCCAGAACACCTGAAGGATTCCCCGCGATGAGCATCAAGAGCGACAAGTGGATCCGCCGCATGGCCGAGGCGGCACGGCATGATCGAGCCGTTCGAGCCCGGCCAGGTGCGCGAGGTCGCGGGCAAGCGCATCGTTTCCTACGGCACCTCCAGCTACGGCTACGACATCCGCTGCTCGAGCGAATTCAAGCTCTTCACCAACCTGAACGCGACCATCGTCGATCCGAAGAACTTCGACGAGAAGTCCTTCGTCGACATGACGGGCGACTACTGCATCATCCCGCCGAATTCCTTCGCGCTCGCGCGCACCGTCGAGTACTTCCGCATCCCGCGCAACGTGCTCACGATCTGCCTGGGCAAGTCGACCTACGCGCGCTGCGGGATCATCGTCAACGTCACGCCTTTCGAGCCCGAGTGGGAAGGCTACGTGACGCTGGAGTTCTCCAACACCACGCCGCTGCCGGCCAAGGTCTACGCCAACGAGGGCGTGGCGCAGGTGGTGTTCTTCGAGTCCGACGAGGTGTGCGAGACGTCCTACCGCGACCGCGGCGGCAAGTACCAGGGCCAGAAGGGCGTCACCCTGCCCAAGATGTAACGGGCCCCCGTTGCGGGAAAGTGATCCGGATCGCTTGCAATGCGCCGGATTTGCCCTATACTTCGCGAAATTTTGCGGCTGTGCAGCACGCTCGGCGGGCGCTCGCTGCCGCGGCGGATTTCAACCGTAACGCTTGCCTCCCCAGCGGGGAAATGAAGGAGGTCCTCATGACAAGAGCCAGGAAGTACGTCGCCCTCGCCACGGCCCATCCGGGCTGCGGCGCGCTTGCGCGTACCCCTTCGACTCTTGATCACGGAAGATTGCGATGCCCCGCACCGCCACGGTAAAGAAGTTTCGTCCCTCGCTCGACTTTCCCGTCGACACCCACCCCGAGGACAGCCTCGACTTCGGGCGCGTCAAGCAGTACATCGCCAGGCACGGCTACAAGAAGCCGGTGCTGCTCATGGACCTCGAGATCGTGCGCGCCAAGGCGCGCCGTTTCCGCGCCGCGCTGCCGCGCGTCCGCCCGCATTTCGCGGTCAAGGCCAATCCCGACCCGCGCGTCCTGAAGGCGCTGAAGGAGGAGGGCTGCGGCTTCGAGATCGCCTCGATCGCCGAACTCGACATCCTGCTGGCACTCGGCGTGCCGCCGGCGGAGGTCTTCTATTCCAATCCGATGAAGTCCCGCCCGTTCCTCGAGTATGCCGCGGCCAAGGGCGTCGAGTGGTACGTGGTCGACAGCGAGGAGGAGATCCGCAAGGTGCAGTCGGTCAAGGCCGACGCCAAGATGTACCTGCGCATCGACGCCCCGAACATCGGCAGCGACTGGCCGCTTGCCGGCAAGTTCGGCGCGCACATGGGCGACGTCCCCGGCCTGATCGCGGCTGCCGTGGACTGCAAGGCGGACCTCGCCGGCATCACCTTCCACGTCGGCAGCCAGTGCCTGAACCCGGAAAACTGGCGCGTGGGCATGGAGCGCGCGCGCAAGGTGTTCGCCTCGATGCGCACCTCCGGCCTGAACCCGCGCCTGCTCAACCTCGGCGGCGGCTATCCGGTGCGCCATGTGAAGCCGATCCCGTCGATCGAGACGATCGCCGAGCTGATCAACAAGGAACTGCGCCATTTCGGCCCCGAGATCGAGGTGATCGCCGAGCCCGGGCGCTTCCTCGTCTCCGATGCCGGCTATTTCATCTGCCGCGTGGTGGGCACAGCGACGCGCAACGGCCAGCGCTGGATGTACTGGGACGCGGGCGTATTCGGCGGCGTGATCGAGACCACCGAGGGCCTGCGCTACAACATCTATACCGACCGCGACGGCGAGCCGGTGTCCTTCAACGTCGCGGGCCCGACCTGCGACTCGGTCGACGTGGTGATGCGCGAGGAGCTCTTTCCCGGCGACCTGCAGGAAGGCGATTTCATCTTCATCAAGAACGCCGGCGCCTATACCACGGCCTACGCAAGCAACTTCAACGGCTTCCCGCTTCCCGACCTGGCGATCGTCTGACGCCACGCCTGCAGCGAAAGCAACGGCGGCCCTGGCCGCCGTTTTCATTGGCGACCCTATAATCGCCCGGAGGGAGGAAGATGACGACGAGATACGCACCGCAAAATCCCGATTTCGAGCGCATCGGGCGCGAGAGCTTCGCGAAGCAGGGCGCGATGGGCCTCCTGGGAGCCGAGTTGCTGCGCATCGACCCGGGCTTCGTCGAGGTCGGCATCGACTTCCGCCCCGGGCTTTCGCAGCAGCACGGCTTCTTCCATGCGGGCATCGTCGCGACCATCGCCGACACGGCGGGCGGATTTGCCGGCTTCACCCTTTTCCCCCCGGGGGCGGGCGTGCTCACCGTGGAGTACAAGATCAACCTGCTTGCGGCCGCCGACGGCGAGCGCGTGGTTGCCACCGGCCAGGTGATCCGCAGCGGGCGCACGCTGACGATCTGCCAGCTCGATGCCCATGTCATCAAGGGCGGCAAGCGCACCCATTGCCTCACGGGGATGCAGACGCTGATGTGCCTGGTCGGCCGCGCCGGCGTGACGGGCTGACGTGGCGCAGGACTTCTGGGCGTCGTCGGGCTACCGCGATCTTGCTCGCACGGACGAAGGCTGGCTCTTTCCCACCGATGAATGGCTGCGGCGGTTCCTCGCCCGAGAGGAACTCTCGCCTCCGGACGACGCCGGCCCGCGCGAGAAGGCGATGCACGATCGCCTCGTCGACAAGCCGCGCCTGCGCGTGGGTGCGGCCGAGATCGCGGACGTGGAAGATGCCGACGCGCGGGAGAACTGGCGCCACTGGCTCGCATTCCGCGACCGCCTGCTGGCCGCGGGGACGCTGGAGGCGTGCTACCTCGGCATTTTCCGCGGCGGGGAAGTCGACATCCCGCCGCTCTTCATCGACCTCATTGCGCAGCCGATCGTTCGCCACCTGCTCGAAGGCACCGAAGACCCGTGGCTCGCGCGTGCCGGAGAACTGCTGTTTCGCCGGCAGCGCGTCAGCGCCGAGGGCGGGCAGGTCCTGTCGGCGGACGCCACCTCGATCGAGATGTACGCCGAGTCCGGCGGTTTCGGCGACCTCGGCAGGCTGCTGAAGAAGCAGAACACGCCGCTCGCGAAGGTGAAGCTCGATGTGCTGAACCACGAGAACGCCGCGGTCTATTTCATGCGCGACGAACTGCACAGCTTCCTCCTCGACCTCACGCCCGGCCGGGAGGGGCTGGATTCGCTCGCCCGCGTGCTGGAGCGATGGGTGGCGCACTTCACCGGCGCGCGCGTGGCGATCGCGCCCGTTGACCGGGTCGAGGACGAGCGGTGGCGGTGGCATGTCGGGCTCGACACCGAGTCCACCGCAATCCTGAATGCGCTGTACGCGGGGGAAGCCATCGACGATGAACGCCGCGCGCGCATGGTGAGCCTGTTCCGCCTCGAGTTTTCCGATCCCGGCGACATGCGTGCCGACGTTGCGGGGCGACCCGTGTACCTCGGGCTCGCCGCCAGGGAAGACCGCACGCTCAAGCTGAAGCCGCAGAACCTCCTCGTCGGGTTGCCGCTACGCGCGGACGACTGAGCGCGCGGCGCCCTTGCGCCGGCAAGCTACAATGTCCTCATTTCGGGAAGCGCATGCCATGACCAAGCACGAGACCACCGGTTCCTTCATGTTGAGCGAGGAACTCGAGATCCTGATGTCCGAGCGTGCCAGGCTGCTCAGGGTGGCCGGCGCGGCAGCGCAGTTCGTGGCCGTCCTCGAGGGACGGGCGCTGCCGAAGGAAGTCGCGACCGAGGCCGAACTGCTCGCGGAGAACGTCAACGCGCTCCCCGAGGACACGCTCAACGACGCGCTCAAATCGATCAAGACACGCTGACGGAGGACGGGCATGGACCAGGAAACCTTCAACATGAGCATCCGCAAGTTCCTGAAGAGCGTGGGAGTCCAGTCGCAACGCGAGATCGAGGCGGCGGTGGACCGCGCGATGGCCTCGGGCAAGCTGAAGGGCAATGAGAAGTTGCCCGCGACCATGACGCTTGCCATCGCCGGGCTCGAAGTGAAGGTCGAGTTCGACGGCACGATCGACCTCGGCTAGGAACCGCCGGATGAACGACACGGCGCTTGCGCGGACGGTCGCCTACGCGGACATCGTCGCCGCAGCGGCGCGCATCGAGGGCGTGGCGCACCGCACCCCGGTCGCGACTTCGCGGCAGTTCGACGAGCTGGCCGGCTGCGAGGCGTACTTCAAGTGCGAGAACCTGCAGCGCATGGGGGCCTTCAAGTTTCGCGGCGCCTACAACGCGCTTTCCGCGCTCGATGCCGCCAGCCGTGCCAGGGGCGTGGTCGCGTTTTCGTCGGGCAACCATGCCCAGGCGGTGGCGCTCGCCGCGCAGCTGCTCGGCATGCGCGCGGTCATCGTCATGCCGCACGACGCGCCGGCGGTGAAGGTCGCGGCCACCCGCGGCTACGGCGCCGAGGTGCAGCTCTACCAGCGTGGCGTGGAAAGCCGCGACGGCGTCGCGGCGAAGATCGCCGCCGAGCGCGGCAGCATCCTCATCCCGCCGTTCGACCACGCGGATGTCATCGCAGGGCAGGGCACCACGGCGAAGGAACTCATCGAGGACGTCGGGCCGCTGGACTTTCTTTTCGTCTGCTGCGGCGGCGCCGGCCTGCTGTCGGGCTGCGCGGTCGCGGCGAAGCACCTTTCGCCGGGCATCAAGGTGATCGGCGTCGAGCCCGAGGCCGGGGACGATGCCGCGCGTTCCTTCCGGTCGAAGACCCTGCAGACGGTGGTGAACCCCGACACGATCGCCGACGGCGCGCGCACCGAGTCGATGGGCGCCATCACCTTCCCGCTCGTCCTCGAAAACGTGGCGGACATCATGACCGTCTCCGACGCCGAGCTGGTCGAGGCGATGCGTTTCATCTGGGAGCGGATGAAACTGGTGGTCGAGCCGACCGGGGCGCTCGCCGCGGCAGGGGTGCTTTCCGGGCGCATCGGCGTGAAGGGCAAGCGCGTCGGCATCGTCCTGTCGGGCGGGAACGTCGACCTGAAGGCCATCGCACGCTACTTCGCCTAGGACGGACGATGGAGCCCGATCGCGTCCCCAGGCGACACAGCCCATTCTGGCGCTGGTTCGGGCGCACCTACCTGAAGCTGGCGGGCTGGAAGATCGAAGGCGAATTGCCGAACCTTCCCAAGCTTGTGGTCGCGGTGGCGCCGCACACCTCGAACTGGGATTTCCCGACGGGCGCGGCGGTGATGTTCGCGCTCGACTTCAAGCTTTCCTACATCGGCAAGCACACGCTCTTCCGGCCGCCGTTCGGGGCGATGTTCCGCTGGATGGGCGGCATCCCGATCGATCGCTCCGTGCCCAACGGACTGGTGGACTCGAGCGTCGAGGCGTTCTCGCGATCCGAGCAACTGGCGCTTGTCATTGCGCCCGAGGGCACGCGCAAGCACGTCCAGCACTTCAAGACCGGTTTCCTGCGCATCGCGCGCGGCGCCGGCGTTCCCGTGCTGCTCGCAGCGCTGGACTACGGCACCAAGTCCGTGCGCCTGGGCCCGCTGGTTTTCCCCGGCGATGATATCGAGGCCGAGCGCGAGCGCGTGGAGCGCCACTTCAGCGCGTTCAAGGGCAAGCGGCCGCGCTGAGTACGCCCCGTTGTGGCGCATCGAGTTTGGTGCGTCGGCGCATGTGGCGTCCCGATACGCGCGACCGCAACTTGCCAAGTATTTGAAAAAACACGCTTTGCCAGGAAAGTGGCAGTGGCACGCAATGTGCTGTGATGGAGGAGTCATGGGCCGCCTCGCGGCTCCTGGCAGTTTCTCCTCCGAGAGCGGTTTGGCCCATCCCCAGCGGGATGGGCCATTTTTTTTCCGGCCCCGGCAGCGCGATCAGTCGGCGTAGATCCCGGCCTTCTTGATGATCGGGCTCCACTTGTCGATTTCCGCCTTCAAGTGCGCGCGCAGCGCTTCCTGGGTGGCGCGCGACTGGGCGACCGGCTCAGTGCCAAGCTCGGCGAATTTCGCCTTCACGAGGTCCGACTTCAGGGCGAATTGCAATGCCGTGGTCAGCTTGTCGATGATGGGCTTCGGTGTTCCCTTCGGCGCCCACATGCCGTGCCACACGGCGACTTCGAAGCCCTTCACGCCGCTCTCGTCCAAGGTCGGCAAGTCGGGCAGCGAGGGCACGCGGGTCCTGGTCGTCACGGCGTAGCCCTTCACCTTGCCTGCCTTGATCTGCGGCGTGGTGTTGGTGGTCTGGTCGCACAAGAGGTCGATCTGCCCTCCCATCAGGTCGGTCATTGCCGGCCCCGTCCCCTTGTAGGGAACCGTGGTCAGGTCGGTCTGCAGCGCCGACATGAAAAGCATCCCGCACAGGTGCGAGGCCGAACCCACGCCGGCATTGCCGTAGGTCACCTTGTCCTTGTTCGCCTTCACGTAGGCGATCAGCTCCTTCATGTCCTTGGCCGGGAAATCCTTCTTCGAGATCAGGGTCATCGGCACGTCGGTGACCAGTCCGATCGGCTCGAGGTCGGTCACCGGGTCGAACGGCAGGTTGCGGTAGAGCGAGACGCTGGTCGAGGTGCCGATGTGCATCAGCAGCAGCGTGTAACCGTCGGGCCTGGCCTTGGCGACCTTGTTGATGCCGATGGTGCCGCCGGCCCCGGCGACGTTCTCGACGATCATGCTCTGGTTGAGGAACTTGCCCATTTCCTGGGCGACCAGCCGCGTTACCGTGTCCGTGGGGCCGCCCGCGGCGAAGGGCACGACGACGGTGATCGTCTTGGTGGGAAATTCCTGGGCGCCGGCGAGCGCCGACAGGGCGATTGCGGCGGCGCCGGCGAGCGATTTGATGAAGTGCATGGTCTTCTCCTTTTCATGTGTAGGAATGCGGGGCGCTTTCTCGGCGCGCGACGCGGATTATGGCATGGGCAAAAATCCGCCCGGGAAGGTGCCGGGTCAATTGCAACGACTATAATTCCCTCGATCTCTTCACGCCGCCGAAATGACCTTTCTTTCCCTCCTGTTCGCGCTGCTGGTCCAGTACGCCTACCCGCCGCCGGTGCGCAATCCGGTGCAGGCGCTCTACGGGCGACTGGCGCTGTCGGTCGCCAAGCGTTTCAACGCCGGCGACCGCAATTCCGGCATGGCCGCGTGGTTCGTGCTGGTGGCGCTGGTGATTGTGCCGCTCGCGATCCTGACCGCGATTGCCGCGGCGCTGCATCCGATCGTGAGCTGGATGCTCAATGTGGCCATCCTTTTCGCGAGCTTGCGCTTCCTCGAGACGGTGACGCGCCTCGAGGCGATAGAGCGGTCGTTGCGCGAAGGTTCGGTCGCGCAGGCGCTCTCCCGCCTTGCCGAGTGGCGCCCCGAGGGCCCGGCTGCCGAGAGCGCCGGCGATGTCGTGCGGCTGGGCGTCGAGAAGGGCATCAGCGAGGCGCACCACGGCGTTTTCGCCCTGGTCCTGTGGTTTTTCCTCTTGCCGGGCGCGCTTGGCGTCGTGCTCTACCTGCTCGCGCATCGCGCGGCGCGGTTGTGGAGCGACCACGGCGAACCCGACGAGCGCGACTTCGGCTGGTTCGCGGGCCAGGCGTTCGCCGTGCTCGACTGGATTCCGCAAAGGTGCACGGCATTCTCCTTCGCCATCGTCGGGAATTTCGAGGACGCCCTGTTCAATTGGCGACAGCAAGCGGCGACCTGGCTCTCCCCGGCAGACAACATCGTGCTCTCCAGCGGCGCCGGCGCGCTCGGGATCCGGCCGGGCGATGCTGCTTCGTCCGACGCGGGCGCGGCGGACCGGCCGGCACACGGCCTGGCGGAGGGCGCCGACGTCGGGACGCTTTCCAGCCTGCAAGGCATGCTCTGGCGTTGCCTCGTCCTCTGGCTTTTCGCCGCGCTGCTGGCCGCTGCGGCGAACCTCGCGTAGCCCCCGCAGCGGCGGGCGCCGCAATGGACGCACGGCCGTGCGAGGCCGGTCGATTTGCCGCTGGCGCCCCCTCCCGGCTACACTCGCAGGCAGTATCAAGAACATATCGATAACCGGAGGAGTACCCATGATGAAGTCCCTGCGCGCCGCCGCTGCGGTCGCCCTCGTAGTCATTTCCAGCACGGCGTTCGCGATCGACAACCTCAAGATGATGATCCCGGCCAATCCCGGCGGCGGATGGGACCAGACCGGCCGCAACCTCGCCAAGGCGATGCAGGAGGCGGGCGTGGTGAAGAACGTCCAGTTCGAGAACAAAGGCGGCTCGGCCGGCGTGATCGGGCTGGCCCAGTTCGTCAACACCTCGAAAGGTGACGGCAACGCGATGATGACCGGCGGCCTGGTCATGGTCGGCGGCATCATCATGAACAAGTCGCCCGTCAACCTGTCGATGGTGACGCCGCTGGCGCGCCTGACCGGCGAGTATCAAGTCATCGTCGTGCCGTCGGGTTCCGACATCAAGACGCTTGCGGACCTGGTCAACAAGTTCAAGGCCAATCCCGGTTCGGTGTCGTGGGGCGGCGGCAGCGCGGGCGGCTCGGACCACATACTTGCCGGCATGATCGCGCAGGCGGTCGGCGTCGATCCTGCCAAGGTCAACTACATTCCCTACGCGGGCGGCGGCGAGGCGCAGGCTGCCATCCTCGGCAGCCACGTCACGGCCGGCATTTCCGGCTACGGCGAATTCGCCGCGCAGATCCAGGCGGGCAAGTTCCGCGCGCTGGGCATCTCCTCGGACAAGCGCGTCCCCGGCATCAACATCCCGACCTTGAAGGAGCAGGGCATCAACGTCGAATTGTTCAATTGGCGCGGCGTGTTCGGCGCTCCCGGCATCACCGATGCGCAGAAGGCCGAGCTCATCAAGGCGCTGGATGCGACCGTCAAGAGCAAGGCCTGGCAGGAGACGCTCAAGCGCATGGACTGGACCGACATCTACCTGTCGGGCGACGCCTTCAAGGCCTACGTCGATGCGGAGAACAAGCGCATCGCTGAAGTGCTGGTCAAGCTGAACCTGGTGAAATAGGCCATGCGCCACGGCCAGGCCGGGCAGTACGCCGTTGCGGGCGGCGTCCTGCTGCTCGGCGTCGCGATGGCGATCGGCACCTTGTACCTGCCGGAAGCGACCGGCTACGCCAAGGTCGGGCCGAAGCTCGCGCCGACGATCATTTCGGCGGTGCTGGTCCTGCTCGGGCTGGTGCTCTTCAAGGAGGTCCTGGGCGGCGGCTTTCGCGATGTCGACGAAGAGGCTGAGGCGCAGAACCCGCTCAACCGGAAAGCGTTTGCGTGGATCAGCGCGGGCCTCGTCCTGAACGGCATCATCATGGTGCCGGCGGGCTTCATCATCGCCGGAACCGTGCTGTTCGTGTTCGCCTGCAAGGGGTTCGACAGCAGGCGGCAGGTGCGCGATGCGTTGGTCGGCTTCGTGATCGCCGCAGTGACATTCAGCTTCTTCAACTATGTGCTTGGCCTGAGCCTGCCGCAGGGCGTGCTCGGTCCCATCCTGCCCGGTTGAGCGCCGCCGGGCCGTGATCGGCCCGGACCGCCCGGCCCCCTTCGGCCCGACAGAGAGAGGCACATGGACACGATAAATTCGCTGATGCACGGTTTCTCGCTGGCGCTCACCATGCAGAACCTGATGTGGGCATTCATCGGCGTGACGCTGGGCACCGCGGTCGGCGTGCTGCCCGGCATCGGCCCCGCGGTCACCGTCGCGCTGCTCCTGCCGATCACCACCAAGGTCGATCCTTCCGGCGCGCTGATCATGTTCGCCGGCATCTACTACGGAGCGATGTACGGCGGCTCGACCACTTCGATCCTGCTCAATACGCCGGGAGAGTCCGCGACCATCGTCACGGCGATGGAAGGCAACCAGATGGCCAAGCGCGGACGGGCCGGGGCGGCGCTATCCACCAGCGCCATCGGTTCATTCGTCGCCGGCACGCTGAGCGTGGTCGCGCTCACCTTTGTCTCGCCTCTCGTTGTCGACATCGCGCTGCGCTTCGGGCCGCCGGAATTCTTCGCGCTGATGGTGCTGGCCTTCACGACCGTTTCCGCGGTTCTCGGCAGTTCCACCCTGCGCGGGCTGGTGAGCCTGTTCATCGGCCTGTCCATCGGGCTGGTCGGCATCGACAACCAGAGCGGGCAGGCGCGCTTCGCCTTCGATGTCCCGCAATTGCTCGATGGCATCGAGGTCGTGACGGTGGCGGTCGGGCTGTTCGCGGTCGGGGAGACGCTCTACGTGGCCTCCAAGATGCACAACCTGCCCGACACGCTCGAGAAGATGACCGACTCGCTGTGGATGAAGGCGGAGGACTGGAAGCGCTCGTGGAAGCCGTGGCTGCGCGGCACGGTGATCGGATTTCCCTTCGGCGCGATGCCCGCGGGCGGGGCGGAGATCCCGACTTCCTCTCTTACGCCATCGAAAAGAAGCTCTCGAAGCATCCTGACGAGTTCGGCAAGGGCGCCATCGAAGGAGTCGCCGGCCCCGAGGCGGCGAACAATTCGTCGTCCACCGGCACCATGGTCACCTTGCTCTCGCTGGGCCTGCCGACGTCTGCGACCGCAGCCATCCTGCTCGCCGCGTTCCAGCAATACGGACTCCAGCCGGGGCCGCTGCTGTTCGTGAATTCCGCCGACCTGGTCTGGGCGTTGATCGCGAGCATGTACATCGGCAACGTCATGTTGCTGGTGTTGAACCTGCCGATGATCGGGCTCTGGGTGAAGCTGCTCGCGATCCCCAAGCCGCAGCTCTATGCCGGCATCCTGATATTCGCGACGCTCGGCGTCTACGGCATGCGCCAGTCGTCCTTCGACATCTTCCTGCTCTATGCGATCGGCGTGATGGGGTTCCTGATGCGGCGCTACGACTTCCCCACCGCGCCGGTGATCATCGGCATGATCCTGGGCCCGCTTGCCGAGGCGCAATTGCGGCGCGCGCTGGCGATCAGCCAGGGCGACCCGAGCATTTTCTTCACCCACCCGCTTTCCGCATCGCTGCTTGCGCTGACTGCCGCGCTGGTCGTCGGCCCGTGGTTGTGGAAAAAGATTCGCCCGGGAAAGCGTCCCGTCGCCTAGATGCAGCAGGCCTTCGACCGGTTCTACCGCCACGCCGAGCTCACCGCCATCCTCGGGGGCTACTGCGAGCGCCACCCGTCGCTCTTCTCGCTTGAGAGCATCGGCAAGAGCTGGGAAGGCCGCGACATCTGGGTGCTCGCGGCGACCAACGCGTCGACCGGGCCGGCGGCCGAGAAGCCGGCCTTCTGGATCGACGGCAACATCCACGCGGGCGAGCTGACCGCGTCGACCGCCTGCCTCTACTACCTGCACTTTCTTTCGCAACAGTACGGCAAGCGCGAGGACGTCACGCGGCTGCTCGACACCACGACCGTCTATCTCTGCCCGCGCATCAATCCCGACGGCGCCGAGCTCGCCCTGGCCGACAAGCCGCGCTTCATCCGCTCCTCGACCCGCCCCTATCCCTTCGACGAAGACCCTGTCGAGGGCCTGACGGTCGAGGACATCGACGGCGACGGCCGCGTGCTGATGATGCGATTGCCGGACGCGAACGGCGGCTGGAAGGCGCACCCGGAGGATTCCCGCCTGATGATCCCGCGCGACCCGGCGGAAGCGGGCGGCGAGTACTGGCGCATCCTTCCCGAGGGGACGCTCGACAATTTCGATGGCGTCGAAGTGCGCGTCAATCGCGACCGCGAGGGGCTCGACCTCAACCGGAATTTCCCGACGCAATGGCGGCAGGAGTTCGACCAGCTCGGCGCGGGGCCGTACCCGGTGTCCGAGCCCGAGGTGCGGGCCGTGGTCGAGTTCTTCGCCACGCACGGCAACATCTGCACGGGCATCAGCTTTCATACCCACAGCGGCGTGATCCTTCGCCCGTTCTCGTCGCAGGCCGACGAGGAGATGCCCGCCGAGGATCTCTGGCTCTACAAGAAATTCGGCGTGAAGAGCGAGGAGCTCACCGGCTACCCGAACATCTCGATCTTCCACGAGTTCCGCTACCACCCCAAGCAGGTGATCAGCGGCGGCTTCGACTGGATCTACGAGCACCTCGGCCAGTTCTTCTGGACGATCGAGATCTGGGCGCCGGCCAAGGAGGCGGGCATCGAGAAGTACCACTTCATCGACTGGTACCGGGACCACCCGCCCGAGGACGACCTCAAGCTGTTGCGCTGGAGCGACAGGGAACTCGACGGGAAGGGCTACGTGGACTGGTACGCGTTCGACCATCCGCAGCTCGGCAGGGTCGAGCTGGGCGGCTGGGACAAGGTCGCCACGTTTCGCAACCCGCCGCCGAAGTACCGCGAGCGCGAGGTGCAGCGCTTCCCGGAGTGGCTGACGTGGCAGGCCCTGACGCTGCCCCGGCTTGCGCTCTTCAAGGCGGAATCGCAGGCGCTCGGCAAGGACACGTGGCGGGTGCGATTCGCCGTGGCGAATGCCGGGTTCCTGCCGACCTACGTGACCAAGCGCGCGCTCGAGCGCAAGATCACGCGCGGCGTCGTGTTCGAGATCGCCCTGCCTCCGGGCGCCGAGCTGGTTTCAGGCAAGCCTCGCGAGGAGAAGGGCCAACTCGAGGGGCGCGCGAGCCGGACGATGCTCCAGGCCTTCCTGCCCGACCCGAACCTCACCGCGGACCGCGGCCAGGCCGAGTGGACGGTACGCGCGCCGAAGGGCACCGTAGTCACCCTGCGCGCGCAGCATGAACGCGCGGGGCGCGTCACGCACGACCTGAAGCTCTGAAGCGGGGGACCGCCCGCCGGCCCCGCAGGGTTTGTTTTCCGCGCTGTCGCCCCCACATTCGGGAGACAAGGAGGAAGACCCATGCCTACGATCCGCCCCGCGGCAGTCGCGGGCGCGTTCTACCCCGGGGAAGCGCCGGTCCTCGCGGCAGAAGTTGCCGCGCTGCTCGAGAATGCGGCAACCGGGATTCCGGCGCGGCAGGCGCCCAAGGCGATCATTGCGCCGCACGCCGGTTACGTCTATTCGGGCCCCGTGGCGGCCAGTATCTACGCGCGTCTCGCGCCATTGCGCGGGCGCATCCGGCGGGTGGTCCTGATCGGCCCGGCGCACCGTGTCTGGATCCGCGGCATCGCGCTGCCCGGCGCCTCGGCTTTCGCCTCTCCTCTCGGCGAGATCGAGATCGACGCGGATGCCGTCGAGGCGATCGCTTCGCTGCCGCAGGTCAGCGTGCGCGGTGATGCGCACGCGCTGGAGCATTGCCTGGAAGTGCAGTTGCCGTTCCTGCAGTCGGTCCTCGGCCGCTTCCGCCTGGTGCCGCTGGTGGTGGGCGAGGCGACGCCCGCCGAGGTTGCGCAGGTTCTAGACAAGCTCTGGGGCGGCGAGGAGACGCTGGTGGTGGTGAGCTCCGACCTGTCGCACTACCTCGACTACCGGACTGCGCAAAGGATGGACGGCGAGACCGCGCGCGCGATCTCGGCGCTCGAACCTGTTCTCGGCCACGACCAGGCCTGCGGGGCCACGCCGATCAACGGGCTCATCGAGGCTGCCCGCCGCCGTGGCATGGAGGTCGAGCAGGTGGACTTGCGCAATTCCGGCGATACCGCAGGGGGCCGTGGCCAGGTCGTCGGTTATGGTGCCTTCGCCTTCCGCGAGCGCGAGGCCGGAAATGCGTGAACGCAGCGCCATCGTGCTGCGAATTGCCCGCGGGGCCATGGAGCACGCGCTCGGCGTGGGCGCGCCGGTTCGCCTGCCGCCGGAGCCGTGGCTGGAAGCGGCGGGCTGCTCCTTCGTGACCTTGCGGCGCGGCGGCGACCTGCGAGGCTGCATCGGCTCCCTCGAGGCGCACCGCCCGCTCGGCGAGGACATCGCTGCCAATGCCGTCGCGGCGGCGCTGCGCGACCGTCGTTTCCCGCCGGTGGCGGCCTTCGAGCTGGCGTCGCTCGCGGTCGAAGTGTCGCTCCTGCAGCCATCCGAGCCGCTCGAATGCACGGATGAGGACGACGCGATGCGCCAGTTGCGGCCCGGGATCGACGGCGTGGTGATCGAGTACGGAAGCACCCGCGCGACATTCCTGCCTCAGGTCTGGGAAAGCCTCCCCGACACCCCCATGTTCCTGAGCGAGTTGAAGCGCAAGGCGGGCCTGCCGGCCGGTTTCTGGCATCCCGACCTGCGATTGCGGCGCTACGGCGTCGAGAAGCACTGCGAAAGGAACGGACCCGATGAATGACCTCGCCCTCGAACCGCTCGAGGGCTCGATGTACCCGGCGCGCTGGTGGCACCGTCTCGACGACGGGCGCATCCAGTGCGACCTGTGCCCGCGCGACTGCAAGCTGCACGAAGGCCAGCGCGGCGCATGCTTCGTGCGCGCGCGCCACGGCGATGCGATGGTGCTCACGACCTACGGGCGGTCCTCGGGCTTCTGCATCGACCCGATCGAGAAGAAGCCGCTCAACCACTTCTATCCCGGCTCGTCGGTGTTCTCGTTCGGCACGGCGGGCTGCAACCTCGCGTGCAAGTTCTGCCAGAACTGGGACATCTCGAAGTCGCGCAGCATGGACCGCCTGATGGACCAGGCCTCGCCCGGACAGATCGCGCAGGCCGCGGCGCAATCGGGCTCGAGGAGCGTGGCATTCACCTACAACGACCCGGTCATCTTCGCCGAGTACGCGATGGACGTTGCCGACGCCTGCCACGAGCGCGGCATCGCCACGGTCGCGGTCACCGCAGGCTACATGTCGCCCGCGCCGCGCCGCGAGTTCTACGCGAAGATGGATGCGGCGAACGTCGACCTGAAGGCCTTTACCGAGCGCTTCTACCGCAAGCTGACCGGCTCCGAGCTCGCCCCTGTCCTCGATACCCTCGCCTACCTGAAGCACGAGACCCGGGTCTGGTTCGAAATCACGACGCTGCTCATCCCCGGCGAGAACGACTCGGACGAAGAGCTCACCGCGATGTCGAAGTGGATCGCGAAGGAACTCGGCGCGGACGTTCCGCTGCACTTCACCGCGTTCCACCCCGACTTCAAGATGGGAGCCTTGCCGCCCACGCCGGCGGCGACGCTGGTGCGCGCCAGGCGCATCGCGCGGGACGAAGGGATCCGCTTCGTCTACACGGGAAACGTCCACGATCGCGAGGGCGGCACCACCTCCTGCGCGGGCTGCGGGGCGCCCCTCATCCGGCGCGACTGGTACAGCATCGACGAATACCGGCTCACGCCGGAGGGGGGCTGCCCGGATTGCGGCACCGCGCTGCCGGGGCGGTTCGAGAAATTCGACAAGGCGAGGCAGTTCGGCCCGCGGCGCATTCCCGTGGCTTTGGGAAGAAAACCGGGGTCAGAGACGTAATACTTCCCGGCCGCACTGCGGCCGAGCAGTGGGAAGAACACCGGGGTCAGAGACGTAATACTTCCCGGCCGCACTGCGGCCGAGCAGTATCTACGTCTCTGACCCCCGCACCCCGACTAACCCCGACTAACCCCGACTAACCCGGCTAACGGCTCCAGTCGGGGTGTTTCTCGTGCAGTTCGCGGTGCTGCTCGATCAGCACCTGGTAAAACGACAGGCGCTCGCGGCTGACCTTGCCCGTTTCCGATGCCGCGATCACCGCGCAGCCCGGCTCGTTCAAGTGGGCGCAATCGTTGAACTTGCAAAGGCCGAGGTAGGGCCCGAATTCGCGCATGGCGTCGGCGATCTGGTCTTCCGTCAAGTGGAACAGGCCGAATGACTGGAAGCCCGGCGTATCGATGATTGCCGTGTCGCGATCCAGCCGGTACATCCGCGAAAACGTGGTCGTGTGCGTGCCCGATTCGCTGGAGGCCGAAAGTTCGCCGACGCGGGCGACTTCGTTCAGCACCAGCGCGTTGACCGTCCTCGACTTGCCCACGCCGCTCTGGCCGACCAGCAAGGTGAGCTTGCCCTCGAGCGCCGGCAGGAGCGGGGCGATGTCGAACTTCGCCGACATCGAGATCACCGAGTAGCCGATCTTCTCGTAGGCCTCGAGCGCCTTGCGCACCTCGCGGTGCTCGTCGAGGTCGCTCTTGTTCAGCGCGATGACCACGGGAATGCGCGCGGCCTCGCAGGCCACCAGGCTCAGGTTGAGGAAGGCCTCGCTGTACACCGGCTTGGGGGCGAGCAGCACGATCACCTGCTCGACGTTGGCCGCGAGCGCCTTCTCGCGCCACTGGTCGGAGCGATAGAGCAGGTTCACGCGCGTGCCGATGCGCTCGATCGATCCTTGCGCGGCACCGACCATTCGCACGGCGACGAAGTCCCCGCATACGGCGTCCTGCTTGCGGCCCTTGCGGGAGCAGACCACCTGCCGGCGGTCGGGAAATTCCACCAGGAACTCGCGCCCGAAATCGGCGACGACGCGGCCTTCGGCGACGACCTGTGTTTCGCGTTCGCGCCGCGTGGTCATCCGGGGTCCTGTCTCAGAGGTCGAACAACTGGTCGAGCTTGGCGGCGCAGATGAAGTCGTTCTCCGACAGGCCGTTGATGGCGTGCGTGATGTAGCTCACCTTGCACGCGTTGTAGCTGACCAGCATGTCGGGATGGTGGTCCTCGCGGTGCGAGATCCATGCCGCGGCGTTGACGAAGGCCATGGTGTCGAAGTAATTCCTGAAACGGTATGTCCGCGTGATGGCGCCGCCTTCGAGCTCCCAGCCCGGCAGGCCCTTCAGGAAAGGGCGCAATTGCCCTGCGGTGAGTGGCGCCACGCCACCTTCGCAAGGCGCGCATTTCTTGCGAACGAGTTCGCTGGCGAGTGTTTCCATTTCGACTCCTGCTCGGCGCCCGGGGAGGCTCAGGCCGGTTGCGCGCGCGCGGCTTCGGCGCGGCCGGCCTCGCGCAGGTGCGCGATTCGCAGCGCCGCGGGCGGATGGGAATCATACACGAGCGAATGCAGCGCATCGGGGGTGAGGGTGGCGGCGTTGTCGCGGTAGAGCTTCACCAGCGCGCGCTCGAGGTCCTCGCCGCGCGCGTGGCTTGCGGCGAATTCGTCCGCCTCGAACTCCTGCTTGCGCGAAAGCCAGCTTGCCAGCGGCTGGAACGGGAACGTGAACACCGGCACGGCGATGAAGAAGAGCGCGAGCGCGGCGCCGGTATGCGGCGAAGCGATGCCCAGCCCCTGGTGGAACCAGGGCTTGTCGATCATCCAGCCGAGCAGCCGCGAGCAGGCGCGAGCGCCAGCGCGAAGCGCATCGCGAGCATGCGCCAGATGTGGCCCCGCGCGTAATGCCCGAGTTCGTGCGCGAGCACCGCCTCCACCTCCCCGGGCGTGAGTCGCTCCACCAGCGTGTCGAAGAACACGATGCGCTTGGCGCGTGCCGAAGCCGGTGAAGTAGGCGTTGCCGTGGCTCGAGCGCTTCGAGCCGTCCATCACGTAGCAGGCCCTCGGCGCGAAACCCGCATCGCTCGAGCAGCGCCTCGATCCGTGGAGCGGACCTCGCCCTCGGGCAGCGGCGTGAAACGGTTGAAGAGCGGCGCGATGTACTTGGGGAAGACCGCGACCAGCACCAGGGTGAACGCGATCCACGCGAACCAGGTGTAGAGCCACCAGAGCGGCCCGGCGCTTTCGACGAACCACAGCACCAGCCAGGCGAGCGGGCCGCCGAGCACGATCACCAGGGCCAGCCCCTTGGCAAAATCGCCCCAGAAGAGCGCCGGCGTCGAGCGGTTGAAACCGAAGCGCGCCTCGATGGAAAAGGTGCGGTAGAGATCGAAGGGCAGGGCCGCGATCGCGCCCAGCGCCATCAGCCCGAACAGGGTGGCGAGCGAGCGCAGCTGGCCGTCGCCGAACAGCCGCGAAGAGGCGGCGTCGATGGCCGCGAGCCCGCCGCCGATCGTGATGAAGCAGGACCAGGAAGCCGTCGAGCGCAACCGACTCGAGGAGGCCGAAGCGCGTGCGGGCGACGGTGTAGTCGGCGGCCTTGCGGTGCGATTCCAGCGGCACCTCCGAGGCGAAGGCCGGCGGAACCGCATCACGGTTGAGTGCCACGTGCGCGGCCTGGCGACGGGCCAGCACCGCGCGCATCGCGAGGCCAAGGGCGACGAAAACGACGAAGAGCCAGCTGAATTGGTTCAAGTGGTGTGGTGAAAGCCCGGGTGGCGTGCCACAATTCGCTCGACCTTGAAGCGGCGGAGATTATGGCACAGGACAAGAATGCGCTCGTCTGGATAGACATGGAGATGTCGGGACTGGTTCCCGAGCGCGAACGCATCATCGAAGTCGCGATGGTCGTCACCGACTCGGCGCTGAACACGATCGCCGAGGCGCCTGTCTACGTGATCCACCAGTCCGACGCGGTGCTCGACGGCATGGACGCGTGGAACAAGTCGACCCACGGCAAGTCCGGCCTCATCGAGAAGGTGCGCGCGTCCGCGCTGGAAGAGGCCGAAGTCGAACAGGCGCTGCTCGCTTTCCTGAAGCAGCACGTTCCGCCGCAGGCTTCGCCCCTGTGCGGCAACACCGTGCACCAGGACCGGCGCTTCATGTTCCTCTACATGCCGCTGCTCGAGGCCTACCTGCACTACCGCATCCTCGATGTCAGCACGCTCAAGGAACTGGTGAGGCGCTGGCGGCCGCAATTGCTCGCAGGGCTGGTGAAAGAGAGCAAGCACGAGGCGCTCGCGGACGTATACGAGTCGATCGCGGAATTGCGCTACTACCGCGACAACTTCATCAAGCTCGACTAGGTTCGTCGCGCGCCCAGTCCCTGGCGCGCTCGACGGCGCGCTTCCATTCGCCGAACCGGGCCGCCGCCTGCGGACGCGGTTCGGCCGGCTCGAACACCCGGTCCTTGGCCCAAAGGCGCGCAATTTCCGCTTCGTCCTTCCAGAAGCCCACGCCGAGGCCGGCGAGGTAGGCCGCGCCCAGCGCCGTCGTCTCCGTCACCACGGGCCTGACGACCGGCACGCCGAGGAGGTCCGCCTGCATCTGCATCAGGAGGTTGTTCGCCGTGGCGCCGCCGTCGACGCGCAGTTCGGAAAGCGAAATGCCCGAATCCGCGCTCATCGCCTCGATCAGTTCCGCGCTCTGGAAGGCGATCGCCTCGAGCGTGGCGCGGGCGATGTGCGCCCGCGTGGTGCCGCGCGTGAGCCCGACGATCGTGCCGCGGGCGCGGGGATCCCAGTAAGGCGCGCCCAGCCCGGACAGCGCCGGGACGAATACCACGCCCGCGGAGTCGGCCACGCTTGCCGCCAGCGGCTCCATTTCCCGCGAGTGCGCGATGATGCCAAGCCCGTCGCGCAGCCATTGCACCGCGGCGCCGGCAATGAAAACGCTGCCTTCGAGCGCGTAGTGGGCTTCGTTGCCGCGCTTCCACGCCACCGTGCTCAACAGGCGATTTCGCGACACGGCCCGCGCCGACCCGGTGTTCATGAGCAGGAAGCAGCCGGTGCCGTAGGTGTTCTTGGCCATTCCCGGCCGGGTGCAGGCCTGTCCGAAGAGCGCCGCCTGCTGGTCGCCGGCCATGCCGGCGAGCGGGATGCCCCGGGGCAGGCCTTCGCAGCGCGTCTGCGCGAAATGGCCCGACGAGGCGATCACCTCGGGAAGCACCGACCGCGGGATGTCGAGGATGGCGAGGAGCTCGTCGTCCCAGTCCAGGCGCGCGATGTCGAAAAGCAGGGTGCGCGAGGCGTTGCTTGCATCGGTAACGTGGGCGCCGCCGCCGGTCAGTTGCCATGCGAGCCACGAATCGATCGTGCCGAAGGCGAGCTCGCCGCGCCCGGCGCGGGCGCGGGCTCCCGGGACATGGTCCAGCAGCCAGGCGAGCTTGGTGCCCGAGAAATAGGCGTCGAGAACCAGTCCGGTACGGGAAGTAAAAAGGGCTTCCCGCCCTTCGAGGCGCAATTGGTCACAACGCGACGCAGTGCGGCGATCCTGCCAGACGATGGCAGGCGCCACGGGCCGCCCGTTGCTCCGGTCCCAGAGCACCGTGGTCTCGCGCTGGTTGGCGATGCCGATGGCCGCGATGTCGCCGGGCGCGAGCCTTGCTTCTGCCATTGCCTTGGAGGCGACTTCGAGCTGGCTGGACCAGATCTCCAGCGCGTCGTGCTCGACCCAGCCGGGTTGCGGGAAATGCTGGCCGAACTCGCGCTGCGCGGTGGCGACAATGCGGCCCTCCCGGTCGAAAACGATCGCGCGAGAGCTGGTCGTGCCCTGGTCGAGCGCCAGTATGGCCTGCATATTTCCCTTAGGCCTCCCTGATTTTGTGGCGATGATACGGTAAAATTAGAAAACGGCAGTTGGCGCACATTAGGAGCGAAGCACAGTGGGACTTCTCGACGACCTCAAGAAACAGGCCGAGCAGGTCAAGGCACAGGAGACGGGGCGCACCCAGACCCTGCAGACGAATTCGGTCACGACCGACATCGCGCTGAAGCGCGCCTTCCAGTACCTGAACGACCTTGGCAAGCAGTTGAACGTGGTGATGCCGCCGCGCGAGCACGAGTTCAAGCTGCCGCAGACGCCGGACATCGGGCCGGCCAGGATGAAGGAGTTCTTCTGCGACTACCGCAGCAAGAACGTCGGCGGCAAGGACTACGTGGCCGAGGTGGCGATGGCGTTCCGCATCGGCTCCGACCAGGTGATCACCGTAAAGAAGAAGCCGGAGGAGATGGAGCGTTACCGCGACCTGCTCTGGCAGTACAACATCGAGCACAAGAGCGAGCAGATCCGCAACGAGCGCAAGGTGATCAACCACGAGATCTTCAGCATCCCGTGCTCGTTCCGCGCACAGGCGAAGATCGACGGCGACCACGAGACCGGGCGCATCAAGATCATCACCAAGAACGTCGGCGAGTTCGAGATCAACATCTGGCAGCTGACCTCGGCCGAGTTCAACGAGCAGGCGATCGAGGAATTCGCCAAGTTCCTGATCGGGCAGCCCAATACCTTCCGCGAGATCGCCAAGAAGTCCTCGTTGAACAACGCTACCGGGGCGTACCAGCGTCCCAAGCTCTGAGCCGGCCCGTCGTCCCGGCCGCATGGGGGAGCAGATGGCAAGGAAACCCCTCGCTGCACTCGCCATCCTCGTCGGGACGCGCAAGGGCGCGTTCATCCTGACGGCCGACAAGGCGCGCCAAAGCTGGGCCATGCATGGGCCGCATTTCCTCGGGCAGATCGTCAATCACATCGTCCTCGATCCGCGCGATGGCCGGACGCTTGTTGCCGCGGTGCGCGCCGGCCACCTCGGGCCGACCGTATTCCGCTCCACCGACATGGGCGCCACCTGGAAGGAATCCTCGCGCCCGCCGGCATTCGCCAGGGCGGCCGAGGGCGCCAAGGGGGACTCGGTCAGCCATGTCTTCTGGCTTGCGCCGGGGCACGCCAGGGAACCGGGCACCTGGTATGCGGGCTCGTCGCCCGCGGGCCTGTTCGTGAGCCGCGACGGCGGCCTCACCTGGGACGGCGTTTCCGGCTACAACGATCACCCCGACCGGCGCAAATGGATCGGCGACGGGCAGGACGCCCCGCCCGATGGCGGAACCCTGCATTCGATCAACGTCGACCCGTTTGACGCGCGCCACCTCTACATCGGCACGTCCTCGGGCGGCGTATTCGAGTCACGCGACGCGGGCGCCCATTGGACGCCGTTGAATCGGGGCACCGAGGCGGATTTCCTCCCCGACCCGGACGCCGAGTACGGTCACGACCCGCATTGCCTGCGGGTACATCCCGGGGTGCGCGACGTGGTCTACCAGCAGAACCACTGCGGCATCTATCGGCTCGACCGGGCCGCTTCGCGCTGGCAGCGGATCGGCCGGAACATGCCGAAGGAAGCCGGCGACATCGGTTTTCCGATGGTGCTGCATCCACGCGATCCCGACAGGGCCTGGGTGTTCCCGATGGATGGAACGACCGTCTGGCCGCGCGTGCCGATAGGTGGGAAGCCGGCCGTCTACGGAACCCGCAATGCCGGCAAGACCTGGACGCGTCTGGCGAAGGGCCTGCCGCCGTCGCAAGGCTGGTTCACGGTGAAGCGGCAAGCGATGTGCGCCGATGACTACGACCCGGTCGGCCTGTATTTCGGCACGACCGGTGGCGAGGTCTGGGCGAGTTTCGACGAAGGCGCGAACTGGCACTGCCTCGTGTTGCACCTGCCGCACATCTATTCGGTGGAGTCGGGCCGGCCGGCATGAAGGTGCGGCTCCCGAGCCCGCTTGCCGATTACACCGCGCATCGCCGGGAGGTAGAAGGGCAGGGCGCCACGCTTGCCGAACTGCTCGCGGACCTCGACCGCGCCTACCCCGGCATCCGCTTCCGGATCATCGACGAACAGGAACGGATCCGGCCGCACATCAAGATCTTCGTCAATCGCGAGCAGGCGCGCTCGCTAGCCCTGCCCCTGCGCGCTTCAGACGAGGTGCTGGTCATTGCCGCGCTCTCGGGCGGCTAGGCGGCCGCCGTTTCGCCGCACTGCGTCATGAAACTGCAACTTCAGGACGCGGCGAACGTTGTAACATTGGCGCCAGCGCAGCGTCCTATTGCGCCAAGACGAGACCGGACGACCCCGGCAGCCTGAAGATTCCGCATCGATCCCTTTCGAGGAGACACTCCATGTCGTTTCGCAAAGTCCTTCTTGCCGCGATGGCTGCGTTCGGCCTCGTCGCAACCGGCGCGCACGCCCAGGCGCAGACCGAAATCCAGTGGTGGCACTCGATGACCGGTGCCTTGGGAGACCGGGTCAACGAGCTGGCCAACAAGTTCAACGCCAGCCAGAAGGACTACAAGGTCGTGCCGGTGTACAAGGGCTCGTATCCGGAGTCGATGACTGCCGCGATCGCCGCCTTCCGCGCCGGCAACGCGCCGCACATCCTGCAGGTGTTCGAGGTCGGCACCGCGACCATGATGGCGGCCAAGGGCGCGATCGTCCCGGTGGCCAAGGTGATGAAGGACGCCGACGAACCCTTCGACCCCAAGGTCTATGTGCCGACGGTGGCGGGCTACTACACCGACTCGAAGGGCAACATGCTGTCCTTCCCCTTCAACAGCTCGACCATTGTCTTTTACATCAACAAGGATGCGTTCAAGAAGGCCGGCCTCGACCCGGACAAGGCGCCCAGGACCTGGACGGAACTCAATGCGGCTGCCGACAAGCTGAAGGCCTCCGGGCAGGCCTGCGTGTACACCACCGGCTGGCCGTCCTGGATGAACATCGAGAACTTCAGCGCCTGGCACAACGTGCCTATCGGCACCAAGGACAACGGCATGGCCGGGATCGACACCCAGTTCACGTTCAATTCACCCCTGCACGTGAAGCACCTTGCGATGCTTGGCGACATGTCGAAGAAGGGCACCTTCACCTATGCCGGGCGGACCAACCAGGCCGAAGCCAAGTTCTACAGCGGCGAGTGCGCGATGCTCACGTCGTCGACCGGCGCGCAGGCCAACATCCGCCGCAATGCCAAGTTCGATTACTCGGTGAACTTCATTCCCTACCATGACGACGTCAAGGGCGCGCCGCAGAACTCCATCATCGGCGGGGCGTCGCTCTGGGTCATGGGCGGCAAGACCAATAACGCCTACAAGGGGATCGCGAAGTTCTTCACCTTCCTCTCGCGGCCGGAGATCCAGGCCGAGTGGCACCAGACCACCGGTTATGTGCCGATCACGATGGCGGCGGCGGAACTGACGAAAAAGTCCGGTTTCTACGAGAAGAACCCGGGCACCGACATCGCCATGAAACAACTTACCAACAAGCCGCCGACCGCGAACTCGAAAGGCCTGCGCTTCGGCAACTTCGTGCAGGGCCGCGAAGTGATCGAGGAGGAGATGGAGTCGGTCTTCGCAGGCAAGAAGGACGCCAAGACCGCTCTCGACGATGCCGTGAAGCGCGGCAACGACATCCTGCGCAGGTTCGAGGCAGCCAACAAATGACCGGCGGGGGCGCGGGGCGCCGCCGCCCCGCGCCCGCCCGGGCGCGCCCGTCGCAAGGCACTGCAGGCCCTTCGATACGCGCCGCGCTGCCGCCCCCCTGAATGGAAAAGCGAGTCGTCTTCAAGTCCGCCTGGCTGCCCTACGTCCTGGTGGCGCCGCAGATCGCCATCACGGTGATCTTCTTCTTCTGGCCGGCGGCACAGGCGGTGTATTCGTCGTTCCTGCTCCAGGACGCCTTCGGGCTGAAGACGGAGTTCATCTGGTTCGACAATTTCCGCGACCTGTTCAACGACCCGCACTACCTCGCCTCGTTCCGGACCACCGCCTTCTTCAGCGTGATCGTTGCGGGAGCGGGCATCGGCGTCTCTTTGCTGCTGGCGACCATGGCCAACCGCATCGTGCGCGGCGCGCTGGGCTACAAGACGCTCCTCATCTGGCCCTATGCGGTCGCGCCGGTGATTGCCGGCGTGCTCTGGGCGTTCCTGCTCGCGCCCTCGGTGGGCATCATCTCGTATTTCCTGAAGAGCATCGGCTACGACTGGAACTGGGTGCTGAACGGCAACCAGGCGATGTTCCTGGTGATCATCGCCGCGGTATGGAAGCAGATCAGCTACAACTTCCTGTTCTTCCTTGCCGGCCTGCAGTCGATCCCGAAGTCCCTGCTGGAAGCCGCTGCGATCGACGGCGCCGGGCCCTTGCGCCGCTTCTGGACCATCGTCTTCCCGCTGCTCTCGCCGACCACGTTCTTCCTGCTGGTGGTGAACATCGTCTATGCCTTCTTCGATACCTTCGGCGTGATCGACGCCACCACCCAGGGCGGGCCGGCGCAGGCGACCCAGATCCTCGTCTACAAGGTCTACCACGACGGCGTGAAGGCGGGCGACCTCGGGAGCTCCTCGGCGCAGTCGGTGATCCTCATGGCGATCGTCATCGCGCTCACCGTGGTGCAGTTCCGCTTCATCGAGAAGAAGGTCCAGTACTGATGGTCGAGAACCGCCCCTGGCTCACCTTCCTGTCGCACTTCGTGCTGTGGCTGGGCGTGGCGATCGTCGCCTTCCCGCTCTACGTCACCTTCGTCGCCTCGACGCTCACGCTGGAGCAGATCCTCACCGTGCCGATGCCGCTCCTTCCCGGCGACCAGCTGGTGGAGAACTATTCGCAGGTGCTGGTGGCGGGTTCCGACGCGCGGCTCTTCGGCGGCCGGTCGGGCACATGATGCTCAACAGCCTCATCTCCGCGGTGGTCATTGCCGTCGGCAAGATCTCGATCTCGATCCTCTCGGCGTTCGCGATCGTCTATTTCCGCTTCCCGCTGCGGAATTTCTTCTTCTGGATGATCTTCATCACGCTGATGCTGCCGGTGGAAGTGCGCATCCTGCCCACCTACAAGGTGGTCGCGGACCTGGGGCTGCTCGACACCTACGCGGGACTCACGCTGCCGCTGATCGCCTCGGCCACCGCGACCTTCCTGTTCCGCCAGTTCTTCATGACCATCCCCGACGAACTGGTCGAGGCGGCGCGCATCGACGGCGCCGGCCCGATGCGCTTCTTCAAGGACGTGGTGCTGCCGCTGTCGAAGACCAACATTGCGGCGCTGTTCGTGATCCTGTTCATCTTCGGCTGGAACCAGTACCTCTGGCCGCTGCTCATCACCACGCAGGAGACGATGTACACGACGGTGATCGGCATCAAGCGCATGATCGTCGGCGGCGATGCGGCGACCGAATGGAACCTGGTGATGGCCACGGCGATACTCGCGCTCCTGCCGCCGGCGCTGGTGGTGATCCTGATGCAGAAGTGGTTCGTCAAGGGCCTCGTGGACACGGAAAAATAGCATGGCGAACATCGACCTCAAGGGCGTCAGGAAGAGCTACGGCAAGCTGCAGGTGATCCACGGCGTCGACGTCGCGATCGCCGACGGGGAATTCATCGTCATCGTCGGGCCCTCGGGCTGCGGCAAGTCGACGCTGCTGCGCATGGTCGCGGGGCTGGAGACCATCACGGAGGCGAGATCGCGATCGCCGGCAAGCGCGTGAACGACGTCGAGCCCAAGGACCGCAACATCGCGATGGTTTTCCAGAACTACGCGCTCTATCCGCACATGAGCGTGTACGACAACATGGCCTACGGGCTGAAGATCCGGAAATTCGCCAGGGACGACATCGAGAAACGCGTGCAGCGCGCAGCGAAGATCCTCGAACTCGGCCCTTTCCTGCAGCGCAAGCCGAAGGAACTCTCCGGCGGCCAGCGCCAGCGCGTGGCGATGGGGCGCGCCATCGTGCGCGAACCCGCCGCCTTCCTGTTCGACGAGCCGCTCTCCAACCTCGATGCGAAGTTGCGCGTGCAGATGCGGCTCGAGATCCAGAAGCTGCATCGCAACCTGAGGACCACGAGCGTGTTCGTCACCCACGACCAGGTCGAGGCGATGACGCTCGCCGACCGCATGATCGTGATGAACGCCGGGAGGGTCGAGCAGGTGGGGCGCCCGATCGAGGTCTACGACGACCCCGCGACCTTGTTCGTTGCCGGTTTCATCGGGTCGCCGGCGATGAATCTCATTGCCGGCCGCTTCGATGCGGGGAGCGGATCGGTGCAAATCGCCGATGGCGTCAGCGTGCCGCTGCCCGGGGGGCTGCGCAGCGCGGCGAAGCCCGGGGTGACGGTAGGCGTGCGCCCTGAGCACCTGGAGCGCAATCCGCAGGGCCTGTTCCGGTTCCCGGTCGAGACGGTGGAGGCGCTGGGCGCGGATTCCCTGGTCCACGGCGCATTCGGAGACTCCATGCTCGTCGCCCGCGTGGACGGCCACGAGACGCCCGAGCCCGGCACGGCGCTCGCGTTCCAGCCGATGCCCGGCCGCCTCTACTTCTTCGACACGGCGAGCGGGCAACGGCTGCGCGCATGACGGGGCCGCCGCCGGAAGCGCCGATCGCGGCGTCCCGGCTGCGTCGCATCGAGGAGTGGGGCCTCAATTCCTCGCGGCCACCTGCGCAGCTGCTCTACGACGGCTGGTTGCTGCGCTTCTCGCCGGGCAAGGCCAAGCGCGCCCGCTGCGTGAACGCGCTTGAGCCCGGGACAATCGCGCTGGAAGAGAAGATCTCGCATTGCGAGCGCCATTACGCCGAGGCCGGGCTGCCCGCCATTTTTCGTGTCACGCCCTTCAGCCAGCCCGGGGACCTCGAGGCCGTCCTGGAAGCGAGGAGCTATCGAAAATTCGACCTCACCTGCGTCGAGGCGGCGGACCTTGCCGCGATGCCGCCTCCGATGCCCGACCCGCGTGTCGATGCCGCGTCACTCGATGCCTGGATCCGCGCAGTCGGCGAATTGCGCGGCTCCAGCGCGGGCCACGTCGCGGCGCATGCCGCGCGCCTGCAGTCGGTCGCGCTTCCTAGCCGGCAGGTATTGGTGCGCGAGGACGGGAAAGTGCTGGCGGCGGGACTCGCAATCGCGGAGGATGAGGCAGTGGGACTGTTCGACATCGTCGTCGATCCGGGCCAGCGGCGCCGCGGCTTGGCGCGAGCCGTGGTTTCGACGCTCCTGTCGCAGGCGATCGGCGACGGAGCGCGCATGGCGTACCTGCAGGTCGATGAAGGAAACGTTGCCGCGCGCGCCCTCTACGCGCGGTTCGGATTTTCCACCGCTTATCATTATTGGTACCGCGCGCGCGAAGGGGACCAGCATTGAACGAAGACATCGAACAACTCGCGGCCAGGCTCGGCGCGTCGCTCACCGCGCGCGGATGGCAGGTGGCCACGGCCGAGTCCTGTACCGGCGGCGGCGTTGGGAAGCCATCACGCGCATCGCCGGAAGCTCGGCGTGGTTCGATCGCGGCTTCATCACCTACTCGAATGACGCCAAGGTGGACCTGCTGGGCGTGCGCATGGAGACGCTCGGCGGGCCCGGCGCGGTAAGCGAGGCTACGGCGCGCGAGATGGCCGAAGGCGCGCTCCGCCAGAGCCGCGCCGACCTTGCGGTGGCGGTGACGGGCATCGCCGGGCCCGCGGGCGCGATGCCGGGCAAGCCGGTGGGCATGGTGTGCTTTGCCTGGGCGACCCTCGATGGCCGGGTCGAGGCGGCGACGCAGCAGTTTTCAGGCGACCGGGCGTCCATCCGGGCGCAGGCCGTGGCCGAGGCCCTGCGCGGGCTGGCCGGGTTCGCCGAGAGGCAGCCGCCGCCGGGCTGACAAGATTTCCGCAAGGGCGCTTGACAACAGAACAATCGTTCGGTAGCTTACCGAACAATCGTTCTGTAAACCGAAAAGCCGCCATGGCGTTGAAGCAGCAGGCCCCCGCGCTTGATCCGAGCTACCTGGAGAAGCTCCAGGACTACTACGCCGAGCACAAGGTCATCCCTTCGTACTCGGTGCTGGCGAACCTCTGGGGCATCTCGGCCAAGTCCTGGGTTTCGGAGTGCGTGCGCCGTTACGAGGAAGCCGGTTACCTCGACTGGACGCCGGACAAGCAACTGAAGCCGGGGGTGAGGTTCTTCGAGCGCAGGCTCGCCAACGATACCGTGCAGGCGGGCCTGCCCAATCCGGCGCTCAGTGACGGCTATGACCTCGTGACGATCGACGACTACCTCGTGCGCGTGCCTTCGAAGACCAGCCTCGTGCGCGTGAAGGGCGATTCGATGATCGACGCCGGCATCCACGAAGGCGACCTGATCGTGGTCGAACAACAGCCCAACGCCAACGTCGGCGATATCGTCGTGGCGATTGTGGACGATGCATTCACCGTGAAGTACCTGGACCGGGAAAAGGGCGGTTTCGTCCTGAAGCCCGCGAACAAAGCCTACCCGGTCATTCGCCCAAGAGGGCGCCTGGAGATCTTCGGTGTGATGGCGGGCCTGGTGCGAAGGACGCGGTAGCAATGCGTTCCGAGGCCATGCCTGGGCGGATTTTTCAACTTTTTCATATGGGATAATTCAAATGCTCAAAGTCATCGCAAGCAATGCCAACGAAGGCGAAACCCGCATGGACGAAAACAAGGCGAAAGCGCTGCAGGCGGCGCTCTCGCAGATCGAGAAGCAATTCGGCAAGGGCTCGATCATGCGCATGGGCGACAGCGACGTCGCCAAGGACATCGAAGTAGTTTCGACCGGCTCGCTCGGCCTCGACCTCGCGCTCGGCGTCGGCGGGCTGCCGCGCGGCCGCGTGGTCGAGATCTACGGGCCGGAGTCCTCGGGCAAGACCACGCTCACGCTCGAAGTCATCGCCAACATCCAGAGGCTGGGCGGCACCGCCGCCTTCATCGACGCGGAACACGCGCTCGACCCGCAGTACGCGCAGCGGCTCGGCGTGGACACCTCGGAGCTCCTGCTCTCGCAGCCCGACAACGGCGAGCAGGCGCTCGAGATCGCCGACATGCTGGTGCGTTCGGCCTCGGTGGACTGCGTCGTGATCGACTCCGTCGCGGCGCTCACGCCCAAGGCCGAGATCGAAGGCGAGATGGGAGAGCCGCAAATGGGCCTGCAGGCGCGCCTCATGTCGCAGGCACTGCGCAAGCTCACCGCCAACATCAAGCGCTCCAACACGCTGGTCATCTTCATCAACCAGATCCGCATGAAGATCGGCGTGATGTTCGGCAACCCCGAGACCACCACCGGCGGCAACGCGCTCAAGTTCTACGCCTCGGTGCGCCTCGACATCCGCCGCATCGGCTCGATCAAGAAGGGCGACGAAGTCATCGGCAACGAAACCCGCGTCAAGGTGGTGAAGAACAAGGTCGCGCCGCCGTTCCGCGTGGCCGACTTCGACATCCTCTTCAACGAGGGCATTTCCCGCGAAGGCGAGATCGTCGACCTCGGCGTGGAGCACAACATCGTCGAGAAGTCCGGCGCCTGGTACGCCTACAACGGCGAGAAGATCGGGCAGGGCAAGGACAACGCCCGCGAGTTCCTGAAGGACAACCCGGCGATCGCGCGCGAGATCGAGGACAAGATCCGCGCGGCGGTGGGCGTGGCCGGCCTGCCGATTTCGGCAGAGGCGATCGAAGCCGGCGCGGGCTGATCGTCGCCCACGGGGAGGCCAGCCATGCCGGCAAGGCCCCCGCTTTCGCTGCGCAACCGGGCGCTCGGGCTGCTGGCGCGGCGCGAGCATTCGCGCGTGGAGTTGCGCCGCAAGCTCGCTCCAAAGGTAGCGGAAGGCGACGACCTCGAGTCGCTGCTGGACGATCTCGTGCAGCGGGGCTGGCTATCGGACCAGCGCTTCGTCGAGCAGGCCGTGCGGGCCAAGGCGGGCCGCATGGGCGCGGTGCGCATTGCCCACGACCTGCGCGCCAAGGGCGTTGACGAGGCGCTCATCGCAACTGCCGTGGCCGGAGCGCGTGCCGGCGAGGCGGACTCGTTGAAGGAAGTGTGGATACGCCGTTTCGGGCATGCGCCGCGGATTCGGCGGAGAAAGCCAGGCAGGTGCGTTTCCTGCAGGCGCGCGGCTTCGCGCTCGAGGCCATCCTGCGTTTCCTGCGCGACCCGGCGGCCTGAACACTCTGTTTCGGGCTGTCTGCGCTCATGTCTTTGGCGGGTGCTTTCCGCTATCCTTCGTGTTTTGCCCCAGCGCCTCGCCCCGTTCATGAAAACCAGCGAAATCCGCAAGAAATTCATCGACTTCTTCGTCTCGAAGGGTCACCAGCACGTCGCCTCCAGCCCTCTGGTCCCGGGCAATGACCCGACGCTGCTCTTCACCAATGCCGGGATGGTCCAGTTCAAGGATGTGTTCCTCGGAACGGACAAGCGCCCCTACAACCGCGCCGTCACCTCGCAGCGCTGCGTGCGCGCCGGCGGCAAGCACAACGACCTCGAGAACGTCGGCTACACCGCGCGCCACCACACCTTCTTCGAGATGCTGGGCAATTTCTCGCTTCGGCGACTACTTCAAGCGCGACGGCATCAAGTACGCGTGGGAGCTGCTCACGGAGCAGTACGGGCTGCCGAAGGAAAAGCTCTGGGTGACCGTGTACCAGACCGACGACGAGGCCTACGACATCTGGGAGAAGGACATCGGCGTGCCGAAGGAGCGGATCGTCCGCATCGGCGACAAGCCGGGCGGCCGCGCCTTCGAGAGCGACAACTTCTGGCAGATGGCCGACACCGGCCCCTGCGGCCCGTGCTCGGAGATCTTCTACGACCACGGCCCGGGAATCGCGGGCGGGCCGCCCGGCTCGCCCGAAGAAGACGGCGACCGCTACATCGAGATCTGGAACCTCGTGTTCATGCAGTTCAACCGCGACGAGAAGGGCGCGCTGAACCCGCTGCCCAAGCCGTCGGTCGACACCGGCATGGGGCTGGAGCGCCTCACGGCGGTGCTCCAGCACGTGCACTCCAACTACGAGATCGACCTGTTCCAGTCGCTCATCGCGGCGGCCTGCGCGCGAGACCGGCTGCAAGGACCTCGACTCGCCATCGCTGCGCGTGATCGCCGACCACATCCGCGCCTGCGCCTTCCTGATCTGCGACGGCGTCATTCCCGGCAACGAAGGCCGCGGCTACGTGCTGCGCCGCATCGCCCGCCGCGCCATGCGCCACGGCTACAAGCTCGGCCAGAAGAAGCCGTTCTTCTACCGGCTGGTCGCGGTGCTGGCGAAGGAAATGGGCGAGGCCTATCCCGAGCTGGTCGCGGCCGAGTCGCGCATCACGGCCACGCTCAAGCAGGAGGAGGAGCGCTTCGGCGAGACGCTGGAGCACGGCATGTCGATCCTCGACGCCGCGCTGGCGAAGAACCCGAAGCGGCTCGACGGCGACACGGCGTTCAAGCTGAACGACACCTTCGGCTTCCCGGTCGACCTCACGGCGGACATCGGCCGCGAGCGCGGCTTCGAGATCGACATGGCCGGGTTCGATGCGGCGATGACCGCGCAACAGGAGCGTTCGCGCGCGGCCAGCAAGTTCAAGGCCGGCGCGCAGCTTGACTACAAGGGCGCCAAGACGCGCTTCGACGGCTACGACACGCTGTCCGAAGAGGGCCGCGTGGTCGCGCTGTACCGCGAAGGCTCGCCCGTGACCGCGCTCGCCGCAGGCGAAGAGGGCGTGGTGGTGCTCGACCGCACGCCTTTCTATGCCGAGTCCGGCGGGCAGGTCGGCGACCGCGGCGAACTCACCAAGGGCGGCGCCTGCCTCACGCTCTTCGACGTGCAGGACACGCAGAAGATCCAGGCCGATGTTTTCGGCCACTACGGGCTGGTGAAAACGGGAGAGGTCGCGGTGGGCGACACGGTCGCCGCGCAAGTGGACCTCGACAAGCGCCGGCGCACGATGCGCCACCACTCCGTCACCCACCTGATGCACAAGGCGCTGCGCGAAGTGCTGGGCGACCACGTGCAGCAGAAGGGCTCGCTGGTCGACGAGGACAAGACGCGCTTCGACTTCAGCCACGACGCGCCCATGACGGCTGAACGAGATCGCGCGCATCGAAGCGATCGTGAACGCCGAAGTCCTCGCCAATGCGGAGACCGTCGCGCGCGTGATGCCGATCGAGGATGCGCAGAAGTCGGGCGCGATGATGCTGTTCGGCGAGAAGTACGGCGACGAAGTCCGCGTGCTGGACATCGGCACGTCGCGGGAATTGTGCGGCGGCACGCATGTCGCGCGCACCGGCGACATCGGCCTTTTCCGGGTCGTCTCCGAAGGCGGCGTGGCGGCAGGCGTGCGGCGCGTCGAGGCGGTGGCGGGTACGGTGGCGGTCGACCTCGCGCGCCGCGAAGCCGGGCAGCTCGAGCGGGTCGCCGGCGTGCTCAAGGCGCAGCCGCAGGAACTCGAAGCAAGCTCGGCCAGATGCTCGACAACGTCAAGGTCGCTGGAAAAGGAAGTCGCGCGGCTCAAGGGCGCAGCTCGCCTTCGGCAAGCTGGACCAGGTGCTCGACATGGGCATGACCACGATCAAGGGCGTGAAGGCGATCGCGATGATCCTCGATGGCGCGGATGGCACGGTGCTGCGCGAGAGCCTCGACAAGGTCAAGGACCGCATGGGCAGCGGCATTGCCCTGCTGGCCGCGGTGATCGACGGCAAGGTCTCGCTCGTGGCGGGCGTCACCAAGGACCTTACCGATCGCGTCAAGGCCGGGGAGCTCGCGAATTTCGTCGCGCAGCAGGTCGGCGGCAAGGGCGGCGGGCGGCCCGACATGGCACAGGCCGGCGGCACCGACCCGGCGGCATTGCCCGCGGCCATCGCCAGCGTGAAGGGCTGGCTCGAGCAGCGGCTCTAGATGACGTTTCGCTTCTGCCCGCGCTGTGCGTCTGCCGCTCGTCGAACGCGATGGAGGGCGGCGAGGCGCGCCTCGCCTGCCCCGACGGCACCTGCGGCCATGTGTTCTGGGGCAACCCGACGCCTGCCGTCGGCGCGCTGGTCGAGCACGAGGGCGACATCATCCTTGCCCGCAACGTCCAGTGGCCCGAAGGCTGGTTCGCGCTGGTGACCGGCTACCTCGAGGCGCGCGAGGATCCCGGTTGCCGCGGTGGCGCGCGAAGTGAAGGAAGAACTCGACCTCGACGTCATCGAGACCCACCTCATCGGCAACTACATCTTCGAGCGCAAGAACGAGATCATGCTCTGCTACCACGTGGTGGCGACCGGCACGGTGAAGTTGAACGAGGAGCTTGCGGAGTTCAAGCGCTACCAGCCGCACGAATTGAAGCCCTGGCCGCGCGCCACCGGGTTCGCGGTGGCCGACTGGATGAGATGCGCGCGGGCTGGCCGTCGAGTTCGTCGAGCGCCCGCCGCCTCACGCCTGCCAGGAGCTGAGCCATGGAACCGAAGAAACTGAAGCCGGAAAGCCTGGCCGCGCAGGCGATGGGATGGGTGGACGAGAACGACGCGCGCGATCTCCCCGCCGATCCACACCTCCTCGACCTACCTGCGCGACCCCGACAACCAGTACCGCACGAAGCGCGCCTATGCCCGCGCCGACAACCCCGCGTTCGACCAGGCCGAGGCGCTGCTTGCGGCGCTGGAGAACGGCGCGCAGGCGGCGCTGTTTTCCTCCGGGCATGGCGGCGGCGACCGCGGTGTTCCTGGCGCTGGCGCCGGGCGACCATGTGCTCGCGCCGAAGGTCATGTACTGGTCGCTGCGCAACTGGCTCGCCGGCTTCGCGACGCAATGGGGGCTCGAGGTCGAGCTCATCGACATGGGCGACCCGGCCGCACGTGCAGCGGCGCGTGCGGCCCGGGCAAGACGAGGCTCGTCTGGATCGAAACGCCGGCCAACCCGATGTGGTCGGTGACGGACATCGCGGCCGCGGCGCGCGATCGCGAAGGCCGCCGGGGCGAAGCTGGCGGTGGATTCGACGGCCGCGACGCCGGTGCTGACCCGCCCGCTCGACCTCGGCGCGGACATCGTCATGCATTCGGCCACCAAGTACCTGAACGGCCATTCGGACCTGATCGCCGGCGCGCTGGCAACCCGCGAGGACGACGCCTTCTGGCAGCGCATCAAGGCGATCCGCGCGCAGCTCGGCGGCACGATGGGGTCGTTCGAGGCGTGGCTGCTGCTGCGCGGCATGCGCACGCTGTACCTGCGCGTGGATGCGGCCTCGCGCTCGGCGCATGCGCATCGCGGAACATTTTTCCCGGCACCCCCTGGTTGCCGAGGTGCTCTATCCCGGACTGCCTTCGTCGCCGTCCCACGCGGTCGCCGCGAAGCAGATGCAGGGCGGATTCGGCGGCATGCTGTCGATCCGCGTCAAGGGCGGCGAGGCGGCGGCGATCGCCACGGCGGCGCACGTCGAGCCTCTGGAAGCGCGCCACCTCGCTGGGCGGCGTCGAGAGCCTGATCGAGCACCGCGCCAGCGTCGAGGGCGCCGAACACGCCGGTGCCGATCGACCTGCTGCGATTGTCGGTCGGCATCGAGGACGCAGGCGACCTGATCGCCGACCTCGATCGCGCGCTTGCCGCGGCGCACGGCACGGGAACATGAACGACACGATTCCTGCCAGCCGCAACCTCGACCGCATCCGCCGCTACTGCCTTGCCGCGGGACTGGACGGGCTCACCGCGAAGCCGGAACTGGTCGAACTCGTCCGTTCACGACTATGTGAATGCGTTGGCCGAGCAGGTGGAAATCGGCGACGCCGATTCACTCTACTGCTACACGGTCCCGATGCTCTCTGACGATGGCAGTTGCACGGTGGTCGACGAGATGTCGCCCGTGCCCTATGACCTCACCGGGATCCTCGGTGGTCGAAGCGACGTCACCACGAGGCGGCTGGCGTTGCTCGAGCGGCTGGTGGAGCGGGCGCAGGAAGTCACCGGCGCCAATTGGCTCGGCATCTACCAGCGGCGTACCGGCGTATCCGGCGTGCCCGGTCTGGTGAAGCTCTCCTACATGGGCCTTCCCAGCCGGGCGGAGTTTCCCCTGACGCCCGAGTTCGCGCAGGGAAGCACGAACAGCACGGTGGGGCTGTCGGGCCGCGCGATGGTGATCGCCGATGTCGGCCATCATGTGGAATCGGGCGGTGGTTACTACGTCTGCGACCCGAAGGTGAAAAGCGAGGCGTGCCTGCCGATCCTTGGCGAGGCTGGCGGGTGATCGGCATCGTCGATGCCGAGGCCGAGGCGAAGTCTTTCTTCGGCGAGGAGCGGCTCGCGTCATTGGCGGCGCTCTGCCTCGTCCTTCCCGCCGTGCTGCCCTAGCGCATCTTTGCTGCCGTCGTCCTGAACGCTTCGTCATTCCCGCGAAAGCGGGAATCCAATGCCTTTCATGAAACCCGCTGGATTCCGGGTCAAGCCCGGAATGACGAATCGGTTTCCGGGTCAAGCCCGGAATGACGAAACTGCGACGATGCTCAGGCCTTCTTCGCCGGCATCATGTCGGTGATGGAGCCTTCGGCGATCTCCGCGCCGAAGAACACCGTCTCCGAAAGCGTCGGGTGCGGGTGGATGGTGAGCCCGATATCCTCGGCATCCGCTCCCATCTCCAGCGCCAGCACGGTCTCGGCGATCAGTTCGCCCGCGTTGACGCCCGCTATGCCGGCGCCCAGCAGCCGCTTGGTCCCTTTTCGAACAGGAGCTTGGTGACGCCTTCTTCGCGGGCCATGCCCAGCGCGCGGCCGCTTGCCGCCCACGGGAACACCGCCTTGGTGTACTCGATTCCCTGTGCCTTCGCTTCCGGTTCCGACAGCCCCATCCACGCGATTTCCGGATCCGTGTACGCGACGCTCGGGATGGTCCGGGCCTCCCAGACATGGTGGTGGCAGGCCGGCGATCACCTCCGCGGCGAGCTTCGCCTCGTGCGTGGCCTTGTGCGCGAGCATCGGCTCGCCGAAGATGTCGCCAATGGCATATATGTGCGGGACGTTGGTGCGCATCTGTGAGTCGACGGGAATGAAGCCGCGCTCGTTTACCATCACGCCCGCCGCTTCGGCATTGATCGCCTTGCCGTTGGGGCGGCGGCCGACCGACACCAGCACGCGATCGTAGACTTCCGGCGCCGGGGCGGCGCCCGTACCGTCCGCGCTCTCGAAAGTGGCGCGAAGTCCCGCCGCCGTGGCTTCGATCTTCGCCACCTTGGTCTTGAGCAGGATCTTCTCGTAGCGCTTCTCGATGCGCTTCGCCAGCGGCCTGACGATGTCCGGGTCGGCGCTCGGGATCAGCCGGTCCATGAACTCGACCACCCTCACCTTCGATCCCGATTGCGTCGTACACCGTGGCCATCTCGAGCCCGATGATGCCGCCGCCGATGATCAGCATCCGCTTGGGCACGTCGGCGAGCAACAGCGCGCCGGTGGAGTCCATCAGGCGCGGATCTTCATTGGGGAAGCCCGGGATCCTCGCCGCCTGCGAGCCCGCGGCAATGATGCAATGGTCGAAGGAGACGATCTTGCGCCCGTCCTTCGTCTGCACTTCGAGCGTATTTGCGGTGGCGAACTTCGCCGTCCCTTCGACGACGGTCACCTTGCGCGCCTTGGCGAGGCTCGCGAGCCCCTTGGTGAGCTTGCCGACGACGCTTTCCTTCCAGCCCCGGACCTTGTCGATGTCGATCTTCGGCTCGCCGAAACTCACGCCGAGCTGGCGACATCTCCTCGGCCTCGGTGATCACCTTTGCCGCGTGCAGCAAGGCCTTGGAAGGGATGCATCCGACGTTCAGGCACACGCCGCCCAGCGACGGCATATCGTTCCACCAGCACCACCTTCTTGCCGAGGTCGGCGGCGCGGAAGGCGGCGGTGTAGCCGCCGGGCCCGGCACCAAGCACCAGCACTTCGGCATGCAGGTCGGAATCGAGCTGGCGAAGCGTCGAGGTGAGCGCCTCGCGCAGGTTCTGCGCCGCAGCGGGTTTCGCTTCTTCAACGGCTGCCGCCGCGGGCGTGGCAGCAGGCGGCCCCGCCGATGGCGCTGCAGCGACTGCTTCCGCAGTATCGAGGGTGAGCAGCACGCTGCCCATCGAGACCGTGTCGCCGAGCTTCACGCGCAGTTCCATGACTGTGCCGGCGTGCGGTCGAGGGCACCTCCATCGTCGCCTTGTCGCTCTCCAGCGTGACCAGGCCGGCTTCCTTCCTGATCACGTCTCCGGGCTTCACCAGCAGCTCGATGACCGGGATGTCCTTGAAGTCGCCGATGTCCGGGACCTTGATGTCGATGATGGCCATGTGCGGCGGTCCCCTCAGAGCACGATGCGGCGCATGTCGGCCAGCACCTGCGCGAGGTAGGTGGTGAAGCGCGCGGCGGAGGCGCCGTCGATCACGCGGTGGTCGTACGAGAGCGACAACGGCATGATCAGCCTCGGCACGAATTCCTTGCCGTCCCACACCGGCTTCATCTGCGACTTCGACACGCCGAGGATCGCGACCTCGGGCGCGTTCACGATCGGCGTGAAGAACGAGCCGCCGATGCCGCCCAGGCTGGAGATCGAGAAGGTGCCGCCCTGCATGTCGGCGGGACCGAGCTTGCCCTCGCGCGCCTTGGCGGCGAGCTCGCCGCTTTCTCGCGCGATCTCGATCACGCCCTTCTTGTCGGCGTCCTTGATCACGGGCACCACCAGCCCGTTGGGCGTGTCGGCCGCGAAACCGATGTGCCAATAGCCCTTCACGACCAGGTTGTCGCCGTCGAGCGAACTGTTGAAGTCCGGATACTTCTTCAGCGCCGCGACGCAGGCCTTGACCAGGAACGCGAGCGGCGAGACCTTGATCCCGGCCTTCGCGTTTTCCTCGTTGATCCGGTTGCGAAATGCCTCGAGGTCGGTAATGTCGGCCTCGTCCTGTTGCGTGACGTGCGGGATCATCAGCCAGTTGCGGGCGAGCGCGGGACCGGAGATCTTCTGGATCCGGGACAACGGCCGCGCCTCGACCGGGCCGAACTTGGCGAAGTCCACTTTCGGCCATGCCGGCAATCCGAGGCCGGCAAGGCCTCCGCCTGTGGCTGGGGGCGCCGCCGCCGCTGCGCCGCCCGAAAGGGCCTGCTTCACGTAAGTTCTGGATGTCCTCCTTGAGGATGCGCCCCTTTGGGCCCGTTCCGGCAACGCGTCCCACGATCGACGCCGAGTTCCCGCGCGAAGCGCCGGATGCCGCGGGCTCGCGTGCGCAGTCTTGCCGCGTTCCCCGCTAGTCGCCGGCAAGGGCGGAAGCGAGGGCGCGCCGGCCGCGGGAAGGCCGGGCGCGGTGGGTTGTGGCGCCGGCGGTTTCGGTGCCGGGGCTGCCGCAGGTGCGGGCGCGGCCGGCTTCCCTGCCGCCGGCGTGGCGGTTGCAGAAGGCGCCGCACCGGTTGCCTCGAGGATCAGGACCAGGCTGCCTTCGCCGACGAGGTCGCCGATCTTGACCTTCAGTTCCTTCACGATCCCCGCGGCCGGCGAAGGAACTTCCATCGTCGCCTTGTCCGATTCGAGCGTGACGAGCGAGTCTTCCTTCTTCACCGTATCGCCGGGCTTGACCAGCAATTCGATGACCGGGATGTCCTTGAAATCGCCAATGTCCGGGACCCGGACTTCTTGCAATGTCGCCACGTTCCTCTTCCTTTTATCGAGGCCCCGCTCGTGGCGGGGCATTCATTGTTCTTGTCCCGGACCCGCGTTCGCGGGCGCCCAGGATCAGACGGTCCAGGGAGCGGGCTTTTCCGTGTCGATCCCGTACTTCTTGATGGCTTCCGCGACCTTGGCTGCGCGGCACCTCGCCATCCTCGGCAAGCGCCTTGAGCGCGGCGATCACCACATAGTGGCGGTCGACCTCGAAGAAGCGGCGCAGGTTTTCACGCGAATCGCTGCGACCGAATCCGTCGGTGCCCAGCACCTTGTAGCGGCGCGGCACGTACTCGCCGGATCTGGTCGGCGAAGGCGCGCATGTAGTCGGTGGATGCGACCACCGGCCCCTTGGTGGCGCCGAGGCACTGCTCGACCCACGAAGCGCGCGGCTTCGCGGTCGCGTTGAGCAGGTTCCAGCGCGCTACGGCCATGCCGTCGCGGCGCAGCTCGTTGAAGCTCGGGCAGCTCCAGACGTCGGCCGTGACGCCCCAGTCGTCGCGCAGCAGCGTGGCGGCCGCCATCACCTCGCGCAGGATCGTGCCGCTGCCCAGCAGCTGCACCCGCGGCCCCTTTGCGGTGCCGCCATCGCTCAGCTGGTACATCCCCTTCAGGATGCCCTTCGCGGGACTTCTCGCTGAAACCGGGGTGGGGGTAGTTCTCGTTCATCAGCGTGATGTAGTAGAACGCGTCCTCCTGGTCCTCCAGCATCCGCTTCAGGCCGTCCTGCACGATCACCGCCACTTCGTAGGAGAAGGTCGGGTCGTACGAGCGGCAGTTCGGGATCACCGAGGCCAGTACGTGGCTGTGCCCGTCCTCGTGCTGCAGTCCCTCTCCGTTGAGCGTGGTCCGGCCCGCGGTGCCGCCCAGCAGGAAGCCGCGCGCGCGCATGTCGCCTGCGGCCCACGCGAGATCGCCGATGCGCTGCATCCCGAACATCGAATAGAAGATGTAGAACGGGACCATCGGCACGTTGTTGTTGCTGTAGGAAGTCGCGGCGGCCATCCATGAGCACATCGCGCCGGCTTCGTTGATGCCCTCCTGCAGGATCTGCCCGGAAGTGTCTTCCTTGTAGAACATCAGCTGGTCGGAGTCCTCGGGCTCGTAGAGTTGCCCGACCGAGGAGTAGATGCCGAGTTGGCGGAACAATCCTTCCATGCCGAAGGTGCGCGACTCGTCGGGCACGATGGGCACGACGTACTTGCCGATGTTCTTGTCCTTGACCAGCGCAGTCAGCATGCGCACGAATGCCATCGTGGTCGAGACCTCGCGGCCCTCCGCGGTCGCGTCGAGCAGGGGCTTGAACGACTCGCAGCTTCGGCACCTCGAGGCTGATCGTGCGGCGCCGGCGTTGCGGGATCGATCCGCCGAGCGCCGCGCGGCGCTCGCGAAGGTACTTCATCTCGGGCGAGTCGTCGGCCGGCTTGAAATAAGGCAGCTCTTCCAGCTTGCCGTCCGGGATGGGGATGTTGAAGCGGTCGCGGAACTGCTTGAGCGCCTCGATCGGCATCTTCTTCTGCTGGTGCGCGATGTTCTTGCCTTCGCCTACGGTGCCCATGCCGTAGCCCTTCACCGTCTTGGCCAGGATCACGGTCGGCTGGCCCTCGTGCTTGACGGCCGCGGCATAGGCGGCATACATCTTGTTCGGGTCGTGGCCGCCGCGGTTCAGGCGCCAGATGTCCGCGTCCGACATGTTCGCGACCATGGCCCGCAATTCCGGGTACTTGCCGAAAAAGTGCTCGCGCACGTAGGCGCCGTCGCGGCTCTTGAACTTCTGGTACTCGCCGTCGACCGCTTCCTCCATGCGCTTCAGGAGGATGCCCTCCTTGTCGCGCGCGATCAGCTGGTCCCAGTAGCCGCCCCAGATCACCTTGATCACGTTCCATCCGGCGCCGCGGAAGTTGGTCTCGAGCTCCTGGATGATCTTGCCGTTGCCGCGCACCGGGCCGTCGAGGCGTTGCAGGTTGCAATTGACCACGAAGACGAGGTTGTCGAGCTTTTCGCGCGCCGCCATGCCGATGGCGCCCATCGATTCCGGCTCATCCATCTCGCCGTCGCCCATGAACGCCCAGACCTTGCGGCCGCGCGTCGGGGCCATGCCGCGGTCCTGGAGGTAATGCAGGAAGCGCGCCTGGTAGATCGCCTGGATGGGGCCAAGGCCCATCGAAACGGTCGGGAACTGCCAGAAGTCGGGCATCAGCCACGGATGCGGGTAGGACGCGATGCCCTTGCCGTCGACTTCCATCCTGAAGCTGTCGAGCTGCGCTTCGGTAAGGCGGCCTTCCAGATAGGCGCGCGCGTAAACGCCGGGCGAGGAATGGCCCTGCATGTAGATCAGGTCGCCGCCGTGCTTTTCGGTGGGCGCGTGCCAGAAATGGTTGAAGCCGATGTCATACAGCGTCGCCGCGGAGGCGAAGCTCGCGATGTGGCCGCCGAGTTCGAGGTCCTTCCTGCCGGCGCGCAGCACCATTGCCACGGCGTTCCAGCGCACGATCGAGCGCAGGCGGTGCTCGAGCTCGCGGTCGCCCGGGAGTTGCTCCTCGAGGTGCGGCGGGATCGTGTTGATGTAGGCGGTGTTGGCGCTGTAAGGGAGGAAGGCGCCCGAGCGCCGGGCCTTTTCGACGAGTTGCTCGAGCAGGAAGTGGGCGCGCTGCGAACCCTCGACTTCAAGGACCGCGTCGAGTGCATCGACCCATTCGCGGGTTTCCAATGGGTCGATGTCCTGGAGTCTGTCCATTTGTTCCTCGGTTCGGTGGGATGGGGCAGGGAATCCGCATTAGACCCAATCGCCCAAGCGGTGGCAACCGGCACGGCCCGGGCCTTGGCACGGGGGCCGGATCCGGCCTTCAATCCCCCGGTTTCGGATCGCCCCGCGGAAGCGAAGTCTTTATGAAATCATGGACATCTTGCGTGAAACCTGTTCTATTTCCTGAAAAAGCGTTTTCAAGTTACTATATCCAAGGGTTTTTGAGGCTTCCGGGGGGCTTGGGCATGCCGCATGTTCTGCAGGGGGCAGGTTCGGGGCGTGGGCTACAATCCCGAACGTGCCGTTAGGGCCAAGAGAAAAATGAGGGGAATGGCGCATATGCATGGGGAGGCGGCCGGAACAGGAAACCGGCGTCGATTCGGGAGAGGTCCGGGGCAGTTCGCCGGCATTCGGGGGCGGGGATGAGCCTTGCGCAGGCATTCCAGACCGCGAGCCTGACCGACCCGGGGCGCGTCCGCGACCATAACGAGGACTGCATCGAACAGCGAGTCGAGGTTGGGCTGTTCGTGCTCGCCGACGGAATGGGCGGATACAACGCTGGGGAAGTGGCAAGCGGGATGGCCACCTCCCTGATCGCCGACGGCCTGCTCGAATCGTGGCGTCCGGAGGACGTGGCGCGCATCGACCGCGAGTCGGCCAAGTCGCTTTCCGACAAGCTGATCCGCGAGCAGGTGGCGAGAGCCAACGCGGCGATCTACACGACCTCGCAGAACAATCCGGAATGCGCCGGAATGGGCACGACACTTGTTGTGTGCCTCTTTTTCGACAACTTCCTCGCCGTGGCGCACATCGGGGATTCGCGCCTGTACCGCTTGCGCGGCGAAGAGATGACCCAGGTCACGCGGGATCATTCGCTGCTTCAGGAGCAACTGGATTCCGGCCTGATCACCCCGGAAGAAGCAAAGCTTTCGCAGAACAAGAACCTCGTCACGCGCGCCCTCGGCATCGACCCCACCGTGGAGCCGGAGGTGCATGTGTACGAGACCGAGCCCGAGGACCTGTACCTGCTTTGCTCGGACGGCCTGAACGACATGGTGGAGGACGAGGAGATCCGGCTGACGCTGATCGCCCTTCGGACCAACCCGACGCTCACGGTCCAGCAATTGGTGCAGGCTGCAAACGACAACGGCGGGCGCGACAACGTGTCGGCCATGCTGGTGCGGGTCGCCGAGCCGTTCGGGGTACCGAGGGGCTGGTTCGCCCGACTCAAGGCGCTGTTCAGGTAATTCTCGAGGACTAAGACTATGGCCAAGCTGATTCTGAGCGTTGACGGGCAGGTGCTCAAGGAGCACACGCTCTCCAAGGAACGCACCCTGATCGGTCGCAAGCCGCACACGGACATCCAGATAGACAATCTGGCGGTCAGCGGCGAGCATGCGGCGATCATCACGATCCTCAACGATTCGTTCATCGAGGACATGGGCAGCACCAACGGCACCATGGTCAACGGCAAGCCGATCAAGAAGCACTTCCTGCAGAACAACGACGTGATCGAGATCGGCAAGCACAAGTTGAAGTACTTCAACGACGCCGTGACGACCACTTCGCCGGCGGATTTCGAGAAGACGATGATCATCCGCAGCCCGTCCAAGGCTCCGCCCGCGCCGCCCGCCGAGCGCGCCTTCACCGACACCCAGACCGGCATGAAGTCGTTGGCGACGGACACCTCGCCGCCCAGCCCGCCGCCGGTCATGGCGCCGCCACCCGCAGCCGCGCCCGCGCCTGCCCCCGCGCCTGCCGCAGCGGCGCCAGCACCCGGCGCAGCAACGCCCATGCGCGATGCCGCCATCCAGGTGCTTTCGGGAGCTGCTGCCGGCCGCACCCTCGACCTGACCAAGAACCTCACGACCATCGGCAAGCCCGGCACGCAGGTGGCGGTCATCACCAAGCGTCCCAACGGATACTTCATCACCCACGTCGAAGGAGCGACTTTCCCCTCGCTCAACGGCGCATCGCTCGGCGCGCAGGCCCACCCGCTCGGCGACCACGACATGATCGAGATTGCCGGGATCAAGATGGAGTTTTTCTACCGGCCCTGACCGGTGTTGCGCCAGGCCCCGACAGGTCCGTGCCTGCGAGTGAAAAAGCACCTGGCGAACTGTGGAAAAGCGCACACCCGCAGTCAGGCCTTTCCTGCATAATGGTTTCGGGAGCCTGAGTTCCGAACTCGGCCGCCCGCGTCCTTCCTAAGAGACCGCGCGAGACGGAAAAAAGCGATGCGCATAAAGGTACTCGGGTGCAGCGGCGGGATCGGGGGCAGTCTCCGCACCACCGCGTTCCATGTCGACGAGGACATCCTCATCGACGCGGGTACCGGCGTCGGCGACCTGTCGCTCGAGCAGTTGGCGAAGATCGACCACATCTTCGTGTCCCATTCGCACCTCGACCACGTGACGAGCATCCCGTTCCTGGTCGACACGGTTTGCTGGATGCGCGGAAGCCCCATCGTCGTCTACGGGACCAAGGAGACGCTCGACATCCTTCGCGCCCACTTGTTCAACTGGAAGATCTGGCCGGATTTCACGCAGATCCCAAACGAGGAAAGCCCGTTCATGGTCTATCGCGAGGTGCGCATCGGCGAGACCGTCGTGCTGGGCGGCAGGCGCATCACGGCCATCCCGGCAAACCATACGGTTCCCGCAGTGGGCTACCTGCTCGACAGCGGCAAGGCGAGCTTCATTTTCAGCGGCGATACCGCCACCAACGACGCGCTGTGGGATGTGGTCAACCGCACGCGCGGCCTCAAGTACCTGGTGATCGAGACCGCGTTTTCGAACAAGGAGCGCGACATCGCGGTGGCCTCCAAGCACCTTTGCCCGCAGCATGCTGGCCGAGGAGCTCGCGAAGATGAAGGTGTCGCCGGAGGTATTCATCACGCACCTCAAGCCCGGGGAAGGGGCCCTCACGATGAAGGAAGTCATCGAGGCGGCCGGCAAGTGGCGGCCGCGCATGCTGGAGAACAACCAGGAGTTCCTGATCTAGTGCCAGGGGGCGTTGTACAACCAATCGGGTGATGTCATGAGCGCAGTTCTCGAACCGAAGACCCAGCAATCGCCGGCGAACGTCGCCGACATGAGCGCGAAGCTTGCGTTCTCGAAAAAGCTTCAGGCCGTCACCAACAGGATCCACTCGACCAACAACGTCGACGAGATCATCCTCGACGTGTCGCGCGACATCTGCCAGCTGTTCGAGGCGGACCGCTTCACGGTCTACGTGATGAGCGAGGACGGCCAGTCGATCGTCTCCAAGGTGAAGACGGGGCTCAACTCCTTCAAGGACATCAAGCTGCCGATCTCGGAGTCGAGCCTTGCCGGCTTCTGCGCGCTGCACAAGCGCCACATGAACATCAAGGACGTCTACGACGATTCCGAGCTGAAGACCTTCTCGCCCAACCTCGCCTTCCTCAAGGCGGTCGACCAGCGCACGGGCTACCGCTCCAAGCAGATGCTGATCGCCCCGATCCTCGGCGGTGAGACCGGGACCGAGCTGATGGGCGTCATGCAGCTCATCAATTCGCTTTCCGGGCAACCGTTCTCCGGGCTGCACGACGAAGGCGTGATCGAGCTTTCCAAGACGCTCGCGATCGCCTTCCGCGTCCGCCAGCAGATGCCGGGCCAGATCCAGTCGAAGTTCGAGTTCCTGGTCATCGACAACGTGATCGCCGCGGGCGAGCTCGAGCTCGCCACGCGAACCGCGCGGCGCAAGAACAAGAACGTCGAGGAGATCCTGATCGACGAGTTCCAGGTGAAGCCGCCGGCGATCGGCGCTGCGCTCGCCAAGTTCTTCAGCGTCGAGTACGAGCCCTTCAAGCTGGACCGCATCAAGCCGGTGGACCTGCTGAAGAACCTGAAGCGCGACTATGCCGAGGCCAACCACTGGCTGCCGCTGGAGGACTCGAAGCAGGGCATCCTGATCATGTCGCCCGGACCCGGAGCGCGTGCGCAACTCGAAGATGGTCGAGAACGTCTTCCCGCGCGCCAAGATCGTCTACAAGGTGACCACGCAGCGCGATTTCATCCTGACGCTGACCAGTATTTCGGCGCCGAGGGCGCGATGGGGTCGGAGTCGATCGGCGACCTGCTCTCGACGCTCGACGACGACGAGGAGCCCGGCGCGATAGCGGGAGACGATGTCTCCGCGGCGGCCGACAACGAGCTGGTGAAGCTGGTCAACAAGATCATCGTCGATGCCTACAACCAGGGCGCTTCCGACATCCATGTCGAGCCCCTGCCGGGCAAGGGCAAGACCGGCGTCCGCTTCCGCAAGGACGGCTCGCTCAGCAACTACATCGAGGTGCCGGCGAGCTATCGCTCGGCGCTGGTGACGCGCCTGAAGATCATGTGCGACCTCGACATCTCGGAAAAGCGCAAGCCGCAGGACGGCAAGATCAAGTTCAAGAAGTTCGGCCCGCTCGACATCGAGTTGCGCGTGGCCACCATCCCGACGGCCGGCGGCGTCGAGGACGTCGTGATGCGCATCCTCGCCGCCGGCGAGCCGATCCCGCTCGACAAGCTCGGCGTGCTGCCGAAGAACATGGAGCGCCTGAAGGCCTGCGTGTCCAAGCCCTACGGCCTGTTCTTCGTCTGCGGCCCGACCGGCTCGGGCAAGACCACCACGCTGCACTCCGTGCTCGGCTTCCTCAACACAGCCGGACACCAAGATCTGGACCGCGGAAGACCCGGTGGAAATCACGCAGAAGGGCCTGCGCCAGTGCCAGGTGAACCCCAAGGCGGGATTCACCTTCGCGGTGGCGATGAAGTCCTTCCTGCGCGCCGATCCGGACATCATCATGGTGGGCGAAATGCGCGACAAGGACACCACGTCGATCGGCATCGAGGCCTCGCTCACCGGCCACCTGGTGTTCGCGACCCTGCACACCAACTCGGCGCCGGAATCGATCATCCGCCTGCTCGACATGGGCATGGACCCGTTCAACTTCGCCGACGCGCTCCTCGGCGTTCTGGCGCAGCGCCTCGCCAAGCGCCTGTGCAAGTGCAAGGCGGCCGTACACGCCTTCGCAGGAGGAGGTGAAGCACTTCCTCACCGAGTATTGCGACGAACTGAAGAACACCCCTGGCTTCGCCAAGGATCCCCAGGCCGGCTACAAGCAGGTGTTCGACCGCTTCCAGAAGGACTATGGGTTCGGCAAGCCGGAATACGTGATGTACAAGGCGGTCGGCTGCGATGCCTGCGGCGGAACCGGCTACAAGGGGCGCGTCGGCCTGCACGAGCTGCTGGTCGGCACCGACGCGATGAAGAAGCTGATCCAGGAGCACGCCCGGGTCGCGGAAATGTTCACCACCGCGCTCGCCGAGGGCATGATCACCCTGAAAATGGACGGCATGGAAAAGGTCCTGCAGGGCGTCACCGACATGGCCCAGGTCAGGGCGGTCTGCATCAAGTAATGCCGATCGACGCCGGGACAGGTGCGCCAGGAAAGGCCGGCCCAGCCGGTGATCGACCTGCAGCGCTCGCTCGAGTCGCATTTCCTTTCTCGCCTCGAGTACCTGAATGCGATCGGCATCGCGCTTTCCCAGGAGAGCGACCTCGACAAGCTCCTCGAGACCATCCTGATCGCGGCGAAGAACCTCACCCGCGCCGATGGCGGGACGCTCTACCGGCTCGTGGACGACGCGCTCAAGTTCGAGATCGTGCGCAACGACAGCCTCGCCATCGCGATGGGCGGCACGTCAGGCACGCCGGTGCCGTTCTATCCCATTCCCCTGCACGATCACGAGGGCAAGCCGAACCATTCCATGGTCGCGGCCTACGCGGCGCTCACGCACGACACCGTGAACATTTCCGACGCCTACACCGCGGACGGATTCGACTTTTCCGGAACGCGGAATTTCGACAAGCGCACCGGCTACCGCTCCATGTCGTTCCTTACCGTCCCGATGAAGAACCACGAGGGGCAGAATCATCGGCGTGCTGCAGCTGCTGAACGCGCGCGACCCGAGTCCGGGCTCGTCGTGCCGTTTTCGGAAGAGGACCAGCGCCTCGCGGAGTCGCTTTCGTCGCAGGCGGCGATCGCGCTCACCAACCGGCTGCTGATCCAGCAGCTGGAAAGGCTTTTCGAATCGCTGATCGAGCTGATCAACACGGCGATCGACGACAAGAGCCCGTACACGGGCGGGCACTGCAAGCGCGTCCCCACCCTCACGATGATGCTTGCCGAGGCGGCGCACAATGCGTCGGACGGGGCCGCTGGGCGAGTTCAGGATGACGGACAAGGACCGCTACGAGCTGAAGATCGCGGGACTCCTGCACGACTGCGGGAAGATCACCACGCCGGTCCATGTGGTGGACAAGGCCACCAAGCTGCAGACGATTTTCGACCGCATCGCGCTTGTCGACACGCGGTTCGAGGTGCTCAAGCGCGACGCCGAGCTGGCCATGTTGCGGGCAAAGCTGAAGGCTCTCGAGGTGGGCGACGAGGAAAGCGCCAGGCGGGCCGAGGAGGACTGCGCCGCGAGGCTGCGCCAGTACGGCGACGACCGCGAGTTCCTGCGCCGCACCAACTTCGGCAGCGAGAAGATGAAGCCGGAGGACCAGGCGCGGGTATCCCAGATCGCGAAGTACAAGTGGACCAACGACAAGGGCGAGGCGGAGCGGTTCCTCTCGATGGAGGAAGAGGACAACCTCAACATCGCCTACGGCACGCTCACCGCGGCGGAGCGCCAGGTCATCAACCACCACATCGTCGCCACGGTGAAGATGCTGGAGGCCCTGCCATGGCCGCAGCACCTCACCTGCGTTCCCGAGTACGCCGGCGGGCACCATGAGCGGATGGACGGCAAGGGCTATCCCAAGGGACTTACGCGCGAACAGATGAGCGTGCAGGCGCGCGTCATGGGCATTGCCGACATCTTCGAGGCGCTCACCGCCAAGGACCGGCCCTACAAGCCGGGCAAGACGCTCTCCGACTCGCTCGCGATCCTCGGGAGGATGAAGGAGGGCGGGCACATCGACCCGGACCTCTTCGACATCTTCGTGCGCGAAAAGGTGTACCTGAAATATGCGCGCGAGTTCCTCGACCCGGAGCAGATCGACGAGGTCGATCCCGCGAAAATCCCCGGCTTCGTCCCGTGAAGCGCGGCGCGCCCCCTTGTCGCGGCAAAGCGACAAGCGCCGCTGGCCCCTGACAAAAAAAGGCACATTGTGCGTTCGGGCGCAGACGTGAACCGTGGCGGCGGACGCAAGGCCGGCGAAGCGACAGGCAAATTCGGCTGAAGCCCCGTGCCGAATTGCGGCAGCGTCGGCTCGGCCGTTCCAAGGCAATGAATTACATGGCCTTTTTCAATGTTCGCGACAATGTGCGGCAGTTCACAGTTGCCAAGTCGCCGGCCCACGACAATTGGCACACGGGTTGCATAGGTATTGGCTGCACACCCCGGTGTGGTCGCATTCAAGGTAACTTCCTCCAACAAGCAAGGAGCACTCATGAAGAAGATCCAACAAGGTTTCACGCTGATCGAACTGATGATCGTGGTCGCGATCATCGGCATCCTGGCCGCCGTTGCCATTCCGGCGTACCAGGACTACCTCAACCGTTCGAAGATGAGCGAAGTGCTGGCGGCGACGTCGGCGTGCAAGACTTCGGTTTCGGAATACGCCGCAGCAAAGAACAAGCTGCCGATCGACATCACCACGTCGGGCTGCTCGAACACGCCGACGCAGTACCTGAGCAAGATGGACGTGCTCGCCGGTGGTGTGATCCAGGCAACGGTTTCGAACATCGCCAACGAGACCGGCAAGCTGGTCACGCTGTCCCCGTATGCCGACCCGGCCTTCGCCGCGGCTGCGTCCGACGGCAGCACGATCGCCGCCTGGAAGTGCTCGTATACGGGCACCCCGAAGTTCGTTCCGGCAACCTGCCGTTAATCGTTCGTTGTATTTGGGGCCCGGCCGGAAACGGCCGGGGTTCCTCCGGGAACCGGTCGGCATCGTGATCGGTTTCGCGGCTTCGACCGCAAAGGAATACACATGAAAAAGATCCAACAAGGTTTCACCCTGATCGAACTGATGATCGTGGTCGCGATCATCGGCATCCTGGCCGCCGTTGCCATTCCGGCGTACCAGGACTACCTCAACCGTTCGAAGATGAGCGAAGTGCTGGCGGCGACGTCGGCGTGCAAGACTTCGGTTTCGGAATACGCCGCAGCAAAGAACAAGCTGCCGATCGACATCACCACGTCGGGCTGCTCGAACACGCCGACGCAGTACCTGAGCAAGATGGACGTGCTCGCCGGTGGTGTGATCCAGGCAACGGTTTCGAACATCGCCAACGAGACCGGCAAGCTGGTCACGCTGACTCCGTATGCCGACCCGGCCTTTGCCGCGGCGGCGTCCGACGGCAGCACGATCGCCGCCTGGAAGTGCTCCTACGACGGTACTGCCAAGTTTGTTCCGGCAACCTGCCGCTAGGCACGACGGCACGAACGGCTGCACGGCCGTTCGATGAGGCAGCGGGCGGGGGGCATGTATTGCCCCCCGTTCTTTTTTTGCCTGCGGCCCCATTTTTCACGGTGACTCCCAGATGACAGCACGCATACGCACGCTATACGCCCTTTTCGCGCTATCAGGTTTCTGCGGCCTGATATACGAATCGATCTGGAGCCACTACCTCAAGCTTTTCCTCGGCCACGCCGCCTACGCCCAGACGGTGGTCCTGATCGTGTTCATCGGCGGACTTGCGCTCGGCTCGTGGCTTGCCGGCGCTTTCGCCCTGCGGATTCGCCGGCCCCTGCTGGCGTATGCGGCCGCGGAGCTCGTGGTCGGCATCTGCGCATTGCTCTTCCATCGCTTTTTCGTCGTATCGACGAACTGGGCCTACGACGTGCTGCTGCCGATGTCGTGTTCCGCGGAAAGCTGGTGCTGGGCGCAATGGGCGTTCGCAGCGGCATTGATCCTGCCGCAATCGATCCTGCTGGGGACGACTTTCCCGCTGATGTCGGGCGGCATCCTTCGCCTCGATCCCAAGCTTCCGGGCGGGAAGCTGTCCCTGCTCTATTTCCTGAACAGCATCGGCGCCGTTGTGGGAGTCCTCGCAAGCGGATTTCTCCTGATTCCCACGGTCGGGCTCCCGGGAGCGCTGTTCACGGCGGGAATCTGCAACATCCTCCTGGCAATCGCCGTGTACATGGCGGACAAGAACACCTCGCCTGCCGCGCAAGTCGAGGCGCAGCAACGCGATGGCGCGGCGCCTGCCGGACTCGATGGTGCCCTGGCTTCTCGGCATCGCGCTGGTCACCGGGCTCTCGTCCTTCATTTACGAAGTCGCCTGGATACGCAGCCTTTCGCTGGTCCTGGGCGGCGCCACCCATTCCTTCGAGCTGATGCTGTCGAGTTTCATCCTCGGGCTGGCGCTGGGCGGGCTGTGGATCAAGCGGCGCATCGACCACATCGCGGACCCGGTGCGTTTCCTCGCCATCGTGCAGGTCCTGATGGGGATCTTCGCGGTGCTGACGCTGCCGGTCTACGGCTTCACGTTCGAGCTCATGTCCTGGTTCTACGACGCCGTGCAGAAGTCGGACAACGGCTGGGTCCTGTTCAACCTCTTTTCGCAGCTTCTTTGCCTGCTCGTGATGCTGCCGGCCACGTTCCTCGCGGGCATGACCCTCCCCCTCATCACGTTCCAGCTGATGCGCTCGCGCCTGGGCGAGAAGAGCATCGGCAACGTGTACGCGGTCAACACGCTTGGCGCGATCCTCGGCGTGATCGTGGCCGTCCACTTCGCGTTGCCGTTCCTCGGGCTGAAGGGCGCGCTCCTCCTGGGCGGCGCGATCGATGTCGTGCTGGGCATCGTGCTCCTCTACCGCAACCGCGCGATCACGATGCGCCTGCGCAATTCGTGGAGCGCCGCGGGCCTGGCCGGGGTGGTGCTGGTCGGCCTGCTGTACCAGACCGATCCGCTGAAGATGGCGGGCGGCGTCTACCAGTACGGCTTGGTCAAGCTGCCTTCGACTTACGAGTCCGTATTTCATCGCGATGGCAAGACCGCGACAGTCGATGTCGTGCTCCACAAGCCGAGCGGCGTCATCAGCATTCGCACCAACGGCAAGAGCGATGGCGCGATGACCACGCGCCCCGGGGACGAAGGCGCCGGCCCCGACGAGTACACGATGATCATGGCGGGCCTGTTCCCGCTTGCGCACGTTCCCGGCGCGAAAACGGTGGCGGTGATCGGGTACGGCACCGGAATGTCAACGGCGGCGCTTCTTGCCGCACCCGGCATCGAGCGCGTCGACACGATCGAGATCGAGCCGGCAATGACGGAAGGCGCAAGGCACTTCCGGCCGTTCACCGACGCCAACTACGAGGATCCGCGCAGCTTCGTGATCTTCGACGACGCGAAGTCGTACTTTGCGCGGAGCAACCGCAAGTACGACATCATCATGTCGGAGCCCTCCAATCCGTGGGTGAGCGGCGTCTCCAGCCTCTTCACGCGCGAGTTCTACGCCCGTGTGAAGGGCCAGATCAACCCGGGCGGCGTGATGGTGCAGTGGATCCACACCTACAGCTTCAACGAGGCGCTGCTCGCCTCGATCGTGCGCGCCATGCGTGAGTCGTTCCCGGAGTTCGTGGTGTACGCGCCCAACAACGGCGACCTCATCTTCGTCGCTTCCCCCTCCGGCCCGGTGCCGCCGGTATCCGACGCGATCTTCTCGATGGGAGGCGTGCCCAAGCTCCTCGAACGGCTCGAGATCAGCCGCCCCGAGGACCTCGCGATCCGCCGGCTCGGCGACCATCGCTCGCTCACCACGCAGTTGCGCTTCCTCGACTCGCCTCCCAACTCCGACTACTTCCCGGTCGTCGACACCCGCGCTGCCAAGGCCCGCTTCGTGCAGGCCAAGGTGGCGGACCTGAAGGACCTTTCGGTCGCGCCCTGGCCGATCCTCGACATGATGGGCGTGCTGTCGCCCGCCTCACTCACGCCGATCACGATCGCCAAGTTTCCCGCGGGCGAACGGGTGCGTGAGGTGCAGGCTGCGGAACATGCCCGTCGCTATCTCCTTGGGGAGTCGAGCCCGGCGCGGTCAAGGGAGCTGTTGGGGCCGTATTTCACGGCAATCACGCAATTCAAGCTTCGCTTCATCGATTGCGCGCCCGGCGCGCCGACGAGCGAGTGGTGGGAGTCCGCCATTGCAACGGCCTCGCTGGTGAACAGCTTCTCCTCGCCGGCCGCCGCCAATGCCGTCTGGGACAAGGTGGAAAAGGCGCCCTGTTTTGCGAAGCTCGAAGCACGCGCGAAGGACTGGTTCCGGCTGTTCCGCGCGGTCGGGCAGCGTGATGCGAAGGCGATGGCGGACCTGGCGGGGGCGATGCTCGCGGCGGTCGAGAAGTTGCCCGAGGGCGAGCTGGAATACCTGCTTGGCGCAGCCGTGCTTGGCCAGATCGCGCTGGGCGAGATCGATGAGGGCGCCCGGTTGATCGGGAAGTACTGGCGCAGCCTGCCGGAGGCGAAGCAGAATACCGCTCACATGAGGTGGCTGCGCAATGCCGTCGTGCGCAATCCGGGCGAGCCGAGCGCCGCGTCGATTCCGCGTGCGGCAAGAGAAACGCCGAAATAGCGGAGACGGAAGGTGACGAGGTGGAAGGCCGCGGGCCTGCATTTCCTGATCTCCGTGCTGGTCGCGTCGGGCGTGGTCCTCGTCATGCTGGCGATCTGGTATCCGGGCCGGCTTTTCGAGGCAATGGGCGGCGAACGCCTCGTGATGATCCTGATCGGCGTCGACGTGGTGATCGGCCCGCTGATCACGCTGATCATCTTCAGCCCGACGAAGCCACGCCATCTCCTCAGGTTCGACCTCACCGTCATCGGCTGCCTGCAGCTCGCCGCGCTCGCCTTTGGCGTGTACGTCGTCTTCGAGGCCCGGCCGGTTTACGTGGTGTTCGCCGGAGACCGGTTCGAAGTCACCACCGCGAACGAGATCCAGCCGAAGGAGCGGGCGAAAGTGACGCGCGCCGAGTTCGCGTCCGAGCCGCTCGGCGGCCCGGCAATCATCGCCGTCGAAATGCCCAGGGATCCCGACGAGCAGTTCCGCATCACGATTTCCGGCATCGGCGGGGCCGACCTGAAGACCTTTCCGCAGTACTACGTCCCCTATGCGGAAAAGGCGGGAATCGCGGCTGCGAAGGCGAGGCCGGTGGCCCTGCTGCGCGCCAACCATCCCGAGAGCAGGAAGGATATCGCGGCGGCGGTGGAAGCCACCGGGCGCAAGGAAGACGAGCTGGGCTACCTTCCGCTAAGGGCGCGAAGCAGGGACATGGCGGTGCTGGTCGATGCGAAGGACGGGAGCGTGCTGGGCTTCGTGCCCGTCGATCCCTGGTAAGCGCGCCGCGAGGGGGCGCGACGCCGGCGCGTCAGTCGCCTCGGTTGACGTTGGCCCTGACCGGATAACCGTTGGAGAGATATGTCAGGAAGAACTCGATGTGGGCGAAATCCTCAGCGCTGAAATTCACCGGCGCCGCACCCATGCGCACCAGGCAATCGCGGATGCGGCCGGTGATCGTCACCGGCCGGCCGTCCCGGATCGCGGGCCATTGCGCCGCCAGCCCGACCGCGGGGAGGATCGCCGAATCGCCGTAGAAGCGGCCCGCGCTCTTCAGGTGGCAGGAGGCGCAGGCGAAGTTCTGCTGCCCGGTGCGCATGAAGAAGAGTTCCCGGCCCGATTCAAACCGCTGCTCCGCCGCTGGTGACGCAACGCGCACCGCGATCTTCATGCCATCGGATTGCGCCCGCAGCCACGCCAGCGCTGCGCCCATGGTCCGGGCATCTCCGGGATCGAAGGGGGGCTCCTTGTTGAGCAGCAGGCATTGGTTGATCGCGGTCTCGAGCGTGACGACCTTTTTCAGGCGGGCGTCGAACTGCGGAAATGTCCCGGCGATCCGCCGGCCGCCGTTGGGAAAACAGGAGCCGAGTGACTTTCCGTTGCGGAATTTCTTCTGCCAGAGGCGCCGGCCCTCTTCGAAGATCGCCGCGGTGGCGCCGTCGGCAGTTCCCCCCGGGGCGAGGTCGAACGCGGCCGCACCCAGCCCATAGCTCGCGACGGGCACCTCGGGCATCTGCAGCTTCAGGCGCGCAATCGCTTCCTGGCGGACGGCCTCGGCGCCGGCATGCGACGGGCCGGCGGCGCACAGCGCGAAGGCCAGCAGCGCTCCGGCCAGCGATTCAGCGGATCGCATGGAGATAGTCGATCACGCGCTCGATCTCGGAGGCCTGGAGGATCTCGTGCTTGCCGAAAGGGGGCATGATGGCCTCCGGGTTGCGCCGCATCGGATCGAAGAGCATCTCCCGAAGCGCCGCGCGTTCCGGAATCCGGTCGCGCAGGCCGGCAAGCGCCGGGCCGACCGTGGCCCGGCTCGCCAGGGCGGGATCCGATGGCACCTGGTGGCAGGCAATGCAATTGCCCTTGTCCTTGCGAACGAAAATCTCGCGGCCCTGCTCGATGCCCTGGGCGCGTGCCGCAAGGGGCGGGCTGCATGCGACAAGGACGAACGCGGCGCGCGCGAAAGAGCGAAGAAGCGGGCTCATCCGATCTTGAGGGCCTTCTCCGCCGCGCGCTCGTTCTCCCACTGGACCTTGATGTCGCGCAGCCGCGCTTCGGCGCCGGAGAGCTCGTAGAAGTCGCCGTTCGGAACCTTCAGCGCGCTTTCGAGCTGGTCCACGGCCGCGCGAAGGTTGCCCTTGTAGTAATACGCTTCGGCCTGGGCGCGATGCTGCGCGACGCTGCGTCCTTCCGAGCCGAGCGCCTTGGAGAGCAACTCGTAGGTCATGGCGTCGTCCTTGACCAGCTTGAGGCGTTCGGTGAGCGCGGCAATCGCCGCCTCGCGCTCGCCGCTGAGCATCAGGATCTCGGCGTAGGCGTAGAAGAGCGACCGGTCCTGCGGCGCGGCCTTGAGCGCAGCGCGCAGGATGGCGAGCGCCTCCTGCGGCTGCTTCAGGTCGAACTTGTTGCGGGCCGCGAGCACCTCGATCCACGGATGCGCGCTGCCCGCCTGGCGCAGGCTTGCGAGTTCCTTGTCCGCGGCGGCGTAATCCCGCGCGCGCCGCAGGGCGATGGCGAGCCCGTAGACATCCTCGCGCGGCCTGAGCACCGTCTTGTCGGCAAGCGCGTTGCGGAAGTAGGCGACAGCCTCGGTGGCCGAACCGGCCTGCGCGCGGAACCTGGCGCGCACCAGGCGGTATTCGATCGAATCGGGGACCATCTTCGCCGGCGTGCGGTCGACCCGGCCCTGCATGTCGGCGATGCGCTCGGTCGTGAGCGGGTGGGTGCGCAGGTAGCCGGGCGCGCCTTTCATTTCATTCAACCGGTTGGCGCGGAGCATGCGCTCGAACATCCCGACCATCCCTCGCGGATCGTACCCCGCGGCCTCCATCAACGAAATGCCGATCCGGTCGGCCTCGCGCTCGTTGTCGCGCGTGTAGTTGATCTGCGACTGGTAGGAGACGGCTGCGCTGGTAGCGAGCGCTGCCTCGGCAATCTGCCCGCTTTGCGCGCCGGAACCGCGCACCGCGAGAAGCGCGATCGCGAGCGCGGCAAGCGAAAGCAGTTGCGCCGGGCCCTGGCCCTGCATGCTGCGCGCCTGGTGGCGCTGCAGGATGTGCGAGACTTCATGCGCGACCACGCCCGCCAGTTCCGACTCGTTGCTGGTGAGGAGGACCAGCCCGGAATTCACGCCGATGTACCCGCCGACGAGCGCGAAGGCGTTGACGCCGTCATCCTGCAGGACGAAGAATTCCATCGGCCGCCGCGGCCCGGTGGCGGCATTGGCCAGGCGATTGCCCAAGGCGTTGATGTAGTCGGTGATCTCCGGGTCGTCGATGAAATCCCGGTCGCCCCTGACATCGCGCATGACGCGGTTGCCGATGGTGCGCTCGGCGTTTTCCGAAAGGGTCGCCTCCGACGCGTCCCCGAGTTCCGGCAGCCCCTGGCCTGCGCTGGCGGCGGCGTAGGCGACGAGGACGAAGCTGGCGATGGCGCGGCGCAACGGCATTTTCGATTCGATGATGGCGGAAGCCACGATGCTATGATTGCCGGCGACGGGCGGAGTTCTCCTGCCGGGATCCAAATTATGACTGAAAAGCTGACGCATTTCGACGCGCATGGCGCGGCGCACATGGTCGACGTCGCGGGCAAGGATGCCACCCGCCGGGTCGCGGTGGCCGCGGGGACGATCGCGATGCGGCCCGGGACGCTGGCGCTGATCGCCTCGGGCACCGCGAAAAAGGGCGACGTGCTCGGCGTCGCGCGGGTCGCCGCGATCCAGGCCGCCAAGCGCACCTCCGAACTGATCCCGCTGTGCCATCCGATTGCGCTGACCGCGGTGCGAGTCGAGTTCGATGTCGATGCCGCGGGCGCGACGGTGGAGTGCCGGGCGACCGCGGAGACGGTCGGCCCGACCGGCGTGGAGATGGAGGCCCTCACCGCGGTAAGCGTGGGCCTGCTCACGATCTACGACATGTGCAAGGCGGTGGACCGCGGCATGACGCTCGGCCCCATCCGCCTCCTCGAGAAGCATGGCGGCAAGTCGGGGAGCTACGTCGCCGGCTAGAAGAGGAGCCGTGCCGCCAATCCGGCCGCCGCAAAGGCGGCGATCAGCGGGATCACGCCGACCTTGAAGCGCGTCAGCGCGACAACGCCGATGACCGACAGCACGGCGCTGAAGGCATCGAACCCGCCGGAGAACGGGGCTGCCTCGGTCGCCAGCGGCCACAGCACTTTCCACGCGAAAAATACGGCAAGGTTCACGATCACGCCGACCACCGCCGCGGTCACCGCGGTCAAGGGCGCCGTGAAGCCCAGTTCGCCGTGCGTGCGCTCGACCAGCGGACCGCCGGCAAGGATGAACAGGAATGACGGCAGGAACGTGAACCAGGTTGCGATGCAGGCGGCGAGCATGCCTGAAGCCGCAAGCGAATCGGGCCCGAGGATCGCCTTGGTCCACCCGCCGACGTAGCCGACGAAGGCCACCACCATGATCAGCGGCCCCGGCGTCGTCTCGCCGAGGGCCAGCCCGTCCATCATTTGCGTGGCTGGTGAGCCAGCCGTAGTGCTCGACCGCGCCTTGGACGACGTAGGGCAGCACGGCATAGGCGCCGCCGAAGGTGAGCAACGCAGCCTTGGTGAAGAACCAGCCCATCTGGGTCGCGTCGTGCTGCCAGCCGAACGCGGAGGTGAGCAGCGCCAGGCTCGCGCCCCACAAAGCCAGGGCCACCGCGATCGTGGCGGCCAGCCGCAGCCACGAGAATCGAGCGTGGGGAGGCGTCGGCGTGTCGTCGTCGATGACGGCGCTCGGGTGGGGGCGTCCCTCGGCATCGTGCGCCGCTGCCACGGCAAACAACGAGGCGGGCGAGCCGTCCGCCTGCGGCGCCAGTGAGCGCCGCGCCGAGCACGACGTAGGGAAACGGCACGTCGAAGGCGAACAGGGCAAGGAAGGCCGCGACCGCCACCGACCAGAGCGCGCCGTTGCGCAAGGTACGCGAACCGATGCGCCACGCGGCGGCAAAGACGATTGCCGTGACCGCCGGCTTGATGCCGTAGAGGATCGCGCCGATGGCGGGCACGTCGCCGAAGCGAAGGTAGATCCACGACAAGCGCGATCAGGATCGCCGAGCGAAGGCAGCACGAACAGCGCGCCAGCGAGGATGCCGCCCCACTGTCCCGTGCATCAACCAGCCGATGTAGGTCGCGAGTTGCTGCGCCTCCGGGCCGGGCAGCACCATGCAGTAATTGAGCGCATGCAGGAAGCGCCGCTCCGAGATCCAGCGCCGCGCCTCGACGAGTTCGCGGTGCATGATCGAGATCTGCCCGGCCGGCCCGCCGAAGCTGATGAAGCCCAGCTTCAGCCAGAAGCGCAGCGCCTCGCGCAGCGGCACCTGGGAAGCGGGCGTCACGCTGGCTTCCAGTTGTGGCGTTCGGCCGTTCCCGGCTTCCGCCGCGCGGCACCAGGCGTAGAGCGCATCGTAGACGACCATGCCGCGTTCGAGCATCTCGAGGTCGTCGCGGAAATTCGCGGCGAGGCCGAGCGAAATCGGCCACCAGCCCGGCGCTCTGCGGCGCGAGGTCGAGGCGGTCGGTGTCCGCGCCGCGCACGATCTCGGCAAGTCGCGCGAGCGCCGCGTCCTTGAGCGCGAAGTCCTCGATGAGCGCGTCGAAGCTGCAGCGTTCGCCGCGGTGCGTGAACGTCACGCCGGGAACGTCGTAAGGTATCGCGTTGCGCTCGCTCGCCTGGGCCATGCACTTCGCTCGCGGGAACATAGATGAATTCCGCGAGCGGGTCGATGAAGCGCCGCACCAGCCAGGGGCAGGCGATGCGGTCGATCGCGGGGCCGCTCCCGCGTGATCCAGCGCGACGGGGCCATGGCCGCCGACGGGACATTCAGCGCGGGAGCCTTGCGCATCGTGGGCAGGCCCGCGGCGCGCGCGTCCTCGATGCCGCCGGCCAGGATGCGGGCCGGCATGCCCGCCGCGCGCAGCGCGGCGCAGGTGTTCTTGCTGATTTCGTGGCCATGCACGCAATAGACGACGACCGGGCGGTGGCGCGGCAGGAACTTTCTCCCATTCGGTCACGGCGAAAGGGTCGCGCCACGTGGCGCCGGCGAGCATGGCCGGATCGGCGGCAAAGGCCTCGGCGCGCCTCACGTCGATCAGCAAGGGGGCATCCGGTCCGAGCGGGAGGCAGGCGCAATTCAGCGGGGGATATGGCGGGGATGACGGTGTCCATGGAATCTCCAAGCAGGGAGGCAGGCCTTGGACGGACACCGTCTTGGCGGGAACGCCGCCTCCGGGAGGCTGCATATCCCGGAAGGCGAAGGATAGCCGAAGGCCGGCGGCCGCGGCAATCCCGCTTGAAATGGCGGGGCATGGACGGCATGTTAAAATCCGCGGCGCATCGAATGGAGAACGACGTGACCATCGACAAGGAAATCGACGTGCGGGGACTGAATTGCCCGCTCCCCATCCTGCGCGCCAAGAAGGCGCTGGGCGACCTTTCGTCGGGGCAGGTGCTGAAGGTCATCGCCACCGACCCGGGCTCGGTCAAGGACTTCGCCGCATTCTGCAAGCAGACCGGCCACGAACTGGTCTCCTCCGACGCCACGCCGGCGGAGTTCACCTTCCTGCTGCGCAAGCACTAGGTTTCGCGCGGGCCGGGCCTAGTCGATGTAGAGGTCCTTGAAGAGCGGCGTGCCGGGAGAGACCGCATAACGGTCGAAATCGGTGACCCCCTCGGCGCGAAGCACGTCCTCGTCGATGCAGAAATTCCCCGTGTAGCTGCGGCTCGCCTTGCACAGGATCGCGTGCGCCGCGTCCGCCATGATCGACGCATCGCGGCTTGCGTGCAGCACTGCTTCGGGAAAATTGAATTCCACCGCGGCGGTGGCGATCGTCGTACAGGGCCAGAGCGAATTTACGGCGATGCCGTCGTCCTTCATCTCCTCGGCCATGCCGAGCGTGCACATGCTCATCCCGTATTTCGACATCGAGTAGGCCGTGTGGCCCGGCGAACCATTTCGCCTGCATCGAGAGCGGCGGAGAAGGTTCAGGATGTGCGGATTGCCCGCGCGCTTCAGGTGCGGGATCGCGGCCTGCGAGCAAAGGAAGGTGCCGCGCACATTGACGCCGAACATCAGGTCGAAGCGCTTTGCCGGAGTCACGAGCGTCGGCGTAAGGCCGATTGCGCTGGCGTTGTTCACCAGGATGTCCAGTCCGCCGAATTCGCGGACTGCGGCATCGATCGCGGCCGCGATGGCCGCCTCGTCGCGCACGTCGAGCCGGAGGGCAAGCGCGCGTCCGCCGGCCGCCTCCACTTCGGCCGCGACCGTGTGGATGGTGCCCTGCAGCTTGGCGTGGGGATCGCTGGTCTTCGAGGCGATGACGACGTTGGCGCCGTCCCGCGCGGCGCGCAGCGCGATGGCGCGGCCGATGCCGCGCGATCGCGCCGGTGATGAAAAGCGTCTTGCCTTTCAAGCTCGGCCATTGCGTGTCTACTTTCCGGTGAATCGCGGTTTCCTCTTCTCGACGAATGAGGCGACGCCTTCCCTGAAGTCGGGGCCCGCCGCGCATGCGGCAAAGGCCGCGAGTTCGTCGTCGAGCTGCTTCGCCATGGGCTGCTCCCAGGTCGAGTGCATGCAGCCGCTTGGCGCGGCCGAACGCGGCCGTGGGGCCGCTCGCGAGGCGTTCGGCCAGTGCAGCGGTGCGCTGCTCGAGTTCGGCTGCGGGCACGACCCAATTGACGAGGCCGAGCGAGTGCGCCATTGCGGCGTCGAAGGTATCGGGAAGGAGGGCCAGCTCGAGCGCCTTGCGCATGCCGACGATGCGAGGCAACGACCAGGTGCTGCCACCGTCGGGCGAGGTGCCGATCCGGGCGTAGGCGAGCGTGAACTTCGCATCGTCGGCGGCTATCGTCAAGTCGGTCGCAAGCATCAGCGAAAAGCCGCCACCGGCCACCGCGCCGTGAACGCAACCGAGCACCGGCTTGGGCATGTTGCGGAAGTTGTGGATCGACGCGTGGAAGCTTTGCCCGAGGTTGCCGAACTCCCTGGCGAGCTGCTCGCGGCCCTCGTGAAAGCGGGCGACGTCGCCGCCTGCGCAGAAACCCGCGCCATTGCCGCGCAACACGACAACCCTGATCGCGTCGTCGGCGGCGAGTTCGCCGGTGGCCTTCGCCAGCGAGCGCATCATCTCGTCGCTGAACGCATTCAGCTTGGCCGGGCGGTTGAGGATGAGATGGGCGACGCTGCCTTGCCGCTCGATGAGGACGACTTCGTTCATGGTTACCTCAGCTTTTCGGGATGATACCTTGCTTCACGTAGGCGGGCCGCAGCTGGCGGCGCAGCTTCGGCAGGTAGAACGCGAACGCGAGCCCCGCGGCGAGCGTGACTGCGCCCCCCGCCAGCATCGTGCGCGGCGCGCCGATGTGCTCGGCAAGCCAGCCGCCCGTGAGGTTTCCCAGGGGTGCGGAGCCGATGAAGAACATCGTGTAGTAGCTCATCACGCGCGAGCGCTTGTCGTCGTCGACGATGCTCTGCAGGATGGTGTTGGAGGCCGCGGCCTGCATGAACATGCCGAATCCGGCGCAGCTCATCAGCAGCGCGGAGAGCCACACCGTGCGCGAGAAGCTGAAGCCGATCATCCCCAGCCCGGCGAGGCAGGCGGCGATCGACAGCCACTTCGCCAGCCCGCGGATGGAGGTACGGTGCGCGAGGCTGATTGCGCTCACCACCGCCCCCAGGCCCACGGCGCCGATGAACAGCCCCACCAGTTCGGCCCCCTTTCCGTAGGTGTGCACCGCTATGGCGGGCATCAGCACCGTGTAGGGGCTGATGGAAAAGCTCACTACCGCGAGCATCAGGAGCAGCGCCCGGATCGGCCCGAAGCCCATCGCATAGCGCCAGCCTTCGGCAAGGTCGCGCAGCGGGTGCGACTCGGCCCGCGCCGGCACCTGCCGCAGTTGGCGGATGCTGAAGAGCGAGTACAGCACCGCGAGGTAGGAAAGGGCGTTGATCGAGAAACATGCCGTCTCCCCGAAAGCCGCCAGCAGCAGCCCGCCGATCGAAGGCCCGACGAGGCGCGTGCCGTTCATCAGGATCGAGTTGAGCGCGATCGCGTTGGGCAGGTCGCTGCGGTCCTCCAGGAGCTGGATGAAGAACGATTGCCGCGTCGGCGTTTCGAAGGAGCTGAGCACGCCGCCCACGAGAGCCAGCGTCGCGAGGTGGTGGAACTGAATCAGGTGCAATCCGGAGAGGAGCGCGAGCGCCGAGGCCTGCAGCAGCAGCAGCGAGTGCACCACGATGAGGATCCTGCGCCGGTCGATGCGGTCGCCGAGCACGCCGGCAAAGGGCGACAGCACCAGGTAGGGAAACAGGGAAAGAAACCCGACCAGACCGGTGAGCGAAGTGGAGCCCGTGATGCGGTAGGCCGTCCACATTACGGCGAGCGATTGCACCCAGGTGCCGAGCATCGAGATCGCCTGCCCGGTGTAATAGCGCCGGAAGTTGGGCGAGGCAAGCGCCCGGAGGCTCTGCGGCAGCTTCATGCCGAAGCGCTCAGCCCAGCTTCAGGAGCTGCGCGCGCAGGTCGGCGAGTTTCGAGCTGAAATCCGCAAGGCGCTTGCGCTCCTGCTCGACCACGTGCGCGGGGGCGCGATCGACGAAGGACGGATTGCCGAGCTTTGCGCTTACCTTGGCGATCTCGGACTCGACCCGGGCGGCCTCCTTCCCGAGCCGTTCGCGCTCGGCCTGCTTGTCGATCTCGACATGCAGCATCAGCTTTCCGGCGCCCGTGACGGCTACGGGCGCGTCCGCGGCGGGAAGCGCGGCCACGACGGTGGCCTGCGAAAGGCGGGCGAGCGCCTTGATGTAGGGAACGCAGTCCGCGAGCCGCGACGAATCGCCTTCGATGAACGCCGGCACCCTCTCTCCCGGCGAAAGCCCCATCTCGGAGCGCAGGTTGCGCGCCGCGTTGGTCAGCTCCTTGAGCATCTCGACCTGGCTTTCCGCGGCCGCGTCGATCTTCGCCTCCTCGGGCTGCGGATAACGCGCGATCATGATGCTTTCCCCGGCGCGGCCAGCGAGCGGCGCCACCTTGTGCCAGAGTTCCTCCGTGATGAACGGGATGATCGGGTGCGCGAGGCGCAGCGTCGTCTCCAGCACGCGGATCAGCGTGCGGCGCGTGGCGCGCTGCGCCGCGCCGCTGCCGTCTTGCAGCTGCACCTTGGCCAGCTCGACGTACCAGTCGCAGTACTCGTCCCAGACGAATTCGTACACGGCGCGCGCGGCGACATCGAACCGGTAGGCGGCGATCGCCTCGTTCACCTCGCGCTCGGCGCGCTGCAGGCGCGAGACGATCCAGCGGTCCGCCGCGGACATCTCGAATGCCGCCGCGTCGTCGAGCCCCGTGTCCTTGCCCTCGCAGTTCATGAGCACGAAGCGGGTGGCGTTCCAGAGCTTGTTGCAGAAGCTGCGGTAGCCTTCGCAGCGCTTCAGGTCGAAGTTGAGCGTGCGGCCGTGCGTGGAGAGCGCGGCGAAGGTGAAGCGCAGCGCGTCCGCGCCGTAGGCGGCGATGCCCTCCGGGAAATCCCGCTTGATGCGCTTTTCGGCGGCCTGCTTGTGCGAGGCCAGCATCAGCCCCTGCGTGGATTTCGCCAGCAGGTCGCCGATGGCGATGCCGTCGATCACGTCCAGCGGGTCGATGGTGTTGCCCTTCGACTTCGACATCTTCTGGCCCTCGGCGTCGCGCACGATGGCATTGATGAAGACGTCCCTGAACGGCACGTCGCCCGTGAAGTGGAGCGTGGTCATGATCATGCGCGCCACCCAGAAGAAGATGATGTCGAAGCCGGTGACGAGCACGGTGGAAGGCAGGAAGAACTGCCGCTCCCTCGCCATGGTTGCGTCGTCCGGCCAGCCGAGCGTGGAGAAGGGCACGAAGGCCGACGAGAACCAGGTATCGAGGACGTCGGGGTCGCGCGACTCCGGCGTGACGGACTTGCCCGCGGCCCCGGCCTTTGCCGATGCTTCCTCGAAAGTGCGCCCGACGAAAGGCGTGCCGTCCGCGGCATACCACACCGGGATCTGGTGTCCCCACCAGAGCTGGCGCGAAATGCACCAGTCCTGGATGTTCTCCAGCCACTGCTGGTACACGGTGGCCCACATGTCGGGAACGAAGCGCGTCCTGCCTTCGGCAACGGCGGCGAGCCCCGCTTTCGCCATGCCCTCCATGGCGACGTACCACTGGTCGGAAAGCATCGGCTCGACCACGGCGTCGGAACGCTGCGAGCGCGGCTGCATCAGCTTGTGGGGCTTGGCGCTGTCCACGAGCTGCAGCGCCTCGAGATCGGCGAGCACGCGCTTCCTCGCCTCGAAGCGGTCCAGACCGCGATAGGCCGCCGGCGCGTTGTCGTTGATCCTGGCCTCGAGCGTGAAGATCGGGATCAACGGCAGCTTGTGGCGCGCGCCGACCTGGTAATCGTTGAAGTCATGCGCCGGGGTGATCTTCACGCAGCCGGTGCCGAATTCGCGGTCCACGTATTCGTCGGCGATGATCGGGATGAGCCGGTCGGCCAGGGGCAGGCGCACCCGGGCGCCGACGAGGTGCCGGTAGCGTTCGTCTTCGGGGTGCACGGCAACGGCAGTGTCGCCGAGCATGGTCTCGGGCCGGGTGGTGGCAACCACGAGCTGGCCGCTGCCGTCCTCGAGCGGATAGCGCAGGTGCCAGAGCGTGCCGTTTTCTTCCTGGGACTCGACCTCGAGGTCGGAGACGGCGGTCTGCAGCACGGGATCCCAGTGCACCAGCCGCTTGCCGCGATAGATGAGGCCCTGCTCGTGAAGCCGGACGAAGACCTCGGTCACGGCGCGCGAGCGCGCCTCGTCCATGGTGAAATACTCGCGCGACCAGTCGCACGAGGCCCCCAACCGGCGCATCTGCCGCGTGATGGTCGAGCCGGATTCCTCCTTCCACGCCCAGACGCGCTCGACGAATTTCTCGCGGCCGAGCGCGCGCCGCGAGGTGCCTTCGGATTCGAGCTGCCGCTCCACCACCATTTGCGTCGCTATGCCCGCGTGGTCGGTGCCGGGCTGCCACAGGACGTTGCAGCCCTTCATGCGGTGAAAGCGGGTGAGGATGTCCATCAGCGTGTGCTGGAAGGCATGGCCCATGTGCAGCGTGCCGGTGACGTTCGGCGGCGGGAGCTGCGTGGAAAAGGAGGGGCGCGCCGGGTCCATCGTCGCCTCGAAGTAGCCCCTCGATTCCCAAAGCGGGTACCAGTGCGCCTCGATGGCGCGGGGATCGAAGCTCTTCGCGAGTTCCATCACCTGTCCAGGTTGCGGGCGGCGAGGGCCTCGCTGATGGCGTCGCCGATGACATCGGCCAGGCCGGGGCGCAGGTCGCCGATGGCGGCGGCAACGGCGACATGCACCTCGGAGACGAGATGCTCCGTCAGGCGGCGCTCGAGCTCGGAGGCGAGCCGGTCCTCCACTTGCGCCATTACCGCCTTGAAGATGTCCTGCACCAGCGCGCGCTGCTGGTCGCTCAACTTCACGCGTGGCGCGGGCGCCGCCGCGGGCGAGGGATCGAAGAGGTCGGTGAGCACCGGGATGCTGCCGGTGTCGGAGCCGCCGCCGGGCGCGCGCGGCGCATGCCGCTTGAGCAGCGCATCGGCCTTGTCGAGGACGTCGCGATCGGATTCCATGGTTCGGCTGTCAGGCTTCGGGAATGTCGTTGACCTGGATCTCGTAACCGCGCTTCTTGTAGAAGCTGTAGCGGTCGCGGGCCAGCGCCTTGTCCGCGTCGTCGCTGCCGACCACCTCGAGCAGCCGGTCGAAGGAAGCGAACCACGGCGGCTTGTCCGCGCCGAGGTTGAGCAGCACCTCGTGGTGCGGCGGCTCGTAATCGTCGCCCGCGATCACGATCGGCGTGTCGGCCTCCACGTCCGCGCCGGCGATGCAGTGCGGGACGAACCTGGTCGACTGGAAGGTCCAGAGCAGGCGGTCGAACTCCGCGCGCAGCGCCGCCTCGGGCGCGTACACGACGACGCGCTTGTCGCGTTCGAAAGCAAGCGCGGCGATGCGGCACGCGAAGCGCAGCTTGTCGGGCGCGTAACGGTAGAAGTCGATCCTCGTCACCTGCTAGAGGCCCGCTCGCTTCATCAGGAAATGCGCCAGCAGGCCGACCGGGCGCCCGGTCGCGCCTTTCTCCGGCCCGGACTTCCAGGCGGTTCCCGCGATGTCGAGGTGGGCCCAATGGAAGCCCTTGGCGAAGCGCGACAGGAAGCACGCCGCGGTGATCGAGCTGCCGGCACGGCCGGTGCTGATATTGGGGATGTCCGCGAAATTCGACTTGAGCCCCTCCTGGTACTCGTCCCACATCGGCAGGTGCCAGGCGCGGTCCCATGCGGCATCGCCGGCGGCGAGCAGCTCGCGCGCGAGCGGGTCGTTGTTGGCGAACATGCCGGTGGCAACGTGGCCGAGCGCGACCACCATGGCGCCGGTGAGCGTGGCGACGTCGACCACGGCGGCGGGCTTGTACTTTTCGACGTAGGTGAGGGCGTCGCAGAGGATCAGCCGGCCCTCCGCGTCCGTGTTGAGGATCTCGACGGTCTGGCCGGACATGGTCGTCACGATGTCGCCAGGCTTGCTGGCATTGCCGTCGGGCATGTTCTCCGTGGCGGGCACGGCGACCACGATGTTGAGCGGCAGCTTCATCATCGCCGCCGCCTTGATGGCGCCGAGCACGCTGGCCGCGCCGCACATGTCGAACTTCATCTCGTCCATTTCGTTTGCCGGCTTGATCGAGATGCCGCCGGTGTCGAAGGTGACGCCCTTGCCGACGAGGACCACGGGCGGGCTGTCGCGCTTGCCGCCGTGGTACTCGAGGATGATGAGCTTCGGCGGCTGGCGGCTGCCGCGCGCCACCGAGAGCAGCGAGCCCATGCCGAGCTTTTCCATGTCGCGCTGCTCCAGCACCTCGATCTTGAGCCCGAAGCGCTTGGCGAGTTCCGCCGCTTCATCGGCGAGGTAGGCCGGCGTGCAGATGTTGCCGGGGAGGTTGCCGAGGTCCTTCGCGAGGCTCATGCCTTCGGCGATCGCCCTGCCCCGCGCGATGGCGGCCTCGCCCTCGCCGATCTCGTTGCGGCGAGAGACGTGGAGGACCACCTTGCGCATGGCGCGCCTGGATTCGCTCGCCTTGCTCTTCATGCGCGTGAAGCGATAGGAGCCCTCGGTGATGACGATGACCGCCTGCTCGACCTTCCACGACGTGTCGCGCTTCTTCAGCGGCACGTCGGTCAGGCATATCGTGGCCTCCGTCGTGCCGGTGCCGCGCAGCGCCTTGGTCGCCGCCGCGAGGCTTGTGCGAAAAGCGGTCTCGTGGAAATCGCGTTCGCGCCCCAGCCCGACGAGGAGTACGCGATCCGAGGGAATGCCCGGGACGCTCTGCAGCAACAACGTCGTGCCGAGCTTGCCTTCCATGTCGCCGCGGCGGAGCATTTCCGACAGATAGTTCTTGGCGGAATCGTCGATCGCCTGCGCGGAGGCCGTGAGCTTGCGCGGCTCGAACACGCCGACCACGACGCATCCCGAACGCTGTTTTTCGGGGCTTCCGCTCTTGATGCTGAATTCCATCGCGATTCCAGTCGTAAATTGCTGAATAATGGGGGATTATCCCTTTAATGATTCAGCCAAGTCAAAGAACCGCGCCCGGTCTTCCCGGTCGCGAGCCGCCCAGATGATCTTCCAGCGAAGCCTTATCCGCGAATTCAGCCTCGTCGCCATCGCCGTGGTTGCCGTGCTGATGGCGATCATCCTCACCCGCCTGCTGATCCTCTATCTCGGCAAGGCGGCGGGGGGCTCCGTGCTGCCAGAAGCGGTGCTCGGGCTGCTGGCATTCAGCCTGCTCAACTACATGCCGATCATCCTCGGCCTGTCGATGTTCATCGCGATACTGCTCGTGCTCACGCGCAGCCACCTCGACAGCGAGATGACGGTCTGGTTCACCACGGGACTGTCGATCGCGGCCTGGGTGCGCCCCGTGCTCCAGTTCTGCCTGCCGGTCGCGCTGATCTGTGCGGCCCTGAGCCTCGTCATCTCGCCCTGGTCGCAGGACCGCAGCGCCGAGTTCCTGCGCCTGCTCGACAGCCGCAGCGATGTCTCGCAGGTGACGCCGGGCGTGTTTCGCGAATCGCGGCAATCCGACCGCGTGTTCTTCGTCGACAAGCTTTCCGAGCGCAGCGACGTGGTCAACAACGTGTTCGTGCAGTCGCTGCAGAACAACAAGCTCGGCGTGATCGTCGCGCAGCGCGGCTTCCAGGAGACCGCCGAAAACGGCGACACCTTCATCGTCCTCGAGAACGGGCGCCGCTACGAGGGCGTCCCCGGGACGCTCGATTACCGGGTGGTCGATTTCGAGCGCTACGCGATCCGCATGGAACCGCGCGAGGCCAAGCGCGAATCGCAGCCCAACAAGGCGAAGACGTCGATGGACCTGCTTGCCGACCCCACTGCCGCCGGGGATCGCGGAATTGCACTGGCGGGTCGCGATCCCGATCGCCATCGTGCTGATGGCGCTGGCCGCAATCCCGCTTTCTTTCGTGAACCCGCGTGCCGGCCGGTCCTGGAACCTCCTGCTGGCTGCGCTCATCTACGCGGTCTACTACAATTTGCTGTCGATCTTCCAGGCGTGGACCGCGCAGGGAAAGATCCCGATGCTGGTCGGGCTCTGGCCGGTGCATGCGGCGATGGCCGTCCTGCTGGTCGTGCTCTTCTCGCGCCACCTCGGCGCGTTCCGTTGGCTGGCTTTCGGGCGCTGAGCGGGTCGCTTCGGGTCGGCCTCGCTGCGCTATAATCGAGGGCTTCGCGAAACGGAGAGGTGGATGAGCGGTTTAAGTCGCACGCCTGGAAAGCGTGTTTAGGTTAATAGCCTAACGCGGGTTCGAATCCCGCCCTCTCCGCCAAATTGAAAAAGCCGACCTTGGGGTCGGCTTTTTCAATTTGATGGATCGGGTGTGTGGACGCGGCCGCCACGGGTTCGACTAGCAGAGTGCCTGTGGCACTCTGCTGGACGCCGGCCGCTTGTATCGGCCGGCGGTCTTGGGCGCTTGGCTTTAGCGCCCAAGATGCCCGGACCGCGATGGCTTCGCGGGCCGGGCACAATCCCGCCCTCTCCGCCAAATTGAAAAAGCCGGCCGCGTGGCCGGCTTTTCAGTTTGGAAGACCGGCGCGAAGTAGTATTCTTCGCCTATGCAGCGAAAACCGCTCCCCCACCGAACAAGCGCCGCGGCGAAGCGCGGAGCTGTAGCCGTGTTTTTGGCAATTGCGTCGGGCTTGGCTCCGGCGGCCCTGGCGGAAGGCATCCGTTGCACCCAGGAGGGCCTCTGGGGCGCACGCTGCAGCGACGGCCGCGGCAACGGGGTCGGCGGCAGCCTCGATGACCCCGCCAGCAGTTTCCTGTCCTTTGGCCAGGGTGCGACCCGCTGCGCCGTCGACGCGTCCGGAACGGCATCGTGCGGCGCCGGGGGCAAGGCGATCGGCACCAATCCCGAACCTTGTGAGCACCACGCGGGGCGAGGATGCCAAGGCAAAGGCAATCCGCTGCACCTCCAACGGCCTCGGGCGTGCAGCACTGCACCGACGGCAGCATCCTCGGCAAGAAGTGCGTCTCCGACGGCATGGGCGGAAGCCGCTGCAGCTGGGAGTGGCCTTTCAACGGGACGAATTGATCCCGCGCGAGTCCCGCAACTGTGAATCCGGCATTGCGCCGGTCCTTGCATCAGTGCAAGGAGGCCGCACACCGGGCGAGCTACTGCTGCCGTGCATTCACTTCCTGACGAACCTACGGAGCGAACAATGAGCAACTACGGCCTGCGCAAGCGGGTGATGGTGACGGGAGGCGCGGGGTTCCTGGGGTCCCACCTCTGCGAGCGGCTCCTGAAGGATGGTCACGACGTGCTTTGCGTCGACAACTTCTTCACCGGAACCCGCGACAACATCCTGCCGCTCCTGGAGAACCCGCATTTCGAGGTGATCCGCCACGACGTCACTTTTCCGCTCTATGTCGAGGTCGACGAGATCTACAACCTCGCCTGTCCCGCCTCGCCGGTGCATTACCAGGCCGACCCGGTGCAGACGACCAAGACCTGCGTCCACGGGACGATCAACATGCTGGGGCTCGCCAAGCGCGTCAAGGCGAAAATCCTGCAGGCGTCCACGAGCGAGGTCTACGGCGACCCGGCGGAGCATCCGCAGACCGAAAGCTATTGGGGAAACGTCAACCCGATCGGGCCGCGTTCCTGCTATGACGAAGGCAAGCGCTGCGCCGAAACGCTGTTCTTCGACTACCGGCGGCAGCACGGACTGCGCATCAAGGTGGCGAGGATCTTCAATACCTACGGGCCGCGCATGCATCCCAACGACGGGCGCGTGGTCTCGAATTTCATCGTGCAGGCGCTGTCGGCCCGCCCGATCACGATCTACGGCGACGGGCTGCAGACCCGGTCCTTCTGCTACGTTTCGGACCTCGTCGACGGGCTGATCCGCCTGATGGACACGCCGGACGATTTCGCGGGACCGGTCAATCTCGGCAACCCGGTGGAGTTCACCATTGGCGAACTGGCGGAGCGTGTCGTTGCCCTTTCCGCGTCCGGGTCCGCCATCGAATACAAGGCGCTTCCGGTCGACGATCCGCGGCAGCGCAAGCCCGATATCGCGCTTGCCGAAGCGAAGCTCTCGTGGCGACCTTCGGTCGGCCTGGAGGCCGGCCTCGCGGACACGATCGCCTATTTCAAGGCGCTCCTCGCGCGGGACCCCGCCGCGTCAGGCAGGCGCTGAGCCGAAAAAAAACGAGGGCACCGGTCCGGTGCCCTCGTTCACGACGAAACCGAATCCCGGATCTACTTCTTCGTGGCCGCCGAGATTGCCGCAAGCAGCTTGTCGGCCTGCGGGTTCTTCACGTTCATGCGCACGAGGATGTCGGGCGGCAGGACTTTCTTCCCGTAGAAAGCGGAGTTCCATTCGTCGTTCGTCGACACCACGGTGCCATCGAGGTTGAGGCCGCCATAGAGCCCCTTGGCACGGCTGAAGGTGACGAAGTCGGCCTTGATGTCCGACTGCGCCCCGGCGCCCACCGGCCCGGCCGCGACGCTCACGTCCCCGCCGAACTTGAACGAGCTCGAGAGCATGGCATTCACGCCCTTGTCGGTCATGACCAGCGTGATCACCTCGGAAACGGAAACTCCCGCCTGGAACCCCACGCTGGCGGTGGCAAGCGTGTAGAACGCCGGCCCGGCCCACTTGCCCGCGGAATCGCGCGCGAGCAGCACGCCGCGGCCGCCGGAACCGCCGATGATGAATCCTGCCTTGGCGATCTCGGGCGCGATCAGCACTGCCTTGGCGCGGCCGATGTTGTTCTGCAGCCATTTCATTTCCGGGTCGCGGAGGAAATTCGAAAGGGTCTTCTCGGCTTCCGTCACCAGTTTCTGCTGTTCCGACTGCGCGAACGCCGGGCCGGCGAGCAGCGCGAGGCACGCAACCGCGGCAAGCGTGATTCGGGAAATGCCATTCATCCATCCATTCATGTGAGCCTCCGGGAGAGTCGCGGCAAAAGGCGCCGCACAAAGTGAAAGGCCGGGGAAGCCGGCGCGGGAATCGAACAACCTTCTATTTTACGCCAATTCGCCGTCAGCTCGCGGCCTTGTGCAGGCACCGTGCGATCCAGCGCGAGGTCTGTTTTTCCTGAAGCGAGTTCTGCCGCAACCTCGCCGACAGGGCCGGGAAATCGACGCGGTCCAGCGGCTGGTCCTGGTTGAAGCAGGAAAACACGTAACTGACTTCACCGGTGACCGGGTCTTTCTGCGGCTGCAGGCACTGCGCGCAGATCTCCTTCATCATGCATTGCATCGGCGAGTTGATCGAGCCGATCGCGAAATGGTGCGGCTTCATGTGCGGCGCCAGCACCGCGTGGCGCGCTGTGCCGACCGCGGCCATCATGGCATCCGACCCGATCGCGATCAGCCGGTCGCAATCCGGCAGGCGCAGCGAGGCCCGGCCCCAGGCGGCCTTCCGCGAAGGCGAGCATGGCCTGCACGATGTTGCCGACGAACGCCTTGTCCTGCGGACGCGAAGGACTGAAGCCCGGCGCCTCGTCGCAGCACCAGATGACCTCATCGGCAGCGGCCTCGATCTCGGCGATCTTGTAGCGGTCGATGATCTTCTTGTAGCCGGCGAAGTAGAGCACGCGGCTTCCGGCCGCGCGGAACGCCGCGCCGATCGAGAAGAGCACGGCGTTGCCTAGCCCGCCGCCGACCAGCACGACGGTCTCGCCGCCGGGTGTGTCGGTCGGCGATCCCGTGGGGCCCATGAGGATCACCGGCTCGCCGGGCTTGAGGAGCGCGCACAGGTCGCTCGATCCGCCCATCTCCAGGACGATGGTCGACACCAGCCCGCGCTCGCGATCGACCCAGGCGCCCGTCATCGCGAGGCCTTCCATGGCGAGCGTGGTGTTGCCCTCGCGGCGCGCAAGCGCCTCGAAATTCTGCAGCCGGTAGAACTGCCCGGGCAGGAAACGCCTTGCGGCCTGCGGCGCATGGACGATGACTTCGACGATGGTCGGCGTCAGGCGGATGACTTCGTGCACGGTCGCAAGGAGGTCGCCGTCGAGCCGCGCGAAAAATCCGGCATCGGGAAGGGGGGAATGCGGCGCCGTCTTCGCCAGCACGCGGCTGACCACCGGAAACCCCTGCTTGGCCGAGCCCATCGCCTTCACCACGTTGCCGGCGAAGGACGGATGCAGGTCGCCGAAGAAGCTGATGAAGCGGCCGTCCTCGAGGCGCGACAGGAGCACCTGCGGGTCGCGCGGCTTGGCGGAGCGCTCGGGCCTGACCTTGCGGCCTTCGTCGTCGACTGCCTCGAAGTAGCGGCCGTCGAGGTGGAAATGGCCGGCGTCCTCGCGCGCGAGCACCGTGTTGGGATGCGTGCCGGCGGCGATCAGGATGGTGCGCGCCGGGAGCTCGATTTCGGCCTCGGTCGAAGTGCCGTCCCCGGCGGTCATTTTCGAAGTGACGACGAGCGCGCGTGCATGGCCGAAACCATCGACCTCGACGCGCTTGGGCGTCAGGTTCTCGGCGAAGCGGATGCCTTCCTCGAGCGCCTTTTCGATCTCCTCGTGGTTCAAGGTATAGGACGGGCTGTCGACCAGGCGCTTGCGGTAGGCGATGGTCGAGCCGCCCCAGGCCTGCAGCAGTTCCAGCACTTTCGCCACGCGCCCTTCCGCTTTCGCGCGCGCGCGTTCGGCGCGAATCGCGATCGCGTGGGCCATGAACTCTTCCGCGATGCTTGCTTCCTCGGGAGTCCAGCGCGCCCTCACGGTCGCCTCGCCCAGTTCCGCGACGAGCGCCTCGTGGCGCGCGAGGAATTTCTCCACTTGCTGCGGGTAATACGCGAGCGACTCGGTCGAAGTGTCGATCGCGGTAAGGCCGCCGCCCACGACGACGATCGGCAGGCGCACCTGCATGTTGGCGACCGAGTTCTTCTTCGCCGCCCCGGTGAGCTGCAGCGCCATGAGGAAGTCCGAGGCGGTGCGCACGCCGCGCGCGAGCCCGTTGGGCAGGTCGAGCACGGTGGGGCGTCCCGCGCCTGCGCACAGCGCGATGTGGTCGAAGCCGAGCGCAAGCGCGTCGTCCACCGAAAGCGTTCCGCCGAAGCGCACGCCGCCGAACAGCCGGAACTGGCTGCGGCGTTCCAGCAGCAGCCGCACGACTTTCAGGAAGTTCTTGTCCCAGCGCACCGTGATGCCGTACTCGGCGACTCCGCCGAAGCCGGCCATGACGCGGTCGTCGAGCGGCTCGCGCAGGTCGGCCGAGTCGTAAACCGGATCGAAGGGCACGCGTGCGCCGTTCATTTCGACCCCGGTCAGGTTCGCGGGGAGGGGCTCTATCTTCAGCCCGTCGATGCCGACCACGGTGTGGCCGTCGTTCATCAAGTGGTGCGCGACGGTGAACCCGGCCGGCCCCATGCCGACCATGAGCACGCGCTTGCCGGTCGGCGGATGCGGAGCCCAGCGACGCAGGCTGAGCGGGTTCCAGCGCGTTAGCAAGCTGTAGATCTCGAAGCCCCACGGAAGTTCGAGCACGTCCTTCAGGGTGCGCGTCTCGGACTGCGGGATGTTGACCGGGTCCTGGCGCTGGTAGATGCACGACTTCATGCAGTCGTTGCAGATGCGGTGCCCGGTCGCGGCGACCATCGCGTTGTCCACCGTGATGATGGCAAGCGCCGAGATCGGCCAGCCTTCGCTCTTCAGCTTGTGGAATTCCGAGATGCGCTCTTCCAGCGGGCAGCCGGCCAGCGGCACGCCGAACTCGCTGGTCTTGAACGCCACCGTTCCATCCTCGGCGGGCTTCTCCTTCAGCCCGGTGCGGCAGGAATCCTTGCCCTGCTCGTGGCACCAGATGCAGTAGTTGGACTGGTCGAGCGCGCCGGCGAGCGAGGTGCCGTGGTCGGTCAGCGCAAAGCCCTCCCGGCGGCGGATGTGGTGCAGCGTATGCACCGTGTAACCCTGCGAAGTTTCGGTGTCGACGGGAACGAGGCGGTACTGGTCGAGGCGCTGGGGGGGCTTGAACAGCACGCCATCGCGAAAACGCCGGCGGCCTCGGGCGGTGTGCGCCGCCCAGGCGCAGAAGCGCTCCGCGACCGACAACGCCGCGGCATGCGCCGGCTCGTCCTTCAGCCATTCCAGAACCCGGATCGAGAAAGGGAGCTCCTCGAAGCGACCGCCCAGCAAGCCGGCGAGTTCGGCTTCCAGGGCATTGCCGTCGAAGCCTTCGGCGACATCGGCCTTGTATTTGGTCATCGCGCGCCGTTGCACGAACTTGCGCTTGACGCGAAACAGCGGCTCGAGCTCTAGGTGGCGGCCGCGCAGCAACGCCGCCGCGTCCTCGATGTCGAAGAGCTCCGCGATGAACGCGTCGAGATGCGGGCCGATCGCGATCAGCAGGTCCGCTTCTTCCTTGTCAGGCAGCGTTTGCGGGTCCGCCCGGGCGGACACGAGGCGGTCGCAGAGGCCGGGGTCGGCGGCACGCAGGTGCTCGAGGAAGACGCCATCGAGGTCGCGCAGGCGCTCGGCGTCGTAGAGGTCCGGAAACCGGAACCCGAATGCAAGGTGGAGTTCCGGGGCGGTCTGGTCTGGCTTCATCTGGGGAGGCGATTCGGGGATCGATGCAGCCCGTTAGTTTATCCGACTGGCCGCGACCAAGGCACCACGGCCGCCTGGATTGCGCCTGCTATGATGAAATGAACGCAAGGAATTCCGCGATCCACGGCGCCGGCGCAACCGCACGGAGGGAGCATGGCCTGCCGCATCTTCAACCGAATTGCCGAGGACCCTGCCGCCGAGCGCGAGGAACTCGTCCGCGGGCTCCTCGCCACGCCGGCCTCCTTTTCGCCGAAGTATTTCTACGACGAACTCGGCTGCGCGATCTACGGCGCGATCTGCCAGTTGCCCGAGTACTACCCGACGCGGACCGAGGTCGCGCTCTTTCGCGAGCATCGCGCGGCCATCGCCGAGGCAATCGGCAGCGGCAAGCAGTTCGTCGACCTCGGCGCGGGAGACTGCTGCAAGGCGCTCAGCTGGTTGCCGTTCGTCGCGCCGAAGCCGCTATATCGCGGTGGACATCGCCGAGGCCGAGATCCATCGCGCGCTCACCCGGATGGCGCAGGACTTTCCCGAGATCGACATGGTGGGCGTCGTGACGGATTTCTCCCGGCGCCTCGATCTCGACGGCGTGCTGGGGGACGGGCCGGCGACGTTCTTCTACCCGGGCTCGAGCGTCGGCAACTTCGCGCCGCAGGACGCGCGCCGCTTCCTCGAACAGGTGCGCGGCTATCTTCGCGATCGCCCGGGGAGCGGGCTGCTGATCGGCGTCGACGGCAAGAAGGACAAGCGCCTGCTCGATGCCGCCTACGACGATGCGCTGGGCGTGACGGCGGCGTTCAACCGCAACGCGCTCGCCCACCTCAACCGGCGCTTCGGATTCGACTTCGACATCGCGGGCTTCGTCCATCGCGGCTTCTACAATGAAGCCGAGGGGCGCATCGAGATGCACCTCGAGGCGGTGCGCGACCAGGTCGTGCATGTCGATGGCCGGTCGCGCGCGTTCCGCGCCGGCGAGCGCATCCACACCGAGAATTCCTACAAGTACCGCCCGGAGGAATTCGAGGCGCTGCTCGGGTCGGCGGGCTTTTCACGCTGCCGCTCCTGGCGCGCCGAGGGTGACGCCTATTCGGTCTTCTACGCCGAGTAGTCAGCGACCATCGCCGGGCTTCACGGGGCCCGTGGCGAGGCGTCGAAACTTCAGGCGACAGTGATGTGCGGCGCGCCGGCCGAAATCCCGCCGATGACCGCGGCGTCGCCGAAGCCGTCTGCGCGGAACACCGCGAGAACGGCTTCGACCGTTTCCGGCGAGCAGGCAACCAGCAGCCCGCCGCTGGTCTGGGGGTCGGTGAGCAGCAACTGCTCCGCTTCGCCGAGGCCCTTGCCCAGCGTGACGCGCTCGCCATAGCCGGTCCAGTTGCGGCCCGACGCGCCGGTAAAGACGCCTTCGCGCGCGAATTCGACCGCGCCGGGCAGCAGCGGCAGGCTGCCCCAGTCCACCGTCGCCGCAGCACCCGAGCCCTTGCAGATCTCGAGCAGGTGGCCGAGCAGACCGAAGCCCGTGACATCGGTGAGCGCATGCACGCCTTCGAGCTTGCCGAGCTTCGTGCCCGGCGTATTCAGTCTTGTCGTGCTCGCGATCATCGCCTTGTAGCCCGATTCGTCGAGCTTGCCTTTCTTCAGCGCGGCGCTGTAGATGCCCACGCCGAGCGGCTTGCCGAGCACGAGCTTGTCGCCGGGCTTCGCTCCCGCGTTGCGCTTCAGGTTGCGCGGATCGACCAGCCCGATCGCGACCAGGCCGTAGATCGGCTCGACGGAATCGATGGTGTGGCCGCCGGCGATCGGGATGCCCGCCTTCGCGCACACCGATTCGCCGCCTTCGAGGATCTTTCGGATCACGTCCAGCGGCAGCTGGTTCACGGGCATGCCGACCAGCGCGAGCGCGAACAGCGGCTGCCCGCCCATCGCATAGACGTCGGAAATGGCGTTGGTCGCGGCGATGGCGCCGAAGTCGAACGGGTCGTCGACGATCGGCATGAAGAAATCCGTCGTTGCCACGATCGCCTGGGTGTCGTTCAACTGGTAGACCGCGGCATCGTCGGCGGTCTCGATCCCGACCAGCAACTGCTTCGGGATGAGGCCGGGCGCCGTCTTGGCGAGGATCTTTTCCAGCACGCCGGGGGCGATCTTGCAGCCGCAACCGCCGCCGTGGCTGAACTGGGTGAGCTTGACTTGCATGTCCATCGGGAGGGGTCTTTCGCCTTGGGGCTTCGAACGGGTTGGTCGGATTCTACCGCCTGGCCTTGCGTGCCGCCGGCAGGACCAGGTCCAGCAAGGTTTGGCGCTCGCGCTCGGGGGTGAACAGCGCCATGCGCGATGCGCAGGCGAGCGCCAGTTCCCGGAATCGTTCCGGATGGTCCAGCAGCGATACGAGCAATCCCGCCAATTCGGATGCATCTCCGACCGCGAAATAGCCGGTGTAGTTCTCGCCAAGCATGCCGACGTTTCCGGAGACGCGGCTGGCCACGACCGGCGTTCCCGCCGTCACCGCTTCCACGATGACGTTCGCGCCGCCCTCCATGAGCGAGGGATGGATGAGCAGGTGCGCTTCCTTGATCGCCGCCCGCGCAAGCCCATGCGGCAGGCCGCCGATCCAGCGATAACGCGGGTCCCGCCGCGCCGCCTCGCGCACCGCGGCGCCAAGCGTCGCATCGAGCGCCTCGCCGACGTGCCTTACGAAGACCGGGACGTCGCGGGGAATCAACGCCAGCGCGCGCGCGGCCACGAGGGGGTCCTTTTCCGCGCGCAGGTGCCCGACCAGGATGCAATCGAGGCGGTCCCGGGGCTTCACCGCAGGCTCGAGGATGCGCGCGGACTGGAACACGACGTGGCACTTGCGCCGCCAGCGAAACGGTATGTGCCGCGGCGCGTCGTCCTGCAGCACGATCAGCTTGTTGGCGATCGCGAGGGAATCTCGCGCCTGCTTGTCGTCCGGCAGGTCCTTGTACAGGTCGGTACCGGTGAGCGCGACGATCACGGGGAGCCGCGGGTGGGCTGCGCGAAACGCCGCGATCGAGGCGTGGCTGCGGCGCGCGTGCAGCGCGAGCAGCAGGTCGGCCTGCTCGCCTTGCCACGCCGACTGTACAATCACGTCGCATTCCGGACCGAGGAAGCCGGCCCAGCGCTGGGCAGTTCGCCAGTTGCCGTTGTTGGCCTCTCGGGTGCCGGGCGTGACGATGATGACGGAAGGTTTTCTGGCCGACTCCATGCCGATTCTCGACGATGTCGATTCGCTTTCGCAGGCGCTCGGCGATGCGCGGAATTATACGCTCGGGCTCTACGCGCACCTGGACGATGCCCAGTGGCAAGTGCCCCAGCTGGCGATCATCAATCCGCCGCTTTGGGAGCTTGCGCATATCGCGTGGTTCCAGGAATTCTGGTGCCTTCGCCAGCATGGCGATGCGGCGCGCGGCCTGCGGCCGCCTTCGCTGCTTCCCGGTGCGGACGCCATGTTCGACTCCGGCGCCGTGCCGCATGCGACCCGCTGGGGCCTGCCCTACCCGGGGCGGGACGCGATCTTCAGCTACATGCAGGAGAGCTTCGAGGCCACGCTGGAGGCGCTGGCGAAGTCCCGCGACCAGGACCGCTACTTCTTCCGGCTTTCGCTCCTGCACGAGGACATGCATGGCGAGGCGATGCTGATGACCCTGCACACGCTCGGCCTGCCCGCGCCGAAGCGCCAGCACATCGTCGCGCCCGCGGCCGCGGTCGAGCCTTCCCGCGAGGTGCGCTTCAATGGCGGCGAGTTCCTGCAAGGCGCGATCCCCGAGTCCCGGCACTTCGTCTTCGACAACGAGAAGTGGGCGCACGTCATCGCCGTCCGACCTTTCTCCATCGACTCCGCCCCGGTAAGCAACGGCGACCACGTGGCCTTCGTCGAGGAGGGTGGCTACCGGCGCCGCGAATTCTGGACCGACGAGGGCTGGCTCTGGCGCGAGAAGGCGCAGCAGCGCTGGCCGGCGAATTGGCGGCGCAATGGCGCCAACTGGGAGCGGCGCTGGTTCGACGGCTGGTCCGCCCTCGAATGGGGCGATCCGCTCGTGCATGTCTCCTGCCACGAGGCCGAGGCGTACTGCGCCTGGGCGGAGCGCCGCTTGCCGACCGAGGCGGAATGGGAATACGCGGCGCGCAACGGCGGACGCGACGTTCGCTATCCGTGGGGCGATGCGTTGCCCGACGCCATCGAGGACCTCGACTACCGGCTCGCGTCGCCGGCGGCGGGCGCGTCCCATCCCGACGCGCCCACCGGCATGAAGCATGTCATCGGCGGCGTCTGGGAATGGACGGCGACACCCTTCCTGCCGTACCCGGGATTTCGCGCCGATCCCTACAAGGATTATTCGCAGCCCTGGTTCGGCGACCACCGCGCGCTTGCGCGGCGGATCGTTCGCCACCCGCAGCCGGCTGGTGCACAACCGCTGGCGCAATTTCTACCTCCCCGGCCGCAACGATGTCTTCGCCGGATTTCGCACCTGCGCGGTGGAAGCCTGAAGGTCTGTGAGATAATTCCCCCGGGCGGGCCTCCCCGCATTGAAGAACGATGAACCTGGTCAGGTCGGGAACGAAGCAGCCATAGTCGATCTCTTCAAGTGCCGGGGGTCAGGCTCGCCTCTTTCGAATTCTTGCCCGTCGCGCAAAGCCCCTCTCAGGTTCGATCCGCTCGATGACTTACCAGGTCCTGGCACGGAAGTGGCGGCCCAAGGGCTTCGACCAGCTGGTCGGGCAGTCCCATGTCGTCACTGCGCTCGTGAATGCGCTCAAGACGAAGCGCCTGCACCACGCCTACCTGTTCACGGGCACGCGGGGCGTGGGCAAGACGACGCTTGCGCGCATCCTGGCGAAAGCCATCAATTGCGAAACGGGCATCACGCCCACGCCCTGCGGCAAGTGCCGCGCCTGCACGGAGATCGATGCCGGGCGCTTCATCGACCTGCTCGAGGTCGACGCGGCCACCAACACCAAGGTGGACGAGATGCGCGAGCTCCTCGACAGCTCGCAATACATGCCGGTGTCCGGGCGCTTCAAGGTGTACATCATCGACGAAGTGCACATGCTTTCGCGGCACGCCTTCAACTCGATGCTGAAGACGCTCGAGGAGCCGCCCGAGCACGTCAAGTTCATCCTCGCCACGACCGACCCGCAGCGCCTTCCCGTGACGGTGCTGTCGCGCTGCCTGCAGTTCAACCTGAAGCCGCTGAGCCCGGTGATGATCGCTGGCCACTTGCAGCACGTGCTGGAGGCCGAGTCGATCCCGTTCGAGCTGCCCGCGCTCGAAGCGCTCGGCCGCGCGGCGCAGGGCAGCGTGCGCGACGGCCTGAGCCTGCTCGACCAGGCGATCGCGTTCGGCTCCGGGATGGTTGCCGAGGCGCAGGTCGCGGACATGCTCGGGGCGCTCGGGACCGACCTGCTGGTCCCGGTGCTCGAACGCATCGCCGAAGGGGATGCGAAGGGCGTGCTGGGAGAGGCGGACCGCCTTGCCGAGCGCAGCCTGTCATTCGATGCGGCGCTGCAGGACATCGCCTCGCTGCTGCATCGCATCGCGATCATCCAGGCTTCCGGCGCCCAGCCCGACGACGATGCACGCCTCGCAGCGCTGGCGGGAAAGCTCGGCGCCGAGCAGGTGCAGGTGTGCTACCAGATCGCGCTCCTCGCGAGGCGCGACCTGGCGCTGGCGCCGGACGAGTTCGCCGGCTTCACGATGGCCTTGCTGCGCATGCTGAGCTTCACCGCCACGCAGGGCGGCGCGGCGCGGGCAGCGCCGCAGGACGAGGCGCGCGCGCCGGCGTCGCGCCCGGAAATGCGGGCGGTGGCCGCTCCCGTGGCGGAGCCGGCGAAGGCGGCGGCCCCGTCGCCCGCTCCCATGCCATTCGAAGGCGATTGGCCTGCGTTCGTGGCGCGGCTCGGCCTTACCGGGATGGCGGGGATGGTCGCCAAGCACGGAGAGTTCGTTTCCTTTCGCTCGAACCATCTCGAACTGTCGGTGCCGGAATCGAAGAAGATGTATGCGGACAAGGCCTACCAGGACAAGCTCAAGAGCGAACTCGCCCCGCACCTGGGCGCCACGCTGCGCGTGACGGTCCGCGTGGGGCAGGGCGAGGGGCGGTCGCTCGCCGCAGTGGAAGACGAGGAGCGCGCGCGCCAGATCGCGCGCGCCACCGCGGCGATCTCGGGCGATCCGTTCGTGAACGAGCTGGTGTCGGGCCTCGGCGCCGAAGTCGTGCCGGCGTCGATCCGCCCGGCCGGCGAATCCAATTGATGACGGGAGCGATGCGATGATGAAAGGCGGACTTGGCGGCCTGATGAAACAGGCGCAGCAGATGCAGGAGAACATGCGCAAGATGCAGGAGCAGCTCGCGCTGGTCGAGGTCGAGGGCCAGTCGGGCGGCGGCATGGTCAAGGTGACGATGACCTGCCGCAACGTGGTCAAGCGCGTCGCGATCGACCCGAGCCTGCTCGGCGACGACAAGGAAATGCTGGAAGACCTGGTTGCCGCCGCGTTGAACGATGCCTTGCGCCGTTCCGAGGCGACCTCGCAGGAGAAGATGGCGGGCTTCACCGCGGGCATGGGCCTGCCGCCCGGCATGAAGCTGCCGTTCTGAGGCGGGCGTGGACACGCCGTCCTCACTCGACGACCTGATCGAGGCGCTGCGCTGCCTGCCCGGCGTGGGCCCGAAGTCGGCGCAGCGCATGGCCTACCACCTGTTGCAGCGCGACCACGAGGGCGCGCGCATCCTCGGAGATACGCTGCATCGCGCGCTCGAGCGCATCCGCCACTGCGCCAGGTGCAATACCTTCACCGAGAGCGAAGTCTGCCAGTTGTGCGCCTCCCCCCGCCGCGATGCGACGATGCTCTGCGTCGTCGAGACGCCTGCCGACCTGCTCATGATGGAGCAGACGCATACCTACGGCGGCCTGTACTTCGTCCTGATGGGGCGGCTCTCCCCCCTGGACGGCATCGGCCCGAAGGAGATCCATCTCGAGCGCCTGCTCAAGCGCGCCACCGACGGCACCGTGGGCGAGGTGATCCTCGCCACCAACTTCACCGTCGAAGGCGATGCCACGGCGCATTACGTGAGCGAGATGCTCGCCGGGCGGGGCGTGAAGGTGTCGAGGATCGCGCGCGGGATGCCGGTCGGCGGCGAGCTCGAGCACGTCGACTCGAGCACGCTCGCGCAGGCGCTGGTGGAGAGGCGCCCGGCCTAGCGCAGCGCCTCGTCCCGTGCCGCAGGCGCTGTCCCCAGCATTCGTCCCGCGGCAGCCAGCATCCGCCGCACGAAGCGCCATAGCCGGGGAAGCAGCCACGCCATCGCGAGGATGAAGAGCGCGAGGAGGGCGAGGAAGGCGAACGGGTGCTGCCACGCCAGCCACAGTCCGCCTGCGACCATCGCGTCCTCCGCGAACGAAAGCCCCCAGTTCGAGAATGGCTCCGGCGAGGTGTTTGCGGCGAGGCGCGTGCCTGCCTTGGTGAAATGCGTTCCGGCCGTGATCGTCCCTCCCAGCAATCCTGCGGCCAGCGCCACTGCAAGGCCTTCTTCCCCGGCGATGCCGGCCGCAAGCAGCGCGCCTGCTGGAATGCGGATGAACGTGTGCGCCGCATCCCAGATCGAATCGAGCCCGGGGATCTTGTCGGCGAAGAACTCGACGAAGACGAGGATGCCGGACGCCGTGATGACATACGGATGCGCGAGAACGGAAAGCTCGCGGGGCAAGTCGACGTAGCCGTACCGCGAACCGAGCCCGAGCACGAGGAGGACGACGTAGAGCCTGAGGCCGCTGGCCCACGCCAGCGCGCCGCCGATCGCAAACGCCTGCAGCGTCGTCCAATGCGCAGTGAGGTCCGGGGACATGCTAACTCCTTGATCCGCCGCAGTTCATTTCGATTCCCTTTGTTTGGCGCCTGTATCTGGTTGACTGCCGGACCCGCAAAATGCCATAATTACCCTCTTGTCGGGATGTTCTGCGACAATCTGGCGCGGGGTGGAGCAGTCTGGCAGCTCGTCGGGCTCATAACCCGAAGGTCGTAGGTTCAAATCCTACCCCCGCAACCACTTCTTCCCCTGTGTTTTTCGCGCGGCAATACGGAGCCATTGGCAGTTCGCCATTTCTCCATTGCTTGCGGTCGTCCCGAAAGGGCGGCTGCACTTGCCGAATTCCCGGCGACCATGGCGCGCAGGCACCAGGATTTCCCGACCCGGGCAGGACCGTGAACGCGACCGTGATGCATGCGCTTCGGCGCAAGGGGAGGCAACGCAGATGGCAATGAAGCGGGCGCTGAAGTGGGTGTTGATCGGGATCCTTGTCGTCGGCGCGACCTTGTTCGCGGTGCGTGCGTATCGGGCGTTCAGCGGCCCTGCGCTGCATCCCTGGCACACATTCGTGCCGGTCGAGTTGCACGAGGGCGAGCTCGACGCGGCCGACTGGCCCCGCTATCTCGCACAGGAAGCGAAGATCTTCGACAGCGTTCGCGCCGAGGTCAGCCAGAAGCTCGGCCAGGACGAGCGCGTGCCGATCAACCGCTACTTCGAGGACAGCCCGGTCTATCCGGCGCGCTTCGCCCAGGACTGGAACCGGTCGTATGTCATGGAACCCGACGGCAAGCCGGTCGGGGCCGTGGTGCTGCTGCACGGGCTGACCGATTCACCGTACAGCCTGCGGCACGTCGCGAAGCTCTACCGCGACCGCGGCTTCGTCGCCATTGGCGTCCGCATGCCGGGGCACGGCACGGTGCCGGCCGGCCTGACCGGCGTGCGCTGGGAAGACTGGATGGCCGCCACGCGGCTTGCGGTCCGCGAGGCACGCCGGCGTGTGCCCGCCCCCGGACCGTTGCACCTGGTCGGTTTTTCGAACGGCGGCGCGCTCGCCATGAAATATTCCCTCGACTCGCTCGAGGATGCAAAGCTGCCCCGTGCCGACCGCATCGTATTGGTCACGCCGATGATCGGGATCACGCGCTTTGCGCGCTTTGCCGGCCTGGCCTCCCTGCCGGCCGTGCTGCCGCCGTTTGCCAAGGCGGCGTGGCTGAGCGTCGTGCCGGAGTTCAATCCGTTCAAGTACAACTCGTTCCCGGTCAACGGCGCGCGCCAGTCGTATCGCCTGACCGACGCGCTGCAAAGCCAGATCCAGCGCCTCGCGCGTGCCGGCCAGCTCGGCGGCCTGCCGCCGGTCCTGACCTTCCAGTCGGTGGTCGATTTCACCGTGAGCACGCCGGCGATCCTGACGGCGCTGTATTCGCTGCTGCCCGACAATGGCAGCGAGATCGTCCTGTTCGACGTGAACCGGACCGTGAAATTCGGCCCGCTCCTGCGCTCCTCCGCCTATGTCGCGCTCGACAAGTTGACGCCGACGTCGCCGCAGCCCTATCGCTTCACGTCGATCGTGAACAGGAGCGACGACAGCGATGCCACGCTCGAGCGCAGCATCGCGCCGGGCCAGTTGCAGGCAGAGGAGCGCGCGCTGAACCTGCCCTATCCACCCGGCATCTTCTCGCTGTCGCACCTGGCGATCCCGATCCCGATGGACGACCCGCTCTACGGGCTGCAGCCCGACCCGAAGGTGCGGCCCGAGTTCGGCTTCAGCCTCGGCGCCATGAGCGCGCGCGGCGAGCGTGGCACGCTCGTCGTCGACCAGGATTTCCTGACGCGCCTGCCGTCCAATCCATTCTTCCCCTACCTGCTCGAACGGGTCGACGAAGGCATCAAGCGACCATCGGGTCCGACCGGGCGCAATCTCGCTGCGACCGCAGTCGCCGGGCATCCCGGTGCGCCTCGAAGCCCTGCTGTCCACGTTCCTCACAGACGATACGCAGTCGCAGCCGTTCGCCGGCCCTTAGCAGGCAGGCCGGGGCCTGCCGGGAGCAAGCCAGCGGCCACGGTCATTTGCGCGAAGCGGGTGCGTGAATACGCCGGTGCCGAAGCGAGGGGTCGGGGCATTGTCTCGTTGTGCGGCTCACCCGAAGATCCGGCGCACAATATCGACATGCCACTGAAGACCACTTCCGGCGATCACGGTGCGGCGAGCAAGGGCCGCGGCGCCACCGCCAACCTCGAAGGACGCTTCGAGCGCTGGGCGCGCGAGGCGGAGGACGACGGCTGGAGCGATTCCGCCGAGGCCGCGAAGGCGCCGAAAACACAGGTCACGGAAGAACGCGCGAAGAGCGCGATGCAGAAGAACGACTCGCCCGACATTCCCTTCGCCTGGTCGATCAATCCCTACCGCGGCTGCGAGCATGGCTGCATCTATTGCTACGCGCGGCCGACGCACGCCTACCTCGGGCTTTCACCGGGGCTCGACTTCGAGACCCGGCTCTTCGCCAAGGTCAACGCCGCGGAACTGGTCGCGGAAGAGCTCGCGCGCCCTGCCTATCGCTGCGAAGGCGCCATCACCATCGGCGCGAACACCGACGGCTACCAGCCGATCGAGCGCAAGTACGGCATCACGCGCGGCATCCTCGAGGTGCTCGCGGCCGCACATCACCCGGTCTCGATCATCACCAAGAATGCGTTGGTCGAGCGCGACATCGACATCCTTGCGGCGATGGCGAAGGAGGACCTCGTTGAAGTCACGATCAGCGTCACCACCTTGGACGCCGGCATCGCGCGCCGCATGGAACCGCGCGCGAGCGCCCCTTCGCGCCGCATCGAGGCGATCCGCAATCTTGCGGCAGCGGGAATACCGGCTGCGGTGAACGTGGCGCCGGTGATTCCGTTCCTGACCGATTCCGAGATGGAAGCGATCCTCGAGCAGGCCGCCGCGGCCGGGGCAAGCGCGGCGGGATACATCCTCATGCGCCTGCCTTGGGAAGTGAAGGACCTGTTCCGCGAATGGCTCGAGGAACGCTTCCCGCTCAAGGCGGCGCATGTCATGAGCCGCCTGCACGAGATGCGCGAGGGACGCGACAACGATCCGCGCTTCGGTCATCGCATGAAAGGCTCGGGGCCGTTCGCGGAATTGCTGAAGCGCCGCTTCGAACTTGCCTGCGAACGCGCCGGCATCTCGACGCATCGGCATCGCGCGCTCGATTGCGTGCGGTTCACTCCGCCGCGGCGCGGGCCCCAGCTCGATCTCTTCTGATCAGCCGGGCGTGCGCCGAAAGCCGGCGAGCAACAGGGCAGCGCCGATGAACAAGGTCCCGATCGTCCTGTTGAGCGTCTTCACATGGGATTCGGCGCGCAGGAACGGGACCAGGCGGGAGGCGAGCCCGGTGTAGCCCGCCATGACCACGAGGTCGACGCCGACCATGGTCGCGGCCAGCAAGGCATATTGCGCGAAGAGCGGCCGCGACGGGTCGACGAACTGCGGCAGGATGGCGACCAGGAAGATCGTCGCCTTCGGGTTGGTGGCATTGACGAGGAAGCCCTGCAGCACCAGCGTCTTGGCCGGCACCGCATCCGCCACGTCCGCGGGAATCGGGCCGATCGTCGCCGGCGCCCGCCATTGCTGGATGCCCAGCCAGGCGAGGTACGCCACGCCGCACCAGCGCACCGCCTCGAACGCGAATTGCGAGGTCGCGAGCACCGCGCCCAGCCCGACCGCGACCACGACGATCTGCAGCAATCCGCCCAGCTGCATGCCGATCACGGTCCAATAGCCTTGCCGGAATCCGTGGCTGAGGCCGCTGCTCATTGCGGCGAGCGCGCCCGGCCCCGGTGAAAGGCAAAGGATCCATGTTGCGACAAAGAAGGTGAGCCAGGTCTCAAGGGCCATGGTCGATATCGCTTATAATCTTGCCCCATTCGCCGCAGGGGAACACAATTTCCCGGGCCGGCGCACATCGCCCCCAAAGCACGACTTTCGAGGAGTCCGAATGTCCGCATTGCCCGTCTCGCTTGAAGACAAGTATACGTTGCCTTCCGGCCGAATTTTCCTTAACGGCACGCAGGCGCTGGTGCGCCTTGCGATGATGCAGCGCGAGCGCGACCTCGCAGCGGGATTGAACACCGCCGGATTCATCTCGGGCTATCGCGGCTCTCCCCTCGGCGGTTTCGACCAGGCGCTTTGGAAGGCGAAAAAGCACCTCGAGCAGCACCACATCCATTTCACGCCCGGCGTGAACGAGGAACTCGCCGCCACCGCGGTATGGGGGTCGCAGCAGGTCGGCCTCTTCGCCGGCGCGAAGTATGACGGCGTCTTTGCCATGTGGTACGGCAAGGGCCCGGGCGTGGACCGTTCGGGAGACGTGTTCAAGCATGCCAACGCGGCCGGCACGTCGAAACACGGCGGCGTCCTGCTGGTTGCGGGCGACGACCACGCCTGCAAGTCCTCGACGCTGCCGCACCAGAGCGAGCACGCCTTCGATGCGGCGATGATCCCGGTGCTCTATCCGACCGGCGTGCAGGATATCCTCGAACTCGGCCAGCACGGCTTCGCGATGTCGCGCTATTCGGGCCTGTACGTCGCCTTCAAGTGCGTGTCCGACACGGTCGATGCATCGGCGTCGATTCGCGTCGACCCCGACAGCCCGAAAATCCTGATTCCGGACGACGTTGCGCTGCCTGCGGCGGGCGTCAGCATCCGCTGGCCTGACACGCCGATGGAGCAGGAATTGCGGCTGCAGCACGACAAGATCTACGCCGCGCTCGCGTATTGCCGCGCGAACCGCCTGAACCGGATCACGATCGACGCGCCGAACCCGCGGCTGGGCATCATCGCCTCCGGCAAGAGCTATCTCGACGTGATGCAGGCGCTGGAAGACCTCGGCATCGACGAGCGCCACGCCGCCGAGATCGGCATCCGCCTGTACAAGGTCGGCATGCCCTGGCCGCTCGAGCCCAACGGCGTGCGCGAATTCGCGCTCGGCCTCGACGAAATCCTCGTCGTCGAGGAAAAGCGCCAGCTGATCGAATACCAGATGAAGGAGCAGCTCTACAACTGGCGCGACGACGTGCGCCCGCGCGTGATCGGCAAGTACGACGAGCACGGCGAATGGGAGGTGCACCGCAGCGAGTGGCTCCTGCCCGCCGCGGGCGAACTCACGCCGGCGATGATCGCGCGCGTGATCGCGGCCCGCATCGGCAAGTTCTACACCTCGAAGATCGTGGAGGCGCGGCTGAAGTTCCTCGAGGCCAAGGAAGCGGCGCTGGCGCGCCCGCGCGAGAAGGTCCTGCGCATTCCGTACTTCTGCTCGGGCTGCCCGCACAACACCTCGACCCGCGTTCCGGAAGGCTCGCAGGCGCTGGCGGGCATCGGCTGCCACTACATGGCGATCTGGATCCGCCCCGAGCAGACCATGACCTTCACGCAGATGGGCGGGGAAGGGCGCGCCATGGATCGGCATCCAGCCGTTCACGGAAACGAAGCACATCTTCGCCAACCTCGGCGACGGCACCTACTTCCACTCCGGCCTGCTGGCGGTGCGTGCCGCCGCGGCCGCCGGCGTCAACATCACCTACAAGATCCTCTTCAACGACGCGGTCGCCATGACCGGCGGGCAGCCCGTGGACGGCAAGCTGAACGTGCCGATGATCACGCAGCAGGTGCTCGCCGAAGGCGTGAAGAAGATCATCATCGTCACCGACGAGCCGGAGAAGTACGACAACGCGATCGGGCTGGCGCCGGGCACCACCGTCCGCCATCGCGACGAGCTAGACCTGGTGCAGCGCGAGTTGCGCGAGATTCGCCGGCTGCACGGTGCTGGTGTACGACCAGACCTGCGCGGCGGAAAAGCGCCGCCGCCGCAAGCGCGGCACCTTCCCCGATCCGCAGAAGCGCGTCGTCATCAACGATGCGGTGTGCGAAGGCTGCGGCGACTGCGGCAAGAAGTCGAACTGCCTCTCGGTCGATGCCGGTGGAGACCGAATTCGGCCGCAAGCGCGCGATCGACCAGTCTTCCTGCAACAAGGACTTCAGCTGCGTGAAGGGGTTCTGCCCGAGCTTCGTCACCGTCGAAGGCGGCCAGCTGCGCAAGCGCAAGGCCGTCGTGCAGGAGGTGATGGCGGCGCTGCCCGATCCGGGTCTGCCGGCGCTCGACAAGCCGTGGGGAATCCTCGTCACCGGCGTCGGGGGGACCGGCGTGGTGACGATCGGCGCGCTGCTCGGCATGGCCGGGCACATCGAAGGCAAGGGCGTGGCGGTGCTCGACATGACGGGGCTCGCCCAGAAGGGCGGCTCGGTCTACACGCACGTCCGCATCGCGGCACGCCCGGAGGAAATCCACGCGGTGCGCATTGCCGCAGGCGAGGCGGACGCGGTGCTCGGCTGCGACATGGTCGTGACGGCCTCCGACGAGGCGATCGCCAAGATGCAGGCCGGGCACACGCGCGCCATCGTCAACAGCAACGTGGCGACCACCGGGGAATTCACCGAGCAGCCCCGACCTGCACATCCCCGCGAAGGAGATGCAGGAGTCCATCGCCGACGCGACGGCGCGAAGGCGCGTCGGAATTCATCGACGCGACGGGGCTGGCCACCGCCCTCATGGGAGACGCGATCTACACCAACCCCTTCGTGATGGGCTACGCGTTCCAGAAGGGCCTGGTCCCGCTTTCGGCGAGCCTCGATCCTGCGCGCCATCGAGCTGAACGGCACCGCGGTCGATCGCAACAAGGCGGCGTTCGACTGGGGCCGCCGCGCGGCGCTCGACCTGCGCGCGGTGAGCGCACGGCGACGCCCCCGAATCGAGGCCGGAGAGCCATCGCCCGTCGGAGTCGCTGGACGAACTGGTCGCGCGCCGGGAGAAATACCTCACCGATTACCAGGACGCTGCCTATGCCCGCCGTTACGGCGACTTCGTGGCGCGGGTTCGCGCGGCGGAGTCGGAAACGTGTCCCGGGAAGCAAGGAACTCGGTGCGGCCGTGGCGCGTTACCTGTTCAAGCTGATGGCGTACAAGGACGAGTACGAAGTCGCGCGCCTCTACACGCAGGGCGAGTTCCTGAAGCGCGTGAACGAGCAGTTCGAAGGCGACTTCCGCCTGACATTCCATCTTGCGCCGCCGATCTTCTCGAAGCCGGATCCTGCGACCGGCGAGCCGAAGAAGCGCGTGTTCGGGCCGTGGATGCTCACCGCGTTCCAGGTGCTCGCGAAACTGAAGGGCCTGCGCGGAACGGCGCTCGACGTCTTCGGCTACTCCGCCGAGCGGCGCATCGAGCGGCAGCTGGTCGCCGATTACGAGCGCACCATCGGCGGGCTTCTCGATTCGCTTTCCGCGGAAAACGTCGGCACGGCGGCGGACATCGCATCCATTCCCGAGCACATCCGCGGCTTGGCCCGGTGAAGGAAGCGCACCTCGAAGGCGCAAAGGAGCGCGAGGCGGAATTGCTGGCGCGTTTCCGCGAACCCGCAAACGGGCGGCGAAGGCAGATCCGCATCAAGGTCGCCGCCTGAATGAACGGGGCGCCGAAGACCTTCGCATCGAGACGCCGCGCCTCATCCTGAGGAAGATGCGCCCGGAAGACGTCGACCCGCTCGAGGCGGTCATCTCGGATGCGTACACGATGCGCTTCTATCCCGGCGCCGTTTCCGCGCGACAAGGTCGAGGCCTGGGTCGCGAACTCCATCAAGAACGACGAGGAGCGCGGTTTCTCCCTCTGGTCCTCGGTCCTGAAGGAAACGGGCGAGATGATCGGCGACTGCGGCTTCATGCTGCAGGACATCGACGGCGAGAAGGAACTCGAGATCGGCTACCACACGCGCAAGGACCTTTGGGGCAGGGGGCTGGCCACGGAGGCGGCGCGGGCCTGCCGCGACTACGGCTTCGCGCGCCTCGGCCGCGAACGCATCATCTCGCTGATACGCCCCGAGAACCTGCCGTCGCAGCGGGTCGCGCTGAAGAACGGCATGCGCATCTGGAAGGACGTGATCTTCCGCGAACGATTGCACCACGTCTTCGCCATCGGCAAGGACTGACCCGCGTCCGTCCTGAGGCTCAAGGATCCCGCGAATAGCCCGAGAAGCCGAGCGACCAGGTGGCCTCGGTGATGGCGAGCTTCGCGGGCGCGCCGATCGGCACCGTGATCTTGCGCGCCACGTGGCCCAGCGCCATGCCGCTCAAGACGGGGATGGGCACCAGCGCCCGGATGCTTTCGATCGCCTCCATCATCGAGTAGGGGTAGCGCTGCGGATTTTTCGGCGTGCAGTCCCTGAAGTCGGCGAACAGCAGCGCGCGCTGCCTGGCGAGGATGCCCGCGTGGTGCAACTGGTAGACGAGGCGCTCCACCGCGTAGGGTTCCTCGGCGATTTCCTCGATGAAGAGGATGCCGCCGTCGACGGCGGGCATCCAGCGCGTCCCCGCGAAGTGCGCGACCTGCGACAGGTTGCCGCCCCAGATCGGCCCCTCGAGTTCGCGCGATGCGAACGCGCGGTCGCAGAGGAAGCCGCCGACTTCGTGGCCCGGCTGCGAGAGCAGGGGCCAGAAGTTCGATTCCATGTAGGCATCGGTCTCTCCCGAGCCGAAATCGATGCACGCCATCGGGCCGTGGAAAGTCACCAGCCCCGCCTGCGACAGGGCGGCAAGGTTGAACGCGGTGAAATCGCTGAAGCCGACGAAGGCCTTGCCGCTCGCGCGCACCGCCGGCCAGTCGATCCGGTCAAGCAAGCGCGTCCAGCCGTAACCGCCGCGCGTGGCCATCATCACGTCGATCGAAGGGTCGGCGACCATCGCGTGAAAGGCGTTCGAGGCGCTCGTCGTCCGTGCCGGCGAAGTAGCGCCACGCATTAGCAGCGACGGGAGAGACCACGACGCGGTGGCCGAGCGCCTCGAAATGCGCCACGGCGCGCCCGAGCGCGGCCGGATCGACGCTGCCCGAAGGCGAGAAACAGGCCGATTGCGAGGGGGCCGCGCGGCAATCGCGGCAGGAGAAGCGGCAACGCGGCTCACGGCTTTGGCCGCGTTTCCTCGAAGGCGATCAGGTTGCCGTCCGGGTCGCGCACCACGAACCAATGCGAGCCCCAGTGCGTGGCTTCCGGCGCGATGACCACATGCTCGCCGGGCGGGATCTGGGCAAAGCGCTTGCCGATGTCGTGGATGTCGAGGTGGATGTTGGGCCGGCTGCCGTTCACGCCGTGCGTCCAGGCCTTGGAGGCGCTCTCATGCCGCTCGGCAAGGACGACCTTGATGCCGCCGCCGGAGAGGACGGCGCCGCGTGACTTGCCCTGGCCGCCCCAGGTCGTGACGACCTTCCATCGCAGCACGTCGCGGTAGAACGCGAGGGAGGCGTCGAAATCTTCCGGGGCGATGAAGAAGTGGTCGAAACGGTCGCTCACCGTCGCTGCTCTTGGGCATCGACCACGGCGAGCGCAGTCATGTTGATGATGCGGCGCACCGTCGCCGTCGGCGTGAGGATGTGCACCGGCTTGGCGGCGCCGAGCAGGATCGGCCCGATCGTGATGCCGTCGCCTGCCGCCGTCTTGAGCAGGTTGAAGGAAATGTTCGCGGCGTCGAGCGTCGGGCATGATCAGCAGGTTGGCATCGCCTTGCAGCCGCGAGTTCGGGAAGCCGGCCAGCCGCACTTCGGAAGAAAGCGCCGCGTCGCCATGCATCTCGCCTTCGACCTCGAGGTCCGGCGCAGGCGCTCGCGGATCATCGCCAGCGCCGCGCGCATCTTGAACGCGGACGGCGCATTGCTCGAGCCGAAGCTCGAATGCGAGAGCAGCGCGGCCTTGGGAACCAGGCCGAACCGGCGGATCTCCTCGGCGGCAAGCACGGTCATCTCGGTCGACTGTTCCGGCGTCGGGTCGGGGTTGACGTAGGTGTCGCAGATGAACACGGTGCGCTTGGGCAGCATCAGCAGGTTCATGGCGTAGTAGTTCTCCACGCCCGCGCGCCGGCCGATCACCTGGTCGATGTAGTGCAGGTGCAGGTCGTAGGTGCCGAAGGTGCCGCAGATCATCCCGTCGGCATAGCCCCTTGTGCATCAGCATCGCGCCGATCAGCGTGTAGGCGGCGGCGCATTTCGATCTTGGCATAGGAGACCGACACGCCGCGCCGCTCGGTGAGGCGGTAGTACTCCGGTCCAGAAGTCGCGGTAGCGCTCGTCCCATTCGGGGTTCACGACCTCGAAGTCCTGCCCGGGCCTGAGCCTGCAGGCCGAAGCGCTCGATGCGGCGCTCGAGCACGGCGGGCCGCCCGATCAGCGTGGGCCGCGCGAGTTTTTCGTCGACGATCACCTGCACGGCGCGCAGGATGCGCTCATCCTCGCCTTCGGCAAAGACGATCGCGCTTGGGCGCCGCCTTGGCCGCGGCGAACACCGGCTTCATGATCAGGCCGGAGTGGTAGACGAACTCGTTCAGGCGCTGCAGGTAGGCGTCGAAGTCGGTGATCGGCGTGGTCGCGACCCCGCTCGTCCATGGCCGCCTTCGCCACCGCCGGCGCGATCTTCACGATCAGCCGCGGATCGAAGGGCCGCGGGATCAGGTATTCGCGGCCGAAGCCGAGGTTCTCGTGCCCGTAGGCCGCGGCGACGATGTCCGATTGCTCGGCCTGGGCGAGGTCCGCGATCGCGTGCACGGCCGCGAGCTTCATCGCCTCGTTGATGGTCGTGGCGCCGACATCGAGCGCGCCGCGGAAGATGAACGGAAAGCACAGGACGTTGTTGACCTGGTTCGGGTAGTCCGAGCGCCCGGTGGCGATGATCGCGTCGTCGCGCACCGCGCGCACCTCCTCGGGCAGGATCTCCGGGGTGGGATTGGCCAGCGCCAGGATCAGCGGATCGGGCGCCATGCGCTTGACCATCTCCGGCTTGAGCACGCCGCCCGCGGAGAGCCCCAGGAACACGTCGGCGTCCGCGATCACTTCGGCGAGCGTGCGCGCGTCGGTCTTCTTCGGCGTAGCGCGCCTTGTTCGTCGTCCATCTCCTCCTTGCGGCCCTGGTAGACGACGCCGGCGATGTCGGTGACCCAGATGTTCTCCATGCGCACCCCGAGGGCGACCAGCATGTCGAGGCAGGCGAGCGCCGCGGCCCCGGCCCCCGATGCCACCAGCTTCACCTTGGACATGTCCTTGCCCACCACGCGCGTGCCGTTTACGACGGCCGCCCCGACGATGATCGCGGTGCCATGCTGGTCGTCGTGGAAGACCGGGATCTTCATCCGCTCGCGCAGCTTCTTCTCGACGTAGAAGCATTCGGGCGCCTTGATGTCCTCGAGGTTGATGCCGCCGAAGGTCGGCTCGAGCGAGGCGACGATGTCGACCAGCTTGTCGGGGTCGAGCTCGTTCACCTCGATGTCGAAGACGTCGATGCCGGCGAACTTCTTGAAGAGCACCGCCTTGCCCTCCATCACCGGCTTGCTCGCGAGCGGGCCGATGTTGCCCAGCCCGAGCACGGCGGTGCCGTTGGTGATCACCGCGACGAGGTTGCCGCGCGAGGTGAAATTGCGCGCCTGCGCTGGATCTTCCGCGATCGCGAGGCAGACCGCGGCCACGCCCGGCGTGTAGGCAAGCGCCAGGTCGCGCTGGGTGGCAAGCGGCTTGGTCGCGACGACTTCGATCTTCCCCGGCCTGGGATGCCGATGGTAGTCGAGCGCGCTGTCCTTCAGGTCCTCGTGCATGGGCTAAGCCCTTGAGTGGCTTTGGTTTTCCTTGAAGTCTAGCACGATTGGGGCAGGCGATTCGGCGGCGGCGCCCGCGCCCGCACGGGGGCGGGGGAGGGGCTTGACAAAACGTGACGATATAACCAAACATATCGACATGAATCGAAACTACCTGCGCGCGATCCCCAGGGAATGGCGCAACATTTCCCGCGTGTTCGCCGCGCTCGGCGACGAGCACCGCCAGCGCATCCTGCTTACTTTCGAGCCCGGCGAGAGGTTGAACGTCGGGCAGATCGCCGAGGTGTCCACGCTCTCGCGCTCCGCGGTGTCGCACCACCTGAAGGTCCTGCGCGAGGCCGGCGTGCTCGCGAGCGAGAAGGTGGGCAGGGAGGTCTGGTTCTGGCTGGACAAGGAGCCGCTGCTCGCTTCGCTCGACGCGGTCGCGCGGTACGTGGGGGAGAAACGGTGAAACACGACTTCCTGCGCGGGAAACGCTGAAATGTCCGGCTCCAGCCAGTTTTCGCTGCTCCGCGAGCGCCGCTTCGCCCCGATGTTCTGGACGCAGTTCCTCGGCGCGGCCAACGACAACCTGTTCAAGTTCGCCTTCACGTTGCTCGCCACCTACCACGCGGCCGAGTGGGGCGGCATCGCGCCGTCGACCGCGGGCTTCGTGATCGGCGCGATCTTCATCGCGCCGTTCCTGCTGTTTTCCGCCACGTCGGGGCAGATCGCCGACAAGGTCGACAAGGGGCGCCTGATGCGCTTCGTGAAGAGCTTCGAGATCGCGATCATGGCGATCGCCGCGACCGGCTTCACCACGCAGTCGGCCGTGCTGCTCTACGGCTGCGTGTTCCTCATGGGGCTGCATTCGACGCTGTTCGGGCCGGTCAAGTACGCCTACCTGCCGCAGCACCTGCATCCGGACGAACTCACCGGCGGCAACGGCATGGTCGAGATGGGGACCTTCGTGGCGATCCTGATCGGCACGATTGCCGGCGGCGTGCTGCTCGGCTCCGGCGAGGGTGTCGCGCTGGTGGCCGGCGCCGCGCTCGCGCTGGCGATTGCAGGTCGCATCGCGTCGGCGTTCATCCCGCTGTCGCCCGCGCCCGCGCCGGAACTCAAGATCAACTGGAACCCGTTCACCGAGACCTGGCACAGCGTGCAGGTGGCGCGCGGCAACCGCGCCGTGTTCCTTTCTCTGCTCGGCATTTCCTGGCTGTGGTTCTGCGGATCGATCTTCCTCACTTCCTTCACGCCGCTCACGCGCGAGGTGGTCGGCGGCGACGAGAAGGTGGTGACGCTGCTGCTCGCCGTGTTCTCGGTGGGCATCGGCACGGGATCGCTGCTTTGCGAGCGCCTGTCCGGGCGCAAGGTCGAGATCGGGCTGGTGCCTTTCGGCTCGATCGGCATGACCGTGTTCGCGGCCGACCTCTACTTCGCCACCCGCGGCCTGCAGCCCGCAGGCACGCTGGGCATTGCGGCATTCCTCGCCCAGCCGCAGCACTGGCGGCTCCTCGCCGACCTCTTCCTGCTGGCGATGTTCAGCGGCTTCTACAGCGTGCCGCTCTATGCGCTGGTGCAAAGCCGATGCGAACCGACGCACCGCGCGCGCATCATCGCCGCCAACAACATCCTCAACGCGCTGTTCATGATCGTTGCCTCGCTGATGTCCGCGTGGCTGCTCGGCCATGGCCTGACGCTGCCGCAGCTCTTCCTCGTCGTCGCGGTGCTCAACGCGCTGGTCGCTGCCTACATCTACACGCTGGTGCCGGAATTCCTGATGCGCTTCCTGTGCTGGCTGCTCGTGCACACCATCTACCGCATCGAGAAGCAGGGCCTCGACAACATCCCGGAGGAGGGCCCCGCGATCCTGGTCTGCAACCACGTGAGCTTCGTCGACCCGCTGGTATTGATGGCGGCGAGCCCGCGGCCGATCGTGTTCGTGATGGACCACAACATCTTCCGCATCCCGGTCCTCTCGTTTGTTTTCCGCACCGCCAAGGCAATCCCGATCGCGCCGGCCAAGGTCGACGAGAAGCTCCTCAACGAGGCCTACGAGAAGGTGGAAAAGGCACTCGCTGAAGGTGAACTGGTCGGCATTTTCCCCGAAGGGAGGATTACCGACACCGGCGAGCTCTATCCCTTCCGCGGCGGCGTGAAACGCATCACCGACCGCACCCCGGTGCCGGTGATCCCGATGGCCTTGAAGGGCCTGTGGGGCAGTTTTTTCAGCCGCAAGGGCGGGCCGGCGATGACGCGGCCGTTCCGGCGCGGGCTGCTCTCGAGCATTGCGCTCGAAGTGGCGCCGGCAATGTCGCCAGAGGCGGCCACGCCGGAGGCGCTGCAGCAGGCGGTATTGCAGATGCGCGGCGATCGGCGCTAGCGCGAGGGGAGGAACCATGTGGCTGGTCGGCCTGCTGGCGGGAGCGGTTCTTGGCGCGATGGTGAACGGCCTGCAGGGGGCCGTGACCGGCGCGGTCCTCGGCTGGTTTGCGGGCATGGTGTTCAAGGCATTCTCCAAGGGCAAGGGACCGACGCCGGCAAGCACGGCCCTTCCTGCCGCCGGCCCGAAAACACTGGAGTCGCGCCTGGCTGCCGTGGAACAACGCCTCGCCTTGCTCGAGCGGCAACTGGCCCGGCCAGCCCGAATGGAGGAGCCCGGGGGCGCACCCGCGATCGAGAGTGCCGAGCCGGCCGCCGGGCTGCCCGACGTTCCGCCCATGGCTGCGGCGATGCGCGAGACCGCGATTGCAGTATCCGGGACTCCTGAAGCCGCACCCGCTGCGCAGGCAATGCGACGCGCTCAGCCGCTGGAGCCGGCCAAGCCGAATGCGATCGTCGCCTGGTTCACCGGCGGCAATACGATTGCGCGCGTCGGCGTAGTGATCCTGTTCATTGGCGTGGCATTTCTCGTCAAGTACGCCGCCGACCGTGAGCTGTTTCCGATCGAACTCAGGCTGGCTTCGGTGGCTGCAGGCGCGATTGCGTTGCTCGTGGTCGGGTGGCGGCTGCGCGGTTCCCGAAGCGCCTATGCCCTGACGCTGCAAGGTGCGGGCGTCGGCCTGCTCTACCTCACGGTGTTCGGCGCATTCCGGCTCTACGGGCTCGTGCCGGGCCCGGCAGCCTTCGTCCTGCTGGCCGCGATCGCCGCGCTCGCGGCAATCCTGGCAGTGAAGCAGGATTCGCAGGCGCTCGCCGCGTTCGGCAGCGCGGGCGGTTTCCTCGCGCCGCTGCTCGCCTCGACTGGCGGCGGCAACCACATCGCGCTGTTCGGCTATTTCGCGGTGCTGAATGCGGCGATCCTGGCGATGGCGTGGTTCAAGGCATGGCGGCCGCTCAACCTGCTCGGCTTCATCTTCACGGGGGTCCTGGCGCTGGCGTGGGGGACGCACGCCTATCGGGACGCGCTGTTCGTTTCGTGCCAAGCCTTCCTCGCGCTTTTCTTCCTCTTCTATGTCGCAATCGCCGTGCTCTACGCGAGCCGGGAGGCGCCACGGCTCACGCACTATGTCGATGGCACGTTGATCTTCGGCAATCCCCTGCTGGCCTTCGGGCTGCAGGCGGCAATGGTGCATGGCACCGAGTTCGGCCTTGCCTGGACGGCCGTCGCGCTTTCCGCGTTCTATCTCGCGCTGGGCTTCGCGCTCTACCGGCGCCGCCGCGACGAACTGCGCCTGCTCGTCGAGAGCTTCCTCGCTCTCGGGGTCGTCTTCGCCACGCTCGCGATCCCACTGGCGCTCGATGCCCGCTGGACGTCGGCCGCGTGGGCGCTGGAAGGATTGGGCATCGTCTGGGTCGGCGCGCGCCAGGGCAGGGCGCTGGCAAGGGCGTTCGGCGTGCTGTTGCAGCTTGCGGGAGGCGCGTTCTTCCTTGACGGGCTCACCTATCGCGATGCGGCGCATGCCATCGCCAACGGTCATTTCGTCGGCGCCGTGCTGCTCGCTTTCGCCGGACTGGGATCGTCGCGGATCATCGAGCGCCTTGGCGAGAAGGCGAACCGGCTCGAGCGCGCGGCCGTGCCGGTCCTGTTCATCTGGGGCATCGGTTGGTGGCTTGCGGGCGCGCTGCGCGAGATCGACCTGTTCCTCGCCGAGCGGTGGAAACTGGCGGCAGCGACCGCGCTGGTCGGCACGACCGCCGTCGCATTCGGCTTCCTCAGGCGGCGCCTGGACTGGTGCCATGCGCTTTGGCCGGTGCAGGCCCTGCTGCCAGCGCTCGTCCTTCTGGCGTGGTTCTATCCCCTGCTCGATCGCAGCCTGCTCGCCGATGGAGGCTGGGTCGCGTGGCCATTCGCGCTGGTCGCGCAGGTCCTCTTGTTGAAGCGTCTCGATTCCGAGTTCACGCCGGGTTCGGCCGCTGCGCTGCATGCCGGGAGCGCGCTCCTCCTTGCGGCGATCGGCGCCTGGGAATTGCATTGGCTGGCCGGCTCGGAGGGCCTGCGGCACAGTGCCTGGTCGATCGCGGCCGCGATGCTCGTGCCCGCCTTGCTGCTCGTCGCGATGTCGTCGCAGCCGTTGCGCCTGCGCTGGCCGATCGTGAGCCAGCCCGGTGCGTACCTGCTGGGCGCCGCCGCGCCCATCGCCATCCTGCTTTGGCTATGGACCTTTTACGCAAACCTGTCGCACGACGGGCGCAGCGCGCCCTTGCCCTACCTGCCGATGCTCAACGCGATCGACCTCGGCCACTTGCTCGGCTACGGGGCGATCGCCGCATGGGCTCTTGCCCTCCGGCGCACCGACATGGCCCTGCCGTTCGGGGTGCAGGCGTGGCGCGTGGGGCTGGCGGCCTCGGTCTTCGCCTGGCTGAATGGCGTGCTGCTCAGGACGATCCACCATTGGGCCGACATCCCGTATCGCCTCGACACCATGCTGCACTCGGTGCTGGTGCAGGCCGCGCTGTCGATCTCCTGGACGGTGCTCGCCCTGGTGCTGATGTTCACGGCCACGCGCAAGCGCAAGCGCGCCGTATGGGTGGCCGGCGCGGCGTTGATGGTGGTGGTGGTGGCCAAGCTGGCGCTGGTCGATTTCTCGCGGCTTGGAGGTGTGGAGCGCATCGTGTCCTTCATCGGCGTCGGCGTGCTGATGCTGGTGGTGGGCTATTTCGCGCCGGTTCCGCCGCGCGAGGAGCAGGCATCGTGAGGGCGATCGTCTTTCTTGCATGCGCGCTGGCGAATCCGGTGTTCGGCGAATCCGCAAAGGAGTTCCGTTTCAACATTCCCGTGCAGCCGGCAGGCGCCGACGGGCTGCAGCGCATCGCGCTGCCGCTTGCGGTCTATCGCGGAGCCCACCGCGCCGATCTCGGCGACCTGCGCCTGTTCAATGCGCACGGGGAGAAGTTGCCGTTTGCGTTCACGGGCAAGTCGCCCTTGCCGGTGGCGATTCCGGAGTGGCTCGCCTTGCCGCTGTTTGCCTTGCCGGCGCCGGCTGTGAACGCGCCTGTCGAAAGGCTTGACCTGCGCATCCGGCAGCGCGCCGACGGCACGCTGGTCCAACTGACCGCCGGCGGCAAGGCCGTCGCGGCCAAGTCCCGGACCAACACCTGGATTGCCGATGCGAGCCAACTCGGCAAGGACATCAAGGCCCTGCGATTCGCGTGGATGGCACCCGCCGCGGGTGTCGTGACCCGCGTGCGCATCGACGCGAGCGACGACCTGTCATCGTGGCGGCAGGTGTCCCCGGGCGCGCCGCTTGTGGAGCTGGTCCAGGCCGACGCACGACTGCGCCAGGATCGCTTCGAACTCGCGCCGCTCAAGGCACGCTACCTGCGTTTCACCATCCTGGGCGAGCCGCTGGCGATCACCTCCGTCGAAGCGGAACTCGCGCCGCCGGTGCCCGAGCGGCCGATGCAGGTCTTGTCGGTGGCAGGGACCGCCGGCGCGCGCGATGGCGAGTTCCTGTTCGACGCGAACGCGCGCGTGCCGGTGGAACGCGTCCAGGTCCGGCTTCCGCAGCCCAACACCGTGGCGCCCCTGTCGGTGGCCGCTCGCGAGGACGCGAAGAGCGATTGGCGATCTGTCGCAAGCGCAACCGCGTATCGCCTGGTGAGGGACGGCGAGGAAGTGGTCTCGCCGCCTTTCGCGATCCCGCGCCGCACCGACCGTTACTGGCGCGTGAAGTTCGACCAGCGTGGCGGCGGCGCCGGATCGGGAACGGTCACGCTCGAACTGGGCTGGTCGCCGCAGCAACTCGTGTTCGCGGCGCGCGGCCCGGGGCCGTATGTGCTTGCGTTCGGCCGCGCGGCGATCGAGGCGGCCGACTACGGTATCGCCAACCTCGTTCCGGGTTACAAGCCCGGCGCGGAGTTCGCGCTTCCCGAGGCCACACTCGGCCCCGTCATGGAGAACGCCGTCGACGTGCCGGCGCCCGGGATGGAATGGTTGCGCAGCCTCGACCGCAAGCGCGCAATCCTCTGGGGCTTGCTGGCGGGAGCGGTGCTGCTGCTCGCGGCGATGGCGTGGGGACTGTCGCGGCAAATGAAGGCGCCTCCCGAACCGCCGCAGGACGATCGCCGCCCCTGAGGCGCGCGGGGCTGCATGCTAGAATTTGGCTCAAAACAGCGGGCCAATGCGCGATGTCCGGCAACACCCTCGGCACCCTCTTCACCGTCACCACCTTCGGCGAATCGCACGGCCCGGCGATCGGCTGCGTGGTCGACGGCTGCCCGCCCGGCATGGCGCTCTCGGAGGCCGACCTGCAAGGCGACCTCGACCGCCGCAAGCCCGGCACCTCGCGCCACGTCACGCAGCGCAAGGAAGAAGACAAGGTCGAGATCCTTTCCGGCGTGCACGAAGGCCGCACCACCGGCACGCCGATCGCCTTGCTCATCCGCAATGAGGACCAGCGCAGCAAGGACTACACGAAGATCGCGGAGAGCTTCCGCCCCGGCCACGCCGACTACACCTACCTGCAGAAATACGGCCTGCGCGATCCGCGCGGCGGCGGCCGGTCGTCGGCACGGCTGACCGCACCGGCGGTCGCGGCCGGCGCGATCGCGAAGAAGTGGCTGCGCGAACGCTTCGCGATCGAGATCCGCGGCCACCTGACGCAGCTTGGCACGGAGCGCATTGCGTTCAAGGACTGGGCGCACGTCCACGACAATCCGTTCTTCGCCGCCAATGACGAAGTGGTGCGCGGGCCTGGAAGCGTTCATGGACCGCCTGCGCAAGTCGGGAGAGTCGTGCGGCGCGCGCGTCGAAGTGGTGGCGAGCGGCGTTCCCCCCGGCTGGGGCGAGCCGCTCTATGGCCGGCTCGACGCCGACATCGCGCAGGCGATGATGGGCATCAACGCGGTGAAGGGCGTGGAGATCGGCGCGGGCTTCCGCTCGGTCGAGCAGCGCGGCACCGAGCACGGCGACGAGATGACACCGGAGGGATTCCTTTCCAACAATGCGGGCGGCATCCTCGGCGGCATTTCCACCGGTCAGGACGTGACGGTCGCGATCGCGATCAAGCCGACCTCGAGCATCCGCCTGCCGCGACGCACCATCGATACCGCGGGCAACCCGGCGGTGATCGAGACGCATGGCCGTCACGATCCGTGCGTCGGAATCCGCGCCACGCCGATTGCGGAAGCGATGCTGGCCCTCGTGCTGATCGACCACGCGCTGCGCCATCGCGCGCAGAACGCCGATGTGGTGGTCGGCGCGCCTCGCGTTGCGGCGGCCGCGCCCGCCGGCGCCGCGGCGCCCGGCAAGGCGGGCGGCGCGCTCGAGAACCCCGACCCGGAAGAAGCCTGAAGCGCCGGGCGGCGATGCACCCGGTCCCGTACTGGCGACTGTCGGGCTTCTACTTCGCGTACTTCGCCTTCCTCGGCGTTTTCGCGACCTTCTTCTCGCTTTACCTGCAGTCGCTCGGGCATTCCCCGGCGGAGATCGCCGTGCTGATGTCGCTGGTGCATGCGTGCGCGTCGTCACTCCCAACCTGTGGGGGTGGCTGTCGGACGCGAGCGGGCGGCGCGTGGCGATCATCCGCTGGGCCTACCTGGCCGCGACCCTCGCGTTCCTCGGCGCATTCTTCGGCACGGGTTTCTGGTGGCTGTTCGCGGTGATCGCGCTGATGGCGATCTTCTGGTCGGCGGCGATGCCGCTCTTCGAGGCGGCGGTGATGGACTGGCTGGGCGGGGATGCCGGCCGCTACGGGCGGATCCGCGCGTGGGGCTCGGGCGGTTACATCGTCGCCGTGGTCGGCGCCGGCATCGTGCTCGATTCCGTGGCGATTGCCTGGCTGGTGCCGATGGTCGCGGTGCTGATGGCGATCACCTGCGCGACCGCGTTCGCGCTTCCAGAGCGCACCGCCGAGCCGCACGAGCACGACCGCCTGCCGATCGCAGCACTCTTCCGTCGCCGCGACGTGGTCGCGATTTTCGCCGCCTGCTTCCTGATGTGCGCCTCGCAGGGCGCGATGTTCGCCTTCTATCCGATCTACCTCGTCGAGCACGGCTATTCGAAGACCGGCGTCGGCGTCCTGTCTTCGCTCGCGGTGATCGCCGAGATCGGCGTGTTCCTCGTCCTGCCGGCGATCTTCCGCCGCTTCACCCATTACCAGCTCTGGACCTTCAGTTTCGCAGTCACTGCGGTGCGATTCCAGCTGGTCGCGTGGCTTCCGGACCTGGTGGCGGTGCAGGCCTTCGCCCAGCTGCTGCACATGTTCACTTTCGGCACCTACCACGCCACGGCGCTGGCGCTCATCCACGAGCGCTTCAAGGGGCGGCTGCAAACGCGCGGGCAAGCGCTCTATACCAGCCTGTCGTGGGGCCTGGGAGGGGCGCTGGGAGGGCTCGCCAGCGGCGCGATGTGGGAGCGCTGGGGCGCGGCCGCGACCTTCAGCCTGTCCTCGGCGATCGCGCTGGCGGGGCTTGCGATCGTCGTTTTCGCGCTGGGCGAAAAGCGCCTGGGCGGCCGCCGGGTCCCGGCATCGCGCTGAGCAGCTATAATTCCTTTTTCTGCACTGCAGCAATCCGGCCTTTCGACCATGACCGCGCGCACGCTTTACGACAAGCTCTGGGAGTCGCACCTCGTCCATGAGGACGGCGACGGGACCGCGCTCGTCTATGTCGACCGCCATCTCGTGCATGAAGTGACCAGCCCGCAGGCCTTCGACGGCCTCGCGCTCGCGGGGCGCAAGCCCTGGCGCATCGGCTCGATCGTCGCGACCGCCGACCACAACGTGCCGACCAGGGCGCTCGAGCAGGGCATCACCGACCCGATTTCGCGCCTTCAGGTCGAGACGCTCGACGCCAACGTGGTGAAGTTCGCGGTGCCGACGTACTTCCCGATGAAGGACGTGCGCCAGGGCATCGTGCACGTGATCGGCCCGGAGCAGGGCGCGACCCTGCCCGGCATGACGGTCGTCTGCGGGGATTCGCACACCAGCACCCACGGGGCCTTCGCCTGCCTCGCTTTCGGCATCGGCACGAGCGAAGTCGAGCATGTGATGGCCACGCAATGCCTGGTCACGAAGAAGGCGAAGTCCCTGCTGGTGAAGGTCGAGGGTGCGGCGCCCGCCGGAGTGTCCGCCAAGGACGTGGTGCTCGCGATCATCGGCCGCATCGGCACTGCCGGGGGCACCGGGCACGCGATCGAGTTCGGCGGTTCCACCATCCGCGCGCTGTCGATGGAAGGCCGCATGACGGTATGCAACATGGCGATCGAGGCCGGCGCGCGCGCCGGCATGGTCGCAGTCGACGATCGCACCATCGAATATCTTCGCGGCCGGCCATTCGCGCCGGCTGGCGAGATGTTCGAACGCGCTGCGGCGTACTGGCGCACCCTTTGTTCCGACGATGGGGCCCGGTTCGACCGCGTCGTCGAGATCGATGCCACGCAACTCAGCCCGCAGGTGACCTGGGGCACTTCGCCGGAAATGGTGGTCGGCATCGAGGGCCGGGTACCCGACCCGGAAATGGAGAAAGATCCGCTCAGGCGTGAAGCGATGGAACGCGCGCTGACCTACATGGGACTGGAGCCGCGCACGCCGATCGGCGAGATCGCGATCGACAAGGTGTTCATCGGCTCTTGCACCAATTCGCGCATCGAGGACCTGCGCATCGCCGCCTCGGTCGTGCGCGGCCGCCGCGTCGCGGGCAACGTGCGGCTCGCGCTGGTCGTGCCGGGATCCGGCCTGGTGAAAAAACAGGCGGAGAAGGAAGGCCTCGACAAGATCTTCACTGCGGCCGGCTTCGAATGGCGCGAACCGGGCTGCTCGATGTGCCTGGGCATGAACGACGACAAGCTCTCGCCGGGCGAGCGCTGCGCCTCGACATCGAACCGCAATTTCGAGGGACGCCAGGGCGCGGGCGGGCGCACCCACCTGGTGAGTCCCGCGATGGCCGCGGCGGCAGCCATCGCCGGCCACTTCGCAGACGTACGGAAACTCCACTAATCCCCAACGGAGGCAACAGGTCATGATCAAGCTCTTTTTCGCATTTCTCGCCGTGGCGTTTCTCGCCGGGTGCAACACCATCGAAGGCGCAGGCAAGGACATCCAGAAGGGTGGCCAGGCCATCGAGAAGGCAGCCAAGTAGCACGCCAGATGGAAAAGTTCACCCAGCTCACCGGACTGGTGGCCCCGCTCGACCGTGAAAACGTCGACACGGACGCGATCATCCCGAAGCAGTTCCTGAAATCGATCAAGCGCACCGGCTTCGGCGAGCACCTGTTCGACGCCTGGCGTTTCCTCGACACCGGGGAGCCGGGCATGGACCTGACGCGCCGCCGCCCCAACGCGGAGTTCGTGCTGAACCAGCCGATGTACAGGGGCGCCAGCATCCTGCTCGCGCGCAAGAATTTCGGCTGCGGATCTTCGCGCGAGCACGCGCCCTGGGCGCTGCAGCAGTACGGCTTCAAGGCAATCGTCGCGCCGTCCTTCGCCGACATCTTCTACAACAACTGCTTCAAGAACGGCCTGCTGGCCATCCAGCTGCTCGACTTCCAGGTCGACCACCTGTTCAACGAGGTGCTCGCGAGCCCCGGTTACCGCATCACCATCGACCTTGCCGCGCAAACGGTGAAGACGGCGGGCTGGCGAGACGATGAATTTCGAGATCGACACCTTCCGCAAGGACTGCCTGTTGAACGGCTGGGACGAGATCGGCCTCACGCTGCGCCGCGCCGACGCGATTCGCGCCTATGAGGAAAAGCGCAAGCGGGCCGAGCCCTGGATCTTCACCTGACCAGCCGACATGAAGATCGCCCTTCTGGCCGGTGATGGCATCGGCCCCGAGATCCTGCACGAAGCCGTCCGCGTCCTCGACGTGCTGCGCGGCGAGGGGCTGCCCGTCGAGACCGAGTCGGCCCTGATCGGCGGCGCGGCCTGCGACGCGCACGGCGAGCCCCTGCCGGCGGCCACCCTCAAGCTCGCGCAGCAGGCCGATGCCGTCCTGTTCGGCGCCGTCGGCGGGCCGAAGTACGACGCGCTGCCGCGCGAACTTCGCCCGGAGAAAGCGATCCTGGGGCTGCGCAGGGAATGCGACTTCTTCGCCAACCTGCGCCCGGCCACGGTGTTCCCGGAGCTCGCGGATGCCTCGACGCTCAAGCCCGAAGTGGTTGCCGGCCTGGACATCATGATCGTGCGCGAACTCACCGGCGACATCTACTTCGGCGAGCCGCGCGGCATCACCGGGGCGAAGGGATCGCGCGAGGGCTTCAACACGATGCGCTACACCGAGGCGCAGATCACCCGCATCCTGCACGTCGGGTTTCGCACGGCGCGCCAGCGCGGCAAGCGCCTGTGCTCGGTGGACAAGATGAACGTGCTGGAGACCACGCAGTTGTGGCGCGACATCGCGATCGAAATCGCGCCGCAATACCCGGACGTGCAGTTGAGCCACATGCTGGTCGACAACTGCGCGATGCAACTGGTGAGGAACCCGCGCCAGTTCGACGTCGTGGTCACCGGCAACATTTTCGGCGACATCCTTTCCGACGAGGCTTCGATGCTGACCGGCTCGATCGGCATGCTGCCCTCGGCTTCGCTGGACGCGAAAGGCAAGGGCCTCTATGAACCGATCCACGGCTCGGCGCCCGATATTGCCGGCAAGGGGCTTGCCAATCCGCTGGCGCAGATCCTGTCGCTTGCGATGATGTTCCGCTATACCTTCGACCGCCCCGACATTGCGGCGCGCATCGAGAAAGCGGTGCGCAAGGCGCTCGCTTCCGGCCTGCGCACGGGCGATATCGCGGCCAAGGGCGAGAAACCGGTGACCACCGCGCAAATGGGCACGGCGGTGGTCGAGGCGATGTAAGGAGGGCGATCGGGCGAGGGGAGGCGGCCCGCCGTCCCCGGCCCGGAAAGCGTCTCCCGCAGCATCGAAAACGAGAAAGCGAACATGGCAATGAAGACTGTTGGATTCATCGGCTGGCGCGGCATGGTCGGCTCCGTGCTGCTGCAACGCATGCGCGAAGAGCGCGACTTCGACCTGATCGACCCGGTGTTCTTCACCACGTCGACCGTGGGCGGCAAGGGCCCGGATGTCGGCAAGGGGTCCGCCGCGCTTCAGGATGGCAATGACATCAAGTTGCTCGCCGCTTGCGATTACCTGATCACCTGCCAGGGCGGCGACTACACCAAGGCGGTGTACCCGAAGTTGCGCGCGGCAGGCTGGAACGGCTACTGGATCGATGCAGCCTCGGCGCTGCGCATGGACAAGGACGCGGTGATCATCCTCGATCCGGTCAATCGCGCGCAGATCGATGCTGCCGTCGCGGCGGGAATGAAGAGCTACATCGGCGGCAACTGCACGCTGTCCCTGATGCTGATGGCGATACACGGGCTGGTGAAGGCGGACCTTGTCGAGTGGGTGAGCGTCATGACCTACCAGGCCGCATCGGGGGCGGGCGCGCAGAACATGCGCGAACTGCTCGTGCAGATGGGCGAGATCCACTTTGCCGCCAAGGCGCTCCTCGACGATCCGGCATCCGCGATCCTCGACATCGACCGCGACGTGGCGGGGATACAGCGCGACGAGGGATTCCCTACCGAGCACTTCGGCGTGCCCCTCGCGGGCAGCCTGCTCCCGTGGATCGACTCGGACCTCGGCAATGGCCAGAGCCGCGAGGAGTGGAAGGGCTTTGTCGAGACCAACAAGATACTCGGGCGGGAAGCGAACCCGATCCCGGTCGATGGCCTGTGCGTGCGCGTGGGCGCCATGCGCTGCCACAGCCAGGGCATGACCCTGAAACTCAGGAAGGACCTGCCGGTGCCGGAGATCGAAGCGCTGCTTGCCAACGCCAACCCATGGGTGAGGGTGGTGCCGAACCGCAAGGAAGAAACGCTGAAGCGGCTGACACCGGTGGCAGTGACCGGTACGCTGGAGGTGCCGGTCGGGCGGATTCGCAAGCTGAACCTGGGCCCGGGATACGTTTCGGCCTTTACCGTCGGCGACCAATTGCTTTGGGGCGCTGCCGAACCGCTGCGAAGGATGCTGCGAATCCTGCTTGGGCGCCTCGAAGGCTGAAACCGGCCGCGCTCCCCCGGCCTGAGAGCGCGGCCGGAAAAAAACGGTTGAAAAATGCCTGACTTAAGACATAATGTGAAAAATCAGGTGAGGTTGAACAAATAAGCCTCTGATGTTAATCTACTTTCCTCAGGAATTCGGGGTAGGGATCGGCATGAAAATGATGGCCAAAATCAAAACCGCGGTCTTTGCATTTCTCTGCGCCGGGATCTTCGCAACCGCACACGCCGCCGGCCTCGGGAAGCTGACTGTCAACTCTGCACTGGGCGAGTTGCTCAACGCTGAAATCGACCTGGTGACGCTCCAGCCCGGCGAAATCGACGCCCTCACGGCGCGCGTCGCATCGCCCGAGGCCTACCGCGAGGCGCGCATCGAGTACTCGGGCCTGCTGCGCCTGATCCGCTTTTCGATCGAGAAGCGCGCCAACGGCCAGCCGTATCTCAAGGTGGTGAGCACGCAGCCGATCAACGAGCCGTTCCTCGATCTTCTCATCGACATGAACTGGCCCTCCGGCCGCCTGCAGCGCGAATACCCGATCCTGCTCGATCCCCAGGGGTTCTCGGGCGCTTCGGTTGTCGCCCCGGCGGTCGCGCAGGTCGTGCCGGTCGCTCCTGCGAAGAAGCCTGATGCGCCCGCAGTCGCGCCGGCCCCGGCCCCTGTCGCAGCTCCCGAGCGAGCGCCCGTGGCCCCTGCTGCCGCTGCGCCTGCTGCCGTCGGCTCTCCCTCGGCGAAGACCGAAATGGGCGGCGGAACGCCGGCCCCGAAAGCCGCATCCGGCGACAACTACGGCCCGATCCAGAAGGGCGAGACACTGCGCAAGATCGCTGGCGAAGTGAAGCCGGCGAGCGTGAGCGTCGACCAGATGCTGGCGGCCTTGTACCGCGAGAACAAGGCAGCGTTCATCGACAACAACATGAACCTGGTGAAGACCGGGCAGATCCTGAAGGTTCCTTCGGCCGACGAGATCGCGAAGATCACCGAGAAGGAGGCCAACGAGGAAATCCGCGCGCACGTTGCGAACTGGAAGTCCTATCGGGAGCAGCTCGCCGGCGGCGTCGCGGCGATGCCGGCGAAAGCAGCGCCCGTGAACGTGGCCAGCGGCAAGATCGGCACGGCCTCGGTCGCGCCCCCGGCGCCCGCTGCGCCTCCGTCCGACGTCCTCAAGCTTTCCAAGTCCGATAGCGGCAAGGCCGGCGCGGGATCCAAGGCAGGCGGCACGGCACAGGACCGGGTCAATGCCTTGCAGGAGGAAGTCACCGCCAAGGACAAGGCGCTCAAGGATGCGCAGTCCCGGGTCGCCGACCTGGAAAAACAGATCAAGGACATGCAGCGGCTGGTCGACCTGAAGGCTGGTGCGCCGGCGGCCAAGCCCGGCGAAACGAAGGTGGCGGAAGCGCCCAAGCCTGCCGCAACGAAGACACCGGAACCGGCGAAGCCCATCGAGGCCCCGAAGCCCGCGGAAACGAAGGTCGCCGAGGCGCCCAAGGTCGAGCCGCCGAAGGTAGAGCCGCCGAAGGTGGAACCTCCGAAGGTGGAACCCGCGAAGGCCGAACCGCCCAAGCCCGAAGTGCCGGGCGCGGAACAGCCCAAGGGCGAAGCGAAGCCCGCTGCCCCGAAAGTAGCGCCCGCCAAGGCGCCGCCTCCCGAACCCAGCCTCATGGACGAGCTGATCGACAATCCGGCCTACCTCGCAGGCGGCGTGGCCGGCGTGCTCGGGCTCGGTGGCATCGCGCTGTGGATGCGTCGCCGCAAGTCGAAGGACGAAGGCGGCGTTTCATCTGCGATGACCAGCGCTTTCCCGTCGGACCTCAAGCCCAACACCGTCACCGGCAAGTCGGGCGGCGGCCTGGTGGACACCGGCAACAGTTCCTTCCTCACCGACTTCGACAAGGCGGGCCCCGGCACAATCGATACCGACGAGGTGGATCCGGTCGCCGAAGCGGAGGTCTACATCGCCTACGGCCGCGATACCCAGGCCGAGGAAATCCTCAAGGAGGCGATGACGCGCGACCGCAATCGCCATGAGATCGCGCTGAAGCTCCTCGAGATCTATCACAACCGCAAGAGCGCGACCGCCTTCGAGAACGTTGCGAAGGAGCTGCACGCCGCCATCGGCGACAGCCACCCGATGTGGCAGAAAGCCGCATCAATGGGCGCGCAGATCGACCCCGCGAATCCGCTCTATGTCGCGGCTGCCGCCGGCACCGCGACCTTCGCCGCAATGACTCCCGCGGCCGCCGCCCCGAAGCCCGACCTCGACTTCGACCTCGAGGGAAGCCCTTCCGGCACCGGGGGATCGGAAGCGCCCCAGGCCGGCACGGACTTCGATATCGGCCTCGACAAGCCAGCGGAACACGCCCCGGACATCGCATTCTCGACGCCTTCGGCGGAACCGAGCGGGCTCGATTTCGACCTCGCGCCGTCGAAGCCGTCGGCAGCCGACGAGCCGGCGACAACGGAAAAGTTCGACTTCGACATTTCCGGGCTGGAGTTGCCCTCCGCCAAGTCCCCGAGCTCCGGCGCCGCGCCCTCGGGTGACGGCGGCCTCGGGCTGGGTGACCTGAACCTCGACCTCGGCGACCTGGGCAGTGGAAGCAGCGCGCCCAGCGGCGGCGAAGCCGTCGAGACGAAGCTCGAGCTCGCCAAGGCCTACCTCGAGATCGGCGACAAGGATGGCGCGCGCGAAATCCTGCAGGAAGTGGCCAAGGAAGGCAGCGAGGCCGTCAAGAACGAGGCGCAGCGCCTGCTCGGTTCGCTCTGAGCCCCGCACGCACGCGTTGACACGAATGCTGTTGCAAGTCGCTTGATTGGCGGGGGAAACCCCGCCAATTTTCTTTCTCCCTTCGCCCCTTGAGAATCGCACTCGGCATCGAATACGACGGCGGCCCGTTCTGCGGCTGGCAGACGCAGCCCGGCGGCGGAGCCGCGCAGGACGCGCTCGAGGGCGCGCTTGCCCGCTTCGCCAACGCGGAAGTCGGCGTGGTCGCGGCCGGGCGCACCGACGCAGGCGTGCATGCGACAGCGCAAGTGGTGCATTTCGACGCCCCGGTCGAGCGCGCCATCGCGTCCTGGGTGCGCGGCACCAACACCTACCTCCCGCCCGCGCTGCGCGTGCTCTGGGCGTGCGCGGTTGCCGATGATTTCCATGCGCGCTACAGCGCCACGGCGCGCACCTACGACTATGTGCTCCTCAACGATCCCGTGGCGCCGGCGGTGCTGCATGGCAAGGTCGGCTGGTATCCACCGGCCGCTGGATCTCGAGGCGATGCGAACGGCCGCAGGAATGGTCGAGGGCGAGCACGATTTCAGCGCCTTTCGCGACGCGCAATGCCAGGCGAAGACGCCGGTGCGCTCGCTGCATGCGGCGCGCGTCACGCTCGACGGCAACCTGTTCGGGTTTCGCTTCACGGCCAACGCGTTCCTGCACCACATGGTGCGCAACCTCGTCGGCAGCCTCGTGCACATCGGCGCCGGCAAGCAGGCGCCGTCGTGGATGGAAGAACTCCTCGCCTCGCGCGACCGCCGCAACGCCGCGCCGACCTTTGCGCCAGACGGGCTTTACCTGAGCGGTATCGACTATGATGGCCGGTTCGGGTTGCCGCGCTTTCGCGCGCCGCCCCCCATCCTCGGGAACCGTGACTGAATCATGCGCACGAGAGCGAAAATATGCGGCATCCGCGAGACCGAGCACGCGCAATGCGCGGCCGAATCCGGCGCGGACGCGATCGGGCTGGTGTTCCATGCGCCGAGCCCGCGGGCCGTCACCGCCGCCGCAGCTGCGCGCATTTGCGAGGCCCTGCCGCCCTTTGTGATGGCAGTGGGCCTGTTCGTGAATGCGCCAGCTGAAAGCGTGCGTGCCGTGCTTGGGGAAGTGCCGCTTGACCTGCTCCAGTTCCACGGGGACGAAACGCCGGAACAGTGCGCAAGCTTCGGCAAGCCGTGGATGCGCGCCGTGCGCGTGGGGCCGGGGACCGATTTGCTAAAATGCGCCCTGGAGTTCAAGGGGGCGCGGGCGTTGCTGCTCGATGCCGAGGTGGCGGGCGAATTCGGCGGCACCGGCACGAGCTTCGACTGGGCGGCGGTGCCCCGGCCATTTCCCATGCCGATCGTGCTGTCCGGGGGGCTCACGCCCGAAAACGTGGGCGCGGCCATTGCGAAAGTCCGGCCTTGGGCAGTGGATGTGTCCAGCGGCGTCGAAGTGTCGCGAGGGATCAAGGATTGTTCCCGCATCGAAGCATTCCTCAGGAGCGTTCGCAATGCAGCTATATGATCTTCCCGACGCGCGCGGCCACTTCGGCCAGTACGGCGGCATCTTCGTCGCCGAGACGCTGCAGCAAGCGCTCACCGAGCTCAAGATCGCCTACACGCAGCTGCGCGACGACCCGGAATTCCAGCGCGAGTTCGCCTATGAGCTCGAGCATTACGTCGGCCGTCCCAGCCCGATCTTCCATGCCGCCGCCTTTCGCAGGAACTCGGCGGCGCGCAGATCTACCTGAAGCGCGAGGACCTGAACCACACCGGCGCGCACAAGATCAACAACGCCATCGGCCAGGCGCTGCTCGCGCGAAAGCATGGGCAAGAAGCGCGTGATCGCCGAGACCGGCGCGGGCCAGCACGGCGTGGCGAGCGCCACGGTGGCCGCGCGCTTCGGCATGGACTGCGTGGTGTACATGGGCTCCGAGGACATCAAGCGCCAGGCGCAGAACGTGTATCGCATGAAGTTGCTCGGGGCGACGGTGGTGCCGGTGGAAAGCGGCTCGAAGACGCTGAAGGACGCGCTCAACGAGGCGATGCGCGACTGGGTCACCAATATCGAGGACACCTACTACATCATCGGCACGGTCGCAGGCCCCCACCCGTATCCGATGATGGTGCGCGACTTCAATTCCGTGGTCGGCAAGGAATGCGTCGTGCAGATGCCGGAGATGGCCGGCCGCCAGCCCGACTACGTGCTCGCCTGTGTCGGCGGCGGCTCGAACGCGATGGGCATTTTCCATTCCTACATTCCGGACGAGTCCGTGAAGCTGATCGGCGTGGAAGCCGGCGGCCTGGGGCTGGAGACCGGCAAGCACGCCGCATCGCTGTCCGCCGGGTCGCCCGGCGTGCTGCATGGCAACCGGACCTACCTGATGCAGGACGCCAACGGCCAGATCATCGAGACGCACTCGATCTCCGCCGGGCTCGATTACCCCGGCGTGGGCCCCGAGCACGCGTGGCTGAAGGACACGGGGCGCGCCCAGTACGTTGCCGTCACCGATGACGAGGCGCTGGCCGCGTTCCACCGCCTGTGCCTCACCGAAGGGATCATCCCGGCGCTGGAATCGAGCCATGCGGTGGCGCAAGCGATGAAGATGGCGCCGACCCTGCCCGCAGACAGGATCCTGCTGGTGAACCTCTCCGGACGCGGCGACAAGGACATGGCGACGGTGGCCGAGCGCTCCGGCCTGCAGTTCTTCTGCCGCCCTCTTGCGACCCGAAGAACCGCTGATGTCGCGCATCGATGCCACGTTCGCCCGCCTGGCGGCAAAGGGCCGCAAGGCGTTGATCCCCTTCGTCACCGCCGGCGATCCGCGGCCCGAGGAAGCGGTCGCGATCATGCATGCGCTGGTGGAGGGCGGGCGCCGACGTGGTCGAACTCGGCGTGCCGTTCTCCGACCCGATGGCCGACGGCCCGGCGATCCAGCGCTCCTCCGAGCGCGCGCTCAAGCACAACGTGGGGCTGCACGACGTCATCGGCTTTGTCGCCGCATTCCGCAAGAAGGACAAGGAAACGCCGGTGGTGCTGATGGGCTACGCCAACCCGATCGAGCGCATGGGACTGGCGACCTTCGTCGCGTCGCGCGAAGAAGGCGGGCGTGGATGGGGTGCTGGTCGTCGACTACCCGCCCGAAGAAGCCGAAGCCCTGACCACGGTGCTCGCCAGCGTCGGCATTGCACCGATCTTCCTGCTTTCGCCGACCACGCCGGAGGAGCGGATCGAGCAGGTCGCGCGCATGGCGAAAGGCTATCTGTATTACGTTTCGCTGCGCGGGGTGACGGGGGCGGCGAACATCGACACGAAGGACGTGGCGAAGATGATCGCCCGGATCAAGAAGCACACCTCGGTGCCGGTCGGCGTCGGCTTCGGCATTCGCGACGGCGCGACCGCGCGCGCCTCGTGGCCGAGTGCGCGGATGCCGTCGTGATCGGCAGCCGCATCGTGCAGGAGATCGAATCGTCCGCGCCCGGCGAGTCGGCGGCACGGGTGCGCAAGCTGCTCGCGGAATTCCGCGCTGCGATGGACAAGGTGCCGGCGTGAGCTGGTTCCGCAAGCTCCTGCCGCCCAAGATCAAGTTCGAGGGCAAGGAGCAGCAGAAGAAGGCGGTCCCCGAGGGGCTCTGGAGCAAATGCCCGTCGTGCGAGGCGGTGCTCTATTTCACCGACCTCGAGAGCAACCTGCATGTCTGCCCGAAGTGCGGATTCCACAACCGCCTTTCCGCACGCCAGCGGCTGGAAGTGTTTCTCGATGCCGAGGGACGCGCCGAACTGGCCTCCGAAGTCGTTCCGCTCGACCCGCTCAAGTTCAAGGACAGCCGCAGATATTCCGAGCGCCTCGACGAGGCCGAGCGCGAGACCGGCGAGACCGATGCGCTGGTGGTGATGATGGGCGCGGTGAAGCAAGTCCCGGTGGTCGCCGCCGCATTCGAGTTCGGCTTCCTCGGCGGCTCGATGGGGTCGGTGGTCGGCGAGCGTTTCGTGCGCGCAGTGCAGGCCTGCTGCGACGAGCGCACGCCTTTCATCTGCTTCACCGCCACGGGCGGGGCGCGCATGCAGGAAGGGCTCCTTTCCCTGATGCAGATGGCCAAGACCACCGCCGCGCTGCACCAGCTCGCCGCAGCGAGGCAGCCCTTCATCTCGGTGCTGACCGACCCGACCATGGGCGGAGTATCGGCGAGCTTCGCGTTCATCGGCGATGTGGTGATCGCCGAGCCGGGCGCGCTGATCGGATTTGCCGGCCCCCGCGTCATCGAGCAGACCGTGCGCGAAACGCTGCCGGAAGGTTTCCAGCGCGCCGAGTTCCTGCTCGACAAGGGGGCGATCGACATGATCGTCGACCGTCGCCAGATGCGCGACCGGATCGCGCAGATCGCCACCCTGCTCAAGCGCGAGCCGATGCCCGAGGCGTGAGGCGCCCGGCAACTCGATGAACGCGCCGCAGTCGCTCGCCGACTGGCTCGATTACATCTCGGGGCAGCATCCCGTGGCGGTTGCGCTCGGGCTCGAGCGCGTGGCCGAGGTCGCGGGACGCCTGGGCATCGATCCGTTCCCCGGTGGTGATCACCGTCGGCGGCACCAACGGCAAGGGCTCGACTTGCGCGTACCTCGAGCAAATCCTCCTCGAAGCGGGCTACCGGGTCGGCCTTTACACCTCGCCCCACCTGCTGCGCTACAACGAGCGTGTCCGGATCAATGGCGAGGATGCGAAGGACGAGGCGCTGTGCGACGGCTTTGCGCGGGTGGAGGCAGCGCGTGGAGATACGCCGCTGACCTATTTCGAGTTCGGCACGCTTTGCGCGCTCGACCTTTTCGGCCGCGCCGGGCTCGATGCGCTGGTGCTCGAAGTGGGGCTGGGCGGCAGGCTCGATGCGGTCAATATCGTCGATGCCGACTGCGCCATCGTCGCGAGCGTCGACCTCGACCACCAGGCCTTCCTCGGGGACACGCGCGAGAAGATCGGCTTCGAGAAGGCCGGCATTTTCCGCGCCGGGCAGCCGGCCTTCTTCGGCGATGCCGATCCACCGCAATCGCTGGTCCGGCACGCGCAGGCGATCGGTGCCGACCTGCAGTTGCTCGGTCGCGACTTCGGTTTCACCCGCGCGGCGAACCAGTGGCAGTTCCACGGCCGCCACGGCAAGCATCATGCCCTGCCGATCCCGGCGCTGCGTGGCGCGTGGCAATTGAAGAATGCCTCGACGGCGCTCGCCGCCTCGATGCGCTGCGCGAACGGCTGCCGGTATCGCTCGCCGAAATCAAGCTGGGGCTGACGCGGGTTCAGTTGCCGGGCCGCATGCAAGTGCTTCCGGGCCGGCCGACGATTGTCCTCGACGTTGCCCACAACCCGCATGCGGCCCGCGCGCTCGCCGACGGGCTGCTCGACATGGGCTATTGCGAAAGCACGGCCGCGGTGTTCGCGATGCTAGCCGACAAGGACATCGCAGGTGTCGTCGAGGCCCTTTCGGGGCGCATCGATCGATGGCTGGTCGCGCCGCTGCCAGGCGCACGAGGGGCGAGCGCGGGGCAACTGGCCGACGTGCTCGTCGCGCGGGGACTGGGCGATCGCACGCGCCGTTTCTCGAGTGTTGCATCGGCATTGGACACTGCGCGCCGCGAGGCGGGGCGAATGATAGAATTATCGTCTTTGGATCCTTCCTGACTGTCGCCGAGGCGCTGCAGGCGCCGCAATAGGCTTGCGGATCCCGCAAGGGGCCGCGCCGCACACTACGATGGCCTCGACACCAACGCCAGAAGCACTGGAAGTCCGCCGCAAAGGCCGCCGCCGCCTGATCGGCGCCTTTGCATCGTCGTCGCCATGGTCGTCTTCCTGCCGATGCTGCTCGATCCCGGCCCCCCGCGAGCAGAAGCAGGACATGTCACTTGCCATTCCCGCCAAGGACGCGGTTGCGCCCCTGCCGCCGCCCCTGGAGAAGCCGAAAGCCCGCGAGGACGATGCCCGCCGGCGCCCTCAAGCGAGCCGCCCAAGAGCGCCCCCGAATTCCCAAGGCTGCCGCACCAGCCGAGCCGGCGAGCCGAGGCCAAGCCGGTGGCCACGATCACCCCGGCACCTGTCCGCGCCCGCAAAGGTCGCGGTCGTGCCCGAGGCGACGGCCGCTGTTGCCGACCCCGTACCGGCCAAAGCAGCCGAGAGCACCGAATGTAGAAGGATTCGCCGTGCAGATAGGCGCATTCAAGGACGATGCCCGCCTGAAGCAGGCGCGGGACAAGCTAATGCCGCCAAGGTCAAGCACTACACCGAGCTCATTGCAACCTCCTCGGGCGACCTCACGCGCCTCAGGGCCGGCCCTTACCCGACGCGCGAAGCGGCAGACAAGGCGCCGCAGCAGCTCAAGCGCTCCGGCGTCGAGGGCAAGGTCGTGCCGCTTCCATGACCATGCCCCGCCTTGCGCAAAGGTCCCTCGCCCCCATTTCGACTACACTTGCGACGGGTCGCCGCCCGTCGCGCGGCACGGCGATTCGCCCGAGGGTCCAGCATGTGCGGAATAGTCGGCGTCGTCGCCCGCAGCCCCGTCAACCAGATTCTCTATGACGGGCTGACGGTCCTGCAGCACCGCGGCCAGGATGCCGCCGGCATCTGCACGGCCGAAGGCCACACCTTCCACATGCACAAGGGCAGCGGGCTGGTGCGCGACGTGTTCCGCACCCGCGACATGCGCGAACCTGCTCGGCAACATGGGCATCGGCCATTGCCGCTACCCGACCGCAGGTTCCGCTGCCTCGGTCGCCGAAGCGCAGCCCTTCTACGTGAACTCGCCTTTCGGCATCGTGCTCGGCCACAACGGCAACCTCGTCAACGCCGAGGAACTGCGCCGCGAGCTCTATCTCGAGGATCGCAGGCACGTCAACACCAACTCCGACTCCGAAGTGCTGCTGAACGTGCTCGCGCACGAGCTGCAGGACGCCTGCGACGGCAGCGTGAAGCTCACCCCGGAAAGCGTGTTCCGCGCGGTGGCGGGCGTGCATCGCCGTTGCAAGGGCGCCTATTCGGTGGTGGCGCTGGTCGCGGGCGCCGGGCTGCTCGCGTTCCGCGATCCGCGCGGCATCCGCCCGCTGGTCATCGGCCGCGCCGATACCGCGAAGGGCGTGGAGTTCATCGTCGCCTCCGAGAGCGTGGCGCTGGATACCCTCGGCTTCAAGGCGATGCGCGACGTCGCGCCCGGCGAGGCCGTGCTGGTCGACGAAAGCGGCAACCTCTACAGCCGCCAGTGCGCCGAGAATCCGACGCTCAACCCCTGCATCTTCGAATACGTCTACCTCGCGCGGCCCGACTCGGTGATCGACGGCATCTCCGTCTACGAGAGCCGCCGCAACATGGGCAAGACGCTCGCCGACAAGATCATGGCCTCGGGGCTGCACAAGGACATCGACGTCGTCATCCCGATCCCGGACTCGAGCCGCCCCAGCGCGCTGGAGGTGGCGCAGAAACTGGGGCTCAATACCAGGAAGGCTTCATCAAGAACCGCTACATCGGCCGCACCTTCATCATGCCCGGGCAGGAGATGCGCCAGAAGAGCGTGAGGCAGAAGCTGAACGCGATGCCGGTGGAGTTCAAGGACAAGAACGTGCTGCTGGTCGACGACTCGATCGTGCGCGGCACGACCAGCCGCGAGATCGTGATGATGGCGCGCGAGTCCGGCGCGAAGAAGGTGTATTTCGCCTCCGCCGCGCCGCCGGTGCGCTTCCCCAACGTTTACGGCATCGACATGCCGACGCGCGCGGAGCTGATCGCCACGGGGCGAGACGAGAAGCAGATCGCCGAGGCGATCGGTGCCGACGCGGTCTTCTACCAGGACCTCGCGGCGCTGGTCGAGGACGTGCGCGCCGGCAACCCGTCGATCAAGACCTTCGATTGCTCGTGCTTCGACGGCCTGTACATCACCGGCGACGTGTCCAGCGATTATCTTGCCGGCATCGAGGCCAACCGCCGCGACGGCGAGAGCAGCGCCGGGCGGCTTTCCAGCTACCAGCTCGACCTCGGCCTCCAGGCCATCGACTGAACGCCATGGCGGAGAAGTTCAAGCCGGATACCCTCGCGGTCCGCGCCGGAATCCTGCGCAGCGACTTCGACGAGCATTCCGAGGCGCTCTCGCTCACCTCGAGCTTCGTCTACAAGAGCGCGGCCCAGGCCGCGGCGCGATTTGCCGGTGAAGAGGGCGGCAACATCTACTCGCGCTTCACCAACCCGACGGTGACGATGTTCCAGGAGCGGCTCGCTGCGCTCGAAGGGGCCGAGGCCTGCATCGCAACGTCCACCGGGATGGCCGCCGTCGCCACGCTGGCCTTCGGCCTCCTGAAGAGCGGCGATCACCTCATCTCGGCGCGCGGGGTCTTCGGCACCGTGGTGCCGCTCTTCGACCAGATCCTCAGGCGCTTCGGCGTCGAGACCACCTGGGTCGATCCAACCAGTCTCGACGCGTGGCGCGCGGCGGTGAGGCCGAACACGAGATTGTTCTTTGTCGAGACGCCGTCGAACCCGGTTTGCGAGATTGCCGACATCGCCGGCATTGCGGCGATCGCGAAAAAGGCGGGCGCGGTGCTGGCGGTCGACAACTGCGTCTGTTCGCCCGCGCTTCAGCGGCCGATCGAGCACGGCGCCGACCTTGTCGTGCATTCCGCCACCAAGTATCTCGACGGGCAGGGCAGGACGCTGGGCGGGGCGATCGCCGGCCGCAAGGACCTCGTCAGCGGCCCGCTTTACACCTTCGTGCGCACCGCCGGCCCGGCGCTGAGCCCCTTCAACGCCTGGGTGTTCCTGAAGGGCATGGAGACCTTGAATATCCGCCTCGCCGCGCAATCGGCGACCGCGCTGGAACTGGCGCGCTGGCTGGAAAGCGAGCCGTTGGTCGAACGCGTCCTCTATCCGGGCCTTGCCTCGCATGCGCAGCACGCGCTGGCGATGCGCCAGCAATCGGCAGGAGGCGCGGTATTGTCGTTTGTCGTGAAGGGCGGGAAGCAGGCGGCATGGAAGCTGATCGACGCGGTCAGGTTCATCTCCATCACCGCCAACTTCGGCGACACCAAGTCGACCATCTGCCATCCAGCCACCACCACGCATGGCCGCCTGACGGTGGCCGAGCGCGAAGCGGCCGGCATTGCCGATGGACTGGTCCGGCTCTCCGTCGGCCTCGAGGCGGCAGGGGACATCCGCGCCGACGTTGCGCGCGGGCTTGTTCCCTGAGCGGCCGGGCCTGCCCGCGCGGCTCTCCGACATGATGCGGAAGGGCGCGCTGCAGACCCTGCTGGCGGCGCTGGCCGTCGCGCTGGGGGCCGGATGCAGCCTCGTTCCGGAGCACGTTCCCGAGGGCGAACTCCCGCGTTTCGTCCAGCCCGCGAAGCCGCCCAGGGTGGTGCTGGTGCTCGGCTCGGGCGGGCCGCGCGGCTTCGCCCACATCGGCGTGCTCAAGGTGCTCGATGCCGCCGGCATACGCCCCGACTACGTCGTGGGCAGCAGCATCGGCGCCCTGGTGGGCGCCTTCCACGCAGGCGGTTTCAGCGGGCTGGACCTAGAGGCAATGGCGCTCGACACCAGCCCGGTCGTCTTTCTCGACGTGTCCGCGATGTGGAGCGCCGGCAAGTCGAAGGGGATCGCCCTGCAGTCCTTCGTTCAGTCGAAGCTGGAAGGCCGCCCGATGCAGGGGCTGGGAACGGGTGCCGCGGCGGTGGCCACGCGAATGCGGGACGGCGCGACCGTGACTTTCAACCACGGCCATGCGGGGCTCGCGGTGCGCGCCTCCAGCGCGATCGACGACCTGTTCCTGCCGGTGAGTTTCGGCGGCGAGACCTACGTCGACGGCGACGAGTCCAGCCCCGTCCCCGTGCGTGCCGCCCGCAACCTGGGTGCCGTCGTCGTGATTGCGGTCGACGTCTCGGCGTACGTGGAAAACACGCCCCCATCGGTGCCGGAGGAATGGCGCGCGCGCGACCGGAAGCGGGCCGCGATGATCGCAACCGAATCGGTCGGGGCCGATGTCGTGATCCACCCCGATATCGGCTACTACGCCGGCGGTTCGGTCGAGTACCGCAAGAGGCTCATCGCGATCGCCGAGCAGGCGACGCGCGAGGCCCTGCCGGCGATTCAGGCGGCGATCGCGCGCGCGGTCCAGCCAGCGGGCGTGACCTCGAGGTAGCCGCCGCTTTCGTACCAGTCGGTAAGCACCCAGCGTTCGCAGCGGTGCCCGTCGACCTCCAGCACATGCGTCGCGGGCCGGTGCGTGTGGCCGTGGATCAGCGTCGGATAAGCATGCTGCCTGAGCATTTCTTCCACGGCACGGGGGGCCACATCCATGATCTCTTCGCTCTTGCCTGCCTTGGCGGCATCGCTCTGGCTGCGCACGCCGCGCACGAAAGCGTCCCGCTCGGCCATGGTGCGCGAGAGGAACGCCGCCTGCTGCGCCGGATCATGCACCTGCATCCGGAACTTCTGGTAGGCGACGTCGTCGGTGCACAGCGTGTCGCCATGCATCAGGAGGGTGTGGCGCCCGTAGAGGTCGACCTCGGTCGGGTCCGCGAGCAATGTCGCCCCGGTAGCGGCGGCAAAGCCGTCCCTCACCAGGAAATCGCGGTTGCCATGCATGAAGTACAGCCGTGTGCCGCGACGCGAAAGCGCGGCGAGGGCGTCGACCACCATGCGGTTCAGCGGCAGGCCGATCGCGTCGTCGCCAATCCAGAACTCGAACAGGTCGCCCAGGATGTAGAGCGCTTCGGCGCGCGTTGCCGGGCCCGCCATGAAGGCGAGGAAGAACTCGTTGGTGCGCTCGCGCGCGTCGTCGAGGTGCAGGTCGGAGATGAAAAGCGTGGTCGGCATGTGAAAAGGGGCGGGTGTCGCCCGCCCCTTCCGGCAGTTGCGTCAGCAGCGGTTCAGACGCACTCCGCTTTTTCGACCACGATCGGCTCGAGCGGCACGTTCTGGTGCATGCCCTTGTTGCCGGTGGGGACCTTCTTCATCTTGTCGATCACATCGGTGCCTTCGACCACCTTGCCGAACACAGCGTAGCCCCAGCCTTGCGGGGTTTCGCCGGAATAATTCAGGAAGTCGTTGTCTTTCACGTTGATGAAGAACTGCGAGCTCGCGGAATCGCGCACGCCGGTGCGCGCCATCGCGAGGGTGTACTGGGTGTTCTTCAGGCCGTTGGTCGACTCGTTCTTGATCGGGGGGCGGCCCGGTTTTTCGCTCATGTCCTTGTTCATTCCGCCGCCTTGCACCATGAAGCCGTCGATGACGCGGTGGAAGATGGTGCCGTTGTAGTGGCCGCTCTCGACGTACTTCAGGAAGTTCTCGGCGCTGATGGGCGCCTTTTCCTTGTCGACTTCGACAGTGAAGGCGCCGAGGTTGGTGGTGAACTTGACTTTCACGGGGGTGGATCCTTTCAGTTGGGCGGAGCAGGAAGCGGCGGCCTTGGCGCCGGCGACCTTCGCGTCGGCGGCGGGCTTGGCCTGCGCGAACGCGGCCAGGGGCAGCGCGAGGGCGAAGGTGGAAAAAAGGGCGGTCAGGAGCGTGCTGGTACGGGACATCGGGCAATCCTCTTCAGGGGTTCGGGCAAGGAAAGAAACTTCAGGAAATCACGGATTCATGCAGGATCCGCCACGCGTCGCCTTCGCGGACCCAGTACTGGCGCTTGAAGGTGCGGTTCGACAGGTTGTTCGAGCGATAGTCCTGTTCGAAGGTGACCATCATCATCTCCGCGTCGACGCCGGGGTAGGCCACGGCGCTCATCGTCGGCACGTTCACCTTGATCCAGCTCTTTCCCGCGGCGACCTTGCGCTTGTGCGCGGTCCATCCGGCCAGGTCCTTGCCGTCGCTCGAAAAGCGCGGTGAATAGTGCCCGAGGTAGGCATCGACCTGGTTGGACTCCCAGTCGGCGCGCCATTTCTCGAAACTTGACAGGAAGCTGGCGCGATCGGCATCCCAGCGCTCTGGCGCCTGCCAGTCGACGCGGTGGCTGATCACGACGGGCGTGCGTCCCACGTCGACGAATCGCGTCAGGCGCGCGAGGTCGTCGTTGGTGAGAACCACGCAGCCGTCGGTGGCAAGCGGCGGCCGGCTGTAGGTCTCCGACGGCGTGCCATGCAGCCAGATGCCGTGGCCGTCGCGCCCGAGGCGGCGATCCCAGTCGTTCGGGTAACTGATCGGGAAGGCGCCGGAGCCGTAGAAATCCGGCAGCTTCTCCTTCGATGAAGTGATCGTGTAGACGCCGATCGGCGTGCGCTGGTCGCCTTCGCGCTGCTTGTCCACGCCGTTCTTGCCGACGCTCACATAGAAATCCGTGACGTAGCGCGGGCGCCCGTTGTCGTTGGCGAAGACGTAGAGGCGGGAGCGCGACGTATCGATCAGCACGGCGTGTTCCTGCCAGGCGCTCAGTTGCAGGAGCGATTGCGGCAGGAAATCCGGGGGCGGGGCGTCGAGGAAACGCTGCAGGCGCACGCGTGCCTCGTGCTGCAATGGCGCCATCCCGGCCGAGGCGCTCGACACCGGGCCGAACGCGACCGGGTTGCCGGCATAGGCCATGAGGATGTCGCCCTTGATCAGGTGGCCCAGGCGGAAATTCGGCGCTTTCGCGACGATCTGCTCGATCTCGGCGAGCGCGCTCTTCAGCCCGCTTTCGCGCAGCAGCACGATCGCGCGCACCAGCGCCGCCTCGACTTCGCTTTGCGACGTGGGCTGCGAGCTGGGGACATTGGCGCCGTCGGCGCGCGCCATCGGCGACGCGAGGACGAGGGCGAGAAGGAGACGCGAAAGAGGCCGCAGGAGCCCGCCGCGGCCCGAGGGAGAGGACGCTGCGTTCAACCGCCGACGCGCTCCTGCTTGATCAGCCATTTGTCGCCGACCTTGACCAGCTTGAAGGTCTTGGTGTTGTTGCTCTTCAGCGTGTCGGACTTGTAGCCCTGCACGACCACGGCGGTCGCTTCGTTGCCCTGCGAGACCACGGAGTTGACCTTGATCGAAACGTCGATCGACTTCGGCTTCTCGATGCGCTCGGCGCGCATTTTTTCCCACGCCCGAGATCCTCAGGGCGCGAGGATCGTCACGTCGCCGATGCGCG